>CALAJQ010000024.1 GCA_937922785.1 uncultured Acidimicrobiales bacterium
GGGTGTGACATGAAGGCCAGGCACACTCGGTAGATGAGAGTTGGACGGCTAGGCGGGCTGAACCTGTGTAGTTCCGGGCCTGTCCTAGGTCGATCACTGTGCTTTTTGCGTCGACGACGGCACGCCGGACCTTTGAGATGAACGCCGACGCCACAGCCTCGACAGGGTTGACTCGGACACCGTTGAGGGTTTCGCACCGGTAATCGTCGGGGTGCATCGGGTCAGGGTCGGCACCCATGTAGAGGGCTAGGAAGTATTCGAAGGTTTCTTGTGTCCAAACGAGGTTGTGGACGAACTGGACTGGGACGGCGCTGTTGGGGTTGGCGGCTGCGTCTTGGTAGATCTGGAACAGGGCGTCGGCTGAACGTTGTTGTGGTGTCCGTTCTAGGTGGCAGAGGGCGGTGTTGTCACCGTGAATGGCTTTGGCTTGTTCCCAATCAGCCTTGAACTCGGCGTCTATGTAGTGGTCGAGGATTTCCCGCATCGAAGCGCCCTGTATCGATCCGTGGTTGTGTTCACCATTGAAGGATTTGTTGAAGTTTTGGGTTAACCGGTAGTTCCGGTTCTTATGTTGCCGGTCTGCTTCTGGTTCGGGGCCGTCTTGGTCATGAAGCTCTACCCAGTCACGCAGTTTGTCTCTGAACGCGGCCGGCCGTAGTTCGCAGGCTTCACCAACAAGCCAGGTTTCCTGGTCCATAACCTCGTGTTTGATACGAGGGTTC
Source organism: uncultured Acidimicrobiales bacterium (assembly GCA_937922785.1). Taxonomy (GTDB): domain Bacteria; phylum Actinomycetota; class Acidimicrobiia; order Acidimicrobiales; family SZUA-35; genus CALAJQ01. The sequence continues at coordinate 723 of CALAJQ010000024.1, forward strand.
GCGTAGACCCGACTAAGTTGGTTGACGTTATCTACCGTGATCTCACCGGCCTTAGAGGCTGCGTCGACTTCGGGCAGGTCGACACATAGTTTCGCTCGACGCTGCCGGTCCATAGTCTCTGAGTTGGAGAGGCGGGCGTGGTGGCGGACCATTGCTTTCGGGGACGCGTAGCCGTCGCCAGTGTGAAAGTCATAGATTTCGATTTGGTTCAGCAAACCCGCGGCGGCGTGTTCGCTCCGGCGTCGGATCTGTTCTAGGTCTTTGATCAACACAACAGCATCGGCTTCATCAACCGGTCGTAGGCCGACTGTGTCCAACATGTCGAACCCGGCCGCGATAGTTGCCAGCGCTTCTGTTCTTTGTGTTTGTTCCGCCGAACTCTTCACACCACCATTATCGCGGCGGCCTATGACAACATCAGCCCAAAACAGGCCCCAAACAACCCCAAACCAAAAAGAAATCCCAAAAGAATTTTGTTGCCCTGAGTCGCCGATGCTTGTGTGGGGTCCAGCCGCTAGGTTCGGTTTATGAAAGCCGTGAATCTGTCGCAGAAACTGTCGTTGTTCGAATCTCATTGGGACCCCAAAGTGGTTTCGACTTACAACGAGAACGACGTCATGGTGGTCAAGTTTCAAGGCGCCTATGACTTCCACAAGCACGACGAGACTGATGATTTCTTCCTCGTCCTTGAGGGTGAGATGTTCATGGACTTTCACGACAGCGACAGTGTTCATCTAAAGGCTGGAGAGTTGATTGTGGTGCCCAAAGGGGTTGTCCACCGGCCACGCGCCGACGGCGAGGTCAAGGTGCTTTTGATCGAACCAATCGGCGAACCAAACTCTGGCGACGCGGACCGTACCGCTGCCGCCAAAGACCACATCTAGATCTTGCCTCAGAGCGACCTACGGGCTTCGAAGCTCGCTAACCCGCTCGGGCCCGCCCGGTAGCTTCTTGGCTAGGTTGCTTTTTGGGTCTATGGCGTTCCAGATCGGCGCTACTTGGGTGGCTGGAACTCCAGCATTCAGAGCCTCAAAGGCCAGCTCGGCAACGATGCGCATGTTCATTCCGCACATCACAGGGCACGTTCCATCTGCCCCGTGACGTTCAGCCAACCGGCGTCGCAACTCGCCGAGCGCAATCGTCTCACCCTCACCCAGGGCGGCAACCTCTGCTTCTATATCGGCCGGGCTAGGAATAAGAATAGAGGTGCCAGCTTCTAGGTCGGCGAACTTTTTGTCGTTGACCCTGGTGTAGCTGGGCCGTGCCGTGTCGAACTTCTCTTGCCAAGTAGCGCCCACTGTTAGCTCTGGTCGCTGTTGATAGGGAAGACGATCTCGGTTAGCAGATCATCTTCGGCCACTTCGTCTGGGCTGTTGAAGTAGATCTCTCGGGCAGGCCCGGTGATGGAGTGGCCGTGTTCTTGAATCCAGGTAACGATGGTTGCGTAGGACTCGCCCATGTTGGCGTAGGACCCCTTGTGTGTGATCACGGCCCCTTGGGTTTCGGGTAGCTCCAGAACCTGAACGTCTGACTCAGTCGCAAGGTCGATCGTTTGTGCCACTGGAACGGCCATGGCGATGTCGCCGATGTTGTCGCCGTCTGGTGCTTGGAAATAGAGAGTGAATGGCACGCCGGATGGGCCGATGCTGTTCTCGCCCAGACACTGCATTACTCGACCAAAGCCTTCGGGGATGTGGTTGAAGATGGTGGAGAAAGTAGTTTCGGTTCTCCAAGCGGCCACGGTTTGGGCCGGCTGGTTTCTTACAGATACTTCGGTGGTCATTTGATATTCCTTAAGGTTGATGCGGCGCCGGAGTTCCAACGCCTGTCGGTTCAACTCGTCACGCTGTTGTTCCAGCGTTTCGAGGTGTGACATCAACGACTGTTCGGGGTTCTTGCCATCGAGAGTCTCGGCTATCTGAGCCAACGGCATTCCCACGATCCGCAGCGAGCGGATCGCGTCAGCGTTAGCCAGCTGGGTAACTGCGTAGTAGCGGTAGCCAGACTGCTGGTCGACCTCCGCGGCCTCGAGTAGCCCTGACTGGTCATAGTTGCGCAGAGACTTCACCGACAGGCGAGAGGCCTTGGCGAAAACTCCGATAGTCATTAACGTCACACAAACCACCCTGAGGTCTCCCCTTATGGGAGGGTCAAGCACATTCTGCAAAATTCTCTGAGAACGTGCAATGTGTGGCCTGCAGTGACCTGTGGAGCGGAGATGAGAACCGAGTTCGGGCTCTGAGAAACGGGCTTCCTCGCAGCTTCAGAAGATATTCGAAGAAATTTCGGATTACTTTGTCGAATTCTGTCGAGTGCTGCGACAAGTGGGCAAAGGGACCGAAACAGTCGGTCCTACTAACCCACTGGAGCCAAGTAATGAGCATGCATCAGCTAGTCAGCGCCACCGTCGAGCGGACGATACCCGCATCGCCTGAAACCCTGTACGGCATCGTCACCGATGTCAGCCGCATCGGCGAAATGAGCCCCGAGTGTCTCAGCGCCGAATGGATTGGCAAGAGCAATGGCCCCGAGATCGGTGCTCGCTTCAAGGGCACCAACGAGCTCGGCAATAGTAAGTGGAGCACCAAGCCAGTAGTTACCGCAGCTGTTCCGGGCCAGGTGTTCGAGTTCAAGGTGCCAATGGGCTTTGGTCCGACATGGCGCTATGAGTTCCACGCGGTCGAAGGTGGTACCCGTGTCGTGGAGTCGGTGCGTCAGGACAAGCCATCGCCATGGTTCATTCGCCGGGCGCAGAAGAAGGCCGGTGTGACCGATCGAGCCGCCAACATCACCTGCGGTATGGAAACCACCCTCGCCAACCTCGAGCGCCTCGCTACGGCGTAACGCCTCGCCCGTCCAATATCCAACCTTCTACCAATAAACCATCAGCGACTACGGTCGTGAACAACACAGAAAGCACAAAGCAAATGGAATACATGATCCTTCTACACTCCGACGAAAGCGCAGCGCCAGACTTCGCACCGGGCTCACCCGAGTTCGACGCGATGATGGGCGAGTGGATGGCGTTCAACGCCGAGCTCGCCGAGGGCGGCCACATGATTGGCGGCGCTAGCCTTGCCCCAACCGGCACAGCCACCACGCTCCACAAATCCCCTGAAGGCAACAGCACCACCGACGGGCCATACGCTGAGACCAAAGAACAGCTCGGCGGGTACTACCTCGTCGAAGCTGCAGACCTCGACGAAGCTCTGGCCATTGCAGCCAAGGTTCCGATCCCGTTCGGCAAGTTCGAAGTGCGCCCGATTGCCTTCAGGCCCGAGGTCTGATTACACACTCGGAGATGGCAACCATCGAAGCTGCACTCGCCCAGCTAGTACGTCAGGATGCACCCCGTGTGCTGGCACTATTGGCTGGGCGTTACAGCGACGTGCATCTGGCCGACGACGCAGTTGCTGATGCTTTAGCCGAAGCGGCCAAACGCTGGCCCACCGACGGCGTGCCGGATAATCCGGGCGCCTGGCTGAATCGGGTAGCGAGCCGTCGAGCAGTTGACCGAATCCGGCGGCTGGACGTGGAGCGCCGCCGAATTCGCTCGGCGGCCCCCGAGCTGCATGCCGATCCAAACGAGACCACCACTATGCACGACATGTTCCTCATCGACGACCCAATCAGTGATCCGAATCTGCCCGAAGATCAGCTTCGCCTGATGTTCCTCTGCTGCCATCCAGCACTGAACCGCGACGCCCAAGTCGCCTTGACGCTTCGACTGATTGCCGGCCTCACCACCGACGAGATCGCTGCCGCCTATCTCATTCCCACGCCAACGCTCGCCCAACGAATCTCGCGGGCCAAGGCCAAAATCCGTGACGCCGCCATACCTCTGCACATGCCATCACACCTCGAGCACCGTCTCGATGTGGTACTCAGCGTGCTGTACCTGGTGTTCAACGAGGGGTACCTCGGCCGAGGTGAAGATCCGGAGCCAATGCGAGTTGACCTCTGCGAAGAGGCACTGCGGCTCACTCGCTCACTTGTCGATCTGCTACCCGACCACGCCGAGATCCACGGCCTGCTTGCGCTCGAACTGTTCCACCACGCTCGTCGGGACGCCCGCCTTGATACCAACGCTGACCTCGTGCTTCTACCCGACCAAGACCGATCGACCTGGCACCAAGGCGGCATCGAACAAGGCAACACGGCCCTGCGTGATGCTATGGCGCTGAAAGCACCGGGCCGCTACCAAATTCAGGCGATGATCGCCGGCTATCACACCAATGCGACCAACGCCGACGACACCAATTGGACACGCATCGCCGATCTCTATGGTCGACTGGTCACCATCGACCCATCACCTATCGCTGCGCTGAACCGGGCAGTCGCCATCGGCATGGCCGACGGCCCGCAAGCCGGCCTCGCCGCGCTGCCGAACCGTGACGACCTGGCCGACTACCACCTGTTCCATGCAGCTGAGGCCGAACTGCACCTGATGGCAGGCAACGTTGAACCAGCACGGACGGCTTTCGCCGAAGCCCGCCGCATGGCCCGCAATCCCGCCGAAATTCGTCACCTCGATCGACGCATCGCCGACATCCAGTAGACCTTCAAACAGAGCGACTTCTTGGCAGGATCGTTCCGATCGAAGTCAGCCGAGGTTCTCGTCGAGTAACTCCCAGAATGCGTTGACCAGCGGGTTCTTGAGGTGGCGTTGCAGGGTGAACAGCCCCAGGTCGTAGGGGGCTAGTGCTGGTTCAACTTCTAGTACCCGAACGCGTTGGGCGTGGGGGCTGTTGTCGAGCACGATCTTTGGTACCACTCCAACTCCTAGCCCCAAGCTGACCATGCTGACGATCGCTTCGTTGCCCGCAACCTGGGCATAGATCTGGGGAGTCACGCCAAGTGAATCGAACCAGGCGTCGACGCGGCTGCGGGCGATTCCGCTAGCTGCGAGGATCATTGGGGTGTCCGCCCAGCTGGTGGGCAGGTCGGCTGATTCGGTTGGGGCGACAAACACCAGTGGCGACTCGGCAATCGGTTTGAAGACTACGTCAGGTGGAAGGTTCTCGGGACGGGCGGCGATCGCCAACTCTTCCTCCAACGCCACGATGCGCTCGATTGCATGTTCTGGATCTCCGGTCTGGAGCATGATCTCAACTTCTGGATGGGCCGGTCGGAACCGGTTCAACAGATCAACAAGAATGCTGTGGCTGGCCGTGACCGAGCAGTAAAGGCTTATCTCGCCCGAGAGCTGTTCGCTTGGGTCGGTGAGGTCGTACCGAATTTGATCCCACTGCTGCACGGCATCGCGGGCATAACGCGCAAACGTGTGGCCTTCAGGCGTGAGAGCCACTGTCCGGTTGTCCCGGTTAAACAAGGCGACGTTGAGTTCGGCCTCTAGTTGGCGGATGTTGCGTGACAGCGCGGACGTGCTGATGTTCGCCTTTGCGCTGGCGCGCCCGAAGTGCAGGGTTTCGCTGAGCACGATGAAGTGTTTGAGCGTTCGAAGATCCACCTGTTCAGTATGCGTGATCGTTGCAAAATACGGGACACTATGTTGCATATATCTCAATTTACGAAACGTACGGCCGCAGCTAGAGTCGATCCATGGCCAACTACTTCAATACCCTTCCGCTGCGCATGCAACTCGCCGAGCTCGCCAAGTGCCGCTTCATGCACCTCAACGAATTCACCGAAGGCGTCGATGCGCTTAAGGGCAAGAAGATGGTGGTAATCGGCTGCGGGGCGCAGGGCCTGAACCAGGGCCTGAACCTTCGAGATAGCGGACTAGATGTCTCCTATGCCTTGCGCGACGCTGCCATTTCTGAACAGCGCCAGTCATGGAAGAACGCCACTGAGAACGGCTTCACGGTTGGAACCTACGACGAACTACTTCCAACCGCCGACGTCGTGTTGAACCTCACACCAGACAAGCAGCACACCAACGTTGTTAACACCATCATGCCGATGATGAAGCAAGGCGCCTGCCTGTCTTACTCACACGGATTCAACATCGTTGAAGAGGGCATGCAGGTCCGTGACGACATCACCGTGATCATGGTCGCCCCGAAGTGCCCAGGCTCAGAGGTTCGGGCGGAGTACGTACGTGGCTTTGGCGTGCCAACATTGATTGCGGTTCACGAAGACAACGATCCGAATGGCGAAGGCCTGGCAATGGCCAAGGCTTACGCCGTCGGCACCGGTGGCCACAAGGCCGGCGTGTTGATGTCTTCCTTTGTTGCCGAGGTCAAGTCTGACCTCATGGGTGAACAGACCATCTTGTGCGGCATGTTGCAGACAGGCTCTCTTCTGTGTTTCGACAAGATGATCGAAGAGGGAATCGACGCCGGTTACGCCTCGAAGCTCATCCAGTACGGCTGGGAAACCGTTACCGAAGCGCTCAAGTACGGCGGCGTCACCAACATGATGGACCGCCTGTCTAACCCGGCCAAGATTCGAGCGTTTGATCTGGCAGAGCAGATGAAGGACATCATGCGTCCGCTGTATGAGAAGCATCAGGACGACATCATGACCGGAGCCTTCTCGTCAGGGATGATGGCCGACTGGGCCAACGATGACGCCAAGCTTCTCGGCTGGCGGGCAGACACCGCACAGACAGCATTCGAAAAGACCGAAGCTGGAGACGTTGAGATCTCCGAGCAGGAGTACTTCGACAACGGCATCCTCATGGTCGCCATGGTTAAGGCCGGCGTCGAGCTTGCATTCGAAACTATGACAGCTGCAGGCATCATTGCCGACTCTGCATATTACGAGTCACTGCATGAGACACCGCTTATCGCCAACACGATTGCTCGCAAGAAGCTGTACGAAATGAACGCAACCATTTCCGACACTGCCGAATACGGCTGCTATCTGTACAACCATGCGTGCGTGCCGCTCTTGGCTGACTTCATGGCAGGCGTCAAGAGTGACGTGATCGGCAAAGGCCTCGAACTCGACGACACCGGTGTAGACAACGCGCGCCTTATCGAGGTAAATGCAGCCATTCGTAACCACCCGGTTGAAGAAATCGGTGGCATCTTGCGCGGTCACATGGCCGACATGAAGCGAATCGTGTGAACCCTTCGGGTTCCTCAAGTTCTTCGCCTAGCGGCTCATAACTCGCGGTCAGGAGGTCAAATGCCGACACTGGACGAACTGTCGGTTGACTTCGACGGGCGCTTTCAACTCAACAACATCAATTGGACGATTGCCCCAGGCCAGCATTGGCTGATTGCAGGGGCGAACGGCTCGGGTAAGTCTGCGCTTGCCGCAGTACTTGCCGGAGAGGGCGATCGCTTGTCGGGGACGGTGTCTGGCCTTCCGGGCAACGTGGCCCTCGTTTCTTATGAGCGGCAGGCCGAACTGATTGCGGCCGAGCTGCGTAAGGACGATGCCGACATTCTCGATGTGATCTCCGAGGGCACGCCGGTGGCCGAGATCATCGCCGACGTCTGCCTCGACGCTGAGCTGGCTCAAACGTTGGTCGCTACATTGGGCCTCGAGTCATTGATGGATCGAGCGTTCCGTAAGTTGTCGACGGGGGAGACCCGCAAGGTCATGCTGGTCCGAGCGCTGACGAGCCGTCCCGAACTGCTGGTTCTGGACGAGCCATTTGACGGCCTCGATCATGACTCGCTGAACTGGTTGCAGGACTACCTCGCAAAGCTGGCTGAGACCACCCCGATGGTGATCGTTCTCAATCGGTTCGACGAATGCCCGGACTTCATAACCCACGTTGCGTACGTCGAACACGGGCAACTTCTGCAACAGGTGAACCGAACTGATGAGGGTGCCTTTGGTGAACTGCACCAACTGCTTCATCTGAAGACGAGCGAGCGTGAGATACCAATGGCCGACCCGGCGATTGAGCTGCCGCCGTTGAACCCCGATGAGCCTCTGGTTCAGATGACCGGAGTGACCGTTCGATACACCGACAACACGGTGTTTGAGAATCTCAGCTGGACAATTGAGCCAAACCGGCATTGGCAGGTGAGCGGGCCGAACGGCAGCGGCAAGACCTGCTTGCTGTCGTTGATCACAGGTGATCACCCCCAGTGTTATGTGAACAACATCAAGGTCTTCGGGTTTCAGCGTGGTACGGGCGAGAGCATCTGGCAGATCAAGCAATACATCGGTTACGTCTCTACCGCCCTTCAATGGGAGTACCGGGTTGGGACGGGTCTGAGAAACGTGATCATTTCGGGGTTCTTCGACAGCATCGGTTTGTACACCACCAGCACCGACACCCAGAAGGCCATAGCCGACAAATGGTTGGACGTACTCGGGATGTCCGGCTGGGCCGACGAACCGTTCAACAGACTGTCATTCGGCGAACAGCGCTTGGCGTTGATTGCGCGGGCGATGGTGAAACACCCGCCGCTGCTGATTCTGGACGAACCGTGTTTGGGGCTCGACGACATGAACCGCCAACTTGTCCTGGCGTTGATTGAGCGGATCTGTCTCTCTGGTGAGACGACAGTCCTCTATGTGAACCATCGCTTGGAAGACAGCATCCAAGGGATTGATGACCATTTGGTCCTCGGCTAGATCGTTGCTTTGGCCGCACAGCCCGACGCTTTTGTCGCTTTGTGCGGCCAGAGCCAGTTTTAGTGTCGGTTTGTGCGGCCAAACTCCGACAGCCTTGGATCGTAGCTAGCTAAGGTCAAGCCATGCAGCTCAAACCGATTTACGACGGTGATCCGATCCTCAAACTCGACGGTGATCCCGCGGCGGTTTGTGTTCCTGCCGCCCGCCAGACTCGACGTTTGGCCGACCGGCTCGCCGGGCTTACCGACGATCAATGGGCGCACCCAACCCGCTGCGATGCGTGGACGGTTCGGGATGTGATCGTGCATCTCACCATGACCAACCAGTTCTGGGCCATGTCGGTTATGGCCGGGGTGGCTGGTGAGCCAACCAAATTTCTGGCCAACTTCGACCCGGCGGCTTCGCCACTCAAGATGGGTGCTGCCAATGTCGACCCGCCCGCCAAAGTGCTCGCCGACTTTCAGGCCTCGAGCGACGCATGGGCAGCACTGCTTGAAGGGCTTTCCGCCGAGGACTGGCAGGCGACTGCCGAAGCTCCACCCGGCCACATTGGGGTTAGTGCTGTTGTGCATCACGGACTTTGGGATTCGTGGATCCACGAGCGAGACATCTTCCTCCCGCTCGGCGAAGACTTGATCGAAGAACCCGACGAAGTGTCGATGAGTCTTCGGTATGCGGTTGGCCTTGGCACAACTCTCGAACTGTCCCAAGGACAAACACGCACAGGGGCAGTCACGTTTGAGGTCGCGCAACCAACCGACACCTTCACTCTTGTCGTGACCAATTCCGCTTCGTTGGAATCGGGTAGCGCTACCGAGGCGCCAGTTGTGGAGTCTGATGCTGTGCCACTGCTCGAGGGGGTTAGTTTGCGAGCCCCGATGCCCGTTGAACTCGGCGACGATGTGGCATGGATTTTCGATGGCCTCAAGCGGGCATTCGACCAGTAGCCGAAACGGGCGGTTGCCCGACCACTCGCCCTGGCATGTCGGACGAGGCCCGGGTATGGACGATCATGACCGGGACTTGTTGCTTGCTCGTAACCGAACTGGTGGACTTAGGTATGGCTAGAGGTCTGAGGACCAGTCAACCTGTTCGGCCATGAGCACGTCGGGCAGGATTCCTGTGGCTGCGCGCTCAGCAAGCAAAACATGTGCTCCGGTTTTCACCGCTACTGCGACCGCTTCGAGGTTGAGCAGGTTCAGTTTCGGATGACGCCCAGCCATTGTGACCATGAGCGGGACGGTCGATCGGGGATCCGGTAACTCGATACGCTCGGGCAGCGTCAACAGCGTCGCTATTGCGGCTGCTTGTAAATCGTCCGAGAGTTGCTCGAAAGGTCCTGAGAGTTGACCGCCTGCACCCAAAACTGCACCGCGGCAGGCACGGTAGTACCAATAGGACGTTGTGAGTAGCGAGCTGTTGGGCTCCCGAGTCGATATCGACTCGGTCAGAATTTCGGAGATTAGGGCATGGTCGTCGAGGAGTAGGACCCGGTTCATCTATTGATCTTGAAGCTCGGGATCGTCCAGCTGGTCGAGTCCGTCGGCGTAGGTGGTTTTGAGAATCCGAAACAGTTCGAGCTTGGCGGATTCGATGCCGCCAGGAACTACGAGCGCGGCGTTTCCCAGGTCGAGGACTCCGACTTCTCCTCCGTCTTCAATTCCCCATCTACGACGCAGGTTTGCGGGCAGGGTTGTTTGCCCGCGGTGGGAGACTCGTGTGGTGGATGCGGTCGCGCTCATGGCTGCATTGTAAACCTAGGCCACTTACAATGCAAACGATGGTATTTCGCTTCTCGAACCAGGAAACATCGTTGCTAGTGGCACGGCGCGTCCGGAAATTCGGGCCCCAGGTAATGAGCGGGATCGATCCGAGTTCAGCCACGTCGATGCCGTCGCTGTGCGCCGCTAGCTTCTTCAGCGTGACTGAAGAAGTGACTGCTCTGGCCGTTTACGGATCGCTCATTCCGGGGGAGAAGGATCACTGGGTTGTTCGTGGCATTCAAGGGGAGTGGCAGCCCGGCACCGTTCGGGGTTTCGCTTTCGAAATCACTTGGGGGCCAGCCGAGGGTTACGACGGGTTCCTGCCCGACGAAAACGGCAACCATGTGCCGGTCATGGTGCTCACGTCTGACCAGTTGGATAAACACTGGCGCTCGGTTGATGACTTCCTGGGCGACGGCTTCGCCCGGCAGATCGTGCCGGTAGCGCTCAGCGTCGGCTCGGTGATCAACGCCTGGATATACGCAGCGCTGACCAACAGCTAGCTTGGCAACATGACGGTCGACGAAGTCGTGGAGCAGATTGTCTCGTATCTGCAGGCGAGCCACGCTGAGGAACCTGGCGTTGCGCTCATGCTTAACCGTCTTCGCGAGGTGGGCTCGGTTGTTGATAGACCCGCTGCACCGCCAAGGCACAGCCTCGAGTTGACAGATGCGTTGGCGCGGATGTGTCGGGCCGAAGACCATCAGCTTCGAGAGGTCGGGCGTTCCATTCGGGACGCTGCGGCGTCTCTTGCTTGGACGGTTGACGATTGGCAGTACTACTCGGGCAGCGCGCCGGTTGGCGATAGCTACCGGACTGGGAACATGAACGCGATTCTTGCCGAAGGCGACGACTTTGTGATGGGACTGTTCCTTCTTGTGCCCGGCGTCGACTATCTGGACCATCGCCACAAAGCTCCGGAGTTGTATCTCAACCTGACCGGGTCGAGTCGGTGGCGGTTCGACTTTGGCAGCTGGGTTGACATGCCGGCGGGTTCGATTGTGTGGAACGATCCGGGTGAGGTGCACGCCACGCGAACAGATAGCTTTTCGTGGTTGTCGTTTTGGGCATGGCTACGAGACATCGACCAGCTCTGTGAGGTCGTCGAGCCGCCCTAAGATCTACCGGCGATGTCCCACGTATAGTCTCTCGAATCTACTCCGAAGCACGGAGCCTGGTGTCGAGGTAGTGACCGATCTTCCACGAGTCGCGTCGTATCTGGCTTTGGATCGGTCTAGGTTCTTCGGTGCGGAGTTTCAGGCGATTAGAGAAGGCAAGGGCTAAGTCTTGATGAATACCTATGTCTTGCGAATCCTTGCTGTGCTCGGGCTATTTGCCAGCCTGATGGTGGGCGCACCTTCAATGGCCGAGGCCCAGGCCGGACGTGACTTTTTCGTTAGTCCGAGTGGAAGTGACAACAACTCAGGAGACTCGATCGGTTCAGCTGTGGCAACGCTGGAACGCGGCACAAGCCTGATCGGACCTGGCGACACGCTTTGGGTTCTCGATGGCACTTACCGAGGATTCAACGGAACGGTCACAGGTTCTGCCGCCGCTTATGCCCGTATTGCCGCTTACCCGGGAGCCAAACCGGTGATTGATGCTGGAAGTGGCAACGGCTTTCAACTCATCGACTCGAGCTATGTGGAACTGTGGGGTATGGAAATTCGAGGTGACTCCGGAATCGGGGACTCACCTAATGGCGCCGGCGTGTTGATGACTGGGAATACTCACCACATCCGCTTGGTCCAGAACAATGTTCACCATTTCGGGGCTGGAGGCATCGTTGCACACCAGTCCGGTGATCACCTGGAGATCTATCACAACACTGTGCACAACAACGCCAATTGGAGTCCCGATCAGCATTCG
>CALAJQ010000025.1 GCA_937922785.1 uncultured Acidimicrobiales bacterium
GGTGCGGCCTCAGCTGGTGCTTCTGCCGGCGCTTCGGCGGCGGGTGCCGCTTCTGCTGGTGCCGCCTCGGCCGGGGCGGCCTCAGCTGCGGCAGTTGCTTCCTGCTGGGCTGCGGCGATGCGGGCTTCGCGAGCAGCAGCGTCAGCGGATGCCGCTTCGCGGGCGGCGGCCTGCTGGGCTGCGATTTCCGCTTCCTGCTCGGGGCTGCGCTCTTCGGACGACGGTGCCGCCGGTGCGCCGGTCTTGCGGGCGTTGATGATCTTGCCTTCGGCGACGGCCTCGGCGATGACCCGGGTCATCAGCTCGGCCGAGCGGATGGCGTCATCGTTGCCGGGGATCGGGAAGGTGATGAGGTCGGGGTCGCAGTTGGTGTCGACGACAGCGACGATCGGGATGCCGAGCTTGCGAGCTTCGGTTACCGCAATGTGTTCGATGATGGTGTCGAGTACGAAGACGACGCTCGGCATCTTCGCCATGGTCTTGATACCGCCGATGTTGCGGTCGAGCTTCTCAAGCTCACGGCCGTAGCGGAGGGCTTCCTTCTTCGGCATCTCTTCGAATTCACCGGCGGCACGCATGCGCTCGTACTCGAGCATCTTGCCAACACGCTTTGAGATTGTGTTGTAGTTGGTGAGCATGCCGCCCAGCCAGCGCTGATCAACAAATGGCATTCCAACGCTTTGGGCATAGCGACGGATTGGTTCCTGTGCCTGCTTCTTTGTTCCTACGAACAAAACCGAGCCACCGTCAGCAACAGTGTCTCGAACGTATGTGTAAGCCTTCTCGATGCGGTCAAGAGTCTGGACCAAGTCGATGACGTAGATGCCACCGTGATCACCGTGAATGAATCGCTTCATCTTCGGGTTCCAGCGCCGTGTCTGGTGTCCGAAGTGAACTCCGGCATCGAGCAATTGCTTCATTGAGACCACTGCGGTCATGTTTGTGTCCTTCGGTTAATACTCTCAACGCCGCACCCGGAGGTGACCTTGGAAGCGTTGAGAGAAACTACTAGTCGGTAACTCAATCAGGTTTGAAAGAGCAACCTATGAATGTATCGGCGGTTATGACCACTCACTCCCCCCGGATCTAATCCCCCGGCCGTCGAGCAAACCTCCGAAAAGGGCCCAATTGGCAACCAGCTGGCCCTCTTGGAGTCTGGGCCTAAGCCCAGAGGTGGCACGAGGCTGGCTAAGTTGAGGGCCATCAACGAGGTTCACCTCGATCTCAGCTCCACCAAACAAGATTTCGGGGTCAACGTATTCACCGAAAAGTCGCGCCGTTAAGTGAAAGCCGGGACCAGCCACGGCAACCTGCTGACCCTTCTTGACACGCTGACCGCGAACTACCACGGAGGACTCAATGTAGGCATAGGTTGACTTAAGGCCCTCCCCATGGTCGATCGAGACAAACATCGAAGCGCCGATTCTGCCTACAAAGCTGACCCGGCCCGCATCCACTGCAATAACTGGAGTGCCAGACTCAATGTCATATTCGATGCCGCGGTTGCCAGGACCATATGGGCCAGAGGGCGGGCGAAACGGGTCGATGATTGGTCCATTAACGGGCTCAACCCAAACGGCTGCCCCCGCAGGGGCAGCCGACACGGAGATTGATGTTGTGATGACCAAAGCCGCAATGGCGACCCTTAGCCACTGGGCAGCATTAAGTCGGCAAGACCTATACCGGTTCGCGATCGGCCGCAGTGAGGCGACTTCGCAGATGGAGAACAGCTTTGGTGTGAATCTGACAGACCCGACTCTCGGTGACGCCCAGGACTCGGCCAATTTCAGCCAACGTGAGGTTCTCGTAGTAATAGAGGGTGAGAACGATCTTCTCGCGCTCGCCCATCCGGTTGATTGCGTCGGCCAACATCTGTCGCAGTTCGATGCGCTCATAGACTCCGCCCGGACCGTCTTGACGGTCTGCGAGCGTGTCACCGAGGGTGAGGCTGTCGCCGCCGCCCCCAAATGAAAGCATCTCATCCAGCGCAACCATGCCCAAAGAAGAGATCTGGTTGTAGAGGTTGTGCAGTTGCAATGCACTGAGATTGAGTTCGTCGGCAATCTCTTCATCAGTTGGTGCCCGATGAAGCTTTGATTCGAGCTTGGCCATTGCCCGCTCTACCGATTTGGCCTTGGCTCGTACCGAGCGGGGAACCCAGTCGATACTGCGAAGCTCGTCCAAGATTGCGCCTTTGATCCGAGATATTGCATAGGTCTCGAATTTGAAGCCACGCTCGGGGTCGAATTTGGTGATCGCATCGATTAGGCCGAACATTCCATAAGAGGTGAGATCTGATTGATCCACATTTTGAGGTAGTCCGGCGCCAATCCTGCTGGCCACATACTTCACCAAGGGAGCGTAGAAAACGATCAATTGATCGCGGTCTGCCGCCACTGGTTCTGATTTGTACCGAGCCCATACGGCCTCGGCTTCTGTTGCATTGTCTATTTCCGCCACGTCCCCCGCCAAGGTGATCGAATCGCTGATGGTTAGATGAGACGAGCCGACAAGACGAATTGTCTTGGCTTCTCGTTCCCACTCTCCGTCGGCCGATGACCACCTCTTGTGAGGACTTGAGACTGTAACTTCTGACTTTTCTTCGGTTCTGCTCGGTTCTGGTACCGGTTTGAAGCCTAAAAGGTCTAAATAGCGGGCTCGCACTGCTGCAGTCACGGTGGGTCATCATAGGCGCACCTGGGGCGCTGGTGGGGTTAGCGACTGGTCTGTGGCTATGACAGTGGATGCATCGATGGTCACTAAACCCTCGGTAGCCATCCTGGACAACAGGGCCATCAGCTTTCCGACGCTTAGCCCGGTGACAGCCAGCAAGGCGTCAATGTGGGCCGAACCGGCCTGCAGCTCGTCCATGATCGCCTGGGCCTCGGGACCTATTGCCCTGTGAGCCTTTTGGCCCACCAATGCTCCTGGCTGCATGCCAGGCAACTGGGGCTGGGATGGTTGATTGGGCGATAGGAAGAGTCCAATCGAGTCGAGTACGTCTTGAGTGTGACGGATTGGTATGGCTCCATCGGCTAGTAAGGCGTTGGTGCCGACCGAGGCTGGCGACACAACCGACCCCGGCACAGCACCAACAGATATTCCTCGAAGCACTGCTTCTTCGGCTGTACTTAAAGCTCCACCTTTGACATGACTCTCTACTACTACGACGAAGTCACTTAGGCCGGCGATGATCCGGTTTCTGGCCGGAAAGCGCCAACGGTCGGGCTTAATTCCCAGCGGTGCCTCGCTTAGCAGCAAACCATCGCGACCGATTTGGTTCCAGAGGCCCTCATTGGAGCGGGGATATATGACGTCCAGACCGCTGGCCACAACGGCCACTGCTTGACCGTCTGATGCCAAAGTTCCTCTGTGGGCGGCGCCGTCGACACCTTTGGCCAGACCGCTCACCACCGTTACCCCAGCCTCTGCCAATTCGGCGCCAAGCTTTGCCGCAAAGCGGCGACCTACGCTTGTGCAGCGCCGAGTTCCCACGATGCCGACGCTCGGGCGACTACCTAGTAGAGCCGAGTTCCCAATTGCGTGAAGAAACAGCGGCGGCTCTGGATCATCATGGAAGCACCAGTTGTGGTTGTCCGGGCAGAGGATCTGACCGATACTCAGATGTTCGGCAAGCATTTCCTCAGCATCAAACATACGGGCTTGGGCTGACCACACATCCAACAACTCAGTTGTCAATCCACGAGGCCGGTCTCCCACGATCGCCGAGACTTTGCCTTTTTGAAGATCGGCGAGGGCCCCAGGCAACCCGTCGTGGTGAGTTGACAACCACTTTGCCCGGGCGGGCCCGCAGTTGGTGAGCGAGTACATGACTAGCCAGGCGGCCATAGTTTCTGGGCTGACCGGAGTTGCCGGATTAGCGGGGCTCATGCGGCATCCCCCAAGACCGAGCTTGGGCGTGACCGCAGAAGCATCGCCGCGCAGATCGTGTCAGCCGAGATCGGCCCTTCTTCGCCTGCTAGGTCAGCGATCGTGCGAGCCACCACCCTGACCCGTCGAAGCCCACGTCCAGTCAGCTCGCCCGCCACCAGCGCTCGCTCCAGCTCCACGCGAGCCTCGGGCGTCATCTTGATGAGCCTGTCAACCGCCTTTGCGCTGAGCTGGGAGTTGCAGCGCACTCCCCTGGTTGCCGCAATCTCCCTGGCTTGTTTGACTCTTTTGGCCACCGTCGCTGTCGTTTCCTCGGGCGGACCACCGAGCAGCAGCAATGGTTCAGGAGGCCGCACCTCTATCCGCAGATCGAACCGATCCAGCAGCGGCGCTGAAAGTCGGCGGGCGTACCGGGCCCGCGCGTGTTCGGAACATCGACAGTTGCCGTCGACGCCACCTTCACCACAAGGACATGGGTTCATGGCCCCGACTAGTAGGAATCGGGCCGGCATCTCAGCCGAGAGAGCGGCTCTTGATACTCGAATGACGCCTTCTTCCAGAGGTTGGCGCAAAGCTTCAAGAAGGCTCACGGGAAACTCTCCAAGCTCGTCGAGGAATAGCACTCCCGCGTGGGCGCAAGAGATTTCCCCGGGTCGCATGGTTGCTGAACCCCCGCCGACCAGAGCTACCGATGAAGCCCCGTGATGAGGGGCTCGCAGCGGCGGACGCAAAGCGAGTTGATCACTACTTGCTCGCAGACCAGCGCACGAATGAACCTTGGCCACCATCAACGCGTCCTCAGTATCAAGGTCTGGTAATAGACCACAAAGCCGGGAAGCCAACATTGTCTTGCCTGCACCTGGACTTCCGACCATCAGCAGGTGATGACCGCCAGCGGCTGCGACCTCGATAGCCCATCGAGCCAAAGGTTGACCCCGAACATCAGCAAGCTCTGGCACAAAGTCGGGCCGGCTAGTGACTCCACCGATTGGCCTGACCGTATTCGCCGACAGAGTTGCCGGATCGTTTAGACCTTCAACGATTGAGCGAAGATCAGGGGCGGCCAGTATCGCGTCGGGACGAACAAGCTCGGCCTCAGGTGCGGCAGTTAGAGGAACAACGATTCGGTCCGTGCCGATGGCGGCGACAATCGAGATCAATCCGATAACCGGCCGCAGCGAACCATCGAGGCCAAGCTCGCCAGTTGCGCCCAAACCGTCGAGACATTCCATTGGCATCTGCTCAGAGTCGGCCAGGATGCCGAGGGCGATTGGCAGATCGAACCCGGCACCCTTTTTGGCGAGCCCTGACGGCGCAAGGTTCACAGTGATATGGGCATCTGGCCACTTGAACCCGCTAGCCGCCAGGGCAGAACGAACACGGTCTCGAGACTCACGACAAGACGCGTCAGGCATACCGATGATCGTGTAGCCCGGAAGCCGGTTTTTCCCGATCACCACCTCTACCGAGACGCGATGACCATGAACGCCAGAAACAACTGCGGACCTAACTATGGCAACCAAGGCACTACCCAATTTCCCTTAGGAAATAGCCCACGCAGACAGACCGCTGCGGCGAACTTGGGGCTGCTGGTGCCCGATAAAAGCGAAGCTATCTGGCCAGACCCGACAGATCCAACACAAAATCCAACTTGCGCGAAAACCCGCGAAACTAACTAGTGGTTACGTTCACCACGTTTGAACGCCAGCTGGTGTTGCCGGCAGCATCAACCGCCTTCACAAAGAAGGCGTAGCTCGTGCCCGAGTTCAGGCCGGTGACCGAGCCAGAGTTGGAACCAACAGTGGCAACAGTCTGACCCGTTGCGTTGTCGATGATTAGGTAGCTGGTTACACCGACATTGTCAGTTGAAGCGTTCCAGACCAACGAGACTGAGCTCGCAGTTACGCCGTTGCTCATCAAGCCCGAAGGAGTCGATGGACGCTCGGTGTCAACGGGTGCTCC
Source organism: uncultured Acidimicrobiales bacterium (assembly GCA_937922785.1). Lineage (GTDB taxonomy): Bacteria > Actinomycetota > Acidimicrobiia > Acidimicrobiales > SZUA-35 > CALAJQ01. Next base: position 5,854 of record CALAJQ010000025.1, read on the forward strand.
GCCGATTGTGACTGTACGAATAGCAGTACGCCAACCTTGGTTGCCAGCAGCATCTAAAGCACGGATGTAATAGGAGTAGTCGCCGGCGGCCAATCCAGAGTCAACATATGGTGAGGTGACCGTGGCGATTACTGAGTAACCACCACCGTTAGTTGATCGGTAGACGTTGTAGCCAGTTACCCCAACGTTGTCCGTTGCCGCACCCCAACTTAGGTTGGCGTTAGAACCGTTGGCAGTTGCAGCAAAGCCAGTGGCGGTAGATGGTCGCTCGGTGTCGGCCGCTGCGCCCACGGTTGCCGGCATATAGCCAGATCGCCATGACACATTGCCTGCCGCGTCCAAAGCACGCACGTAATAGAAGTAGTTGCCTGCAGCAAGGCCTTGGTCAACAAATGACGTAGAAGCTGACGATCCAACCACAGTGGCTGGGCCGCCGTTGGTTGCCGAACGGTAGACGTCATAGGAAGTAACACCGACATTGTCAGTAGATGCGTTCCATGAAACAGTCACACTGTTCGCTCCAGGTGCAGTCGAAACGCCGTTGGGTGTGCTTGGTCGCTCGGTGTCGGCTGGAGCGCCAACAGTTCCACCGACATAGCCCGAACGCCATGAGACGTTGCCTGCTGCGTCCAATGCCCGCACGTAGTAGAAGTAGTCACCAGCGGCAAGCCCTTGGTCCACGTACTGGGTGTTGTTGGAAGAACCAATTAGCGTCGCGGCTCCGCCGTTGGTTGCCGAACGGTAAACGTCATAGGAAGTAACACCGACGTTGTCTGTAGATGCGTTCCAGTTGATCGTGATGCTGTTGACAGACGATGTCGTAGCGAGACCACCAGGTGTCGAGGGTCGCTGGGTGTCGGGGGTGAAGTTCTCGTCACAGTGGCGGGTGAATGCACCACGCGGCTGGTTGGTGCCATCTGCTCGAGTGGCCCGAGTGATGTCGCCACCAAGCCACAGGCACCCATCGGGCGAACCGTGTACGGCCCACACTCCAGATGAAGCGCTGATGTCGAGGGTGAAAGACGGATCATAAGAGCCGGTCGTCGCAGAGTAGGCCGCAACAAACCTGATTGGATCCTGACGGCTGTAGGTTCCTCCGAGTCCACGAAGGATGTTGTAGATGTCGCCGTCAGCAAAGTGCTCGTTGCGACAATGACACGCCGCGTAGACGCGGTCGCCGACAACCTCAAGATCTTGGTAGTCACCACCCATCTGGAAACCAGCGTTGTTGGTGCCGCCAGTTGAATGCCTAGTGCGAACCGAAAGATTGCTCTCGTTAAGTACGTAGGTGATGTGTTCCATTCCGGCAATGAACACGAGGTTGTCAGTAACAACTAGGTCTTGGTACCACTTACGGTTCAGGTTGTTGTGAGGAAGTCGGCCTGGTCGAATCGTTTGGCCGTTGTTGTTGTCAACGCCAACAAAACCATCAGTTCCGTTTACGTTATTGATGCGGCTGAAGTAGCCCGCTAGATAGACGAAGTCACCATCAGCCGCAGGGGCGATTCCCCACACTCCGCCTCCGGTAGCGATTGGCTTCCAGTTCAGGTCCGGAGCGCCGTTGGAGAGATTGAGCTTTGCGGCGTTTCCGAAGGTCGTCAGCGGCACGCCTTGAGCTCCACCGATTGCGTTGAATGAGCCACCGACGTATAGCCAGTTGTTGTCAAAGGTCATGCTGTAGACAACTGCTCGGCCACTCTGCTTTAGCTGGGCCTTCCACGACGGATCGACAGATCCCGTGGCCGGGTTAAGCGCCACAAGCGCTTGGGTGTTCGGAACACCTTGAACATCGGCGAATTCGCCACCGACAAAGAGACGAGAACCATCTGGTGAGGCCTGGAGGGAGTAGACGGGTCCGCTTAGATCGGCGTCAAAGGTTGAAATCCAGTTACCAGTACTGGCTTCAAAAGCGGCCAGGTACGGGTGAGATGTGATTGGAGCGCTAGTTGAGAATCGGCGGACTTCGGTGAACTTGCCTCCAACGTAGATCGTGCCGCCAATCTGTTCGATGGCAAACACCTCGTTGTCGATTCGGTCGGTCTGAGTGCCGGAAAGAACGCTTTCATAGACACCCCAAGTGTTCTCCGCGTACGGAGCAATTTCTGCCTGGGCGGCCAAAGGCATGGCCGCCATGATGCCCGCAGCTGTCAGTAGCGCCGCGACGCAACACTTAATACTCTTCAACCGCTTAATACTCTTCGACACTGTGGATTCCGCCTAATTGATCTAACTCACCACCGAGGTTAGGATCACTAAGGGTGGTTTACAATGATTCCGCTGACGAACTTTATATACAAAAGTGCCTACTGCCAGCGGCTTTCGACACTAGGTGATTGCGACTCACAGTGACGGATCGGCTAGGAACAAACGCCCGCTTCATATGTTCCCACGGTGCGTACGATTCGGTTGGCTGAAGCTTCGACTCTTTCCCCTGCCAGCTCGGTACCCAACACTCGTAGCAGCAAGTCATCGAGCTGGGTGACCACATAACACTGGGTCTTGGGTTCTTGATGGTCTCCTCCTATGCCAGAGTCGTTTGTTAGGAAGAGGTGCCGGCCTCCAGAGCTGACCGCCATGGCCCGCATGATGTACTCGGCAGTGTCATCCACTCCGCTTGCCGCAAGCGGGTAGATCCTGACGCCTTTTCGGGCCAGTGCTTTGGCCTCGTCAACGGTTGAGTTGAAGCGATCATCATGGGGCGGCGCGTCTGCGTTGAGAATCAGAACCCGAGCAACATTGCCGGTGCGCCAGCTCAGCTCATTGGCGTCTTCCAGCGCCGAGTCCATTGCCTCCGGGAAGTCGCCACCGCCGTCAGCACTTTGAGCTGAGAGATTTTCCCTGATTTCTTCAATGGAGCCGGTGAAGTCGAATGACCGAGTGACGAAGGCGTCTTCAACGTCGCGATAGACAACAAGGGCGAACCGCATGTCCACGTTGGGATAGTCCTCATCGAGACGAGCAATGATTGATTCAAACTCGACAGTCAGATAATTCAGTTCGTCGCTCATCGACCCGGTCACGTCAAGTACCAATGCGACGTCAAGAGCTTCAGGGACTGCTCCGCTCGCCGAACCCAGCGAAATTGTCTGGGTCGCACCCTGGTCAGAATCGGCCGCTGCAAGGTTGAACTGTTCAACTGATGATCCATCAGCCGGTTGCACCGAAACGATGGTAGGGGCCGTTGGATCAAGCCCATGAAAGCCTGGAAAGATGTATGCGATTCCAGCGCTCGATGTGTGCACAACTGTTGACTGATCTCCGTTGGTCAGTTCGAGACGGGCGTTGCCGGCCATTGTTCCATCGGACCCAACAACCTCAAGACGGATGCGGTTAGTGAGATCAAACGAAGGGAGACGCTGGCCGTAGTCGGTTCGGATCCGTTCCATGTAGGTGCCAAAGAACTCAAAGTTGAGATTGTCATCGACGTCAGCGGCGGTCAGCGACCCCGGTTGGGGGGCGGGCTGAACGGAAGGAGCAACCTCGATGTCATCAGCACTTGGAGCCGTCGTAGTGGAAAGAGCCCCGGACTCAGCCTCAGAACCTGACGCCAGTTCCATAGCTTCGTCTCCTAAAGCTTCATCTCCCATTGCTTCGTCGGCAGCGCCTTCAACGACTGTGGGTTCAGCCAGCTCATCCAGGGAACCAGAATCCTCTTCGGCCATTCGATCATCGGCGTCCCCATCGGTCACCGCACCACTTTTGGGGGCTCCGGTTGTAGCTGTGCTGCTTTCATCGGCATCGGGGCTTCCACACGAAGCCGCTGTTAGAGCCATCACAACAAGAGCAATCAGGTATTTACGCATTGGCATTCTCCGTCTAGTTCTGGGCTTAAGACGGCTGACCACAACCAAAAGTTCCCCCACGCGTCACTATCGACTTTCCCCAGTAACGGCCTGCCGTATAGCGTTGACACCATGACCGCAGTCGAACAGACCTCAGAATCGCTTGAAGTAGAGCGCCAGCACCGCAAGGAACGACTTGCCGCGGGCCTACGAATAATGGGACGCCTGCACCTAGCAGAAGGTGTAGCGGGCCACGTCACAGTTAGGGATCCCGAGTTCCCAGATCGGTTTTGGGTTAACCCGTTCGGCCACAATTTTAAGCTGATGACCGTTTCTGACTTGATCTGCGTAGATCACAACGGTGATGTCGTGGTTGGCGATCGCGACGTAAACAAAGCAGCGTTTGCCATCCATTCACAGCTGCACGCGGCCCGCCCTGATGTAATGGCTGCAGCCCATTCACATTCGATGTACGGCAAGACGTTCTCCAGCCTCGGCAAGCCAATCAAGATGATCACCCAGGACGCAACGATGTTTTACAACGACGTCGCTATGACCTCTGAAGGCGGCGGAGCTGTCGTGTTGGATCTAGAGGTTGGGCGGGCCATGGCCGAGGCGCTCGGAAACAAGAAGGCGCTTATTCACCAGAACCATGGCCTGATCACCACCGGTGGGACTGTGGACGCAGCCGTGTGGTGGTTCGTCGCGCTTGAGCGTTGCTGCCAAAGCCAGCTACTTGCTGAAGCCGCTGGCGATCCAATCGTGATTCCTGACGAACTTTGTGAAGCCGGATACGCAGCACAGGGCGCCGACATTACCGGGTGGTTTCAGTTCCAGCCGTGGTGGGACGAGCTAAACCGGGATGAGCCCGATTTCCTGAATTAGCCGACGGCTCCTACAGGACCTGGCGTGTATAGGCAACAACTGCCTCGATCTGTTCAGGAGTCAACTTCGAGCTGAAGGCTGGCATGGCACCCTTGCCGTTGGCCACTAACTCGATTTGAGCTAAAGGATCGGAAAAACGTTGGATCACGCGACCTTCATTCAGTTGACCGCCTCTGCCCCCTTGGCCTTGGCGACCATGGCAAGCAACACAGCTTCCGGACCAGATCTGCTCTCCCAATACGAGCTGAGCATTGTCAACCGGGGCCGCCGGAACAGGCTGTGTGGAGCAAGATGTGCCAACCAATGCTGCCGTCATGATCAACAGAGGAACCCATGTTCGCATTGGGTCAAGTTTATCTAGCCAAAGCTGGCCATACTTAACCCAATGGGCTTTGATCCTCGACGCCAGCACAAACGATCGCCACTTGACTATTTGTACGTGGCGGCCGCAGTTGTCGTGTTCTTTGCCCTTCTTGCGTGGGCGGTATTCGGATAGTGCCGGCCCAGAAAAAAGCAGGCCAGAAAAAGACAAGCCGGAAAACAACCAGCCGGAAAACAACAAGCAAGGCCTCGAAGAAGCCGCCCAAACGCAAAGGATCTCGCTCGCGGCCTGATCCGTCCGATACTCCGGACTCTGAGACGCGCTTCATTCAGCCCTACCAAGCCACCAAGCCCTACATCTGCCCCGGCTGCAACCGAGACATTCCCGTGGGCATGGGCCACCTCGTGGCCGTGCCGCCAGATGATCCGGACCTAAGGCGGCACTGGCATCGCGGCTGCTGGAACAACCGCGCCAACCGTCGCTAGCTTCTGACTCTTAAGAAGCGTTCTCCGCTTCTTTGCGAGCGTTCTTCAGAGCCTTCAAGCGACGAGCTCGAACGTTTGGATCCAGCTCTGTCTTGCGCAGCCGAACATGATCAGGGGTCACTTCCACACACTCATCATCAGAGATGAACTCCAGCGCCTGCTCCAAAGAAAGAACCTTGGCTGGTGTTAGCTTCACCGTCTGGTCAGAAGCAGAAGCACGATGGTTGGTCAGCTGCTTTTCCTTAACAACGTTCACTTCCATGTCTTCATTTCGGCTGTTTTCGCCAACGATCATGCCGTCATAGACCTGGGTGGTCGGCGCAACCAACATCTCTGCCCGCTCTTGAAGCGCGATCAGCGCATAGGCAGTTGCCTGACCTTGGCGGTCAGCGATCAGAGAGCCCTTTACCCGAGTTCTAAGTTCTCCAAACCACGGCTCCATCTGCTCAAAGGTGTGGTTTAGGACGCCGGCGCCGCGAGTTTCGGTGAGGAACATCGTTCTGAACCCGATGAGCCCACGAGCTGGAACCAGGTAGTCAAGGCGAACCCAGCCAGTGCCGTGGTTAATCATGTTTTCCATGCGGCCCTTTCGGGCGGCAAGAAGTTGGGTTACTGCACCTAAGAAGTCCTCTGGAACATCGATGGTCAGTCGCTCAACAGGCTCATGCAGCTTGCCGTCGATCTCGGCGGTAACTACTTGAGGCTTGCCGACTGTCAGCTCGAAACCTTCACGACGCATCTGCTCAACCAAAATGGCTAGCTGTAGCTCACCACGAGCCTGCACTTCCCAGGTGTCAGGTCGTTCAGTGTTTAGGACACGAAGGCTCATGTTGCCGACTAGTTCTTTATCAAGGCGATCCTTAACCATTCGGGCAGTTAGCTTCGAGCCACTTTTGCCCGCCAAAGGCGACGTGTTAACGCCGATCGTCATAGATAGCGCTGGCTCATCAACCGAAATAACGGGCATTGGCTTGGGATCGTTCGGGTCAACGAGAGTCTCGCCGATCATGATGTCTTCAATGCCGGCAACAGCTACTAAGTCACCCGGCCCTGCCGAATCAGCAGGGACACGCTCGAGGTTCTTAGTTAGGTAGAGCTCGTTTAGCTTCACCTTTTGAACGGTGCCGTCCACCCGGCTGAGCGCAACTGACTCGCCCTTGCTGAGAGTGCCGTTCATCACCCGACAAAGAGCCAACCGTCCTACATAGGGAGACGCATCAAGGTTGGTTACCCATGCCTGAAGCGAATGGCCCTCTTCGTAAGTTGGGGCAGGAATGAACGAACCCAGCAGCCTAAATAGTGGCTGGAGGTCAGTGCCGCGAACGTCCTCTTCCTCTGATGCCCAGCCGTCTCGAGCTGCGCAGTAGATTATCGGAAATTCGATCTGATCATCCCGAGCATCAATGTCTAGGAACAGCTCATAGACCTCGTTCACCACCTCAGCGATTCGAGCGTCGGGCCGGTCGACCTTGTTGATGACCAAGATGACAGGCAGGTCTCGGGCAAGAGCTTTGCGGAGTACGAAGCGTGTTTGAGGCAGCGGACCCTCGGCCGCATCAACGAGAAGAACAACGCCATCCACCATGGTGAGAGCGCGTTCAACCTCGCCACCAAAGTCAGCGTGGCCTGGGGTGTCCACAACGTTGATCGTGATTCCCTCCCAAGTGATGGAAGTGTTCTTGGCAAGGATCGTGATGCCCTTTTCCTTTTCAAGGTCGCCCGAATCCATTACTCGTTCGGTGACCTCTTGGTGGTCGCCAAAGGCTCCGGTCTGACGCAACATTGCGTCAACCAATGTGGTCTTACCGTGATCCACGTGGGCCACGATTGCCACGTTCCTGATGTCATCACGTTGAGCCATAACAGGCACCTCAAACTCTTCTAAGCGCTAAACTGCCCCGGACAGTCCCGGGGCCAACACTCCAGCGTACTCAGTAGACGGCGGTTCTCCGGCCATAGCCTTGCTAGAAACAACCTCGGTAAAGCGTCACATTGCTCTGTCCATCCACAACTGCGACGTCAAACCGCAGTTCGGCGAACCTCATTCCTGAGCCCTGGAGCCATTGGGTTCCAAGCCGACGCAAGGTCTGTTGCTTGGTATATCCAACCGAGCTGGCGCCAGTACCAAAGCGAGTGGAAGTCCGAGTCTTGACCTCGCAAAACACAACGGTCCGACCTTTGGCGACAACTAGGTCCAATTCACCCCGAGGGTTGACGGTGCCGGGTCCAGGTCTCCAGTTTCGGTCCAGCACCTTGAAACCATGGTCGATGTACCACTTCGCTGCGGCGTCCTCGCCACGAGCACCGACTCTTTGATTGTGAGACAACTAGATCTCGCGTTCGGGTAGCTCCTCAACAGTGACGCCTCTGGTACTTGAGACCCGAACCGAGCTAAGAAAGCGGCTTTGGCGATACATATCCCAAACCCACGCGTCCTTCAGTTCGTACTCAACCATGGCGTTACCCGGTGCGGATGATCGCACGACCTCATTGGCGAGGTAGAAGCGGCGGTCGGTTTCGACCACGAACGTGAACATAGAGATGACATCTCGGTATTCGCGATATAGCGCCAGCTCAATCTCGGCTTCATATTGCTCGAGATCTTCGCTGGACATGAACTAGCGGTCGCGCTTTTCTTTGACCTTGGCGGCCTTGCCGACGCGGTCACGCAGGTAGTAGAGCTTTGCTCGGCGAACATCACCACGAGTCACTGGCTCGATCTTGTCAATGATTGGCGAGTGAAGCGGGAAACTACGCTCGACGCCGACACCGAAGCTCAGCTTGCGGACGGTGAAGCTCTCGCGGATTCCATCACCACGGCGGGCAATTACCACACCCTGAAAGACCTGAACTCGTTCGCGGTTACCCTCGGTCACCTTGACGTGAACCCTGACAGTGTCTCCAGGGGAGAACTGCGGGATGTCGTCACGCATCTGGGCTTTTTCAACAATGTCGGTGAGGTTCATGGCTCAATCTCTCTAGACGGACAGCCCATAATGTTACGCCGTCCTTGCCTAGTTCCACACAGAATGTGGCTCAGCGCAAGCCGAACTTAACTAAAAGCTGCTCCTCGGCCTCGGTAATGCCGCCTCGGGCGGCTATCAGATCGGGGCGACGAGCCAAGGTCCGGGCCAAAGACTGGGCGAAGCGCCATTGTGCGATCAGTCCATGATTGCCTGACATCAGCTCGGGGGGAACGATGCTGCCTTCGTAGTCCGCAGGTCTCGTGTACTGGGGATACTCAAGCAAGCCGTCGCTGAAACTCTCTTCGGTTGTGGAGTCTGCATTACCCACAACACCTGGAACCAGGCGACCCACCGCCTCAATAATTGCTGCGGCGGCCACTTCTCCCCCAGCAAGAACAAAGTCCCCGATGGAAATTTCACGATCGACGACAAGATCGATGGCTCGTTGGTCAAGGCCTTCGTAACGCCCGCAAATAAGCGAGAATCCCTCGGTCCCTGCAAGTTCGGCCGCGACGGCCTGGTTAAACGGTTGGCCGCTGGGTCCAAGGAAGACAATTGGACGAGGTGGTTGCACTAGCTCAATCATTTCAATGATCGGACCAGGTTTGATCACCATGCCAGCACCGCCCCCGAAGGGTGAATCATCCACGGTTCGGTGAACATCGGTGGTGGCGTCGCGAAAGTTGTGGGCGTTTATCGCCAGGAGCCCTTTACTTTGACCCCGGCCAATAACGCCTATCTCGGCAAAGGACCTAATGACTTCGGGAAACAGCGTGAAGACGTCGATTTGCATGAGTTAGAGATCCCAGAGGCCGTCCGGAACCTCGACTGTTACCGTCTCGTCGTCGTGGCTCACATAGAACGCCATAGGCACCAAGTGGCCGCTGTCTAGCTCAAGCAAGTCAGAGGCCGGGTTGGAGATCAACGAGAGCACCTCTCCCCTGCTAGCACCGTCAGCCTCGACGACGTTCTTGCCGACTAGTTCATGGACAAAGACGTCTTCGGTGTCTGAGATTGACTCAGCGGACAGGTCCAGGTTACGAAGACGATCCGCTGCGTTGCGATCGTCGACGCCCTCGAACTTGATTCTCCACTTATCTTGCTGCTGTGGATGGGCCTTGGCGACAACAAGTGTTTCGGGCAGGTCTGATCGTTCACCAGACAGCAGAAACACCGCCCCAGGGGCGGTGCGTTCAGCAGTTAGGTCTGTGGTGAGAGTGACCAGCACCTCACCTTTTAGTCCATGAGCTCGGCCAATTCGACCGACTCTCAGAATCACTCTACGAACTCAACCTCGGTTGAGACTGAGTCCTTGGAACCCGCAGCGGCAACCACCGTGCGAATGGCGGATGCCACTCGGCCGCGACGGCCGATAACGCGTCCCATGTCGTCCTTGTTGACCGATACATCAAAGCGGACAACGCCTTCAGATACTTCAGAAGCCTCAACGGAGACTTCTTCTGGCATCGACACAACGGACTTGCACAGGTGCTCAAGCACAGACTGGGCAGTTGGAGCCAGGCTCACGCGTCGCTCATTTCAGCGGCTGCAGCAGCGGCCTTTTCGGCGTCCTGAGCAGCTTGTAGTTCTTCTACTGACTTGCCTGAAGTGAAAGCGTCCCAAGCGCCAGAAACCTCAAGAAGCTTCTTCACACGATCTGAAGGCTGAGCGCCATTGCGGAGCCATCCAACAGCCTTTGCGTTGTCAATAAGGATCACTGACGGCTCCATGCGAGGTTGGTAGGTGCCAACGATCTCGATGAACCGACCGTCGCGAGGTGAGCGACTATCAGCGGCAACTACTCGGTATGTAGGTTGCTTCTTCTTTCCCATGCGCATCAGGCGCAATCGAACTGCCACGGTGTCTCTACTTTGTTTTCGAGGAATTGATCAAATCTCGCCCGAGGGGCGACAGATGAGGTTACCCGGATCAGATTAAATGTCCTCCGGGCAGCGCAACTGGATGTTACCGGTCCAGAATATGCGCCGCGCATCGCTGCCCGGAGAAACATGGCCAACTGCGTCAAATGACCACGAGATCACTTTTGCGAGTTACGTCGTCCACTCGCGACTGTAAACGCACCTAGTAGCTTTTGTAAAGGCTGTGTTCTGGGTTCGGCTCTGCTTTAAAGAGATACTGCTTTAGATAGATACTGCCTATGGCCAACTACGACAACACTTGGTATACACATCTGCGGAACGACAGAAAGTAATTTGGCAATGAAGCGCAAGCACGGGACTGGCCTAGTTAAAAGCGAAGAGCGGATTCTCATTGCTGCGTTAGCCCTCAACACCAGTGACACTCCTGCATTCCATGGCTACCTGCTAAACCAGCACCTCGAGGCCACCCAATCAAAGGGCCTTGTAATGTCCACGCTTTATCGAAGCCTAGGTCGCTTGGCCGAACGCGGTTTGCTGGATTCAGATTGGGAACTCGCTCCTAATTCCGAGCAGTGGCGCAGGGTATATAGGTTGACTGGGCAGGGAGTCAATGTGGCCACGTTGTTGTCAGCTGGGGAGACTAATCCGCAAAGGCTAGGTCTGGTCACCGGCTAAGGAAATGGCTGACCTCCCAAGCTCTACACAAGGTGCCCGAGAGTCCACACTTCCCCTGTGGGTCGACTCTCTTCACCGCTTCGCCTTACACGGCACACCAGACCCCTCCATTGCCCAAGAATCGTTAGACACATGGAATTCTCACGCAGCTGAGCTGTTCGGCGATCCATCCGCAAGGCCAATTCTGCGCGCTCTCAAGATTGTTGGCTCGGCTCTCGCACACGCACTATGGCGCCTAACTCAGGGCCCAGCGACAACTGTGAGCACCGGCTTTCTTGTAGGCCTTGTCGGGTTTGCATCAGCGGCCTTTTTTGCCAAAGACCTTGGAGCACTCGTGGAAAGCAAGAACGGATTGATCTTCCTCGGTCTGTTGTTGTTTGGCTACGTCCTCGCCAGGAATCCCGGCGCTCCTTCACCTCGGCTAACAGTCTTCGCGTTCATCCTGCTTGTACCCTCAGCTTTGTGGACCGCCTGGCAGTATTGGACTGAGCCTGAGATACCGACCGAGCGAATTGCGGGGTTCGGGGCGATTCTGTGCATTTTCGGAGCCTTTGAATTCTCACGGTCCGCTGTTGACCAAGACCACGTGACAAGAGCTAGGGCCTGGCGCATTTTTGCACTGGGAATCGGGACGTTCGCCCTCGCCAATCTGATTGGGGCTACTCAATATGACTCAGCAGAGGTACGAACGACGGCCGCAATAGCAAGCTGGATCGAGGCCCTGCTTGCGGCATCGCTATTGAGGAATGCACGCTCGGAACTTAAGCGAGCTGAGTCTGCGGTAGCTGTGCCCGACAGACCTGTGCCCGATGTGGAGATCTATTCCTGAAGACCTTCAAGCTCATCAGCAAGCTGCTCCAGGTCCTTGGCCCCCATTTTGTCCAGGCCGGGCAGCATTAGTCCGGCATTGGCTGGCTTAGTTGACACAGCCCCCTTCGGGGTAACGCGGCCACCGCCCTTAGGGGTCACACGACCTCCGCCACCTTTCTTGCCTTTGCCCTTGCCCTTTTTCTTGTTTTTCTTCTTTATGGCTTTGGTGCCCATACCACCAAAGCGCTTCATCATTGTTTGCATCTGACCGAACTGGGACACCAGCATGTCGATCTGACTAGGGCTTGTACCGGAACCTGCGGCAATTCGGGCCCGGCGAGACGCGTCGATCATTGATGGTTCGGATCGTTCGGCAACTGTCATCGACTTGATCATGCCTTCGACCCGAGCGAGTTCTCGATCGTCGATATCAACATCGCGCATTTCTTTCGGAAGACCAGGCAACATGCCAACAAGTCCACTGAGAGGACCCATCTTCTTCAGTTGCTGCATTTGCTCCAGGAAATCGTCGAGGGTGAAACGCCCCTCCATCATTGCCTTAGCTGCAGCCTCAGATTCGTCCTTATCGAAGGTCTGTTCGGCCTTCTCGATGAGAGTGAGCACGTCGCCCATGCCGAGAATTCGGCTGGCCATCCGGTCAGGGTGGAACAGTTCGAACTCATCCAGCTTCTCACCGGTAGCGGCGAAAGCAATGGGCCGGCCAACGACCTCTTTGACCGACAGGGCCGCGCCACCTCGGGCATCGCCGTCAAGCTTTGTGAGAATTACCCCAGACAGTTCAAGTTTTTCGTGGAAGGCCTCGGCCACGTTGACCGCGTCCTGGCCAGTCATCGCGTCCACAACCAAGAACGTGTAGTGCGGTTCTACCGCGTCAGAAATCTGACGCACCTCTTCCATCAGCTCTTCGTCGATGGCTAGGCGGCCGGCAGTATCAACGATGATGACGTCTCGGCCACCGGCCTTTGCCTCTGCTAGCGACCGTCGAGCGACCTCGACAGGATTCGAAGCTTCGCTGAAGACTGGAACGTCAACTTGGCGACCCAGTGTGCGAAGTTGCTCCACAGCTGCGGGACGCTGCAAGTCGGCTCCGACCAGAATAGGGTTCCGGCCTTGGCTTTTGAACCACTTAGCTAGCTTGCCTGAGGTGGTGGTCTTACCAGAGCCCTGAAGACCAGCCATCATTACGACGGTCGGACCCTTCTTGGCGTAGACCATCTCAAAGGTTTCACCACCGAGAGACTCAGTGAGCTCTTCGTTGACGATTTTGATGACTTGCTGGGCCGGGTTCAGGGCCTTGTGAACCTCGCCACCGACTGCGCGCTCGCGGATGCGCCCACGCAAGCTCTTGACGACCGTCATGTTGACGTCTGCTTCGAGTAACGCAAGACGGATTTCTCTTAGCGCCTCATCGACATCTTTTTCGTCAAGCACTCCCTTCTTGGTGAGCTTGGCGAAAATGCCTTCAAACTTGTCTGTCAGTGACTGAAACACGTCTTCGAGCTTAGCTGCCATGAAATCGCAAACGAGTCGGCCCTAAATGGCAAACGAGTCAGCTCTGCCTACCTCTAGCCTTGGGAACATGGGAATTCCAGACATTACTCAAGCTGAAACCTGGGAATTGTTGAAGAACGAGCCGAATGCGGTTCTCATCGACGTTCGAACTCAGGGGGAATGGCAAAACGTCGGTATCGCCGATATTTCTGAGCTTGGACGTGAAATGCGGCTTGTCGAGTGGGTTGTCGCTCCGGCCGGGACGCCAAACGAGAACTTCCTGGCCGATGCCACAAAGGACCTCGATCCCGATACGCCGGTAGTCCTACTGTGCCGAAGTGGCGTGCGATCTCAAGCTGCGGGTTCAGCGATGGCCGAAGCTGGCTTTACCCGCGCCTACAACATTTTGGGCGGCTTCGAAGGCAGCGCTCAAGCCACCGGCTGGAGGGACAATCTTCCCTCTGCCAACACCCCTGACCAAGGCTGATCCGTGAACCCCGCTGATTGGTCCCCAGACACGGTGGCCATCCGTGGCGGCCTCGCTCGGTCGGGCTTCGACGAAACCGCCGAAGCGATATATGCAACTTCGGGGTACGTCTATGGATCGGCATCAGAGGCAGAGGCAGCGTTCGCCGGTGATACCGAGCGATTCATCTACTCTCGCTATGGCAACCCAACGGTCAAGATGTTCGAAGAGCGACTACGCCTGCTTGAGGGTGCTGAAGCTTGCATGGCTGCCGCAAGTGGAATGGCAGCCATTTACGCGGCCCTCGCCAGCTATGTAAGTGCTGGCGACACCGTTGTTGGTTCTCGGGCTCTGTTTGGGTCATGCCATGTGATCCTCAGCGAGATCCTTCCGAGGTTTGGAGTGAACACAATTCAGGTCGATGGCTCAGATCTGACCCAGTGGGAACAGGCCTTGGCTGGGGGCGCAAAGGCCGTGTTCTTAGAAACGCCATCGAACCCAGGCCTAGACATCATCGACGTCGCCGCGGTGGCCGAACTGGCCCACGCTGCTGGCGCCCTGGTGATGGTCGACAACGTGTTTGCCAGCCCCGTGTTGCAAAAGCCGCTGCAACTTGGCGCCGACGTTGTTCTGTACTCGGCAACCAAGCACATCGACGGACAGGGCCGAACCCTTGGCGGCGCTGTGCTTGGAACTGAAGAGTTCATCTCCAAATCGCTTATGCCGTTCACTCGCCACACCGGCCCAAGCCTGAGTCCGTTTAACGCGTGGGTACTGCTTAAGGGTTTGGAAACCATGCAGCTGCGGGTTTCGGCATCTTGTGACAGCGCCGAATTCTTGGCGTCGGAACTCAAAGATCATAAGGGTTTAGTCAAAGTCAGCTATCCGTTCGCCGACAGCCACCCCCAGCAAGCAATTGCCAAACGCCAGATGACAAGGGGCGGAACGATCCTGACCTTTGACGTTGGAGGCGGCAAAGAGGGGGCGTTTAAGTTCCTTGATGGGCTGAAGTTGTGCGACATCTCCAACAACGTTGGAGACTCCAAATCGCTAGTCACTCACCCCGCAACCACGACTCATCGTCGACTCGGGCCCGCGGGGCGCGCCGCAGTAGGCATCGGGGATGGATTGGTTCGGCTTTCTGTTGGCCTCGAGGACCGGAACGACCTGCTTGAAGATGTGCTTCAGGCGCTCGGCTAGCGCCCTAAACCTGTTCTATTCAAACCTGTTCTATTCAAATCTGTTCTATTCAAATAGAGCGTTGATGAACTCGTCAGGATCAAAGTCGATAAGGTCAGCAACGCCCTCACCCAGCCCCACCAGCTTCACTGGAATTCCTAGCTCGGTCTCGATTGCGAAGACGATGCCACCTTTGGCTGATCCGTCCAGCTTGGTGAGCACAACACCAGTCACTTCTACTGCTTCGGTGAAGACCTTTGCCTGACTCATGCCGTTTTGGCCCGTAGTTGCGTCGATAACTAGCAGCACCTCTGAAACGTGTCCGGGCTCACGATCGGCGACACGCCTAACTTTAGAAAGCTCGTCCATGAGGTTCGACTTGTTCTGCAGGCGCCCTGCGGTGTCAGCAAGAACGACGTCACAGTTGCGAGCAGCGGCGGCCTGGACGCCGTCGAAGATCACTGAAGAAGGATCGCCTCCTTCGTTGCCGCGCACGATTTCTGCGTTTGCTCGTTCGGCCCACATTGTTAGCTGTTCCGCAGCAGCGGCTCGGAACGTATCACCAGCAGCCATGAGAGGCTTGTAGCCAGCGTCAGACAGCCGGCGACCGAGTTTGCCAATGGTTGTTGTCTTTCCGACGCCGTTGACGCCCACAAACAACCAAACGTTGGTCTCACCGTCATCAATGGTTAGGTCTCGTTGCTTGTCTGCAAGTTCAGCTCGCATTCGCTTCTTGAGCAGTTCGAGAATTGCAGCGCCGTCGTCAACGCCGGCTTCTTTGGCTTCGTTGCGGACGTCTGAGATCAGTGCAAGGGAGGTTGAAACGCCGACGTCAGCCCTGATGAGGGCTTCTTCTAGTTCTTCCCAAGTCTCTTCGTCGACCTTGCCGATGCCAACGAGATCTCCGAGGTAGCCAGTGAAGGCCGACCGAGCCTTAGAGAATCGCTCGAAGAACGAAGGTCGCCCGAGCGGAACGCGTTCGGGCTCTGGTTCTGGTTCGGCCGGAATCTCAAGCTCTGGCTCGAGGTCAACACCCTCTTGGTCGACACCCTCTCGGTCAACAACAATGACCGAACCGCTGCCATCAAGACCTTCGTCAACGTCTCCATCAACTCGATCCAGAACATCTACCGACCCCGAGGAGCGTCCGCTCTCAGGCTCTGGGGCCTGGGAGCTTCGGCCCCGCAGGGTCAGGAAACCAAGGCCACCCGCTCCGACAACACCGGCGACGGCGACCGCAACAATTTCAAACCATTCCATAGGACAAGCCTAGGACCTGTCAGTTAACGCTCCCCGAGGGTGGCCACAATTACCAGTTCCTGGGTGCCGCGGACAAGACCGATTTCGATGTCTTCGCCAGGGAAACGAGTGCTTACGATTCCGGCCAGCTGTTCGAGATTCACTACTGGTGCTCCATCAATCGAGATGATCCGATCGCCTTCGCGAATTCCAGCTAGATCGGCACCGGAGTCAGGGGTGAGGCTGGTGACTTCAACACCGGATGAACCATCAGCGCTGGCTCCACCGCCAACTCCGAGGAAACCGCCAACAAGCTCTTCGCCAGACAAGATCCGCTGAGCGACGTTGTAAGCGGTGTCAATTGGCACTGCAAACCCGACTCCAGCGTTCGATGAGTCTCCCGCAGTTTGGATTGATGTGTTGATACCAATTAGCTCACCCTCTCGGTTCGCCAGCGCACCGCCAGAGTTTCCCGGGTTAATTGGCGCATCGGTTTGAATCATCGCTGTGAAACCGAGTCCGTTCTGAACTGGACGGTTCAAGGCTGAGATGATCCCGGCTGTCACGGTTTGCTGGAGCTGGAAGGGGCTGCCGATGGCAATTGCCAATTCGCCAACTTCCAACTCTTGCCCCAGCGCTAGGTCAGCAATTGGCAAATTGCGGCCCTCGCCTACGCTCACAACAGCGATATCAGTTCGAGGGTCCGAGCCAACTAGCTCAGCTGGAAGAAGTCCACCGTTGGCCAGGCGAACCTGGATTTGAGCGGCGCCTTCGATCACATGGTTGTTTGTGAGAATCAAGCCGTCGTCAAATATCACACCGCTACCTAAGCCACGGTCTGTCTCAACCGTGACCACCGATGGTCCGAGCTTCCCCGCAACAAATGCAGCTGGCTCTTCTCCGGTGTTTCCGGGGGCGGGCGCCTGGACGGGCGGGATTACGTTAGTAGTCACAGTTGTGGGGGCAACCGTCTCATCAGTGCCCTCGATGGTCTGGGAACCTATGCGGAACCCGAGTCCGGTCAGTAAACCGCCCAGCACAAAAGCCGCGATTGCCGGCCACAGCCAGCCAACCTTGCGCGGTGACTCAGATGGCGGCGCAGCCTGAGCCCTAAGCGGTGGCGGTGATGACGCTCCGAAGGATCTGACAGCGGGTGCTGTTTGAGGAGCAGTGGTGGCTGAGGTCTCGGTGCCAAGCCACTCAGTTCGCGGCGGGAGTTGCGATTTGGGCTGAGCCGACGTGGCCGGCGGCATCTTCGATGTATGTGACGGCATCTTTGATGTATGTGACGGCATCTGAGGGGCCGCTGGAGGCATCTGAGAAATGGTCGGCGGCATTTGAGAAGTAGTGGGCGTGGCCGTCGGACGCTGGGCAGGAATCGGGATGGTCCGATCTGTGCTTACAGATGAGGTCGGAGCCACTGGAGCGGGACTTGCCTGCCTAGCAATAACCGAGGGCCTTGGCCGAGCAGGTGGTTCGAGTGAAGCGTCGCTTTCAACCGCATCGCTCTGAGGCACTACCTCATCTGTTCGATCTGGATCCCAGTTGGTCATGTCGTTCGGTGTGTTACCTATCTCGCTTGTGTTGATCGCCATGTAGTCACAATAAAGATCGTGTGTGAAGGCGGTGTAAAGGGTTTGTTGTGTCTGTGTTTAGCCCTTGCTTTAGCTAAACGCTCTGTCGGCGGCAGTTGTTCCAACCAATGGTAAGCGAACTACAAATTCAGAGCCCGTGCCTAGCTGAGAGGAAACACCAACTGTTCCACCCAGTCTTTCGACAAGCTGTCGCACAATATTTAGGCCTAAACCTGCACCTGGCACATCTCGGTTTGCCTGCCAGAAAGGTTCGAACACCGCACTTTGGTGCTCGGGGTCAATCCCAGGGCCCTCGTCAGCTACTGAAATCGCAACGGACTGGCTGTCTGGAGACGGTTTTGTGGTCAGTTTGATCGTGCCGCCTCGAGGAGAAAACTTCACAGCATTGGCAACAAGGTTGGCCACAATTTGACGCAGGATTGACGGATCACCCAACACAACCATCGGTGTGGCGAAAGATTCGGTAGTTATCAGTATTTGCCGCTCAGCGGCCGAAGCGGCGAAATCAGACGAGACTTCTTCTACCAGGACAGCTGCATCAAATCGTTCAACCCTCTGTGGTTCGTTGCCTTGGCGAGCCTGAGTCAACAAGCCGTCAACTAACTTGCTCATTCGACCGGTGGCCCGGTGAGCAATCTCGGCGCCTTTGCGCACTTCTGAGTCCGGCCCGCTGATCGCCAGCTCCAAGTTGGCTTGGGCAACTGCCAGCGGGTTTCTCAGCTCGTGAGACGCTTCAGACACAAAACGTCGCTGGTCATCAAAGGCTTTCTGAAGCCGATCGAGCATTTGGTCAAAGGTGTCGGCCACACCCTTCAGTTCATCCTCTGGCCCGGTTAGGCCGATGCGTTGAGAAAGGTCCGACGCAGAGATTTCGTTCGCTACCGCTGTGATTCGTTTCACCGGGCGAAGCGTCCAGCCAGAAATCAAGTAACCGGCGCCAAAGCTTAGAAAGAACAATGCTCCCACCGCCGCAAAAGATGCTTGGCGCAGTGTCTCCAAAGCGTCTCGGTAGGCGCGCACCTCAACCAATTCGCGCGCCACTCGCTCGATTTCGGCCTGAGATGTAACCGAAAATTCGAATTCAGCTCCCGAGCCATCAACGATTCTGAAGTCTTGGGCCTGAAGTGTTGGTGTTGGAAGGTTGTTTAACTGCCACACGTAAAGACCGCCGACCAACAGGGTCCCCAGGGAGAACACGACGATTGCTATCGCCAGCGACAACCGGAACCTGATCGATTGAAACTTGTTAGGAATCATCATTGCCACCGACACCAAGCCGATAGCCAGCCCCGATGATTGTTTCGATCGGAGATTCCTCCAGAGCCGAAGTGAGCTTGCGGCGCAGGGTTCCAACCGTCACCCGAACGGTAGAGGTAAAGGGATCTGCCATTTCATCCCAAACGTGTTCCAGTAGATGCTCTTGGCTCAACACAGCACCAGCGTTAGACATGAAGTAACGCAACAGAGCAAATTCTTTTGCCGACAGTGACAGCAATGTCCCTGCGGCGGTAACTGTGTGGTTGGCGGCATGCAACTCGATCTGCCCTACTCGTAACACCGCATCGGTTGATGAGGCTTGACGTCTCATCAAGCTACGAACACGGGCCGAAAGCTCGGGTAAAGCGAACGGCTTTACCAGATAATCATCAGCCCCGTGGTCCAACCCGGCCACACGATCGGCGATGGTGTCACGCGCTGTGACCATCAGAACCCTTGTGCTGGAATCGAAGCGCTCGTCAGTACGAATCAGGCGACAGATCTCTGCACCGTCGGTGTCACCTAAAGTCAGATCCAGCGTTATCAAATCGTAGGAAGTGTGGCCAAGCCGTTCGAGCGCATCTGAGCCGTTGTTGACTACATCGACGGCGTATCCGTCGCGCCGAAGCGATGTAGCAATGGCTTCGGCCAGGTCGACTTCGTCGTCAACCACAAGGATGCGCATACCCGAACGCTATCCCAACAACTAGTCTGTGTTAGTCCGTGCCCGTTCTCAATTTGAAGCTGGGCTGCCAAGAAGTGAGAGTGATTTAGTAATGGAGCTGGAAAGCCCGAGCCGTCAAGCGGCGGCTGAACTTGAACAAGTTCTGTTTGAGATCAAAAAGGTAATCGTTGGCCAGGAACACATGGTCGAACGTCTTTTGGTGGCGTTGCTAGCACGCGGCCACATTCTGCTTGAGGGCGTACCCGGCTTGGCCAAGACCCTTGCGGTCTCAACACTGGCCAAGGCAATTGGCGGCAGCTTTGTTCGTCTGCAGTTCACCCCTGACCTTCTTCCTTCTGACCTAGTTGGCACTCGCATTTGGAAAGCCTCCGAGGAGCGATTCGACACCGAATGGGGTCCGGTTTTTGCGAACCTCGTTCTTACCGACGAGATCAATCGCGCCCCGGCCAAGGTTCAAAGTGCGCTTCTGGAAGTAATGGCTGAGCGTCAGGTTTCCATTGGAGGCGTGACCAAGAGGCTGCCTACCCCGTTCTTGGTCTTGGCCACACAGAACCCGGTTGAGTCCGAAGGCGTGTACACCTTGCCTGAAGCCCAGCGAGACCGCTTCCTGATGAAAGTGACGGTTAGCTATCCGTCACCGGGGGAAGAACTTGAAATCGTCAGACGAATGGGCGTGAATCCTCCCGAAGCCTCAGAGGTGATGTCCATCGAAGACCTCGAGCGCTATCAGAGAGCTGCCGATGAAGTCTATGTAGACGCAGCCGTTGCCCAGTATGCAGTCGACTTGGTGATGGCCACTCGCGAGCCGGCCCGTCGGTCTTTGGCAGAGCTTGAACCTCTGATTGAGTTTGGCGTAAGCCCGCGCGCAACGTTGGGTCTGATCGCGGCAGGCAAAGCACTTGCGCTGCTGCGAGGCCGAACCTATGTGACCCCCCAGGACGTGTTCGACGTGGGCCGCGACGTTCTACGTCACCGAATCATGATCTCCTATGAAGCCTTGGCGAAAGGGCTTTCGGCCGATGACATTCTGAACAGGATTCTGTCGGTGGTTCCCGCAGCTGAGGTGAGCCCTCGGGAACCAGCTTTCACTGGCTCTGCCCAGAACGGCTTGCCCCAGCCCCAACAACAGCCCCAACAAGAGACTCAAGTCTCATCGCTAGGGCTCCCTCAACCCCAAGCCCAGCCGCTCCCCCGGTTTGACTCATCACAATCACCATCACCATCACCGTCACAAGCGCCAGCGCCCGGCTCGTCCATCTTGCCGCCTCCCCCACAGCAGCCAAATGCTCAATGAAGTCGTTGACGGCTCAACTCGGGAGATACTTCGCCGGCTAGAACTGGACGTAACACGTCGCCTCGATGGCCTACTTCACGGCGACCACCGAGGACTTGTGCCCGGTCACGGCGCCGAGCTTGGCGAGACCCGCCAGTACGCCCACGGCGACGATGTTCGCAGAATCGACTGGAACGTTACGGCGCGCCTGCAGGAGCCTCACATCCGTCAGACAATTGCTGAACGCGAGCTTGAAAGCTGGCTAATTGTTGACAGATCTGCTCGACTCGACTTTGGAACCACAAGTGTTGAAAAGCGAGATCTCGTGCTGGCCGCCGCCGGAGCGATGGGCTTCTTGACCAGCGGGGACGGCAACAGAATTGGCGCAATTCTGGCTGGCCGGGGTGAGACTCGGACCATTCCCGCGAAGGGCTCCAAGAAACACCTACTTCGAATTTTGCATGACATCGCCGACACACCTCGAGGTGACGGTGGAGGTGCTACCGACCTCGGTGAGGCGATACGTCGGTTGCAGGCAATCAGCAAACGTCGTGGCCTAGTGGTTGTAATTAGCGATTTCCGTGTGGTGCCGGGCTGGGAAGAGGCCATGGGCCAATTGCAAACAAGCCACGACGTCTTAGCCATCGAGGTAACTGATCCACGAGAGATGGAACTGCCCGACGTAGGGCTGTTGTCTATTGTCGACCCCGCTACAGGACGTGAACGAGAAATCGCCACAAACAAGAAAAGCGTTCGTGACGCTTACGCCCAGGCCGCTAGCGAGCGCAAAGAGAAACTGGCCCTTCAGATGCGATCGCTACGTGTTGATCATCTCGAACTATCGACCGACCGCCCCTGGCTCGATGACATGGTTAACTTTGTTGGTTCGAGGCGAAGTCGCCTTCGAAATCTCAGTGACGGTGCAAGATGACGTTCCTATCCCCAAATCGACTCTGGTTTCTAGCGATCGTCGTACTTTTCGCCGCGGCGTATTTGTTTATGCAAGGGCGACGCAAGTCATACGCGGCCCGGTTGGCTTCTGCGGAAATGTTCGACTCTGTAATGCCATCACGTCCCGGGTGGCGAAGGCATGCAACCGCGGTGATGTTCCTGACGTCGATGGGTGTTCTCACCACCGGCTTTGCCCAACCGGCTCGACAGGTAACGGTTCCTCGGGAACGAGCAACGGTCATCATTGCCATCGACACCAGCCTTTCGATGGAGGCTGCCGACGTAGACCCCACGCGTTTGATGGGGGCACAAGCTGCTGCTCACACCTTCGTTGACGAGCTGCCGCCCAAGTTGAACCTTGGCGTGGTTGGCTTTGCCGGCAGTGCGTCTGTATTGGTTCCCCCTACACAAGAACGACTTGGAGCCCATCTAGCGATCGACAATCTCCAACTGGCCGAGAGCACTGCTATCGGCGAAGCAATCTTCACATCGCTAGACGCAATCCGAAACTCACCAATTATCGGCGACGATGGTGAACCAGCCCCAGCAGCCATCGTGGTTCTTAGCGACGGCGAGACTACTGCTGGTCGGTCAGATGAAAGCGCCATTAGCGCAGCCCAACTTGCGGGCATTCCAGTTAGCACGATCGCGTTCGGCACTCCGAATGGGACGATCATTTACGACGACCCAACAACTCCTCAGGTCGAGCAGCTTGAGGTTCAGGTAGCTGTTGCGGAGGACAACCTCCGCAAAATTGCCGATCAGACAGGCGGCTCATTCTTCCAGGCTGCATCAATCGTGGAGCTGGAAGAGGTCTATGACAACATCGGCTCCGCCATAGGCTCAGAACAGGTTGACCGAGAAATCACTGACTGGTTCCTTGGTATTGGGCTTCTCGCCATGATGGCCTCAGCCATAGCCTCTCTAGCGTGGTTCCAGCGCCTGCCCTAGAGCGGCGGCCTGCCTAAAGTGGGAAGCGTTTCAGGCGATTGCGGCAGAGTCTGGTGTTGGCTCTCGTAGATCGATAGTTTCAGCAACGGCTTTGTCGACCTTCTCCGAAACAACCTTGGAAGAGCCGCCTGGCTTCATTGAAACTCCATAAAGAACATCGGCAGCTTCCATGGTGCGCTTCTGGTGGCTCACGATAATTAGTTGAGCCTCGTTGCGGAACTCTCGAACTAGCTGCAAGAACCGATGCAGGTTCATATCGTCAAGAGCAGCCTCGACCTCATCCATTACGTAGAACGGTGAAGGGCGGCTACGGAACACCGCAAACAGGAATCCAAGGGCCGTCAGCGACCGCTCGCCACCGCTAAGCAGTGACAGCTTCTTCACGTTCTTGCCTGATGGCTTGGCCTCGATCTCCACACCGCAGTTCAGAGGATCCTCGACGTTGGTCAGCTTTAGTTCGCCCTTACCTCCTGGGAAGAGGGTGGAGAACAACGAGGTGAAGTTCTTGGCCACATCGGCATAGGCCTCATCGAATACCCGAACAATTTCGTCGTCGATATCGCGAATGAGTTTCTGCAGATCTCTTCGTGTCGACTTCACATCGTCAACCTGGCCGGTTAGGAACTCATGGCGCTCGCTTAGTTCGGTGAATTCGTCCAATGCAAGCGGGTTGATGGGACCCATTAGGCGCAGTTCTTGCTCGAGGTCTGTGGCCCTGGACTCTGGCGTTGACCCTTCTGGAACTTCGGGACGGCCCGTGGTGGCGGCCACTTCGGGTTCGCTGTTCAGGTCCGTCCGGATGGACTTAACCAAAGTCTCTAGGCGAACTTTGTTCTCCGCGTCGGTTAACTCAAGGCGGTTGCTGCGCTCGTTAACTTGGGTCAAGTCTCGGGCCGCGACTTCACGTTGTCGACGCAACCCAGTGAGCGACTCGCTAACCGTTCTGGATGCGGTCGATTGGACATCTTGTTCCGCTGTGAGAAGTCCGAGCCAACCTTCGGCCTTGATAAGACTGTTGGACAACTTGGCTTTTAGATCTCTTACTACGCCTAGTTTGTTCTCGAGGCGCTCTCGCCTGCCTCGGGCCTCGGCTCGTTCAGCGGTGAGGCGTTCCAGCCGGCTTTCAATCTCTTCACCTCGGCGTCGCAACACCTCAGTACGTTCGGTGTAACCGGCAGCGATGGCCTTCAGGTCAGCTTGACGGCTGGCCAGATCCTGTTGACGGGCCTCAATGCCGTTACGGCCTTCGGCCATTGCCTGAACAACTCGATTGTGATCAAGCTCCAGCTCTTCAAGTTCTGGAAGCTGCGCCTGAAGCACTGACAACTCTGCTTCCTCGCTTTCGCGGCGAGTGTCGAGCTCTCCAACCTGCGCGTTCAGATTGGCAACTTCAGTTTCGAGTTCACCTATCTCAGAGCCTGTCCGCTCAAGAGTTGACTCGGCCGACTTGACCTGAGCTTGACCGTCACGCAGTTCGCTTTGCAGCAGATCTCGGCTAGCGACCGCGGCAATCAGGTCCTCTTGGGCTTGAGTGGCTTGACCAATCGCCGTTGCCGCAGCTTCGGTTGCATGAGCTGCGTTGGCTGTGGCCTCTTCCATTGCAACTCGAGTTGCGCCGGCTCCCGGTTTCCCGATTCGCCAGCCCGTGGGTGCAAACCTGTCTCCAGACTTTGTCACCACTACTGAGCCGGGATTTCCAACGGCTAGGTCGATCGCTTCTCGCCAATCGCCTTCGACTGCGACGGCGTGACCCAACAGGGCATCTAGCAACGGGTTCAGCTCATCATTGAGGGCGCTGACTTTGTCACGGACTGCGATGCCAAAGCCCAGAGATGGGCGGGGCACAACACCCGCTAGAAGCGTCAAGACTCCGCCGGTCAGATCAGCCTCGGACAAGGCCTCGAGTGCGCTGCGGCCGTGACCGACTCCTTTAACAACAACAGCAGAGAGCGCATCGCCAAAGGCGGCCTCCACTGCGCTTTCCCAGCCTTCATCAATCTGGACCAGGTCCAGTAGCGTTCCGAGCACACCGTCGGCTGCGGCCAGTGCGTCAACCCCGGCAAGGCTTCTGGCGTCTTCCAACGCCTGGGCGAGGGCATCGGCTCGGGCCTGCCAACGCGAAACCTCTGCGTCAGCCGCCCGTCGTTCCTCGGCAGCGCGCTCAACCGCTGCCTCAGCGTCAGCAACCGCAGCCAAGGCTGTTTCGATCTGTGGTTCAAGCTCTTTCAGCCGCGGTTGGGTGGTTTCGAGCGCGGCGGCTGCATCGGCTTGATCTGCGGTCAGCCGAGTGATCTTGGCCTTAAGGCTCTCGATCCGAGAACCCAGAGCAGCACTGGCCTGGCCGTCTCGAGCAGCGGCCGAAATGAGTCCGGCAACCTGTGTGCGAACCTCGCCGGCCTGGAGTGGTGCCGGGCCGATTCCGTCACCCCAGCGAGCTTCAAACTCGGCTGCGTCACGCTCGATCTGAGCGGCCTCGGCGGCAAATGCCTCGCGTTGAGGAGCAAGTTCCTTAATCTGAACCTCGGCCGCTTGCAGATCTAGGTTGATCTTGGCTGCTTCTGCTTCAAGGGAAGCAACAACTCCATCATCTACTGCGCTCTGAAGCTCGCCTTCAAGTCTCTGATTTCGCTCGTCAATTACGTTTGCCTGGCCTCTGATGCGCTCACGCAGACTTGACGCCTTGGAAAGCACCTCTGCAATGTCAGAGCCTCCAAGGCTGAGGAGTTCTTGTTCGTGGTTGCCAATTTCGTGCTCTAGACGAGCCACGGTCTGGGTTAGTTCTGCCGCAGATTGGCTATATGCATTCCGGTTGCGATCAGAACTGTCTAATTCTGCCTTGAGGGCCGAATACTCTTTGCCAGCAAGGTGCAGCCTTAACTCCCCCAGCTCTGTTTGAAGCTCATCGTGTCGGCGTGCAGCTTCGGCTTGACGCTCCAAAGGGCGCAGCTGTCTGCGGACTTCGCGTACCAGATCGCCAAGACGATTCAGGTTGTCCTCGGTGCTTCGCAGTCGGCGCTCAGCCCGTTCTTTGCGCTTACGGTACTTGAGGACGCCTGCGGCCTCTTCGATAATGGCTCGTCGTTCTTCGGGACGCGCATTAAGGACAGCGTCGATCTGACCCTGACTGACAATGATGTGCTGCTGACGGCCAACGCCAGAATCACTAAGGAGTTCTTGGATGTCGAGCAGACGACACGGTGTGCCGTTGATCGCGTACTCGCTTTCACCAGTTCGGAACAGAGTCCGGGTGATTTTCACCTCGGTGAATTCAATTGGAAGAACGCCGCTGGCATTGTCGATAGTTAGCGACACTTCGGCCCGACCAAGCGCTGCTCGGCTTTGGGTTCCGGCAAAGATCACGTCGTCCATCTTTTGGGACCGCACAGCTGACGGCGCTTGGGCGCCCAGCACCCATGCGATCGCGTCAACCACGTTTGATTTACCGCTGCCGTTCGGCCCGACAACGACAGTTATTCCGCCCTCAAGTTCAAGGGTCGCAGGATCAGCAAAGCTCTTAAAACCTTTGATCTGCAATGACTTTAGATACACGTCTGCCTCCGAAAAACTCCCGCCTGGAGCCTAGATGGAATGGCTGGTCTAAATGGGGATCAACCTAGACCTGAGTGGTGCAGAAATAGACAGGCTTACCCTTGAACTGTGCCTTCTTGATTGGCAGGCGAGACCGCTGCGAGAGTTCGCCCTGTTTTTGGTACACGGCCAGGTGTTCAGAATAAAGACCGACGTTCCCGTTTAGGTCAGCGAACGGGCGATCCTCGAGGTTTGTGCCGCCGTACTTGATGGCGTCGTGCAATATGCCCACTAACGAACGGTTCAACCGACGAAGCTCTTGGGTGGAAAGCTCACTCGACTTGCGGTCATACATAAGACCAGCATCAAACAAGATCTCATCGGAGTAAACGGCGCCGATGCCCACAAAGACCGATTCGTCAGTCAATAGAACCTTCAAAGGGTCGTTGCGACGCAGCACATGCCGGCCAAAGTCAATCCAAGAAACCGGGCTGGCAAGCAGGTCTAGGCCTTGGGAAGCAGGGTCAGGCAACACTGAAGCGAGTTCTTCGGTTAGAACCAAAGCAATGTTGCAGGTGCCGTCAGGATCGGCCACACGAAGATCGCCGCCCTGAGTGAAGGTAATTGTTACCTCGGTGTCGCCGGTCGTCTTGGTTCGAGACGTGCACCTAATCATCGAGCTGTTCTCGCCCAGTTCGATCACCAAAGAGTGCTCGTTGTTCATATGAGCAATCAGGTGAAGACCTAACCGGTCGACAGTGACAAATTTGGCCCCAATCAGATTCTCTGTGAAGTCTTTCTTGGTTTTGACTCCGTTTAAGGACTTAAGCGACTTCAGCTCAACCGACTTAACCTTGCGGTTAGCGATTTCGCGCTCAAGATCGCGCCTAAGTACTTCAATTTCGGGCAGCTCAAGTTTGGCCATTGCCCACTTCCTCTGATTGTTGGGAATCACCGTTAGACGAGTTTGTCTGGACCGGTGAAATTGCTAGTTCGGACAGAGCATGCCACGCCGTAGCCGCCGCACCTTGCTCTGCCCTCTTTTTGGATGTGCCAAGGCCTCCTCCGAAGCCCTTGCCATCCACTACTGCTACTGCGCTGAACTCCCTGTCATGATCAGGGCCGCTGGCGCTGATCTCATAAGAGGGTGGTCCAAGGCCAAGTTCGGCCGTTAGCTCCTGAAGCCTGGTCTTGTAGTCCTGGCCCCCAGGGCGTTCTGATCCAGCTGAAATCTCTTCGATTAACAGATCCAAGACGACAGCCCGAGAGACTTCCCATCCCGCATCTTGATGGACCGCACCAATCACTGCCTCAAAACCATCGGCGAGGATCGACTCTTTCTGCCGTCCACCAGAGGAATCTTCGCCTTTACCCAGGCGCAGAATGTCTCCGAGCCCTAGCTCAAGGGCTCTTTCGGCAAGGGCTGCAGTGTTGACCACCGACGCCCGCAGTTTGGCCAATTCGCCTTCGGCCAGCTTGGGGTATTTGGTGTAGATGTGGTCAGTCACAGCCAGTCCGAGTACTGCATCGCCAAGAAATTCCAACCTTTCGTTGGACTCGGTATTGGCGTTTTCAGCACAGAAGCTGCGATGGGTTAAGGACAACTCAAGCAAGGCCGGGTCCTTGAACTGATACCCAAGCCTTACACAAAATTCTTCGACGTTGACTAGCCCCGTCAGGACTGGTCTCCGGCCTTGCCATGGACATAATCCACAGCGTCGCGAACACTCTTGAGGTCCTGCAGATCTTCATCTTCGATCCGGAAACCAACGGTTCGCTCTGCGAGCTCCTCTTCAAGTGCCTCAACCAGCTCGATTAGGGCCAGCGAGTCAGCGTCGAGGTCATCTGCGAAGGAATCGCCTTCGTTGATTTGGTCGGGTTCAATTTCAAGAATGTCAGCTAGGCGGTCACGAACAAGATCAAGCACCTCTGCTCGACTCATTGGAGACTGTGACATGTGTGTCTCTGCGGGCATGCGGGTTACCTCCAGGCCTCAGATCGGCCGAAATTGTACCCGTTTTATGTGTTAATCAGGCGCTATGGCTCGGTCAACAACTCGATCGCCGCCGCCATTTTGTCATCGACCTCACCCTTGAATTCCTCTGAGCCAGACGAGGTTGGCAGTTCTTCAGCAAATTCAACCGGGCGACCAGACGGCGTCGGCGGCGCAATTGCAACAGCTTCGTAACCAAATTTGAGTGGTTCAGCGTCTTCTGCAAGTCCAGATGCGTCATCTGGGGCCTGGCTGAGCGCCCCAGGTGGCATCGTGTCGCTGGTTATTTCCGGAAGCTGCGCTTCCTCACGCTGGGTACGAGGCCTAGGGGCGCCAGCAAGACTCTTAGGGACGTGGACCTCTTCAGTCTTGGTTAAAAGATTCGGTGGCAGCGTGACCACTGCGTTTACTCCGTGGTCCTTGGGCGTTAGCGAAACTTCGATGCCGTGTCTGGCCGCCAAAAGGCCGACGACACTCAAGCCCATCTTGATAATTGGGGCTTCGTCGAGTCTTGGCACGGTGGCCAACAGGCGATTGTTCACCGAAATCTCGGCAGAACTCATGCCAGAACCGTCGTCTGAAACGATTAGTACGTAGCGTTCGCCGCTCCAGAAGCCCTCCACAACGACACGTGTTCGCTCTCCCGAGAACTTCAACGAGTTCTCAATTAGCTCGGCAAGGATGTGCTGAACATCTGATGCTGCGACGCCATGAATGAATCCTGGAACCAAGTCGCTCAGAGTTACCCGGTCATAGGCTTCGACGTTTGCTACTGATGCTCGAGCGACCTTCTCTAGGCCAACTGGCCTCGACCAAGGTCGTTCGGTGTAGTCGCCACCCAGCACAATCAGTGACTGCGCGTTTCTGCGAATAGTTGAAGCCAGGTGGTCAAGCTCGCCAAGCCGGGCCAAAAGCGCAATATTTCGCTCGTCAATTTCGAGACTGTTCAACCCGAGAAGCAAGCGGTCTAGCTGTCGAGCCTGCCGTTCGCCCAGTGCAAACAGCGTTTCCGCAGCGTTTTCTTGAATCGCCAGTTGTTTTGTGGCCAGGCGGTGGGTCAGGCGGCCAATGTCGTTAAACGAATTGACCAGATCACCAATTTCATCAGCCGAGCGCCGTTCAAGCTCTGGAGGAGCCGGTAGTGAGTCCTCAGAGTCCGCTGTTCGCATCTGGGCCATCATGGCTGGCAGAGTTTCGCCTGTTAGCCGGTCAGTCCCGTCTAGCAAGGCCTGCATTGGGCTTGTTATCGAGCGGTGAACAATCAGACCAAGCGAGCCGATCAAAGCCAGGGCAAGAATCCCGCCCAGCCCTGAGAGAATCTGATTGCGCCGTGCCTGGGATTGCTCTTGGTCAATCTGGAAGCTAAGGCTGCTGGCAGTTCGTTCATAGGCGGCGATCCAACGTTCGCGATAGTCGGCCGCAGCGGCCAAGCCCTCTTCGGGTGTGACCAGTCGAAGGTTCACCGAGTACAGCGACTCAAGTGCTGTCCGCTTGAAACCCGTCATCGACTCCGTAAGCCGAAGCGTGGTCTGAATTGTGTCGCTGGTTTCTCCGGATCCAAGCCGGCGAACTTGAGATCGGGCGTCCTCTGAAGAGGCAAATAGTGCGGCAACTTCGGTGAGCTGCTGAGGAGGAACAGCGCCGCCACCCAGTTGCGCGAACTGAACCCAGGCATGGTCTGAGGTTGCGATGAGGTTGGCCACAGCATCAACGGCGTTGGCGTTGTCGGCAACCTCAAAGCTACCGAAGGTGGTCTCGTTTGCTGCTGCTGCATCAGTCAGGTCCGCAATAGCGGCTTCATAGCTGCGCCAAGCCTCTTCTGGAGCCAATAGCCGAGCCTTGGAAACCAGAACTGCAGCACGATTCATCGAGGACTTCACCTCAAGCGAGAAGTCAGCTTCGGCCACCAGCGACCGATCCACGGCATTTTCGGCATCGGGTTGACGAGCGCCCCGTGCTGCATCCATCAGCTCACCGCCGATGGCCACTGAGGCTTCAGTCAAGGCACGTCGCTGACGGAACTGATCCAGGGTGCTGGACGCTTCGCTGGCAACCACAGATTGGGCACTGAAGACTGTTATAGCTAGAACAACTGTCGCCAGAAGAGGCAGCAACGCTATGGCCAGCAGTTTTGTGCGAATGCTCACGGCGGTCCTGTCTCTATCGGCTACTCGTATTGCTACTCACCAATCGGTCAGAACGTCGTCCGAATTAAGCCATTAGGGCCCGTAGCTCAGGAACAATTCCAGAGTTCGCCATCTCTGATGCGGTTCGGATTGCGTTGGAGATGGTGTACGGAGAAGAGGATCCGTGGGAGATCATGGATACCCCTTTCACACCCAGCAACATGGCTGAACCAGTGTGTTGGGGTTCTAGTTGCCGGATGACCGGCTCGATGATTTCTGACGCTTCGGAGAACTCAGAATCAGCAATCGTGGTGCGGATGGCGTCAAACGCAAGTGCAGTTGTGCCTTCAAGAGCCTTAAGCACCACATTCCCGGTGAACCCGTCACACACGACAACATCAGCAAAGCCGCTCATGAGGTCACCACCTTCTACGTTGCCAACAAATTCGGCGCCACATTTGTGGGCCCACTCGCCGGCTTCCATCAACGCCACAGTCTCTTTGACCAGCGTGTTGCCCTTGCCTGCCTCCTCTCCGATCGTCAAAACGCCAACTCTGGGCCTTTCAACGCCGAAGCGGGTCCGGTTGTAAATGGCGCCCATCTGGGCGAACTGAACCAACCACTCGGGCTGAGCCTCGGCGTTGGCGCCACAATCCATCAGGGTCGTAGGCGTCGAGCCCAGAACTGGCAGCGGAACCGCTATTGCAGGGCGCGAAACACCTCTAATACGGCCAATACGCAACAAGCTGGCTGCCATTGCCGCTCCGGTGTTACCGGCACTTAGCAGTGCCGATGCCTCGCCATCCTTGACCGCTTTGGCCCCAACAACAATCGATGAGTCCTTCTTTGTTCGAACACTGGCGGCCGGCTCGTCGCCCATGCCGATTACTTCAGACGCAGCGACGATGGTGATTCCATCGATTCCTTCTGCTTGTTCAAGCTCCTGGGGTCTTCCTACCAGCAGAATCGGAACTCCAAAGTCGGTCGCAGCGATCCTCGCTCCTTCGACCATCACACCTGGGGCGCCATCGCCACCCATGGCGTCTACTGCAACAATTGGAAGTTCACTACCCATAACTCGGGTAGACGCTAGTCGACTTCGATTGCCTGTCGGCCGTTATACCAGCCGCAAGAACCGCAAACCCGGTGCGGCAGACGAGCAGTCCCGCAGCGATCACATACGCTCATCGCCGGAGCATCAAGCTTCCAGCTAGAGGCACGACGGCTTCGTGTCTTAGACTTGGAGGTTTTTTTCTTAGGTACAGCCATCGGATTACGCTCTCACTTCGTCACCGCAGCTACTGCGGGGACAACAAAGGGGACCGCTAAAGGCTAGCTAGCCTTAGTCCAGGTTCAACCCTTCGAGGGCAGCCCATCTTGGATCCGGTCCGGCTTCGGCCGCCGCCTTGGCCTCGGCCTCTTCTGTGGTGAGCGCCGGAAAGCGCTCGGGATCGGGACCTTGACAGGTTTCAGAGCACAACGGCGACAATGGCAGCGATGCCATTACTGCGTCTCTGACTACGGGCAATAGATCCAAGTGTTCGCCATCAAAGCTGTTGATCTCAGAGTCTTCGGGGGCATTGACCTGGAAAATCTCATCAACAACGGCATCAATTGACCCGCTCATGACTTTCAGGCAGCGCCGGCACTCGCTTTCCCAGCCGAAGTTGACTGAACCCAGAACTGAGACGCCCCGCTCAATGGATTCAAGCACCACCATTCCCACCACCGGGTCAGCAGTTGTCCGCGAAGAAATTACCGACAGAGGCTCAAGATCAATGTCGATTGAGAAGTCTCGTCGTTGTCCGAGCCTGTTTCGGAGGTCCGAAACGTTTGCTAACAATGGCCTTCGGCCCATATTCAAATACCCGTGATCTAGCTGTCGTACTCGTAGTAAGGCGCTGCCGCCGGTTCATGACCATTACGAAGATCAATGTCTTGAGCGTTCGGAGGAGGCGGTTCTTCGCCTCGAGCTGACTCATCCGGGGCTGCAGATCCAAGAAGCTTTTCTCGACCCTGTTGCAAAGTTCGCGACGTCCGGTCAAGAACCGCTTCGAAGCTGGCCAGCTTATGGTCGCAGTAGTCTTCGACTCGACGCTGCAAAGTGCGAGCGTCAGCCCGAGCCTCAGCAACAATTTGCCTTGCCCTGGCCTCGGCGGCCCGAATTATTTCTTGGCGCTCAATCATCCGGGCGACCTGGGCACGGCCCTGTTCGATAATTTCGTGCCGTTCAGCTCGAGCAACGTCTAGGAACTCTTCTTTTTCTTTCAAAAGCCAGCGCGCTCGCTGAAGCTCTTGGGGAAGTGTGGCCTTCAGCTCTTCAAGAATGTCTAGGAGCTCATCCCGGTTGACCTTGACCGTTGAAGACATCGGAAGAGGCCGCCCAGCAGAAACATGGCTGATCGCAGCGTCGATGAGTTCTTCAGTTTGGGGATTCACATATTGATCAGTCACTGCCAGACCTCATATCTCTCAAACGCGCAGCCACAGTACTGGGAACAACATCGTGGACGTTTCCGCCCATTGCTGCAACCTCTCTGACATATCTTCCTGCAACAAGAGACGCCGCACCGGTGGCTGGAACGAACAATGTGGGCACAGAGCCACTGGAATGGTTCATGAATGCCTGTTGCATTTCCTGGTCGAGGTCGGTGGCACCCCTGATGCCTTTGATCAGGCAATCTGCACCAAATCTTTGGGCCGCATCGGTGACCAAACCAGTAAAGGTCTCCACCGAAATGTTCGGGTAAACGTCAACTGCTTCGTTGATTAATTCGACTCGTTGGTCGGGAGAAAAAAGTCCGGACTTTTTTTCGGGATTGTAACCCACGCCCACAATTAGCCGATCAAACAACGGGGCGGCCGTAGCTATGACCGACAGATGACCATTGTGGACTGGATCAAACGAGCCTGGAAAGAGCGCGATTGTCATTTTCCTAGGATACCCGCTCCGCAATAACGATCTTGGCTCTGCCGTAGCGGCGCCGCTTCAGCTCATCCCACTCTTGTGTCAGCTGAATCTCGTTCTCGGCGTGACCAACGAGGATGTCGGCGGCGATGTTAGGCAAGAGTTGGAGCCAGGGGTCATCGGCATATGGCGGGTCACAGAAGGCCAGATCTACCCGGTCCATGTTGGCAACGGCGGTTTCGGCCAGCGTTGTTAGAACCGTTGTTCGATCTGCGAAACCCAACGCTTCGATGTTCTTCCTAATCACTGCCGCTGCACCAGGAGCTCGTTCCACAAACGTGACGTGGGCAGCACCCCGGCTTAGTGCTTCGAGGCCGAAGGCGCCTGAGCCAGCGAAGATGTCATAGACGGCCAAGTCGTGGAACTCGCCGTTTAGTGAGAGCAACATGTTGAAGATGCCCTCTTTGGCCCGGTCGTGAATGGGCCGGGTGCCACCATCTTGTGGGGCTTCGATTCTTCGCCCTCGGGCCGTTCCCGCAATGATGCGCACCCAATGAAGATAACGCTCGGCTGGATCTTTGGAGCGTTAGGTTGTTGTCATGCCGATTCCCGACCATGAAATTGTCTGCGTCGATTGCGGCGGCATGTGTTACCCGCTGGGCTGGTTCCCAGGTGACGGCGAGCTAGATGAAGGCACTGTCCTGCCCTACCGCTGCCGAGACTGTCTAGACCGTTGGGACATCGTTATCGAGTCCGACCGAGATGGTCGAGGCGACTGACCAGCCACTAATTTCTGCTGTAGGTGACAAAACCCCCAAATTTCTGCTGGGGGTGACACATATTGTCACCTGGGGCTGACATTTGGGAAAATTGTCACCTGGGGCTGACATTTGGCTTGGGCGTTTAGCCTTTCATGAGGAAGGCTTCGTCTTCTTCGGCAAAGAACAGTTGGAGTTCGGCGGCTAGTTCGGGTTGATTGGCTAGGCCGGGGTCCGCATCCAAAACTTCAATTGCTGACTGTCGGGCTTGGACTACCACTTCGCCGTCTCTGCGAAGAGACGCAAGCTGTAGGTCGTTGCGACCTTTCTGACGCTCGCCCAAGATCGTTCCTTCGCCTCTTAGCTCCAGGTCGATCTCAGCGAGAATAAAGCCGTCGGTCTCAGCAACTAGTGCCTCAAGTCGAGACTCGCCGTCGGGAGTTGTAGCTTCGCCCACTAGCCAACAGCTCGACTCATGTGCGCCACGACCGACTCGGCCACGGAGCTGATGGAGCTGAGCGATACCAAAGCGGTCGGCGTCGAGGATCACCATCACGGTTGCGTTTGGAACGTCCACTCCGACTTCGATAACCGTGGTTGCCACCAACACATCCATTCGCCCCGACCTGAACTCTTCCATCGTCTCTTCCTTTTCTGCGGAAGAGAGCCGGCCGTGTAACAGGCCGACGTTCAGACCCTCTAGCTCCAAGTTAGACAGCCTCTCATGAGTGACTTCTGCCGAAGCAACTTCGAGCTTTTCTGACTCGTCAATAAGAGGACACACAACATAAACCTGGCGACCTTCGCCAACCTGTTCTCGGACTTCTTGCCACATCAGTTCGAGATCAAGCGGCGGCTCGCCTTCCAAAGAGCCCGGCGCCTCTACCCACTTGGTAACAATCGGGGTTCGACCAGGAGGCATCTCGTCCAGGACGCTCACATCGAGATCGCCATAAACGGTCATGGCCGCGGTTCTTGGAATCGGTGTTGCCGTCATAACCAACACATCAGGCACCAGTTCGCCTGGACCTTTGTCTCGCAGGGCGGCCCGCTGCTCAACACCAAAACGATGTTGCTCGTCAACCACGACCATCGTCAGAGAATCAAACATGACCCGGTCCTGAATCAGAGAGTGAGTGCCCACGACAATGTCGATGTTGCCCAACATGAGATCACCCAAGATCCGCTTTGTGTCGGCGGTGCCCATTCGTGAGACCAGCAGGGCCACCTTCAATGGCCGCTCCCCCATCAACGTTGAGGGGTCGGGCACGGTTAGCTCGCCAAGCATCTTTCGGATACCGACGTAGTGCTGCTCGGCCAGGACCTCGGTTGGGGCCATCAGGGCTGCCTGATGACCGCCATCGACCGCCGCCAACATCGACGCCACCGCCACCAAAGTTTTGCCAGCGCCGACGTCGCCCTGAAGAAGCCGGTGCATTGGAACGGGCGTGGCTAAGTCAGCCGAGATCTCTGCGATCGTTCGTTTCTGAGCCAATGTCAGGTCGAATGGAACAGACTCGGCGAACTTCTGCACGAGCGGTCCATTTATGACGTGCTCCACACCGACCTGAGTCGACTCCAGCAGGCGCTTGCGCTGGACCAAGGCCAGCTGCATCCGAAACAGTTCATCAAACACGAGCCGTCGCCGCGCTTGGCTCATGTCCTGCATTTCTTCTGGCTGATGAATCGACTTGAGCGCCATGTTCCGATCAACAAAGCCGAACTCGCGGATGATTGCATCGGGAATCGGATCGAGCACACCCCGACCTTTGGGTGGGAGCGATCGACGAAGTGTTTCGGCAATCCAACCAGCCAAGTCCCAGCTACTCAGCCCTGCTTTTTCGCTTTGCGGGTAGACCGGGATGATGCGGCCAGTTTTGTCGCCGACGAGATCGACAATTGGGTTTGTCATTTGCAGTTGCCCGCGAAACGAACCGACCTTGCCGAACACCATGGCCTGCATACCGACCACCAGCTGTTTCTCCCGCCAAGCCTGGTTGAAGAACGTCAAGGCCATCGAAGACTGCCCGTCGGTCACTGTCGAATTGACCATGGCGCGTCCCCGCACACGACGCATCGATGTGCTCTTGATTGTCACCAAGACACTGGCCTCGTCACCTTCAACCAAGTCGCCGATCCGGGCCTCTTTGGTTCGGTCTAGGTATCGGCGCGGATAGTAGGTTAGGAGGTCAAGCAGATTCTCGATCCCGACAGCTGATAGTGCCTTCTCTCGCTTCGGCCCAACCCCTTTGAGCGCGCTAACCGGACGCTCGGCAAAGTCGGCCATCGAAAGCGGGGCGGTCACGCTCTGAGATTATCCGACATCTATGACAGCGCGAGATAAGCGGTTCGGCCTTTAAACAACGCCGAAGGTCAGCCCTGCCTTGTCCTCGAGAGCAGCGATGTAATTGTCGCCAAGGGCAGTAGCTGGAGTCCAGAAGCCGCCAGCGACTTCAGCTCGGTCGCGGAATAACAGGGTCACCGCCGCCTCACCCAACATCTTCGCTGTAGAGCCGTATCCGGGGTCTCGGTCGCCGGTGACCTTTGTGACAATGTCTGCGCCTGAAGCTGTGGTGCCATAGAAGCGGATGTCGAAGAATCCTGCCTCTTGGGCTTCGGGAGTTGGACCCTCGCCCGGTTCTGGCAAAAACTTGCCAAGCACCTTGCGCAACGGGCCGACGGTCGATGCGCCCATAAATCCGCCTAGCGCGCCACTCATTGACAGTGCCTTTGCCCGGCCGGCCAGTCCATCGCCCATCATGGTGGCTTCACCGTAGGTGAAGTTCTCGCCCCAAGGTTTGCCCAGCAAAGAGTGGGTCCTAAAGACAACACGGCTGTTGGTTGCGGCCATCACAAACGGGGCCATCCAAGTGTTGTGGCCGTTGTCGTAAACCGGCATCGTTACGTTGGGCTGCCGAGGCCCGCTTCTGTCACCATCGACTGCGAGAGCATAAGGATTGGTAAGCACCTTGCGGATTGAAGGGTCGTCGGACATTTCTTCCATGATGTTCATCATCGAAGCGACCGTGCCCCCGCTCACCCCTCCGGACATTGCTTTCACGCCCATGCTTATCGATACACACGGCTCGCCGAATTGTTCCTGGGCTTGTGTTTGGGTGAACCAAACCCCCAGATCTGAAGGAACAGAGTCGAAGCCGCAGGCGTGGACGATTCGGGCACCGGTCTCGGTTGCCGTTGCGTGATTGGCGTCGATCATTCGTTGCATCCACTGCGGTTCGCCCGTGAGGTCACAGTAATCGGTACCTGCTCGGGCAGCTGCGGCTACCAGCTTTGAACCAAACAGAGAGTATGGACCAACGGTTGATACGACCACGCTGGTCGATTCACACAGCTCAGCCATTGCTGACTCGTCATCCGCATCGGCCACGATCAACTCAACATCGGCCCCAGTGGCCTGGGCAACTGTCTCGAGCTTGGCTTTGTTCCGGCCAGCCATCGCCCACCTGAAATCTCCGCCAGAGCTGTACTGGTCAACCAGGTATTGACAAAGGATTTGCCCGACGAAGCTGGTGGCTCCGAAAATTACGATGTCTCGCGGTTTCACTGTGTTGGGCATGGGGCCAAACTAACCGGCGGTGCCAGATTCACTACCAACCGGGCCAGATACAGGCAATTTCTGGGTCAGATCACTTGCCAATGGGCGGCTGTATGATGTTTGGATGCAGGGTGTTGTGAAGTCTTATGACCCGGTGACTCGCGAAGGCTTGGTCATCACTGATACCGACCTTTCCGAGTACGAGATTGCACCGGGGGCCCTTGAGGGTTCGGTCTTTCGAATGCTGCGACCTGGCCAGCGAGTTGTGTTCAACCTCGATGACGCAGGTATGGCTCAGCAGCTTTCACTGGGCTCGGAAGTAGACATGGCAACACCCGCCTGGATCACCGAAGGCCACTAGTGAGCGCATTTCACGCCTACTGGGCGTGGGTGGTGGTGCTAAGCAACGGGATCGCGGGAGTCTGGGGCCTGGCCGCGCATTGGATCGAACCGTTGCGGCTGAAACAACTGTGGTGGTTCGCATACGGTGCTCAAGCTTCGATCGCCGTTCAGGCAACCACGGGCGCGATCCGGTTCCAAGCTGACGGCGTTGAGATCCCCGAGATCCACTTGTTCTACGGATTCGTTGCGCTGGCCGCGGTCGCGGTGATCTACAGCTACCGGGCCCAGACCGACCATTTCCGCTACTTGTTCTACGGGTTCGGGTCACTCTTCTTGATGGGACTCGGCATACGAACCATGACTCTGGTGGCTGGCTAGCTGCCGATCCGTTCCCCAGCTGCGGAAACAAAATCCTGAAGTGTTTCCAGGTTCATGGCAGAGTCCGAAGCCTCGTGGGCTGATCCGACGACTACGAACACGTTGCCAAACCGGGCTCCAACCAACCGGACGAACTCGCTTGGTTCTTCGCCAGTCACCATTTCGAGACCGAACGCGCTGTCTGCTCCAGCAATCTCGACCGCCACCAAAGTTCCTTCAATCGACTCAGAAGCTTCCGAACCGTCACAAGCCGCCAACCCTGCGAAGGCGTCAACCCAGCCTTGGGCTTGATCCTCTGTTCCTTGGCCCACCATCTGAACAAACTCTTGACCCCCGGGCCCAGACGATTCAACCTCTAGGCCATCCAACTCATCAGGTGCCGCTACTCCACAGACGAGGTTGTCTGCGTCGGCCTCCTCGTACTCGGTTATATCGACGTACCCAGAAGACCATCCCTCGCCCAGATCTTGCGGTTCCAGAACCATCCCGGCAAGTGGATGTAGGCGCCATTCCTCTTCGTCTTCATCCAGCGGCACAGGCTCAGTGCCAGGCGAATCGCCATCATCTACGGGTTCGGTGTCGTCGACTGGTTCGGTGTGATCTGAAGGCTCGGTCGTGTCGCCGGTTTCATCGGTGGGCGAAACGGTCTCTGGAACTATCTCTCTGCTTGCAGTCGTGGTGCTTTCTTCGCCTGTCTCGCCGTATTCGCCAGGCACGGGAGCGTCCGGAGCTCCGGTCGTCTCGGTTGTGGTGGATTCGGAGGTCTCAACACCAGCAACGACCTCTACCGGATCAGATCCACAGGATCCAAGCAACAGGGTAAGCGACGCTGCTACGACAACAAGGGTCGAGTTCTTCATAGATAGATCAACGGCAGGTTAGCTTCTGCACTTGAACAGCGCAGTGCGAACAGCGCAGTGCTAACAGCGCAGTGCTAACAGCGCAGTGGCTTTATCGTCGTGACACGAAACGACCTGCGGTTTGAAGCCGCAGGTCGTCATTCGAATTTCCTTGGATTTCGATTACATCGCTGGCGCTATACCCAAGTCTGCAAAGCCCTTAGCTTCATAGTTAGCGCGGAACATGGCTTGCAGCTTTAGAGCACCTTCGTCATATGCCTCAGGGTCATCCCACGTGTCTCGAGGGTTGAGCACTGCATCGTCCACGCCGGGGCACGAGGTTGGCATGCGAAGGCCAAGTGTTGGTTCGATTGTGGTCTCAACATTGTCAAGGTCGCCGTTAAGGGCGGCGTCTAGCAACGCTCGAGTGACACCCAAAGACATGCGCTCGCCCTTACCGTATGGTCCGCCCGACCAGCCTGTGTTCAGCAGGATGCAGCGAGTCTTGTGCTTCTCCATACGGTCAGCCAGAAGCTGAGCGTAAACCGAAGGCTTGTGAGCCATGAACGGGCCGCCGAAACACGCACTGAAGGTTGCTTCAGGCTCGGTTATACCAACCTCGGTGCCAGCAAGCTTGGAGGTGAAGCCAGTTACGAAGTGATACATGACTTCTTCCGGAGTCAGAATCGAAACTGGAGGGAGCACACCGAAGGCATCTGCGGTGAGCAGAACAATGGTCTCTGGGTGAGGGCCTTTGGCTCCTTCAGCAACACCTGGGTTGCAATCAAGCGGGTAAGCGAAGCGTGTGTTTTCAGTTACTGAACCGTCGGTGAGGTCGAACTCCTGAGGGTCGGTGTCCTCGATTGCCTTGCCAGGAAGCGCAGGCACGTTCTCAATAAGAGTGCCCTTCATTGACATTGCGGCTGCGATGACTGGCTCGTTCTTCTTGTTGAGATCGATCAGCTTCGCATAGCAACCGTCTTCGAAGTTGGAGACTCCGGTGTCGGTCCAAACGTGCTCGTCGTCGCCGATGAGCAAACGGTTGGGATCAGCAGAAAGAGTGGTCTTGCCGGTGCCTGAAAGGCCAAACAAGATTGCTGAGTCATTGTCCTTGCCGACGTTGGCCGAGCAATGCATTGAGAGCTGACCCTTGGAAGGAAGCACGAAGTTCATCAAAGTGAACATGGTCTTCTTGTTGACGCCGCAATAGTCAGCCTTACCAATTACCAAAGCGACACGGTTCTTGATGTCGATTATCACGCCACGCTTTGACTTAGTGCCATCGCGGTCTGGATCGGCTTCGAATGATGGAACGTTGATGAGCGTCCAGCCAGCGGTTGGACGATCTGAATCGTCCCGAACCTGCTTGGGGAACATGATGTTGCAGAAGTAGGCGTGGGTGGCGTACTCGCCGACGAAGCGGTACGGCTCTGCGAACTCTGGGTCCCAGCCACAGAAAACGTCTGTTGAGTACATGGTTGACTGACGCTCGTTGAGGTGAGCAATGACTCGTGGCAAAAGAGCATCGAATTTGTCAGCGTCGAACTTGCCGAAGTCGGGCTTCCACCAGACCTCATCGGAGATTTCTGGACGATCAACAGCGAAAGTGTCCTTGGTGGGACGGCCGGT
The DNA here is from genome assembly GCA_937922785.1 of uncultured Acidimicrobiales bacterium. Lineage (GTDB taxonomy): Bacteria > Actinomycetota > Acidimicrobiia > Acidimicrobiales > SZUA-35 > CALAJQ01. Next base: position 46,824 of record CALAJQ010000025.1, read on the forward strand.
ACAAGTTGGGTCGGTGTAATAGACCAACGGGCCATCTAGACCGAGAGCAGTTTGGTATGCCTTTTGGGCATCCTCAGGACCATCCGGGGAGATTCGGCCCTTGTCGTTTTCGATAGCCGCCGTGAAGAGTTCGTCTTGCGATAGCCCGTGTCTTAGATCGGGTATATCTAGTCCGAATGCTTCCTTTAGCTCTGCCGCTACTTGCTCACTTGTTCGCATCATCACTGCCTACATCGTCGGGTCGAAGGTGTTTCTTAATAAACAACCTATGCCACCATGGTTTGCAGCGATAGTGAGTCGAGTAAGTATCTGTATGGGAAATCGCACCCATCGGCCCTAGATATGACGACCTACTAAAAATCCGAACCGACCTGGCTACCAGTCACAAAATCTGAACTGACCTGGCTACCAGCCGGTTTTGGCTAGCTACACCGCCAGAACCGAAGTGGTGACTGTTTCCCAGGTCAGTTCGATTTAGCCCGGCACATTTTTGAGCTGCGGAATTACTTCCGGAGGGCGGTTGTTCCAAGTCCATGGAATCAGCCCAAGACGTAGATGTTGTAGTAATCGGCCTCGGCCCGGCGGGAGAAACCGTCGGTGGGCAGCTGGCAGAGGCGGGCCTAAAGGTTGTCGGAATTGAAGCTTCGCTGGTTGGCGGCGAGTGCCCGTACTGGGGTTGTGTACCCAGCAAGATGATGATCAGGGCATCAAACCTGCTTGCTGAAAGCCGTCGAGTAGCCGACCTGGCCGGCGAGTCCACCACAACTCCAGACTGGGCTCCAGTTGCAGCTCGAATTCGCGACCAAGCCACCGACAACTGGGACGACACCGTCGCTGTTGATCGCTTTGTTGGCAAGGGTGGCCACTTCATTCGCGGCCGTGGCGTCATCACTGCCCCAAACACCGTTGAAGTAAACGGTGAGATCTTCAAAGCCAGCAAGGGCATTGTCGTTGCGACCGGAACTCTGGCCGCGGTGCCACCAATACCCGGGCTGGCCGACACTCCCTTTTGGACGAACCACCAGATCGTTGAGACGAAAGAACTTCCCGAGTCGTTGATTGTCCTAGGCGGAGGCGCAATCGGTGCTGAGCTAGCCCAGGTCATGTCTCGATTTGGCGTGAAGGTAGCTGTCATCGAAGGCGAAGGACGACTGCTCCCCCGCAACGAACCTGAAGCTGGCGAGGTGCTTGCCGAGGTGTTCGAAGCTGAAGGTATCGCCGTTCACACTGGCCAGTTCGCTTCGTCGGTTTCATTCGAGGATGAAACATTCACTGTCTCGATGCCTGACGGAACAGAGATCACCGGCGAGAAGCTATTGGTTGCTGCTGGGCGTCGTACATTCCTAAAGGAATTGGGAGTTGGGAACCTGGGTCTTGACGAGAACATGCGCTACTTCGAAGTTGACGGCACCCAGAAAGTCACCGACGGCCTTTGGGCGGTTGGAGACATCGCTGGCGATGGCCTCTTCACTCACCTCGCAACTCGCCAAGCCGCAGTTGCTGCTCAGGACATCCTGGGCAACAAGACCGAGCCACTCAACCTTGATGCGCTGTCGGCGGTCACCTTCACTGACCCTGAGGTCGGAGCGGTAGGCCTAACCGAAGCCGAGGCGCGAGACAAAGGCATCAATGTTGCCGTTGCTTTCAAGCAGGTTGGTCACACAGCTAGAGGTTGGCTGCATTCAACTGGCAACGAGGGCTTCATCAAGATTGTGGTTGACGCCGACGCTGTAGTAGTCGTCGGGGCAACCTCAGTTGGCCCTCATGGCGGCGAAGTTCTCGGATTGTTGTCGTTAGCGGTTCATGCGAAGATTCCGGTGTCAACGCTGAAGTCGATGATCTATGCCTACCCAACATTCCACAAGGGCATTGAGGATGCCCTCGGCGAACTCTGAGCTAGAAGTCAGGTAGCCATCTTTCGAAGGAGCCGAAACCTTCCAAGGTGCCAGCTCCCCGAAACACATGGCTCCGACCATCGGTACGGACGAGCACCGCAGGGCCGCTTAATGCACCCTCGGGGCCGTCCATCTCCAGCTCATACGGCGCTTGAACCAGCGTCACGATCTCACTGGTTTGGTGGACCAGTTCCCAATCAAGCGAGTCAGAGTTGTCGCGTTGAGCAACCATAAGGTCACCACCGCGTGAAGGAATTCGACGGCCCGAAGCGATGAGTGTCTCAATGACAAACCGATAGTGCTGCACTAGAGGCCCGGCAGCATGTCAGTTGGGACAGCTCCCCCGGTGTCAAAGAGACCCGGAATGGCAAACCATTCGGTTCCAAACATTTGCCCAAAGACTTCGTCAGGCACGCTTAAGAACATGTCGTCGGGAGACACTTGACTGGCATGACAACGCAAAGACTCACGCTTTGCTCCGATGTAGCCGGTGACATCCATCGAGAACGCCAAGTCCTTTTCTGAGACGCCAAAGTCCTGCATCTCTTCTGGGTCTGGCGTGCCCTCTTGACCTTCTTCAGCCATTTGGGTCATGCCCTCGATAGCGCGTTCGCGGTTCACGGTTGACTCATAAACCTTGAGAGAGGGCCCCACGAGTTCTGCGGCTGCAAGCCCGACCCGGTGGACCTGAATGTGATCAGGGTGGCCGTAAAGTCCGTGCGGGTCATAGATCGTCATGACCGAGGCGTCGACCTCAACCAGGATCGCAGCCAACTTCTGGGCTGCTTCAGCCACGTCTGCCTGCCAGAAACACGTGGGATCGTCGTTACTGGGCTCATCCATCATTCCCGAATCCCGATAGCCGAGCAGCCGCGGAGCCTCGGCGCCAAGGACTTTGCAGGACTCGGCCAATTCGATCGCACGACGATCTTCCAGAGCTTCGCCTTCTTTAAGTACTCCGGGTTTCGGTTCGCCTAGCTCGCCACCGGTAGCGGTCACAAGCACTACTCGATGGCCCTGCGCAGCTGCCTTGGCCATGAGACCACCGGTGCTTATGGCCTCGTCGTCGGGGTGGGCGTGGAAACAAACAAGTGTTGACATGTGCGCCTAAGCCTAGGAGCCGTGACGCAACTCGACATCGGCCTGTTCCGAACCCGCCGGATCACTCCGCTACCATCGGACCATGGCCTCAAACCCGAACGACCCTGCGCCCGAGTCCGACACGCCCAAAGTTCGGGACGTCATCGGGGATGTCTTGCGGGAAGAGCGCTGTTCTCAAGACCGCACGTTGGCCGATGTAGCGGGCGAAGCGGCCGTCTCACTTCAGTACCTCAGCGAGATCGAACGCGGTCGTAAAGAGGTGTCGTCCGATCTGCTTGAGGCGGTCTGTGATTCGCTTGAACTAGAGGTAGCCGAGGTTTTGGAGCGGGCCGCTCGACAGCTACGCGTCGGGTCTGATCGCAGAAGCCGCCAAGCTTTTATGCTGGCTGCCTGACTCCACAAGAACCTGATCAATTACGCCATACGCTACGGCTTCGTCTGCTCGAAGCACCAAGGCCCGGTCCGTGTCTGCCCTCACTTCGGAGCTGTCGCGCCCAAGATGTAGCGCCAGGATTTCCTCAACCTCTACTCTGACGCGGGCAAGCTCGGCGGCCTCCAGAGCCAGATCACTGATTGAACCTTGAGACACACCGGTGTGAGGCTGATGCAGCAGCACGCGTGAATGCGGGAGCGCGGCTCGCTTGCCGGGCGTGCCGGCGGCCAGAAGCATCGCCGCGGTAGACGCAGCCTGACCAACACAAAGCGTGGCCACGTCGGCCGGGATGAAACGCATGGTGTCATAGATAGCCAGGGTGGCGGTGAACGATCCGCCCGGCGAATTGATGTAAAGCGAGATATCACGGTCGGGCACTTCAGCGGCCAGATGAAGAAGCTGAGCAACCACAACATTGGCAACGCCGTCATCGATTGGAGTGCCCACAAAGACAATCCGTTCTGATAGCAGCCGGCTGAAGATGTCTGAAACCCGTTCGCCTCGATCTGTCTTTTCGATGACGGTAGGGATGGTGTAGCTACTCATGATGACACCTCTGCAAATGACCTGGCCAGGCCGACTTGGCGGGTTGGCGGCTTGGGTAGAATCTCTTCGATGGCGGTGACAACATGATCGACGAAGCCATAGTCGAGGGCCTCTTCGGCGTTGAACCAACGGTCACGGCCAACGTCACGCTCGACGTCTTCAATGCTGTTACCAGTGTGGCGGGCGATGATCGACCGGAGTTGGTCGAGTGTTGCAATCAAGTTCGCCGCCTGGATCTCAACGTCTGCGGCCGAGCCTCCTAGGCCAGCCGATCCTTCGTGCATAACAATCTGGGCGTGGGGCAAGGCAAAGCGTTTGCCCGGCGCTCCCCCGCACAACAGGAGCTGTCCCATGCTTGCGGCAAATCCGACCGCCACTGTGGCGACGTCGTTTGGGATCAGTTGCATCGTGTCGTATACCGCCAGGCCCGCCATTACCGAACCACCGGGCGAGTTGATGAAAAGGCAGATGTCGCTGTCTGGATCTTCTGCCGAAAGCATCAGCAATTGACCAACTAGACGGTTGGCACTTTCGTCATTTACTTCGGAGCCAAGGAGGAGAACCCTCCGATCCAGAAGTCGGTCAAGAGGATTCGTAGCCATCATGTTCATGGCCCGAGTGTGACACCGGCTGGGCCCTCATCTACCCGATTCTGCTAAGGGCAGAAGCTGTCGTTCGCAGCGGTTCGTTCGATTGAAATGTCAGCTGTAGGTGACAAAACCCCGAAATGTCAGCTGTGGGTGACACTGGTTGTCACCCCCAGCAGAAATTTGGGCAGATTGTCACCTGGGGCAGAAATTTGGCCAGAGGGCACGATGGCGAGAGGGCACGATGGCGAGAGGGCACGATGGCGAGAGGGAGCGAGGACGTCGCTAGTCGGCGCTGGCCGGAGTGGTTGGCACTAGCCGTGTTTGTTTGCCAGCGTTCCTAGCCGTGGGACGGCATTGGCTACGTACTTGGCGGCCATGCCCCGCATCTTTGAGTAGATGCCCTTCGCTACTGCGTTGTTGGCGCGCTCGGCGCGCGCATCGGTAACCCCTAGAAGATCTTCGGCGATGGTGTCGGCCGAGTCGGTGAAGTACTTGTTGAGGTCCGGGGTCTGGCGGGCCGCGGCCAGGTGTGGATCGATGACCTCAGCAAAACTCGGCAACATCACCTCGACGTTAGAGCGAATGAAACCAGGACGAAGCTTCACTACCGCGTCATAGCCAGTCTCGATGATCTTGCCTTTGATGCCGCCCAGCTCGTCAACTTCTGCATCGAGGGCCGCCAGGCCAGCAACGATCAAGGCCTCTTTGCGAACGGGGTCGGCAAGTGCTTCAGTCAAACTCATTCACGGTTTGTATCCGAATCAGGCGTCAACTCCGCCTGATCAAGCGCCGTACACTCGCCTCGTGCCGGCTGACGCTTTAATGATCCAGGGAACAAACTCCAATGCCGGCAAGTCAGTCTTGGTTGCTGGGTTGTGCCGTGTATTCGCCCGCCGAGGCATCGCGGTTGAACCCTTCAAACCACAGAACATGTCTAACAACGCCGCCGTGGCCGATGATGGCGGCGAGATCGGCAGGGCCCAAGCGCTTCAGGCCCAAGCGGCCAACGTAGCCCCTTCGATCCACCACAACCCTGTGTTACTGAAGCCTGAAAGTGACATCGGTTCCCAAGTGATTGTTCAGGGCAGGCCGGCCGGGCATCTGGGTTCTGGTCGTTTCGGCCACCGCCGCGACGAGTTGCTGCCCAAGGTGCTTGAGAGTTTCGAGATCCTTCGAAACCGGGCCGGTCTTGTAATTGTCGAAGGTGCTGGCAGCCCCGCCGAGACCAACTTGCGTCAAGGTGACATAGCCAACATGGGATTCGCTGAAGCAGCGGGCGTGCCAGTAATCCTGGCTGGCGACATCGACAGAGGTGGCGTCATCGCCAGCCTTGTCGGCACGCACCAAGTTCTCAACTCCACGGACCGATCGCTCGTTGCCGGGTTCCTGATCAATAAGTTCAGAGGCAATGTCGAGTTGTTCGACAGCGGCCTGGACACCATTAGAAATCACACAGGCTGGCCGTCGCTTGGAGTAGTCACCTGGGCTCATTCTCTCGCCTCGCTTCCTGCCGAAGACGCTGTCGAGTTGTCGGGCAAAGTGGGCGGTGGTTCGCTGACAATTGCTGTGCCGATGCTTAGCCGGATCGCCAACTTCGATGACCTTGACCCGCTCAGTCTTGAGCCCGATGTCGACGTTGTGATGGTCCCGCCCGGTCAACCAATCCCCGCAGTCGACGTGATCATCTTGCCTGGCACAAAGTCGACCATCGCCGACCTTGCGTTCATGCGAAACCAGGGCTGGCACGTTGACATCGAAGCTCATGTTCGCCGCGGTGGCCGCCTGATCGGTTTGTGTGGCGGATACCAAATGCTGGGTCGAACGATCGCCGACCCGGCCGGAGTTGAAGGTCCTCCAAGCGAAGTGACTGGTTTGGGATACCTAGAGGTCGACACTGTGCTGCATGAGGCCAAGGTGACACGGCAGGTTCAGGGCATACACGTCGGCTCAGGCCTTCCGGTTACCGGCTATGAGATCCATGTCGGGGAAACGGCCGGGCCAGCTGCGGCGAGACCATTCCTTGAGATCGGTGGGGACGCTGAGGGGGCCGTCTCAGAGTCAGAAAGGGTCATGGGCGCTTATGTTCACGGCCTGTTTGGTAGCGACGAGTTTCGCAGCCACTTCCTGTCTGACCTGGGAGCCACGTCGATCGGTTCCTACGACGCGACCGTCGATACCGCCCTCAACGCTTGGGCCGATCAGCTAGAAGAACAACTTGACATTGACGCGCTTGTCGAGATCTCAAAACGCAACTGAAGGGTAGGAAGATTCGGACCCAGTTCATACCCCGTCTAGTCTTGGAGTTCATGGGACTCACAGTTGATCCGGCCTGGCTTGAACCTACCTGGTTCATAGATTCCGACAGCGCTGAGGTTGGCGAGTTTGTAAACCAGGCGCTAGCCGACGCCAGTCCGGAAGCTACCGAATCCGACAAGGCCGTGGCTTTGTTTCACGCGGTTAGAGATGGACTGCGCTATGACCCTTACGAGATCTCGACAGAGCCCGAAGTTTACAAAGCCAGCTCAGTGGCAAAGTCCTCATCAAACTGGTGCACGCCCAAATCAGTGCTACTAACCGCAGCTGCTCGACGCGCCGGAATCCCAGCGAGACTGGGCTTCGCCGACGTTCGTAACCACCTCACCACAGAGAAGCTCTCGGCCAAGATGGGAACTGATCTGTTCTCCTGGCATGGCTACTCCGAGCTTCTTCTGGACGACCGCTGGTTCAAGGTGAGCTCTGCATTCAACATCGAGCTTTGTGATCGATTCGGAGTGAAAGTCTTGGAGTTCGACGGCACCGAAGACGCCCTTATGCACGCCTATGACCAGAGCGGTCAACGTCACATGGAATATGTGAAACAGCACGGCAGCTTCAATGACCTTCCGCTGGAGGAAATCCTCGCCGACTTCACCAAGACCTATGGCGCCGAGTTCATGGGCTAGATTTTCTCGCCGTACTGATCTTTCACCGGTACTGACCTGAGAAACCGCCACAAAATCCGTACTGGCGGTGTAGCCAGTCAAACCCGGCTGGTAGCCAGGTCAGTTCGGGATTGGTGGCTGGTAGCCAGGTCGGTTCGGGATTGGTGGCTGGTAGCCAGGTCAGTTCGGAGGGGGGGGTGTTCGGAGGAGGTGTGTTTGGGTGTTAGGCGACTACGCCGGACGATCGGAGCTGGGCAATCGCCGCATCATCCATGCCTAGCGACGCTAGGACGCCGTCGGTTCCGGAACCGGGCACAGCGGGTGGGCCCTGAATCTCGGCTTCGGTTCTGCTGAACCTAGGGGCGGGGCCGGCTTGGGTTTGGCCGTCGATCTCCACAAACGTTCCCCTGGCCACCATATGCGGATGCTGGGTTGCGTCTTCCATCGACAAAACTGGAGCGAAGCAGACATCGGTATGTTCCATTAGCTCACACCACTCGTCGCGAGTCTTGGTCTTGAACAAAGCCTTCAGCCGACCCTTCATGGCGGGCCATTGAGCCCGGTCGTGTTGCTTGGCGAACTGTTCGTCACCTTCAAGTTCGGTTAGGCGCATCAGCTCTGCATAGAACTGCGGTTCGATCGAACCGATGCTGATGTAGTCTCCCCCAGAACACTCATAGACGTCATAGAAATGGGCGCCGCTGTCAAGCATGTTGGTGCCTCGTTCTGGCTTCCACACACCCATCGATTTCAAGCTCCAGAACATGTTCATCAAGTTCGCCGCGCCATCAACCATTGCCGCATCAACAACTTGACCCTTGCCTGACCCCTTGGCTTCCAACAACGCACACACCATGCCAAAGGCCAGGTACATGCCGCCGCCACCAAAGTCGCCGACCAAGTTCAACGGCGGAACCGGGGCTTCGCCGGAGCGACCAATCGGCTCAAGCGCCCCAGCCAAGGCGATGTAGTTGATGTCGTGCCCGGCAGCGTGAGAGTACGGACCGTCTTGACCCCAACCGGTCATGCGGCCGTACACCAACGCCGGGTTGCGAGCCAGGCAATCATCGGGGCCAACACCAAGTCGCTCGGTTACTCCTGGCCGGAATCCTTCCATAAGCGCGTCGGCCGACTCGATCAGCTTCATCAACAGCTCGATGCCATCGGGACTTTTCATGTCGATGGCGATTGACTCGCGACCCCTAGTAAGCACGTCTAATTGGGGCCCGGCGTCGGGCCGCACCGAGCCTGGACGCTCGACACGAATCACACGCGCCCCCGTGTCGCTAAGCAACGTGGCACAAAATGGACCTGGACCGATGCCGGCAAGTTCGATAACTGTTATTCCCTGAAGTGGACCCATGAGCTTAACTTTGGCCGAATCCGGCTTCAGCTACCAAGCTGGCGACAGCGTCGGCAATTTGTGACCAGTAGAACTCGGGCAAATCGTGGCCCATGCCTTCCAACAAAACGAACTTGGCATTCGGTATCACCTCGGCGGTGTGCATACCGCCTTCGGGCGTGATGAGCGTGTCGGCACTGCCGTGCATCACCAGTGTTGGAACCTGAACCTGAGACAGCGCCTCGTCTCGGCGGCCCGAGGCAACGATTGCCTTGTATTGGTGCACAACGCCGGCCGCATTCATGCCGTAGTCGAACAAGGTCTCACCCTTGGCCCGAGCCAGTTCAGCATTCGACGCTTCGGGCGAACCCCAGATCGACTCTGTAAACACGCGCTGATCGAGCCAGGCCTCGCGCCCTTCAGGCGCAGGCATCATTAGGGCCTCCATGGCTTCGGGTGTCGCCGCGCCATAGTCAGGGTTTCCGGTGCGAGACATTAATGATGTCATCGTCCGCAGGCGCTCCGGGAACTGAATGCCCAGTTGCTGCACAATCATTCCGCCCATGCTCATGCCGAAGATGTGGCAAGTGCCCCAACCGACTGCATCCATCACCGCAACCGCATCAGCAGCCATGTCGCCTAGCCCGTAGCCGCCGTTTGTACTAGTGGATTTGCCGGCATCGCGGTTATCGAAACGGACCACGTCAAAGCCCCGGTGAGCCATCTCAAGAATGAATCCAAGGTCATAGGCAACTCGTGGCGATGACAGGCCGTTAATAAGTAGCAACGGCTCTCCGCCAGTTGGGAAATGCTCCCATTGCAGCTCTATTTCGCCGTTTATTGCTGTTCCAGTAGAAGATTCGGGCAGTTGGGATCCTGTGAACATGTGGCGAACACTAGCCGTGGCGACTGCGTCGGTTCCAAAGCCGAAGGTACGTTGATGAGGTCAAGTAATCTCAGTGCCTATTTGGGGCCGGACGCGGACGAATCGAGAAGATCACAATGAGCAGAGCAACCTTCATCGCCCTAGCCCTGGCAGTCGTGGCTGGTGCCGCCCTGATCGCAGTAAACGTTGGCGGCTCGGACGAGGCAGGGGTCGTTAGCGCAAACAATGGAGACACCACTGGGGCTGATTCGGCAAGCGGTGCCGACACTGAAGCCGAAGCCCCGGCCACCACAACAACCCTGAGTGACGCACCCGAAGTGATTAGAGATGCTCCCGGGATTGAGAAGCTTGACGGTTGGCTCAACACCGACGCCACCGAGTTCAGCCAATTCGATGGCCAAATTCGAGTCGTTCAGTTCTGGACATTCGGCTGTATCAACTGTAAACGCACCCTCGACAACATGGCCCAGCTGTATGAAAAGCACGGGGACAACCCAAACTTCGAAGTGATCGGAGTACACGCTCCAGAGTTCAATCACGAGAAGGACGTGGACAACATCATTGCTGCCTCGGCCGATCTCGGAGTTGTCTGGCCGATCGCTCTTGATACGAACAAGTTCAACTTTCGATTCTGGCAAGAAGACCGCCGTTTCTGGCCCCGCACCTACGTGCTTGACACTCAAGGCCGGATCCGGTTTGACCACATCGGCGAAGGAAAGTACGACGAGCTAAACGCAACCGTCGATTGGCTGATCGCCAACGAGACTTAGCAGAGCTGCTTTGATTGAACTGCTGTGCTGATTGAATTGCTGTGCTGATTGAACTGCTGTGCTGATTGAACTGCTGAGAGAAGGGCTGGAGTCGGCGTTTTTGCCGTGTTCGTTCATCCTTCTCATTCCCGGGCTTGCCACCGGTTTGGCTGCCAGACCCAAAGAATCAAGCTGGGCGTTAGCCGGGTTCATTGTTGGTGCAATTGGTTCGGCCTGGCTCCGCTACTCAGATCGCATTTCCGATGTAGGCACAAGTCTTCCCGCCATTGCCCTCGCAGTTGCACTTGCATTCTTGGCGGTGCCGATGGTCCGCAGACTCGACCCAGTCGCCGCAACCGGCGGATTGCTGGCCGGCAGCGCAGCGGCTTTCCTCTGGGAGCCCTGTGTCGGCGAACAATTTGGGACCCTACTTGGTGAGCTGCCTGGAGCAGGGCCAGGATCGCTTTTCAAACTTGGGCTTTATGTAATCGGAGTGCTGGCTCCGTTGGTTGTGATAGGTGGAGTAATAGCGGCCATTCCTAGCCCAGTGCTGTTGCCGGCGCGACCGTTTTTGCTTGGTGGATCGGTTCTAGTTTTAGCCAGTTTGGCCTTGGCCACCGCCTTGGGTTACCACGACGATCTCGTGGGGCAACTAGTCCAATGGAGCCTTTGAGTCGCTAGCAGTTGACACAGGCGTCATGCACCGCTGCTGCCACTCGCCTAGACACCTCTTTGTCGAACACCGACGGCACGATGTTGGTAGCCGAGAGGTCGTCGTCAGAAACTGAAGACGCAATGGCGTGGGCCGCAGCCAGCTTCATTGCTTCTGAAATGTCAGTTGCTCGAGCATCTAGGGCTCCTCGGAAGATTCCCGGGAAGGCCAACACGTTGTTGATCTGATTCGGATAATCCGAGCGGCCGGTTGCCATCACGGCGACTAGGCCTTCCACCTCTTCAGGTCTGATCTCTGGATCCGGGTTGGCCATTGCGAACACGATTGGATCCTTAGCCATCGACTTCACGTCTTCGACGGAGATAATCCCGGGTCCGCTGACTCCGATGAAAACGTCAGCTCCTGCCATGGCGTCGCCCACAGTTCCCTGGAAGTTGTTGGCGTTTGTGTTTTCAGCTAGCCACTGCTTGGCCGAGTTCAAGCCATCACGGCCATCGTAAATTGTGCCCTGACGGTCCGTGCCGATGAGGTCACCAATGCCAGCGCCAAGCAGAATCTTGGCGATGGCAATTCCTGCGGCTCCAGTGCCCGCAATGACCGCTCTGACCTCACTCATCTCTTTGCCGACAACTCGCAACGCGTTCTCAAGGGCTGCCAAGGCAACAACGGCTGTTCCGTGCTGGTCATCATGGAAGACCGGTATGTCTAGAAGTTCCTTCAAAGCTTCTTCAACTTGAAAGGCGCCCGGTGCGGCGATGTCCTCAAGATTGATGCCGCCAAATGTCGGCGCCAGCCTCACCACGGTTTCGATCAGCTCTTCTGGTGAGTTAACGTCCAGGCAGATCGGGAAGGCATCCACTCCACCGAATTCCTTGAACAACAGCGCCTTGCCCTCCATCACTGGCATAGCAGCTTTGGGGCCGATGTCACCCAAGCCCAGCACCGCAGTGCCGTCGCTAACGATTGCCACCGTGTTCTTGCGAATCGTTAGCTCATCAGCCAGCGACTCGTCCTCTGCGATAGCTCGGCACACGCGAGCAACGCCCGGTGTGTAGGCCATCGAGAGATCATCAGCGTCTGAGACCGCTTCTAGGGCCAGAACTTCGATCTTGCCGCCCGAGTGCATCTGGAATGTTCGATCGTGCCAGCCATTCAGCTGGGCACCGTCGACCGCTTCAACCGCAGCCACGATTTCGGCCTGATGGTCAACGCTGTAGCAGTTGACGGTTATCTCACGAGATAGCAGCGGGCCCTTTGCTACGAATCCGTCGATTGCATATATCGAGCCACCGGCGGTGCCGATTGCGGTGGCCACTTTGCCCAGCACGCCGGGCTTGTTGTCCAAGGTGAGATTGAGGCAGATCGAGAATTGTGTGGCGGGAGTTTTGGGATTCACACACTGAGGCTATAGCCGCTTCAACAGCTCCGATTTCTTGTCTTGGAACTCTGCCTCAGTTAGCACGCCTTTGCGGCGAAGATTGTCGAGCTGCTCGATCTTTTCCGGTATGGAATGGCCTGTACCAGAGCCTGCTGTGCCGCCACCTTGCATGGCCTCAGACATGCGCTCACCAACCCGATCGAACTTTCGATTCTCGTTGTTTTCCATCTGGTAATAAATCTCGTTCTGCACATTTAGAGGGCGGCGAATGTCGGAAAACTCTGAACTGCCTTCTTGAGATGCAGATTCGATCTCGAGATCACCAGTGCGTATCAACCGCTCAAAGAATGTTTGACGAAAGAAGACTGTGTTTATTCGCTCAAGAGGAATCTCGGTGCCTTGCCGGGTGAACACACCGGTTCGAGAGATCAGCCGGTCGGTCGTAAGAATGAATTGGGTGGTGCTCCACTGAACATAAGCAATGCCAAACCAGCCGACCGCGCCTAACAACAAAAGCCCGGCAACGATATTGGCTGCCCCCGAAGCGCCACCGTCGTTGCCCATTGCCAAAACGATTATGCCTACAGCGATCGCACCGATTAGGGCGGCGAAGGGCTTTACGAAAAACCACCAGTGAGGCCGCAGATCCAAAACGACATCTTCGTTTTGATTGAGGAACTCTGGGACCTTGGCCATGAATAAATACTACAGCGACTTTCCGATTACCTCTGCGGCAGCGGCGACGCCAGATCCGCCAGTCGGGCAGCCGATCGTCTGAAGCGCCGCTTCAATTGTGCCCAGGGTTCCCAGGATCGACGGCGGGTTCAGGTGCCCCATATGACCAATCCGGAAGCTGTGTTCGGCCTTGGCGCCAACTCCTATACCAATGGTCAGTCCGGCTCCGCCTTCGCAACAGTCACGAAGCTCATCTGCTGAGGCCTTGCCAGTTAGAACTGTTGTGACGGCGTTGGAGCGGTGGGCTGGATCGGTGATGTTGAATTCAATTGCCCCTGGAGATGACCAAGCTTCAACCGCGGCCCGGACCGCGTCAGCCAGAACCGTGTGCCGAGCCCAAACTGCTTCCATTCCGCCTTCTTCGTTGATCATTCTCATCGATTCGCGGATGCCATACATGTGGGCGATCGGGGGTGTGCCGCTGTATTGGCTATAGATCGCCTGAGGATTCATTCGGGGCTCCCAGTCAAAGATGGCAACCCGAAGACCAGCCGTTTCATAGGCCTTTAGTGCTCTAGGACCGGCCCAACAAAACCCCAAGCCAGGCGGAACCATCAGCCCTTTTTGAGAGCCGGCAACTGCGATGTCGACTCCCCAAGCATCCATCTCAAATTGCTCGCACCCCATCGAGGCTATGCAGTCGACCATAAGTAAGGCCCGGTGATCGGCATCGCGAACAACGTGGCCGATAGCCTCGATGTCGTTCTTCACCGAAGATCCCGTGTCAGTCTGGGCGATCAGTATGGCGGCTATTTCTTGGTCTGGATCATTGGCCAAGCGCTCAGCCAATGCTGTTGGGTCCACTGGATCGCGGTCAGTTCCGCCAAGGACTTCGACCTGTAGGCCCGAAAGTGCTGCCATGTCGCCCCAGATCATCGCAAAACGACCCGACTCACAAACCAGCACCTTGTCTCCGGCCGACAGAGTGTTACACAACGCCATCTGCCAACCGCCATGGCCATTGGAGATGGTCACGAAACTCTCGTGCTTGGTTCGTGCGATGGCGCCCAACCCGGCAAAAATTTCCTCGTTGACCTCGATCAGTTCGCCAGCGTAGATGTTGGGCATTGGGCGACGCATGGCGTCTAGAACCCGGTCAGGCACGATGGACGGGCCTGGAATAGCTACAACTGGCGGTCCGAAGCGCAAGGTCATCGCCTTAGCCTAAACCTATGGATCCGGCCCGGTTGCTTGACAGCTTGAATTCTGAGCAGCTCGATGCCGTCACCGCTTCAGGTGGCCCAATTGTGGTCCACGCGGGAGCAGGATCGGGCAAGACAAGGGTCCTGACAAGGCGAATTGCATGGCGAATCGCTTCGGGAGAAACCGACCCGCAGCGAGTTCTTGCCCTCACGTTTACCCGCAAGGCTTCAGTGGAGCTCAAGAAACGTCTCCGCCAAGTCGGTCTTCGCGACGACGTGCTAGCAGGCACATTTCACTCGATTGCTTTGCTTCAGCTACGGATGCGCTGGGAAGAGCGCAACATCAAGCCGCCGTCAATTATCGATCGCAAATACAGGATCATCGCTCAGCTTCTCAAGCAGGGCGGAATCCCAGCTCCGCAGGGTTCGTCGGTGGTGTTTGATGTTGTCAACGAGCTTGAGTGGACTCGAGCCCGCATGATCGGCCCTGAGGGGTATGAGGCCGCAGCGGCCAAGCAGAACCGCAGCAGCCCAATACCGGCTTCGAAGATGGCCGACCTCATGGTCAGCTACGCACAACACAAACGCCGAAACCGCATTGTCGACTTTGATGATCTGCTAGCCCTGGCCGCCAGGGACCTTAAGGCTGACCCGTCCTATGCAGCGGCGGTGCGCTGGCGGCACCGGCACTTGTCGGTTGATGAGTTCCAAGACGTCAACCCGCTCCAATATGACCTTCTGATGCAATGGCGGGGCGAGAGCGCAGATCTTTTTGTGGTTGGCGACCCCAACCAGGCCATTTACGGTTGGAACGGGGCCGACCCGAACTTGCTGAACGACTTCGAGAACCGCGAACCCCAGACCAAGACCTTCCGGCTGCGCCAGAACTATCGGTCGAGCCCCCAGATTCTTCGACTGGCCGACGTCACCTTGGGCGGCCGAGCATCGGCTCTGGTTACCGACGCCGACGATGGGCCCTTGCCGCTGATAAGCGCCTATGCCACTGATGCTGAAGAGGCCGCTGGCATCGGTGACCGGATCCGAGCGTCGCGTTCGGTTGGCAGCCGCTGGTCAGACCAGGCAGTTCTGGTTCGCACCAACGCTCAGTTGGTTGTGATCGAGGCAACCCTGGCCAGCATGGGAATCCCGGGCCGCATAGCTGGGGGAAGCGGGCCGTTAAACACACCGGAGGTCCTGAAGGCCATCCGCTTACTGTCTCGACCGGGCATCAACTTCCACGCTGCGGTTGACGAACTAGATGCAGAAGTCGAAGGAGACTCTGCGGACGACTCCGCCGAAGGCTTTGGTAGCAATCTAGGATCGAACACCGAATCCAGCAGCCAGAAACAGCCACTCACAACCCCAGGCATAGACCCGCTCAACAAGGCCGAACATGAGCGTAGAGCGAATCTGGCAGCATTGAGCCGCCTCGCCCATGACTACATCGGCACCGACGTTCATCCAACTGGCCCCGGATTTGGCGATTGGCTTGTGGCTACCCGGGCTCATGCTGAACAGAGCGACGGTGACGCCGTAGCGTTAGCGACCTTCCACGCCGCTAAAGGTCTTGAGTGGGACATCGTTCACATATCTGGACTCGAAGAGGGTCTTGTGCCAATTACTTACGCCGAGACGGGCGCCCAGTTGGCCGAGGAAGACCGGCTCCTGTATGTGGGGATCACCCGGGCCCGGAAGCAGCTGTTCTTGAGCTGGGCGCAGAATCGAAACTTCGGCGCACGTAGCCACAGCCGCAAGCCGTCGCCTCACCTTCCGGTTCTCGAACGGGCCATTGTTCGATTGGGGCAAAACCACCGGCCCATCGACCTGCGCGAGCAAGTAGCAAATGCCCGTCATCAGATACGAACCTCCGTTGCCACCACAGTGGATCCCCTTCTTGATGATCTCAATGTGTGGAGGTCTCGCCGAGCCAGGGCGGCCACGGTGGCGCCGTTTGTGATCTTTAATGATCAGGTCTTGAAGGCAATTGCGGTCACAAGACCAGCCACGCTGGGTCAGCTAGGGGCCGTGCCCGGAGTTAGCGCGGCCAAGCTGTCCCGATTCGGCCCTGAGATCTTGGACTTAGTAGCCCTTCACCGCACCCGAGTTTAGGCGGCCGCAAATCCTGCCAATACCGGGCAGTGGTCTGACGGCTTGGTGCCTTTTCGGCCGTTACGGTCGATTACGTCGAAGGCGGACCGTGCTGCAAGCGATTCTGATGCTGCAACCAGGTCAATTCGGATTCCCTCACGTTTATGGAACCGGCCAGCCTGATAGTCGTAGTAGCTGAAAATGCCAGCACCGTCATAACGCGCCCTCATGGTGTCAATCAAACCCCAGTCAAGAACAGCGGTCAGTGCGTTCCGCTCGAGGTCAGTCACATGGGTGGCTCCCTCAAAGGCTGCGGTGTCCCAAACATCACGATCGTCAGGAGCGATGTTCCAGTCGCCGAGAACGGCTACTTCGGCATCAGGAGAAGTGGTCGCGCTGAGGTGTTCAACCAACCGGCCCAGCCAGCTGAGCTTGTAGTGGTAGTGATCGTGATCAACCTCTCGGCCGTTGGGTACATAGACACTATGGATGCGGACGCCTCCGCAAGTGGCCGACACCAAGCGGGCGTCAGTGTCAGGCTCAATCGAGTCGGCGAAGCCCATTATTGGATTCTCGATGCCCACCTTCGACAATATTGCCACCCCGTTCCAGCGACCTTCACCGTGGTGCACGCTCTC
This sequence comes from uncultured Acidimicrobiales bacterium, assembly GCA_937922785.1. Classification (GTDB taxonomy): domain Bacteria; phylum Actinomycetota; class Acidimicrobiia; order Acidimicrobiales; family SZUA-35; genus CALAJQ01. Next base: position 63,941 of record CALAJQ010000025.1, read on the forward strand.
GTATCCCAGCTTGGAAAATTCCTCCGCCGGAAACGCCTCATCAGCCAGTTTGGTCTCTTGTAGACAAAGCACATCAGGCTGCACATCACTTAACCAATCGGTCACTCGGGGCATCCGAGCATTAAGAGAGTTCACGTTCCAAGTGGCCATCAACATTGAGCAAATTCTAGTAGCTGATTACCCACCCCGCCTACGGACTGTGATGCCTCTATCCTGGCAAATGTGACCGAGAAACCGGCAAATTCCCAATCTGGACCCAACTCGTGGCTTGTTGACGAAATGCGCGACGCCTATCGCGACAATCCTGCTGCTGTGCCCGAGGATTGGCGCGAAGCCTTTGAATCAAACGGCATCGAAACTGCACGTCAAAGCGTCAGCGCTCCACCGTCGACGGCGGTTACAGCCACCCCGCAGGCCCCAGCTCCTGCTACCGAGGCCCCGCCTTCAACTAACGGTGGCGCCGCAACTCAAGAACCCGCCGCGTTAGACAAACCGGCCGAAGAAGAGCCAGGCGAGCCGCTTCGTGGGGTTTCGGCACGCATTGTCGCCAACATGGAACTCAGCCTGTCAGTTCCAACAGCAACTTCGATTCGCGAGGTCCCGGCAAAGCTGTTGGAGATCAACCGCAAGGTTTTGAACAACCACCTCAACCGGGTTCGGGGCGGCAAAACAAGTTTCACCCACTTCATTGGCTACGCGATTGTCCGTGCCATCGCCACCGAAGTTCAGGTAATGAACAACAGCTACCTGGAAGGTAAGGACGGTAAGCCTCGCCTGATCCGCAACGAAGAGATCAACCTAGGTCTAGCGGTTGATCAACAGAAGTCTGACGGATCCCGCACGTTGATTGTTCCGGTAGTAAAAGACTGTGGACAAATGAGCTTTCGCGAATTCGTCGAGGCTTATGACGCTCTAATCAACAAGGTCCGTAGCAACAAGATCACAGTTGATGACATGACTGGTGCCAACATCAGCCTTACAAACGTCGGCACCATTGGAACAGTCCAGTCAGTGCCTCGGCTTATGCCTGGCCAAGGCGCCATCTTCGGTGTTGGCCGCATCGATTTCCCCACCGAGTACCAGGCTGCTGACCCCAAAATGTTAGCCCAGCTTGGAATCTCCAAGATCCTTGCGATCACTAGCACCTATGACCACCGAATCATCCAGGGGGCAGAAAGCGGTCTATTCCTGAAGCGGGTTCACGAGTATCTAACCGGCGATCACGAGTTCTACCAAGAAGCGTTCGACAGCTTCAACGTTCCGTACGAGGCAGTCCGGTGGAGGGACGACTCAGGCGCCACTGACGATTCAGTTGACGGCGCAATGGCCAAACAAATGGCCGTCAACACCCTGATTAACCAGTACCGCGTACGTGGCCATCTAATTGGCAATACGAACCCGCTTAACAGCGGCGCTTTGCAGATGCACCCCGAGCTTGATCCGGCCTCATTCGGTCTGACTCTTTGGGACCTCGATCGAGAGTTCCTCACCGGCACCGATTCGGGCGTGTACGCCGCGGCAGGCGGTAAGGCCAAGTCGATGAAGCTTGGCGACATCTTGGGAATCATGCGTGACGCCTACTGCCGCACCACCGGCGTTGAGTACATGCACATTGCCGACCCGGCTCAAAAGCGCTGGATGCAAGAGAAGCTGGAAGGTAGCCAACGCGTTTTCTCAACTGCCGAACTGCATCACATACTCGAGCGGTTAACTACAGCTGAGGCGTTCGAGAAGTTCTTGGCAGCCCGCTACGCCGGTCAGAAGCGCTTCGGCCTCGAAGGCGGAGAGTCAACAATCCCCGTTCTGGACGCTTTGCTTAGCGCCGCAGCTGACAGCGGATCCGAACGGGCTCTCATTGGTATGGCCCACCGGGGTCGACTGAACGTGTTGGCCAACATTATGGGCAAGGGCCACCGCAGCTTGTTCCGAGAGTTCGAGGGCGACGTCAGCCCCGACGACATCCAAGGCTCGGGCGACGTTAAGTATCACCTCGGTTTCGAAGGCACTCACGAAAGTCAGGCTGGCAACACGGTCACAATCCAGCTTGCCCCGAACCCTTCGCATCTCGAAGCGGTGGATCCAGTTGTTGTTGGTATGGCCCGAGCATTCATGGATCTCAGCGACAGCGGCAACTACCCGATCCTGCCCATATTGATTCATGGCGACGCGGCCTTCGCTGGGCAGGGTGTGGTCAGTGAAACGCTGAATCTGTCGGGCGTACATGGCTACATGGTCGGCGGAACCGTGCATGTGATCATCAACAATCAGTTGGGTTACACCACGGCCCCTCACCAAAGCCGATCGACCGACTACTCAACCGATGTGGCTAAGGCGGTTCAGGCGCCCATCTTCCACGTGAACGCAGATGACCCAGAGGCGTGTGTCCGGGTTGCTGAACTTGCCTTCGAGTTCCGCCAAGAGTTCAACAAAGACGTAGTGATCGACATCATCGGGTATCGACGCCACGGCCACAACGAAGGCGACGATCCCAGCTATACCCAGCCGATGATGTATGAAAAGATCTCGAACCGTCCTTCGGCTCGGACTCTCTATACCCAGGCGCTCATTGACCGTGGCGACATCTCGCTTGAAGAAGCCGAGACTGCGCTCACCTATTTCCAAGATGTGCTTCAGAAGGCTCTCGACGAAACCCGCGAGGCGTCCTCGCCTTCCGGTACACGAGCAAAGCCGTCACCCCCTGCAGAGGGTGTTCTGCCCCACGTCGAAACCGGTGTCGACAAAGGCACGCTGGATGCTGTTTACGCCGCGCTTTCGACTACGCCAGATGACTTCACCATGCACCCGAAGTTGGCTCGCCAACTAGTCAAGCGCGACAAGCTTTGGGAATCGGGAACGGTTGACTGGGCACTTGGTGAAGCTATGGCGTACGGGTCGCTGTTACTTGAAGGCACTTCTGTTCGTCTAGCCGGCCAAGACTCACGCCGAGGAACCTTCGCCCACCGCCACGCAACCTTGCATGACTACACAAACGGCAACGAGTTCACTCCCCTATCAACCGTTGGAGCTCCCGATACCAACTTCTGGGTTTATGACTCAACGTTGTCTGAATACGCGGGCCTGGGGTTTGAGTACGGGTACTCACTAGCTAACCCCGATGCCTTGGTTCTTTGGGAAGCCCAGTTCGGTGACTTCGTTAACGGAGCACAGATCATCATCGACCAGTTCTTGGTGTCGGCCGAAGACAAGTGGAAGGAGCACTCCGGTCTGGTGATGTTGCTGCCACACGGATTTGAAGGTCAGGGCCCAGAACATTCATCTGCTCGGTTGGAACGTTTCCTACTGGCTTGTGCTGAAGACAACATCCAGGTTGCTCAGCCAACCACTGCTGCACAGTTCTTCCACCTGATCCGGCGCCAGATCGTCCGCGACGTACGCAAGCCTCTTGTTGTGATGGCCCCCAAGAGCGGTCTTAGGGCGGTCACGTCACGGTCCCAAATTTCAGAGCTCACTAACGGATCATTCGAAGAAGTAATTGATGACTCGGGTGTGACTGATGCTGGGGCTATCAACAGGGTCGTGTTTGCATCGGGCAAGGTATCAGTGGAGGCCATCGAAAAACGTGACGAGCTTTCGGCGAAGGTTGCGGTAGTAAAGGTCGAGCAGCTCTACCCGTGGCCCTTCGATGCAGTTTCGGAGGTGCTTGCCCGATACCCGAACGCCAACGAAATCGTTTGGCTTCAGGAAGAACCTGAAAACATGGGCGCATGGAACTCGGTTAAGGGCCGCCTGTATGAATCACACGGCAAGACTCACGAGATCCACAGAGTCAGCCGTGTAGAGTCAGGCTCCCCCGCCACCGGTTCAGCAGCGATCCACCGCCAAGAACAAGCGGACTTGATGGAACGGGCATTCGGAACGTTCGACTAGTTATTGCTTGCTAGTTCCGACTGGCTAAGAGCCAACCACCGCATCGTGAACTAGTTCTTCGATAATGCCAGCTAGTTCCTGACCGTTTTCGCTTGTGTTCTCAATGACGAGGTAGGCACCGTAGCCATCGTCAAGGTCTAGCCACGGAAAGGTCCCGAACGCTCCGGCGTCTGAGATGCGGCCTGTATCTCGGTCGATCCACCATCCCATGCCATAACCAACCTGGGCGTCCCCGGCGCTGCCGTCGTAAGCCTCGCCAATGCGGTCAGCGTGCATCGTGTCGAGCGATTCTTGGGACAGAACCTGAGTGTCGCCACAGAGGCCGCCGCGCAGGTGCATTAGAAGCAGCTCGCCATAGTCACCAGTGTTGACATAGCCGCCGCCCTCAATGTTTGGATTTTCTGTTGGCGCCACACCATTGGGGTTGCCAGCAAAGAGGGTTGGATATCCGGGGACTCCAGTAAAGACTGACCCAAGGTTTATGAAGCCAAGCGAGTCGAGTCCGCATGGTTGAGCAAATGTTTCATCAACTAGCTGAGCCCATGGCTTGCCAGAAACTGCCTCGGCCACTGCACCAGCTACTTGCCACTGGGCACCTCCGTAACGAAACTCGGTGTCTGGCTCGATGACGTCGGAGTCATCATCGGGTCCGGCAAAGACGGCCTCACCGCATGCCTCAAGTTCGGTATCTGGGGACCACTGGCAAAGGTAGGGGGCGTAGAGCAGATCTGGGCCAAGCCCTACAAGGCCTGAACTGTTCGACAAGAGCTGAGCCGTTGTTATTGGCGAGTCTGCGCCCCAGTCGACGTAGTCACTGACTGGCTTGTTTATATCCAGCAGACCGTCTTCTTGCAGTTTCAGAAGCACGCCAGCTGAGACCATTTTCGACGATGACGCAATCAGACTGATGCGATCTTCAGTGAACTCGCCAAAGTGTTCCTCGTAAACGACGCCCTCATCGCGTTGCACAACTATGAGGCCGGCACCATTCAGATTCTTCTTCTCGATGAAGGCTTCAATCTCTGCCGCAACGGCAGGGAACCCTTCAAGTGATTCCGCCTCAGCCACTGTGGTTTCCACAGCAGTTTCCTCGGTGGCATCTGTCGTTGTCTCAGCCGTAGTCTCGGCGGCAGCTTCGGTTGTTGCTGTTGTGGTCTCGACCGCTGGCTCTTGCGAACTCTCGTCGGATCCTCCACACGCCGCGGCAACTAGCGCAAGAGCTGCGAGCAAGACCAGCAACGGAAACGGGCGTGATGAGTTTCGAGCCATTTGAACAACCTAACCGGCTGCCCCAACTGGACGCCAGTAAGAAACTAGAACCCCGCAGCCCTAGCGGCATCCTGGACCCAGTAGTCGACCAGCTGGCGGTTAGCTGCAATCCACTCCGCAGCGATGGCCTTCACGTCGTCTTCGGAGTTCTCACCATTGTTGTATCGCTCGCTCGCTTCGACCGCAGCCTGAACAGGAATGACCATATTGCGGAACAGCTGTGCGGCTGCCGGATTCTCAGCAATGAAGTTCTTGTTAGCTGTGATCTTGATGTCAGCCCAAGACCAGCCGATATAGCAATCCGCTTCGGTGCATGTATCGCCCAGTGGAGCAGGTCCAAGATCAGCCCAGTCCCAACCTTCTTGACATGGATCGGTGCCGTCGCACACGAACTCTGCCCCGCCAAGGCTTAGCCATAAAACGTTCTCACCCGGTTTTAGCTGTGTGAGATAGGCACTCGGACTCCAGGTGTACTGGATCGCAGGAAGGCCATCGTTAACTCGGGCAAGCGTTTCGGCGACCATGCCGTCGTAGCTGGCCGTTGTCTGTTCCAGGTTGGTCCATCCATTGCGATCAAAGATGGCTTGGGCGATGTCGTCACAAGTCCAGTCCACAGGACAGCCGTTCACGTTCGCCTTGCCATTGCCGTCGTAGTCAAAGAGGGCGACCAGCTTCGGGTCGCCGTTGATCTGCTGCAAGGAAGTGATGTCGTGCGCCTCTGCTACGGACTTAGTCACAACAAAGCCTTCGAGACCGGCGCCGGGAAGCAAGTTACCCAGCACGATCACACGGTCGCGAACCGTCAAGGCACCAGGTAGTTCTTCGTCGAACCAATCAAAGTGAAGGGGCATCCAGCTGTTGGCCCAGAAGTCAAGCTCCCCCATCGCCATTCGCCGATACGCCCAGCTTGGGGGATTCTCTTCTTGTGCTGGATCTGTCACGTTGTATCCGAGTTCACGCAGAAGCTGTGCTGTAACTGCGGCGTTGAAATAGCCCGTGCTCCAGTTCGCTCGAGCCGAAATTACAGTGACTCCTTGGCCTGGGCGAAGAGCGTATGGGTAGCTGCGGGTGAATTCTTGGTTGGCCGATATCCAGCGAACAACTCCGCCTCGTGTTAGGTGACCTTCGGTTAGCAAGTCCAGCCAATAGTCGAAGCCGCGTTGGTCATAGTCACGACCCAACACATTTTCATAGACCGCCTCCAAGTATTGAAAGTCGTTCTTGTCTGCGTAGTTGTTTGCGAACTCATCCCCCGCGGAAAAGAATCCGGCGATGTCGTCGAGGGACCAACCTGACTCGCTGACACCAAGCCAGTACTTAGCCCCATTCACATCAGGCTCACGACCGAAGAACGCTTGATAGAGCCTGAGCACTGGCGCATGGGCTTGGGCCGAATAGTCAGAAGACCGAACGATCTCTTCAACCGTTGTCGCTTCGGCGATGGTGTCACCAGGCGCAGCCGAGGTTGGCCCCGCCGTCATCGTGATCGCAGCCATAAGTGAACAAAGAATTGCCACGCTGAGTTTCTTGACCATCACCGGATCTCCTAAGCGAACTAATGCCAGCAAGCTATGTCGACGACAAGGTACCTGCTGGCTATTACCACCACTACTAGGCGGAGAGTACAGTAGCGATCGTCAAGAATCTCGTCGGAGGATCTGTGACAACTATTGGCTAGAGATTCTCAACGGCTTTAGAAGCTCAGTCTCGCAAAGACATCTCGAGGATCGTTTCCAATTCATCAAGCGCACTTGCAGAATCTGAAACTTTTATTGTTTGCATTCCCATTGCGCGCGCTGGCTTTAGGTTCACGCCAAGGTCATCAAGGAACACAGCTTGGTTCGCTTCAACACCAACAGCTTCAAGGGCTGCAATGTAAAAACCTTCTTCTGGTTTTCGAATTCCAAGCACTGCCGATTCGATTACGTGATCAAACAAACTCATCACGTCACCTTTAACTCCGTGGCTTTCTCCGCTGCGAAAGTTGTTTGTGAGGCACGCGGTTTTGAAGCCAGCGGTTTTGATTTTCTTCAACGCTTCGACCATCTCTGGTCTGATCTCTTGTTGAACTAATGCAAGAACTTCGTGCCCATCTATTTCATGGCCAAGCGCTCTGGCTTCGGCGCCGAACTTTTCAGCAAAGCCCGTAGTATCAACCTCTGAGCGTTCCATCAATGCCCACGCGTTGTTGTCCGGGTCGGTCGAATTGATCTTTCGAATGATGTTTTCCGGCAACCCTCTTTCTTTCTCGAACTTTGCAAAAGCATCAAAAGGCGACGACGTCATCACCCCGCCAAAGTCGAACAACACCGCGAGCATTTTGTTCTGATTCATATTCCCAAGCATAAGAGTGCGAACAACTCGCGTCGAAAATCGCGATTCAATCAAACGGTTATTGCGCAATCGTTGTTAGATTCATGCCGCTTGTTCTTTGTGCTTTCAACGTTGACCGCTAACAAGTTTCGCGGCACGAAAAAGTGTGCGACTTCGGTCGACTTCGCTGACAGCATCGGGCAAAGCGAACGAAGCAAAACGTTGAATCAAAATTTGGTTTACTAAAGTAAATGCGCAACGAAGTTTCAAAGCTTCAATGCGAATCCACCATTCAAGGAGCAAGACACATGGCAGCAAAGAAGAAGGCGGCTAAGAAAGCGCCAGCTAAGAAGAAGGCCGCAAAGAAGGCACCAGCAAAGAAGAAGGCCGCCAAGAAAGCTCCGGCCAAGAAGAAGGCAGCCAAGAAGGCACCAGCAAAGAAGAAGGCCACTAAGAAGGCAGCCAAGAAGCGCAAGTAAATCCTGTGCTCCTAAGTCTTCGGACTTAGCTTCAGCTAGCGCTGAACAAATTACGACTGAGGCCCCCAGCTAACGCTGGGGGCTTTGTCTTTCACCGATGTCTTTCACCGATACATTCACCTGATGGCTGCTCAGTTCATTTACACCTGTCACAAACTCGGTCGGTACTACCCGCCAGATCGCCAGGTGCTGCAAGACATCAGCCTGTCGTTCTACCCGGGCGCAAAGATCGGCGTGCTTGGATCTAACGGCTCGGGCAAGTCCTCGCTGCTGCGCATCATGGCCGGCCTGGACGATGGCTTCACCGGCGAGGCTCGTTTAACGCCTGGATTTACTGTGGGCTTGCTGGAACAAGAGCCACACCTCGACCCATCTAAGAACGTTCGCGAAAACGTGATGGACGGCGCGGGCGAAACAGTTCAGCTACTTGCGAACTACGAAAGAGTCTTGGCCGGCTGGGCTGACCCCGACGCCGACTATGAAAAGCTCGGCGCCGATCAAGCGAAGCTAGAGGCCGAGATTGAAGCCGCCCAGGGTTGGGATCTTCAACGCACGATCGAGATTGCAATGAACGCTTTGCGATTGCCACCTGCGGAAGACTCAGTTGAACATCTTTCTGGTGGTGAACGTCGACGTGTCGCACTTTGCCGATTGCTTCTAAGCCAACCCGACCTTCTTCTTCTTGACGAACCAACTAACCACCTCGATGCAGAATCGGTTTCGTGGCTCGAACGATTCCTGTCCGACTACAACGGCACCGTCGTAGCGATCACGCACGATCGATACTTCCTAGACAACGTGGCCAAGTGGATTCTCGAACTTGATAGAGGCAAGGGCATTCCATTCGAAGGCAACTACACCTCATGGCTCGAACAGAAGTCGGCCCGACTGAATCAAGAAGCCAAAGCCCAAGCCTCTAAGAAGCGAACGCTTGAGCGCGAGCTTGAGTGGGTCCGAATGGCGCCCAAGGCTCGTCAGTCAAAGGGCCGGGCTCGTTTGGCAGCCTATGAAAACTTGCAAGCCGAGGCCGAGGCATATGACCCGGCTGATGAAAAGGTTCAGATTCACATTCCACCGGGCAAGCGTCTTGGTGATCAAGTCATCGACGTTGAAAATCTTTCAAAGGGCTTCGGGGAGCGCCTGCTAATCGACAACCTCAACTTCTCGCTGCCCAAAGCAGGCATCGTCGGAGTTATCGGTGGCAACGGCGCCGGTAAAACAACTCTGTTCAAAATGTTGATCAGCGCGGCCACCGACGGAAAGGGCGAGCTACCCAATTCGGGAGAGATCAAGATTGGCTCTTCGGTTGAGCTGGCATATGTAGACCAAGACCGCGACGTGCTCAACGATGAAGACACCGTCTATGACGCAATCACTGATGGGCTGGACGTTCTAGAAGTAGGCGGACGCGAAGTGAACGGTCGGGCCTATGTTGCCTCGTTCAACTTCAGAGGTTCAGATCAGCAAAAGCCACTGAGCGTTCTGTCTGGAGGTGAGCGCAACCGTGTGCACCTCGCCAAGGTTCTTAAGACAGGAGGCAACGTGCTGTTCCTGGATGAGCCCACCAACGATTTGGACGTAGATACCCTTAGAGCTCTTGAGGACGCACTAGAGCGCTTCCCAGGCTGTGCTGTGGTGATCAGTCACGATCGATGGTTCCTTGATCGAATCGCCACTCACATTCTGGCCTTTGAAGGCAACTCTCACGTTCGCTGGTTCGAAGGCAACTTCAGCGAGTACGAGGAGTTCCGCAAACAAGAGCTTGGTGAAGACTCCCGCCCCGCTCCCCTTACTTATAAGCCAGTAGTTCGCTAAGGAATTGCTTTCAGTTGCCGATTGAGGGGAATGGCTTCAAAAGCAGCTGATAAGGCGACACCCAAAAAGGCAACAGCAAAGACCTCTAAGGCAAAGGCCGCTACTAAGGCCGCGCCCAAGAAGTCAACAAAGACTGCTGCCAAGAAGGCTCCCAAGACTTCACCTAAGGCTGCTCCTAAGGCCGACAAGGCCAAGCCCGAGGCTCCTAAGACCAGCGCACGTGCTCGCAACCAAGCCAAGGCCTCTCAAGCCAAGGTCGTGCCCGTATCTCGAGCAGTCACCCGACTAATCGAAGCCGGTTGTATGGCCGAATGCCTCCACTGTGAGGAACGAGTCAAGTTCCGTGCTCGACACCGAGATCTGCAAGTCATTTGCAACGTGTACAAGGGCAAGGTTTGGCAGCGTGTTGAGCACTTCCACGCCGACTGCTACCCGCTAGCCGGCGAGCCTTACGGCATCGCCCAGGACTAACAGCACCGTCTGACTAGCGCTGTACTGGATACGATCAAGCCGTGCCTGCAACTGAACAAGACCACCAGCTAGCCGCAGAGCTAGCAGCTGAAGTTGGCGAACTACTTGTCGCCCTTCGTCACAAGTTGGATTCCGAAGGTGTCTCGGGGTCTGAGCTGAAAGATGCCGGCGATATGGCTGCGCATAACCACATAATGGAGTTCCTCACCGAGCGTCGGCCCGACGACGCCATCTTGAGCGAAGAGGGCGCAGACGATCTCGCCCGACTTAAAGCGTCTCGAATTTGGATCGTTGATCCGCTTGACGGGACTCGCGAATTCTCAGAACCTCCACGCGTTGACTGGGCGGTGCACATCGCCCTGGTCGAAGCAGGACTTCCTGTAGCCGGCGCAGTTTCACTTCCCGCCGAAGAGATCATTCTTTCCACAGCCGATACACCAGTTGTGCCTGACGCAGTAGAAGGACCACCTCGAGTCATCGTCAGCCGCACCCGCCGCCCACCCGCAGCGGTATCGCTTGCGGACAAGCTGGGTGCTGAGTACCTCGAGATGGGCTCAGCCGGGGCGAAAGCAATGGCCGTCGTCAGAGGTCAGGCCGACATCTACGCTCACTCTGGTGGACAGTACGAGTGGGACTCGTGTGCACCAATTGCGGTTGCTGCTGCCGCTGGTCTCCACTGCTCACGGCTTGACGGCTCCCCGATGCTTTATAACAACGAGAACGTTTACCTTCCAGACCTGTTGATCTGCCGCCCTGAGTGGGCCGATCAGTGCCTGGAGATTCTCAACAGTTAACATCGGGCCGCTATGGCTGACGATCTACACCTGGGTTCCTTTTCCGAAACTCCTCCTTGGAGCTTGGTACAGACTCCGCCAAAATGGCGAAGTCGAGCTGACTCTTTGAGGGTTGAACAGGCTCGCCGACTTCCGCAAATCACAAAGGCTCCCAAGCTGCCTCCGGTGGGTCGTGGCGCAACTGTCTTGCGCGTGTTGGGATCCTCACTGGCGGTGTGGGCTGCTCGAGAACGCAACAAGCCTGACTCCATAGCTTTGCTTAGTCGGCGCATCAGACTTGCCGCCGAGAAGCTAGGCCCTACCTACATCAAGTTGGCTCAGATCATCAGTGCCGGTGAGGGTGTCTTCCCCGCAGAATTGGTCGCCGAGTGCAAGCTCTGTCGTGATCAGGTTCCTCCCGTGTCTTATCAAGAGGTCGTTGACACGATCGAAGCCGACCTTGGCAAGCCTCTGCATGAGATCTTCAAGTACTTGCACCCGACCCCAGTTGCGGCGGCCTCAATCGCTCAGGTTCACCGCGCCACTCTGTTGACCGGTGAAGACGTTGTGGTCAAAGTCCAGCGGCCAGGCATTAAAGAGCTCGTCGAGAAAGACTTAAAGGTTCTGGCTTGGTTGGCACCGTTACTCGTTGGCCGAATTCCTGTGGCTGCATTAGCGAACCCGCCTGCGCTTGTTGACCTTTTTGCCGAGACCATCATCGAAGAGCTCGACTTCAGACTTGAAGGCGACAACATGCTGGACGTTGCCCGCGTGATGGTGGAACTGAAACAGCGCGGCTTTGTGATCCCTCGACCGCACCCAACATATGTGACTCGTCGCGTTCTAGTTATGGAGCCGATTGACGGGTTCGTCTTCGACGACGTCGTATCAATTCGAGCGGCAGGAGTTGATACTCACGAAGTCATTCGCACCGGCATGATCGGCTTTCTGGAGGGTGCGTTCCTGCACGGGTTGTTCCACGGCGATCTGCACGGCGGAAACTTGTTTGTGCTGCCCGATGGCCGCACTGGACTTATCGACTTCGGGATCACCGGTCGCCTTAGCGAGGCCGAGCGAATGGGCTTCCTCAAGATGATGATGAGTGCCTTCACCAACGACGTCAAAGGTCAAGTTGCCGCACTGCGAGATCTAGGTGCGCTGCCGATGGATGCCGACATTGACGCGGTCATCGAAGACCTCGGCCTAAGCGGAGCCCCACTCGATCCAACCAAGCTAAGCCCTGATGAGCTTGTTGGCGAGATCCAAAAAGTACTGAAGGCGCTGTTGGGTTACGGGGCCCGCATGCCCAAGTCGTTGATGCTTTATGTGAAGAATTTGATCTTCATCGACGGAGCAATTGCGAACCTCGCTCCAGAGCTTGACCTCTTCGCAGTAGTGACCGAGATCGCCACTCATTTCGCTACCAATCATGGTGCTGCAATCGCTACTGAACTTGGCGTCGCTAACAAGGAATGGGATCTAGATCTCGACAGTGTGAAGGCCGGCTTCGGAGTTGACCCAAGCGAACATCAACGCCTCACTTATGCCGAGTTGCAAGAGCGCCGAGCGCTAATCCACAAACGAATGCACGGCAAGAAGATCCTCTAGCCAGAAAAATCCCGTTCTGGCGGTGTAGCCAGTCAAACCCGGCTGGTTCCCAGGTCAGTTCGGATTTTGTGGCTGGTAGCCAGGTCAGTTTGGTCAGAAGAGTTTTTGTTGGGGGCGCTCAACACCTCGAAGCTCGTCGTAGTCGACCTCGACCCACGAAATCTCTCGATCGGTTGCAAGCGTTTTGGCTTGCGGTTTGATTTCCTGAGCCACAAACATGCCTCGAACTGGTGCCAGGTCGGTGACTCGATTGAGGAAGTCGAGATAGCGGGTCAGCTGTTCGACACCGTCGATCTCGCCTCGACGCTTGATTTCTACTGCGACTGTTGCCCCGTTGCTGTCACGACACAACATGTCGACTGGGCCGATCTCGGTCGGGTACTCGCGACGAATTAGCAACATGCCATCTTCGAGCCGCGTGGGTTCAGTTGAAAGCATCTCCTGAAGATGGGCCTCAACGCCGTCTTTCTGAAGACCAGGGTCCGAGCCGAGGTCAGCCGAAGTATCGGTTTCGACATCGTGAAGCGTGATCGTCAACAACTCACCCTTGGGGTTAAGAACACGAATCTCTTCGTCAGTTTCGGTCAGAACGTTCGGGGCGTTCATCCAGTTGAGAGGTTTGTAAGCGCCTCCGTCGGCGTGGATGGCTACGCAGCCGTCCGCCTTGATCATGATCAGACGGCGGGCTTGAGGGAGGTGGGCACTAAGTCGTCCCTCGTAATTCACGGTGCATTCGGCAATAAGCAATCGCATCGGGATTCGTTCTATCAGCCTCACCCACGATTCTGACCGGGCTAACCGTCACAAATTTCGTTCTGGCTGTACCTAGGCCCGGATACGGGCGCGGGTACCGCCAGTTCGAAAGAGGTCACGCGCGTCCCGACCACGGAACCGCAACCAACGCTGCGTCGGTGGCCGGGGAACGGCTAAAACGGCGTGGGGTGGCCGGGGCCCGTCACTGGGTCGCCCGCCATGTTGGAGTTAGGCTGCGCTTCGGACATGAGCTGCTGAACCATCGGGCCGAGCTTGGTTGGGTCAAGCGTTGGCTCCAGCGACGGACCCTTGTGCCACATGTTGGCAACAGCAAACTCACGGCCTGACACCTGGAAGATCCGCCCGGTAACTGGGTGTGACTCTTCTGAAGCTAGCCACGTGCAGATTGGGGCGATCCATTCAGGGCTCATGCGGTCACGGTCTTCGCCTTCAAGCTTGCCCATTCCCAAGTCCTCGGTCATGCGGGTCAGTGCACCGGGCGAAATTGCGTTCGCTGTTACGCCATAGCGATGAAGTTCTTGTGCCGCGATGATGGTAAACGCAGCGATGCCAGCCTTGGCGGCGCCGTAGTTTGACTGACCGATGTTGCCGTAGATGCCCGACACCGATGTGGTGTTTATCAACCGGGCATCGACCTCCTTACCTTCTTTGCTTTGAGCTCGCCAATAGGCTGCCGCGTGATGACTTGGCCCGAAGGTGCCTTTGAGGTGAACCTGTATCACGGCGTCCCACTCGCCCTCGGTCATGTTGGCCAGCATTCGGTCTCGCAAGATGCCTGCGTTGTTGACAACGGCGTGGAGGTCGCCGTAGGTCTCGATGGCCTGGTCGATCAAGTTCTTTGCCCCGTCGTGGCTTGAGATGTCGTCGGCGTTTGCAACTGCGCTACCACCAGCGGCAACAATCTCATTCACTACCGATTGCGCTGGCCCTTCATCTGCTCCGTCGCCGTCCCGGGCTCCGCCGAGATCGTTCACCACGACCTTGGCTCCGTGAGCTGCCAGCATCATGGCATGCTCCCGTCCGATACCTCGGCCAGCTCCGGTTACAACACATACTCGATCTTCACATAAGCGCTTCATGTTTAGATCATGCTTGATCTCCACAGTTGGTGCCATTCTGCAAGACTGATCCGGTGACGGCCGATCCCAACTCAATGTCGATTGCCGTGCCCCACAAGCGTTGGCCGCGTCGTCTTGCAACCTCTGTTGTAGCCGGTCTGGTATTGCTAGTTGGGGCATGGGCCATCGATTCGGTCGTGCACCGAAATGCGGTAGCTCGCGGAGTAACTGCCGGGGGCATCTCGCTTGCCTCCTTTGACGCAGACGAGGTCCGGTTCGCGGCATCAGAGCTAACCAGGTCGATGACAAACGATCCCTTTACCTTGACCGTTGATGGGATCGCTCTGAAAACCAATCCCGTAGATTTGGGCGCCGAGGTTGACCCCGAAGCTCTTGCGGTGGATGCCCTGGATGCTCGACGAGGGGGCTTTGTGCCATTCCGACCCTTTCGTTGGGTCACACACCTCTTTACTGAGCAAGAAGTAGCCCTTTCGTATCGATCTGACGTTGGTCGAGTGGCAGGCGCCGTCGAACGCATTACGGTCGATCTGCTCAAACCACCGATAGAGCCTCGTATGCGGTGGGGAACAAACGAAGTGATCTTTGTTCCCGGCGCCGATGGCCAAACAATCTCAGCTCCAGAGCTTGCCAGCGCCTTAGCCACCACCTTGGAGGCGGGGCAACCATATGCCTTGGCTCTAACCAGCTTCGCGGTCTCGCCCGAGGGCGACACCGAAGCCATTTTGGACACCGCCGAAGAAATCAACGATGCCCTCCGATGGCCAATGGAAGTACAGGTCGCTGGTTCAACCGTTGAGCTATCACCGAGTCAGCTGACTAGATGGGTGCGACTTGTTCACTCGCCCGCGCCTGGCTGGGAAGTGGATGAGGAGAGGGCGCTGTCAGAACTGGAACCGCTGCTTCTGAACCTGGGAGAGCCAGATCAACAACCTCAGTTTGTGGTGGTCATGGGTAGGCCACTAATTGCTCCGGCTCGCGAAACCTTGCGCTGTTGCGGCCCTGGAACCGGTGATGCAATTCGGGCTGGGCTGTTGACCGATCGGACGCCTGGCGACACACCACCTCAACCGGTGGCGCTTAAGGCTCGTGTCACAAGTGGCCAGGTCGGCATGGAGGAGATGCTCCAACTCGGGGTTGTTGAAGAGGTCTCGACCTTCACAACCAGCCACCCTTGCTGCGCAAACCGGGTCACGAACATTCAGTTGTTCGCCGACACAATTCGTGGCTCACTAATTTTGCCCGGTCGGGAAATGAGCCTGAATGAGACGGTCGGGATGCGCAAAGCCGAAGACGGCTATTTGGCCGATGGGGCCATCGCTCAAGGGGTTCTAGAACCCCAGGTTGGCGGCGGTGTGTCTCAGGTGGCCAGCACCTTCTTCAGTGCCGCCTTTTTCGCAGGTCTGGATTTCGAGGAGTACCAATCTCACTCGCTTTACTTCAATCGATACGAGCGAGGCCGAGAGGCCACGATCTCATGGCCAAAGCCGGACCTTCGGGTGTCGAACTTCACTGATCACGCCGTGCTGGTCTGGACTTCATACACCCCTACGTCGATCACAGTTTCCATGTACTCGACCGATCACATCGAAGTGTCTGAAGTTGATCGCCAAGACTCATCGGTGGGCCAGTGCACAAAGGTGACCACGACGAGAGAAAGGCGCTATCAAAACGACATCGTCGTGACAGATACCGTGTTTGCCCTCTATAGACCAGCAGAGGGTCTTGACTGCAATGGCGATCCGACCAACTAGGTCAATTAGCGACTAGCTCCCACAAGATGGTTCCTGATACCGGTGTGGTACCCATAGCCCTTTTAATGTGTGTGTGGACTACCAAGCCCAGGCCAGAATTCAGAAACAGTTTCGAGCGCTCGTAACTGCAATTCGGCCATCGATCATTTGGACCATCGACGGAGTCACACAGCCACGTGACCTTCTTGATGACGATGGAATCATTGGTTGGCAAGTTGGGCTCGGCTCTATTGAGGCTCAGCTTGAGGGAACCACGGACCCGTCCTTGCTGGCCTTGGCTGACTGGATCAATCGTGAACAGGAATTAGAGAAGTCTCGCTGGAAAAACCCTCGATTTGCGTTGGCTCAGGCTCGGGACGTGTTTGGTTCCAAATCGTGGCAAACAACCCGTGACCAGGCATTACTGGGTTGTTGGCTCGATAATATCGACGCAGCCTTGGTCCGATCTCCAGCTACGCACCGAAGTCCACTCCTCAGTACTCAGCGCTACGCCAGCCACTTGTCTCGCCTGCTAAAGAACGAGGCGCTTGCCGACGGCGTCAGGAATCGCCTTGAGAGAATTACCCAACTTGACCCGGCGCAAGAATCTAGAGAACCGATCCTGAATGATCCTCGGTTTGTAAACAGATCCGATTTGGCCATGCTTGACTGCTGGCTTTGCTCAGCTCCATCGCAGCAGGCTGCAGCGGTATAGAACCCAAAAAATCCGCTTAGAAAGCCCAATATTGCTGGTCTACCAAGGTGGGTGGTAGTCAGAGTCAGCGGCGATGAGCCTGACCACACACCCCTCTTGGAGGACATCCTTACTTCCTGGGTTACCAACAGGAAGCCTGGAACCTACGGAGAAATTATTCAGTCGCGGTACCACGTGAGTACCACGACTGAATCAACAACGAACGACTCGCGCGTGCTATCACAGTAGAACGAGTTATCAAGCGCCTTTATCAATCCGATCGAAACTGATAGGAGAGCTTTGCCGCGCGTCCGGTCTAACTGTGTGTGTCTCCCCTACCGGCTTCGGCAAGACGATACTTGCCCAACAGCTGGTAGAGGGCGCGATCTCTGCAGACAACGACACCACCGCCGACGCTACAAACAAGGCCGTCTTCAACAAGGTGTTGTCATTAAGTCCTGACGATCATGCGGCGGTGTCGGCAGCAGTTTCAAACATGACAGATCGCACTAGATCCCTAATTGTCATTGATGACGCCACCACTGACTGCCTTGCCCTCTTGGACCAAATTGATATTCCCGCCAACAATAGTGTTGTTGTTTTCAGCCGGCATGAGCCGCCCCCCGCGATGCTTCAGAGGCAGCGAACGACCTACCTCGGCGTGCCTGAGCTGCGGTTCAGCTACCCAGAGTTGGTTCAACTTTGTGGAGAAGCCGTCAACCAAGAGAAGGCAGAACCCCTTGCACTAGTGCTGGACTCGATGACAGCGGGTTGGCCAGAACACGTCGTTCGGGTCCTGTCAGCTATGTCGCTTCATGGATATGAACCGGAGTCGGCTCATCTGCTTATCTACGACGGCCACCATCTCGACGATCTCATCAATCGCTGCATGGACAGTCTGAGTCCTACCTTTCAGGAAGGGCTGGAACAGCTTTCGCACCTGCCATCGTTTTCTGCCGGTGCGGCAAATGCATTTGTTCCCGGCCTGGCGGCAGAAGCAACCAGGTCCGGGTTCCCTCTCTACCGAGGCCGGGGCGGCGCTTTGGAGATGCCGATGCTCTTGCGCGAGCACCTGAAACGTCGATCGACCTTGACCGATGAGTCGGCAACAATTCTGGCGCCCCTTCTGGTGGCAACTCTTGGTGTGCCCGATGCCTTAGGTTCGCTGTTGTCCGCAGGTGCAACTGCTCAAGCAGCAGCAATTGTCTGCCAGATGTCTCCGAACCAACTGGCTGCGTCAAACCAAGCGAACATGCTTGGAATCTTCCGGGCAATCGAGCGGACCGAGCCAGATAACCCGAGCGTTGTTCTACGCAGGGCAATAGTTCACCGCAACATGGCTCAGCTCAAAGCAGAGCGCGAGGCCGTGGAAAGCGCCTTGGATATCGCACGACGTATCGGGGACACCGACGAAGAGTTAGCTGCGGAGGTTGCGCTACTAAGAATTGACCTACGCCACATTGATCAAGCCCAAGCCGAAGCATGGCTAACCAGGCTTGAAGAAAGCTCAAATACATCAAGTAGCTCCCCCGTTGGAATCGGGCTTCGCGAACTTCGAGCGATGGTCCTCGAGCAGAAGGCCGATCTGCAATCTATTTACCGTTCGATCGAGCTTCTCGCCGAGCTGGCATCGGAATGGGAACACATCGGAGACCGGGCACGCTCGGCACAACTACTGCGAATGATGGCAGCTGGGCCGCTGAATACGATTGGGGATTATCAAGAAGCCCGGATAACTCTCGACCGAGCGGCAAAACTGGTCTGGGACAATCCAATGGGGATGGCCGTTACGTCTCAGTTACTCTGCCGCTTTCTTGCTCTGGTCGGTGACTCTGACCGATTCGAGACCGAGCTCGCCAGGGCCAGTGGACTCATCGACGCAGTCGATCTTCGCTGGATGAGCGGCTATCTAGACTGGGCCGTTGTCCATTGCAGTCTGCTAAAGAATGACAGACAAGCAGCAGAGCGTGCGCACAAACGTGCAATCGACAGACTGGGCGAATTGTCGAACGACGATACTGGCGTGATCTTTTTTGCCGAATCTGCAGCGGTGCTAGCAGTTCTCGGTTCAGATGATCTAGCTCGCGACTGTCTAGACCGATCCTTGCGTCAAAGTTCGCCCAATCACATCGAAGTCGCGGTTGCCTCGATCGTGGTGGAGGCACGCATCGGCGACGCCAAGTTGGTAGAGGCCAAGGCGGCGGAGCTTAAAGCCACTGGCAACCTGGCGCACGAAAGGTTGTGGCGGGTGGAGCTGGAGCAACTAGTTGCGCTGCAACGAATGGGGATGGGTGACGCAGACTTCTCTTCAGCGGTCGCAGAACTCCGCTCTAATAGCGAGGAACTGGGACTAGCCCGTTTAGTTGAAGCGTTGTTGCCCCAGGTGCCTACGCAAGAGCCTGTCCACGGCGCCCCGCCGCAGACTTCGACCGACACCCAGATCGAGCTACTCGGGGAGTTCAGAGTCAGGGTTAACGGTGAGGTTCTTGAGCTGGCTCCGGGCCACGTGACCACACTTTTGAAATTGCTCGCCGTTCGCGGCGAGCCCATGGCAGTCGAGGTCGTCGTTAGCAACCTTTGGCCCGACGCCGACATCGGAGTGGGCAAGCGCAGACTGAAGAACGTGGTAAGCAGGCTGCGTCATGCGGTGGAGAACCCCATCATTGAGAGGCTTGGAGAACGAATTTCGCTTGCTGACAATGTCGGGACCGACCTTGCAGCTTTTCGCAGTGCCGCCAATGCCGCGGTAAGACCAAACGATGGCCGAGGGCTTGGAGCATGTATCGAAGCCCTGAACCTCTACACCGGCCATCTACTCCCGACCGACCTCTACGACGACGAAATCACGCGAGAGCGAGATGCTTTGCGCGCTGTCGCTCTGTCGGTGTTGGAAATGACGCTCGAACACGCTGCCGGCGGAGGAGTTTCGCCAGCATGGTTGTTGCAGACAGCTATGAGACTCGAGCCTGACTCGGAGGTGCCCTTCCTCAAGATCGAGGCGATAGCCGATTCAGCAGGCTCAACAGAATGTGCCGCCGCAGCACATTCTCAGGCTCTTGCGCTAGCTGAAGACCTAGGCATCTTTCTCGACCCCAGACCTGTCTAGCTTCGCGGTGGGCCTAGATGGTCCAGATGTTTGCGACGAAAAGGCCCATGTTGGTGGCCAGAGCTAGGGTGATCATGAGGAACAGTGCTGCTAGGGCGGCGGCGATTGCTGGAACGGTGGTCTTGGTTGCTGTAAGCATTTTGATTGATCCTTTGTTGCCCCGGCTACATGGCTGGGGGTTGGAGTTGGTATGGATCATCAAAGTTGGAGACGGTACCGCCAGCGGTTGATACGACGCTGGTACCACGGAGGTACCGCGGGTAACTAACAGCCGAGTAGGCCCCTAAATATGGGAAAATCCGATGCTCAATCTTTGTGGGTTACAACTTCAATCTTTCTGAATTCACCAGCAGCCCGGATCGAACGGTGGCTGGTATTGGCGTGTAGGTTTGTCTGCTGATGAGCGATGCCGCCCAACCTGAAATAGTCGATCTCTGCATCGTTGGTGCCGGACCCGCTGGCTGTGCGAGTGCCATTTCTGCTTCCGCTTCAGGGCTGAGTGCAGTGGTAGTCGACAAGGCCACGTTCCCGCGCGAAAAGTGCTGCGGAGACGGCCTCACCGCTGGTGCGTTGCGAGTGCTCGAAGAGTTGGGTTTTGACCCCTCAACTGTTCCTAGTTGGAAGGTTGTCAACGACGTAGTGGTAAGCGGCCCCTCCGGCAAAGCGGTCACCTACCAATTGCCCGCCGGGGCCGGCCAGTACGCAGCGGTAGCCCGACGGGTCGAACTAGATCATGAGCTTGTGAACCTCGCCCGGTCTTCCGGAGCCGACATTCGCGAGGCCACTTCGGTCAAAGCCGTATCGCCAGCGGAGGACCACATCCTGGTTGATCTTGATGACGGTTCAAAAGTTGCGGCCCGGTACGTGATAGCGGCAGATGGAATGTGGTCAACGGTGCGCAAGTCGCTAGGGCTAACAGCTGCGAACTACCGGGGTGACTGGCATGCGTTTCGGCAGTACTTCACGAACGTAAACCCCGATGCCACAAACGGCCTCTACGTCTGGTTCGAGCCAGACATCACCCCCGGTTACGTCTGGTCTTTCCCTTTGGGTGATGGCTCAGCCAATGTGGGGTTCGGGATCCAGCGAGACAAAGGCATTGCGATCCAGGAGATGAAAACTCTCTGGCCGGACCTTCTTCAAAGACCTCACATCGCTGCTGTTCTTGGGCCCGACGCCACACCCGAGGGGCCACACAGAGCCTGGCCAATTCCCGCGCGCCTCGGCAAGTTGGAGCTGACGGGTCCTCGCACGTTGTTTGTAGGCGACGCCGCAACCGCAACGGATCCCATGACCGGCGAGGGAATCGGTCAAGCGCTTGAGACCGGCATCGAAGCAGTCCGCGCAATTGTTGCGGGCGGCACCGAGATGGACGTCAGAAAGCGTTACGAACGCGATCTGAAGCGCTCGATGGTTAAAGACCACGCATTAGCACGAACACTTAGCTCACTGCTTGGCAACAACACCATCGCTAACGCAGCCGTGGCGCTTACAGGCGTCACGGACTGGACTAGGCGCAACTTTGCTCGATGGCTGTTTGAGGACTATCCACGTGCAGTTTTGGGCACGCCGCGGCGCTGGAACCGGAAGATGTTTTCAAAGCCGGGCGCCTACCGAAACTAGAACCGGCTATTTGGGTGCAACAACTGCGAGCAAATCGCCCGCTTGAACCGAGCGAACCGAAGCCCCAACGATTCGGGTGACCACGCCGCTTACCGGCACCGATATGACCGACTCCATCTTCATGGCTTCGATCAGGGCGATCGCCTGGTTCGCAACAACGGTGTCGCCAGCCTCGGCTTGGATTGTGACCACGCCGGTAAAGGGAGCGGCCACATGGCCTGGGTTGCCTGGATCAGCTTGTTCTGCGGCCGTAATACCGCTGTCAATGGAAGCGTCACGAACATCCAAAGGACGAAGCTGACCATTCAGCGAGAACACAGCTCGGCGGATCCCGCGCTCATCGGGTTCACCGATTGCATCAAGACCCACAAGAAGCTTCACTCCCCTTCCTAAGCCGACCGGCTCTACTTCGCCACCAGAGTTCATGCCGTACCAGAACAAACGGGTGGGCAACCGGAACAGGTCGCCGTAGGTCTCTTTATGTCTCAAGAACGATTCGTATGGCTTCGGGAACAGAAGTCGGTTCAAGGTGTCTCGACGCTTCGAACCGTTAAGAGCCTCACGCGCATCTTCATCCAATGGCACCAGCGAAGCCACCTCACGTCGACCTTCAAGAGCTTGTGACCGGAAAGGCTCTGGGAAGCCACCTTCTGGTGTACCCAGCTCGCCGTGAAGGAATCCAATAACTGAATCCGGAAGATCTGCAGACCGAGGATTGTTCACTAGATCCTCTGGTGTCATGCCCGAGGCAGCCAAGTACAACGCAAGATCACCGACGACCTTTGACGTAGGTGTCACTTTGATTATTCGACCCAGCAGACGATCACATGCTGCATAGAGCTTCTCTACGTCTTCAAAGCGATCGCCAAGTCCAACTGCGATTGCCTGCTGGCGCAGATTAGAAAGCTGGCCACCTGGAATCTCGTGTGTGTAGACCGTGCCCGTTGGGCTGGACAGGCCGGCCTCAAACGGCGCATACAGTGCCCGCACTGATTCCCAGTACGGCTCCATCGAACCCAATGCTTCAAGTGACAATCCTGTATCACGGCTGCCCTGAGCAAACGCTGCGGCAACCGCAGGTAATGCCGGTTGAGAGGTCATTCCTGACAGCGGGGCGGCTGCTGCGTCCACGGCGTCTACACCAGCCTCAGCGGCCGCGTAATAGGTTGCCAGCTGGCCTCCGCCAGTGTCATGGGTGTGGAGGTGAACAGGAGCGTCAAAGCGCTCACGAAGGGCCGACACCAGCATGTGCGCGGCCGGTGCTCGCAGAAGTCCTGCCATGTCTTTCAGACACAGAACGTGGGCTCCGTTGCTAATCAGCTCCTCGGCAATTCGAAGGTAGTAGTCAAGTGTGTAGAGCTTCTCGTCCGGGCTCCCTAGGTTGCCCGAATAGCAGAGTGTGCCCTCCACAAGCCCGCCCATCGCTGCGGCTGCTTTCATTGCCGGGGCCATTTGTTCGACACTGTTCAACGCGTCAAAGACTCTAAAAACGTCGACGCCTGTTTCACGAGCTTCGGCAACAAAAGCCTCGGCTACCGAATCTGGATAAGCGGTGTAACCAACGGTGTTACGGCCTCGCAAAAGCATCTGAAGGCAGATGTTTGGGGCCGCCTCGCGAATTCGTTCGAGGCGCACCCACGGATCCTCGTGGAGGAACCGAAGCGCTACGTCAAAGGTCGCTCCACCCCAGCACTCCAGACTTAGAAGTTCAGGGGTACGGTCAGCAATGTGGCGGGCGCCGGCAACAAGATCGATAGTTCTGACCCTCGTTGCCAAGATGCTCTGGTGAGCGTCGCGCAAGGTTGTGTCGGTTACCAGTAACGGTTCAGAGTTACGCATCCAACTGGCGAACCCGTCCGGGCCCAGCTCGTCAAGCTTCTGCTTAGAACCGCTTTTGGGAGCTTCACTTGGCCGGGCCCCAAGCTTGAGTGTTGGATCTGCAATTGCGGGCGGCGCACCGTGTGGTCTGTTGACCGTAGTCTCACCGATCCATCGCATCAGGCGCGTCGCTCTGTCGGAACTAAGTTCGCCTTGCATCAGATGTGGACGCTTGTCAATAAAGGAGGTGTTCACGCCTCCAGCCACAAAGTCTGGATCTTCGAGGACGGCTTGCAAGAAGCTGATGTTTGTTACAGGACCCCGCACTCGAAACTCTGCCAGGGCTCGTTTCGCCCGGGCAATGGCGTCTCCTGTGGTTTGACCTCTACAGGTCAGCTTCGTTAGGAGTGAGTCAAAGAAGGGTGTGATCTCGGCTCCGCTATAGCCACCGCCGCCGTCAAGACGAACTCCGGCGCCACCCGGCTCGCGGTAGGCAAGGATGCGGCCGGTGTCTGGCCGGAAGCCGTTGGTTGGATCCTCGGTAGTGATCCTGCATTGAAGGGCAGCGCCTCTTTGCACAATAGATTCTTGGGTTAGGCCGATGTCGGCTAGTGACTCACCGCTCGCGATCCGCAGCTGGGTACGCACGATGTCGATGTCGGTGGTTTCCTCGGTAACTGTGTGTTCCACCTGAATGCGTGGGTTCAGTTCAATAAAGACAAAATCGCCCCGCTCGTCTAGCAAGAACTCGACGGTTCCGGCATTTCGGTAGCCGATCTCTTTGCCAAAGCGAACCGCAGCATCACAGATCTCGTCCCGAACGTCGGGGGCAAGCATCGGCGCTGGCGCCATCTCCACAACCTTCTGGTGACGACGCTGAACTGAACAGTCTCGCTCAAAGAGGTGAACGACGTCAGTGCCGTCTCCGATTAGCTGTACCTCAATATGGCGCGGGTTGATTACAGCGCGTTCGAGAAAGACCGTGGGATCTCCGAAGGCACTTTCTGCTTCACGTCGGGCTGCATCCACCGCAGCCACCAAATCGTCTGGCTCGTCCACTCGACGAAGGCCTCGCCCACCGCCGCCGCTAGCAGCCTTTACAAAGATCGGGAACCCGATCGGCTCGGCCTCGGCCATTGCTGTGTCGGCGGTTACTTCTGCCGATTGGGTAAGTACCGGGATATTGGCTGCCTTTGCCGCTGCCTGAGCTCTCATCTTGTTGCCGCAAAGTCTGAGCACATCGGTGGCCGGCCCTACAAAGGTGATCCCCGCCTCTTCACATGCTCTAGCGAGATCGGGGTTCTCACTCATGAACCCATAACCAGGGTGGATAGCGTCCGCTTCAGCTTCAATTGCGGCCTGTACGACAACTTCTGGTGTCAGGTAGGGCTTTAGCGGGTGACCCTTTGTCCCAATCTGATAAGCCTCTGCTGCCTTCATTCGATGCAGCGATTGGCGGTCTTCCCAGGTGTAGATCGCAACGGTTTCAATACCGAGTTCGTATGCGGCTCTGAATACGCGAATAGCGATTTCGCCGCGGTTGGCTACAAGGAGTTTTGTTATTGCAGGCACGTCCCCAGCCTGACACGTTTCCAACCCGCAGGTCTAAAATCGTTGGCGCCAGAACGTAAGAGGCGCGTTGTGACACTGCGAGACGCACCTAGATCAGGCTGAGGATCGAGCCGGAGAAAGACAAACCACGTCGATACAGTCTGATGTTGTGACTAGCTGGACTTATGCCGATATCTGGGAAACAAACGTTGCAACCTGCGGCGACCGAATCGCATTGACCCACGGGGATCTGAACCGCACATGGACTGAGTTTGGCGCCCGCTCGGACGGGCTAGCCCAATTCATGCTTAATTGCGGCGCTCAACACCAGGACAAGGTTGGGTTCTACCTTCACAACAACCCTCACTACAGCGAGCTGATGTTTGCCTGCTCTAAGGCGTCTCTCGTGCACGTAAACACCAACTATCGATACGGGCCAGCCGAGTTGAGGTACTTGTGGGACAACTCTGACGCCGTAATCGTCGTCTTTAACGGCACCTACACCGACACGATTGCTGACCTCAGGGATGAGGTGCCGAAGGTTCACACGTGGATCTGGGTGGATGACAATACATCGGCCAAGCCTGATTGGGCCGTCGACTATGAGGCAGCTATCAAGACACCCAACGACGGCAATGTGCGCTGTAGCCAAGGTCGTTCAGGTTCAGACTTGTTGTTCATTTACACCGGCGGAACTACCGGAATGCCCAAAGGTGTGATGTGGCGCCAAGGTGATCTAATTGCCGCAACTGACCCCAAGAACCGGATCTCGTTGCCAACCACGCCAGATCTAGACCCGGATACGGGAATCTCAGCCTCGGTTGCAGAACGCAGCGCAAAACCGGGGCCACCAAGCCTGCCGGCCTGCCCATTGATGCACGGAACCGGATTGTTTAACTCCCTTAACGCCTTGTCGTTGGGTGGCTCGATTGTGACCCTTACCGGAAGCAGATTCGACGTTGTTGAATTGCTCGACACAATCGAATCGGCCAAAGTTCGTGGCTTGTTTATCGTAGGTGACGCCTTTGCAAAGCCGATCTTGTCTGCGCTTGACGACGAGCCCGACCGCTGGGACATCTCTTCGCTGCGGGTCATCTTGTCTTCTGGCGTCATGTGGGGCGAAGCCAGCAAGGCGGGCCTCATCGCCCATAACCAGAAGATGCTCCTGGTCGACAGCTTTGGCTCGTCGGAAGCAATCTCGATGGCCGCTTCGGTTAGCTCCGCTGATGGTTCAGCCAAGACAGCAACCTTCAGCTTGAACGACAACGCAGTTGTCATCACCGAAGAAGGTTCTCTGGTTGAGCCAGGGTCAACCGAAATAGGCAAGGTTGCTTTGAAGGGCCACAACCCAATCGGCTACTACAAAGATCCGGAGAAGTCGGCCGCAACGTTTCCCATCATCGATGGCAACAGCTATTCGATCCCGGGCGACTTCGCAACCGTCGCCACCGACGGCACAATCACCCTGCTCGGTCGGGGCTCTGTATGTATTAACACCGGTGGCGAAAAGGTGTTTCCGGAAGAAGTCGAGGAAGCCATCAAGGGTTACCCAAACGTCGATGACGCCATCGTCGTGGGAATTCCGCACGAACGGTTCGGAGAGTCAGTCAACGCAGTTGTGACACTTACTGACGGCGATCTGGACGAAGCCGAAGCGATTGAATTCGTGAAGTCACAACTGGCCGGCTACAAGGCTCCGCGGCGGATTCTCGCAGTGCCGTCTCTTGAACGGGCCGCTAATGGCAAGGTCAACTACAAGCGGTGGCGAGACTTCGTCGAATCCGAACTTAGCTAACCAGCATCGCCTGAGGTTGTTTGGCGAACTGTCTGACGCCTTACGCTGTTGGCATGGAACTTGGATTCGACGCAAAAGTAGTAGTCATAACCGGAGCCGGAGGCGGACTCGGCCGGGAGCACGCCTTGGAGTTCGCCAAGCGAGGGGCTCGAGTAGTTGTTAACGACCTGGGCGGTTCAGTCGACGGATCTGGCGGCTCACAGACTGCTGCTGAAGGTGTAGTTGCCGAGATCGAAGCGCTAGGTGGCGAAGCTATTGCCAACGGAGATTCTGTAGCTACCGAGGCCGGCGGGAAGGCAATCATCGCTGCAGCGGTGGAGGCATTTGGCCAAGTCGACGTGGTAGTAAACAACGCTGGCATCTTGCGAGACAAGACCTTCCACAAGATGGATGACTCGCTACTAACTCCAGTCATTGACGTGCACCTTAAGGGTGCGTTCTACGTGACCCAGCCCGCATGGGTTCTATTTCGCGAGCAAGGTTATGGCCGTGTAGTCAACACTTCGTCGAACTCTGGCCTGGCCGGAAACTTTGGCCAGGCAAACTACGGCGCAGCAAAAATGGGGCTCGTCGGATTCACCCGAGTCTTGGCAAACGAAGGCGCCAAATACAACATTCGTGCGAACGCAATTGCCCCAATTGCCCGCACTCGCATGACCGAAGACTTGCTCGGCCCGCTGGCCGACAATCTCTCGCCGGAACTTGTAACACCGTTGGTTGTTTGGCTAGCCCACGAAAGCTGTGATTCGAACGGCAACGTCTACTCAGCTGCTGGCGGCACCATCGCCCGCTACTTCATCGGCCTCACCACTGGTACACACCGCGGGAACGAAATCACTGCTGAATCAGTCAGGGATGACTGGGAGCAGATCAACGACACTGAGGGTTACACAATCCCGTCCAGCCCCGCTGATGAATTCGCCAAGCTAATGGGACAGTGGCAGAGCTGAGGCTCAGTTAATGACAGGGCTCGATTAGGCCAGTAACGCCCGGACGTCAAGCAATAGATCTGTTACTTCTGAGCTGGATACCAGCTTGCGATCAGACATCGTGCCTAGGCCCGCATCGATGATCGCAAGCGCTTCGGCCACAACCGCTTCGGCTGGCTTCACGTCGATGCTGTCGACGAGGATCTCTTCTGGAACTATCAACTCAGTCACAGATCCCATAGTACTCCGAATTGGGCCCAAGACCTGAGCACCTGTGCTCACTTAAGGTGATGGCGCCTGGTGTCGTTGAATAGATCAGGGAGAGTTGATGGACCTGATTTCACGCAAAGCGAACTCAATGATGGCGGTGCTTCTTGCCGCGTCTCTGGTCGCAATTGCTATGTTCAGCTTCAGCCCCGACCAGGGACCAGAATTCGCTGTTCCAGACGATCCAATGGCCATGGTCGACCAGAACCAGCGGCTCAGTTTTTCAAGTCCCGAACTGAAAGAATTGGCTGTCGAAGCGACATCAAGAATCACCTATGAGTGGCAAGAAAACCTGCCCGACTGGACAATCCAGTTTGTGCCGGGTGAGGGCAAAGTTGCCGGCTACACCTGGAGCTCAGACCGCCACATTGAGGTCTTTGTAAGGCCCGGCGACACCGCAGAGTCACTGGCCAGAGTCCTTGCTCACGAATTGGGCCACGCAGTAGATGTAACCCTCAACACCGGCGACGAGCGTCGAGCATGGCTGGCACAGCGCAATGCAACATCTGATGTTTGGTGGCCCACTGCTGGCCAAGCCGACTTCAGCTCTGGTGCCGGTGACTTTGCCGAAGCCTTTGCGTACTGGCAACTACGCGAAACCGACGTTCGGTCACAGGTTGCAGGAACGCCGTCTCGAGCCGATCTAGCGCTCCTGGTGCAGCTCGCCCGACCTTAACTCTCAACCCGCTCCAGGCGCGAAAAGGCCCGCCAGCTAGGCCGGCGGGCCTCATTCGAAACTATTGATTTGGCTAGCTAGTTACTGGCCGTCAACGATGTCAGATGCCTTGTCAGCAACCGATGACGCTGCGTCAGACGCTGCATCAGCAGCACCGGAAACTGCATCGCCAACACGGTCTTCCTGGCCATCGATCTTGTCAGCCATGTCCTTGACTTTGTCGATTTGATCGGTGAACTTGCCACCAGTAGCTGAGTCGGCCATATCAGCGGCCTTGTCAACTACACCCTCAACTGCTCCACCAACGGTCTCGCGAAGGCCCTCGGCCTTGTCAGCAATTCCGTCTGGAACGATGTCGCCAGCTGCGTCTTTGGCGCCGCTGATCATTTCTTTAGCTTTGTCGAAGATTCCCATTTGGTTCTTCCTCCCTTGCGTAGATTTGACCATTCTGCCCTGTTTGCAACGGTTCCGGGCAAAAGTCATATCCTTTCTTCATGACAGAACCAGTTATCAGGGGCAAAGGCGAGCTGTTTATTGGAGAGGAATTGACCACTGACGGTGAGCGTTCCGGAACTCCCGTGCTGTTGGACAGCGCCGACTTCACCACTCACGGTGTGATTGTGGGCATGACCGGATCAGGCAAAACAGGCTTGGGCGTGGTGCTACTTGAAGAAGCATTATTGTCAGGAATTCCTGTTTTGGCCATAGATCCGAAGGGAGATCTGTCGAATCTGGCTCTTACCTTCCCGAACCTAGACGCCGCCAGTTTCGAGCCCTGGATGGACGAAGGCACAGCTCGCAAGGAAGACAAGACAACGGATCAGCTGGCCGCCGACACTGCTGCGCTTTGGACAAAGGGCTTGGATTCTTGGGGCATGAACGGCTCCGATGTTGGCCGCCTCAAAGCTGCAGCAGACCCGATCATTTACACCCCAGGCTCCACGGCCGGTGTGCCGCTTGATGCGCTTGGGCGCCTAAGTGCCCCCGACTCTGACGACCCCGCCGTCCGACAAGACGAAGCAGACTCCACCGTTGCCGGACTGCTAGGACTCGTTGGCGTGGAGTCTGACCCGTTGTCGGGCCGCGAACACATCCTGTTGGCGAATCTAATCATGAAGGCGTGGGACGACGGCACCGATATGGATCTCCCCACA
Organism: uncultured Acidimicrobiales bacterium; assembly: GCA_937922785.1. Lineage (GTDB taxonomy): Bacteria > Actinomycetota > Acidimicrobiia > Acidimicrobiales > SZUA-35 > CALAJQ01. The sequence continues at coordinate 93,753 of CALAJQ010000025.1, forward strand.
CTTCTGGGTCAGATCATGGACCCACCAATGCGACGGCTCGGCGTGCTTGAACTAGACACCTTCTTCCCTGCCAAGGACCGGCAGGCGTTGGCCATGAAAATGAACGGGCTGCTAGCCTCTGCCAACTTCCGAGCCTGGTCCGAAGGCGAGCCGCTCGACATTGAGCGGATGTTGTGGAACTCAAACAAAGACCCAAGAGCGGCCATCGTGTCGCTATCTCATCTGGAAGAGTCCGAACGCCATTTCGCAATCACGCTCATTCTGAGCCGCCTGATTTCTTGGATGCGCAGCCAGTCAGGTACCGGCGAGTTGCGCTGCTTGGTGTACATAGATGAAGTCATGGGGCTCGCTCCCCCAATTGGAAACCCATCCACCAAGAAACCAATCTTGACCCTTCTAAAGCAGGCTCGTGCGTTTGGAGTGGGTCTTGTGTTGTCAACGCAGAACCCGGTTGATCTTGACTACAAAGCCATCTCCAACGCCGGCACCTGGATGATTGGCCGGCTTCAGACTGAACAAGACAAGAACCGTCTAGTAGACGGTTTGCGGGGCGCCGATGGCGGCGTTGACGTTGCCGAAGTTGAGCGCACCATCAGCGGCCTAGGAAAGCGCCAGTTTGTCTTGCGCACTACCCGCAGCTCGGCTTTGCCGTTACTTACAACCCGATGGGCGATGAGTTATCTGGCCGGCCCACTAACAAGGGACCAGATCGGACGGCTTAACGAAGGCTACGAACCATCAGAGAAGGCCTCGTCACTGAACCGATCACAAAGCGAGTCAAGCTCAGGTGAGCCAGAGCGTGCGCTGGCCGATGACGAATCTTCGGTTGCGCCTAAAACGCCCTCGGCTATTCCAGTGCGTTACGTGCACGAGGCTGCCAATTGGCTGGACACAGTTGGCGCCAAGAGCAGCCAGACGCGCCTTACTGCCACGCTTGGGGCGCGTGTCAGCCTGTTGTTCGACGACACAAAGTCAAAGCTTCGTCACACGGAGGAGTGGGAAGCCATCATCCCGCTCACCGGCGACACGCTCGACATCAGAAAAGCAGTAGCCGTAGACTTTGATGATCGCGATTTTTTAAGCGACGCTCCCGGAAATCCAACCTATGTTCTCCCCAAGTTTGACCTCACTTCGAAGGTCATCACCGGAGCCAAGACGGCCATCAAGAACGAGCTCTACGCCGAGAGCGTAATGAACTTGTTCCAGAACCCTGAGCTAAAGCTCTATAGCCGTCCAGGTGAGAGCCGCGATGACTTCGCCCGACGCTGCCTTGATGCAGCAGAAGATGGGGCAGACGAGGCCACCAAGAAACTGCGAGACAAGATCGAGGCTAAGGAAGACAAGCTTCGAGACGCGCTAGCCAAGCTCGAGGACCGCGTTGAAGAACTCGAGACTCAAAAGGAAGGCAAGCGCAGTCAGCAACTGGTCGACATTGGATCCAGCATCTTGGGCAGTCTTCTCGGCGGCCGCAAACGAAGCCGATCGATGGCCACCGCAGCACGGCGGATGAACTCGGGCCGAAGTCAGGCTGCCAACATCGAGAGCCGCCTCGATACCGCAGAGAACCGAGTGGCTGACAAGCTTGAGGATATTGAGCAGCTCGAGTGGGACTTACGAGAAGCAGTTATCGAGATCGACGAAACCTGGGCAACCAAGGCCGAATCTATCGAGCCGCTGGAAGTGCCTCTGGAGAAGACCGACATCAAGGTTGAGGACCTGATGATTGTCTGGATCGGCCTAGACAACTAATCCAGCTGCGCTGGCGTGCCGCTTTAGGGAGCTAGGTCACTTTTAAGGAGCTAGATCCCGCACGGCTTGGGCCAGATTCACCCCAGCAAACGGCAAGATAGCTAGGGCCGGCGTTTTGATGCCCGCCTCGACGAAGCGCCCGATGTGTTCTTTGCACGCCTCGGGCGATCCGTGAATGATTAGCTCATCCACTAGATCATCATCAATCGCCGCCAACGCCGCTTTTCGATCACCGGCCTTCCAGTTCTCCCACATCCCTGCCAAACGGTCACCACGGCCTAACCATTCGTGGAAAGCGGCATATACCGGAACGTTAAGGTAAGCGGCAATCACGAACTTGGCTTGGGCCCTAACTTCCTCGGCGTTATCCGACGGACAAACAAATAGCCGAGCCACAACTTCGGGGTCGCCCTTGCCCGCCTTAGCCGCGGCGTCAGAGACGATCTTTGTAACCGTCGGAACATCATCGGCGGCAAGCCAGTTCAAAATGACGCCTTCACTTTCGCGTCCTGCTAGGCGCAACATGCCCTCACGTAAAGCCGCGATCAGAATCGGAGGACGTTCTGTCTTCACGCCGAGTCGATAACCCTTGATCGAGAACGAGTCGTAGTCTTCGGTTACTTTTTCACCTTCGAAGGCTTTCCTTAAGAATCGGTTTATGTCCCGAGTCCGCTTATATGGCTCTTCGAACGGCAACCCGTTCCACCGCTCCACGATGACGTTGGACGACGTACCTAGGCCCAACACGAAATTGCCAGGGGCGGCATCGGCGAGGCTGGCAACGCTTTGGGCAAATAGCGCAGGGCCACGAGTAAAGGCCGGAATGATCGCCGTGCCTAGCCGGAGTTCAGGCGCCCATGCTGCGGCGAGTGCAAGCGGCGTGAACCCGTCATAGCCGTCGGCCTCTGCTGTCCATACGTCGGTGTAACCGAGGTCAACTAGCTCTCGGTAGGTGTCTCGGTGGTTTGCCAGCGAAACACCGCCTAGTGGAACCGTCATGCCGTAGCGAGAAGTCATGGCGACATCTTGGCTGGATCTGACCCGCTACGCCAAATGAGCTAGCGACGCCAAGTGGTGTGGTTGGAACCAGTGATGAAGTGAGGATGGGGTCGCCGACCTGTCCAGACCCCGGCAATCAGAGCAACACCGCTGGTTGCGGTAGTCAACACCGACTCCTCAATCTGCATCCGTCCCATCTGCGACAGTGGCGTCTTCAGCTCAACCTCAAAGGCATCTGAGACTTTGGACCGAACATCTTCGTTCGCCCCCCACATCACCGCTCGGCGACCCTTGGTGCCTTTAAGCAGGAGCTCTGAGGCCTTGCGAGACCAGACCGGCTGAGTTCGCAGTTGGTACCAACGCAGAGGCGCAAAGCCAGGGCGGAAGGCCACTTCTGACCCATCGAAACCGTGGCTAATCAAACCCTCCAGCTGTCGAATGTCTGCCCCCGAAGCCAAGATCGCAAGATGTTGTCGTTCGGCACCAAGGCCCAGGCCAAACCTGAACCGGCTTACCTTCCAAACAGCCCAGCAAGAAGAATCAACGGCGTGATCAAGACGAACAAAGGCCCGCTCGAATCCGATCGGGCCCAGCATCCAACCGTTCAGCTGACCAGTCCCGAACCAGAGATCTAGTTGAGAAGAAGGGACGCTAGATGGCTTAACTGATTCCCACAGACGCTGGGCGTCGAGCAACCGGTCACGGGCCTCGTCCTTCTTTAGTTCCAACTCAACGAGGTCGTCGTGTTCAGGTCCGACGGGTCGTCCAGACAGAGCTAGTTGGGATGCCTTACTTACAGCCCCTTCGTATGCTTTTACTGCACTGGAAAAGCGGCTGCGGGCTGCCACGACTGAGTCAAATGCTCGGCTGGACACCGCATCAGCTCGTGAGGATCTGAGAGCCCGCTCGATCTGATCACCACGTGATTTCTCATATAGCCCAAATGCAATGACGAGCGTCGCCGCAAGTGCGCAAAGAAGGGCAAAAAGGGCCATCGGAAAAACCTACTGGGCCAATCCGGCCGACACTGTCATACCCCCTCGTCATAGTGAGAATATGAAAAACACCCAACTAACCCTCGTAACCAACAACCCCGCTTGGGCCATCAGCGAAGAGACCAAGCGAATTGGCCGCAAAGGCCTTGCCCAGGCCCGCCAGGCCATTCGACAGGTGGAGATGCCAGCACGAGCAGCCGCATAATTCAGTTACCCTAAGTAGCAGTGAACAACACAGCGTGGTTTCTGAAAGCATCTCTCGGTGCTGTATTCGGATTGATACTTGTGATTCCAACGCTGCTTGTCGCTCAAATCTTCACTCAAGATTCAAACCAACCGCAATACGCACAATCGCCCCAAACCAACCAGTTGGTATCGGTCGGGACCGTCCAGTCTGTTATTGATGGAGACACTCTTGTGCTTTCGATTGCGGGCCAAAGCGAGCGGGTCCGCCTCGTCGGAATTGACACTCCAGAATCTGTGTCCACCATTACTCCTGAACAATGTTTCGGGGCTGAAGCCACCCAAGCTCTTAAGGGGCTTGTTGCACCAGGAGACATCGTTCAGATTGCCGCCGACGTAGAACGCCGGGATCGTTACGGCCGATTACTACTTTATGTACACACCGCTGATGACACCTTCATCAATCAATGGCTGGTGCAAGCCGGGTTTGCCGATGTGATGTTCTTCGAACCGAACACGTCTCTGCGGCCAACCTTTACCGCCGCCCGCAACCTTGCCAAATCTGGCGACGCCGGCCTATGGGGTCAGTGCGACGGCCCAGATCAGCCGCTTAGTTAAGCCCGCTGTCAAGAACTTCAAGGGCGGCCAGCAGTGCACCAGTAGAGCCAGTGGGCTTAATGTCGCCCTTCATATAGGCGACAGTCAGGTTCAACTCACCAGCACTCCACTGCTCCAGCTGAGCTTTGGAGATGGGTATTAGGACCTCGTGCTCTTCCTCGGTTGCCCCCAATACCTTGCCTTCGGCCATTTCAAGAACGACCTTTGGAACCTTGCCGTGACCTATGCCGACTTTGCCAGCGACGCCCGGCACCCCCGAGCGGCCTGCAGTGGCTTCGACCAGTTCTCCAACCCACTCAGCCGAGAACGGGTCCGCAACCAAAGCCATCGTCAGGCCTCTATTCCGGCAAACATGTCAGACTCGGGCAGCTCAGAGTCAACCCGGGAGAACGCCAAGATGTACTCATCCCACGGGTAGGCCTTAACTGCGGCATCGTCTGGCAGTCCAAACCAGAACTTTTCATTGGGGTCTACCTGGGTGGCGTGAGCTAGCAAGGACTGTCGGCGCGCCCAGTAATAGTCGGTGACGTCAATGCGGGTGGTAATCCGATGATCAAGGAACTCGCGATCAAACCAGCCGTCGTCATAAGGAGATTCCAAGCCAAGTTCGGTGTAAGTCTCGTGCCAAGCCTGAAGCCGAGCCTTAGCCCAAGTGCTGTAATAGATCTTCTGTGGGGTCCAAGGATCGCCTGCGTCTGGGTAGAAGTTCGGATCACCGGCACGTTCCCAAGCAGGGATGCTGATGTCATAGACCTTCAGGTGATCGGGATGCTGGTAGCCAAGCTGTTCATCGGCGTAGGTGATGATGACGTGGGGCTTAACCCTGCGAATGATCTTGACCAGACGCTCGATGGCCTCTTCCATTGGTGCGTTTGCAAAGCAGTCTGGGTGTGCGTTCTCTTCGGTATCTGGCATGCCCGAGTCTCGGTATCCCAAGTAGATGACTTCGGTGAATCCCAAGATTTCTGCTGAGGCAGCAAGTTCGTCGGCTCGAACCTGAGCCAGGTTCTCCCGAACTTCAGCCCGGTCCATAGCCGGGTTCAAGATGTCGCCGGCCTCGCCACCAGTGGCGCAAACAAGGAAACACTCGTTGCCTTCGGCCACTGCCTTTGCGACTGTCGGAGCGCCTTTGGAAGCTTCGTCGTCGGGGTGAGCATGAAAAGTAAGCAACCGAGCCATAGACCTCACAAGATACCGTCGTTCGGCTCGGCAAAACCTCGGCAACCACACCACTACAACAACGCATCGATAGTTGGAACCAACACCTGCACACTTGTCGTTAGTAGTGTCAAGCATGAAGGGATCGGCAACAACCGTCCCCTTGATTAAACCAACAGGAGTTCAGTTATGGATGACGCACAGGTGTGGGCCACAGTCTGGCTCGGTATCGCCGCAGTATTTGGCGTGGGTGAACTCTTGATGGCCGGAAGCTTCTTCCTGATTCCGTTCGCAGTCGGCGCCTTGGCCGCCGCACTGATTACTTTTATTACTAGCCAGATCTGGTTAGGACTGATCGTCTTCCTATTTGGCTCCTTTGGCGCCTTTCTCGCAATGAGACCTTTGGCAGACCGCATGGACGACGCCATTGGTAACCCACTAGGTGTAGGCGCCAACCGCCTGATCGGTGATATCGGCTCGCTCACAGAGGCAATTCCGGCAGGTCACGGCCAGACCGGGGTTGTCACCGTCGGCGCCGAAGTCTGGAACGCAGAGTGCAATACAGGCGCTGCCCTACCGGTTGGCTCAGAAGTTCGAATAGTTGAAGTTCGCGGTACCCGGATCATTGTCGAGCCGGTAAACAACCCGATCTTTGAGAACTAAGCCAGATCAAATCATCAAAAAGTAAAAAGTAAATACAGAGTTAAGTACCTAGTTAAGTACAGAAACCCAGGAGCTGAATTACGTGCCATTCCTAATTGGATTACTCGTCTTCCTCGTCGTCCTGCTTATCGCCTACGTGGCGCTTGCAGTGAACGTCGTGAGGCCATACCAGCGAGGTGTTGTAGAACGCCTCGGCAAGTACAAGGACACCGCCGATCCTGGTCTGCGATTCATCGTCCCGTTTATCGAAAGCCTTCGCAAGGTGGACATGCGAGAGCAGGTTATTGACGTTCCTCCACAGGAAGTCATCACTCAAGACAACGTGACTGCAGCTGTTGATGCTGTTGTCTACTTCGAGCCCACAGACCCACAGCGTTTGCTCTACAACATCTCGAACTTCATCTTGGCCATAACAAAGCTGGCCCAAACCAACCTTCGTAACGTGATCGGCGAGATGAGCTTGGATGAGGCCTTCACATCCCGTGAGCGGGTCAACGCCGCACTCCGCCAGATTCTTGACGACGCCACCGACAAGTGGGGTGTTCGTGTGGTTCGTGTTGAAATCCAGCGAATCGATCCACCAGCTGACGTTATGAACGCCATGCACGAGCAGATGAAAGCTGAGCGAACCAGGCGTGCGGTCGTTACCGAAGCTGAAGGCTCACGTGAGGCTGCTGTAACTCGAGCAGAAGGTGAAAAGACCGCTGCCATTCTTAGAGCTGAAGGCCAGCGCGAGAAAGACATCTTGAACGCTGAAGGTGAAGCCGTAGCGGTTCGAACACTGGCCGAGGCTGAGCAGTATCGACAGGAAATCGTCGCTGCCGGTGAGGCAAACGCTATTAGCAACGTCTTCGGAGCCATCGTCGACTCTGGCGCCGATGACCGAGTCATCGCCATTAAGTACCTCGAGGCGCTAGAAGGAATCGCCAACGGTCAGGCCACAAAGATATTTGTTCCTGCCGACATGAGCGCAACCCTTGGTGCCCTTGGTGGTATCGCCGAGATGATTAAGGACGGCGGCGGCCCAGGCGCTGGCATCGTTACAGAACGCCCGCCAGCAACCGCCACTCCAGGCGGGGTGACCTCCACAATGGCTAGAGCAGCTTCGGCGCCGATCAGCCGGACTGCAGCACAGCAGCGGTCCGATGCGAACAGGTCAGCTCCAAGACCTGCCCCGGCAGCCCGCCCAGCGCCTGCGGCTCGACCAGCCCCTCGCCCGAACCCAGGACAACCGCCAATGGATCAGCCACCTCCCCCAGGCGGCGGCTAACAAACCAGCCCTAACCAATAACCTTTCTGTCATAGGTTTATCGGGCTATAGGCCGATAAACCTATGACAGAAGCACGTTTTGGCCGAGTTTTTGGCCGAGCTTAGGGAGGATCAGGAAAGAGGTTCTAGCTCGATCTCTTGATCATCATCGTCTTGAATCAGTCGCCAACCGAGCATCTCAGCCAGAACAGCTCGACCCTCTTCGGGGCCGCTTGCCAGAATGTGATCACCGGCTCCGAGCCCGGCCGATCCTGCAGGCCGATATGAGTATCGGCCGTTGCGTTCAATAGCCAGCACGTTGAATCCTGGCTCAATTGGTAGCTCTAATTCAGCTAGGGACTTCCCGTCCGCCTGGGATCCTGCGCCCACGGGGTACCGCACGACGATGTCATCGGTGTCACCCAAGGCAATACCAAGAACCGGGTGCAAGTCTGTGCTCTTTTCAACCAACCACACCATCTGTTGGGCCTGATCACCAAGGTCTTCGGCGGCTGCCCCAAGGTGCAACAGTCCCCGTAACGGTGACGGGTCGGCGCCGTTGGCCGCCGCACGAAGTACCCACATCTCAAGACGGTGGTTCATTTCATCTAGGCGGTCTTCGAGATGACGAACCTCAGCAGCAAGGCTGCGGTCACGCAGCACAAGCGAGGAATAGGCAAGTCCCACGGCCACCTCCGACAGGTTCTTCATTTCGACCAGCGTGTCAACGGCTCGGTCGAGGTCAGTTAGAGCTGGTGCTTCGGCGGCTTCTGGGACCGCCCAGGCAGACGCTCCAGCCAACTCACGCAGCCGTGTGACGCCGTCAGAAGAACCCCGCAAGAACAACACGTCACCAGGGTTAAGAATGTCATCGCCACCAGGATCAATTATCCAGCTGCGGCCGCGTTTGACGGCCATCACCCTCATGCCGGTCACAACTGGCAACTCGAAGCTTCCCAGAGGACGGTTAGCGAAATGAGAGCCAGGGGCAACAGCCACGCGGTGGGAGACCTCTTCAGCCGCCATTAAATCCATCAGCAACTGGCGCGGGATTCCGAGACGACGGGTGACGATCCGGGAGATGTCGACCGCATCGTTTCCGATTCGTTCAACTGCCGAGATCACCTGAAGGACCGACGCCATTGCGTCCGCTTCCTTTGGGTTTCGCACAGCGATAATGGCCATGGACCTCATTCGGTGGACTAGTTCGGAAATGATCTCTTCTAGAGCGTCCACCTCATCGGCCATGTCGGGATCATCGAAGAACAAAGCGGCATAGGCCATGTCCACCATTAGCTCGCTGGTGTCTTTGGCTTCCGCCAACATCTCACGCAGGTTTCGCGACTCGGCCATGTCTGATTGTTGTCTCTTTCTCTTACTCATGCCACTCCCCAAAGGATGAGCGCACCTACAAATGTCAAGGCGCCGACCACGTCAAGGGTTGCGCTTATTATTGGAATACCGGTGTTGTCAGGGTCAAGCCCGAACCGAACCACCGCCAAAGTCCCGTAGTAGGCAATGGCTGCAACCGCCGTCGTGGTCACAAGGCCACCAGTTAGAGCCACCGCAACCAGCAGGGCAATGCCAGGGCTTGACTCACCAGCGACAGCGCCAGCCGTACCAGCCAACACGGCCAAGAAAACAAACAAAGGCAAAGCCAGCACATAGGTGATTGCAATGTCGGACCGAGCGTTCCCGGTAGGGACTCGGGTTGGTTCGATCAAGCCCAGGTGCACCTTTGTGGAAAGCCGGTTTGACAAGATGCCACCCAGCGCTCCTGATGAAGATAAGAACCCCGGCAACAGAACCAGCAGAACGGTGAAGGTCAGAAACTTGTCTAACGAGCGTTCAAGTGCGATCCCAGCAACAAGGCTCAGCGATCCTGCCGCCAGCAGGATCGGCAGGCTCTCCGTTACTACCCGCTTACAGATCTTCAGTTTCGACCGAAACAGCGCAACTGCTCCGACGGCTGTGAAGACAACCATCACTATGGCCAGATAGCGCGTGAACCCACCTCGTCGAATCAGGGTTGTAGCGAACACGAGAGCCGGCAAAGTGACAAAGTCGCCAGAGGCCGAAACCAGCGGAGCTGTCACGTTGTCTAAGTCCCAGCCAAATCGGGCCGAGGCAACTGCCAGACCCAGCGTGATGGCGAGCACAACAATGCTGGCCATCACCCCGCCAAACACCGAAACCACAATGAAGTCCCAAATACCGATGGGCGTCACTCCCCCGCTCACGGCCAGCGCGGCAATTTCGGCCATCACGCCAAGCCCGACTGCAGCCAGCAGAGAACTGGCCAACGCCGCCAGAACGTTCTGACCTAGCAGCGAGTCCAGCCGCCAACTCCAGGAGAATGTACCGGCCTGGATGGCGGTTGACAGACGCCCGCCCAGGGGTCCGAACACGTTTCCTCGCAGGCCGATCGCGGCAGGGATAAAGAGGAGCAGTCCTGGAAAATCCTTCAACGTGCCTTGAAAGCTTGCGATCGTGAACCCAGTGATGAGGCTGGTTGTAGCGGCCAAAAGCAGCGCAATGAGGCTTTGACCGGCGTCTCCACGGTCTGGTCCGAGCAGGCCGCCAAGGGGTCGCCAATGCAACCTGGGCACGGTCAGACGGACGCGTCCAACTGAGGGAAGCCGACGCTCAGTCACGAACGGATGCTAGCCAACTAAGGTCATGCTCTGTGCGTTCTTTGATCTCGACAGTCTTGATGGTGTGCCTTGGCCTAGTTCTAAGCAGCTGCGCCGATGATGGCAAGGAACTGGCAGAGCCACGGCCCGATCAAACCACCACAACAAGGCCACCTCCGCCGACGTCAGCACCAGATCAACTGGTCAGCGACAGTGGTCTTACGATCTCGAGCCCCGAGTTTGAGCCTGGGGCTGACGCACCGGCAAGCGTTCGGTGCAGCGGCGAGAATCGTTTCCCCGATCTGACCTGGAGCGGAGTGCCTGAGGACACCGGCGAAATGGCGATTGCGCTTATTGATCAGACCGATCCTGAAGAGCCACTCCTGTTCTGGTTGGCTGCGGGTCTAGATCCCTCCTTTGGCGGAATCTCCGGAGGCGTACTTCCTAACGGGGCATACGAATCCTTGAATGACTACGGCAAGTCGGGCTGGGGTAACCCTTGCCTCGAAAGCGCCCAAAACGGGCGCCGTGATCTTCAATTCAAGCTGTACGTCATGCCAGACCGGTCTGGCGTTGCCCCTGGTCAGGCTGGCAATGAGGCCTGGGATCTGGTAGCAAGTCAAGCAGTTGACTCCGCCACGGTCCTAATGCGAATTGACGCTTCGTCGGGCTAGACCGCACTCTTCAATACACAGACCTGAGAAACTAGAAGTCGGGAATCAAATGGTTACAGACCAATGGGATAATAACGCCGTGCCAGTACGGCCGGCCGCCACTGTCATGCTTGTGGCGAACCGTCCCGAGCTTGAAGTCCTGATGCTGCGACGAACCAAGAACATGGCCTTTGCTGGTGACATGTGGGTCTTCCCCGGTGGACGTGTTGACCAGATAGACAAAGCCGCTCAGCTCGAAAATCTCATGACTGGCCTTACCGATGCTGACGCTTCGGCTCGGCTCGAAGTGGAGTCGGGAGGCCTAGCGTGGTGGCTTGCTGCGATTCGCGAGACTTTGGAAGAAGCCGGTCTGCTCCTTGCCGCCAACACTGCCGAGGTTGATGTCGAGGCGATGAGAGATCGAGTGAGGGCAGACGAGGCCTCCTTTGTATATGAGCTCACCCGCCACGGCATCACTCTGGACGCCACGTCGATGGAAGACGTCGCCCGGTTCATCACACCTTCGGGGCCACCACGGCGCTTTGATGCTCGGTTCTTTTTGGGCATGGCCCCCACTGACCAATTGCCTGACTCGGACAATTCGGAGATCGTTGATTGGCGTTGGATTAGACCGGCCGACGCGATCGCCGACGAGTCAATGAACCTGATGCTGGTAACTCAGTGGATGCTTGAAAAGCTTCTTCCGTTCGAAACAGCCGAAGCTGCACTTGCCCATGCTCGAAGCCAGAGCACTTATAACAAGTTCACTGAGGGTCGAGAGACCGGCTGGATAAAGCTGTAATTCTGCCGGTTAGCGAATCGGTGTGCCGGTGCCACCTAGATGATCGCCAAATTCTTCGAGGTGGCTGCGCAGCGAGTTGAAGTGTTTGTCCAAGACGGTCTGGTCAATGTCGGGGGCCACCGTCGGTAGCCGCTCGGCCAGCTCGCTGGAGAGGTTGCTCGAGTTGATTCCCAACAGCACCTCGGTTTCTGGCCTAGGCGCTGGCTTTCCAAGAAGGAAACCCTGGATGTAGTGGCATCCGTGTTCGTTAAGAACAGCCAGTTCCTCTTCACGCTCGACACCTTCGGCCACGATCGAAAGGCCGAGCGACTGAGCCAGTTTGATAATGGCGGACACGATCTTGATGTTTGTTGGAGACTTGTCGATGAAGGAGATGAACTGTCGATCAATCTTCAAGATGTCAACCGGAAGGTCGCGAAGATAGGAAAGTGACGAATAGCCGGTTCCAAAATCATCGGCGGCTATCAACACTCCAATGTCGCGCAGTTCTTGCAGTCTTCGACCGTTCTGGGTGATGTCGGTCATTAGGTCCGACTCAGTTACTTCGATGATTATCAGCTCGGGAGGAATGCCCGTCTCTTCCAGGATCGCCTTGGTTTCGGATACGAAGCTCAGATTCTCGATTCTGCTGGGCGACACGTTTAGATGCATTGGCACCAGCGGCTTCCCAGAATTCATCCATTCCGCAAGGACTACACAAACCTTCTTGAATATCTGGGCGTCAAGAGAGCCAATGAGGTTCTGTTGTTCGAGAATGGGGAGGAACTTGCCCGGAGACAATGTCCGTCCCTGTGCCGACTTCCAACGCACCAAAGCCTCGAAAGCTGCAATCTGGGTGCCGTTGTCACTCCATACAGGCTGGAACCACGGGATGAATTCTTCGTTCTCCAACGCTTCGACCACGCTGGCTGTCAGCACGGCATGCTCTGTTGCTTGCTGGCGGAAGTCCACGTCTGAAATTACTGTTCGCCCACGTCCAGCGTCCTTCGCTGCATAGAGCGCAAGGTCAGCGTCGGAGATCAGGTCTTCCATTGGAGTGTCGGGTCGACACAGGACAGCGCCGATGCTTACGCCGACCCTGACCAGTTCTGGCCCAATATCAATTGGTTCCGACAGCTCGTCGACAACTGTCTGACATATCTCGCGCAGACGCTCTGTGTCAGACACCTGCGAAGCAATCAGTACAAACTCATCACCGCCGACCCGTCCAACGTTGCCTCCGACCTCTGCGATTATGTTGCGCATTCGTGTAGCGCTCTCAACCAGAACCGTGTCTCCTGCAGCGTGGCCATGGGAATCGTTGATCCTCTTGAACCCATCCAGATCGGCATAAATCAACGCCGGGAACGTCTCACCCGCATCATGAGCTTGCTCGATCCAAGCTTGTCCGTCTTCAAGAATGGCACGGCGATTAAGCAATCCGGTAAGAGGGTCCCGGGTCGCTCGACGATGCAACATCGCATTGTCGTCAGCCCGCCTCTGAGCGAGGGCAGCCAAGCTCATCGCCGAACGGGACTGAGACGGGTACGGCTCGACCATCGGCTCGGCGCCACCCACGGGTTCAACGAATAGCGGTGTGTATCCCTCGGAAACTTCGTTGATAGGAACTGAATCGCTAGAAGGGGCAAGGGTGGTAAATCGATAGTCACGGCGTCCGGCTTTAGAGCCAAGTAGCCATTCGAGAGTTCTAAGAGTGGGTCCGATTTCTTCACCACTGGCGATGCCTTCCAGCACCGCCGATTCGATTTCCAAGGCATCTTCACGGATCGATATCTCTAGGGCCATGTTGTCGAACGCCTCGGCCAGGTCAGAGATTTCATCGCTCCCCCCAACAACACTGGAGGCGAGCGACGTCTCACTGCTATCGCCTGTGGCCAGCAACGCTGCCCTAGTAGCAATCGCCTGGACTCGTTGGACGATGCGCAACGAGACCCACAACGCAATACCAAACGCTGCCAAAAGTGTTGCGCCGATCAATCCAATAGTCGCTCGGCGCAGACCGGCCGCAGATTCTTGGGTGTCAGTGAGTTGCCCCGTGACCTGATTGACGTTGGCGTCGATCTTCCCTTCTAGAGTCGAGGACCACTCGTCGCTGATTGACTCCCATCGTTCCACCGGGATGTCGGGAGGAGCCAGGCTTAGTTGCACAATGCTGCGCACCACACCAAGGGAGTTGGTGATCTTCAGCTCGTCAAAGCCCTCAATTCTGTGATTGTTGGCAAATCGCAAATGGCTGTCATGGGTTGCGATGGCCAAAATCGCTGCAGAGTGCTGACCTGTGGGCCAGACACCTGTTTCGATCGCTAGATCAACTGCTATTCGCTCATTCAGGTGCGCACTTCGAGCTTCCACTAGCGCTGCCAGGACCAGAATGTCCTTTGAGCTGGCAGTCGGAGTGGTACTACTGACCTCTATCGACAAAGCGTCCAAGAGGCCCCGACGCATTTGGGAGTAACGAGTGACCACCTGCACAGGGCTAACAAACCGGTCTCGGATGCTTGTGCGATAAAAGACCGTGTTGTCGATGTCGGCCAATGCAACGGCAACTTCTGAGCCTTCGGAGAGTTCTAGATCGTCTTCTTTGATCGCGGCCAGCTGGAAATCAGTGTCAGCAAAGGCTCCCGACGCCAGATCGGCCCAGGAGATCTCACCTTCGATATAGCGGGTGCTAGCCAGCGCTTCTTCACCGAGCGCCTTGTCAAGCTCGGCTAGTTGGACCGCTATGGCAGCTGAATTCGAGGCGGCTTCGGCATCTTCGACTGCGCGTTGACGGTCAGAAAAAACCACATAGCCCAGCACCAGGACGGCCACAGTAGGCACCAGGAGCAGTGTAAATAGCCGCAACCGCATGCTAGTTGATCGGTAAGCAAGCGGCTCACCTTGAGGTCAGGCTAGGACTTGACCCCTGCCATCAAAAGACCTAGCTGTTCCTTCGTCGCGCCCTCCACTGGCACGATGTCCATAACCTTGCCATCGCACAGCACTGCAATGCGGTCGGCCAGCCCCAGAACCTCGTCAAGATCTTCCGATATAACCATGGTGGCCATGCCGCGATCTCGAGCGTCTACCAGGCGCGAGTGAATGTACTCGGCCGCTCCGATATCAACACCCCGGGTCGGCTGGGAGGCAATCATCACCGAAGGTTCGTTTGCCAGTTCTCGAGCCAGGATGATCTTCTGGATGTTGCCTCCAGAAAGAGACGATGTGGGGGTCTCCAACGACGGGGTCTTTACGGCGTAGTCAGAGACCAACTGGCTGCAATGGGTTTCGATCTCTGCGAACTTAAACATCCCTCGAGCCGAGAACTCGTCGCTGCCGTGGTCCACAAGAATCAGGTTCTCAGCAACTGTGAAATCGCCGATGGCTCCATCACGCATGCGCTCTTCAGGCACATAAGAAAGGCCAGCGTTTCGCCTGTCGCGAGTGTCCATACCCGCTACGTCTTTGCCATCAATTGAAATGGTTGAGCCTGATTTGACGCTGCGTAGACCGGCAATTGCCTCGGCCAGCTCACGTTGCCCGTTGCCCGACACTCCAGCAATGCCCAGGATTTCTCCGGCCCGAATCTCAAGATCGACTCCATCAACTGCCACTGCGCCGCGGTCACCATCGACACTGAGGTTGGAGATCGTCAACCGGGGCTTTCCAATCTCCACCAGTGGTTTGTCTGGCGCCAGCTTCACCTCGCGGCCCACCATCATGGAGGCCAGCTTGGACCGATCGCTTTCGGCTGGAGTGGTTGCACCAGTTACTTTGCCGTTACGCAGAACGGTGATTCGGTCGCTTAAGGCCATGACCTCATGCAGCTTGTGCGAAATGAACACAAGCCCCTTGCCCGAATTGCGCATGTCACGCAAAATCGCGAACAGTTCGTCTACTTCTTGTGGCGTGAGAACTGCGGTTGGTTCATCCAGAACCAGCAGTTCCGCTTTGCGATAAAGCGCCTTGATGATTTCCACACGTTGACGCTCGCCAACTGACAGCCGCCAGATATCGACATTGGGATCAACGGCAAGCCCGTACTCATCAGAGATGTCGGCAATGCCACGCGCCACCGCTTTGAGATCGGTGAGCGGGCGGCGCCCTGACTTCAGCCCCAAGGCAACATTCTCAGCCACGGTCAGTGTGGGCACCAACATGAAGTGTTGGTGGATCATGCCGATGCGTTGGTTTATGGCATGGGTCGGTGAAGTGATCTTGGTAGGTGTGCCGTTGAGAAGAATCTCTCCCTCCTCAGGCTGGTACAGCCCAAAGAGAACTTTCATAAGCGTGCTTTTGCCCGCTCCGTTCTCACCCAACAGGGTGTGCACCTCACCGGCACGTACATCGAAGTTGACTGAGTCGTTAGCCAAAACACCGGGAAAGCGCTTTGTGATGTTGCGCATCTCCAGCATGACTTCCCCGGTGTTAGTGGCCATGATTATTAGACGCCTGTGCTCTGTGAGCCGTCAGCGACTGCGGCGATTGTCGCCTCTGCTGCTGTCTTCACGGCTGGATCAAGCGGGTATCCGTCGTTGAACTCGATTACCAAACCACCGTTGCCGAGGTTGATTTCGAATACTTCGCCACCAAGGGTTCCTGCTGCACGAGCATCAAGTACCTGCTGGAGTACGCCTTCCCAGTGATAAACCTGAGAAGCCACAACAAGATCGGGTGCTAGTGATGCCTGGTTGGCCTGGGTGCCGAACCATGGCACACCGTTCTGCGCAGCAACGCCGACAGCTCCAACGACCATCTGAGCGCTGCCACTGAGCACGTCTGCGCCGTTAGTGATGTGAGCCTGAGCTGTTTCAGCTGCCAGAGCAACGTCGCCGAAAGAACCGGTGTAGACGATAGAAACATCAGTAGCACCATTGTCCTTTGCACCGTTGGCGAAGCCGTCGATGTAGGCAACTGCGTCGCCCGCCTCAACAGGTCCAACAATACCGATGTTGCCGCTTTCACTAATTGCTGCAGCGATCGTTCCTAGAACATAGCCACCCTCGTCTGCCGCTGGGTAGTAGGCAAAGATGTTGTCTAGACCCTGGGTGTCACTAGCGGTGCCCCATACAAATGTTGTTTCTGGGAAGTCCGGTGCGATCTCGGCGAGCGAGCCTCCGTACTGGGTGCCGTGAGCAACGATGACCTCTACGCCAGCCTCGGCGTAGCCACGAATCGCTGCAGCGGCCTCTTCAACAACAAAGGTTCCGTCGGTAATTTGAAGATCAATATCGCCATCAAGTGCTGCGATCGAGTCGACCATTGACTGAGTGAATGCAAGGTCATCCTTGGCTGATGGTGCGACGATTGCCATCGAAATGGTTCCGCCGGCCATAGCTTCGCCGTCGTCGTCTTCCATCGCTTCGGTGGTTTCGGCGTCGTCGTCCTCCATCGCTTCGGTGGTTTCGGCGTCGTCCTCCATTGCTTCGGTGGTGTCCGTTGCCGGATCGTCATCGGTGCCACCGCACGCGGCGGCCACTAGGGCCAAAGCGAAGATTGCGGCAAGCAACCTCCACAGTTTCGGCGTTCTGGTCTTACTCATTTCTAACTCCCCTATTGTTTACTGAATTGTTGAATTGTTGAATAAAGCGGTTCTTGCGTTCTTGCATGGCTAGTGGCGGGCGAACGGCCTCGTAAGTGCTGCTGGTGCCTTTACCCTTCCGGCGAGAATAACTAGTGCAGCGATCGTCAGTACCGCGGGCGCCATCGCGGCAATGTCGGAGTAGCTGCGTGGTATGAGCTGAAGAGCCTTCAGCTGAAGCACTGAAGCTGCCACGAGGCCATATAGAAGTGCGCCAACCATGACTCCCGATGGGCGCCATGCACCGAAGTAGACAAGCGCCACGGCAATAAATCCAAGACCTTGGGTGAGGTTTGGTTGGAACACTCCGAGCTGAAGCACCAACGCTCCGCCCGCAAGACCGGCCAACACGTTGCCGATGAGAATGGCAATAAACCTAGTTCGTTGAGCTGAGACACCCAGGCTGTCTGCAGCCTGTGGATTCTCCCCCACCGCTCGCACATTCATTCCAAACGTTGTCTTACGCAGTAGCCATGCAACAGCGGGCACCAACAAAAACGCTCCGTAGATGACCACTGAGTGGCTAAACAACGCCTCGCCGAGAACTGGGAGGTCGCTAAGCACTGGGATTCTCACGTCAGGCAGCGACTTTACAAAACGTGGCGTGCCAACGTTCTTCTGGAACATCAGGTCACTGAAGCCCAGACCAAAAAGGAAGATGCCAATACCGCTGATGCCTTGCTGAGCTTCAAAGAACACCGTGACAATGGCATAGATGATGCCCATCACAAGGCCCACCAAAACCGAAACCCCGATGCCAAGCCACAGGTTCTCGTGAACCAGAACAGTCCAGTAGGCAAAGAATGCCGACAGCTGCATGACGCCATCAACACCCAGGTTCAGCACGCCGCTTCGCTGGCCTACTGTTTCACCCAAGCCAGCCAGTAGATATGGCGTTGCCAGCCGAATACCAGACGCTAGAACTGCCACAGAGAAGATCGCTTCGAGATACTCAAGCATCTTTGAGTACCTCCTTCATTTCGCTACGTGCATTGGCCAACTGATCTAGCCGGGTTCGAACCTTGGCCGAGGAGACTACGAATATCACGACTATTCCGTTTAGAGCTACTGCCAATGCCGCTGGAACTTGAAGGGCCCGCTGCAGGCCGGTGGCGCCGGTGAGCAGACCACCGAAGAGGAACGAGGAAGGGATTGTCCAAAGTGGATGTAGCCCACCGAACAGTGCAGCGACGATCCCGTTGAAGCCAGCTGAACCTGTGAAACCAGCCGCTGAACCGTCGGTAACCATACGAACGCTCTCTGAGCCGAACACCAAGATGGCACCAGCCAGACCTGAAAGAGAGCCACTTAAAGCAAGCGCTGTCACGATGCTTTTCTTAACCGGGATGCCAGCCGCCTTGGCCGCCTCAGGGCTGTGCCCAACGGCCCGCAAGCGAAACCCTAGTGGGGTTCGCCACAGCAGAACGTAAGCGCCGATGGCTGCAAGCACTGCCACCAAGACTCCAAGATGAAGTCGGCTGCCAGGTATGAGAGCAGGCAATGTTGCGTTCTCGCTTAGCCGTGCGGTTTGTGGAATACGAGTGCCGCGCTCAACTTCTAGAGGGTCAATCAGCCAGCCCCGAAGTAAGAAGTTCATGAACTGAACAGCCACCAGGTTAAGCATGATCGTGCTGAGGATCTCATTGACCGATGCATATGCCTTCAGTGCCCCGGGAATAGCGCCCCACACCGCTCCGCCAAGAGCTCCGGCTATCAGAACCAAAGGAACCAGGAGAATCCCGGGCAGATTGGGCAGCTGAATGGCAACAATGGTTGAAAGCAGTGCACCGGCGACTATCTGACCTTCGCCGCCTATGTTCACCACGCTTGCCCTAAACGCAATTGTGATGCCAGCACCTACAAGCAACAGAGGCGTGGCTCGCACCAATGTGGTTGCGATTCTGGGACCACTACCAACTGCTTGGTCGACGAGTGCTCGGAGTCCCTCAACGGGATCGGCGCCCACCGCAACCAGCATGATCGCTCCGCATGCAAACGCGACCAGTGCCGCTAGCAGCGGCACAGCTGCGCCAAAAAGCCTCTGCACTTGTGCGACCTCCCCAAAGTTCACATCTGGATACCAGGTATCCGCTCAGGGCACCCTACTGGCAGCGTTAACAAATTGTAAAGCGTGGGTTAACGGAGGGTTATCCACAGAAAAGGCAACCTAGATACTTTCGAGACTTGACCCCAGATTTTTGGCGGTCTCCGAAAGCGGAACGTCACTTTTGTGCTTTGGGTATGTGCCCAGGATGCGGTCACCCATGTTGGATGTCACGCCGAGCCAATTGTGCTCGTTGCGATAGTGGTGCAGTCGATGGTTGCGGGCTAGGCGTTTGTAAACTCGAGTCTTGGGCTTGTAGCGAGTGTGAACCAAGAGATGCGTCCACTCATAATGCAGCAGCCCGATTAGCGCCAACATGTAGCCCGTCAGATATGGGGCCAACATTTCGAACCCCAGAATCCACATGAACACTGGCACCCACAAAGCTGTGAACACACCAAACATTGCGGCAAAAAGAGCAGACTCGGGCGTGTTCAACAACAGGTGAACCATGCCATTGGGATCCTGGTGGTGGGCCCGGTGCCCGGTACCGGTTCGCAACTTAGTCATACGAAACGAGTCTTCCGGTGCGTGTAGAAGGAACAGATGAACGACCCATTCGAACACGCCGACCAAGAATAAGGTCGTGCCGGCAATGACTAAATCGCCCCACCCCCAATTGCCGTACCAAAGACGCCCGCCCACTGCCAGCGCTACAAATGTTGCGATGACTCGTGGCGACCCGAACTGAACAAAGGCCTTGAAGGTCTCGGATTTGTTCCTAAGGTCGTTGGTCCGCATACATGAGGCCTACCCGAGCGGCGGAAGACCCATCTCCTCGTGAGTGCCAAGCGCAAAGAAAGGCACGCCACGGCGTTCCATCTCTGGCCTGGCGGTCGTTCCTCTATCAATCAGCGTTGCTGCTGCCACTACCTCGGCTCCAGATTCAACAATTGCCTCTAGTGCCTCAAACATTGAGCCACCGGTAGATACAACGTCCTCCACAAGTAAAACCTTTACACCAGGACCAACCTTGGCTCCTTCAATGCGATTGCCAGTACCACGATCCTTGGCTGCTTTTCGAACAAAGAACCACTGGCTGTCGGCCGACATGGCCACGCCAACCGCAAGGTGGTCTGCCCCTAAAGTCAGACCCCCGCACGCATCCCACTCGATACCGGCGTCGGCAACGACACCGGCAATCGCGTCGCAGGCAACCTTCAGATCCGATGCTTGAGCGAGTCCCGCCTTGCCGTCGACAAAGAACTTCGACATCTTCCCCGACGCCAGTTCGATTGGCTCATCAAACCGAAGCACTGCCTTGTCGAAGAGGATCTTTTGGGCGGCAGTGAGTAGTTCGGCTGTTTGAGGCATGACTTCACTTTATTGCTCAGGCATCGTCGCCGGCACTCGGGCCTGTCAACATTGCCTTGGCGAACGCCGCGGTGTCGGCATAGACCTCGTACCCGGTTATCAGCGTGCCGGCAATGCTGAAGATATTCAGCATCGAGCCAACGACTTCAGCGCCCGTCGCCTTCACTCGCCACCGGCCTCGGGTTGCCACCACAACGTGATGATCGTCGCCAAATGGAGGTTGGCGTTCGGCGTCAACGATCTCTAGGTGCTCGCCCACAATGGCAAGGAATTGGGCGAACCCTTGCACCCCAACGAACCTTCCGGCCCAAGGAAGATCGCCCGGCGTTGCGTGGTAGGTGACAACCACATCTTGGGCCAGTATCGCGTTAAGCCCGGCAATATCGCGTGCCGTCAACAGCTCGTAGAACTGTGCAACCAACTGGTCCGAATTCACCGCTACAAGACCTCAACAGTCCAAAGCGCCGCTGCGTCGACGCCGAAATGGACAACCTCGTCACCAGATTCGGTTACTAGGCGGTCAGGCGGGGCAGAAGCTTCAGCTTCGCTACGTGTTAGTCGCAGGCGCCCCACTGGGGGCTCAACGCCATAGATCCCGACCCCGTTGTGAGAAACGAACTTGGCCAGGTTGTCAATTTGGCCGGCATGAAAGAAAACCTCGGCCACAGCCTCCAGGCCATACGCCGCGTTAAAGACCCCAGCAGCCGCTGAAGGTCCGTACTTCGCTGTAGTGGGATGAGGCGCAGAGTCGGTGCCCATGCAGAAAGACGAATCCCCCGCTGTCGCAACCTCAACCAAACGCCGTCGATCAGTCGGAGAGTTGATGATCGGCTTGCAATAGAGGTCAGGCTTAAGGCCCGAAGCCAACAAGTCGCCTCGGTCTTTGGCCAGGTGATGGGGCGTGATGGTTGCCGCCAACTGATCATGGCCCATCACAAGGTCAACACCGGCTGCTGTTGAAACGTGTTCGATTGTTACCGAAAGGCCTGGGAGCCGTTCCAACATTGGCACCACATGGCGTTCTAGGAATACGGCTTCCCGGTCATAAACGTCCACCTCGGGGTCGGTGGATTCGGCGTGCACTAGAAGCCGCATGCCCATGTCAGCCATAGCTTCGAACAACGAATTGAACTCAGCCAAACCACCGGCCGCCTGATCAGAATTGGTGGTCGCTCCGGCCGGATAGAACTTGACGGCGGCAACGTCGCCGGCGGCGAACCCAGCTCGCAGATCATCGAGATCAATGTCGGCCGAAGCAAACAGAGTGATCAAAGGCTTGAAGGCGCCACCGTCTACCGCCGCCGCTGCATCAAGAATTCGCTGACGATATGCAACTGCATCGGTTGTGTTGGTTAGCGGTGGTCGCAGGTTAGGCATGACCATCGCATAGCGGTACGTTTGGGCCGATGCCCCAACTACAGCCTTAAGCATTTCGTCATCGCGCAGATGGAGGTGCCAGTCATCAGGTGTTGGGATTTCGATCGTTACCACGCCGATCAAGCTAGTGGCATTGCCTAACGGGTTGGCTGTAACTGAACCATGATTCGGTCAGCCATTGACTCCAGGTCTACGTTTTCAAGACGCTCTGGCCACAGCAACGACCGCACTACGAACGGACCGTCGATAATCTCAAAGGCCGTCTCGAGGTCGATTTCTGCAGAGATCTCACCCTTTTCATGCCAGCGCTCGAACACGACACCCACTGGGCTTTCGTGACTACCGTCAAACACTTTCCGTAGTGCGTTCAGCTCGGGGTCTCGCGCCGCAGCTGAGAACAAATCGAGGAAGACGCTTCGCGCTTTTGCGTCAGCAAAGCTTGGCAGGATCGCAGTGAGCAGGCCGACAATGTCACCCCGGAGAGTTCCGGTATCTGGTGCGGGCGGGTAGGTCACGGTGCCGTCAACGGCGGCCAACAAGAGTTCGTTCTTGGACGCGAAATGTCGGTAGATGGTGGTCTTGGCAACTCCTGACTTTCTGGCTACTTCCTCAATTGTGAGGTCCTTGACACCTTTGGCCACAACGATGGCTGTGGCCGCCGCCAACATCTTTTTTCTCGCTGCTTTGCTGGGTGTTCTAGCCATAACGCTTCCCTATCGTAGTGAAATTTGGCACAAAGTATTGCGCACCCCATCCTGGCGTATTATAACGCTACTTGACCGTAGCGATTATTACCCACCAGAACCACGAACAGGAACAGCAAATGTCAAAAGCTCTCTACCGACTTGGAAGGTTCTGCGCCGAGAAACCGTTTGTGATCATCGGTGCATGGTTAGTCGCCGCCGCTGTAGTGATCGGCGCTGGAAGTGTGTGGGGCCAGGACCTCGAGGATTCGTTTGAAGTTCCCGGGCTCGACTCACAAAACGCAATTGATCTTCTAAGTGAAGCCCAATCTGACCAGGCTGGCCTGACCGCTCAGGTCGTCATGGTGCCACTCAACGACGGCGAAACATTCTTTGACTCTCCCAGTGCCCAAGCCGGGCTGGCCGAAGTGCAAGCCGGCCTGGCATCGCTGCCCAGGGTCATCGGAACAAGTGACACCGCCGGAGCTGTCGCCGCTGGCCCCGAGATCGCGGTTCAAAGCGGAGCGATCTCAGCTGACGGGCGGATCGCACTTGTTCGAGTGCAGTACCCCGTGATCGAGGAACTGTCGGTAGAAGACCTAGACATCCTTAAAGAGTTCGGTGATGAGGCACGGGTTGGGTCGCCTTTGCAGATTGAGCTTGGTGGCGAATTGTTCTTCTCGTTCGAGGAACCTCAGACCGGCCTAGGCGAACTCATCGGCATCATTGCCGCCGTCATCATCTTGCTGTTGGCGTTTGGTTCGGTAATCGCAATGGGGCTGCCAATTGGCATGGCCATCTTCGGGCTGGCGCTGGGCATCAGCGCAATGCCTCTTATCTCCAACCTTGTTGCGATCCCCAGCTGGGCCCCGCAGATGGCATCCATGATCGGGTTAGGTGTAGGCATTGACTACGCCTTGTTCCTGGTGACCCGACACCGCGAGTTCCTCTCCCAAGGTATGACCGTTGTTGAATCGGCTGGTCGGGCAGTTGCCACTTCTGGCCAAGCCGTCATCTTTGCGGGCGGCACCGTAGTCATTGCCATTCTCGGTCTTGCGGTCGCCGGAATTCCTTTCATGACCGCGGCCGGAATAGCGACCTCGGTTGTGGTTCTCATCATGGTGGTTGCCTCGGTCACGCTGCTCCCCGCATTCCTGGGTTGGTCTGGCCACTGGATTAACCGACTTGGCATTCGCCGCCACAAGGGCGTAACAAGCGGAGTTGCAAAAGGTTCAGGTTGGGAGCGTTGGGGAACCCACGTTGCCAACAACGCTTGGCCCTATGCAATTGGCGTCACTGTTCTGCTGCTGACGCTCGCCTCGCCTGTTCTGGCGTTACGCCTGGGATTCCCTGACGAAGGCACCCTGCCTGAGACTCGCACAGAGCGACGAGCTTATGACCTGGTTGCCGAAGGCTTTGGCGCTGGAATCAACGGGCCGCTAATCATTGCGGTCGATATCAGCGATGACGCATCAGTTGTGGAACCGCTGACCGCAGCCATCATGGCCGACCCAGGGGTCGCCGCAGTTGCGCCGCCTACGGTCAATGCCGAGGCTGGCGTTGCCACCATCGTGGCCTTCCCGACAACCGCGCCTCAGGATGACGAAACGCTAGTAACCATCAAACGGCTTCGAGCCGATGTGTTCCCGACGGTCTTGGACTCCAGTCCTGCCCTAGCCCATGTGGGCGGTGGTACGGCCAGCTTTGCCGACATCGGAGACCGCGTTATAGACCGGCTACCGCTGTTCATCGCCGCAGTGATCTTGCTTTCATTCCTACTGCTCATGGTCGTCTTCCGATCGATCCTGGTGCCTCTAAAGGCCGCCTTGCTGAACCTGTTAAGCATCGGTGCTGCCTATGGCGTCCTCGTGATGGTGTTCCAATGGGGTTGGGGCAAGGAACTGATTGGCTTGGAGGCAACCGTGCCAATTGTTTCCTTCATCCCAATGTTCATGTTCGCTGTGTTGTTCGGCCTCTCTATGGATTATGAAGTCTTCCTGCTGTCACGAGTGCGTGAGGAATACCTCATCACTGGTGACAACGACATGTCGGTAATCCAAGGCATCGGCAGCACCGCCCGAGTAATCACTTCGGCCGCTCTCATCATGATCTCGGTGTTCCTTGGCTTTGTTCTTGGCGACGACGCTGTGATCAAGATGATGGGTCTGGGTCTGGCAACTGCCATCTTCGTTGACGCAACGGTGGTGCGCATCGTGCTTGTGCCCGCCACGATGAAACTAATGGGCGACGCCAACTGGTGGATCCCAGGCTGGCTTGATCGTCTGCTACCCACCATCGATATCGAAGGCGAAGCGGGCTTGCCGGTTCCAGAAATGGAAGCCGTGACAACCCCTGCCGTGGCCCAGAAAGCTGAAGCATTGGTTTGATCTAGAATGGCTGGATCAGATTCGGCCATCGCACAATTGGAGCTTCGAGGTTAGCCGTGCGGTCACTTGCCGTAGCCGCTGCAATAGCCATCTCGGGCTGCGGTTCAGCGGATGAATCTGGAGACTTGGATCGTTGGTGTGAGTTGACCATCCAGAACACTGGAAACACCCAGTCTTTAAGTGACACCCAACTAATGGACTGGACAGAGTCTGCTCCGCCGGAGATTCGCAATGAAACTGAGACTCTCACAGACGTTGCCAGAGAGCTGCGCGTACGAATGGCCGACGCTTTGCCTGAGGAACAAATGAAGGTGGCCGACGAGGCCCTAGCGGAGGCGTTTTCCGATCTAGATACCCAGCGGGCTGGCGCCACTGTTGAGCAGTATCTGTTTGAGAACTGTCCGGATTACGAGGGCTGATCCAGTCAGGTTCCAACGCCCGAGTCGTGAAGCGCTCGCCAGACTTTTTCTGGAGTAACAGGAAGGTCAATGTGGCTCACCCCAAGGTGGTTGACCGCATCGATCACGGCGTTGTGGACCGCAGGAGTGGCTCCAACCGGACCGGACTCCCCCACTGCCTTGTATCCGTAAGCATTAAACGAACTGGGCACGATCTGAGCTTCAAGTTCCAGCTGACAGAACTGGTCAATGGATGCGATTGGATAGTCCATGAAGGTCGAAGTCAGCGGATTTCCGTTGTTGTCGTGAACAACAGCTTCACCCATTACTTGGGCTGCGCCTAAGGCAATGCCTCCGTGGAGTTGACCGTCCACAATCATTGGGTTTACCCGAACTCCGGCGTCATCGACAGCTACGTACTTCACCAGCCTCCAGCTGCCAGTCTCGGTGTCAACCTCAACCACGGCGATATGACACCCCGACGGGTAAACGTCTTTGCCTGCCGGGTCGTAGATGAAATCGCAACCCAGCTCTGAGTCTCGCTCTTGGCTAGCGAATGCCAGTTCAGCCCATCCGACTGATCGCGCCGGAGTCCCGGCCACATGGAAGACTCCGCGTGCTTTGTCCAGAACGACGTCGCTAGCTGCGGCTTCCATTAACTCACTCGCCAACGCCCTCGATTGCTCAACCACATCTTGAGCAGCGTTATGAATCGCCATTCCGGCGATTTGCAGAGAACGCGACCCGATCGCCCCGACCCCTGTAGCGATTTCATCGGTGACACCTTCGATCACTTCGATCCGCTCTAGCGGAATCCCAAGTTCGTCCGAAGTGATTTGAGCCCACGTCAATGCGTGGCCGTGTCCTTGAGAAGTGGTGCCGGTGATAACCGTGGCACCGCCATCAGGATTGATCTTCACGATGGCTTGTTCGGTGCCGCCACCCGCGGTCTTCAGATTAAACGTCGCAATCCCGATGCCCAGTTGTTTGCTGTCGCTTGAAGCTCGGCGACGGGCTTGGTCTTGGCGAAGACCGTCGTAGCCGACCTTCGTCTGAGCCCGCGCCAAGGCACCGCCATAGTCTGCCTCGTCGTAGGTTGCGCCGGTGGAAGTGGTGTAGGGCATCTCGGCGCGCTGAATCAGGTTCAGTTGACGAAGCTCGGCTGCGTCCATCCCAATCCTTGCGGCATACATGTCAACCGCTCGCTCCAGCGCCGCAACCAGTGGCGCCCGGCCAGCTCCTCTGAGGGCGGCAACCGGTGGACGGTTGGTCACCAACGTGACCGAATCAAACTCAACGTGGTCAATTCTGTAAGTGCCGGTGAGCATCGGGTAGCTATACGCGTCAGGCAGGCCAGCGCCTGCGCTTGGGTACGCGCCGGCATCTTTTGTTATCTCCACTCGGATCGATTCGAACTTGCCGGTAGAGGTCCCCGCCAGCCAGACCGTCACCTCTTCGCCCCGGCCTTGAACAGCGGCTGTTAGGTTCTCGGTTCGAGATTCGATCCAGCGAACTGGACGGCCAACCAGACGCGCTAGGTATGGCACAAATACTTCCTCGGGCCCTGGCGCACCCTTGCCACCAAATCCTCCCCCTACGAATGGCCCGGCTACGGCGTGAATGTTCTCCTTTGGCATCGCGTAAACGTCGGCAATCAAGTCCCGAATTCGATGAGGTCGCTGAGTGCTGGCCCAATAGTGAAGATGGCCGTCATCTGACCACTGGGCAGCAACTGCCCGACACTCGATGGGCGCTGCAACCTGGCGGGGATTTTCAAAACGTTGCTTCACAGCTACATCGGCTGAAGCAAATCGGTCTGGGTCGTGGCCAGTCCTTACTCCAGAACCTTCGGCGGTAATTACAACATTTGTTGGGTCCTGTGACGCCTGTTCCAACGTGACTGCCGGTGTCAGTTCCTCATATTCAACTATCACTAGCTCTGCAGCATCGGTAGCTTGGGCCGCTGTCTCAGCAACGACGGCGGCAATGGCTTCGCCTACATAGCGAGTGGTTCCGTCGACGAGGAACGGCTGAGTAAACCGCTCTGGAACTATCGGAGCATACGGTCCGGTGGGCCTTATGGGATTGTCGGCCCCCGAGACCGCACCAAGCACGCCCGGGGCTGAAAGAGCCTCGCTTAGATCAACCGATGCGATATTTGCGTGGGCATAAACCGAGCGAACAAACACGACGTGGGCGGCCCCGGCGAGTTGATCGACCGACAGGTCCGCAACGTAGGTGGCTTTGCCGGTTAGGAACAGCGGATCTTCGTTTCGAAGTATCGACTTCCCGATGTTTGGGGTGGCAGTTTCACTTACTTCACTTACTGATGTCATCACTCCTACTCTCCCACAAGCCGACGCACTCGCCGGGAGAGTTGTTGGGGTTCGAAGCCCCTGGGCTGGGCCAAACGGCCCTGGTCAACATGCTCTATCTTGTTGGATGTACGGGTTCTACTCTTGTGCTCAAGACCGCTTGAGAGGCGGGAACCAACGCCCAGCCACTGAGAACGTCGAATAAACATGTGCAACAACTCCAAGAATCTTCTGCTCATCTCAATTGCGATGTGTTTTGCACTGGTAGCTAGCGCCTGTGCAGCAACTGAGCCTGTCGCCGAACCGACCACGACCCAGACGCCAACAACCGAGGCCACCACAACCACTGAGCCGCTTCCCGACCCTCGCCTTGTCTACGTGCCTGACTGTGACGACGCATCTGACTGCGCAGCAGGATTTGTTCTCAACGAGACCTTCTATTTTCTCGATTGCACGGCCATAAACGAAGGGTTCGTAACCACCGAAACCTTGGGTGAAGGCGAGGTCTCTGGGACCGATGTGACCGTCAACCTGATTAAGGACGTCGACCCTTCGAGCTTCGTAGCCATAAGCCTTCCCGGCGGCCAATGTGCTGACGGCGAAGAAGTGACAAGTCCGTGGTCAATCGCATTCGATAATCCACTAACCAACGCCGACCGAGACTCGCTGTGCGAAGTGGGGTTGTTAACCGAAGCTCAGCTGATCGCAAACGCGTGCATCGCTCAGCTGATTCCAACCGCTAGCGAAACCCTGCCTCCCGAGACCGTTTCAGACGTCAACAACGTAATGCGTGACTTCCTAGGGGCGTTGCCAACTGACAACGCCGCAGCTCGCGAGCTCTGGTCCGGGTTCCCGTCACCGGGAAACAAGAACGCACAATTCGCTGAATTCGTTCGAGACTTTGAGTGGATTAAGACCAGGAACGTTCGCTGGGAAATTGCGGGCCCGGCCGGCACGACCGGTGCAGCGTTAGTGATTGTGACCGATGATTCTGACCAGGGCGCAGCCTTTGTTGTGTCTCCAAGCACCGAAGACGAGCCGGCTCTAATACAAAGGTTGCCCGAGCCATCAGCGTTGCGGTTCGCTCCTAAGGATCGATCAGTGATCTCGGGCGGAATTACGGTCAGTTTCGCCGGAACGGCTTCAGCTGGCGAAGTGAAGGCCTATCTGGCCGCCACCGAAATAGCGCCTTCTTTGGTCACCAGGTCGGGCCGCACAGTCTCAGTTCAGTTGCCCGAAGTGATGTCGCCACTGGTCATCGTCACTATCGTCTCCGGCGACGAGCTGCCCACGGTTACGAGTTCGGTTTACTTCTTCCGGGGCTAAGTCACAGCTGCTTTCTTAGGCCCAGTTTGCTATACAGCCTCCATGGCTAATTCCGCTGCTCAGCGACTCGCTAAGGCCCTCAGGTCCGCTAACGCTGACACCGCTTTTGGTGTTCCTGGCGGAGGACCCAATCTTGATGTGGTGGGCGCGATGCAAGCCGAAGGCATCAGGTTTGTCTTGTCTCATGGCGAGACTCCTGCTTGCATCATGGCTTCGGCCTACGGTCTGATTACCGGGCGGGTTTCACCCGTAGTTGTTACTCGTGGTCCGGGCGCCGCAGTAGCGGTTAACGGCGCTGCGCAAGCCACCTTGGACCGCCAGGGCTTGGTGTTGATTACTGACACGGTTCCGGCCGCAACCAGCAAACGCGTTGCCCATCAACGACTTGACCAACGCGCAATCTTTGCTCCGGTCAGCGTCGCCGGCCTCACGTTTGGCGATGACACAAGCGACGAAGACCTCGCAGCCACAATCGCTGAGGCAACAACATGGCCCGCAGG
Organism: uncultured Acidimicrobiales bacterium; assembly: GCA_937922785.1. Taxonomy (GTDB): domain Bacteria; phylum Actinomycetota; class Acidimicrobiia; order Acidimicrobiales; family SZUA-35; genus CALAJQ01. Next base: position 123,419 of record CALAJQ010000025.1, read on the forward strand.
CACAGTTCACATTGACTATGACGCTGACTCCGGTGGGAGTGCTTCGGTGAGAGCCTTGCGCGCTGACGGTTCGCCCGACACCGGCGAAATAGCCTCCATGATTTCCAACGCTTCTCGGCCAGTTGTCCTGCTGGGCGTCGGTGCGCTTGGGTCGGCGTCAACGGTGCGGACCGCCCTCCAAGCGTTCGGTGCGCCGGTGCTGAGCACCTATCAAGCCACCGGGATCGTCGACTCCGAAGACGAGATCTGCGCCGGCCTGTTCACAAACGGTGCCTCTGAGCAAAAGCTGCTTGAGAAGGCAGACCTCATCATTGCTGTCGGCCTGGACATGGTTGAACCGATTCCGGCCCCGTGGCGTTATAACGCTCCGGTAGTTTCTTTGGCACCGACCCCAACAGCAGACCCTTACGCTCCGATCGGGCACGAAGCCGTGGGCGACGTAGGCCAGTTAGCAAGCGACGTGCTGGTCGGCTCCCATAGTTGGGATCGGGCAGCGGGAATCATGCACCGCGAATCTGTTAGGGCCAAGCTGCACAACCAGGCTCTCGAACTTGGGCCGGTTGATTTGGTTAAGGCCGCGGCATCGGTTGCGCCAAGCGACATCACCGCATGTGTGGATGCAGGCGCCCACTTCCTAGCAATCATGCCTTTCTGGTCGGTAAGCGAGCCCAATCGGCTGCTAATTTCCAACGGGCTTGCGACCATGGGGTATTCGGTGCCGGCAGCCATTGGTGCAGCCTTGGCCCGACCAGGCGAACCGGTGCTCAGCTTTGTGGGAGACGGCGGTCTGGGTATGACGTTGGCCGAACTGGAAACCGTTGCCCGGCTGAAGCTGCCAATCACCGTGATCGTGTTTAACGACGCGGCGCTTAGCTTGATCGGGGCTAAACAAGTTGACGCCAACCATGGCGGCTCCGATGCGGTTGATTACAACATGACTGACTTCGCCGTGATCGCAGAAGCGATGGGACTTCAAGCAGCCGTGGCTAGTACAACTGACGAAGTGAAGGCAGCACTTGACGGCAACTGGATGACGCCCAAGTTGATCGATGCCCGCATCAACCCCAGCCCCTACAAGCATTTGATCAAGGTAACCCGCGGTAGCTAGGTTGAACCAACAGACAATCAAGGGGTGGTTCATATGGTTCAAGTCTCGAAATTCCTAGACCTACGGGAAGGGGTGCAACCAAATCAGTTCACCGTAGGCGACCGCGATCAGATCGATTCGATTAGTGACCTGGACGACACATACAAGCAACTCATGGACAAGCCACTGGCCTGTGTCATGGCCGTCATGGGTCGTGACGGTCGGCCAAATCTGACTCCAATGTGGTTTGACTACGAAGGTGACAAGGTCCTAATCAATGTGGCAAGTCACCGCAAGAAGACTGAATGGATTCGAGAGAACCCACAAGTCTCCATTCTGATCATGAACCCCGAGAACATGTATCACTGGATGAGTCTCAAGGTCACAGTTGAGCGCGAAATCCTCGAATCCGACGAAGATGGCGGCCAATGGGTAACAGATCAGCTGAACCGCATTTGGGTTAAGTACATGGGACCTGACGCTGGCGATGAGTACGGCATTCGTGACCCTTCTTTCGATGAGAGTCGGGTTCTGTTCGAGTGCAAAGTGGACAGAATCGCCACCTTTGGCGTGCCGGGTTAAGCACCAACCGCTTTGGTCATTGCTCGAATAGGAATTGTTGGTGGTTCGCTAGGCGGGTTAACCGCCGCGTGCCTTTTGCGTGATGCTGGCCATGACGTAACAGTGTTCGAGCGCTCGTCATCTGAGCTTGAAGAACGGGGCGCTGGCATCGGATTCTTGGAGCCTACGTATCGATACTTGGCTCAACGAGCCGGGGCCGACGTTCGGGAGATCAGTATCGAAACCACCAACATTCGTTATCTAAACCGGGATGGCTCTGTAGCCGACGACGCAACCCATGATTACCTGTTCAGTTCCTGGAATGCGGTGTACCGCAAGATGCTCAGCGAGTTCGACAAAGATCGATACCTCCTTGGGCACGAGTGCGTAGATTTCTCGTCTACCTCGTCATCTGCCTCGGTTGCGTTTTCTAACGGCGTGGAGTTCGAAGGTGACCTGATCGTTGCCGCCGACGGGATCGGTTCGTTGTTTCGTTCTCGTCTCTTGCCAGGCAGCTCACCTAGCTACGCCGGCTATGTGGCTTGGCGCGGAATGGTGGCCGAGTCGGAGCTACCAACGGAGATGACGGTGCGGTTAGGCGACGCAATCACTTACTACGTTTACGCCAACAGCCACATCTTGGTGTACCCGATTCCCAGCGTCGAGGGATCGCTCGAGCCGGGGCAACGGCTGGTCAACTTCGTCTGGTATCGGAACTACTCCGACGGGGACGATCTTGCCGACTTGCTAACCGACAAGATTGGCCGGGCCCGCGAGATGTCAGTTCCGCCTGGGGCAGTCGCCAGCCATCACGTTGCCGAAATGAAGGCACAGGCCAGAGGCCGTCTCCCGGACGTGTTAGCAGATCTTGTCGAAGCCACCCGTGAGCCATTTGTACAAGTCATTTACGACATCGAAGTTGACCAGTTGGTCTTCGATCGAGTTTGTTTACTGGGCGACGCGGCTTTTGCAGTGCGCCCTCACGCAGCCGCGGGAACGGCTAAGGCCGCCGATGATGCGTGGGTTCTGACCACGGCGTTGGCCACAAACGATTCTGTGGACGAAGCTCTAGCCAGTTTTGAACCAACACAAGTACGTTTGGGTCATGACCTTTTGGAGCGAACTCGACGCATCGGCTATCGGTCACAAGTTGAGAACAGTTGGCTCCCGGGCGACCCCGAGTTCATCTTCGGTCTTTACCGGGCTGGCGAATGACTAGTCGCTCTGAGGCGGTGGCCAGTCAGATGGCCGAAGTAGTTGGCGAGCTATTGGACAGCATGACGCCGGACCAAAGAGAGTCAGCCACTTGGCCCTTTCCGTCAAACGACGAAAGGATGCTTTGGTTCTACACGCCAACCAATCATGGCGGTCTGCCCTTAACTGACATGTCTTCGCCTCAACATCGGATAGTGCAGAGGCTATTGGCGTCAGCGCTCTCCGAAGCGGGCTACAACACTGCAGCGATCATCCTGGGGCAAGAGAACATCCTCGATCGAGTTGAAGGCTTCGGCGTTGACTTCGGGCGAGACCGAGGGCGAGATCCTTTGCTCTATTGGATCGCAGTGTTCGGCGAACCAGGCATGGACACATGGGGATGGCGGTTCGGAGGCCATCACGTGTCACTCCACTTCACCATTTCCAACGGTCGGGTTGTGTCATCCACTCCGTGTTTCATGGGCGCTGACCCTGCAAGTGTGCCCCTTCTCGGCCCCCATCTTCACCGACCCTTAGGCGGCGTCGAAGACCTCGGACGGGAGCTTGTGCATTCGCTTGACGATTCACAGCTAGGAGCAGCTCTTGGGTCGCCCGCGGCACCGTCAGACATTGTGGGCTCGAACCGCTCGGAGTTGACTGAGGGTGATGAGGCTCTGCCATTGCCGCTGATCTGGCGAGGCCGATTCGAAGCTCAGATGGAGGAGGCGTTAAATCGCATGCAAGAAAACACAGACGCTGCACTTGGCATCACTGCCGAATTGTCAACGGCCATGGCGTTCACCACTAACCCAAAGGGTTTGGCTGCGAAAGACATGAATGCCAGCCAACGTGAAGTTCTGAAAGAGCTTCTCGGCACATACGTCGGTCGAATTCACGACGACTTGGCTGATCAAGAGATGGCCAAAGTCAACGCCGGATTCGACGGCCTCCACTTCTTGTGGGCAGGTGGCACAGAAGTTGGTGTACCTCACTATTACAGGGTGCAAGGTGGGAGGCTGCTAGCCGAATACGACAATGCTCAGCGGCAAGGCAACCACGTTCACACGGTTTGGCGCGATCTCTCAAATGACTTTGGTGGCGACCCTTTGGCCCAGCATTACACCGAGTCAGATCACCATCACTAAGCCTCCCCCTCCCCCAAATTTCTGCCCCAGGTGACAATTGGTGTCACCTACAGCTGACAGAAGCCACGATTGTCACCTACAGCTGACATTTGGACCTGGGCCTGGAGCGACTAAGCCGCCGCAGGCTCGCGGCTTAGCCTTGGAACGGGTAAGCGTTGGTGAACTCTACGTTGGCGGTCACATGAAAGACCAGCTCGTGCCTGGCCAGACTGCCGTCATCAAGTAGCCCGAGCCAATAGTCGAAGCCGGCCTGGTCATAGTCACGACCCAACACGTTTGTGTATACCGCAGCTACGAAGTCAGCATTGCTGGCGTCTCCATAAGTGGCTGCCCACTCTTGGGAAACAGACATGGAGCCTGCGATGTCCACCACGCTGAACCCGCCGTTGTTGACGCCAATCCAATACTTGGCTCCATCAACATCTGGGTAGCGACCGAAGATGGCTTGGTATAGCCGCAGGATCGAAGCGTGAGCGGCGCTGTCATAGTCGCTAGCCGACATGATTTCGTCAACGCTGGTTGCGTTTGCCACTACTAGTGGAGGAGGTCCGCCGTCTGGGCCGAAGATCTCTTCCAGAATGGCTTCGAACTCTGCGACCGCGTCGTCAATTGGCCCCGGATCGATTGGCACGTCGCCTGTGTAGTCAATCTGGGGAAGCTCGTCGATGCAGGCCGAGTCAGGCTCGGCTGTGGGGGCAGAAAAGAACTCTGCCACCATTGCAGCCGGGCACGGATCAGCGAATGTGACTACGTGTGACAAGTTCGGGAACTCGAACAGGAAGCTGTTAGTCAGCGTCTCGGCGGTCAGAACCGACCACTCGGGCACCGTCTGAACGTCAACGTCGGTGTACAACACAAGCGACGGAATGTCGCTTGTGACTGCCTCAGTTACCTTTGGATCTTCTGGGCTTGTGCCGAACTTCTCACAATCCAGGACGATCTCTTCTAGTGAGCCTGGAGAAACTGGGAAGGCGGTTCCGTCGGCCACTTCAACGATGGCTCCGGTCCAACCTTCGGTGCTTGGCTCGGTAGCTCCACCTTGGTCAGCAAAGGGTGCTTCCTCGGCACAGATGACTGTCAAGCTGAAGCCGTCGGAGAACATCGTTCCCGGTCCAGGCACGCCCCATTTGTCAGCAATGGTTGGGCGCTCAAGCGCTGCTCTAACTGCACTTGGAGTTTCCTCTGGAGGAGGCGGACCTGCCGGACCTAACAAGTCGGCCAGAATCTCTTCCATTTGGGCAAGAGCTTCAAGCCGAATGTATGCGGTGGTTCGCTCAAGCCGAGCGGCCGGGTCAGGATCGGCCAGAGCGTCCAGCAACGCAGGCAGCGTCGGGTCTCCCAAGCTGCCGCTTACCACCGAGAACAACAGGAAGGGATCAACCACGATCGGGCCGCCGGCTAGGAAGTCAGCAGCTGTGTCGTCTACGACAGTTGGCTCGGCGGCGGTGTTGTCAAACGCTGCGATGATCGTGGTTCGTAGATCGGGATACTGAGCGTTGCAGTCAGCGTCTGTCTCACACCTCTCGACTACGGCGTCAAGCATCTTCAGGACGCCAATGCCTTGGTCAACAAAGTTATTGACCACTGGTGGGAACACCGAATCCAGTACTGAGGACCGCACGCCTTCGGGGTTATCTCGCATGATCGTTAGCCCTACGTCGGTTCCGTAAGAGCCGCCAAACAGGTTGTACTCGTCATATCCCATGGCTACACGAAGCGAGGCAACGTCGGCGCCGTTCTCAACGGTTGTGTATGCGCTGAGGTTCACTCCGGCGGCAACCAGTGATTCGCCACAGGCTTGGGCGAACTCCCCGGGGCCGTATTCGATGCCTGGGTCAAATGGGCAAACGAGATTGGGTTGGGAGTAACCGGTGCCTCGCTGATCAACAAACACAATGTCACGTCCGTCCGCTGCTTGGCCCATGCCCAGTTCAGTGATGAGGCCGGCAACCCACATCGGTGATCCGCCAGGTCCTCCTTCGAGGTAGAAGACGGGGTCGGCATGGGTTCCGTCGCCGGGTAGCAATGCAAAGGCGATGCTAATCAGACGAGAGTTGGGGTCATCCCGCTCTTCTGGAACCGAGTAGAAACCGCAGAGAAATTCAGGGCCAAGCGCAAGCGCATCAACAGGGCAGAGGGCTGGTCTGATAAGGCTTGTGGGATCAGGGTTGTCACCAACTACGTCGACGTTGATGCACTCGGCGTAGACACTGTTTGCCGAGCTGCCGTCTCCAGCGTGAATAAGTTGAATCGCGGTGGCTGGCCCGGTCAAGTCAATTGAAGGCAACGCAAAGTCTGCGATTGGGGTGAAGTCGGGAAGGTCTGGAGTGGGATCGGTCTCGCCAACAACACTTCCATCAGCGCCAAGGAAGCGCACTGCGAAATGCTCACCAAACTGACTGATGGTGGTGAGGAAGTCTGGGACGTCGTCGAGATGGATCTCATCGAAGGTGGTGCCCGACACCAGAATGCGGCCAGCCGGAATCGTTGCCGGTAGCTGAACAACATCGGTCTGCCCAACCGCAACACCGGGATAGCTGCTGTACGGTTCAGCGGCATCAACCAGCTTGGTTTGACTGAAATCGGCGACGTCGCACCGGTCTAGGTCTTGAAGCGAGGCCGCTATTCCTTGCGGCGCCGGCAACTCTTGGGCGGAACTCGGACTGGCTCCCGGAATTAAGCCAGTGGCAGCGAGTGAAACCGCCACCAGAGCTCGGACGAATAGGACTAGCCGCTGCCGCATCAGATTCCCTTTTTGTTCGGATCCCACTAGAAGAGATCTCCCTCAACCCGAACCTAGCCTGCTCGTAGCTCTGTGTTGAGGAATGTGGAAAAGATGACCCAGACCAGCGCAAATGCGCAATTGGCCATGCCACCAAACGGGGACAGGCCTGGCTCACCTTCAACTCACAAAAACTAGGAGTCTCGCAATACCACGATTGAGTCGGTTGATTGGATGTGTTCTGGCGCGGTAAGGGCTGGCCCGAGGCGCTGGCCGTCCCGGATTATGGCCACCAAAGTTGCACCGGCCGGGACAGGCTCGCCGGTGGCTTCCGGAGAGATTGCCACCAACTCAATACCCGTGCCCACATCAAGCAAGTCGTCCAACACCTGCACCGCTCCCGGGGCGTGAATGCCCATGCCCAACATTCGCCCGACGGTCGCGGTGGCGTCGATTACTTCGTTGGCGCCTCCCTGGCGAAGTAGATGCAGGTTTTCCTGATCACGCCCGGCCGCCACAACGTGAGCTGACTTGTTCAGCTCCCGCACACTGAGGGTTGCAAGAATGGCGGTGTCATCACGGTTAGGGGCAACGATCACTGACCGGGCGGTCTCAACCGAAGCCTGCTCCAAAACATCATTACGAGTTGCGTCGCCCCGCACAGCCACAAAACCAAGACGGCTAGCTGCAGCCATCGCCTCATCGGCCATGTCGACTACGACGATGTCATCTGCGGCAACACCTCTACCCATTAAGTCCGCAGCGGCAGCTTGTCCGGTTGCCCCGAAGCCACAGATGACGGTGTGGTTTTTCACGTTTTGCCTCCAGCGGCGTTCGGCGAGCAGTTCTCGAGATTGCTCTGTCAGTACTTCAACGGTCGTAGAGACCACGAGAATAAGAAAGAGTATGCGGGCGGGAGTTATCAGCAGGATCGTGCCCAGGCGGGCGCCGGTGCTAACCGCTGAGATGTCGCCGTAACCAGTTGTAGTGACCGTGACCGACGCGTAATAGAGAGCGTCGATGATGCCGATCTGGTTGCCCGTGACGTCCACGTAGCCATCACGTGAGAGCAGAACAACAACCGCAACAAACAAAACAAGGCTGCCAGCCAGCCCAATACGACGAGCAACAGCACTGAGCGGAGCGCGACGACGCGCTGGTAGCTGAACTAGCTCGGTGGAACCCATCGGCTGCACCCTAGTTTCCGAATAGTCCCAAGCATGGGTGGTCGAGCCAGAATCGAGAGTATTCGCTTGATCAGGTGTGCTTTCTGGCAGTGCGGTCTGCTGCGTACGCGGTGGCCGGGATGATCAATCGATACGGAAGCCGAACCAGCCAGTTCGGATACTTGGGGTGACGCTCTTCTTGGGCGACTCGACCGCGCAAGTGCATCTTGCCAAGTTTGCGGGGCTCCCTGTTTCGAAAGTCCAGGCCGGTCAGATGTTTGACGTTCTTGTATCCGTAGTGCGCAGGGGCGACCAGACGAAGCGGTCCGCCATGACGTGGCGGTAGCGGCTCGCCGTTTAGTCGAGTTGCCAAAATGACGTCGGGCGCCAAGGCATCCTCAACTATGAAATGAGCGTGTGCGCCATCGGCCGCCTTGGCTTTGACGAACGCACCGGCGCTGCTATCAAGCCCGATCGAACGAATCACCTCGGCCAAGGGCACACCTTCCCAAGTGAGGTCCTTAACCGACCAAGTAGTGACGCAGTGAAAGTCGGTCACTTGGGTCCGCACACCAATTGCCGTGAGGTCTGCCTCGGTGAGCTTCGACACCACTTCACCGTTCACGCTTATGGCCAGTTCGGGAGGGCCCATTGGTGGCGGCGGCTTGAACGGATCGTCACTGAACCGGGGCATCTTGGTTAACAATCGCTGACCAGGGGGCAAACCTTCGCTGCGGCGCGGCCAATAGAAAGTCATGTGTTCTCCTTTGTTAACGCGGCTAAGACACCGGTTACGGCATCGGCCACTAACTGTTCAGAATCTTTGCTTGGGGCCTCGCCCCGACTAAGTGGCAGGCGGACTGCCGCGTATGGGATATCCATTATTGCGAACCCAAGCCGACGCTTCTGGGCTGCGGTTTTGGCTCCCACTCGCTTGCAGAGTTTGTTCTGCATGACCTGAAGCCGTTGAAGCTGGGCTTGGTTGCGTTCGATCACTTCGTCAGGCCAGCCGTCGTGAAGAAGGGCCGACGCGCTGTGTAGCAACAGAACTTGGGCGTGAAGTGGGAACTCCCGAGCCCACGTCACGACGCCGCAAGATATGCGGACAACGTCGGAATAGGTCTCGGTGGTATCAAAGATGGGCTCGATGTGTTGGTGGAAATGTTCAACAGCGCGAAGCCACATCATGGCAATCAGCAGGTCACGAGAGTTGAAGCGGTGATAGATAGAGCCGCTGGGGGCGCCCAGGTTTCTGGCAACAGCCGACACGGTGAGGGCGGCCGGCCCGTCATCGAGCAGCAGGCCACAAGCCACGTCGAGAATCTCGTCTGTTGAGAATTTGGAAGGCCGTGCCATAGTTTTAGAGACTACTCTCTAAAACCAATTTGCGACGTATCGGGACCCCTAGGACTGCTAAGGGTTGTGTTGGGGTGAGGTCGGGGGAAGCCAACAACAAACTCGTTGTGATTTCTCACGGGATCGCCGGCGCCCGAACCTCTAACGATTACATCACGACCCGCCTCCCAGCTGAAGGGTTCACTGTTGCGGCTCCAACCCATCCAGACCTCGCCGGACTGCAAAGCAAAGACCCCAGCCTTGACCCTCTAGTACTGCGTCCTCGTCACCTGTCTTTGACCATTGATCACATGACAGACACTGCCACCGAACCGTTCGAAGAGGTGATCGTGGTTGGGCATTCGTTTGGGGGCTACAGCGCGCTTCGACTTGCCGGAGCGAACCCAACAAGTGATGGTGTAGCCCAGCACTGCGATTCAAACCCAGGCGATGAAGTTCTGTGCACACCGGCCGCCCGCAGCCGATTCGATCGCCTAGTGGGAGACGACGCCAACTTCACCGACTCACGAGTCGATGCGGCGTTGATACATGGCGGCTATTGGCCGTTGACTATCAGGCGTCTGCCGTCAATGGGCTCACGTAGTTGGTGGGTGCGGCGGCAAAGGGAGGCGGCAGGACTTCCTTCACCTTCGATGAAGCCCACACCACAATCGCCGATGCCGCACATCTTCTTGGCCGAGTTGGTCTGACGTTCGAGGGTGATCGCAATGCTGGATGGGTAGTAGGCAGCCCGCATGCGTTCAGCGTTGCAAGTCCAAGACCCAGTGAAGCCAATCTCAGATTCGCTGACGATCACTACTGATCCCGGATCTACTTGGACCCAATAGGCTGAGTCCGGCCCGGTCATGTGGCTGGCTGGAAGAACGGTGAAAACACCACAAACGCTAGGACAGCGGCAACCACCAAGAATCCGATGAGGTAGCGCTGCCGATTTGACGTCCGGACGGGCCGGGTGTGGTGTCCTGCGTCAAACGGGATTCGATGCTTCTGACTTTCTTCTCCGCGCCACCGCGCGTGCTGTTGAGCACCTAAGGGTCCGTTTCCGCCAAAGCCGTTAGCCATGATTAGCTAACGACCACAGAGGGCCACAGGTTCCCGATGGCCATTTCGGACTAGCTGTCCCCGAAGATGTGGGTGGGTTTGCCGTCGTTGCTGGTCGAGTTCTTTCGCTCCCAGAATCCGTGCAGTTTCTCGTCGGACATCTTCTTGTAGAACGGCTCTAGCTCAGTCGCTCCCCTATCGGCATCAACGACGCTCATCGTGGGGACTCCCGTTCCACACGAGTCGGCTATCCGATCGATCCGCATGTCCAGAATCTGACGAGATCCGCCATAGTCGGGGAACATCGGAGATAGTTCTTCCCATTCAGCATCACGAGGGTGAATGACCGTGGCCTGCCCATAGATCCGAAGGATGATCGGAGTTGCCCCGAACGACATCCACATAAGCGTCATGCGTGACGACTCGGCTAGGTGGGCTGCGGTCTCGTTTCCGCTGCCGGTGAGGTTTAGCCAGACGATGCGGTCGTCGCCGATGATGCGCAAAGTATCCATGCCTTTGGGCGACATGTTGACGGTGCCTTCGGGCGCAGCGGTCGCCACCAGGAACATCGGCTGAGCTTCGATGAACTCTTTGCGATGATCGCTAAGCGTTTCGGCCGGGGGCTTACGTTTCCACTTCGTGGTGTCCATATGAAAGACACTACGCCTATACATTTCGGCCTGCGCCGAAATGTCGGGCGCCTATTGTCGTCAGTATGCAAAGCAGCCGCATCACAACTTTCGCAAGCGCACTAGCCGATCCAACCCGCGCCTCTGCGATGGCTGCCCTGCTCTCGGGAACAGCACACACCAGCGGCGAACTGGCCCGAACATGTGGCGTTGCGCCTTCGACTATGAGCGGCCACCTAAACAAACTGATCGACGCCGGTTTGGTGATGGTTGAGCCGTCGGGCCGTCACCGCCACTACCGCATTGCATCACGAGAAGTTGCTGATCTGCTGGAACGGATGGACTCGATCGAACTGCCCGAGACAGACCCTCCCAATCGGCCGAGACCCGGGCAAGGGCTTAGTTATGCCCGAAGTTGTTACGACCATCTAGCTGGGCAACTTGGAGTTGAGATGCACAACGTGTTTCTTGACCGTGAGTGGGTGGTGGTTGATGGCCAGGTTCCTGAACTAACCGCAGCTGGTGAACAGCTGCTAACCGGCCGCAAGAATTTAAAGATGGTGTTCGGTATCGGCGGCTGACACACTTGACCCATGACGTGGTTCTCAATAGACATTGAAGCGAACGGTCCTGCGCCAGGACTCTATTCAATGACATCGTTTGGGGCGGTAGCAGTTCGGGGGGAACTGACCGACACGTTTTACGCCGAGCTGCAGCCCTTGCCCGGAGCCTCGGTAGATGAAGAAGCTCTTGCAGTAGCAGACCTGTCGATGGAACACCTCGAAGCCAACGGGCAGGACCCAGTTGAAGCAATGACCAAGTTTGCGGGGTGGCTGCACGAAACATCAATCAACCAGCCGGTCCTCGTCTCAGACAACCCCGGTTTCGACGCCTCGTTCATCAGCTACTACTTCGCGTACGCCGAAATCAAGAACCCGTTCGGTCACTCATCGCGACGGATAGGCGACCTGTACTCGGGCTTCCAACGAGACTCACGCCAATCGTCAGAGTGGAAGAAACTGCGAATTGCCACCCACACCCACAACGCACTTGACGACGCAATCGGCAACGCCGAAGCCATCCTCAAGATCGGCGAGATGGGCCTAAAACTCCCACAAGGCTAACCAAGCCGCCTCGGGGACAGGCCTGGCTCACCTTCAACTAAGTTCTGGGGTTTGGGAGCAGCCAAGGCTCGCCTAGCCGACCGCTAAACGGCTGGCGCCTAACACCCATCCCAAGGGCTAGCCGGCTGAGATTCCGACGACTCGGAAGTCGGTTATTGCCGCAATGTCTTCGAGTTCTGGGTTCACGATGAACTCGATGGTTGTCCCTGACTGCAGGTTCGAGAAATCGAGGTTTTCACCTAGTGGCCCCGGAGTCGTTATGCCACCCTCGACGATTGTTGCGTCGGGCGAAAGGCCAAAGGCCACACCTTCGATGATCAGCCTGTACACACCGTCTTCGCCGGGTTCGACGACTTCATCGATGATCCCGAATCCGCTACCGCTTTGGGTTTCGGCTATGTCGGCAAGCGTTCGGGTTTCGGGGCGGAGTAAGTCGTCGCTGATCCAGCCGGTCAGGCCTACGGAACCCATCGGGATTTCGATTTCGGTGTAGCCCTCCCCGTCTACCGTCGCGGTGCGACCGGTTGAACGAACGTTGTTGAGGTCGTCACCGATGTTGCCAGTCACTACCCCATCAGGACCGGGCAGGGTTGTAAGTGGCCACTGTTCGAGATCGATGCCGGCACCAACCGTTGCAATCCGACGAGGGTCGCCGTCGACAACGTTGAGCGCTTGATCTCGACCCAAGATTTCGGCGTGTTCGGTTTCGAGCTGACCTACTAGATCATCGAAGTTGTCTAACCCGGCACACTCAAGTTCGACGCCAAAAGTCTCAGTAGAAGTCTCGACTGAGTTGTCAGTGAAGAACCAGGTCTGGGTTGAACGGCGGCCGCTTGGCACAACAACCGACGCAACCTCGGCCGAACCGCCAGCACCGAGCGTGCCCGTTGTGATGACGCTGGACACTTCCTCGAAATCTGGAAGCTCTTCAAGGCTGACGAAGTCCTCCCCCTTGAACTGGATGATCCAGAAATCTTGTGATGCTTCGGGGGCTCGGAACTCTGGACCGAAACATCGGTAAGTAGCCTCAACGTCGGCCGGTGGCGGGTTTGTGTCAGCAGGCGCCGTTGTTGGTGTGGTTGTTGTGCCTTCGTCGCCAATCTCGACTGTCTCAGGATCTTGCAGAGCAACGAAGGCGCCCACGCCGACGATCGCTGCGATGACCGCCGCTGCGGCTAGCAGAATTGGGGAACGGGTAGGTGTTGGAGCGGCTGGTGTAGTCATGTCCATGAGACGGACAACTCCATCGTCTGTATCCGAACTTTCTGAGATTGTCTCTAGACCGGCAGCGGATCCGGGTTTGTTTGCACGTTCGTCAGCAACGTCTGCGAGTCGGGCATCGATACTGTCCCAATAAGAGGCGCCTGGTTGGGGCACCTCATCTTTCAGCATGCGGCGGAGTTCGTCGTCGTTCCTGTTGTTGTCGTCGGCGCTGTTGTTTTCGTTGCTCATGATTCCTCCTCCCAACGCAACAAGCGGGCACGGACGCGCCCAACACGCGAGGCTACGGTTCCCCGTTTCTCTCCAAGAATCTCGGCTGTTTCATCGAAGCTATATCCGAGGCCTGCGGTCAACATCAACATGGCGCGTTGCTCGGGGCTGCAATCGTCCAGCACGCTCGCAAGTTCAGCTTTGCTTAAGGCAGCGGTCTCGGGCTGGACCTCGGGTGCAGCGCTTGCCACAGCCCTTAGTTCAGTTACATCGGCGTGGCTGCGTCGGTTCTCATACCGGATGTAGTCGACCGCGGTTCGATAGATGATGGAGTGCAGCCACGTCTTCATCGAAGACCGACCATCGAACCGGTCAATCGAGCGAAAGGCACGCTCGTATCCGTCCTGCATTACGTCATCGGTCGCCGAAGCTGAACGGACCACACTCCAAGCGACACCACGCAAATCGTGGTCCCACAGTCGTAAGAGCTGCCCAAACGCGCTTGCATCGCCGCTACGGGCACGGCGTTCAAGCGAAGAGATTTCGGCGGTCATAACAAAGGTCACCAGTCATTAGACGTCCAGCTATGTCCGGCGTATCCAAGAAATCTAACAAATCACGGCCGCTTGCGACGTCTACCCCTCGGTTGGGGACAGGCCTGGCTCACCTTCAACCTATTGTGTAGTGATGTCGACGTTTGTTTTGGTTCATGGCGCTTGGGGTGGGTCCTACGGTTTTCGTCATTTGAGGCCGCTGCTTCAAGCCGAAGGTCACCAGGTGTTTACGCCAAGTCTGACCGGCATCGGCGAACGAGTTCACTTGGCCTCAAAGATGGACATAACACTCAGCACTCATATCGAAGACGTGGCCAACATGATCTTCCACGAAGACCTCGACGACATCACTCTGCTTGGGTTCTCCTATGGCGGAATGGTTGTGACCGGGCTTCTTGATGACCTCGCATCCAAAGTCCGCCACCTGGTCTATCTCGACGCAATTGTTCCGACCGATGGCCAAAGTGGTCTGGATGTTCTTGGTGCTCAAGGTCAAGCTTTGGAATCGATGGCCGAGGGCGGATTTGTTCCCCCGATCCCCCGCCAGCTTGACACACCCGAAGCGACGGCCTGGTCCGACGCTCGCCGGGCACCCCAGCCGCTTGGCACAATCACCGAACCCGTTCGGCTGGCTCGACCACTGGAGGAAGGTGGCTTCAGTCGCACGTTCATCAAGGCCAGCGCCGACCCCGGCGAGGCAAACGATTCGGCATTCTGGCAAGCCGCCCACATGGCCAAAGCGTCACCGAAGTGGGGCTACCACGAGATCGAAACCAACCACATGGTCCCGATGACTCGACCCGAAGAACTCGCAGCGATCTTGCTAGGAATCGCCAGCAGCTAAGCGGTCCGAGCGAGCTGCAGTGGTGTGTCCCAGCGACCCAGGCGCTCACAGGCGATAGCCCCAATTCGCTTGGCTACGCGAACCTGCAATATCGTCACCTCAACGCACTGACCCCAAGGAGCCACTTTGTCCCAAAAATCTGCCACTCAAGGATCTGCCACAGTTCGAGTGGAAGCGTCACCCGAGGCCGTGTATGCGTACCTGACAAACCTCGAGTTGCTGCCCGGCCTTAGCCCAGAGAACGTGCGTTGTGAGTTTCTAGACGACGCCACCGAGCTAGCAGTTGGCGTGAGGTTCCGAGGCCACAACGAGGCGAGGGCGATCGACTACAAGTGGCATGCCGATTGTGAAGTCACGGTGCTGGAGGCTAACCGAGAGTTCGCATACGAGGTTCCACCCGGCTTCGAACACGCAACGACGTGGTCATACACAATCGAGCCCGACGGGACCGGGTCGATTGTGACCGAGCGTTTTGATGCACCCATGCTGGCGATGCCTGACGTTTACCCCGGCAAGATCGAGGGTCGCCGCGACAACTTAGAGAAGGCGTGTGAGATCACGATGGCCAGGCTCAAAGAAGCACTGGAAGCCAGCGCTTAACCGGGCACGTCGGCTAGGTGCGCTGGCGCGCAAGGGGGACAGGCCTGGCTCATCTGATGTTTGTAGGCACCGCTATCAAGGCAACGGCAACCGCGCCCCAGACGAACGGATTCGCTCCGTTGTTCGAGGCAGGTTTGAGCAACCGTTTGGAAGTAGGGCCCAACATGGCGGTGTTTGCCGCCTCGTCGTGGAAGCGCCGCTTGCCCTTGCTAATCATGAGTACAGAACGACACAGGAGCGCCTCCGGTCCCAGCTGTTCGGGTTGGCGTCGAGCGATCTGGCGCTCCGTACGGACGAAAGTCTCGCTGGGCGGGATTTCAGCCGTATCTTTTTGCTTTTGTGGGGGTTGCAGTTGAGCCAAATAGAGGTGAGCCAGGCCTGTCCCCGTTAATGCGCTAGCGGAAGTCTCGGCTCATTGAGCCTGTGCCTAGCGGGAGGGGTTCTAGCTTTTCCGCTACCAGGTTTACTACTGCGCCTTGGCGTTCTACACGGCCCTTTACTAACAACGCTGGGGCGGTGGTCGCCACCCGCAGGAAGCGTTGGTAACAGCCCACGCTTATCACCACGTTGATGAGTCCCGTCTCATCTTCCATGCTCATGAACGTCACACCCATCGCCGTCGCAGGACGCTGACGATGAGTCACCACTCCCCCAACGGTCGCCTTTGTCCCGTCCTCGGCCTTGGCCAAACCAGCAGCCGACAACACGCCACGTTCATCCAACTGCGACCGCAAGAACTTTGTTGGGTGACCATCGGCCGCTACCCCGGTCGCCCACAAATCAGCCAGCGCCACTTCCCTATCGCTCATGCCCGGCAACTGCGGCGCCTCGACTCCGGTGATGATCCCACTTAACTTCTGAGACGACGCTTCGGCCAACGCACCCGCGCTCCACAACATGGCCCGCCTATCGTCGTTGATTGACCCGGTAGCAAAACAGTCGAATGCACCGGCAGTCGCCATTGCTTCCAACACGTCTTTCTTGGCTCCGATGTGGCGGGCCACTTCTTCTACCGATTCATAAGGCGCGCCGGCTTCGATCAACTCGGCCAAGTCGTCGCCGACACCTCGTATCGAGTTCAAGCCAAGGCGCACACCCCAGCCGTGGTCACGCCTCTGGTCAGCCGTCTCGTATTCGACATTCGGCAACTGAGCATCAGAAACCTGTTCCAACACAGCACCGGCCGACGATGCGTTTACACACGGAGGCAACGTCGGCACGCCATGACGCCTTGCGTCTTGGGCCAACGAATGGGGCGAGTAGAAACCCATTGGCTGGGCGTTCAACAACGAAGCCAAGAACGCCGCCGGGTAATAAAGCTTGATCCAAGACGACGAATACACCAGGTAGGCAAAGCTGATCGAGTGGCTTTCGGGGAAACCGAAGTTGGCAAAGGCCGCCAGCTTCATCCAGATCTGGTCGGCCTCCAAACCGGTGATGCCTCGCTCGGCCATGCCCTCATAGAACCGAGCGCCAAGCGCGGCCATTCGTTCGGCGCTTCGCTTGGAACCCATGGCTTGTCGCAGCTCGTCGGCCTCGCCTGCTGAGAACCCGCCAACGTCGATCGCTATTTGCATCAACTGTTCTTGGAACAGCGGGATGCCCAACGTCTTCTCCAACGCCGGCTTCAACAACGGGTGCAGGTAGGTCACGGGTTCTTCGCCGTTGCGACGCCTTATATATGGGTGCACCGATCCGCCTTGGATGGGGCCGGGCCGAATCAAGGCGACCTCAACTACCAAGTCATAGAAGGTGCGGGGTTTGAGGCGAGGCAGCGTGGCCATCTGCGCCCGGCTTTCTACCTGGAACACGCCGACCGAATCGGCCCGGCACAACATGTCATAGACGGCTTCTTCTTGTTCGAGAAGTGAAAGGTCTATTTCGACGTCGTGATATTCGGCCACCATGTCGACGGCGTAGTGGAGGGCGCTGAGCATGCCGAGGCCCAATAGATCGAACTTGACTAGGCCCGCGGCGGCGCAATCTTCTTTGTCCCACTGAAGGACCGTGCGGTTTTCCATGCGGGCTTGTTCGACCGGGCACACTTCGATGACGGGCCGATCGCACATGACCATGCCGCCCGAGTGGATGCCGAGGTGGCGTGGCAGGTGTCTGAATTCGGCTGCCAACTCCAACACATCAACCGGGGAGTCTTGGGGAACTTTGGCGAATGCGTCTTGTTGACCGGGCGCGTATCCCAAGGCTTTGGCGGCGTCTCTTAGGGCCGACTTCTTTCGGTAGGTGATGACGTTGGCAACCTGAGCGGCGTGGCGTCGACCGTGTCTTTCATAGACATATTGGATGGCTTCTTCCCGACGGTCCGATTCGATGTCTAGGTCGATGTCGGGCGGGCCGTCACGGTCTGGTGAGAGGAATCGTTCGAACAACAGGCCGAGGCTGACGGCGTCGGCTTTGGTTACGCCAAGCACATAACAGACGGCACTGTTGGCGGCGGAGCCTCGGCCTTGGCAGTAGATGTCGGAGCGGCGGCAGAACTCGACGATGTCCCACACCACGAGGAAGTAGCCGGGGAAGCCGAGGGTTTCGATGAGGTCGAGCTCGTGGTCCAGTTGTTTCCAGGCGCCGGGCATTCGTTCCCGGTGGCGGGGTCCGTAACGTTTGGCTCCGCCTTCTTCTACCAGCCGCCGTAGGTACTGCATTTCGGTGAGTCCGTCGGGGCATGGGTAGGGCGGGAGGTTGGGGGCCATTAGTGACAGGTCGAACGCGCAGTTGCGTCCAAATTCTGCTGCTCGTTCGACGACTCCCGGGAAGCGGGCGAAGCGGCGGGCTTGTTCGTCGCCGGATCGGATGTGGGCGACGGCGCCGGCGGGTAGCCAGCCTTGGAGTTCGTCTAACGACTTGCGGCTGCGGACTGCGGCGAGGGCGGTTGCGAGGCGGCGGTCTTTGGTGGCGGCGTAGTGCACGTTGTTGGTGGCGATGGGTTCGACGCCGGCCCGCATGGCGATTTGGGCGAGGGCGTCGTTGCGGACGCTGTCTAATGGTGCGCCGTGGTCCCACAGTTCGACGGCGACGTTGTGTTTGCCGAAGCGGTCGATGAGTTTGTGCAGCTCTTGTTGGGCGGCGGCTGGTCCGTTGGTTTCGAGTGCTTTGGGGACGGCACCTTTGCGGCATCCGGTGAGGACAAGGAGGTGGTCTACTTCGCCCGGGTTGAGCCAGCGGTCAAAGTCGTTGTAGGTGAGGCGGGGTGCGCCTTTGTCGCCCGCGAGTTGTGCTTCGGATATGACTCTTGCAAGCGCCGCGTAACCGGTGGTGTCTCGAGCGAGAACAAGGAGGTGTTCGCCGTGCGGGTCGGGTTGTGGGATTGGTGCGGTGTTGGGTTTGGGTGGTCGGGCTGCGCCGATGGTTAGTTCGGAGCCGAAGACTGTGGGTAGGCCGTGCTTTCGGGCCGCTTCAGCGAAACGGACGACGCCGTAGAAGCCGTCATGGTCGGTGATGGCGAGCGCTTCGAGGCCTTGGCGGACGCCCTCTTCAACCAGGGCCTCGGGCGAGGATGCGCCGTCGAGGAAGCTGAAGTTCGAGTGACAGTGAAGCTCGGCATAAGGGGTGGTTGAGTTATGCCTTATTAATGGGGGCGCTTCGTAAGTGCTGCGCTTGTTAGCCCAAGCCGGAGCGTCAGAGCCGTCGGCCCCTTCAGGTCTGCCCCTTGCTGGGGGTCGATCTTTGGGTCGACGATCAGAAAGTGTCGACTCCAGCTCTCTCCAAGTAATCGGCCCGTTGTCCCAACCCATGCCATGACCCTACCGAGGGGGTATGACAAAATCGAACGTATGTTCGGATCCTGTTGTTTGTGTGGGTGATTTCTAAGCCAGTTGCCCGCGTCCGATACAGTCACCTAGCTTAGGAACCCAAAATCA
Source organism: uncultured Acidimicrobiales bacterium (assembly GCA_937922785.1). Lineage (GTDB taxonomy): Bacteria > Actinomycetota > Acidimicrobiia > Acidimicrobiales > SZUA-35 > CALAJQ01. Next base: position 142,748 of record CALAJQ010000025.1, read on the forward strand.
GCGGTCCTAGCACCGATAGATAGCGATTGGTCCATGCCATGGTTGTCCAACGATCGAAGGTTTGGTAAAACTCAGAGTATGACGATGGGAAAAGGCGGGCAGCGTCTCGCTGAAGCCAAGACAAACCTAGAAGGTAGCGCTGCCTCCCTCGATCGCCTGAGATCCCAAATGCTTCTCGTCGACGAAGCTCTGCAAAAATCCGCGGCGGAGATCGGCATCAAGCACCTGTCGACGCTTTGCATCAAGACCTGCCGCGAACTCGCGATTCAGATGCGTTCTGACGCTAGAAAGGCGTCGCCAGAGAATATGGGTCTCTTGAAACGAGCGGGCCTTGGTACCGCAGCACTCGCGTCATGGGTGATCGTAGGTGCTTCAACCGGAGCTGCTGGTGCCCTAGTAACTGAATCACTCCGCAAGGACGCCCAAGCGGCAGTTGTCGAGGTTGAGGGAAGTTGCCGACCTGGAAGTGTCGAGAGTGGCAACTCTGGGGATTTACCTATAGCGCGAGGTGCGGATCGGGCGCTTAACACTAGCCACGATAAGGGTGATGTAGCGATCAGGCGAGCAATGAAGGCACTCCAATCAATGAACTTAGTCGACTACAGCGCCAACGATCTCCAAACCATACGCGACATTGGCGATGCGATCGAGGAGACCGCTGCCGACGCTGCAATAGCGGCTAATAGCGACGACGGTAGTAGGCGGCTGCTGTCGAACTTCGCACCGGAGCTGGAGGCCATGCGCAGTTCATGGGCAAATGGCGACGCCGATGCTGTGTCCGAGGCGAGCGCTCAGTTGATTAGTCGCCTCGAACACTATCGATAGGGTTGTTTCATAGAGTATTACGACCCGCAGTCAAAGAACGTTACTGTCGAACCGCCAGCTCAAACGGGCCCGGTCTGCCGTCAAGCAAAACGCATGGTCTTTTCTGATACCCGACGTTAGCTTTTTCTGGCCGCAACGGAGCGCGGGTAGCGGAGTAGACACCGTCACCGAATGCAATCAAAGCGCACGACCCAATCAAGTACAAACGACGACAATGCCTTCAAACTGTTGACCAGCATCCTATAAGCTGTAGCTCGTGCGACAAGTTAGCCCGGTGGGTTTCCCGCGACATTCGAGAGGGGGGCAATCTAGATCTCTGGCTTCTGCTTGCTGCCGCCATCGTCGCCACCCTTCTCGGCTTCTTCGGACTCGCCGACGCGGCCGATCTTTCGTCGGTTGTACTGGCTCTGTTAGCGCTGCTGGCGGTTTCACAGATTCGTGGACGACAGGAACTGGGCAAGGCACTAACACTACACGCACAAGCGCGGTCGAGCTTACTGGCATCGAACTTCCCGCCCGAGTACTACGAACGACGGGATCGCACTACGTCGACCTTCTTTTTCTTCGGTTCAACGATGCAGAGAACACTGTCAACGAGTCGTTCCTCTATTGAGTCGCTCCTGCGAAAAGGCGGCAGCGTTTCGATCGTCCTACCTGACCCCGCGAACGAGATCCTTATGCGCATGATCGCGGAAACATATAGGCACGACGACGGCCCCGGCAAAATTAGGGAGACCATTCTGGCGACGCTGCAGACACTCGAGACGATGGAGCAGCAAACCGGTGGGTCGCTAGCCATTCGACTTTGCAGTTTCCCGCCGAGAGTCGGGATGAATGGCCTTGACGCGGATCTCGCAGGCGGAGCGATAATGGTTCAGCACTACGAGTTTAGACCCGATTCAGAGTCAGCGCCTATTCTGTTCCTGACCGCAGAGCGAGATGAGCCTTGGTACTCGCACTTCGTGAGGGAAGCCGAGCGAACTTGGGCGGCCGCCACGCCGTGGCCATAGGACCCGATTTTGGCGATTTCGTTGAGCGGGCCGAGGCGTTCCTAAGTGCCTGGGAACTGGACTACGCAATTCGTCACATCAATCCCGACAAGTTGATGTGGCACCCAACAGGTTTCATGGCGCTCCACACAACGGCTCGTTTCGAAGGAATGCCGGTGAGGATGCACTTTTGGCCACGCGGAAATCGTCCAATTGATCCTGCTCACCCACCGATTCACAATCATGTATGGCCCCTAGCAGGCCTGGTTGTGACAGGCACATATTCCGAGGCCATCTACCAACTCGAAGAATCCGAGACCGGACCCCTAGCCTGCTATAAAGTCAATTATCACAGCCGGGACGACTCGACTGTGAGAGCTGATGCACTTCGGTATCGCGTGGACCAGCGAGATTTCTATTCATATCAGGCTGGCGAAATCCACAGCGTGGCCGCAGGCACGTGGCACGAAACGGTGATTTCAAGTTCCGATCGCGTCATAACCGTCATGGTTACCGGACAACAGCGGCTAGCGGCGCCTCACCTGGTGGGCCCTCCTGGGTTCGTAAGCGGAAGGCGTACAAGACTGCAAGTTACACGGAACTCGTTTGTCGAGCAGTTTGGTGATCTGATTCAGTGACGCTGGCTCTGCCTTGCCCATTGGCAGCCGAGTCAACGAGACATCTCTTACGTTTGCTCTCAGGCGACACAATCAAGAACACGTTGATCGCATCCTCAGTGGCCCCAATCACACCGTCAAACCACTTCTGGCCGGTGGCCACAACAACAGGAACACCCGTCGGTTCAAGCACAGCCCGCACACGTTCCACCCACCGCGGCAACGTCGGACCCGAACGTTGTCTCAATCTCGAATGTGTTCATGCCCACCTCACCGAATGCTTCAACCAACGTTGCCCGACCACCTCCGCCAGCACGCCGACCCTGGTAGCGGGCAAATATTTCCACGCATGTGAGGTACCGGTCCAAATTACACTGGTGCAATGAAAAGAATCTCCAACCGATTGGACCGGCTAAACAGGGCCATGGATTCCGTGGCAGCCGCCAAGTCTGAATTTGACCTGGAAGCCGGTTTCGACCAGCTGAGCGAAGCTGGGCAAAACCTGGTCAACTCCTTTAGGAACGAGTTTGCCGGTCAAGCTTGGTTTGACAAGTGGTTTGGAGCCAGTCACCAAAACGCGAAGAAGCACTTTCCAGACATGGACAAAGCTGCTTGGGAAATATGGGTCGCCGAAACTCGCAACGGCAAAATGATGGCAGACCCTCTGATGAAATGGTTCTTTGATCTTCGGAAAGAGGTCGTCCACGATGGCGGCAACCCAGATCTATTTGTTTCGTCCACGTATATAAACGCACTAGCAATCGGCGATCTTCCGTCCGACGTCTCCATCGCGATTGGATCTCAAGGGGTGACAGTGACCGAAGGTACCGGTACGGCTGAGGAGAGAAGCAGGATGGCCACTACCGAGTCCCCTGGCGTCGAGACCGTTTCTTACGAAACCCACACCCACGTCGCCTGCCCTCCCGATATGCACATGGGAATCATTCTTCTCAATGTCTCACCTGTTGCATTGGCTACCTCGTTCACGCAATATCTTGCTCGGCTTTATGCAGACGTCTGCAGTATAGGCCTAGCATCCGGCGCCATTTCGGACGTGCGTTGAAGCCCACCACTCAGCTTCTTGACCAACGTGGAAAGGCTCGGACGGAAATCAAGCTGGCATCAGTCGAAGTGAAGCGTATCGAAGTGACTGCCAGCGGTGGTTGGCAGATCCTACTTAGACTCGACGCGAGATCACTAGCCTGGGAGTAGAAGGCTTGAGCGTCCTAAGATCCCCAACGTGAATGGTCCAGGCAAAGCTGAGGGTTGGTACCCGGACCCTTCTGATCCGAACCAGCTTCGGTGGTGGAACTCTGTTGAGTGGACCGACCACACCCAGCCCGCACCAGCGGCTCCGGCCCCGCCTGTTCGTCGGTTCGCCAAGCCCGCTCCCCCAACGCGTCCTCGATCATCTGACGGCACTCCTCCTCCGCCCGCTCGGCCGGTTTCCATCAACCCGCCTCCCCCAGACTCCAACGACACTGGAACCAAGAAGGGCTGGGCCATCGCCCTCGCAGTCGCCGCCTTGATTGTTGTGGCCATCGTCGGGTCCGCACTTTCAGATGACCCCGATGACACCACGCTTGCCCGGCCCGAGACATCAGCCTCAACCCCAACCACCGACTCATCGGCCGACTCGGACACAACCACTCCCTCACAACCAACCACCACTTCGCCTTCCGACACGACCGGCGCCACGTCATCACAGCAACCAGCCGACACCGAGACAGCAACCGAGCGCCTGGCCGAACTCGTTGTGGCCCAACTGACCACTCCCCCGAGCCCCTACATTCGTGACCAGTATCAGCCCGGCGGGTGGAGCGACTTTGACAACGACTGTCAATCGACTCGCCATGAAGTGCTTCAGGCAAGATCAAACGAACGTGTCGTGATGAGCGCCGACGGGTGCAGAGTGAGCGAAGGCCTATGGATCGATTCCTTCAACGGCGACCGACTGACCACAGCCGAAGAAGCAACAATCGACCATCTCGTTCCGTTGGCCGAAGCCCATCGATCTGGCGGCTGGCAGTGGGACCAAGCAACCAAAGAACGCTTCGCCAACGACGACACCGCCATCAACTTCCGCATCGTCGGGTCAGACATCAACCAAGCCAAAGCCGACAGCCGGCCCGACCAATGGCTCCCGCCCGATGAAGCCTCACACTGCGCCTATGCAGTCGACTGGATTGCAGTGAAGCATCGCTGGCAGCTCACAGTCACGGCATCCGAATCGGCGAAGCTTGCCGACATTCTCGAGGGTTGCCCGGCTGGCGATTCGGTCCAACCGTTCACCAGCGCACCGCCGGTCATCGTCACCACGACCGTTGCGCCGTCGACGACTGTCGCGATTCCCGAGTCGGCGGGTCCCGGCGTTCTGACCCTCGTGTCGTGTGACCGGTACTCAGAGCGTGTGGTCATAGCGAACACCGGAGGCGAGCCAGTCAGCCTGTCGGGCTACAACCTCCACGACGAAGGCTTCAAACACACCCACACACTCGGCCAATACGGAACCCTCGAAGCCGGCGAAACGATCACAATCATCTCCGGCGAAGACGCAGCAGCCGACGCCGACACCAACACCCACGTCTGGAAACGAAGCCACGTCTGGAACAACGACGGCGACATCGCCCACCTAGTCACCCCCGCCGGAACCACAACCACGGCGGGTTGCTGAGCCTCGGTCCGGTTGGCTGAGCCATCTGTACGGGCCAACGCCCGCCTGAGTGAGCGTGTACATCTGATCCAAAGCCAACTTCCTACGCCTGGCTGACTCCCAGATCACTGGCGCATGCGTGACATAGAACATACGGGGACCAATCTCGGATGAACACCAAATAGGCCGCCTTAGTCCCACCGTTGCGGCGAAGGATCTCCTTCATCAACTCTTCGGTCCTAAAGAACCACGGGGAGACGCTAAGACAGCTGCTAGTGGTTGCGTCCTTGATACACCAGTCGCACGTGAAGCCATCAACTTCCGCCAAATATGCGATGCGGTCTGCGCTACTAAACATTGGATGTGCTTGTTCGTAATAGGGGTCATAGCGAAAGTCGACGAGTTCAGCAATTTTGGCCTCGGCGAACGCTGTCTCGGCATCGAGCATTACTCGATGCCGCCGACCAGACAACATCAGCTTGGTGATTGGAGCGTAGTAGTTAGCTACAGTCATGTTGTTGTCTCGGTCAGGCAACGCCACTGCCGAGTTAGGGCTGTTGTCAGCCCAGACAGTTGCCCACCACCATCGGCTGAGTGGGGTTTCGGGACCCTCGGTGTCGTGGTATCCAAATAGCTGCGTCCACGCGCCCATTTCAGGTTCGAAGCTTGCTCCGTGAGGCGCAACTTGGACGATGAGCGGATCTAAGGCATCGACTGTTGCCGAAAACGACAAGGGATCACAGACGTGCTGCGGGCTCTCTTCTAGAAGCGTTCGGAGCGCACGTCGGCTTTGGTTGATGCCCGTGAGGAACTTACTTACAACCTCGTCCGCTCCAGCACCGCTCACCGAATCAATTAGTTCCTGTTCTGCTTCGAGATCCGCATCGAATTCCTCCAAGATTGTTCTGCCCCACAGACTGGTGCACACATCGTTTACCGCGTCCCAAGCGTCCCCAAAATCCCAAGTCCGCATCTCGGCTTCACGTCCCTGAAAGGCGGCAAGAAGACCCGGTAGGCGGTAAGAGGGTCGCGCCGAGCCGTGCACGACGTCCCCGCCGGTCTCTAAAACTTGCTCCTGGCCGTAGTGTCGGCTCATCAGGCTGGCGACTAATAGCGGCCCCAATAATGTGATCCCAGTTACGACAACCTGTTCTTTACCGTCCTGATCCTCGGTGACGGCCCTCATGCCCGTGATGCCAAGGTCAGCCGTCAAGCGATGCAACCACTCATAGCGCATGTCCGGTCTCCCAAACCTCCGCCTTAGGTCCCTGTCGGCATCGAGCACATCATTCATCGGGAACACCACGTTAGAAACAGCCTTCTGGGAGAGGAAGGCCAGGGCCTCGAGCTGAGACTCGCCACCGAATCCAATTGCACCTTGCCCGTATTTAATGGCCATGCGATCTTCGCTGATCCAGCGGCCCATAGAGGCTAGATTGGAACCCAATTTCGCGAGATCGGGGTTCTCTTTCACTCCCAACTGACGCATCCGTACAGAATCAGCATAGGTGCTCAGAGGAAAGACAAGCTCGCCGGCCTCGGCGCTGATCGGACCAAGGATCGACTGCATGTTTATGTAGACACGCCAAAACTGCCGGACGCGAAATGCGCCGTAGTTGGTCAACAGAAGGTCGAGAAAATGTCGCTTCTCGTGCCAGATCGTCTCCGCCAACTGGACGCCACGAGGCCGCGACTCCGTCGGCAAACCATCGATAGAGGCCATCAGATCTGCCCGGTCGCCATTTATCGCCTGTTCAATGACCGCTGTGTAGATATGTCCGTTAGGCGACCGTGACAGGGCTGTCGAGTTATACCAGAGAGTCAGCGAGGCAGGGTCGAGCTGCGCAACCTCCATGATGCCCTCAACCGTCCGCCGAATACAGCCGAAACAGCGCGTCCAGATTCTCGGCGCTGCGAAGCCTCAGCAGCTCAGCGTTCGTCAGCGAATTCCTAACCACGAGTGTCTCCGTCTCATCTTCTTTGTTACTGGAATCGCCAGATGACTTGAACATTGCCTTCAACTGCTTAGCGAGCGCTGCCATACCTCCGGCGGTGGAGATGAAAACCGCCACCATTTCCAGCGTCTCACGGATCTCATCGACTCCTAGCGGTGAATCGAGGACGTCGGCGCCACTGCCAGCAGGCCGAGGTTCACCAATCTCTAGACCTTCATCTTCGAGCTGAGCCAGCTTGGCCAGCATCGATCCTGGACCCTCAAGAACCAAGTCGAGTCCCATCCAAGCTCCCTACTATTCGAGTCAGGTGATCTGACCGCTCTAGCGCCATCCTATGCAATTGGCCATCCAACAATCAAGCAGTAGCTTGCTGCTTCAATTACTTCGCTTACAATTGCGCGTCTTCAAGACGACGCTACGCCTGACTTTGAGCAGCCTCTTTCTGACGCCTGTCCAGGTCGTTCACTTACGGTCGAGCTTGCAGAATGACTACTCAGGCGCGAGCGATCAAACCAGCCGCAGCGTCCGCTTTGCAACGATGATCGTGGCGGTTTGGCCCCACCTGAGGTCTATGCGATCAGACTCGATCCCGTCACCAAAAATATTACGAGACTGTCTGCCTGACACCTGACCTCAAGACACCCCCTGGTTCCAACAAACCAGCCGTCAACCCACACCCAGCCCACGGCGACGGCCACGCCTCACGCACAAACCACGCCAACGCCGCCTCAGGCAAACCCCACCCCAAATCACGCCCGGACCAAACCGATTTACACCAACCAGGCTCCCAAACCGAAGTTGTCATAGGTGCTGGTTAGTGTGGTTAGTGCCGGTGGTTTGGTCCGCTGGTGGTGCTCGACGCCCACCTTAGTTTGTTGGCTGTCCTCTCTAGATCCTTCTGCTACTCCGAGGACCTTCATGCCCACAGCCACCCTGCCGTCCAGACTTCTTGATGCCGACGCTCTCCCCGATCAGTACCTGTCCACTGTCGAACAATTGGCCGCGTTGGGATCCGAACTCAACACCAACCAATACCGAGCCGTCCATCTCGCAGCCCACTATGACTGCGAACGCGAGTGGTTCACCCAGGGATACAAAAGCGCAGCGTTCGCAATCTCAAAACGACTCGACATCCAAACATCAACCGCCCGCGAATGGATCCGAGTTGGCTACTCACTCCAATATCTGCCACTAATCGACACCGCGTTCGAAACGAACACGATTTCCTACGCCAAAGCCAGAATCCTCACCCGCTGGGCAGACCCAGACAACGAACAACAACTCCTCTAACTATCCCAAGACTGCTCCGCCAACCGACTCACAACCGCCATCGCTAGAGTCCTCGCCGCAAACGATCCCGACGACGACCAACGAGATCTACGCCAGCACCAAGACCGCTCCGTCACCACTTACACAGACGGCGATGGCATGACCATCATCCGCATCGCCCTACCCCCGGCCGTAGCCAAACCCGTCATCGCCGCCATCGACAAACTCGTCACCGAAATCGCCCAAACCCCAGCAACCGAACCAGCGCCTGAACTCGCGGACACTCCCGCGGGCGCGCCTGACCCGTGCAACGGCACCAACCCGGATGACACAACAAGCATCAACCCATGCGCGCCCGCGGACGCACCACCGCAAGAAACAGGGCAGCCACTCGCCGCCCGACTAGCCGAAATCGCTAGACGCTGGCACTCCGAACCCGCTGATGACTGGGTCTTCCCGACAATGGCTCAACAACGAGCCGACGCGTTCACCCTACTCTTCAACGACCTCAACATCGATCTCACAACCGAAATCATCATTCACGTCCGAGGCGACGGAAACACCTTCGACGACGGCACCCCCATCACCACATCAGCAATATGCCGCCAACTCGATGGTGCCTATATGCGGCTCATGATCCACGACACACACCGCAAACCCATCGACGCCACAAACCGACGCCGCCACCCAACCACCCGCCAAAAACGAGTCGCCCTCGAAACGCATAACCACCAATGCACCGACTGCCAAACAACCGACCTACTCGAACTAGACCACAACCCGCCCTACGAACAAACCAAACACACAATCACCAGCCAACTCGAACCCCGATGCGCCCCCTGCCACCGAGCGCGCCACCGGACCGAAAAGGAAGCCTGACCTCGTTGGCCAACTAGCGTTCAGATGTTATGGAAAACCGCGCGTAGTCAGCTGCGCTGACCAGGGCGTCGGCTAGTTGGTCGGTTAGCTCGTGGCGAAGATCTCTGCCATCGGACTTGTCGAAGAGATTGGTGCGCTCCCCTCGGTCGGCGGACAGATCGTACAGCTCGCCTTCGCCGGTTGAATAGCGGGTCATGCGGGCGTTGCCGGTTACGAGAGTGCGGGAGTGTTCGGGCACAGCGTTTGACCAAAGCCCGTAATCTGGCACGTCTTCTTCGATCAACACATGATCACGGACTTCAGCTTGCGTGCCTTCAAGCAGTGGCACGAGACTGACTCCCTGCACTCCGTCATAGGACTCTGCCCCGACCAGATCAAGAATGGTCGAACCGATGTCAAGCGATGACGCTAGGGACGAGGTTCGAGCACCCGTTGCGCCAGGACGAGAGATCACCAAAGGCACTCGGGTTGTTCCCTCAAACGAGAAGCCACCTTTGAGCATGAATCCGTGGTCGCCGAACATGTCGCCGTGGTCAGCGGTGAAGACGATGATGGTCTCGTCAAGCTGACCGGAAGCCTCAAGCGCTGCCAACATCCGGCCTATCCCCTCGTCAATCATTTCTATCGATCCGTACTGGGCCGCCATTGCATCCTTCAACGCTGCCGCCCCAATCCGCATCGGACCCCGTGCCCCAGCATCGGCCGACATGTCTCGTAGGAAATCCGGCAGCTGATCAACCGGGTCGTGGAACGATTCAGGCAACTCCATGTCGGCCGGGTTGTGCCGGTCGAACCAGTCTCCGGGCGGGGTGAACGGATGATGGGGATCGGGGTAGGACGCAAACAAGAACCACGGTGTTTGGTCATCACCGGCCGACTCGATGAACTCGACCGACCTTGAGGTTACAAACTCGGTGGAATGGAACTGTTCGTCATAGGCGGGCTTAGACACCTGCCACCAATGCTCGGAACGAAACAGCGCCGGCGAGTCCGGTCCGCCGCCAGCGGCCGCAGGGTCGAACCCGCGCTCGATCGCCCATGGAAGATGATGGCCGCCAACCGCCGATCCGTGGCCAAGGCAGAACTCGGCCTCATCAAACCCGTAGAAGTTTTCCACTGGTCCTGGATCGCCGTTTACATAGCGGGCGAAGCTCTCAAGACCGTCCCAGTTTGGCCTGTCCGAGTCCCAGCCGACTGGGCTGCCCTCACCGTCAGCAAACATGTGAGCGGCGTGGATCTGAATGTGGGCCTTGCCGATGTGTTGGGTCCGATATCCGGCAGCAGACAGCCGCCTCACAAACGTGTTTGACCCCCACTCGAGTGACCGGTCATTAAACACAACGCCGTGCGCTGACGGAAGACGGCCGGTGAGAATACTGGACCGGTTCGGCATACACACCGGGTTAGCCACATAGGCTCGATCAAACACCGTTCCTCGGGCAGCCAACCCGTCGAGGTTGGGAGTCCGGACGACCTCGTTGCCTCCAAAGCCCACGTGGTCGGCTCGGTGTTGGTCGGTGCAGATGAATAGGACATTGTTCATTAGCTGCTACCCCAGGGTGTAGGAGTCAAGGTCGTCGGCAACGACTAGTTCGCCCGTGTACCCACCGGCACGGACCTCGTCGGCGAACAGTTGCTTATCTTCTGGGCTCTTGGGCCCGGGGATTAGGTGGGTGAGGATCAGAGTGGGGACTTGCAGCTCTTGAGCTTGCGCACCAATCAAGGGGGTGTCCGCGTGGTAGTCCATCACAAAATCACGGCCAAGGTTCTCGCCACGAACAGCTGAGAACCTCATCGCCTCATAAAGAAGAACGTCTGCTCCCTCGGCCAAGCGGGCAACTTCAGCGCAAACCTTTGTGTCACCGGTGATAGCGATTACGCCTTCGGGCGTTTCGATTCGGTAGCCGACCGCCGGGCTGACTGGTTCGTGCCGAACCTGACCGGCAAGCACCCGGACATCGCCTTCGGACCAAACCTCGACGACGTCTGTGGGGCCAGGTATCGGGAAGGCAATCAGATTATGACTTGGTTCTGTTGTTCGTCCGCTGTGCTGACGCCGTATGTCGAGGTCGTGAGTCCACGGGTCGAGCATCCGGTTTACGAAGTCGACACAGGGGCCCTCAGGCACGACGATTGGTAGAGGCTGGCTTTCGTCGCGGCGGTCAACGTTCCATCTCGTAAGCACGAGGTCTTGAAGTCCGGTGAGGTGATCACTGTGATGATGCGTCGCAAAGAACGCCGTGAGCTTGGGTGGCCACACCCCCGCTCCAGACAAGCGTTGGACCGTGCTTCTACCCGCGTCGAACTGGAGTGTGATATCGCCGCGACGTACTAACGCGCCCGGACCAGCTCGGTTTGCGTCGGGCGTTGGAAACCCTGTTCCAGTAACGATCAGTTCGGTCTTCATTAGTTGTCCAACTTCCTCGACTCGTCGATGACAGGGTTAGTGAGCGTACCGACGCCTGGGACAGACACCGAGATCTCGGCGCCAGGCGTAAGCCCACGGGGTGGGTCCTGGGCGTAACCAACTCCTCCCGGCGTTCCAGTAGCAATTACATCACCGGGTTCAAGCGTCGTAAACGTCGAGCAGTAGGTCACAATCGCTTCGATGTCGAAGATGAGTTGTGTGGTGGCTGCCGATTGCATCTCCTCACCGTCGAGGGTCGTCGTGAGGGTGAGGCCGTACGGATCCCCAACTTCGTCAGCGGTGACAATCCACGGGCCCCACGAGCCAGAGCGTTCGAAGTTCTTACCTGGAATGAACTGTGAGGTATGACGCTGGTAGTCACGCAAAGTGCCGTCCATAAGGCAGCTATAACCGGCGATTACGCCAAGAGCGTCGGACCGCTTCGCATACCGGCTGGCGCGGCCAATGACAATCGCCAGTTCGCCCTCGTAGTCGAACTTGGTACTTACCGGCGGGCGTTCTATCGGCTGGCCGTGGCCAACAAGAGAGGATGGAAAGCGAGTAAAGATCATCGGGTGCTCCGGGGCCTCGATGACGCGGTCAGACTCAGCCACGTGGGCGCGGTAGTTGGTTCCTACGCAGAGAATTCGCCGCGGCTGCAAAATTGGCGGCAGGTATTCGACATCGGCCAAAGCGAAGGCTTTCGCACCATCGGTGGCGCTGGCAATCTCGGCCCTGCCTTCGGCCGTCGTTGCCAGACTCATCACCTGCCCTAGGTCCGAGGTGAGTACACGAAGGTCAAGCAGATAGTCCCCATCCACCACCCCGGGAACGACCTCTCTGTTAGCGAGAACGGTTGCAAGCTTCATAACTATCCGGTTCTTTCCGGAGCCAACACGAAGTCAAACTCGCAAGTCCCATCGCTCATGTCGACCACAAGCGAGTCGCGAACACCAAACACCGCATCACCATCGATGTAGTTACTCTCGCTATCAAACAGGTGGGTGATCACACTGCGATACCCCGGCGCCGACACAACGAAATGAAAGTGCGCTGGCCTCCAGTTGTGACGTCCGTTGTTAAACAGCAATTCACCGCCTGGACCGTCATCGGGGATGGTGTAGTCGACCGGACGAACACCGTGGATTTCAAACCGACCATCTGCTGCAGTTGTGTACACGCCGCGCATGTTCATCTCAGACTGAGCTTGATCTTGAACGTCGTAGAAACCGTTCGACGCTGTCTCCCACACATCCAGCTCGGCTCCTTCAATTGGGTTGCCGTCAAGGTCTAGCACCGACCCAGTTACAACAAGGTTCTGATCGGTGTCCATGACATCAACGATGATGCTCTCCCCCATCTCTTTCCGGGGAGCTCCTTCTAAGTGGAAAGGGCCAAAGACCGTTGGTTCGGTGCCACCAGCATCACCGTGATTGAGCATCTCAACCAGCATGGATACGCCGAGAGTGTCGGAGAGAAGAACAAACTCCTGACGCTCGTCGGTGCACAGCTGGCCAGCGCGCCTTAGCTCTTCGATGCCGCGGAACCATTCCTCGCGAGTTAAGCCAACTTCGGTTACAAACTCATGCATGTGGCGCACCAGCGATCGGGTGATCTCCGCCAAACGTTCATTTGGCGAGTCGTCGTAGCTCGCCAAAACCTCGGCCAGGTGCTCTTCGGGAGTTACTCGTTTGGTGGTCATCGGATTAGTCCTATCTCTCAATCATGCGTCGCCTAGCAGATTCTCTCGTAGGGTTGATCCCGCATACCCTCGGCGAACTCGTCCTCGCCGCTGCAGTTCTGGGACAAGGTCATCCACGATGGTGGCATAACAATCTGGCGGATAGTAGGTGGGCGCAAACTGGAAACCATCGCAGTCGGTGAAGTCCTGGAGGGCCTCAAGCTCATCGGCGATGTCTGTGGCTGTACCTACGAATCGCGAGTCGGCCGCGAGATTCCGGAAGCGGCTAGCAAACTCGGCAAGTGTCGGGTTGTCGTCTTCAACTGCTTTCTCGAATGGGCCGCGCATGCCGGTGACCTGCGGCAAGATTTCCGACAGCGGAGTCTCTGGCTCTATATGGCTAAGGTCGATCCCTGCAGGCGGGCGCAGTGCAGCGATGTCGGCTGCATAGCCTGGCCGGGCCAAGATCTGTTCCTGGATCGCCGTCGCCTCAGCGGCAGTTGGCGCCACGATCGGTCCATGGGTGAACACGATCTTAAGATCATAGGGATCCCGGCCGTGATCTGATGCCCTCGATCTAAGATCAGCCACCATGTCTCGGCGTTGCGTGTCGTTGGCAGCAGGAGCAAACACCATCTCAGCGTGTTTGGCTGCAAATGACATGCCAGCATTCGAAGCTCCAGCCTGGGTCAGGACCGGCTTGCCTTGTGGACCTGGCATCACACTGAGCGGGCCAGCACTCGAATGCCAACGGCCGTCGAAGTCAATCCGATGAACCTTGTTCGGGTCGGTCATGATTCGTTTCTCGTGGTCCATCACAAGCGCATCGGGCTCAAACGAATCCCAAAGCGCCTGAACCACATCCATATATTCGTGCGCTCGTTCATACCGTTCGTCGTGAGCGGGCAGCTCGACACCAAGGTTGTCGCCCTCGTGAGGATTGGTGGAGGTGACGATGTTCCAACCGATTCGACCTTCAGTGACATGGTCAAGCGTCTGCATCGTTCGGGCCAGCGCATAGGGCGCGGTGAACGTGGTTGACATGGTCACGACGAAACCGAGGTTGTTGGTTTTTGCTGCTAGCCGGGGCACGAGTACGGCCGGGTCGAGAAGAGGGAAGTGCATGCCGTATTTGACCGAGTCCGCATCACCACCGTAACCACCCATGTTGTCGGCAAAGAACAAGGCGTCAAAGGAACCGCGTTCAAGTGTGCTGCCAATTTCTTCCCAGTAGGCCATCTCCCACCATTGATGACGGATCTTGTCCTCTGGATACACCCAGCTCAGGCGGGTTACCGGCGCCGGACAGAACAGGACAAAAGCGTTCAGGTGCATCTGTCTTGTCATTTGGCACTCCCGCTTCGCCACGGCCCGAGACCGTCGGAATCCAATAGTGACGCCATTCGCCACAGCTCGCCGGACGCGCCCGTCACGTAGAGGTCTCGTTTCTCTTCGCCGCCGAAACAGAGATTGGAAGGATTTGCCGGTGTCGGGAATTCGACGGCGAGCTGTCGGTCGGGTCCGAACACCGCAATGCGAGGACCCGGGCCGCTGTTTGTCCAGCCGCACGCCACCAGCAACGAACCGTCCGGAGCTGTGGCCATGCCATCAACACCTCGGTGATCTCCAAAGTCGTACATCACCTCATAGCGGCCCAGCGTGTGATCCGGTTCGATCTCATAAGCTCGGAGTTCACGGCATTCGGCAGGCGGAGGCATGTGGGTTTGGGCCACAAACAAGTTCTGGCGGTCGACACTAAGCAGCACGCCGTTCGGCCGGGTGGTGTCGGATGCGGCGCGGCGCAGATCCCAGCTGAAGTCGTCTCCATCTATGGGTGTGGCCACATAGACCGACTCATGGTCAAGTTCTAAGTCATCACGGTTAGGGCCATATCTAGGGTCGCTAAACCAAATACGACCTTCGCCATCGATTGAAAGGTCGTTCGGGCTGTTCAGGCGTCTGCCTTCGAAACTGTCGGCCACGACGGTGCGGGTTCCGTCGGCCTCAAAGCGGATAACCGACCGACCTTCGTCTTGGCAGGCGTACAGCCGACCTTGTGAGTCAAGCGCCAGCCCGTTCGCCTTGCCGGTTCCTTCGTGCAGGACCACGGTCTCGCTGGTACGGGGATCAAACGCCATAATCCGGCTCGAGGGAATGTCAGTAAAGATGATCCGCGAGCCATCCCAGACTGGGCCTTCGGTGAAAGAGAACGGCCCTGCGACGGTCTCGAAGCCAGTCATATGCTCGCCCTAAATACCGAACCGTTCTCGAGCACGACTGAGTCCAAATCGTCGCAAACCATAATCTCACCCTGGTAGCCGCCTTCTCTAACCTCATCGACATAGGCCTGGCGATCCGCTTCTGACTTAGGCGCAGGAATGAGGTGGGTGAGCATGAGCATCGGAACTTCAAGCTCGGCCATCTGTTTGCCAATCAACCGAGTGTCAGCGTGATAGGCCATGATGTACTGCTTGTCTGGTGGTCGCTTGGCGATCACGTCCATCCGCAACGCTTCATAAACCACGACGTCTGCTCCTCGGGCCAACTCGGCCATCTCATCGCAGACCACGGTGTCACCGCTGATCGCCACAACACCATCTGGGGTTTCAACGCGGTAGCCGACTGCCCCAACAATGGGCTCATGACGCACCTGACCAGCAATCACTCGAACGTCGCTGCTGGACCAGACTTCGGTTAGGACGTCGGGGACGTCAAAGCCCCTGATGTCAATCTTGGGCTTGGGCTCACGCATGTTGTGTAGCGCTCGCACCTCGAGGTCGTCATCCCAAAGGTCAAGCATGCGTTCGCAAAAGCGGGTTGTGGGTCCGTTCGGCGCAAAGATTGGCAACCGGCCAAACTCGTCGTAGACGTCCATGGTCCAATGCGACAGCACTAGGTCTTGCAAACCGACAAGGTGATCAGAGTGATAATGAGTAAGAAACAACGCCGTTAGATCTGCGGGTGAGGAACCAGCGGCAAACAGGCGAGGAACAGTCGCACGGCCAGCATCAAATTGCAGGTGAGTTTCGGCGTGACAAACAAGCGCGCCTGCTCCGGCCCGGTCAGCCGTTGCCAGTGGCGTTCCTGTGCCTGTAACAGTGACTTTGGTCGTCATGAGGGTTCACCTTCAGAGTTGGTTCGGTCCAGGGTGATCTTGTCGAGGTCGTTGCAGACAATCACCTTCCCGGTGTAGCCACCGGCTCGCACGTCGGTCTCAAAACCGTCACCGCCTTCCTGATTCACCGGAGGAATCAGGTGAGTAAGCATCAACATTGGAATCTCAAGCGATTGCATCTGTTCACCGATCCCGCGTGCGTCAGCGTGATACTCGGTGATGTAGTGCATGGCTGGTGGAAAATTGTTCAGAACGAACTCGCTACGCATTGCTTCATACACAACAACATCTGCGCCTTGGGATAGCTCTGCAACCTCTTTGCAAACGACTGTGTCACCGGTGATCACAACTACACCGTCGGGTGTCTCAACCCGATAGCCCACCGCGCCCTCGACGGGTTCATGTCTCACCTGTCCGGCAAGAACCCGCACATCTCCGCGTGACCAAACTTCGGTCGGAGTGTCGGGGACGTCAAAACCGACGATGTCAAACTTCGGATGCGGCTGTCGCTCGTCACCGTGCGCGGACCTGACGGCCAAATCGTCGCCCCAGGCATCAAGCATTCGTTGGCAGAATCGTTCCGTTGCTCCGTTTGGCGCGACAACGTCAAACCGGCCGTAGTTGTCTTCGAAGTCGTGTACCCAATGTGACAGCACAATGTCCTGCAAACCAACGACGTGATCAGAGTGGTAGTGGGTCAGAAAGATTGCGCTTAGGTCCTTGATGTGGGTGCCGGTGGCAGTCATTCGAGCCAGAGTGTTGCGGCCGGCATCAAACTGGAGATTCAGATCCCCGTAGCGAATAAGAACGCCCGGGCCGGCAATCTCGGCTTGGACGAGCGGCATGCCTGTACCGGTGATTATCACCTCGGTTGTCATTGGTTTAGAACCATTTCCAGCCCTGGGTGGTCAGCCGCTATTGGCACGGCTCTAAAGGTCCGGCCAGGGCCGCCAGGCAGAAAGTCCAGAACGGTCTCACCTCCTGGAGTTACCTCACGAATACGTTTGTTGTAACCAAGTGCGGTAACGGTGTTTCCGTTCGGGCGTCGTCGGGCGCCCGACATAAACGGTGAAAACCAGTCCTTGGATCCGTCGGCGTTGTAGTCCCACACGATCTCTGCACCATTCATTGGGTCGTCCTCATCCCAAGCCCAGACGCCTTCGGCATCAACTGGGAGTTTCACTTCCAGGATCTCGGAATACCCACCATTCATGAACGACAGTCGTTCCGGGCTTGGGTTCGGGGAAGAGTCCGCTGGCCGCCTTGACCCGTTGTTGAATATGAGCACGTCACCGGCACGAGGAACATCGTCTGGAATCCAGTGGATGTCGTGTTGCCAATCGAGCACCTTGTCCGTGGCTGGCCCTGCGCCGTAGGCCGACGTGTTCCCCCATCGATAGAGCAAGTCGCCTTTCTCGCCTTTGGCCTCGTCGGTCGTTGTGGCATGGTCGATAACCCACAGTTCGCCGTGCATAGCCGAGCTCAACATGATCTGGTCACGCTGTGGGTCATAGCTGACCGTGTTGACGTGCATGATCTGACCCATGTTGAATCGGTAGCTCGGGTACTTCGTGTAGTTAATATCGATCTTGCGGCAACCGGGACCGAGCGGACCGAAATGTGGCTTCGCTGGATCCTTGTCCTGTACAAGGTGATCGGCCGATCGCCACTCCCACACAACCCGTGTATCCCCAGTCTCTAGGTTGGGTTCGAGTTCAAGAATTGTCTCGGTCCACCAGCGCTGAAGGTCCGGCGGTCTCATCAACACTTCGGTTGGTTGGGTTTCCCACCCAAATTCAGCCGCCTCTGCAAAAGTCTTGCCTTCGTACACGGTCACCAGAATGTTGCCGTTAGGCATCGGCTCAAAGTCATGATGCATTACACGAACACCGGGCTCAAACAACCGGTACTGCCACAGCAGCGTGCCATCAGGTTCTTCGATGCTGATAATGCCGTGTGCTCCCACTGGGAAGCAGAGCACTTCGAGCCACAGATCAGGGCAGCTGGTCCGTATTAGCCGGCCGTCGTCTCGCAAGTAAGCCGTTACAGTTTCAGACGCATGGTTGCGGTGTGGCCAGTGATGTACACGCGCTCCGTCTGGCGCCTGCAGAAAGAGATCTTTCCCCACCCAAACGTCACCCGCGTTGCAGTGCTCGTACACAAGTAGGTAGCCATCGTCCTGGCGACTGTCCGAGCCTGGCATGACGGCACCGTTCGGCTCATCTTGGTAGTTTCGGAGAAGATCGAAGTGTCTTAATGTTTCAGCTGGACCACTGTGGGCCTGAGCCAGAATCGGATTCCACTTCGGACGATCGTCGGTGGGTAACAGGTGACCTCGATCGAGACGATCTAGCCGCCGTAACCGATTCGGTGCATCGGCGATGTCTTCGGCCGTGATGATGCCGTCAGCATCCTGATCGAGGATGCGGACGATCGCGCTGCGGCGTTCGCCGCCCGGCCAACGGAACGGTCCACCAATCTCATCAGCGCATAGTTCTCCGTCTCTGTTTAGATCGAGCGCTTGGAGCGACTCCGACGCTGCCGCAATTTCTTCGCTGGAGAGAACATCGTCACCGTCTCGGTCAAGAGCTCTCCAGATTGTTCCGACGCGCCGAGCTTCGGCGCCGAGAATCGCCTTCGCTTCGTCGTTAGTCACTTAGACCTCGACGCAGCCTTTGGCTTGGGACTTAATGAACTCAACCACAGATTCGCCACCGAGCGCTGGCCCCGACGTATGAAGATGACACCGAGCAACCCCGCCATGATGCACGACCGATGTTGGCGGCATTTCCTCACGACATATGTCCATTGCAACGGGACACCGATTCTCAAAGGGACATCCAGGCGGAAGATTCGCTGGTGACGGAGGCTCGGCTGTCTTGAATGACTGGCGTAGGAGCCTGCGCTTTGCCTGCTCTCGCGGATTTGGGAACGGAATCGAGGCAACCAACATCTCGGTATATGGGTGGGTTGGCGCCTGGTATACAGCCTCGGCGGCCCCACTCTCAACTAGATAGCCCAAGTACATGACACCAACCTCATGGCTCATGTGGCTGACAACCTCGAGGTCGTGGGCGATGAAGAGAAAAGCAACACCGCGTTCACGTTGGATGTCCTGTAGCAGGTTGATCACCTGGCTCTGGATCGACACATCGAGTGCGCTAGTCGCTTCATCGGCGATCACTAGGTCGGGCTCGACTGCAAGAGCCCGGGCTATCGAGATCCGCTGCCGCTGTCCGCCAGACATCTCGTAGGGGTACCGGTCTAGGTAGTCGCGACCAAGACCAACCAGATCGAGTAAGGCACCAACAAGATCTCGACGTTCGTTACCGGGTTTAACTCCACGATGTCGGGTTATCGGGTCACCGACGATGGTTTCAGTGGTGTGCACCTGATTAAGGGACGAGAACGGGTCCTGTAGCACGGCCTGCACGCGCTTGCGGAAGCCGAGCTCGGCAGAGCGCTGAACGTGGGTGACATCAGTGCCATCGAGATGAATTGAACCGGCGTGGATATCTACCAGCTGAAGAATGGCGCGGGCCACAGTTGACTTACCCGAACCCGACTCACCGACAAGCCCGAACGTTCGCTGCGAGTCGATCTTGAACGACACATCGTTGACAGCCTTCACCGTAGGAGCCGCAGCGCCGAAGAGCTTGCTTCGTCCTCCAAAATGAACAGCCAACCGATCAACTGACAACAGCGAATCTGTCATAGAGTTACCTCAGTCCATTCAGAAGCAAGCAGTTCTCTCAGCTCACCGTGGTGATGGCACCGCACAACCTCGCCAGGGGCAAGAACTTCAAGGCCAGGCAATTCGTCTCGACAACGATCGGTGGCGTGTTCGCATCGAGGCGCAAATCGACAGCCGGCAGGCCAGTCGGTAGGTGATGGAACTACACCTGGAATCACGGCCAACGGCGAATCGTCGCCGTGGTGATTCTGCGGCATCGTGTCAAGGAGGGCCTTGGTGTACGGATGACGAGGCCGAAGAAAGATGTCATCGACCGCTCCACCTTCAACAACCTGGCCGCCATACATGACAATTACCCGATCGGCGACTTCGGCAATCACACCAAGGTCATGGGTGATAATGACAATGCTCGTACCGCGCTCTTCTTGGATCTCCATAAGAAGGTCCAAGATCTGACCCTGAACTGTTACGTCGAGAGCAGTTGTCGGTTCATCAGCGATCAACAATTTGGGGCTACACGCCAGGGCCATTGCAATTCCGACACGTTGTGCCATGCCACCAGAGAATTCGTGCGGATACTGGTCTATTCGGCGGCGCGGATCAGGCACCTTGACCTCGGCGAGCAATTCGACCGCTCGCTCGCGAGCCGCCTTCTTGTCCATATCGGTATGTAGCAGAAGGGGCTCCATGATCTGCCGGCCGACCTTCAGGGCCGGGTTAAGCACAGCAATCGGCTCCTGGAAGATAACTCCGATGTCCTTGCCTCTGATCTTCTGCCACTCTCGCTCGGAAATCGACGTAACGTCCTGGCCGTCAAACTTGACCGACCCACGGGTCATACGGCCCGGTGCAGGAGTTAGCCCTAGAGCCGACAACACTGTCATGCTTTTGCCAGAGCCGGACTCTCCAACGACACCGAGCGTCTCACCCGGTTGAACTGCCATCGACACGCCATTCAAGATCTGAACTGGGTCGCCTCCACCAGTGGGAAACTCGACGTCCATCGTACGGATCGAGAGCAATGAGTCTTCACGGTGAGGCCGGTCGGTCGGCGTTATCGACACTCGCTTGGAAACGGTGAGAGCGTTGCTGGTTTTGTCGCGACCAAGAGAGTCTCGTATCGCGTCGCCAAGAAGATTAAAGGAAAGAACTGTGAGCACCAAAGCACCAGCCGGCGGAACAATCTGCCAGATTCCGACGCGACGGAATTCAACCCGAGATCGAGACAGCATGACACCCCAATCGGGATCGTCCAGATTGGCGCCCACACCGAGAAAGCTCAGGGTCGCGCCGATCAGGATGATTGCGCCAGCGATTATCGCAAACTGAACAATCAGAGAGGGCAGCAGATTGGGCGCGATGTAGCGCCGCAATATCGTCGGCGTAGACAAACCCGTGATGCGAGCGGCGTCGACGTAGAGCTCTTCCTTCTCTGCCAAGGTGACTGCGCGGGTCAGCCGTGTGAACCGGGTTGACATTGCTATGCCGACACCAACCATTGCGCTGTTTAGAGATGGAGTCAGGACAATGACGACAGCAAAAGCCAAGAGAACGATGGGTAGCGAGAAGATGACGTCGTTGAACCACATGATCGTCCGGTCGATCCGACCGCCTCTCCAGCCCGAGAACAAGCCAAGTGGTACGCCGATGCCGACCGCAATCGACATGGCAATGAATATCGACTGAAAGGCGAAACCAGCGCCGTGAATGACACGGCTGAAGTAATCGCGCCCGAATCCGTCGGTTCCGAGCCAGTACTCGCCATTGGGTGTGAGGAAGATGTCTTGCAAGGTGGGATCACCCTTAAAGGGGTCCTTGGTTGCCACAAGTTCGGGCCAGATCCATGAGAGAACCAAGAACGCAATCCACAGCATCGAAAGCACAGCAAGCGGATTGCGAAACATGCGCCTCCAAAACCTGCGGCGCTGGGACTGCGGCTTGTCAGGCAGTGCTTCGGCTTCTACCGGAGAATGGGCGGCTGTCACTTTTCCAACCTCACCTTCGGGTTGAGGAATCCGTAGCTGATGTCAACCAGCAGGTTCACCGTCGCAACGGCCAAACCAACCACGATCATGCCCCCTTGGAGCACAGTTACGTTCCGGTTGACGATTGACGTGACCAGCAACTCGCCCATGCCCCTTATGCCAAAGACAACTTCTACCGCAACAGTGAGACCGATTGCAGCGGCGGCTCTGAACCCAATGACAGTGATTGTCGGGATCATGGCGTTTGGAAGTGCGTGGCTAACAATGAGTTTTGAGGACCGAACGCCACGCGCCCTAGCGGCGAGAACATAACGAGACTGCAGCGCATTCGCCATAGAGCTACGAAGCTGACGCTGAACAATGGCGAGCGTCGGCAGAGCTAGCGCTATGCCAGGGAGCGTGATCGACTTGAGCCATCCAGATGTCGATTCGCCCATCGACACATAGCCAACTGGATCGAACCAGCCCCAGCGGACCGCCAGCCACCACGACAACAGCATGCCGAGGATGAAACCGGGAGCAGCGATGACGCTCGCTGCGACAATCGACAAGGTTCGGTCAAGGAGCCCGCCCGGACGAATCGCGGCTGAGATTCCGAAAAACATTCCCAAAGAAATGCCAATCAGCAAACTGAGCGACACGATGCTCAATGTGGGCCAGATCCGCTCGCCGATTAGGTCACCGACCAGCTGATTGCGGTTAGACAGTGAGGTTCCAAGATCGCCCTGAACAACATCACCGAGCCAGTTGACAAACCTTGTTGGCAATGGATCGTCAAGGCCAAGGGCGGCCTCAACTTCAGTGACACACTCCTGGGTTGCTCCCTCACCACATACAGAAACCGCTATCGAACCGCGGCCTTCCATGGCCACCGATATGCCGAACGTAAGCACCGCAATAGCTAGCAGCAGTGGGATGGTCGCCAAAACTCTGAATGCGATGTATTTCGCCATAGTGCTTCTACCCCCTGACTAGTTGGGTCGATAGTACGCAACGGGGTCCCCGACTTGAAAGCCGAGGACCCCAATTGCAATGCGACATGCGCAGTTTGTTAACCCTTGGTCACGCCGTGTGGCCAGTAAGCGATTGGAATACCACCGGTGTGGTTGACGCCCTGCACGTCGGCTGGGTCATAACCAATGCTGGTTGTGAGCACGTTGTTGATAATGAAGATGCACTCTTCGATCAGAATCTTCCAAGCAGCAGCCACGTCGGCCTCGCCGTCTTCGAAGCTCTTGGTTCGTGCAGCGGCAACCAACTCATCTACACCATCAGGCGAAACTCCAGACGGGTTGAACGCTGCGGAACCTGTTCGAGCGATCAACGACATCAAGGCGTTTGGCTCGTTGTAAGCAATGATCTGAACTGGGTAGGTCCCCTTCGCCAGGTTCGCAAACATCTCACCAGCGCTGTTTGGCTCGAGAACCTCGTTCTCCATGGTGATGCCAAGCTCAGCGAGGGCTGTTGCGAACGCCGAGGATGTAGCTGGCCAGAAGCCACCTCGAATGTGACCGTTCTTGAATGTGAATGGCTCCTCGCCAGTCGAATCGAATAGTGCCTTCGCTGCCTCCAGGTCGAAGTCAGGCGCTGCCAGATCGTCGATGTAGGCATAGTCGGCGGGACTAGCAGCGAACTGCTTGATTGCCGAAACCGGGTCGTTGTTTCCAGCGGCCTGGATGCCCTCACGGTTTAGTGCGCCAGCCATTGCACAGCGCACGTCCTTGTTAGCAAGTTGAGGAATCTGTTCTCCCTGCCAGTCAGTTACAACAAAGCCGATACGAACAGTTGTGTTCTGACTTACTGCCGGCGCAGCGTCGGCCTGAGCGGTATTCACTACTGCCACGTCAAACTGGCCAGCATTCAGACCGTCAAGGTTGGCTTGAATGTCACCAGTGGAAGTGATGGTGACGGTCTCAAGGCCAACTAGTCCTGGCTGCCAGTAATCCTCAAACGCCACGAGTTCGATTGTTGTCAGATCGGTACTGGTGTTGGAGATCATGTAGGGCGAGGTTCCCATCGGTGACGCTCCAGCGTTACCGAGCGAGTCTGGCGAGACCATGAAGCCCGAGTGACGAATAAGACCGCTCAGAAGCAGCGCTTCACCCGGTGCGTTGAGGTTGAACTTAACGGTTAGATCGTCAACGACTTCGACAGAATCGACCACAGCCATTTGGTTAGCTACCGGCGGAAGAACCTCAGGCGGGCCAGCGGTCTTGATGTGTTCAATGTTGGCCTTGACGGCTTCGGCATTAAACGCTGCGCCGTCGTGGAAGACCACGCCGTCATGCAGGAAGAAAGTGATTTCGTTGCCGGCTTCGTTGGACTCCCAGCATTTCGCCAACCAAGGAACAACCGTGCCCTCAACTGATTGGCGGACCAAACCTTCATACATCCACCCGTAGTAGGCGAAGCTTGCGGGGCCCTGTTCATCGTGTGGGTTCAACGTGCCCAAGGAAATCGCAATTGCATTCTGAAGATCTCCGCTCGGGGCGTAAGTTCCACGATCAAGCTCGACCTCAGACGCACAGTTTGCGGTCTCATCAACTTCAACGTTGCCTAGTGCCTCGTCATCTTCGGGTTCGTCGGCAGGCGCAGCTGTAGTAGCAGTAGTTTCTGCACCGTTATCTGTGTCGGCGTTGTCATCACCGTCACCACAGGCCGCAGCGACCATCGCCATGGCTAGCAACACGGCAAGCAGCCGCATCAGACTCGAGTTTCGCATTTGGTCCCCTTTAAGATCCGTCCGTGAGTCGTTCACGAACGTTAGTAATTTCCCGTCACCATCATCGACGCTGGTGTGACGATTGTCAACAACTGCGAAAGTCACCTGCAAAAGGGGGCGAAGTTCAGCCGTTATTCAACTTTGCTTGAAGCACAGCGGCCCAGTCCTGGGAAGGTGGGGGCGGGTCGGGCAGCCCATTGTCACGCATTTCAACGTTAACGCGATCCAATAGTTCGCTCAGCTGAGAGACCTCATCCTTGCTCAGGATCGCAAAAACGTGGTCGTAGACAATGCGCTCGCGGGCGTTGATGTCTGACCCAATCTCTTGCCCTGCTTTGGTTGATGTCAACATCGTGCGGCGCCGATCCTCTGGATCGGGATTGGCCTCGACCAGACCCTTCTTTTTCAGTCCCGCAACTGCCCGGCTCACGTTCATCACGTTGAGTCCCTGGCTTAGCGCAATTTCGCCTTGGGAGACTCCAGGCTGAAGAAGGACCGACCGAAGCACTCGCCACTCAGGCAAGCTAACGCCAAAGGGTTGTTCTGTGCGGCGAAAGAAGTGTCCCGAAATCATGTTACTGAACGCGTGAATGCGTTGGCCGAGAAGCCGCTCAGATGTCAGGTGTTGTTGAGTTGACGCCGAGTCATCGATGTTGGTCATCGACCACGATGTTAGAAGGCAGGACGAAATTGTGCGCCATCTAGCCACACAATCGGTGCGGAGCGGGCAGAGCTAGACTCGCCCCAATGACGCCGAAGGAACCCGCGACTCCTTCGAAGTGGTCAGTCTTTGCCGCCGTCGGCCTCTCTTACTTCATAACCGTGATGACAACGATGCTGTCCATCCTTGCCCTTCGCGCTATCGCCGAGGACTTTGGGGTAACACTCCGAACGGTCGGCTGGGTAGTAATAATCGAATCGCTCATCATCGCCGCACTGCTTTTGCCTTTCGGCGGCTTGGCGGACCTAGTCGGCAAACACCGCACGCTACGCTCCGGCATTGCGCTGTTCGGATTGGGCCTCGTACTAACAGGTTTGTCATCATCGTTTCCTTTGCTGATCGGCGCGCGAGTTGTTACAGCCTTAGGCAACACTCTGGTGCAGTCGGTCAGCACGGGCATCCTCGTCGGTGCGTTTCCGTCAGAGGAAAGGGGCCTCGCCCTCGGCGCGCAAACAACAGCAGTGGCGGCCGGAGCGGCACTCGGCCCGCTGCTAGGCGGAATGTTACTGGGCGTGCTCAACTGGCAAATTCTGTTCTTTCTCTTGGCGATTCCGACGGCAGCTACCTATTTGGTTGTACATCGTGTTCTCGACCCAGAGCCTCGGACAATGCGTTCGAACTACAACGGGTTCGACCTCGCTGGAGCGGCGCTCGCTGCTGGCTTCATAACCTTGCTCGTATTCACAGTCAATGACCCGTTCGAGTTCGGCCTTACATCGCCGGTAACGATCGCTGGGGCCATCGTCTCGGCGGCGCTATTGGTTCTGTTCGTTCGGGTCGAACTTGGCCAGCCGGCTCCGATTCTCGACGTGCGAATCTTCAAGATCGCTGACTTTCGTCGAGCAGTCGCAATACGGGTTGTGGCCTTCGTAGCCTCATCGTCAATCATGTTCTTGATTCCCGTATATCTGTTGAGCGTTCTCGATCTAAGCACGCGCTCTACTGGCTTTATCGTCACCCTCTTTGCCTTAGGAATGATTCTTGGAGCACAAGCTTCAGGCCGACTGTATGACCGGCTAGGGGCCCGCCTGCCGATGATGGTCGGTCTTGTTCTTCAGTGTGGGGTGCTTGTAATGCTGTCACAGGTTGGCGAGACCTCACCAACAGTTCTGGTGGCGCTTGCTTCCCTCGGCAACGGGCTCAGCCAAGGTCTATGGAATGTTCCGGCCAACAGCATCATGATGGGGGCTATGCCAACCACGGCGTTAGGCGTCGGAGGCGCATTCACCAACGTAACCCGAACGGTCGGAAGCGTGATGGGCCAGGCTGGGGCAACTGCAGTGGTTGCAAGCGTCATGGTGTCAAGGGGGTTCGACATTCCGCTCGGAGACATCGCCGATACTTCCGGAGCCGGTAGCGCATTTGTTGACGGCTGGGCATTCACTTACCTCATCGGGGCGGTTGTTGCCGCAGTCGCCTTAGTGATCGCGTTCCGCATCACTCCCCGCCCTCAAGATGGTAACGTCCGTTAGGTTTGATCGTTAATGGGATCAGACTGTACGTTCGCTTCAAACACAATTTCGACCTTTAGGCAGCCATCATGGGACTAGATAAGCCGTACCTCGATATTCCGGGGACGACCATCTTCGATACAGACCAAGCAGCGTTGGGCTACCACCTCAACATGTTCGCGATGTCCCTTAAGGACGCCGAGAACCGCGAGCTTTTCGCCGCAGATCAAGACGCCTACCTAGACAAATGGCCTATGACTGAAGACCAGAAGCAGGCCGTTCGCGATCGCGACTTCAACCGCATTCTCGAACTGGGCGGCAACATCTACTACTGCGCCAAGATCGGAGCGACCGACGGCCTCAACTACGTTCAGATCGTCAGTTCGATGACTGAGAACGACGCCGAAGCACACCGACAGATGATGATTGATGGGGGTCGATCCCCTGAAGGCAATCGCTACCTGCACGAGTGGGCCGACGGCGATCCGGCAGCTCGCAAAGAAAGAGGTGAGCACTAATGGCTCAAATCACTGCGTCTGTCTACTCATCACACGTACCGCTAATCGGCGTGGCAATCGACAAGGGCATGACCCAGGAGGAGTATTTTAAGCCTCTGTTTGATGGCTATGAGCCTGGACGAGATTGGGCAGCGGCCAACACACCCGACGTTGTCATCTTGGTCTTTAACGATCACGCAAACGCGTTCGGGCTTGACATCGTGCCAACATTTGCCCTCGGGATGTCTGAAACATTCGAACCTGCAGATGAGGGATGGGGGGCCCGACCCGTTCCCACCGTGGTTGGCCATCCGACGCTTGCCGCCCACATCGCCCACTCGGTTATCCAAGACGATTTTGACCTCACCTTGGTTAACAACATCCCCGTTGATCATGGCTGCACCGTGCCTTTATCGGTTATGTATGACCAGCCCGAGGCTTGGCCATGCAAAGTAATCCCTCTGTTCATCAACGTCGTCCAGTATCCGATTCCTTCAGGGCGTCGCTGCCTTGAATTAGGCAAGGCAATCCGCCGAGCGGTCGACAGCTTCGACGAAGACCTCAACGTGCAGATTTGGGGCACGGGCGGCATGAGCCACCAGCTCCAAGGTCAACGCGCCGGTCTGATTAACGCCGAGTGGGACAACGCCTTCTTTGACCGAATGGTGAACGATCCTGAAGACCTGGCAAACATGGAACATGTTGAGTACGTACGCGAAGGTGGCTCTGAAGGAATTGAACTGGTCATGTGGCTGGTAGCGCGAGGCGCCATGAGCGATCTAGCAGGCGGCGCTCCCCCAACTGAGGTGCACCGCCACTATCACGTTCCTGCTAGCAACACCGCCGCTGGGCAACTCATCCTCGAAGACAATTCTTGAGATGAGCCTTACCCAATTTGGGCTAGTCACGCTGCTCTCAATGATGGGCGCAACCACCCAAGGGGCTGTAGGTATCGGATATGGACTTGTCGCAGGCGCTGGCCTGGTTGCGATAGATCCGGCATTCGTACCCGGACCACTGCTGGTAATCGGGATCGTTGTGGGGTGTCGTCACCTTTTGGTCGAACGCAGCGAGATCGACCGTAAGGCTTGGGTCCGGTGCATGACCGGCTTGCCGTTCGGACTAGTTGGGGGACTGATTGTTTTGGAGGCCATGACCGATCGAGCCCTCAGTCTGGCAATCGGTGTAGGCATCGTTCTGGCATCAGGAGCACTTCTTTCGGGCGTAAGCATTAACCGCACTCCCGCCGTCGAGGTAGCCAGTGGTGCGGCCAGCGCCTTTGGCGCAGTAACTGCCAGCCTGCCCGGCCCACCCTTTGTGATCGCGTTTAGTGATCTTCGGCCAGCAGCCATGCGAGCCACGTCTACGTCATTCCTGATCGTCCTAACGATGATCAGCTGGGTGGGCCTGATTCTCACTGGCAACTTTGGCGAAGAGGAGTTCACACTGCTCGCGCTTCTGTTTCCAGGCTGCATCTGCGGGCTCATCGCTTCTCGATATGTTCGCCCGTACCTCGAACACGCATGGTTCCGGCCGCTCATTCTTGTTATGGCCGCTGCTGGCGGAATCGCACTAATCCTACGCAACACCTAATCGACCATTGGAAGGGATCGACATGTCAATCGAGGGATCAACCGTAGTTATCACCGGTGGAGCTTCGGGCATTGGGAAAGGCATGGGTGAGCGGTTCGCCGCAATGGGCGCCAACGTCGTCATCGCCGACTTGAACCTAGATGGCGCCAACGAGGTTGCCGCGTCCATCGGCGGAACGGCTCGGGAATGCGACGTCAGCTCCGACGCGTCAGTGGCATCGCTGGTAAACGACACGATTGCTGACACCGGCCGAATCGACTACTTCTTTGCCAACGCAGGGGTGGGCGTGGGCGGAGACATAACCGCAAGCGACGAACTGTGGGACTTGTCTTTGAAGGTCAATGTCATGGGGCCGGTCATCGCAGCTCGGCACGTCGTTCCCCATATGCAATCCAACGGTGGCGGCACCTTTGTTGTTACGGCGTCTGCTGCGGGCCTGACCACTGGGCCGGTGTCGTTCAACTACGCAGTCAGCAAGCATGCTGCCGTTGGGGTTGCCGAATGGTTGGCGATAAACCACGGACCTACCGTGAAGGTCCACGCGATTTGCCCCACGATCGTTGATACGCCGATGGCGCCCGATTTCGGAGAGGTGATGTTCCAACCGCTTTCGGTTGCTGAGGTAGTCGACTCGGTCGTGGCTGGTCTCGATGCGGGCACCTTCATCATTGCCCCCAACGAACAGCCAATGGCAATGTTCCTGGCGAAGGCCCACGACTACGACGGCTTCTTATCGAATCTGCAACACCGAGTGCAGGGTTTAGGCAACAGCTGAGTTCGCTAGGCGATGTAGTTGGGTCGATACCCAGGATCTGCTGCAGCGATCATGTGCTCTGTCAGCCGCTCGCCCATCTCACGTCTCAACTCAACGCTGCCTGAATCCGCCCAGCGATTCTCAAGCTCGTCGGGGTCTTTAGCGCGATCATAGAGATCGTGATGGTCAAGGTTCTGATACCGAGTGATGCGGGCGTCCTTTGTGACCAGCGTTCGCATACGGGGCTGCACCCCAGCGTTCAGCCCGTCACGAATTTGATCTTCTTCAATGAGAAGCTCCTGGCGCCCCTCAAGACTTGGATCAGCGATGTTCGGCGCAAGGCTCAAGCCTTGTGAACCGTAGTAACTTTCCACTTCGCACAGATCAAGAATGGTCTCGCCAAGGTCGAGAGTGTTACACAGTGCACCTGACTCGCCAGGAGTTATGCCGGGCCCACTAATTGTGAAAGGCACCCGAAGAACGCCGTCGTAGTGAGTGAACATCTTGAGGATCAGACCATGGTCACCAAACATGTCGCCGTGATCGGATGTGAATATCACGATCGTGTCTTCGGATTGACCAGAAGCCTTTAGCGCAGCTAGCACGTCAGCAACGGCATCGTCGATCATCGAAATGGCGCCGTACTCAAACGCCAAGGCATGACGAAGTTGATGCTCGTTTGGAGCCTGGAGCATCGGTGTGTCGTTCATGTTGCCCCGCTGACCGACTATGCGCTTGATATGGGCCGCAGACTTGCGGTGCGGATCGTTGAACGTTTCCGGCAACACAACGTCGGCAGGGTCGTACATGTCGGCGTAGTGTCCGGGCGGAGTAAAGGGGTGATGGGGATCAGGAAAGGAGCATTGGAGAAACCAGGGATCCTCATCGGCCGATCGTGACTTGATCCAATCGACCGACCGCTCGGCCACAAACGTGGTTGGATACAACTCTGGTGGCGCCTTCGGCTTGCGAACCTCGCCCCATCCCTCGAGAACCCACTCGGCGTTCTCAAGCCCAGCGATGTCGTGCCAGTTGTAGCCCTTGTCGCGCAGCCAGCCAACGTAATGGCCAGTGACCTTGTCGCCGTGATTAGAAAGGATCTCAACGTGGTCGAATCCGTAATAGTCGTCCGGGAAGATGACGTGCTCTACAAGGTTTCGTTCGATTGATTCGTGACTATCCCAGTTGTTGGTGCCCGGCAGGCCGCTAAGGCGGGCCTGTTCGTCGAGTGAGAAATCAAACTGCTTGCGCGCAATGTCGGGGAAAAGTTCGAAGTTCTGGAAGTGACCCTTGCCTACAAGTCCGGTTCGATATCCGGTTGATCGCAGACGACGAACAAAGGTGTTCGCGTCCCAGTCGAGCGCAATACCGTTGTGGCGTGTTCCGTGCACCGACGGGTAGCGCATCGTCAACATCGAACATCGGTTCGGTTGACATAGTGGATTAGCCACGAAGGCGTTGGTAAACCTCATGCTCTCGGCTGCCAGTGAGTCGAGCGAAGGTGTCTGAACTACAGGATTTCCACCGAACCCAACATGGTCAGGGCGGTGTTGATCAGTGACGATCAGTAGAACGTTGGGCCGTCTCTCCATACTGTCGGTTCACGGTAGCGGATATCGCTAACGAACGGTAACGACTCGTTTGCAGGCGATCATCCCGGTTACCCACCTAGACCCAAGACGTTAATCGCGTTCTCTTTCATTATTAGCGGAATGACTTCGGGCCGCATTTCAAGTTCGTCGAAGCTCGCCCGCCAACGGTCAGGGTTGATAACTGGATAGTCGGAGCCAAACAGAACCTTGTTTCGCAGTTGACGGTTGGCGGCGTGAACGAGCTGGGTCGGGAAGTATTTTGGCAACCAACCGGACAGGTCGATGTAGACGTTCGCCTTGTGGGTTGCCATCGAGATTGCCGAGTCCTGCCATGGCACCGAAGGGTGGGCGAGGATAATTGTTAGGCCTGGAAAGTCGGCGGCAACATCGTCAAGCAACATGGGGTCTGAGTACCGCAGCTTGATTCCACGACCACCAGGAAGACCAGCACCGATTCCGGTCTGGCCAGTATGGAACACCGCCGGTAAACCAAACTCTTCCAGTCGCTCGTACAACGGGTAGTAAGTCTGATCGTTTGGCTCAAACGCCTGAAGACTGGGGTGGAATTTGAACCCACGGACGCCATGTTGTTCAACGAGCGAGGTTGCTCGCGAGACCGCCGATGCGCCGGCCAACGGGTCAACTGAGCCGAACGGAATGAGAATGTCAGCGTCTGCAGCCGCCAGCTCGGCGATCTCTTCGCTGCTAATTGCTGGATGGCCCAGTCCAGTGGAAGCATCGACAGTGAAGATAACGGCCGCCGTGTTGCGTGACCTGTAGTAGCTGGCCAAGTGCTCAACGGTTGGAGTTCGTTCGTCACCTGACTTGAAGTACTTGGCTGAGGCGTCCAACAACTCCTGATCGAGAGCACAGCAGCCATGGGCGTCTTGCTCCACGTGAACATGCATATCGATCGCTTCGATTGCATCCAGGTCGATTGCGGGTCCGGGGTAGGTCATCGTGTCTCGTGTCTCGTTCATTGGGGCCGCGTTCGCTTTAGGATGGCTTGTTTTCGGGCAAGTGTTGGGCAGCGGCTTTGGCGCTAAGTAGTTGTTCTAGCAGCCGGTCACGGTCTGCCATCATGCCAGCTTGGTCGATGCCGTCCAGTTCTTCGTCCATTCCAGTGACCAGTGTTGACTTAAGCGACTCAGTCCACTCGGGTTCTTGCAAGGTCTGCCACCAGCCAACCATTGGTGGACCGAGGTGCTCAAGCACGTGGGCCAGGCCGTCTCGTCCGCCGGAAAGGTGTTGATTAGCAAACGGTCCGAGAACCGACCACCGGAGACCAGGCCCGGCGCTAATGGCCTTGTCTAGGTCATTCACGCTTACGGCGCCTCGCTCCACCAGCGAATAGGCCTCTCGCCATAGTGCCGCTTGCAGGCGGTTGGCAATATGGCCAGGAAGTTCCATCTGCACGCGAATTGGCTGCTTGCCGATAGCGGCGTAGAAGTCCATGGCCCGATCGACGGTTTTTGTGTCGGTCCGATCACCGCCAACCACTTCAACCAGAGGTATGAGGTGAGGCGGATTGAAGGGATGGGCGACGATCACCCGACTGGGGGCGACTGCGCAATTCTCCGAAATTGCCGTTGGGCCAAAACCGGAAGAACTTGACGCCAATATGGTGTTGGATTGAGCTTGTGCGTCCATCTGGCTGAACAGATCTTGCTTGAAGTCGAGACGCTCGGGACCGTTCTCCTGTACCAAATCGACGTTTGCAACGGCTTCACCTAAATCAGTTGTGAAGCTAAGGCGATCCAGCGAGGCACCGGGCTTAAGTCCGAACCGTTCCATCAGAGGCCAATGGCTAGCTACGTCGGATCGAAGGCGGTCTTCTGCTCCCTCGGCTGGATCGGTGGCGATCACATCAAGCCCGGCCGCCAAGAACTGTGCACTCCAACTGGCGCCTATTACTCCGGCGCCCACGACCGCAACTCTGCTGACGTCAGGCATAGCTACTAACGACCTTCGGCGTAGGCCAGGTATTCATCCAGGCTGTCCGGGTTGACCATTGCGTCACGGCTGATAACAGCTGCGGTCTCGGCGCCCTGCAATATCTTCTTCACCGGCAGCTCCAGTTTCTTGCCAGTCATGTTGCGAGGCACCGCGGTCATGGTCACCACGGTGTCAGGCGAATGGCGAGGCGAAAGTGCCTGACGCAGAGCCGAGCGAAGGTCGTCATGCAGATTTGGATCCTCCACACCGCGAGCGACCACAAAGAGAATGAGCTCCCCTGCGCCTCCACCCCCGGTGTCTTCGAGGTGCACAACCAGGCTGTCATTGACTCTTGGGTCTTCTTCAACGACTCGATACAGCTCGGCGGTACCAAGCCGCACTCCCCCACGGTTTAAGGTGGCATCGGATCGGCCCGTTATGACGCAGCTGGCATGTTCGGTGAAGCGGATCCAGTCACCGAAGCGGAAGACGCCCGGGTACTGATCGAAGTAGGTATTGAGATAACGCGAGCCGTCGGTGTCGCCCCAGAAGGCGACCGGCATGGAGGGCATTGGTTTGGTGATTACCAACTCGCCTAACTCGTCAACGACCTCGTTGCCAACGGTGTCGAACGCGTAGACGGCAACGCCGAGGCAACGCCCAGACATCTCGCCGACATAGACGGGAATAGTCGGGTTGCCCTGCACAATTCCAGTGCACACATCCGTTCCCCCGCTGCCGACGTTCAGCGGCGCCTGATCTCCAAACTGATCATGCACCCAAGTAAACCCCTCGGCATTTAGTGGCGAACCGGCTGCAGCCAGGTAGCGCAGGGACGACAGGTCGTGATCGGCTGCGGGGTTCAGCCCTTCTTTGCGGCACGACATTATGAACGCGGGGCTAAGCCCCATAAACGTGGCCTTTGTTTCGGCTGCCATTCGCCACTGGTTGTTGAGATCCGGATACATGGGATTTCCGTCGACCATCACAATGGACGCGCCGACCAGTAATGCCGAGACAGTCGAGTTCCAGATCATCCAAGCCGTGGTACTGAACCACAACATCGTGTCACCCTCGCCAAGGTCCCAACTGAAGTGGTGAGACTTCAAGTGTTCGATCAAGATTCCTCCGTGGCCGTGAACGATCGCCTTGGGGAGGCCAGTTGTTCCCGAAGAAAAGAGAATGAACAGCGGGTGGGCGAACTCGACCGCCTCGAATTCAAGCGGCGCAGTTTCGGCCAAGAGTTCACCCCAGGTGGAGTCACCGTCGCAACCGTAGGGACCATACGGAACGGCCACGGTGTGTTCAACCGATGGAAGGCCAGCGCGAATGTCGGCCACTCGCTCAGTGCAATCGATTGACTTGTCGCCGAACTTGTAGCCGCCAATAACCAGCAGAACTTTGGGGGCAGTCTGAGAGAACCGGTCGATCACGGCCGGAGCCCCGAACTCGGGCGCACAGGATGACCAAATTGCGCCAAGGCTGGCGGCGGCCAGGAACGCTATGAGGGCTTCGGGGGCATTGGGCAAATAGCCGGCAACCCGGTCGCCCTTCTCCACGCCCAGTCGCTTAAGGCCGACGCGGGCTCGCGCAACCTGGTCTTCGAGTTCAGCGAAAGTTAGCTCGAACGGGTCTCGGGTTTGCGATCGCGACAGCACCGCCACTTCGTCTGGTCGTTTCCGAACCTGGGTAATGAGGTGACGGGTGTAGTTGACCGTTGCGCCAGGAAACCAGTCGGCCCCGGGCATCGTTTCTTCGGCTAGAACGGCGCTGTGTCGCGTGTCTGACTCGATCTCGAAGTAGTCCCAGACCGACTGCCAGAACCCTGGCTGGTCATCCACAGACCACTGCCACAACTCGTCGTGTCCGTCAAAGCTGAGATCGTGATTTACCTCTAACCAGTCCATGTATGGGCCAACTCGGGAAGTTGCTCGCCAGTCAGGCGCTGGTGCCCACAGGACGTCTCCATCGGCAGGAGTGTCTCTATTCATTTGGAGTCCTGGCTATCTAGATTCGACGCCTCAACCTTGGCCGCCCGACCCTCCAAGAACGCTTGCATCCGGGCCTTCGCCTCATCGGTTGACTGCGCAATGGCGGACATCATTGACTCCATCAGGTAGCCGTCAGCCGGGTGGGCGTTGGCGATGCGGGGCAACGCGTTGATGATTGCAAAGTTAGTGACAGGTGAGTTCTCAGCAACCGTCGCGGCCAACTCAAGAGCCTTTCCGAGACCGGCACCCTCTTCAACCAAGTAGTTGGATATGCCAAGCTGCTGACCCTCATCTGAAGACAGCACTCGACCCGTCAGCATCATGTCGGCCATGCGGTGAGCACCAATGATCTCCGGTAACCGTACCGATCCTCCGCCACCAACAAAAAGACCGCGCCGACCTTCGGGGAAGGCGTAGAACGCTGAGGGCTCGGCGACTCGGATGTGAGCTGCCGCCGCCAACTCAAGCCCGCCGCCAATAACTGCGCCTTTGAGAACGGCAATTACTGGGACACGACAGTTGGCTAACTTGGCGAAGGCTTCGTGCCAAGACCTGCTGTGGAGCATGCCTCCAAACGCATCCAGGTCGCCAAGGCTGGCAAGGTCTAAGCCAGCTGAGAAGTGGTCGCCGTCGGCGTGGAGGACAACTGCGCCAACTCCGTCACCGATGTTGCCGAAGAAGTCTCCGATGGCTGCGACCATCTCGTCACTTAACGCGTTTCGCTTGGCGGCACGGTCGAGAACGACGTGAGCCAGGGGCCCATCGATCTCAATCCGGATGAGGATTTCAGAACTCATGGCACAATCCAAACACGGTATGCAGCCCCAGTCCAAACACCTGCTTCTGTCATAGGTTTATCGGTCTATAGACCGATAAACCTATGACAGAAGCGTTTGTGGCGTTTCGCTCTTCGCTCAGCCGTAGGTCAAGACGGTTGTGTCGCCAGCCTCGACGTGAGTAATTGCGAACGTCTCTGCCTCAAGGTCAGCCTCGAGAGTGGCGTGGGTCTCGCCGCTTACCCAGCGGAGACTAAGTCGGTGCGGTTCTGTGTCAAGAACCGTCAACTCGCCAGAGAACGCAGGTGACGTATTGCGGAGACGCATCATCTCCAGTTGGTCCAGAACCACCGAACGCTTGAGGCCAGCTTCGATGTCGGCCGCTGTCAGGTTGGTTCGGTTGATTTCCTTGTGGCCGCCGCTTCCGCCTCGGTCAGCTGCTTCGATGTCGTTCGCTCCTGCGAATAGATCGAGATACCAAACCTGAGGCGTGCCCGGCATGAAAAGCTGGATGGCCCGAGCAAGACGAAGGCGAGACTCGCTCTCGCCCAAAGCGCTGAAGAACGTCGCGTTTACCTGGTAGTAAGAAATCTTGGTGCCGTCGGGACCGTAAAGATTCTTTACCCGTCCGCCACGCTCTAGCAATCGTTCGATTACTGCCTCGATAGTGGCATCGTCAACTAGACCTCCACCAGCAACGTCTCCACCTTTCAGGTCGATAACTGGTATGCCGTCGTGGCAGCCCAACATGTTCACTGTCTTTAGGTCTCGCTCGACAATCTCGCCAATCCATCTCAGCAGGGCGGCGCTTTTGCCCGTGTCGATCGCGTCGATAACTAGGCCTGGCAGGAAGAAGTCATATATCGGATAGTCCTGATCCGACAGTTCTTCATGAAGCCCCGTGCCGTACTCGGAATGAATCTCTGGCAGCAAAATCAGCCCGCACTCTTCGGCGATGGAGCGCAGACGGTTCAGATAGTCCCAAGTGCCTGGGGTGTTAAAGAAATTGGACTGCCCAACTTCCTTGTGAAGGTACGCAAAGGCGTCAAGCCGAAGCACGGTTGCTCCGAATCCAGCAAGGTTCTGCAGCGTTTCGCGGTAAAAGTCCCAGACCTTTTCTGACTGCGCGTTTAAGTCCATCTGACCGAGGTAGGTCCGTTCGCCGTCGACGATGTCGACCTGCTGATAGAACGTGTTCCAGTAGAAGCGGTCGGATCCGTCGGGGAAACGGACCGCCAGTATAGGCAGCCCGGGCTTGCGCATGAAGAGTTGGTCGAGGTGCTCTGGCGACGGCACGACGTAGCCATCTTCGTGAAGCTCGCCCTCCCCTTCCCAGAACTGGTTCCAGTCGATGAAGAAGTCGGCGAATTCAGACTGATCGCCGTTGGCCAGCATGTCTTGGAACTGAGGTGAGCCCACCGAAAGATGGTTCAGAACCAGGTCAAACTTCAGCAGGACTCCAAGCTGCTCTAAAGCTTCGAGGTCTGACGGTGCTACAAGTTCGGCGTTCAGGTCGTAGTCGATAACCGAGAACCCACGGTCAAGATCGCTGTTAAAGACCGTTGGAAGTATGTAGAAAAGCGAGAACACGTCGGCCAGCTCGGCCCGTTGAAGCATGCGTACTGTGCCAGCGAGATCGCCGTCGAGACTGTCCGGATAGGCGTTCAACATCACCCCGTTGGGCAAGTCGTGCTTCATGGAACAGCTATAACTTCATAGTCACGTGTAATCACGAAGTCAGCCAGCTGTTTGTGCCCGGCAATAATCTTGTGTTCAAGTTTCAGGACATTCTCGATGAACGGATCGCCGACCTCGTTGCCTCGATTGCGTTTCTGACGATGCTCAAGCGTGTCAACGCGGTTTCTGGCGATGAACACTTTGGTGTCGACGTTCTTCAACAGAGACGTGTAGGTGCCTTCGGCAATTACTACTTTGATTCCGGTTAGGTCAATCGTTTCGTCTTCGACGGAGTTCTCGTCGTAGTCAATGAGAGGTTTGGTGATCTCGTTTGCACCGTTGATGGCGTCGATCAGGTTCTGTTCGAGCACATCAAGGCTCACCTCCACGTGGGGACCGAGCCAGCTGTCGTCTTCGCGGCGCTTGGCGTCGTTGGACATTGGAGGAAGCTTGAAGTAGTCATCCTGACCAAGAAGGACGGCGAAAATGCCGGCCTTTTGAAGCTCGTCGGCGATGGCCTTGCCAGTCTCAGACTTACCGCTGCCAGATTCGCCAGCAACGGTAATTGTGTAGCGCCCGTCCTTCGCCTTAACTGCATCAAGAATGCCAGGCACAATCGCCTGAGCTGCGGTTATGTGGTGTTCTTCAAGAACAATGATGTCACCCTTCACCTGATTGAGGCTACCGACATAATGGGGTCAAGAGTTCTCGCCTTGGGCTGATAGGGCGGTTGTTGTCCGGAGCTCGAGCTCGGGTAGGAACCAGCTGGACACAATTAGGATTGCCATGATCGGCAGAGCGACGACAAATATGTCGTGTGTGCCTACGGCGACGGCGTTTTCCACCGCCACCCGGAGTGCAGGTTCTAGGGCCTTGATGTCTTCGGGGGTTGACAGCAAGTCTGCTGTATCTACCGAGGAGTCAAGGTCGGCTAGCTCTCG
Organism: uncultured Acidimicrobiales bacterium; assembly: GCA_937922785.1. Taxonomy (GTDB): domain Bacteria; phylum Actinomycetota; class Acidimicrobiia; order Acidimicrobiales; family SZUA-35; genus CALAJQ01. Next base: position 181,467 of record CALAJQ010000025.1, read on the forward strand.
GCTAATCCGTCCGGTGAGCAAGGCACCGAAGGCTCCAACTCCAACGGTTTGGCCAAGCGTCCGGAAGAAGTTTATGGCCGCAGTCCCGGCTCCGAGATCGGGCAGCGCCAGGCTGTTCTGAGTAGCGGTGGTCATAGTGGGGAATGCCATACCCATCGATAGTCCTAGTAGCGACAACCAAGGAATGGTGGCCATTGCGTCGCTGTTGCGGTCAAGAAACGTGAACGATGCAAGACCGATGAACGACATGATCGGGGCGACTTGAACGATGCGACGATAGCGTCCGGTTCCTGTAGTGATCTTGCCTGCGGCGTAAGAACCCACCGTTACCGCAATACTCATCGACGCCAAGATAAGTCCGGCTCTGGTGGGTGACTCCCCCAACGACACTTGGAAAAACAGCGGGATGAAGGCCAGGACTCCCATGGCGGCCATGCCATAAGCCGTGTTGCCAGCAATCATGATCCGAAACGTCGGGTTGGAAAACAACCTCATCGGTAGCAGCGGTTCGGGCGCTCGCAGCTCCCAGGCCACGAACCCAATCGCACCGACTATCGCTACACCAAGCTGACAGACGATCTGCCAAGACGACCAGGCATAAGAGTCTCCACCTAGCGCCAATCCGAGAATCAGGGAGGTGACAGCAGCAACAAGAATTGCCGCACCTACGAGGTCAAGGCGATGCTCACGCACCGGAAGCTGGAACGTCAGCTGACGGTGAACGATCAAGGCTGCCAACGCGCCGAGGGGAATGTTGATCAGGAAGATCCAACGCCATGACGCAATCTCAACAAAGACTCCGCCGATAACCGGACCCACAATTGAAGAGAACGTGAAGTTCATCGTGTAGTAGGCCATATAGCGGCCGCGTTCTCGGGGCGAGAAGATGTCGCCAATTACGATGAAACCCATCGCCATCAAGCCGCCGGCCCCGATGCCTTGAACACCGCGAGACCCGATTAGTTGCCACATGGTCTGCGAGACACCGGCAAGAACAGACCCAGCTACGAAGAACGCAAGCGCTACTTGGGTAAGCGCTCGCCGCCCGTATAGGTCACTAAGTTTCCCGTACAAAGGTGTGGCCGCAACAGACCCGAGTAGAAAAGCCGTGAGCACCCACGGGAGCTGATCGATGCCGCCAAGGTCACCGGCAATTGTGGGCAGCGCAGTTGAAACAGCGGTGCCATCCAACGACGCCAGGAACGTTGCCATCAACATGCCCGCAAAGATCAGGTGGGTTTGGCGGCGAGTGAGTTCGCCACCCGCGGTTGGTCCTGCGGTCATTTGACCAAAGCCTAGGAAGAGACCTGCCCTCCGCCCAAATCGGCCATCATCGGCCGCAGCTAGCCGGGAACCTAACTACTTCTGAGACTTGACCCCCTTTGAAGCCACGTTTGGGCTTCAACCAGAATCTCTTCAATGGTCGTGTCGTCAAGTGGGTTGTAGTCAACCAATCCGACGACTGAACGATGGACGCGGTAGACCCCGATCGAGATGCCGGTGCCCAGTACGCCTTCGCCTTGGCGGATTGCAGTTAACCAGCGCCGGCAAAGCTCTTTCTCGCCAAGCGCATTCGCAAGGGTTAGGTACGGCAAGAGGATGTCAGGCAACCCGTCCATTCTTGACTCTTCCAACAACACCGTGATGCGGTCGATGCAGGCAATCGTGCCCTCGATGTCACCTGTGGCGGCAACCCCGCTGGAGCGATGGAGCTCCATGAACCAATCATGGTCCAGGCCGTGATCAGTCGTGATCTCAACCAACTCTTCAACCGCCGCCCGAGACCTTGACGGGTCATCCAAGAGATCAACCTGCATTGTGGCTTCGAGTGCCATCACCCTGACCTGGTCAGCGCGGCCTGCATTCGGCCGTGAAGCCAACTCTTCAAGAACAAGCCGCGTCTCAGGGAACCTGTGGGCCAAGGCAAGGTAGTTAGCCCGGTAACCCAAAGTGGCTGCCGCCAGAGTCTCATCTCCGATATCGAGCGCCACGTGATAGGCCTCATCCAGCAATTCATAGGCCGTCTCGGGGTCATTGACTATCCGATCAAACGTGGCCCCAATCAGTGCGCTTACAAGTTCCGGCGACGGTCCAAGCGGCCGCAGTAGGCCTATCGCAGTTTCAGCACCGGTTCGATACCAACGAATACTTCGCGCCGCACGAGCCGCGCGGCCAGCCACAACGTGAAGCGTGGCCGACTGAGTGTCGGTCAGGCCGGTTTCGGCTATGTATCGTTCCAGGCGCTCAATCAGTTGGGATGCTCGCTGGGGAAGTTCACGGCTGTAGGGCCACCGCAGGTACCAAAGCAACTCGGCTAGCTCGTCAAACCGAGCCGCGGCCGCCAGCCGATCTTCAACCGCCCGGTGATCGTCATAATGCAGCATTGACCAGCCAGCCAACGCAATGGACAAACCAGCATTATCAGCGCCTTCAGTTCGAGCGTGATTGAGAATCCACTCGGTGTGCTGGTCTTCGAAATCTGGTGACGTAGGATCATCGGCCCATCGATCACGAACAAACAGCTTCACTGTCTCCAGCAGTTTGAGACCGCCATGACCGTCGTTGGCCACAAGCCCGCGGTCGACGATGCCTCCCAGCGAATGAACCACAGACATTTCCTTGCTGGCCTCTTCGAGGTCGGCAAGGGTGAACGAAGATGGGAACGCTGCTGCCAGTTTCAGTAGTGATTGCTCGGCCTCATCAAGCATCGCCCACGAATCAGATAAGACGTCAATCAGGCTGGAATGGCGGCCGCGACGGCGGCGGCCGCCTCTCGACAACAACTGGAACCTCTGGTCAAGACGGTCCTCAAGCTGGGTGAGGGTTAGCTGTCTAAGTTGGGCTGCCGCTAGCTCGATTGACAACGGAAGCCCGTCGAGATGCCGACAAATGTTGGCCACCTGCTCGGTGTGATCGGCACCTAAATCGGCTCCGACTCGATTGGCAGCCTCAACGAAGAGCCTGATCGCAGGTGAGCCAGAAGAGGAAGCCACCGCCAAGGGCTGGACGCGTATTTGATGCTCGTCTTGAAGCTCTAAAGGTTCACGACTCGTGACGATAATGTGAACGTTGCTTGAGCGTTCCAGCAGGTGATCGATAACGTCGGCCACGTCATCAGTGAGGTGTTCACAGTTGTCAAAGACCAGCAGCATTTGGCGTTGCGCAACCTGTTCGGCCAGGGCTTCAACCAGGTAACTACCGGTGAGTCGCAATCCAGACGCGCTCGCAGCAGCTTCGGCGACGCTGTTGGCATCAGTCGCCGGCACAAGATCAACGAACCAGGTTCCACCCTCAAATCGATCTGCAACTTCAGCCGCGACTGCAAGCGCCAACCGAGTCTTTCCAGTGCCGCCAATGCCCAACAAGGACACCAGCCGATGTTCAAGCACCGTCTTTGCTATCTCAATGACTTCATCGGTTCGCCCGACCAGGGGCGTGCGCTCGACAGGCAGATTGTGACGGGCGGCGGCCAAGGTGCGCAACGCAGGAAACGTGTCGGTTCCGAGTTGCCAGATTCGCTCTGCCTCGGCCAGATCCTTTAGACGATGTTCGCCCAAGTCGGTCAGCACAACATCGCGGGCTAGCGGAGCGGCAGCGGCCGACAGCAGGGTCTGGCCGCCGTGAGCTGCGGACACGATCCGTGCCGTGCGGTTGAGGACTTGTCCGAAGTAGTCGTTGTCTCGTTCCTCGGCGACTCCAACATGGATTCCAATCCGCACCGCAATTGGAGTGAGATCTGACCATTCCTCCTGCTGTATTGCCAGCTGAGCGGCGCTCGCTGCAGCAAGGGCATTCGGGACGTGGTGGAACGCAGCGACGAACTGGTCGCCAGCGAGGGAGAACACGTAACCGTCGTTCGACTCAATGGAGGCTCGCAGAATCGCGTCGTGGCGTCGTAGAGCAGCCCGCATATGTTCAGGATGAGCTTCCCAAAGCCGAGTCGAACCCTCAATGTCAGAGAAAAAGAATGTGACCGTACCCGTGGGAATGCCAGGAACCGCGTCCGCTGTAAGGTCCCCCATTCCCATGGCCGAAGTATTGCAGATCACGGGCCGAGCAGCAGGCCCGGCCAGTAACACTTAGAGTTCGCGGCGCAGCCTCAGCCACTCCCCTGCCACAAAGTCTGCATCAACCAAGTTGCGGGGGTTCCAGTGGGTGGTCCGGTTGTATTCGCTAATCGAAGTGTTGATCTCGGCAACTCGAAGACGAACGGCAGCTTCAGTATCGGAACGCATCGCTGCCGCTAGCGCCAACCGAATCTCAACTTCTAGGTCTTCGGCATTGATCTTGCTGCGCTCCCGCCGGGCCAGGCGGGCGGCAAACCAGCCCGGGGGACGCTCAGTTCCTAGGTCAGCAATGGGCTTACCAGCTCCGGCCAGGTTGTCGAACAACCCGGCCTGCTGGCCTGCTTTGATGTGCCTGTCGGCTATCGACTCAAAGATGCTCACCACCTCAAGGTTAGACCAGCTACTTCCTGGCTACCTCTACCTCGATCTCGGTGACGTGGCTCTTCCCGATTGTCATTTGCGAATAGGCCTAGCTTCGGGAGGCGTCAGGTCAAACTTTTCGTTAAGAGCGGTCAGCTGTACCCTCGGCGCCAATGACAGATCTAGTGAGGCCGGGCGACTCACTTCAATACGGGGTGACCACAATGAACCAGGCACGCACCCGTGCCGCTATTCGCCGCAGGCGGTTACCACCAGGTGACCTCCAGAACCTTGACGTTCTCGAGAAATCCAATCGCGCAGTCCTGATCCACGAAGCTGCGCAACATGGTCCCGTCTTTAAGGTGGAGGCGTACGGCCGCTTCTGGGTATGTGTTGTCGGCCTTGATGTGGCGCGTCGCTTCATCAAATCGGTTGGAGAGTCCATCCGGCCCGTCACTATGGATCTTGAGCCACTGGTCCCGGGTGGATTCATGCGCCAGATGACGGGGGACTTCCACCGGAAGTATCGCCAGCGACTTGGTCGAGCACTTAGTCAAACTGACTTAGCTGGTCAGGTTGGTGTCCTTGAGGCGATCACCCGGCAGCACCTGGCAACGTATGCAGAATCACAGATGCCCGGAGCTATGCGAACAAAGCTGTCTGACTCATTGCACGCCATGACCACAGACTTGCTGCTGCACATTCTGTTCGGCGCTGAACCAGGCACGGACTACCACGGTCGTCTGATTCTGGGTTATGCCGAGATGGGTAGCGATGGCCTGGCGTGGACTATTGGCGATCCCCAGACTCGTGGTTTCTCGACTGTGGCTGAGACTGTGCGAGACCGCTGCGAAGAGCTCGCCTCGACGGCCCAGACAGACTTCGGCGGCCTTGCTTTCCAAGCGTTCGGGGACGGTGGTTTGGACGACACGATGCTTGGAAATCTGATCTACATGGTCGAGATGGGACGCGACGACACAACGGTGCTATTTCGATGGTTAACAAAGTACGCAACCGAACAGGCTGAGTACTTCTCGAACCTGGCTTCCTGTGTCGAGGATCCGTCGTTCAAGACTCGGGCCCGAGCCTTCGTTTCAGAGACGTTGAGGACCGATCAGAGCTACCGACTTCTGCGTATCACGACCAGCAACGTCATGTTCGACGGGTACTTCATTCCCAAGGGTTCGATGGTTCGGATTTGTATGTGGGAGTCTCATCGGGCACCTGAGGTGTTCGACCGCCCGTTCGAATTCGACGCCAACCGGTTCGTGGCTGAATCCTACGGAGCTTCTGAGTTCACACCATTCGGTATCGACCAACACCAGTGTCCATTCGCCGCTGTCTCGGTGCTGATGGGTGAGGCGTTTCTCCGCTCGTTAGCTGACACCTACGTTCTGTCCCCATTGGGCGAATCCCAAGCCGTTCGCGGGCCCTACCACTGGGAACCAGCCCCCGGGTTTGAGATCTGCCTGAATCGGCGGGATCACTAGATGAACGAACACCCTGACGAATTGGCGGCCGGCTCCGAATCGAATCTCTTCGGCTTGTTCCAAAACCAAGCCCGCCAGACCCCTGCTGCAGTCGCCGTGGTGTCCAACACTGGGGAAACTACATACGCCGAACTCCTGAGTCTTGCCAACCAGATCCGTTCAGGACTCCATCGCCTAGACCTCCCGTTGGAGGAACCTGTCGGCGTGTGCATGAGTCGAACTGTCAACATGATCGCCACAATCTTGGCGGTTGTTGGTTCCGGCCTCGCTCACGTGCCGATGGACCCGGCCAGCCCGACCAAACGGCTTCAGCGGATCATCGACAACTCAGCGTGTCGGGTTGTGATCACCGACCATCAGTCCAGCTGGCTTTTCGAATCCGAAGACGCTGCGGTTCCCGAGACCCTCCTGTCACTTAATTCCCTGCTTGGCGAGAGTCTCCAAACCGCAGATATCCCGGTGCCTCCGGGTGACACCAACCGGGCGTACATTATCTACACGTCAGGTTCGACCGGAATCCCTAAGGGCGTAGACACAGCCCACCGCGGCGTAATCAATCTGCTGACAAACCTCCGGGACTCCCTGCAAATCTCGGCTGAAGACCGAGTGCTTGCCGTCGCCACCACTGGATTCGACGTTTCGGTTGTGGAGATCTTCCTTCCTCTCACCTCGGGCGCAAGCATCCTGTTGCGAGATTCGGGTATCTGGCTGACACCTGACATCTTGGCGAACGACTTGAGAGACCATGGCGTAACGGTGGTCCAAGCCAGCGCCTCCACCTGGTCGATGTTGGAAACTCAGGCAGTCGAACTTCCCCAATTTCGTGTGGCGCTGAACATGGGTGAGTCCATCCCGGCCGACCTGGCGATTCGCCTCGGCAAACACGCTGAACACGTTTGGAACATGTACGGCCCGACTGAAGCCAGCGTGTATTGCGCCATACACGAGCTGAGTGCCGACTCATCTCTGGGCCTGCTTCCGCCCGGTGCGCCCTCCCCCATTGGAACGGCGTTGTCCAATGTCTCAATTCATATCGTTGACTCCGACGGGGAATTAGTTCCATCCGGCGTCGTTGGCGAGCTGTGCGTCGGCGGGATTGCCCCAGCTCTGGGCTACTACCGCGACCCGTCACTCACCGCCGAAAAGTTCGTCACCAACAGCCGCTTGGGCGAACGCGTCTACCACACCGGCGACCTCGCCTCCTACGACGACAATGGCATTTTGCAATTCCACGGGCGGATAGACGATCAGTTGAAGATCCGGGGCATGCGGATTGAGCCGGGGGAAGTCGAAGCGGTACTCGCTCAGCACCCACAAATTTCTGCCGCCGCCGTGACTTGGTATGAGAACTCTGACGGGTTGAGATCAATGATCGCAGCTCTCGTGGCTACTAACCACGATCGTGAAGAACTCAGGGACTGGATGGCGCCGAGGTTGGCATCGCAGATGATTCCGTCACGAATCGCCTTCGTGTCTGAGGTCCCCCGGGCCCCAACCGGCAAGGTTGATCGGCTGGCGATTCGAGCCATGGCGGTTGAGTCGCCAAACCAGACACCTCAGTCCGCTACCCCAGATTCTGACAGCTCGGTTCTGGCCGTGGTCTCAGCCGCATGGCGCGAAGTTCTGGGGCTCGACGTAGTTCGTGGGGCTGACAACTTCTTCACTCTCGGCGGAGACTCTCTGGCAGCAGTTCGGTTAGTGCAATCGATCGAACAAAGGCTGGGTGTGAGTCTGGGAATTCAAGCCGTGTTCGAAGCCGGGTCGCTTAATGAGATGAGCCGCCAAGTAGTCGAACTTCAATCTCAATCTTCAGTTGATTCCGAGTCGAAGTTCGTGTTCCCGATCGTGGAAGCCGGCACCGGGAGTCCATTGTTTTTTGGCGGTGCCGACCTCCGGTTGGCCCACCGCGGAGTATGGACGGTTCCTAGCCCTCTTTATGCAGTCGCTTATTGGGCTCAGCATCGTGGGCTGGCCGCAACCACCTCGGTGAGCGAGTTAGCAAGTGTTCAGCTGGGCGCTATCCGCTCGATTCAGGCTGAGGGCCCATACAGACTTGCCGGATACGGGTTTGGTGGTGTCGTCGCCTTTGAAATTGCTCAGCAACTGCGGCGAGAGGGACACGAAGTTGAGGAGCTGTTTCTGTTAAACCCGATGATTCCGGGACGAGCGTCGCCGTGGTGGAGGCGTGGTTTCACGAAAGTTCTCAACAACAGACTCGGTCACCTCATCACCCATGAGATCGGGCATCTGAGAGAACGAAGGGCGGGCCAAATCGAAACGCAGATCGTCCCGAAGAAGGACTGGCCGTCACTCTTCTTCCATTCTCGGCGGCTGGCCGACCGATACCATCCGGGGTCCTACGAGGGCAGAGTATGGCTCGGGGCAACAAATGACCAAGTGCTTGATCGGTGGAGATCCTTCGTCGGATCAGACCGCGAAGAGCGACTACTCGATGCGCAGCCCGATGCCTTTTCCCAAGCTGGCATCGCCGAGTGGATAAGTGACCTCGAACGACGCATCGGCGATGTCGAGTACGGCGACCTTCCGCTTACTCCGAACGTGGCCCGCTTCTTAACTCGTTCCAAAGCGGTCAATCACTGGAACATCTCATCGTTCTTACAGCCGGATTCGACGATCGACCTCGACGCCCTTCGGACCGCGCTTGATGCGGTGATCACCCACCACGAAACCTTGCGGACAAGATTCGCCTACGACGGCGCTGAGTGGAGCTGGCTGATCGAGCCACAACCCGCTGGGTTTCGTGGAGTGAAGTTTCACGACCTTTCCGAACTCGACGCGGCGGCAAGACAGGACGCTCTGCACGACTGCCTCACAGCGATCAACTCCGGCTTCGATCTTGTTGACGGGCCGCTATTTGATGTGTCGGTGTTTGACCTTGGACCCGATGGCCAGCGGCTGGTGATCACCGCGCATCATCTGGTGGCCGAAGCTATTTCGCTACGAATCATCACCGACGATCTAACCACTGGGTACGAACAAACAACCGCCTCCACAACGATCAGGCTGTCCAGCAGATCAGCATCGTTGCGCCGATGGGCCGACGGTCTGCACGATTGGGCCAATTCAAGCCGAGGCAAGGATGCAGCACAGTTCTGGCGATCATTGGACTGGGCCTCGGTCAGTCCCCTTCGGTCCGATGGCCCCGGCGGAAGTGACGCATTGAGCAACTCGGCAGCACGACAGATATCGGCCACGCTGCCGACTGAAGAACTTCTAGCCACAATCCCAGCCGAAGCCAACAACGAAGAATGGTTCCTGACTACCTTTTCGATCGCCCTGGCCGAATGGTCCGGTCAATCCAGTGTCATGTTTGATCGTTTAGCAAGTGGCCGTAGCCCCAGCGGCCCACGGCGACTCGATGCATCGCGGACCGCTGGGTTTTTGCTCTCGTACTCAACCATCGTGCTTAGTGGTCTAGACGATGTTCGCGTCGACCCCACGCTGGCCGATGTCCGCAACTTCATAAAACGAGGGGAAGAGCTCGACATTCTTCGTTGGATGAGTGACGAGCACAAGACCAAGGACGAGTTTCAGAAGCTGCCGCGGTCTGAAGTGGTGATCAACTACCGCGGCAGGTCCATGCACCCGATCCCAGCCGATGCGTTCTTCAAAGAAGCAGCCGGTGATATCAGTGGTTATGACTACTCGCCGAACGGCGAACGGTATGCACCGATAAGTATCCGGGTTGATGAGCTTGCCGACGGGTTCGAGATTCGTCTGATATACAGCTGCCGCCTCTATTCCGAAGCCTCGATGCAACAACTGCTGGAAACCTGGACTGCGAAGCTTCGATCACTAGTCAGCTAACACCACCTCCGGGTTGGCCAGCTACTTCCTGGCTACCTCAACCTCGATCTCGGTCACGTAGGTTTCGTTGTCTTGAGTGACTGGGGGTGTGCACACCAGGTTCCACTCATAACTTGGACCAGTAACCGTGTAGTCGTTTTCTTCGATCCAGCTCATGAGCTCGGCGTGGGCTTCGTGTAACCGGTTGAATGCACCCTTGTGGGTCAGCCGAGCTACTTCAGTTGATTCAATTCGCCGGACCGATACACCCTCGGACGGTGTGTAACCATCGGCAACTGGGATGACAGCCTCCACGTCGATCGACGTCCCGTCGTCTGAGAAGTAGTGATAGACGTTGCCGCCGGGTCCGGTTGCATCCTCGAAGCTGACCAGCTCGAAAAACTGATCGAAGACTCCGGCGATTTCCTCGGTTCCGCCGATCTCTCGACGGATGAAGGCGATGTTGCGTGCTTCGGATTGCTTGATAGTGATGTCAGCCATTGGGTGTTCCATTCTGCGTTTGAGTTGTTCAAGTTGGGCTTTTGCCCGTTGCAGTTGCTCATCTAGACGCGTGGACTCCGCTTCAAGGTCAACCAACGTCGCTTCCAGCAGCGTTCGAAACTGCTGAGTCGTCAGTTGGTCATCCAAGACCAGTCGGATCTGTTCCAGCGACAGACCGCATGCCTTCAGGGCAATTAGCTGTCTCGCTCGTTCGACCTGGTCGATCTCATAACGGCGGTAGCCGTTGGTCGGATCGACCGAACTTGGCGGCAGCAAACCAACGTCGCCGTAATAACGAACGTTGCGCACCGACAAGCCAACAAGGTGAGCGAATTCCCCGATCTGGAGCAACATAGGAACATCCTCAGGTCTCCAGCAGCTGGAGAGTCAAGCCATAATTGCAGACAATTGTTTGCGGGCTACAAACGAATTCTCGAATCGAATGAATAGGCGAATCTGTACAAACGGCTTGACCTTGACACAGTGGTAATCCTTATCGTTGTAACGGTATGGACACCAACATCTACACCGACAGCGCCGGACTGGCGCTGGGCGGCCATGACCCCGTCGCCTATTTCACGCTTGGGGCCCCGACCAAGGGGAAACCAAGACTCAGCCGAGAATGGAATGGCGCCAAGTGGCTCTTTTCTACAGAGGAACACCGCGTGATGTTTGACGCCGACCCCAACAAATACGCCCCCGCCTTCGGAGGGCACTGCGCAGTCGCCAAGGTCATCGGCGCAGAACTCAAAGGGTCACCAAAACGCTGGCGCATAGAGAACGACAAGTTGTACATCAACAAGAACCTTCTTGCGGCTTCGATGTTTGGTCCATTTTCCGGCCGCATCCAAAAGCTCGCTGAGCAGTCCTAGCCGTCTTCGCCCCTGCACTTCTCTTTCTGCTGACCGCTAACCCAAGGACTATCCCATGAACTTCACCCACATGCGCCAAGACCTTCTTTTGAAGACCATCAATGGTGCCCACAAGACTCTGGTAACCCTCTCTGGCGGCCGGCTGGGGAAGACCGCGGCGAACCTTCCCGTTGTGAAACTCACAACGACTGGCCGCAAGTCAGGCCAGGCTCGAACTGTGATGCTTACCGCACCAATTCACGGCGACGGGCGTTACGTACTTGTTGCTTCCAAGGGAGGTGACGATCGCCATCCAGACTGGTATCACAACCTCGTAGCGAACCCGCAGGTCACTCTCGAGCCGGTAAGCGGCGAAGGGCCGGTCACTCTTGTGGCCCGCACGGCTACCGGTGATGAGGAGGCGGAGCTGTGGTCAAGAATTGCAACCGGCACAAAGGGATACGCCGCTTACAGGAAGAAAACGACCCGCAACATTCCGATTGTCATTTGTGAACCGGTCTAGCTAACCCCGCCGCCCTAGCCAGTCCAAGATCGCCCGGTTCGTTTCTTCAGGCCTTTCTTGTTGGATCCAGTGGCCACAGTCGAAGCTGACAACTTCGACGTTAGGTACGAACTCGGTGAGATTCTCAGACTTCGGAACTATGTCTCGATCGCCGTAGATCATGAGTGCCGGCTGGCGGATGATCGGATCTACTTCACCCAGAACTTGCCAGTTGCGATCGAAGTTTCTGTACCAGTTCAGGCCACCGGTGAAACCTGATGACTCGAAAGACGAAACGAATACCGCCAACTCGTCGTCGCTCATGACTGGCTCACCTAACGGAGTGTCGGCCTTTGCCAGATTGATCATCGCCATACCGGGCTCAGGGTCTCTGGGTGGTTGATTCTTCCGGTACATGTTCCGCAGGAAGCGATGCGGGTCCTCGTCGAAGATGGCAGCGGCAACACCGGGCTGGCGATTGAAATGGACAATGTAGAAGTCGCTGCCAAGCATTGCCTCCATGAACTCGACCCATGGCATATCCCCCCGCTCCATGTAGGGCACGCTCAGGTTGGCCAGACCGCTCACGCGGTTTGGGTGCAACAGCGTCAAGCCCCACACCACGATTGCTCCCCAGTCATGACCGACAAATATGGCCTTGTCATATCCGTAGTGGTCAAGCAGGGCCACGAGGTCCCCGGCCAGATGCTCAATGTCATAGTCGGTCACCTCCTTTGGGCTCGATGAATTGCCGTAGCCCCGCTGATTGGGAACTATCACGTGGTAACCCGCAGCGACGAGGGCGGGCACCTGGTGCCGCCACGAGAAAGCATGCTCGGGCCAACCGTGGCACAGCACAACCGGGTTACCCAAGTTCTCTTTGCCCGCTTCAAAGACCTCCAACATCACTCCGTTGGCTGAGACAATGGTGGGTTTCGGAAAATCGGTTAACGAAGCCATTCCCACATTTGAGTGCCTCTAGGTTCTTGGGTCCAACTGGGCGCCAAGCAAAATTCCGAGGCTGCTAGTTGAGCACGATCTACATCGCTCATGCCAAGAAACTAGTGGTAACTGGCCGATTCCCGCAGGCCCTACTTGGCGAACAGAAGCTGAAACTCGACTACACCGAAATCATCAACCGAGACCACTGGCCCACCATCGGGAACTTCCACACCGAAGTCGCTGAATACCATGTCTGTGGAGCCAACCACGACGATGATGTCGTCCACAAGCTGAGCGGCGAGCTCTAGGGTTACTTCCTGAGTGACGCCGTGAATAGTCAGCTCACCAGTGACAGCGGTCGAAACCTGTGACGATGCTGCGTCGGGCCCTAGATCAACCGAGTCAGACATAACAAAGGTGGCGGTCGGGAAAGACGCTCCCTCAATCGCGTCTTGCACATTGTCATCCCGCATCGAGTCATTGGTTGTGATGGTGGTCATGTCCACGGTGAAGCTGGCTTCAGTGAGGACGGTTCCGTCGATTGTGATCGAACCAGTGATGTCGCCGGTTCGGCCAACGGCTGTTGTGGATCCGATTGTTCTTAGCTCTTCTTCGATTCGGAACCCAACGAATGACCCAGTGGCACTCTCGTAGTCGAAATCACCCGAGTCAGTGTCGACGTTCCACACGCCGGTGATGTCGCCATTGTCTTCACCTGCGGATGCGTCATCGGTTGTTGTGTCCTCGGCCGATCCGTCAGCATCTCCCGATGAGTCGCCATCTGAATCTCCAGATTGGGCGTCGGTTGAGTCTGTGGTCACTGTCTCTAGTGCCGCGTCGAGGCTTACGGCCTCGGGCTCACTGCCGCTGAAGAACATGTACAGTCCGCCGCCTACGGCCAGCACGCCAATTAGCGCGATGCCTCCGATGATCTTCTTCGCCTTTGGCGCTTTTGTTGTATCTGTCATGCTGCACTCCCGTAGTCGTTGGTTTTGTCTCGGTACACGGAGTGTTGGTGAATATCGTTGCCCCCAACTCCTCCTTCGTTTATGAACTCAATCCACACGCTTGGGCCATCGATGCGCCCGTATGCGTCCTGGGTGTCGATGTCTATTGAGTTAGCCCACCCGATGTAGGTCTCGTCGAGTTCTGATTCAATCTGGGCAAGAATTGATGCTGCGGTTTCAGTATCGAAATCGTTCACCCAGTTCTCGATTGCGGCCATTGCCAGCTGCTTTACCTCGTCCGACGCTTCGGAAAGCAACAATCCTTCCTGAGCGGGGAAAGCGTCGTCCTCGCGTGGCCCGAGCAGGACCTCTTGAATTCGCCCGGATAGTTCGGCGGCAGCGAATTGGTCGTCATCCAGCGCACCAAACAAAGCGAAGGTCGCTTCGGCCTCGTCACCCAGTGGCGCCACTGTCTCGCCGTCGAGAGTGAAGGTCCGTGGCTCGACTCCGGTAAAGGCTGGTGTCACCGAGACACTGCCGTTCTCAAGAGTGATGGTTCGGGCATAGTGGTGGCCGCCAAATTGCATGGCCCACGAAGAACTAGTGGATGGCTCTCCGAAGAAGGCCATGTAGTAACAGTCGGCGTCCCAGACGTCGCCGTCGCCTCCGCCCAGCTCTTCATCTGCGGCGATTATCTGGGCGTATTCGGTGTAGCCCTCATCGCTGAGGACGCTCTTGACCACATCCATGACTGCGGCCACTTGATCTGAGTTGAGGTCGCCATGCCGGATACCAGCTCTGCCGTTTGTGTCACAAGCAGGCAGGTTCGACCAAGACGAGGTGATGGCCCCGTCGCCGAATTCGTAGGAAAGGGTTTCAACCTCATCTGGAGACAATTGGGCGATAAGTGCGTTGGCGGCCTCAACTGCTCGCTCGTTGACCCCGGTGTTTGTGCCTGTGGCACCGTCGGTATCTGAGCCGGAACTGTCCGTCGGCTCCGATGATTGGGTATCTGTCGGCTCGGTCGATTCGGTAGTGGCCGGCTCGGTCGATTCTGCAATCGAGGATTCGGTTGCGGTGGTTGCAACTGTTCCGTCTTCTGAAGAGCATGCGGATGTGACAAGTGCAAGAACGAGCACCCATCCAATTATTGGAAATTTCGAGTTCATAACAAATGATCCTGTGGTTAGTTGTTAGTTAGGGGCGGGGCGGGGCGTTTCGGCCCTCTACTTCGCCATAGAGACAGCGGCCAACAAACGGATAGGTGTCGGTGACGATGTACACGTACTGATCGCCAATCGTGATTCCGTTGCAGCGATCGAGATCACCCAAACCTTCGCTGAACACCCAGTCCGACGAATAGGTGCCGTCCGGGACTGTGCCGTCAATCTCAACCTCCACATCACCCGGGCCGGTTGCTGTGCAACCCTCGCCGGCGCGCTCAGTCGTGCTGAGTTCATAACTTGTGGTGTAGGCGTCCGATTTCGAGTGGTACATCAAGAACCCGTCGGCTGCGAAACCTACGTGAACCAAGTCTTCGTCGCTGGCGTAGGCCTCAACCAGCATCTCGGAGATGCCGTGGTAGTGATATTCACCGCCGGGTTGTACGTGGGCGTTGTTGAAATCGAGGCCCAGATCATGCATGTCTTGAAGCGCTTCAATCCGATAGTTCCCGCCTGAGGTGCACGAGACCGACTCCCCCGTGCCTGGCTCGAACTTGACGCCGTTTACTGCAACTCCAGTAGTACGCACTTCGGTTGGGTTGTCCGATAGGACGGGAGTTGTTGTGTAGGACCAACTGAGGTCTTGTGCGGTGATTTCGTTGGGGTTTCCGTCGTTGGGGAACTCACCAGTTTCGTGATCAGGCAAAGCGTTTGACACGATCGTACGCATTCCCGCCTCAACGGTTACTTCCACCATGGTGCCGAAGGTTTCATCGGCCAGGACATAGGAACCGAGGCGATCGGCTTCAGTTAATGGCAGCACCTCAGATCCTGGCGGCTCAGACACTGGAGGCTCAGACACTGGCAGCTCAGATGTTGTGGTCGATGCCGCTGGCGCATCAGTAGCCGTCGGATCAACAGCAACCGTGGTGGCCGTCTCGTCGGATGAACTGCATGCTGCGATCACCAAACAGCTGGCGACCGCAAGGGCTGCTAACCAGAGAGTTGGGATGTGTTTCATAACTTCAGCTTGATGCACGAAGCTTTGAGTTCTCTGTGAGTTGGCTCACAGATTTCTCACAGGTTTGTTTATTCGTCGCTCTGAGGCAAAGAGAGGGTGGCGGTGGCTCCGCCGCCGGGCGTCTGGGTTAGCTCGATGCCCCCGTTGTGATGGTGAGCGATGTTCTGAGCGATAGTGAGGCCCAGCCCGGCCCCGTCGTGGTCATGGCGGCTGCGCGACTGGTCTGCTCTGACAAAAGGGGCAAAAAGCGATGAGACCATCTCGGGCTCGAACCCCGGCCCGTTGTCGACAACACGGCACTCGACACGGCCGCCGACCACTCTGACCTCGAATCGAATCTCGGTCCCTTCCGGGGTGTGCTGACACGCGTTGGCTCCGAGATTCAAAATTGCTTGATGTAGCCGTTGAGCGTCGCCAAATACGTTGGGCGCCTCGTTAGACCTCAGATCGAGTGCCAGTACAGCACTGGGATATGCGGCTCGAAGGTCCTGCACGACCGCAGACATGACTGCCGCCATGTCAACCTGCTCGAGATGCTGTGAATCAGTCGGGCGGAGCAGATGAAGCAGATCATTGGCCAATTTGGAGAGCCGCTCGCTCTCCACGCCGATCCGGTCCATCGCATTGTCTATTCCGCCTTCATCCAACATCCCACGTTCGTAGAGATCGCTGAAACCTTTGATCGCAGTGAGGGGTGTTCGTAGTTCGTGTGATGCGTCAGCCATGAACCGCTTCATGTCTTCTCTTGCTTGTTCGGCGGTTTGGGCTGAACTCTCGCTATCTGCGATGGTCTGACGGAGTTGCCCCATCATTAGCTGCAGGTCGCCGGCCAACTCAGCAGCTTCTTTCGGGCCGCCATCAACCTGAATTGTTGTGTCCAAGTCTCCGTTTGCGATTCGATTGGCGGAGTTGGTTAGCCGGGCAATCGGTCGGTTTACCGCCCGCACAACCAGGCTGACCACTAGCAGCTGAAGCGTAATCAAGGCTGCGAGTCCGAGCCACAGGGCCCGCCTCAGCGAAGCCATCGACTCCGCTACCTCGACCAGGGCTATACCAACCACGTTGGTGCGTCCATCCGGGCGAACCGATGTGGCAATACGGAACGGTGGATCGCCATCAAGTGTCCAAATACTGGCCTTGCCAACGGCAAAGGACAGATCGCGACTCGCTAGCTCATTGCCATCTGCGCTCACCTCAAAGAGCGAACCATCGGCGTTGAGTACAACCTCTTGTGGATTGCCGGGATTGTCGATGGCGTCATCGGGCGCTTGGTTTTCGGGGCCAGGGCCCAGTCCATCGGGAGCGGGGCCTTCACCAGGCCGGGGCCGATCACCAAAGCGCGACAGCAGAGCACGGTTCAGCTCGTCGTCGGAGCCTTCCATCAGGTCCGCTTCCACTCGTTCATGCACAAAAACACCAAGCCCGAGCGCACCAATTGTCATCACGGTCAGCAGCGGCACCAGCAGCATCGTGCGCAACCGGGGTCGCCTCGTCACGATTTCACCCGCAAGACATAACCAGCCCCCCGTTTGGTTTGAATTAGAGGCGTCCGGCCGTCATCAATCTTGCGGCGGAGATAGCTGACGTAGAGCTCCACAATGTTCTCCGACCCGTCGTAGTCCTCCTCCCACACATTGACCAGGATCTGGGCCTTGGAGACCACGACACCTGCGTTCACAAGTAGATAGTGCAGCAACTTGTACTCAGTCGGCGATAGCTCGATTAGGCCACCTGAGCGGCGGACTTCTTCGGTTACTGGGTCGAGGGTGAGATCGTCATAAACAAGCAGCTCGGAGGTAGCGACTGTTCCGGATCGACGCAGAATTGCACTCACGCGCAAAACTAGCTCGTCAACACTGAACGGCTTAGTCACATAGTCGTCCCCGCCGGTTACGAAACCTTGAATCCGGTCTTCGGCCTCGGCTTTGGCCGTGAGGAACAACACGGGGGCAAGTTGGCCATTCTCACGCATCCTCCGGCAAACCTCGAACCCATCGATTCCGGGCAACATCACGTCGAGAACAACAAGGTCATAAACCGCCCGTACCGACTCTGTCAAACCCGCATGACCGTCTAGAACCTGGGTCACCGAATAACCCTGATATCGCAATGCGGTTGCGACCACATCGTTTATTGACTGCTCGTCCTCAACCACGAGGACACGAAAGGCGGAGATCGGTTTCGTCGGATTCATCTGTGCCATTGTTAACACCAGAAGCTATGAGTTTGCTGTGTGCCAGCTTCTCAACTGACTACTCGACGAACCCTCAAAGCGGTTGTTGGCTGGTGTACTCGTCCATGATTGGTGCCAGCTCATCTGGAGTAGCGCCGTGCATGATCACAGCGTCACACCCAAGAGCGAGTTGGTTTTTGATGGCGGCCACGCATGTTTGAGGCGAACCGGTTGCACTTGGGGCCAACCACTCATCGGGAATCAGGGTGGCGACGTGGGCCAAGAGTTCGGGTGAGGCCGTTGCGTCGAGGGCACCTCGATGGGCCTTGACTCGCTCATCGGACCGGAAGGCCGCCAGCACAGCTGGGTCCCAGTCATTCGTTGAGACCAACAGATCACCATATGCCTGCAGATACGTACCAAGCCGCCCGACCGACCCGAGGAGCCGACGGTCTTCGCCAAGATGATCTCCCAAGGTTGCAAAGCATGACCAGACTCGGACATCACCTGGATCCCGACCCGCCTGCTCAGCTGCTTGCTTAACAGTCTGTACGCAGCGGGCCGTCGTTTCGTCGGAGAAGTAGGTGTGGAGGATGACCTCGTCGAAACAACGGCCTCCCAAAGCAAGGCTTTGAGGGCCAAAGGCCACCAAGTTCATGGGCAGGTGCTCATCGAGACTCGGGTCCAGACTAAGAACCGGATAAGAGCCTGCAGGTCCTTCATGCCCGATGATCGTCTCGCCGCGAAACAACCGCCGCATCAAGCCAGCGAAGTCCTCCATCTCAGCAGTGGTTATTCGATCGATCCCGTAGGCGTCCTGCATCTTAGAAACTCCTCTACCGAGGCCAAGCACAAATCGACCACCAGTAAGGCTCTGCATGGTTCGGGCATAGCCTGCTGTGACCATCGGGTGCCTGGTGTTGTGGTTGGTTGCGCCGGTGGCGATCGTGATGGACTCACTCACTGCACCCGCTGCTCCGCTCAGGGTTGCTGCTTCCTTTTTGTTAAAGCGCTCAGAGATGAACGCCGTGCCAAACCCCATTTTCTCCCCATCGACGACTTGGCCTATTAGTTCACGCGAACTGCGCGCCTGTCCGGCCAGCGCGTAGAAGCCAAGCTCAGGGAAACGTTGGTTGTTGGGGCCACCACTCATTCCCAGAGGCTACTCGCCACCTTGCCTGCGGAGTAGAGAGAGTAGAGACCCGCGGCCGCCAACAGGCCCCGGCTGTGACGTCGAGGTTTAGTAGTCGTCGTAGACGCCGGTGGAGGCGCCGCTGATTGAGTAGCCAGCTTCTGCAAGATCGGTGGACTCACCATCGATTGTCAGATCGCCAGTTACCCAAACCGCACCCCAAGATTCGTCGACGTGGAGTTCTTCACCCTCTGCCAACTTAACCAGAATTGTTTGGTTCGCAGGAGGAGGCGGGACGTGGATACACGCTCCGAAGTAAGGGACGAGCAGGAACTCGGTGATGAGGTCACCGTCGTAGGTGAGCGCAGCTACAAACCCAGCGAGATAAATGTCGTCGCTGGCGGCATCTGGGTTGACCGGCTGGTTGTCGTACTCAGCCTGAAGTTCCTCGTAAAGGTCATTGGCTTCGGGCGAACCAGGTTCGACGGATGCAATCCTGTCTTCAAAGCGGGCCGAGATTTCATCGCCGGATGAGCCAGGAGGAACCAAGTCGTCCCAGCCAATCTCTGTGAAACCATCGGGCACAGTTGGTTCTGGAGACTCTTGCGAATCGACGTCTAGAAACTCGTCAAGGGTTGCACCGAACTCAACATCGCTGTCTACTGGCTGACTCCCGAGTGTCGGCTCAAAAGTGTCGCTAGCGGAACTAGCACCTAAGCCTTCGGGCGAACCACAAGCAGCTCCGACCATTGCCAGGGCGGCAAGGCTTGCGGTCATCTTGACTCGAAATTTGGAACGATTCTTCATTGCGGCGTTCGCTTTCATAGATATCACTATCGGTACTTTTACTATCGGTAAAGAGGTCTCATACTTTGAGTGCCAATCCGTCCTGGATTGACCGCCGGTAAGCAATGATGCCAGGAATCAGCGCTACGAGTGCAGCGCCCAGCACAACGCCACCCATAATCAGCAACTGAGTGGAGTCCAACCAGGTAATTGCGAGGTCAACTCCGGATCGTCGGACCACAATTGGCCGGGCCAACAACAAGAGCCCGTACAGCAACCCAACACCGGCTACACAACCAGCGATGACCACCATCAGGGTTTCCAGCAATATCAACGACACCACGTGGCTTGCCCGTGCACCGATAGATCGAAGCACAGCGATCTCTCGTCGCCTTTCATTCAGAGTCGACAAGATTGTGGTCAACATGCCTAGAAGTCCAACTACAAGCACAAAGCCTGAAATAACAAATAGGACCTGCTCGATCGCTGAGATCGTTCGCCAAAACTCTGCCAAGGTGGCTCCTGGAAGAATCGCAGACATGGGTTCGCCGGAGAAATCATTGATGCTTCTCTGAACCCGAAAGGTCTGGGCACGATTCTCAAGACCAACCAGGAACGCTGTAATCGATGTCGGTGTTAGATCCAACTTCAGGGCTTGCTCGGCGGTCAGGGTCACCGCGGATCGGCCACCTTCGTTCCAGTCGATGTGGATGGCCTCGATGCCGGCCAAACTTACGTGAACAGTCCGGTCCACCGGCGTGCCGGTCTTGTTGAGGATGCCAACCACGGTGAAGGGTTTGTCATCGTGATCGGCGAAGTCAACCGAAACTAGGCCGTGTGAAATGATGATCTCATCACCAATGGCGTAGCCCAGTTCGTTGGCCACATCGGCGCCAAGAACGGTGTCATACACGCCCACAAACTCTTCGCCCGAGCTGAGGACAAGCGGTCGACCGTTTCCGTACTGATAGAAGTCGAAGTAGTCAGAGGTTGTGCCCATGACCCGAAACCCTCGATGAGAGTCTCCCAGCGAGATAGGCACTGTCCACGCCACTTCTTCGCGAGCGGCAATGGACTCATAGGTCTCCCAAGTCACATTGTTTGTTGCGTTACCAATCCGGAACACGCTGTAAAGCAGCAAATTGGTTGGCGAACTTCTTGCTCCAACGATCAGGTCGGTTTGAGAGACCGTATTGAGAAGACTGCTTTTGGATTCCTTGCGGATCTTGTCTACGCCGAGCAGCAGCGTGACACTTATAGCAATTGTGAACACTGTTAGCAGCAGGTTCGTACGACGGAACCGAGCGCTCTTTAGGGCAATACGCAAAAGGTTCATAGCGCCACGCCCGTCGCTTGTGCCGGGTCCATATCGTCGTTAACCGAGCGCAGAGAAATCTGGTGATCGAAGCGATCAGCCAGCTGGGGGTCGTGGCTAACAAACACCAAAGTGCAGTGCTGGGCCTCTGCCTCTCGAAAGAGAAGGTCCATGAATCGGTCGCGATTGTCGGCGTCGAGCGCCGATGTCGGCTCGTCGGCGATGAGTATCTCAGGGCCGCCGATGAGGGCACGAGCCACCGCTACTCGCTGTTGTTGTCCGACGCTGAGCTTGTTCACCGGAGCATCGTGCAGCGAGCCGGCCAGGTTCAGCGCATCCAGCAAGCTTCGGGCCGTGGACGTGATGTCCTGACCCTCTCCTGCCCGCTTTGACTTGCGATCTGAGAAGGCACAGGACAACGTGACGTTCTCAAGGGCGGTTAGATACGGAAGCAGATTGAACTGTTGAAATATCACCCCAAGGTGGTCTGCCCGAAACTGATCTCGACGGCTTGCTGAGAGGTCAGCGAGATCAGTTCCGAGTAGCCGAACCACACCGTCTGTCGGGGCGTGAACCCCGGCAAGCAGATTAAGCAAGGTGGTCTTGCCGCTGCCGCTGGCCCCCCGAACAAACAGATGCTCTCCAGGCTTAAGACTCAACTCGTCTATGTCAATGAGGTCGACGCTCTGACCCGGCCATCGAAACCGGATGGCCTCAAGGCTTATTACAGGTTGGGGGCTACTGGTCAAGACTCCAGCGTTAGGGTCGGCTCAGAGGGCGACAACTCGGCAGAAGACTGGCTTGTAGCCGAAACCCACTCGGCGTCGATGTCTTCAAAGCCCGGGAATTCGGCGAAGAGCCCACTTAGGTCCAGCTCTTCTATGTCATCTGGGCTGTCACAGGTGAACGTCCAGGAGACGGTGACTTCAGAGTGGTTTCCGTCCCGCTCGACCGCCAGCGATGCTGGCTCGCTCAGTGAACAGTTGGCCTCGGCGTTAACCGTGATGATGCCTTCTGCCATCAAGGTCTCGGATCGCTCTTTTTCAGTAGCAATGTCTTCATCGGTCTCCGGCTCGTACTCAAACCCGAACACGTTCTGGTTTGGGCTCACAAGGTCGATCACAATGTCGGAATCAATCCAGGCTACTGACAACTCAGCCGAGCCGTGCTCATGCGCACCTAACCCGCCATCGTCGTCGTGATCGTCGTGGTCTTCATCGTCGTGATCGCCGTCCTCGTCGTCATGGTCGCCGTCCTCGTCATCGTGATCGCCATCTTCGTCATCATGATCGTCATGATCGCCGTCCTCTTCGTCATGATCGCCATCTTCGTCGTCATGATCGCCATTCTCGTCGTCATGATCGTCTTCTTCTTCGACTGTGGTCACAGGTTCTGCAGTGGTCGTTGGTTCTGCAGCAGTAGGTTCATCAGAGGCGCACGATGCCAGCGCAATTACACAAGCAAAGACAGCAGCCAGGGCTAGTCGCAGTCGGGAGTTAGACACGTCGTTCTTATCCATGATTTGACCATATCAGGAATGATTCCCATTACCATTCATCGGCGGATGTCGGCCCACTGCATGCTTGTGCACACCGGGGCAGATCCGGTTCGTCATTTCTGGATTCTCGCTACGCCCCGAATACGAGCATCTTTACTTCATCCGACTGTTGAGGTGTGCCCCCATTGCCGCCAGTCCAGCATCAAGCCCGCGACGGCCAGCGCCAATACGGAAACGATCGTTGGGCGTAGGGCCAAGGTCAGACGAGTAGATCGTCGA
>CALAJQ010000026.1 GCA_937922785.1 uncultured Acidimicrobiales bacterium
AAGGCCTTCATCCCCCACGCGGCGTCGCTGCATCAGGCTTTCGCCCATTGTGCAAGATTCCCCACTGCTGCCTCCCGTAGGAGTCTGGACCGTGTCTCAGTTCCAGTGTGGCTATTCGTCCTCTCAGACTAGCTACCCGTCGATGCCTTGGTGAGCTATTACCTCACCAACTAGCTGATAGGCCGCGAGACCCTCCCAAAGCGATAAATCTTTCCTTATACGACCATTCGATCATGTAAGGGCATCTGGTATTAGTCCGGATTTCTCCGGGTTATTCCAAACTTTGGGGTAGGTTTCTCACGTGTTACTCACCCGTTCGCCACTAACTCATTGAGACCGAAGTCTCGAGTTCGTTCGACTTGCATGTGTTAAGCACGCCGCCAGCGTTCGTCCTGAGCCAGGATCAAACTCTCCGTTAGAGAATCTGGTCAGAGGTCTGGGAAGACCTCATAACAAAATCCGTTTAATCGGCCTTGGGTACCATCCCAATCCGATTGGCTTATTTCTTTAATATATGACGGGGTACCACTTCTGGTTAGGTTGAAGTGATACTCCGCACACGCTGCGTACTTCGTCTATTCCGTTTTCAAGGAGCAGAGCGCAACGGGCACACAGGAGAAAACTCTTGGAGGTGCGGGTTGCGGGCTTGGTTGCATTTCCCGGCAAGAAACGTTGTTTCGGCCGGTGTGTGCGAAGAACTATGCTAAACGGATGAGACGGGACTTGCAACCGTGAAATGGGTTTTCTTTCAGTCGAAGATGGCCATCACGACCTTCTTCTTTCCCCGCCTGATCAGGCAAAATCGCTTGTGCAGTAGGTCCTGAGGCCCTACGACCGATTCTGGGGTTGCTTTGGAGTCGTTCAAAGAGATTCCATTTTGTTTTAGAAGTTTTCGCGCATCGCCTTTTGAGGTCGCCAAATCGGCCTGAATCAACAGATCGACAAGGTTGCCCTCGACCTCCAAAGTCGACGCAGAAACAACCACTGTGGGAACCTCGGCCGCGAGCATTGACAAGGTCGACTCATCCAAGTGCGCAACCGAGCCGCCAAAGAGAGCATCCGAAGCTGCCACCGCAGCATCGGCGGCCTCGGCGCCATGCACGAGCGAGGTGACTTCATATGCCAATAACTTGTGCCCGCTCCGAGCATGAGGTGCCTCACTGTGAGTGACCACTGCTTGATTTACTTCGCTTACCGACACAAAGGTCAGTTGGAGAAGCAGCTTCTCTAACTCAGAGTCATCAACCTGAAGCCAAGCCTGGTAGAAGCGGTAGGGGCTCATCTGTTCTGGAGATAGCCATATGGTGTCTCCGCCAGCTGTCTTGCCGTACTTGGAGCCGTCAGGCTTAGTGAGAAGCGGCCACGTGAGACCAAAGGCTGACTTCTGACTTTTGCGTCTGATCAGATCTATGCCAAGCGTGATGTTGCCCCACTGGTCCGAACCACCAGCCTGAAGCTCGACCCCCTCATTCTCATGTAGCCAGTAGAAGTCATGGGCCTGCAGCAACATGTAGGAGAACTCGGTAAAGGAAATGCCCTGAACCTGATCGACTCTTTGGGTTGGGTCATCAGTACGCCCCATTCGAGCCTTTACTGAATCCTTGGCAATCATCTGGTTGACCGTGACGTGTTTGCCTACGTCTCGCAGAAACTGCAGAACCGGTACCCCTACGGTCCAAGCTCTGTTGTCTAGAAGCTTGGCTGGGTTGTCGCTGTGGTCAAAATCTAGGAACTGACGGAGTTGAGGCACAATGCCCGCCAGATTCTTGGCCAGTCCGTCATCGTCGAGGAGATTCCGTTCATCGGACTTGCCGGACGGGTCACCAATCATGCCAGTAGCACCTCCGGCTAGGGAGACCACTTTGTGACCGGCGTTCTGGAAGCGCCTAAGGAAGAGCAGTCCCACCATGTTGCCGGCATGCAACGATCCTGCTGTCGGATCAAACCCCACATAGATCGAAGCTTGGGTCTTGAGCCGCTCGGCGAGTTCGGCTCTATCGGTTGAGTCGTGAAGCAAGCCTCTTGCCTCAAGATCGTCTAGGAGCCCTACATCAATATCTATGTCCGTATCTGTGTCAGTACCGAGGCGTGAGTTGTCGCCGGTGTTGCTGCTATCTGTCTGTGTGCTGTCGATGCCATCCATGTAGTCACTACCCTAAAGCCGATGAACTCCAAGATTACGCTGAAGGGCCTAGCCCTCGCCGCCATTATTTTGGTGTCCTTCGCCCCCTGGATCTATCGCTGGTCAGGCCAAGCCGACAGACCTTTCCCAGACACCCTTGATGTCCCGGCATTCGGGATTGCTGCTGACCCGATTTGTGCCGCTGCGATGGAAGAGCTTCCTGATGCTCTGCGAGCACAAGACAATATTGACCGCGCTCGACAACTTCGAGAAGGTACTGCTCGGCTTCAGGTAATGGTTGATGACCTTTCCAACGAAGTCACCGGAACCGAACGAGACGTTCGCATCACCAACCTGTGGCTCGAGGACTGGGAGATCCTGCTTGGTGACAGACTTGCCTACGCCGATCGCCTAGAAGAGGACGAGTTTGCCTTCTTTTATGTGACTCAGCTTGAAGGTAAAGAACGCCTAGAGAAGAGAATCAGTCGATTCGCCCTAACCAACAAGATCCTCAGTTGCGTCTCCCCCGGTGATGTGGGTTGAAACCCACTCGCTCCATCGACGTTTCAGCCTCAGGTTCTCGTGTGACCTCTATAACACTTAAGTCTTCCTGCTGGCGGCCGTAGGATAGAGAGAAGCGCCCTGTTTTGAAGCTGGTCGTTCCGCCCTAGCCACAACACGAGGCTTGACCATGCCAACCAAATCAGACCCGCTATCAGAGATGCCCTGGCGTCTAGCCGACCGATTCTCTCCTGAAAGCATCAAACGTGAGTGGGGAGCCAATCCCAAAGCGGATCTGCTTTCCGGAATGGTGGTTGCCTTAGCCCTGATCCCAGAGGCCATCTCCTTCTCAATTATTGCCGGGCTAGACCCCAAGGTCGGCCTCTACGCATCTTTCACAATCGCGATCATCATTTCCTTCACCGGCGGACGAATGGGAATGATCTCTGCAGCCACGGGTGCCATGGCGCTAGTACTTGTACCGCTAGTAGAGCGTTTCGTCGACGACTACACCCTTGCTCTTGGCTACGTGCTAGCCGCAAGCATCCTCGCTGGCCTTCTTCAGATCGGATTTGGGTTCTTAGGGGTTGGCGGACTTATGCGGTTCATACCGCGAACGGTAATGACTGGGTTTGTGAACGCTCTGGCGATTCTGATCTTTATGGCACAGATCCCCCACCTTTTCCTAACGGAGGAGCCCGACAGAACTCAGCTGCCTCTGAACTTGGCATTTGTTTCGGCCGGTCTGGCCATCATCTACGGATTACCGCGTATAACGAAGGCGATCCCTTCACCTCTGGTAGCGATCGTCGTGCTGGCGGGAATCGCTATCGCTATTGATCTCGAGCTTCCAACTGTTGGCGACATGGGAAGCCTGCCCGATGCCCTCCCCTTCTTGGCCCTGCCTGCTGTTCCCCGCACCTTTGAGACCTTGAGCATCATCTTCCCGGTTGCCCTAACCCTGGCCCTTGTTGGCCTGCTTGAGTCTCTGCTGACTGCCCAGCTGTTGGACGACATGACCGATTCTGAATCCGACAAGAACACCGAAGCCCGCGGTCAAGGCATAGCGAATGTGGCAACCGGTTTCCTTGGCGGCATGGCCGGATGCGCAATGATTGGTCAGTCGATGATCAACCACAAGTCAGGCGGGCGAACCCGCCTGTCAACGCTGGCCTCAGGCGTCTTCCTACTGTTACTCATACTGACCCTTGGCGATCTAGTAGCCCGAATCCCGATGGCGGCCCTTGTTGCGGTAATGATTATGGTTTCGATCGGCACGTTCGATTGGAACAGCGTTTCACTGCCCACACTCAAGGCCATGCCTAAGCCCGAGACCACTGTGATGTTGGCCACCGTCGGCGTGGTTGTCTTCACCCATAACCTCGCTTACGGCGTGCTCGTCGGAGTTCTTCTGTCAGCGGTTTTCTTTGTTCGCCACGTTTCCCACATCGTCTACGTGACCAGTGTTGTCGACCCCGACAACACAGCTCGCTTGTACGCAGTTACCGGCCAGCTGTTCTTTGCCTCAACCAATGACTTGGTTCATTCGTTTGACTATGACGCTGTCAAAGTTCCCCGTGTTGAGATCGACTTCAGCGAAGCCCGCATTTGGGACACATCGGCAGTCGTGGCTATCGATGCTGTTGTAGCCAAGTTCGCTGAGCGCAACATCGAAGTGGAGCTAGTCGGCCTGAACCCTCACGCCGAACGCATCCACCGCGACAACACTGGTTCAGTGGCAGCGCACTGAGCCTGACCGCTCTACCTCAGGAATTCTGAAACGCTTAGCCCACGAGCTACCAGTGCTCGCAGCTCTGATGACGCCTGAACTTCGGCTGCGTCTTCACCAAACCAACTCGCTCCGTTTGTCTCGGTCAAATCCGGGTGGACCTCGGCTTCGTCGGGAGCCAGCACCAGGAATCGAAGATCCAAGTGCAGATGCCGCGGTTCGTTCTTGCGCGTCGGAATTTCGTGGATATCAATACTTACCGCTGGTGTAACAACCTCAAGACCCTCAATACCGGTCTCTTCGGTCGCTTCCCTCAGAGCGACTTGCGCAAGGTCACCTTCGCCATCGGCATGACCACCAGGCTGAAGCCAACGGTCCAGCTTCTTGTGGTGAATCAGCAAAGCCTCACGCCGACTTGGCGACACGACCACAGCTGAACCCGTCAGGTGACCTTCAAGACATGTTCGATGAAGGGCATCAGGATGCTCGGCGCAAAACTGCAAAACCCGGCGGCGCAAATCGTCCTCAACCCACCGACTCAGGTTTGCTTCTTTTACTTGGGCCACTGCCACAGCTAGCTGCTCAGAATCTTGGGGGGAACTCATAGAACCCTCCAGCGTACCTGGCGCTAAAGAGCCCTGAGGATCATGTTCACTGCAATTGCCACTGCGATTACAAACACTAGGTAAAAGACGCCGGTGGCGATGTTCTTGCCGGTTTCCCAACGTGAAGACGGGGCTGCCAAACCAACTGCTTGATAGTTTTCGAGCGCACCCTCAAGCCTTGAGTCCGCCGGTTCGGGGCGAACGTCGACTGACTGACCAACCACAACAACAGGCGATCTTTGATCTTGGACGGTTGTTCCGCTGGCTAGCGGATCCGAACCTGGCGAAACCACGACTCGGCTTCCTGGCCCACCGGGTACTCGAAGATCAACTACCTGTTCGCCGTTAGCTGCCGGACTTGGGAATGCTGGGCTTTCCAGTGCAGGGCTTTCTAGGGGATGACTCTGGGGTTCGAGCAAATCAAGATGGCACCTGATTGAAAATACGCCAAGGGACCGACTCGACGTGCGCTCCGGGGAACCCACAAGAAAGCCTCCGCAGACGCGACAAACAGAATCTTCAACAAGAGCCGCTTTGCCACATTCTCTACAAGAAACCACTGTTTGCCCCACAACCGAATCCCTAATCACTTGCACTCTTAGGCCGGTCCATTGGTGTTTCCCCCCACCTCATGCGTGTTCAAGGTTAAGGCAAGTAGACCTCGAAGAGCCAAACCAGGCCAACCTTTCACCCTCGAGCGGGTGTTTCACGTGGCACTTAACTAATAAAACTTGATCCGATTCCGTTCCTAGTTTCCCGTTTGTTCGACGAGGATCGCGGCAAACCGCTCGAGCTGAACTGACACTGCCGTAGGGGATCCACCGCCTGGCGTAGTGCGCGACTGGACTGACATGCCAGGTGTCATGACACCAATTGCAGCCTCTCCTAGGTCCGGAGATGCTGCAACCAGGTCTGCAAATGCGCCTTCGCCAGCCAGGGCCCGTCGAACCAACTGACCGACAACCGCGTGGGCACCTCGGAAGGGCATGCCGGTTTTGACTAGCCATTCGGCCAAGTCGGTTGCCGCCGCATATGGCGAGTCGGCCTGAGCGGCCATGCGCTCAGTGTTAAACGTCAACGTCGAAACCATCCCGCTGAGGGCAAGCAACGTCAGGCGAACCGTGTCGCAGGCATCAAAGAGTGGTTCTTTGTCTTCCTGTAGGTCCTTGTTATAGGTCAGTGGCAGCCCCTTGAGTGTTGCCATGAATCCCGAAAGATGGCCGATCAAACGACCGGATTTACCCCTGGCCAACTCGGCAATATCGGGATTCTTCTTCTGGGGCATCATCGACGAACCTGTACTGAACGCATCGTCAAGTCCTATGAAACCGAACTCAGTTGAGGCCCACAGAATGAGCTCTTCGCCGATTCGGGACAGATGAACTCCCAACAGCGCAAGGTCAAACAGAGCTTCAGCCACATAGTCTCGATCGCTGACAGCATCTAGTGAATTCTCGAATCGACTTGTGAATCCGAGCGCTGCGGCGGTGGCGTCAGGATCGAGAGGCAGCGAAGATCCCGCCAACGCACCAGCGCCTAGTGGAGAAACGTTTAGCCGAGCGATCGTCTGATCAAGTCGCTGTACGTCCCGTGACAGAGCCCAACCGTGAGCTAACAGGTGATGGGCCAAGGCCACGGGCTGAGCTTGTTGCAAGTGCGTGTAGCCGGGCAAGTAAGCGTCACCCACCGAGCGGGCTTGGTCCAACAACACCCGCTGGAAATCGATGACTATGCTTCTCAGTTCGCCAAGCTCGCGTCGAGTCCACAACCGAAGATCGGTGGCAACTTGATCGTTTCTGCTACGACCTGTGTGAATCTTGCCCCCAGCCGGTGTGATCTCTGTAACCCGACGCTCCACTGCTGTGTGGATGTCTTCATCCGATGCCACAAACTCAAATGACTGATCAGAGAACTCTGACTCCACCTGATCAAGTGCTGTGAGAATGTCATCGCGTTCGCCAGCATCAACAAGGCCGACGTCGGCCAACATCGTCACGTGAGCCCGAGAGCCCTCGATGTCCTGGGCATACATCCGCCTGTCAAATGGCAGGCTGTTATTTAGCTCCTGGAGAGCTTCAGCGGGTCCGCCTTCGAATCTGCCATGCCATAGCTCTGCCATTTGGCATACCTCCTATGAGTTCCGCTTTTGGGCCAAAGTTCTAAGCCTTAGGGCGTTTAGCTTGATAAATCCTTCGGCATCGGCCTGGTTGTAAGCACCACCGTCGTCTTCAAATGTTGCAATCTTCTCATCAAACAACGAGTCAGGACTTTTCCGTCCAGCGACGGTGACGTTGCCTTTGTAAAGCTTGAGGCGAACAGTTCCGTTCACGCTTTGCTGACTCCAGTCGATAGCAGTCTGAAGCATCTCACGTTCGGGGCTCCACCAGTAGCCGTTGTAGATCAAGGTGGCGTATCGAGGCATGAGCTCATCTTTAAGGTGGGCGACCTCACGATCGAGAGTGATCGATTCGATCGCACGGTGGCCCTTCATCATGATCGTGCCACCCGGCGTTTCGTAGGCGCCGCGGCTCTTGATGCCCACGTAGCGGTTTTCAACAATATCTAGACGGCCAACACCGTTTGCTCCGCCTACGGCGTTTAGGTGGGTGAGAACTTGGGCCGGAGTCATCGGTTTGCCGTCAACGGCAACTATGTCTCCCTTTTCATATTCCAGTTCAACGTAGGTGGCTTCGTTGGGGGCCATTTCGGGGCTTACGCTCCATCGCCACATCTCTGCCGGAGGTTCGGTCCACGGGTTCTCAAGCGGGCCGCCTTCGAACGAGATGTGCAGCAAGTTGGCGTCCATCGAGAACGGGCTTTTCTTGCCGCGCTTTTGTTCAATTGGGATGTTGCGCTCTGCAGCGTAGGCCATTAGTTTTTCACGGCTCAGCAGATCCCACTCGCGCCACGGTGCGATCACTTTGATACCAGGATCAAGCGCGTAGGCGCCCAGTTCGAACCGGACCTGATCGTTGCCTTTGCCCGTTGCACCGTGGGAAACAGCGTCAGCTCCGGTCTCGTTCGCTATCTCGACGAGGCGTTTCGCGATTAGCGGCCGGGCAATCGACGTTCCCAAAAGGTACTCGCCCTCGTAAATTGTGTTGGCCCGGAACATCGGAAATACGAAGTCGCGAACAAACTCTTCACGCAGATCGTCAATGTAGATGTGCTCATCGGGCACACCCATCTGTTTAGCTTTGGCCCGGGCAGGCTCGACTTCTTCGCCTTGTCCGAGATCGGCAGTGAAGGTCACAACCTCACAGTCATATGTGTCTTTGAGCCACTGAAGGATTACTGAGGTGTCGAGACCGCCTGAGTAGGCCAGTACGACGCGGTTGATTTTGTCTGACATAGGAATCGTTTCTATCTAGAGAGATGGTGGTTGAGGACCGGTCCCCACTATTGGGGTAGCCCGGCAAGTTGTGACAGCTCTGAGGCGACAGCTGCGCCTTTGCCTTCGGCTGCGATTGCTAACAACGTGTCGTCGCCGGCGACTGTGCCGACCAGGTTGGAAATGGAAGAACGGTCCAGAACGGAGGCAACTACGTGAGCTGATCCTGGGGGCGTACGAAGGACCACTAGATCGCCGGAGCGCTCAACTTCGACTAGCCACTCCCCTAGGACCCTTCTCACGTGGTCTTGAGGAGCCAGCTGATCAGTTGGGTGTTCGGGAATGGCGTAGACCGTGGCCCCACCGGGGACTCTCACTTTGATCGCGCCAAGATCTTCGAGATCTCGCGAGACTGTCGCTTGGGTTGCGGTGACGCCCTCGTCGCCAAGCAGATCTACCAGTTGCGCCTGGCTGGTGACCGGATTGTCAGCCAGGATCTTTGAAATCTGGTGTTGGCGTTGCGCTTTGCCTGCTGCCATTAGCGATGTATCCACCCAAGCGTGCCCCGAACTGCGTTCAGTCGATTGGCTGCTTGTTGCCAAATTCGTGACTGGGGCCCGTCCAATGCTCCGTCTGAGGCTTCTTCTCCGCGGTGGGCCGGCAAACAATGCAAGAAAATGGCGTCCGGGGCGAGGCTAAGCATCGATTCATCAACCTGATATCCCTCAAACGAACGAACTTGGGCGTCTCTGTCTCCGCTGAAACCCATTGAGACCCACGTGTCGGAATAGATAACGTCTGAACCCGGAACAGCCTCAGCGACCCGGTCGGTCTCCATCGCCACCACGCCTGCTGCACCGAGTCGGTCTCGGTCTAACTCGGTCATACCTTTTTCAGGTGGACAGACAAGTCGAATCTCTCCACCTTGGAATCCAACGGCCAAAGCAAGCGAGCGAGAAACGTTGTTGGCCTCCCCCACATAGGTGACGACTCGCCCTTCCAAAGAGCCAAACTCGGCCTTGATCGTGAGGACATCGGCGATTGCCTGCAGAGGGTGGGCCTGATCAGAGAGCAGGTTTACAACGGGGACCTTGTTGACAGCCCGCATGCGCTCCAGAACTTCATGGCCGTGCACCCGGGCACAAATGCCAGCGTGATAACACGCCATAGTGTGGGTGACGTCCTCAACTGATTCACGGTCATCCATGCCGATCTCTTCCCCCGTTATGTAAACCGGGTGGCCGCCAAGCTGAACTACCCCCATTTCTGTTGAGTTGCGGGTTCGAGCCGAAGCCTTGGTGAAGATGGCGGCAATCCCTTTGCCTTCAAGCGGCCGATTCAATTCAGCAACCGGCAACACCGCTAACTCGAGGATCTCGTCGAGCTCGCTGTGGGTAAGATCATCGATATCCAACAGGTGCCGGATCATTGCGCCTCCAGAACAGACTTAACAATGGCGGCAGCGTCGGTTATCTGAGCCTCTGTAATGGTTAGCGGCGGGGCAATTCGAAGTGCGGTCGCGGTTACTCCGTTCAAGACCAGTCCGGCCTCAAGACAATCGGCCGCAACCTTCCTTGCGTCAAAACCGTCAATCTCTATTGCTAACAAGCACCCAAGACCTCGTGTCCCGCTGACCTGGGGCAGAGCAGAAAATGCGGCGACGATCGCTTCGCTAGCCGCTGTGGCGAGCTTGGGTGCATCAAGGGCAATCATTTCATCTAGCACTGCTCTGGCTGCGGCGGTTGCCAGGGGCTGCCCGCCATAGGTTGTGGCGTGATCGCCCGGCTTGAAGCTGGCCGCTACGTCCGCTTTAGCCCAGCATGCGCCAATTGGCATTCCGTTGCCGAGTGCCTTGGCCATTGTAATGACGTCTGGCTGGACATCGAAGTGTTGAAAGCCAAACCAGCGGCCAGTCCTTGCCAGGCCCGTCTGTACTTCGTCAACCATCATCAGAATGTTTCGCTCGTCGCACAACGCCCTGATGCCTTGGAAATATTCTGCAGTTGCAGGGTTAACGCCGCCCTCGCCCTGGACTGGCTCAATCAGTATTGCAGCGACGGTGTCGTCGATTGTGTTGGCAAGCTCGTCAAGGTCGGCCCAGACCACATGCTTGAACCCCTCAGGCAACGGCTGGAAAGAGTCCCACTTTTCAGGCTGGCCGGTTGCGTGCAGCGTGGCCAGTGTTCGGCCATGGAAGCTGCGGTAGGCAGTGACGACGGTGTGTCGACCGTGCCCACCAAAGCGCCGAGCCAGCTTGATTGCAGCCTCGTTGGCTTCTGCGCCGGAATTGCAGAAGAAGGTTTGCCCTCCAGCAGGAGAGCCATCACCGATGAGTGTGTCCAGGGTTTGGGCTACGGCGCCGTTGTGCTCGGTTCCGAACAGATTCGATACGTGAAGAAGTCTTTGAGCTTGGTCCGCAATTGCCGAAGCTATGACGGGGTTCGCGTGACCCAGGCTGGTAACGGCAAGACCGCTCAGAAAGTCCAGGTACTTCTTGTCGTCGGAGTCCCACAGGTAAGCGCCTTCGCCCCGGACAAACTGCACCGCAGGTGGGCCATAGGTTGGCATGATCGGGCATCGGTCAAGCTCGGCGGGAGCTTTGACAGCCTGGGCATGTGTTGAAGTCATTATGAGTCCTCTGTTTCGCTTTGGTTAAGCGTGATCATTGTTCCGATGCCAGCTTGGGTGAACAGTTCCAGCAGCAATACGTGGGGCACACGACCGTCCAACATGTGAGCCGCACTTGCTCCGGCCAGGACGGCTTCGATGCAAGCGCCGACCTTGGGCACCATTCCCCCGGTGACGGTTCCATCCGCAATAAGGCCAGACAGTTCGGCGACTGTTGCCTTAGCTACAAGGCTGGATGGATCATCGACGTTAGTCATCAGTCCGGGGACGTCGGTGAGATACATCACTTTTTCGGCGTTTAGCGCACCGGCTATGGCACCAGCAACAGTGTCGGCGTTGATGTTGTAAGCCTGGCCGTTGCGGTCCGAACCAATACTTGAGACCACCGGAATTAGTTCTTCGGCCAGCAAGCGCTCGAGCACTCCGGGCTGGACCTCTTCAATGTCGCCAACATATCCCAGTTCAGGGTTTCGCTGTTTGGCCACGATTAGCTGCCCGTCTTCGCCGGACATACCTACCGCATAGGCTCCATGGGTGTTGATTTGGCCAACGATCTCGCGACCGACTTTGCCAACCAGGACCATTCGGGCGACGTCGAGCGTCTCGGTGTCGGTGACTCTAAGACCGTCACGGAACTCACTTTCCTTACCGAGCTTTCCCAACATTGCCCCAATCTGAGGAGCACCTCCGTGCACTACGACGGGCTTAAATCCAACGGAACGAAGCAGAACAATGTCTTCAGCAAATGACTTCGAAAGTTCGGGATTGATCATGGCGTTACCGCCGAACTTGACCACGACTACCGAACCACGGAATTTGTTAATGTAAGGAAGTGCCTCGATCAGGGCAGCAGTGCGAGCTTCGGGAGAGTAACCCCGGCTTGCCTCGACAGTGTCGGTCATTTAGCTGGTTCCCATGTTTTCATCTATGTAGGCGTGGGTGAGGTCGGTCGTAATTACCTGACCCGAGCCAGTGCCCTGACCTAGGTCTAATGTGAGGTGCAGCTGGCGGGCATCCATGATGGTCCCCAGCCTCGCCTCATCTGCGGGTTGCTCTACTCCATCTGCGTAGACCAACTGGTCCCCATAGGAAATGGACAACGTGGTTGGATCGAATTCGATTGCAGCAGACCCAGCCTCGGCTGCGATTCTGCCCCAGTAAGGATCCTTGCCGTACCAGGAGCACTTGACCAACTGGCAATTTGCGATGCTGCGAGCGATGTTGGCTGCATCATCGTCGCTCGAAGCACCGTTGACAACAATGAAGACAGTCTTGGTGGAGCCTTCGGCATCGTCGGCCATCATCACTGCGAGATCCCGACAGACCTGAGACACCGGCGCTTGAACTTCTGCCGGGTCCATGCGACCTGCTTTTCCGTTAGCGAACAACAAAACCGTGTCGTTGGTGCTCTGCGCCCCATCGACTGTGAGGCTATTAAACGCCGGGCCGACAGCCTTAGTTAGAATTTCGGTGGCTTCAGTCGGCGTAAGCTCGGCGTCAGTTGTAAGAACCGCCAACATTGTGGCCATGTTCGGCTCGAGCATCGCAGCACCTTTTGCTATCCCGCCCACCGTAACGGTGACTCCATCTTTGGTCTGGGTAGAAACGCAATGCTTGGATCTGGTGTCGGTGGTCATGATTGCCGTTGCGGCAGCCTCGCCGCCATCTTCGGAAAGCTCACCAACCAGGGGGCCAACTCCGTTGACTATTGGGTCCATTGGCAGCTGGTAGCCGATGAGACCGGTCGAGCAGACCACGTAGTCCTGAGTCTCTCCGCCAAAGTTCTCCGCAACCAGGGCACACATCTTGGTTGCATTATCCATGCCCTCTTTACCCGTTGCGGCGTTGGCATTACCTGAACTCAAGATGACGCCCGCCGACATACCGTTGGTTGCCCCTAGATGTGCTTGGCTAACCAAGACCGGTGGCGCAGTCATCTTGTTCGAGGTGAAGACTCCGGCTGTCGGAACTGGCTTTGCATCCGCGGTGGCGACAAGGGCCAAGTCGGAATCTCCGGAAGGCTTTATCCCACTGGCTATGCCAGCCGCAACAAAGCCGGGAACACTAGTGACGCTCACGGGTAAACCCCTACGATTGGCAGACCAGAGCCTTCGGGAAGACCGAGGGCAATATTGGCGCATTGGACAGCCATGCCCGATGCTCCCTTCATTAAGTTGTCGAGTGCTGAGATAACCATCACCTTGTTTGTGCGGGGATCAAACCGAGCTGTCAGGTGAACTGTGTTTGAACCCAATGTCGCTTTGGTCGAAGGCGGTCTTTCTGAAACGACCATAAACGGCTCGTCGCAGTAGGCATCGGCCAGGGCCTCTAAAGCTGACTCGGTGGTCACATCGCCAACCGCGTCGGCAAAACAAGTGGCGATGATGCCTCGGTTCATGGGGATTAGGTGGGGCGTAAACAACAGCTGCGCTGGTTTGCCCGAGTACTCGGTGAGGGCCTGTTCCATCTCTGGGGTATGCCGATGAGTTAGCAGTGCATAGGCCTCAGCATTGGAGTCAACCGTACAGAACGTCGTGTTTTCCTTCGGCGGGCGCCCGGCCCCGCTAACCCCGGTTAGCAGGCTGACAACTGCGCCTTCGCCTGCGATCATTCCGGCATTAAGAAGCGGTGCCAATCCGAACACCGCGGTGGCTGCGTTGCATCCAGTCGCAGCAATCAGCTCGGCCCCTTCAATCTTTGATCGGAACAGTTCAGGCAGGCCATATACAAACTCCGCCAACAGCTCAGGGGC
Source organism: uncultured Acidimicrobiales bacterium (assembly GCA_937922785.1). Classification (GTDB taxonomy): domain Bacteria; phylum Actinomycetota; class Acidimicrobiia; order Acidimicrobiales; family SZUA-35; genus CALAJQ01. The sequence goes on from CALAJQ010000026.1 coordinate 13,669, forward strand.
TGTGTGCTCGGCTCCGTACCAATCGGGATAGAGATCCTTATTGTGAAGTCTGAAGTCGCTACCCAAATCAACGATGTGCTTAACCCGGCCACGGATTTGGGGCACAACGCTCATGGAAATACCGTGCGGAAGACCAACAAAGACGACGTCCAGCCCGTCCAGTTTCTCAGGCTCGAATGGCTGATAGGCCATGGTCGGATAAGCCGCCGCCAGAGAGGGGTAGAGGTCTCGAACGAGGGTGCCCGCTTTAGAGTCACCGGTGGCTATCTTGAGGTCAAGATTGGGATGCCCGACCAGCAGGCGCATGAGTTCGGCACCGGTGAAGCCCGACGCTCCAACGATTCCAGCGGACAGTTTCGACATTGAGAGATGATACAAGTTTATGAATACTAATGCAATATTAGTTTTTGGAGGCTGCAAGTAACCTCTAGGAGTGCCTCACGATCATGACCATTCCCACCATCACCATGATGACGATCATGCTCATGACCACGATCACGTCGCCCACACACACCTAGTCGGCATTTCTGGCGGCTCTGGATCGGGAAAGACGACATTGGCCCGACTAGTTTCAGAGCGCCTCGGAGCCGCCAACGCACCAGTATTTGCATTCGACACCTACTACAAGGATCACAGCCACCTCACGGTTGAAGACCGCGGCAAGGTCAATTACGACCATCCTGACTCTCTTGATGTCGAGCTGTTCACAAAACACCTAGACCAGCTGTTGTCAGGCCACGGAGCTGAAACCCCCGTCTATGACTTTGCATCTCACACTCGAGTAGATGAGACCCGCACTGTCGGGCCAGCCCACATCGTCATTGTGGAAGGCATATTACTGTTTGCTTTCCCCGAAATCCGCCAGCGGTTACATCTTCGAGTGTTTCGCGATTGCCCCGAAGAAGAGCGCTTCAAACGTCGACTAAAGCGTGATGTGGCCGAGCGCGGCCGAAGCCCCGAATCGGTTAAACAACAGTGGGACGCCACCGTGTCACCCATGCATGACAGCTTCGTGCAACCAACAATTTCCAACGCACACATAGTGATAAGCCACGGCGAAGATCTCGAAGAGACCGCCGACCTGCTTGCAACCCACATCCACGGGATGCACTAGCGCCTTCACTCCGCTCACTAACCGAGTTTCGGCCTGCGGCCAAAACATCGCAGCGCATGAATTTTAGGAGAACGTGTTTTTAGAGGCGGCCGGCTGCTTTAGCTGCTGCTTCGGCTTCGTTTAGCTGCTTCTCTACGATATTTAGGCCCGCATCCCAGAAACCTGGATCGGCCAGATCGCAGCCAACAATTTTGCCTAGCTCGGTTGGGGGCATAGAGCCGCCAGCTCGCAACAAGTCGAGGTAAGCCGGGACAAAGTCTTCGCCCTGTTCTTCATAGCGTGTATAGACCGACAGGGCTAACAACTGCCCGTAGGCGTATGCGTAAACATAACCTGGGGTGCCCATGAAGTGAGGCACGTAGCTCCACCAGTTCCTGTAGCCGTCGGTTATCTCGACGGCGTCGCCCATCATGTCGGTCTGGGTGCCCGCCCAAATGTCGCCGAAGTCTTCAACCGATAGCTCGCCAATTTCACGACGATGAGTGTGGCAACCATGTTCGAACCGGTTCATCGCAACTTGGCGAAATACCGTGGCAATCGAGTCTTCAAGGGTTGACGCCAACAACGCAAAGCGTTCTCCAGGGTCATCCAGCATTGCCAGCAGGCGGTTGTTCGTGACGGTTTCTCCAAAGACTGAAGCCGTCTCTGCCAACGTGAGCGGGGTTGAGTGGTGGAAGATGCCTTGTTCACGAGCGAGGTAGGCGTGAACGCCATGGCCAAGTTCGTGAGCCAACGTAAGCACATCTCGGTTCTTACCGGTCCAGTTCAATAGGACGTAAGGATGAAGCGCCGGCGTTGCATAAGCACAGAAGGCGCCGGGTCGCTTGCCCGGACGGACCGGAGCATCGATCCAGCCCTCGTCGATGAACCGGCCAACTACTTCTTGAAGCTCAGGAGAGAAAGAGCCGTAGGCATCTCGCACGACACCAGTTGCCTCGGCCCAGCCGATGCGCTCCTCAGAATCGGCTACCGAGGCGGATCGGTCATAATCGGCCAATCGCTCGACACCCAGAATCTTGGCCTTGAGGCTGTACCAACGCTGGGGAATGTCATAGCGGCCGACAACGGCAGAGACCAGCGCCTCGACAGACTCATCACTTGCCTCATTTGAGAGGTTCCGAGAAGAAACCCAAGACGGGAAACCACGAAGACGATCATCAATGCTCTTGTCCAACAACAACGTGTTGTACACATAGGCCCTAGTTCGAAGCCCTGGTTCAAGGCCAGCCGATACCGCCGCTGCCGCTCCCGAACGAACTTCAGAATCTGGGTGACCCAGCATAGAAAGAGCTTGCTCTAGTGGCGCTTCGGTTGTGCCATCGCCATCGGGCAGGTCAACGGTGATGGCCGAAGTCAATTCATCAAACATTCGGACCCAGGCAGAGCCTCCAGATTGGGAGGTCTCGGCCAGGATCTTCTCTTCGGGCTCGGTCAGCAGGTAAGGACGGTTACTGCGAAGGTTCTTCAGGTGGTGACGACAGAAATCTAACTCTGGCGCTTTAAGCACTTCGGTTGCGTGTTCGTCGGTGGTGCCAGCCCATTCGAGATCAACAAAGATCAGGCGAGTTGCAATCGCAGTGCCACGCTCTTGGAGCTTGGCCATTGCGGCGCCGCGCTCTGGGTCTGAGGTGTCTTCGCTGAAGCGCAGCATGACGTAATGGCCGGCTTGGCTAGACAGCTCGCTCATGTCTGAAACCAGTTGCATGAGCGTGGCGAGTTCGGGGCCGGTTAGCTCAGCGACACGACCGCGATAGGTCTCGATCTCATTCGCTACCTCTTCTGCCTTATCAAGCAGTTGGTCGGGCGAGTCCGAGTCGCCAAGAAGTGGTTCTAGGTTCCACGAAACGTCAGACGCTAGGAGGTCGGCTTCGGAAGTGTCGGCAGGGCTATTCATATCCCACCAGCTTAGCAATCTCGGCCGAGGTGCTAGCCATCACAACCAGCTCCGGGACCTAAGCGCTTACGCTCGGAGCTCGGCCTCAAACTTCTTGGTTACCGCGTCAATCATTTTCTGGCGAGTCGTCGAGACGTCACTATCACTAAGGGTTCGGTCATCAGCCTGAAGACGCACAGCAAACGCGAGCGAGCGTTTGCCATCACCAAGCTGGGGGCCACGGAAGACGTCAAAGACCTCTACCGACCGGGCAAGCGGAGCGCCCGCCTTAGCAATTGCAACCGACACTTCGTGAGCAGAGGTCGAGTCGTTCACAACAAAGGCAAGGTCAAGATCCGAACTCGGATAGCGCGACACGCGCTTGTATTTGTTGGGCTTGGACAACGCCGTTGTGATTGGCCCAGTCTCAAGCCTTAGCCAACCGACCCGGCCTTCGATCTCGAATGCCTCCGCAACTGCAGGGTGCACTTCACCAACTTCACCCAGATGTTTACCCCAGAACTGAATCTCAGCTGAACGGCCTGGATGCATTCCCGGACGGGGTCCATTTATCAATCGCATCCCCGGCAGACTCAAAACGGCTGCGATCTCGTGAAGAAGAGCGGTTGCCTCGACTGCGCTAGCGCCAGCCAAAACTGCCGCGACCTGCTCGGGCTCATCTGGAAGATCTGAGTCATTTGCCAGATAGACCCGGCCCAGCTCAAACAGTCGAACGTCGGCAGACCGATGGCTTTGGTTGTAAGCAACGGCCTTTAACAGACCAGGCATCAGCGAGGTGCGCAAGATCGACTCTTCGTGAACAAGCGGGTTGGCCAGCGAAATTCCGTCTTCGCTCAGCCCGGCGTTGCGAAGGTCCTCGGGCGCAAGAAACGGCATGGGCATGGCTTCTGAATAGCCGGCGCCTAGGAAGGCACGACGGATAAGACGACGGCCTTTCTGTGCAGGCGTCAACGAGCCTGGTTGTTCTGGGACCGGAACGAGCTTCCCGGACTTCTCGTATCCGTGGTGTCGGCCGATCTCTTCGATGAGATCTTCCTCAATTGAAGAGTCAGGACGCCATGAGGGCACCTGAACGATCAAAGCGGCATCGCCATCGGGGTCGCTTGCGAACCCAATTCGGTCCAAATAGTTGGCCATCTCATCGAGGGTGAGATTTGTGGTGAGCAACAGATTGCACTTTTCGCGACGCAATCGAACAGGAGCAGTCGGCTCCCAGCCGCCAGCGACGATAATTTCGCCCTCGGCTACGGTGGCGCCGCAGATCTCTACGGCAAGCTGACAAAAGCGCGCTAAGGCTCGCTCAATACCAAGAGGATCGGCGCCTCGTTCGAAACGAGTCGATGCTTCGGACCGCAAGTTGAGGTGACGACTGGTCTTGGCGATAGTCATCCGATCCCAAACAGCGGCCTCAAGAAGAACGCTCGTTGTGGAGTCTGAGATCTCTGTTGATTCCCCGCCCATTACTCCGGCTAGGCCAATTGGAGTGTCAGTACCGTCGCAGATAAGACCGTCAGCGGAGGTGACGTTACGCGTCTGGCCGTCAAGAGTCACCAGCGACTCGCCGTCACGGGCCATCCGAACCCGCAGTTTTCCGTCTGGAACCTTGTCCAGGTCATAGGTGTGGTTGGGCTGGCCAAGCTCGAGCATCACATAGTTGGAGATGTCGACGATGTTAGAGATTGGTCGTTGGCCGGCGGCGATTAATCGCTGCGCCATCCACTGAGGCGAGGACCCGGGCGTGATGTTGTGTAGCACTCGTGCGCCAAATCGCTGGCACAACTCGTTGTCCAAGATCTCCACCGATGCGAGGTCGTTGGCGCCGGGTTGACTCTCATCTAGTTCAGCGACCGGAGCCGAAAAGGCAACACCAAGCTTTGCGCAAAGGTCTCTTGCCACACCAATAACAGAAAGTGCATCGGGTCGGTTGCCTTCAACGTCGAGGTCAAAGACGACGTCGGTCTCAGCACCCAAAGCATCGGCCAACGGTGTTCCGATGGTTAGTCCGGCATCAAGAATGAATATGCCGTCAGCATCTGCGTCGTCGCCCATTTCAAGCTCGGCAGCTGAACACAGCATCCCGTTGCTGGTCTGGCCGCGCATCTTTCGCTGAGCGATTTCCATGCCGTTGCCCATCGTGGTGCCGATCGTTGCCAACGGAACAAGGTCCCCGACGCTCATGTTGAAAGCGCCACAGCAGATCTGCAGACCTTCGCCCGCCGGCGATGCCGCTCCCCCAGTATCCACCTGAACCAGCTGGATCCTGTCGGCCTCAGGATGTTTCTGGAGGTCCAGCACTTTGGCTACGACGATGCCGTCCCAAGAGTTGCCAGTGTGCTCGATTGATTCGACCACCAGACCAAGGTTGGTAAGCACGTCGCCAAGTGCTGCAGGGTCTTGCGCAATTGGCCCGAGGCCGTCGGGCGCAAATTCAGTTAGCCAAGACAGAAGAATTTTCATGATTTCAGTGCTCGCGGTTGATTCTGGCGGAAGTGATTGGTTGGAGTCATCAGAACTGGGACAGGAAACGGACGTCGTTGGTGAACAGTTCACGTAGGTCATCTACGCCGAACTTAAGGAGAGCCAATCTGTCGATGCCAAAGCCAAAGGCGAAACCGCTGTACTCCTCGGGGTCAATTCCCCCAGAGCGCAACACGTGAGGATGCACTACGCCGCAGCCGCCGAGCTCAAGCCAGGATCCGTCGGGCCGTTGGATATCGAATTCGGCCGATGGTTCGGTGAATGGGAAATGGTTAGGCCGCAACCGTGAGCTGAAACCCTCGCCGAAGTAGGCCGTGGTGAAAGCTTCGATTGTTCCAGCTAGATGTGCCAGGCCAATTCCCTTGTCAACAACCAGGCCCTCGATCTGATGGAACACTGGCATATGGGTGGCATCGGCGGTGTCACGACGGAATACACGGCCCGGAGCAACGATATAGATTGGCGGCTTTTGATCCAGCATCGTACGAATCTGGACGGGGCTGGTATGGGTGCGCAGCACGGTTTGGCCCGGCTCGCCGTGGTTCACATAAATCGTGTCGAACCCATCGCGCGCGGGATGTTCGGGCGGAAGGTTCAGTGCGTCGAAGTTGTACCAGTCGGTCTCGACCTCGGGGCCCTCAGCAACCCGGAAGCCCATCCCGACAAAAACATCCTCTAGCTCTTCCCAGGCCTGGGCCACGATGTGGGCGTGACCAACCGAAGTGCCCGACGGAATCTCAGTGAGGTCCATTGTCTCGGTTGCCAGCTGGGCGTCAAGCTCTGCTCTGGCCATGGACTGTTCGGCTTCAGCGAGCGCAGCCTCCACAGTTTTGCGTGCGGTGTTCAGCGCCTGACCCGCCGCTTTGCGATCTTCGGGGGCAAGGTTGCCGAGCTCACTTTTGGCCTTGGTTAGTGGCGCTTGTTTACCAAGGTGCGCTGCGTGAATGGCCTTTAGTTCGACCGTGGAGGCCGCCGCGCCAATGGCGGCGATGGCGGCAGAAACCATAGATTCGTGGGCAGAAGTCATCGCAGGCAAACTTAGGCCCTACAGAGCCAATGTCCACACATTTAATGCAACTGCCAAACGCCGGCCAAGCGCCGAAAGAAGGGCCAAAAGTCTTAGCCCGGTTCGACAATCACCCATAACGGTTAATCGCTAGTCGCTATGCGGGCCATCAGGAGGTCGCATACACTCTGTTTGTTGCAAGTTATTGGTTTATTGCAAGTGTCTGGTGGCAATAGTGCGGGAACCAGAGCATTCACCGCAGGCGGAAGTACGGCGATCATGAAATCACTCAAACGGCTATTTGTACCCTTCATCGCACTTAGCGCCATGGCTGCGCTTGCGACCTCAGCCCCGGTGTCGGCCCAAGAGGCGCCCATTGCTCCTGCTAGTTGTTCAATGGTACGCACCGGCAGCACAATCGACCTCAACTGGACACCAGCCGCCAACGACAACGCAGAACGCTACGTCCTACGCCGCTCACGCAACTCAGGCACCACCTACTGGGCCGGAATAGCCCTACCCCCAGCAACCACCTTCACCCAATCCGGCCTCTCCACCAGCAGCACCTATGAATACTGGGTAGAAACCAAATCACCAGCCGGTACCTTCAGCAACCGCACCGAATGTGAGTCGAACACTCCGCCACCGGCAGCCCCTGTGGCCCCGACGGCCTGCACCGCGGTCCGGACCGGAAACACCATTCAGCTCGACTGGACGCGAGCAGCCAATGACAATGCTGAACGATTTGTTCTGCGCCGCTCACGGAATGGAGGCACTACCTACTGGGCCGGAATAGCCCTACCCCCAGCAACCACCTTCACCCAATCCGGCCTCTCCACCAGCAGCACCTATGAATACTGGGTAGAAACCAAATCACCCCAAGAAGCATTTAGCAGCCGGACCGAATGCCTCACTGGTGGACAGCCAGTTAATCCTGTTCAGAAAGTCATCCACATAAGCATTGACGGCTTGCGGCCCGATCACGTGACCCAGGCTTTGACTCCAAACCTTGTCAGCATGATCGGCCAGGGCGCTTCCACCATGAATGCCCGCTCTGACTACAGCCTCACGGTCACTTTGCCGAACCACACCGGCCAGTTGACGGGCCGTCGAGCGCTTGGACCTGACGGTTTCAACATTGCCTTTAACACAGACAACGGGTCCACTGTTCATTCCAACGCTGGCTTCTACGTCGAGTCTTCGTTCAGCGTTGCCCACGACAACGGGCTTGAGACCTTCGCCCTAGTAGGCAAAGACAAGTTCGATCTTTTGGACCGAAGCTGGGATGCAACCAACGGTGCAGCCGACACCACTGGCGCAGACAACGGAACCGACAAGATTGACAGCTACGTGTACCTGTCTGCCATCGAGGGCCAAAGGATGGTCATCACCAACGAGCTAGCGAACGGATCAGCGGACTATCTGTTCTGGCATATCCCAACACCAGACGCATTTGGTCATCCGCACGGCTGGGGATCTAACCCCTACCAAGACGCAGTCACCCGGGCCGATACCGCAATCGGTGAACTGCTTGCAACGATTGCCGCTGACCCAGCGCTGGCTAGCTCGACTGCAATCATTGTGACCGCAGACCACGGGGGCACAAGTATCGGGCCAGAAGCTCACGCTGACCACACTCTTGGTTTGAACTACACCATTCCGTTCATCGTCAACGGCCCTGGAGTAGCAGTCGGTGACCTTTACGCACTGAACGCCGGCGTCCGTCTTGACCCCGGAGTTGGGCGTCCAGATGAAGACGGCATTCAACCAATAAGGGGCTCAGAGGCCGGCAACCTTGCCTTGCAGCTTCTGGGACTTAACCCCATCCCAGGGTCCCGCTACAACGCACTGCACGATCTGAACCTTTCTTAGCGGCGCATCGCATGTGGTGATGTGGTCCAAGATGTACTAATGCCAGGCCATCGTGTTTTTGCCAGAGTCCGTCTCGCTCCGGACCGCCAGACGACCCTCCCAGTACCTGCTCCTCCGATAGAGCCCGGAAACCGGGGCTTCTACTATCGTTTCGAATCGCTGGACGCCGATGATCCAAAGCCGATTGAGCTCAGGGCCGTTGTCGAATCAACGGAAGAAACAGCTTCCAATGATTACCTCGTTAACATCTGGTTTTGGGCAGACAAAGCCCGGCGTTACGCGACCAAGGGCGCAACATTCGGGATCTCATACGGCGGAATAATCGGTGAAGGCGAAGTACTTCTAGAGATCGGACTGGCTGATCAGACGGGGTCGTCTTCAGTCGAATTTAGCTTGACGGCTAGACAACGACAGGTGATGAGAGCAGGGCTGCTTGAGTGGGGCGGTCCAAGCAATTGCACGAGCGCGATGGCCCGGGCGATGGGGTTCAAGTCCGTAGAGACGCTCTTCGAACAGTCCGATCGCCTTCGCGAGCGACTTCGGCACAGCGAACCTCTCAGCGAGGCCGATTGGGCCAGATCTCTCTTGGCGACAGAGATCTGCTTTGCCTCCAGTCTCGGTTCTAGGGACGATTGGCAAGTCACAACCGGGTTTAGCGATGTAGACACAATCGAGCTCTTACGAGAGTTGCAGCGCCGTCTAGCCTCAGCCACGGCAAAGCTCAGGGCCGGCGAACTCTTCTAGAGAAGAGTGATTAGGAAGGCGGAGACAGTCGAATCTGACGTAGGGCCTCGAAACAGAGAATTGCCCCAGTGGCAGCGACGTTCAGCGATTCTGTTGGTCCTGCCAACGGAATCGTGATTGGATGGTCGACCAATTGGGCGATCTCTTCTGAGAGCCCGTGGGCTTCATTACCGAGGACGATCGCAGCAGTTGTTAGATCTACTTGGTCATAGCTTTGGGCTGAAGAGTCAACCAATGCCCCAGCCAGGATTCGGCCCTGGCTCTTTAGTTCTTCGAACAGACCGGTCGTGTCGGGCGCTTTGACGATTGGGAGGCGAAAGGCTGCCCCGGCGCTGGCGCGAATGACCTTGGGGTTAGTTGGGTCAACCGAGGTTCCAGCCAATATCAACCCCGCCATCCCCGACGCCTCCGCAGTACGCATCAGCGTGCCAGCGTTGCCGGGGTCTCGAACATCTTCAAGAACTAGTACCGGTTTGTCAGAGGCGAGATCCTCCAGCGTGTGCTCAACTGCCTCAACCACTGCGGCGATTGGTCGCGGGGCTTGGGTGTTTAGTATCGAGGCGAGCGCACCGTCAGCCACAACATGAACCGGAACCCGTAGAGCTGAAGCCTCTGCGGTGACCAACGCCACCGAGTCGGCTTCGGCGTAGATGTCCAGCACCGCCCGGTTGCTTGCCAGTGCCTCAGCAACCAGAACCGGGCCCTCTGCCACTACGACAGAGTCCTGGGCGCGAACGTCGCCTCGGTTGACGAGGCGACGAAGGTGTTTAAGTTTTGGGTTCTTCGCGCTCAACGGCTCAGAAGCCACTAAACGCTCAGATCAGCTAAGCGTTTACTGAAGCGTCTGCTGCAGCAGAACTTGCAACTTCAACAAGCTTTGCAAACGCGGCAGCGTCGTTCACTGCGATGTCGGCAAGGTTCTTGCGATCGATCTCAATGCCGGCGGCGCCAAGGCCAAACATGAACTTGGAATACGTTGTTCCGTTGAGACGGCATGCTGCGTTGATTCGCTGGATCCATAGCTTGCGGAACTCACCCTTGCGGGCCCGACGGTCACGGTAGGCGTAGTTGCCTGAGTGCATGACCTGCTCGTTAGCAGCCCGAACCGAACGGCTCTTGTTGCCGTAGTAGCCCTTTGCCTTATTAAGTGTACTGCGGCGGCGCTTCTTGGAATGTACTGAGCGCTTTACTCTTGCCATTGGTTGCTTCTTTTCTCTACTGGATTCGCGATTTGAGTATCGCTACTTGGGATTCGTACTTACAACAACTGGTGCTAGGAGCCGAAACAGCTACTAGCTAGAAAGCATCTCTTTGATTGTGCCTTCATCTGCTTCAGATACCAGGTGTGGACCGCTCAGACGACGCTTGCGACGGCTGCTCATCTTCGAGTTGAAGTGGTTCAGGTTCTTGGAACGACGGCGTACCTTGCCGCTTCCAGTTACCTTAAAACGCTTCTTTGCGCCCTTGTGAGTTTTCATTTTGTTACCCACGGCGTTACTCCTCGGGTGGTAGTTCAGTTGCGGCGGCCGGAGCCTCTGCAACAGGTTCAGTTGGTGGTATTTCGTCTGGTGTTTGCTGTTCTTCGGAAACTTCAGGAGCTTCGGCGGCAGCTGCTTCTGCTGCCAGCGCCAACTTCTCCTCCCGCTTCTTCTTCTTGATTTTCTTTGAGTCAGGACCCAAAAGCATTGTCATGTTACGGCCGTCAAGGCGGGGGTAGGTCTCTACCCGAGCAATGTCGTCTGTAGCTGCTGCGATGTCATCAAGTATCTTGCGACCCAATTGAGGGTGAGTTACCTCACGGCCCCTAAACATGATGGTGATTTTGACTTTGTGGCCATCTTCTACGAAGCCATAGACCTTGCGAGTCTTAGTGTCGAAATCTCCACCCGAGATCTTGGGTCGATACTTCATTTCTTTAACTACGACCTGGTTTGCCTTCTTACGAGATTCTTTCGCACGTTGGGCAGCCTCATACTTGTACTTGCCGTAGTCCATAATCTTGCAAACCGGAGGGTTGGCCTGTTCAGCCACCTCCACAAGGTCTAGGTCTAAGGCTCGGGCTAGGTTCAGCGCTTCGGGAAGCGTTTTGATTCCTAGCTGTTCGCCAGTATTTGATATGAGTCTGACTTCACGAGCTCGGATGCGATCGTTGATCCGAGGTTCGGCGGGGTTAGCAGCTATGGCCGGTCACTATTCATGCAGGCGCAATCCTCCTGGGCGCGGGATACTTGAGTACAAGCTTGAAATGATAGCAGCGAGAAGGGCTTAAAGCTGTCGCTAAGCTAACTGAATGAGTTTGTGGACACCAGACGGTGAAGTACCAGTAGAGCGAAACCCAGCTGAAAACTCGGCCGAACCTTCCCAGGAAGCTCCCATAGCCGGCAACGGTGGCCCAGATGCTGAGGTTGATGAAGAACAAGCACGACAAATGGCCCAGGCAATGGCTGAGAGCCGAAAGCAGATCCTTGAAACCGGCGTTGGCACATTGTTAGCCAATCACGCCATGGGAATGTATGAACTCGCTGCCATACACCTCACCGCTGATGAGCCCGACTTTGCCGAGACTCGCCTCGCGATCGATGCCCTCAAACTTTTTGTAGAGGGCCTAGCCGGCAAGCTCGGCGAGGTTGAAGAGACTCTTACCGAAGCACTCCACCAGATTCAGCTTGGTTACGTGCAACGATTCAACGATGCCAAGAACGCCGCCGCTGCAGAAGGTGCGCCGCCTAGCTAGACAGAAGGTGCTCCCCCTAGCTAAACGGTGCAATCCCAGGGCAGGTCGAACGTCTTGGACAACAGATTTAGAGTCTGTTCTCCAGAGGCTGGCCTAGCAAAGTAGAAGCCTTGAATCTGATCGACACCTAGCTCGTTCAGAACTGATGCCTGGTCCGGGTCTTCGACACCTTCGGCCACAATTTCCATGTTGACACTTTTGGCTAATGCCACAATCGCGGTGACGATGTTGCGATCAACCTGATCGGTGGCCACGTCGTTAACAAACGCTCGATCGATCTTGAGGGTGTGGACCATGTCAAGGGTCTTCAGCTGAGACAACGAGGCGCGGCTAGTACCGAAGTCGTCGATGGCAAGTTTGACTCCCATCGAAACAAGGTCACGCAACATGTGAAGACGACCATCCAGCTTCTCGACGATGAGTTCCTCTGAAAGCTCTAGCTCAAGCTGCTTGGGATCAAGACCAGTTTCGGCCAGTACGCGGGTGACTGTGTCAATCAAGGTTGAGTCCAGCAGTTGACGTTCTGCAACGTTTACCGACATCACCAGCGGTCGACCTAAGGCAGCGCTCCACTGGGCCGCCTGACGGCACGCCTCCCGGAGCACGTGTTCGCCCAGGTCCACAATCAACCCTGACTCTGATGCCACTGAAAGGAATTGGCCTGGGGGGATCATTCCACGTTCGGGGTGAGCCCAGCGCACCAGCGCTTCAACTCGCCCTACGGTGCCATCGAGCAGGTCAACGATTGGTTGATAGTGCACCACGAGCTGGCCCTTGCGAATTGCTCTGCGCAGCTCACGTTCTACTTCAAGTCTTGCTACAGCCTGGGCTCGCAGTTCGCTATCAAAAACGACGTAGTTGGCTCCACCAGTGTCTTTAGCCCGGTACATGGCCGAATCAGCGTCACGGAGCAGGCTCTCTGAACTGCTGGCAAGAGCGCCAGTTGTGTGGGCGATGCCAACACTGGCAGACACGATCTGTGAGCTTGAATCGCTCAAGATGACCGGCGCCTTTAGAGAATCCATTAGTCGTTCCGCCAGCCGCTCAAGGTCGCTAACTGCAGGCAAGCCAAGCGTTGCGATTACAAACTCGTCGCCACCGAATCGCCCTATCACATCATCAGGCCGCACAACCCTCCGAAGACGGTCAGCTACCGCTACAAGAACCTCATCGCCAGCGCTGTGGCCGATGGAATCGTTGACAACCTTCAAACGGTCCAGGTCGCAAAAGAGCAGCCCAACCATCTGATGGGGCCGTCGCTGATCAACAAGTTCGTTAACCGCTTTGGTGATTCCAGCACGATTGAGAAGTCCGGTTAGATCATCATGGCGTGCGTCATATTCGCTGCGCTGCAATCGCCCAAGGGTCATTGCGTGCTTGCGCACCGAGCGAGCGAATCCAGCGGCTGAAACGGTCAGTATGATTCCGGCCACCATCGCTAACCACGAGGTCCAGTGCGCCACCTGAGAGCCGTCGGAATATCCCTGGATCGACCATTGAGCACCAGCAGCGCTGAAATCGCTGGGTTCGCCAAACGCGTCGGCTTCGTTAAAGCTCATGTTGCCGAGAGTTCGCCCATTGAATGACACGACGGCTTGGCTCGATGGCTGGTTAAGACGTTCGACCATTCCGACCACGTCGACCCAGAGAATCAGAGCGCCGCGAACAACACTTTCACCATCTCTGGTTCGGGTTACTGGCGTAACCAGGATCACTCCGGTGCTCGGATCACCGAGTAGCTCTAGACCCGGAACCGCTGAGTAGGCCTGTGTTTGGCGCTCAGCCAAGGCCTGCACTCGGAGGTTTTCTAAGAACTCGCCGCTGCCACCAATGTTGGCCCCAATGAGATTCGTGCCGACGTCGCTGCCGACGACTCTGGTCAGGACCATGGCCGGATAGTCAGTGGACTCCGCTGCCGGGTTAAACATCAGCTCGAAAGCCTGATCGACTCGGCCCTCCTCACTTTCAGCCAACTCGGTAGCCTCGACCTCGCTTCTGACCAACTCGATGAAGGCAACCGGACCCAGGTGATCGGTTTGGAGACGTAATGCAGCTGGCGTTGGCGTCAATGTCTGAAGACTCTGAAACGACGCGCGCTTATCCAGTTCGGTTGCAAGGTCGGCGATCGACTGCTCAAACCCAGTGCTCTGGCTGAGAAATTGTCGCTCCTGATCAACTCTGAACTGATCAGATTCGATCGAGCGAAGCCCCCACCACAGAAGAGCTGTCAAAACAAGACCGACAACACCGATTACCGCCACAACTGGAGCGTTTTTTAGCCACGCGTCAACAACTCCACCGGGCTCTTCCTCGGTGAAAGCGTCGTTTGGGACCGCAATTGCAACATCGCTCACTTAGACCTATCGGCCTAATAGCTCACGAAATAACCCGAAAATGCGCCAATTAGTAAGCTAGAACTGGATCCATGTACCGCTAAAAGAGTCGATCATGCGGGCCCGTAGGCCCAAATCGGTGTTAGCGGATGATTTTGGACAGCGGAAGCTCGATTATGTCCGTTGCTCCTGCGTCCTTCAGATCAGGAATCAACCTGTTGATTCCTGACTTCTCAACAACGGTTTCAATGGCGTACCCGGCCTGGCCGTGCAACTGGTTGACCGTGGGCGATTTCATGGACGGAAGCAAAGCAATAACGCTCTCGAGTTCGCTATCGGAGACAACGTTCAGCTTGACTAACACCTTTGTGCGGGCCTCAAGCGAGCCTTGCAGCAGCGTCAGCAGCTGCTCCATAGCGTGGCGTTTGTCAGGATCGGCGTAGGCCTCAGCGTTAGCAACAAACTCGGTATAACTAGTGAGAATAGTGTCGACGATTCGCAAGCCGGCAGCCCGCAGGGCGTTACCGGTTTCTGTGATGTCAACCGCAACGTCGACAATGTCGGGGACCTTTGCCTCGGTGGCTCCATAAGACAGGCGTATGTCGGCTTCGATCCCTTTGTCTGCAAAGAACTTTCGGGTCAGAACCGGGTACTCAGTTGAGACCCGAACTCCTTGGGGCAGTTCGGCAACCGATTGAACTGGGGAGTCCTCGGGAACAGCAACAACGATCTTGACGGGCTTCGCGGTTACTTTTGAGTACTTCAACTCCCCGAGGCTGACAACATCGCTGTCAGTCTCAGCAACCCAGTCTCGACCTGTTATGCCGAGATCGAACAGACCCTCTGCCACATAGACCGGAATCTCCTGAGGTCGGAGGATGCGCACACCGTTGACACGGGGGTCATCGATTGTGGCCTTGTATTGGACTGATGAGTTGCGGCGGACATTTAGATCAGCCGCCTCAAACAACGCCATCGTGGCTTTCTCTAGCGATCCCTTAGGCAGGACGAGTTCTAGCATCTGCTGAGCCTATTGGGCTAAAGCCAGATCATTGTCACCCAAATCAAGAATGTGCTTGTCAGCCTTAGTGCGGACGGCCGCCAGCCATCAGGTCGATGGCGTGGGGCACCACATCAAGAACGGCGTCAAGGGTCTCGATGCAGCCCTTAGTAGAGCCTGGGGTGTTCAGGATCAATGCTGTCCCAATGGTCCCAGCCAGCGCTCGCGAAAGGCGACCAAGGCCCTTGGGGTTACAAAGCCGCATCGCTTCGGCTAACCCAGGGGCTTCGCGCTCTAGGACCTGCTTTGTGCCTTCAGGCGTTAGGTCTCGCGGGCCAAAGCCCGTGCCCCCTGTAGTGACGATCAAGCCGTTGAAACCCTTGGCAAGCGCTTCAAGCGTCTGAGCGACCGAATCAACACCGTCGGAAATCTGGCGTCTGTCGACTATCTCATAGCCCGCCTCGGTCAAGTGAGCCGCTAGAGCATCCCCCGACTTGTCTTCCCTAGTTCCGGCTATGACGCCGTCGGAAACGGTAATGATCTTTGCACTTAGCTGAGTGTCACCCATAGACACAGTGTGCCAATGCACGTACTCTTCTGCATAGTTCCAATCTAAACAGTACTAACCGTGTCACCTGGGATTCCGCTTTGCCGAATCCCAGCTTGCCTAAGGAATCCAAATGCATATTTTGTTTGCTGACAACATCGATGAAGGCCTGCTGGGCGCACTGAAGGAGGCCGGGCACACCCTCACCGTCGATGCTTCGATCACAGCCGACGACCTGCCCGACCGCATCTCGGGAGCCGACGTTGTGGTTGTGCGCTCTACCAAGGTCAATGCAAGCTCAATTGCGGCCGCAGACAACCTTGGATTGATTGTGAGAGCGGGGGCTGGGACCGACAACATCGACAAGGTCGCAGCGTCGACTCGCGGAATCTATGTTTGCAACGTTCCGGGGCGCAACGCCATCGCGGTGGCTGAACTAACTATGGGCTTAATGCTCTCGATTGATCGCCACATTGCTGACCAGGTTGGAGATCTTCGCAACAATGCTTGGAACAAGAGCCGATACACAAAGGCCGAGGGCATCGCTGGCAAGACAATTGGCATTGTTGGCCTAGGTGAGATCGGCCTGGCCGTTGCTGAACGAGCGAAGTCTTTCGATATGACAGTCATCGCGGTTCGCAAGGAAGGCCGATCCGAGTCGGTGTTGAACAGGATTCGCAGCATCGGGATTCGGTTGGTCGAGAACCAGGAAGAGCTTCTTCGTACCTCTGACGTAGTCTCGATCCACGTACCCAAGAGTGATTCAACACTGGGCATGGTTGACGGCCAATTCCTGGGCCACATGCGCGATGGCGCGGTCATCTTGAACACGAGCCGCGGCGAGGTAATTGACGAAGCAGCGCTGCTTGATGCGCTGGATAACCGGGGAATGAAGGCCGGGCTTGATGTGTATGCAAACGAGCCATCGGGCGGCAAAGGAGAGTTCGACTCGGTCCTTGCCAAGCATCGGTCAGTTGTGGGCACCCACCACGTGGGCGCATCAACCGATCAGTCCCAAGCTTCGGTTGCTCAAGGTACCGTCGAAGTGATCTCCGCCTACACCAAGGGCGAGGTGCGTAACTGCGTGAATATGAACGCCGAGCCGACCGGCCACGATTGCCTTGTTGTGCGCCACGCCGACAAGGTTGGCGTACTTGCTCAGATCTTCGCGATCCTGAGGGCCGAAGGCATAAACGTTCAGCAAATGGAGAATCAGGTGTTCGCCGGACCTGACGCCGCAGCAGTTGCAACGATTCAGGTCTCACAATGCCCGGACGATTCGACTCTGGCGAAACTGCTGGAAATTGAAGAAGTTATTGCTGCCTCAACAACCGGCGGTTCGTAGTGGTCGCATTCGTACCGCTCTCTTTGGCGTTGGTAAAACCTGAGTGGGCCGAACGTGTTGTTGCGCCAGCGCACGACTCTTTGAGCGACTCCCAACGAGCGACTTTTACCGCCACAAACCCAGACAGCTACCTGAACGTTACGAGGTCGCCCGAACCCGGAACTGACGACACTGTCGAAGACATGGTGTTGGCAGGCAAAGCTGCACTTGATCGCTTGATCACTGAAGGCGCCTTCGGCTCGCTAAGTGAGTGCTTCTATGTGTATGAGCTGGCTAACCAGATCGGGGTTCAGCGAGCGATAGTGGGCGGAGTCGACGTCGGCGCCTACCACCGCAAGCAGATCAAGACCCACGAGGAAGTCCACCCTGATCGACTCGAACTTCTCACGCGACACTTCGAAGTTGTGGCCGCTCAGTCAAGCCCGATTGCACTCGGGCACCGTTACAGCACGGTTGTGGCTGACGCCATCGACCGCAGCTGCATAAGTGACCCAGTTCTGGATGTTGACAACTTTGGACTTCGGCAAAGGGTTTGGCCAATCTCGGCTGCCGACGCCGCCATCATCACCGAAGATTTGGCCGACGAGCCTTTCTATGTGATCGACGGCCACCATCGAATTGGAACTGCAGCCCGATATATGAGCCGCAACGAAAACCCGGCTGGCCGGTGGACCCACACTGCGTTGTTTGCTTCTGACCAGCTGAACAACCTGGCCTACCACCGTGTTCTCAAGAACATGAGCAGCCAGCAATTCTGTGACGCCATAGCAGGCTTCGATCAACGTCGTAGCGTTGACCTCCCGGCCCAACAAAGTGATGACGAGCTGCTCTTCCACACCGGACAGGAATGGGTACTGGTTAGCTTGCCAATTGTTCCCAGCGCAGCAGACCCGCTAGCCCATTTAGATCCAGTGGTTCTCCACCGACAGATCCTTGATCCGTTATTCGGATTCAAGGAATCGGACAACAGAGTGATTTACCACCCGGGCGAAGAGCCTCTCACCGAGGTCGCCGCCTCCACCAGTGGCAGCGGAATTCTCTGTGCAATGCGACCAGTGTCAATCCCGGACTTACTCGCAGTTGCCGATGCTGGAATAAACATGCCTCCTAAAAGCACCTACTTCAGCCCGAAGGTACGGTCTGGTTTGTTCCTTCGACCAATGGTCGACGATCTTCTTTAGCCCGGCGAAAACTAACCTCTGAGAGTCGAGCTCTTATGTTCGGCGCAAAATGGCGGTGAACATTCCGTCGGACTCATCGGGCAGCTTTAGCTCCTGGCTTTCAACTATCACTTTGCTCCCAAGCGACTCGAGTACACCCTGTGACTCGGCGTTTGTGAGAGTGCAGACGCTGTAGATCAACTTGCCCTCGGGCTTCAGGAGATCAAGCCCAGCTTCCACTAGCGCCACTTGAAGCGGAGCGAGACGACCGGGCGCGTTTGCATCAATTCGCCAGCGAGCGTCCGCTCGACGCCGCAAACTGCCAAGCCCACTACAGGGGGCATCCACCAGCACTCGATCAAACGACTCGGGCCTGAACGGTGGCTTCAATCCGTCTGCAACCAGCACTCCTACGTCATGACCTAGCCGTTGAGCGTTCGACGCTATTAGTCCAGCCCGCTTTGGGTTGAGATCTCCTGCGATAACGGTTGCGCCTGTTTGGGCGATGCCTGTTGCCTTACCACCTGGGGCGGCGCAGAGATCGGCAACAAACATTCCTGGGCCAGCATCGACTGATGCCACCACCTCCGCTGATGCTGGGTCCTGGATGTAACCGTCGTCGCGCTCGGTAACGGTGGCTCGCTCGTTCATTGCCTCCAAGGCTTGGAGTGCCTGATCAGACCCAAGATCGTTTGTGAGCTCTTTCAAGATCCAGTTGGGATAGCTAAGCCTTGTTGCGTCATCTGGCCAGTTGATGTTGCCAACCGAGGCTCCAACTTTACGAAGCACGGCGTTAACCATTGATCCGCCACGGCCCTTAACAGCTCCAACCGTTGCTGACACCGCAGCATGAGGAGGCGTGTCCATATAGGCCATCTGGTAGGCACCCAGCCTGAGCGCGTTCCTAACCTCGTTGTCTACCTTGCCCAGCACAAACCCGTCCACGATGTGGTCACAGGCTCGGCGCATTCGAGTAGTGCCGTAGACCAGTTCGGTCACCAGTCCTCGGTCACGATCAGACAGGTCCGACTCGGCCAACATTGGACCCAGCACCAAGTTGGCATAGGCACCGTCGGCGTCGATTCGCTTTAGTGCGCGCAAGGCAAGCCGTCGGGCCGGTATGCCCGAATTAGAACTGGCTTTTCGGTTGCCGGCTTTCCGGTTGCCGGCTTTCCGGTTGCCGGGGTTTTTGCTAGCGGCCATCTTGACCACCGAGAACCTCGCCGGCCTTGGGTTGCATGCCGTTAAGCCACGCGTCAGCTGGCATCCGTTTCTTTGATTCCGGCTGGACTTCTAACAGCGTTAGCAACCCGTCGCCAGTGCCTACCACGGCGCCTGCACCAATCTCTCCTGCAGCCAGCAGCACATCGTCTTGTTCGAGCTTCTGAGCTTCGTCACCGGCTCCCAAACTCACGGCCCAAATGCCCAGCCGTTTGCCCCGAAAGCTTGACCATGCACGACCGAGACGAACTTGACGTTCGATCAGGCTGGCTGGCTGGTTGAAATCGATGCGGAGCGTGTCAGCGGTTATCTTCGCCGCGTAAACAGGTTCGCCAACTTGAGGTTCGGGCTCGGGAAGTTCGGCCTCGAGTGTGTTGAGCAACAACTCGGTGCCTCGTTCGACCAGTTCGCGCCGCAATGATTCAAGTGTGGCTTCGGGGCCAATTGGCAACTCGATCCGGGCAAAGACTGGGCCCGTATCCAAAGTCTCTTCAAGTCCCATGATGCAGACTCCGGTCGTCTTGTCACCGCTCAGAAGCGCACGCTCAACCGGTGCGGCACCCCGCCATCGGGGAAGTAGTGAGAAGTGCAAGTTCAACATCGGTATTGCCTGGAGAATTTCAGATGAGATCATACGGCCATAGGCCACAACAATCCCTAGCTCGGCTCCCGAAGCCAAAACGTCATCGGGGTCATGACTCACCTTTAGGCCCAGCTCTAAAGCAGCCGCCTTCACCGGTGACGGACTCACGTCTCCCCCGCGGCCTCGCTTCTTGTCCACCCTGGTCACAACTAAGGCAATTTCGTGGCCCGCTTCGTGAAGCGCTCGTAACGTTGGCACGGCCAGAGCCGGAGTGCCCAAGAACACCAGCCGCCTCTTGGTGTTCGCTGGGTTCATGACGGCGCTATAGGTTGACTGGGTCTATGAACGTTTCGCGCAGCGTACGCATAGCCGCTTTGCGCGTATCGCCTTCGAGGTGATCGATCAGGAGCACGCCGTTCAAGTGGTCCATCTCATGTAGGAACAGCCGGGCCAGCAGTTCGTCAGCTTCGATATTGATTTCGTTTCCGTCAAGGTTGTAGCCCTGAATGTGAACTTCCTTGGGCCGAACAATTTCCCAGGACAATCCGGGCACGCTCAGGCAGCCTTCCTCAAACAGCCATTCGTCTCGGGTCTCGATAACGGTGGGATTCACCATCACCTCTGGGCCTTCGCCAACGTCGTAAACAAAGAAGCGTTTACCCACTCCAACTTGGGGGGCAGCAAGCCCGAGACCAGGCTCTTCATACATTGTCTGGAGCATGTCGTCAGCGAGCTGAACAAGCTTTCCGTCAATATCAGTTACGGCTTCGGCCACTTTGCGCAGCACTGGGTCTCCGAAGACACGGACGTCATAAGGGGAGGTCATAGCGCTACCCAGGGTACCGTCTATATTTATGACGAACGAGTCTGGGACCCAAGGATCAGTTACGCCTGCCGGTCACTATTTCAGCCCCGATCCCCAGGTTCAGTCGGCGCCGAGTCAGGTCGAGCTGGCATTGCCCGACATCAAGCTGACGCTGGGAACCGACCGAGGGGTTTTTGCTGGTCAAGCGGTGGACTATGGAACCAAATTGCTACTGCTTGACGGACCCGAAGCAGTGGAGACCGACTCGGTCCTGGTAGACGTTGGCGCCGGATATGGCCCAATCGCTCTGGCCTTGGCCAGCCGCAATCGCAATGCCACTGTGTATGCAGTCGAGATCAACTCTCGAGCGAGAGAGCTGTGTGCCGCCAACGCCCGAGCCGCTGGTCTAGACAACGTCAAGGTTCTGGCCCCCGAAGACTTCCCACCCAATCTGAAGATTGACCGGATTTGGTCAAACCCACCGATTCGCATTGGCAAGAAGGCGCTTCACGAGCTGTTGACCCTTTGGCTGAGCCGTCTTGGCTCCGAAGGTTCTGCGCATTTGGTGGTGCAGAAACACCTAGGATCTGATTCCCTAGCAAGCTGGCTCGAGACCCAGGGCTACGGCGTTGTGCGCCGAGGCTCAAGAAAAGCCTTCCGACTATTCGATGTGAGCCCAAACAAGTGAAGTCACTAACTCCAACAGAACTCAAACGTCTTCACCGCACGTGGCGTCGCAAAACCGAACTCTCGCTTGGGGTGATTCTTGACGGAGTTCAGAGCCCGTTTAACGTCGGTTCTCTATTCCGGTCCGCTGCGGCCTACAAAACTGGGCCGATGTGGCTAGTTCCGCCGACCCCGGACCCGGGCCACACCAAGGTCGCCAAGACCGCGCTCGGTTGCGAGCGCTTGGTCGACTGGAAGGTTGCTGCCACCGGTGTTGAAGCGGTTGCCGAAGCCCAGGCGTTAGGTATGACAACGGTTGCGATAGAGCTAACCCACACGGCCCGCCCGATGTTCGAGATCGACCTTGGAAGCAATATTTGCCTGGTACTAGGCCACGAAGAACGTGGCGTTCATCCCGCCACTCTCGATGTTGTCGACCATGTCGCATTCTTGCCTCAGCTAGGCAAGGTCGGCTCGCTAAACGTGTCACAAGCGGGGACCGTGGCACTGTATGAAGCGGCTCGTCAACAGTGGGCCAAATCCTGAGACTCCAGTCAAGCCAAACCGGATCTGGCCAGACCAGCCCTTAGCTAATGGCAGCTTTATCGATGGCCCAAAGCGTTTTGTGAGTGTTGTAGGTCAAGGTCACAAGCGCCGCAACATTCGCCGCTAGAACTAAGGGCACACCCCACCAGAAGATCCCATTGCCTGTGAAGAACACCAAGGTGTTTAGCGCGATGTAGGAGATCCGAACTTCGGTCGGCCCGATTCCATAGAAGGCGATTTGGAATTTGTTGGTTGCTGCGAAACTTAGAAAGGACAGAGCCATCATCAGCACTGTTACCAAAAGCAATAGCTGAAACAAGAAACCCATACCTTCAGGGGCAATAAAGGAATAGGCGATGACGATGCTGCCGGCAAAGACAGTGTCGAGAAAGTGGTCCATGAAGAACCCCCACTTCACCAAGCCTTCTCCCCTAGTGCGACCCAACGTCCCATCAAAGGAGTCAGTCAGCCATTGACCAAAAACACAGAAGGACAAGAGCCAGAGCCAGGATCGATTGTCACCTTGGCCTGGTGAGGCCAACCACCCACTCAGGACAATTACTGCGCTCCATACCGTGGTGAACATTGTCAGCTGCCAACTGCGCAGCCACTGCGGCAGCCGGGGTACCCAGTAGTCAATGAACTTGCGTTCGACCGGTCCGAGGATTGACTGGCCCTCTTTCTTGTCGCCACCAAACGATTCATCAGCCATCGCCATAGTCTCCCAAACGTCTGCCGACTTCGGAGCGATATGTTGCCGAACTGACTAGGTTTGAAGGCATGGGAACAAAGCTGGCCAACCTCACTTTTGATTGCAAGCAACCCTTAACCCTGTCTGGGTTCTGGTCAAACGTGATTGATCGGCCAGTGGGTGAAGGCGCTAGCGAGTTCTTTGCGCAGTTGCCCAGCAGTGACTCTTCGCCTAACTGGCTCTTCATTCAGGTTCCCGAAGACAAGACAGTTAAGAACCGGGTGCATATCGACCTTGAGTGCGACGACATGGCGAACGAGATCGAGCGCTTGGTTGGGCTAGGCGCAACCCACGTACGAGATGTCGAAGAATGGGGCCACGCTTGGTCAGTCTTCAACGACCCCGAAGGTAACGAGTTCTGCGTCAGCGGACCTCACTAGGTCAGACCCTGGGTGGGTCCACGGCAATTCGATAGGAGCCTGACTTCGTCGATGACGACGGAGTGGCCAGGCGAAGTTCAATCAGAGCCTGCGCCAGGGTCGCTGAATCTGGCGATCTCAGCAAATAGTGACCTGCGGCGTTTGGGCCCATGACTTCAACGTCCAGGCGAGACATCATTGACTCGACGGCTTTGGCGGCCCCGGCACCACTCACCTGAGCCAGCGCGGACACAGGCGGGAAGTTGCCGGCCAAACGCAGGCGATGTTCAAAGGAGGTGAACGACTCGATATCGGCCTTTACGACCGCAGCTATGACCCGATGCTGTGGGTCCCGGGTCTGAATAAGAATCCTTCCACCCCCCGACCGGCCACCAACGATCCGGGCTGCCCGCGCCAGTAATCCCAACGCTTGCTCGGCTGCCCGATACCGCGGCGCCATTAGCTCTGAGTCAAAATCCAAGAACACAACCGTGTCTGCGGTGTCGATCTGATGCAACACAGCTTCGGTCCCAACCACGATGCGTGCGTCGTAAGCGTCGCTGGATGCTGTGTCACCAGTCAGTTCGGCGACGGGTTCTCGGGCCAGTGCTTCAAGCTCTTCCCGAGCACGCGCAACGCCCAATCGCAGTCGCTTCAGTTTGGTGCCAGTGCAAACTGCACATATCAAGGGCCGACTTTCGCCGGTTGGAGCCACTAGCTGGCCATCGGTTTCCGCCATCAGGTGTTCGCCGTCGGTGGTGCGGATGAGCTCGCCACAGCTGCCACACGCCAACATCTTTGCCCGACCTTTCCGGTTCAGAACGCAAAGAACCTTTCCGCCACCACCAATTGCGTTCACCAGCTGCGGCGAGAATAGGCCGGCTCGGGCTGGGTCCTCATTCCGCCTGTCGGCCAACATCGTGACCGGCCAACCGCTGCGCTCTTGAGTACGCGAAGGCGCAAGTATCCGGTCTGCATTTGCAACTACGTCTACCGACGGCGTCGGCGACACAAGAACACAAGGCACGCCGGCTCGGTGGGCGCGTTCAATGGCAACGTGCCTGGCGTGCCACGTAGGGTTCCGCTCTTCTTGAAGAGACTCATCGTGTTCGTCGATCACCAATATCGCAGCCAGGTCGTTACACGGGCCCCAGACCGCCGAGCGAGCGCCAATTACGGTGCCCCCGCCAGCCGCGGCCAACGCCCAGTCCCGTGGCAACAAGCGAGCAACACCCCCGGCACGCCGCAACGCGCCAGCCGCGTCTTGGGCCATTCGAATGCTCGGGGTAACTACTAGAGCGTCTCCCAAATGGGCAGCGCCCACAACAAACTGCGAGAGATCAGCACTTGGTGGCATGCGAACAACGGTTACCCCAGGTTCGGCAAAGGCACTTTGGGCCAGCTCGGTTGGGGTCGTTTTGGGAGTTACAGTCCGCCGCTGAGTTGGCAACACTGGAACCATCGTGTCAGGTGAGGCGGTCTTGAGGAGACGTGACCACCTCCCGCTCCAACGATGACTGGCCCACCTTCCAAGCGAAATGACATCGCCGCTTGGGCCGACGCTAGAGATCTTGGACACGTCCTTGAGTTCTACCTGGGGTGGCAAGTCTGCTGGATCACACTCGACGATCCAGCCCGCCACCCGCCTGGGGCCCAAATCGATGCGAACAAGCGCGCCCAATACCGCTCGATCAGCCCAGTCGGCTGGGACTGAGTAATCGAAGGTCTTATCTAGGCCCGAAACATCGGGCAGGACTCGAACAACCTGCGCCACGTTCTGACGCTAACTGGCGAGTTAAAGATTCAGCGCGCTCTTGACTGCGTCAACTCGGTCGAGGCGTTCCCAGGT
The DNA here is from genome assembly GCA_937922785.1 of uncultured Acidimicrobiales bacterium. Classification (GTDB taxonomy): domain Bacteria; phylum Actinomycetota; class Acidimicrobiia; order Acidimicrobiales; family SZUA-35; genus CALAJQ01. Next base: position 38,676 of record CALAJQ010000026.1, read on the forward strand.
GAAGGAATTGCCGTCTTCACGACCGAAGTGGCCATAGGCCGCTGTGGTTGCATAGATCGGGTTGCGAAGCTCAAGATCGCGCAAGATGGCACCGGGGCGCAGGTCAAACACGTCGTTGACGACTGCGGCAATCTTGTCTGGGTCGACGTTTTCAGTTCCGAAGGTCTCAACCATCACCGATACCGGGCGAGCCACACCGATGGCGTAGGCAACTTGCACCTCACAACGCTTCGCAGCGCCGGCAGCTACCAAGTTCTTTGCAACCCAGCGAGTGGCGTAGGCGGCTGAACGGTCAACCTTGGATGGATCCTTGCCGGAGAACGCACCACCGCCGTGACGGGCCGTGCCGCCGTAGGTGTCAACGATGATCTTGCGACCGGTCAATCCGGCGTCGCCTACTGGGCCGCCAATTACGAAACGACCGGTTGGGTTAACAAGGATCTCATAGTCATCGTCGGCGAACTGAGCAGGGATGACAGGCCGGATGACGTGCTCGGTGAGGTCGGGACGAATCATCGAATCGCGGTCGATTCCGTCGTCGTGCTGAGTCGAAATCAGCACCGTCTTTAGGCGAACTGGAACACCGTCTTCGTAGTCAAATGTCACCTGGGTCTTGCCGTCAGGACGCAGATACGGAACGGTGCCCGCCTTGCGAACCTCAGCCAACTTCTCAGCCATGCGGTGGGCCGTGTGAATCGGAAGCGGCATCAGCACGTCGGTCTCATCCGATGCGTAGCCAAACATCATGCCCTGATCGCCAGCGCCCTGTTCATCCAAGTCGTCGCCGCCGGCGCCGCTACGGATTTCTTCACTCTTGTTAACGCCCTGGGCGATGTCAGGCGACTGCTCGTCAATTGCGACCATGACACCACAGGTGTTTCCGTCAAAGCCGTAGCTCTCCCGGTTGTATCCAATCCGGTTGATAGTGCCGCGGACAACCGACGGGATGTCGACATAGGCCTCGGTTGTGATTTCACCAGCAATCAGGGCCAGACCTGTGGTCACAAAGGTTTCACACGCGACCCGAGACATCGGGTCTTGTTCCAGGATTGCATCGAGAATCGAATCTGATATCTGGTCAGCCATCTTGTCTGGATGGCCTTCGGTAACTGACTCAGAGGTAAAGGTAAAGTTTTTCAACAGAGACTCGCTTCTCAGAAGATTGTGGTTTTCGGGCAGCGTCATGTCGCCTAGCTGCCCGCTTGAGGATACATGGCCAGCTAGTCAGGTGCTGGAACCTAGCCGGGCAAGTGCAGCATCTAGAACTGCGTGAGCGATTTGAGACTTTTCACTAAGTGCTACCTGGGTTTGGGAACCGTCGGCGGCGTGAATTGTGACTGCGTTTGTCTCGTGCCCAAAGCCGACACCAGGGGCCGAGACGTCGTTGGCAACAATGAGGTCAGCGTTCTTTTTTTCCAGCTTGGCTTTGGCGTTAGCGGAAACGTCGTTGGTCTCTGCGGCGAAACCAACCAAGACTTGACCGGACCTCTTTGACTGACCCAGAGCGGCCAAAATGTCTTCAGTCCGCTCCAAAGTGATTTGCGGAGTCCCGTCAGCCTTTTTGAGCTTCTTCTCTGCCACCGACACAGGCCGGAAGTCAGCGACAGCAGCGGCCATAATCACGATGTCTGAGGTCGCTGCTTCGGCCTTGACAGCAGTAGCCATCTCAGCTGCGGACACCACGTTGATTCGCCCGATACCACTGTGACTAGCAAGCGGGGACGCTGTTATGAGAACCACCTCTGCGCCACGAGCTGCAGCTGCTTCAGCCAGCGCGTGTCCTTGCTTGCCAGTAGATCGGTTGCCGAGATAACGCACAGGATCAAGTGCTTCTCGGGTACCGCCAGCGCTGATCAAGACCTTTAAGCCTGCCAGATCTGCATCGCTCGCCAGCCGCTGAACCACTGCCACCACGATCGTCTCGGGTTCAGACAAGCGCCCGGGACCCTCATCACCGCCGGCGAGTCGACCCACTGCAGGACCAACAACTGTGACACCCCTAGAACGAAGGACCGAAACGTTTTCCGTTGTTGCGGGATGATTCCACATCTCTGTATGCATCGCCGGGGCCACCACAACTGGTGCCTCGGTGGCCAACAGCGTTGCCGAGAGCAAGTCATCGGATCGGCCGGTGCGAAGATCGGAGAGAATTCGCGCGGTAGCGGGGGCGACCAGAATTAGGTCAGCGTTTTGCCCGAGATAGGTGTGAGGGCTGGGATGGGAATCTGAATAGAGCGAGGTTTTGGGGGGTTCAGATGCCAGCGCCTCAAAGGTCTTGACGCCGATCATCTTCGTGGCAGATTCGGTCAGGATCGGACTGACGTGCGCGCCCAAGTCTTGCAGCCGTCTCATGATCTCAACACTTTTGTAGGCGGCAATGCCACCGGTAACACCCAGAACGATGCGGCGACCAGCTAGCGGTGCCGGGGCATCAGTTGAGGGCGCCATTAAAGTTAACCGTCGTCTGGCTCTGGTCGAACCGGAACGATCTTTTCAGCCGCAATCTCTTCAAAGGCAATAGTCAGCGACTTGCGCGAGATTGAGGTGACTTGTGGTGGAACCTTGGAACCAAGACCTTCGCCACCAAGCTGACCGAAGTATGCGTTGATTTCTCGGGCCCGAGTCGATGCCAATGTGCACAGACCAAACTTGGAATCAGTCTTGGCCATGAGGCCTTCAACTTCGGGGGTCATCATCGTGTCGTAGTTTTTGGTCATGGAATTGCGGTCCTCAAGCTTTGAGATCTATCGGTAGAACAACGGCTCACTATAGCGCTACTGGCGGTGTTTTTTGATTACGTCGTATATGGCATCGGCGGTATCAGAGACCTCGTTATTGATCAACACGATGGCTCCGAGTTCGGCTCCAGCCGAAGCCTCTTCAGCCGCCTTGGCCACCCGTTCTTGAACTCTTTCGGGCGGGTCACCGCGTCGCTCCAGTCTTGAGCGCTGCTCATCCGCCGACGGTGCCTGTAGAAATATCAGCAGCGGGGAATCCACCACTTCGAGAACTTGGCGAGCCCCTTGTACGTCAATCTCAAGAATCAGATCCCGATTCGGCGGCGGGGTCGGCGTCGGCGTTCCATAGTAGTTACCAAGAAAGTCTGCGTATTCGAGGAACCCGCCAGCGGCAATACGCGCTTCAAATTCTTCTCTCGTTTTGAACGCGTAAGCGTCAGGATCTTCTCCTACTCGCCGTTCGCGAGTTGTCCATGACCGGCTGAGCCAGAGGTCGTCCGGATACTTCTTAAGCAATTCGTTGACGACGGTTCCCTTGCCGACGCCGCCTGGTCCTGAAATTACAACAACAAGACTCAGGAGAATTCCTTGAGCAGTGCCGCCGTCTGCTTTTCACCTAGGCCGGCAAGCCGACGAGACTCTGCAATGCCGATGTCTTCCATGAGCTTGCGCGCAGTGACCTTGCCTACGCCGGGCAAAGACTCCAGAACTGCTAGCACTTTGATCTTGGAAATGATCCGATCGCCTTCAGCCTGTTTTAACAGCTCCGGGAACGTGACCGTCCCCATCTTCAACCTTGCTTTTACCTCAGCCCGCACACGACGCGCCTCAGCCGCTTTGACAAGAGCTGCGGCCCTTTGTTCTGGGGTTAACTTGGGTGGGTTAGCCATGAAATAAGGATACTAGAGGTCTTCCGAGCGTGCTTAGCTAGCAGCGATGTCGGCGAAAAGAGCCGCTGCAGCAGCGGCAGGATCGTCGGCCAAGGTGACTGCTCGGCCTACAACAATCATGTCTGCGCCCTCTTCTAAAGCAATCTCTGGGGTGACTGCCTTAGGTTGATCATGTTTGTCGCCACCTGCTGCCCGTATCCCCGGAACGACCCTCATAGTCCGTGGCGACATCTCGCGAATGTCCTTGAGATCAGTAGCTGAGCAGACAACTCCGCCACATCCAGCCTCAACCGCTACCCGCAAGCGACTAGGCACAATGTGGTCCGGAGCATCTGCATCTGAGGTCAGAACGGTGATGGCAAGAGCGGTTGGATCTTCCAGTCCGGCCTTGCGGGCGCCGGTGGTGAGTCCTTCGACGCCAGCTCGCAGCATGGGTAGGCCGCCATGAGCGTGCATGGTCAAATAGCTCACTCCAAGAGCACCTGCGACGCTCGCCGCCTTGTTGACCGTGGTCGGGATGTCGTGAAGCTTGATGTCCAAGAAGACCTCAAAGCCGTTGTCCAACATTGCCCCGATCACGTCAGGACCAGTTGCGGTGTAGAGCTCAAGCCCTATCTTGGCTACTCCAAACCACGGGCGAAGCTGGCGGGCGAGGCGATTGGCCGCCACTAGGTCGTCGACATCAAGGGCCAGCGCCATCTTGGATCGAAGCTCAGGGGCAAGACCCTCAGCCGATGTTTGAGTTGAAGATTCCGCCATAGTCTTGGCCTTTCGGGTTAAGAGAAGTCCGCTTTGCCGACTAACTCGGCATAGCTGGCGACCCCTTGTTTAGCGCACCAGCGACCTAGATCGGTGACTAACCGACCAGTGATCGCTGGATCAGCGAAGGTTGCAGTTCCTACTTGAACCGCCGAAGCTCCAACAAGAGCGAACTCGACGACGTCTTCGACGGCGGCAACACCACCGGCTGCGATAATGGGCAGCTCCGGTTCAGCGTCGTGAACCAAAGCAACTGCTCGTACTGCGAGAGGGTGAATTGCTGGCCCTGACACCCCGCCATAGCCCTTGCCGAGGCGAGGTTTGCGAGTAACTGGATCAATACTTAGCCCGAAGAAAGTGTTAGCCACCGTGACCGCTTCAGCGCCCGCATTAGCTGCGGCCCGAGCCACTGGCACCAACACTGGTCCGCCGTTCGGGCTCAGCTTTGCCCACAACGGTCGATCCGCTACTGAACAAGCCGAGATGACCTGTTCGGTCATTTGTGGCGAGTGGGCGAAAAGTTCGTTGCCTGCTTCGGTGTTGGGGCAAGAGATGTTTACCTCGACCGCCACGACCGTGTCGGGGGCGCCAGCCAGCAGTTGGGCGGCGCGCCTGTAGTCATCAACTGAGCGTCCCCAGATGGATGCAACCACCAACGCCCCCGCTGCTTCAAGATCGGGCAGCTCGTTCTCAACCCAATCAGCAACGCCAGTGCCCTGCAGACCAACAGAGTTGATCATGCCTGCGGTTGTTTGATGGACTCGAGGCGCTGGGTTGCCTTCCCACTCGAATGCTGCAATCGATTTCACTACCACTGCGCCAAGAGTGGCCAGGTCAACAAAGGCGCTTAGCTCAGCGCCGTGGCCAGCCGTTCCCGAAGCTGTAAGGATCGGCGAACCAAGACTGACTGACCCGATTTGTGCAGTCAGGTCAACATCGGAGGCGCCCAGAGGCGCTCGACGGCCGAACTTGGCAAGAGTTGCTGCTACCGGGTTACCCACCGCTCTCACGATCCATGGATTGACTGAAGGGTTCGGACCTGGAGGTCGTGGTCTTTCCACTCGCGAAGTCCGCGTGCCGCCGAGGCCGCTGCGGCAACTGTGGTTAGCAGCGGCAAACCGTTTCTCGACGCGGCCTGGCGGATGTAGGCACCGTCGGCACGCGCCCCACGACCTCTCGGCGTGTTGATGACCATTGCGATCTTCCCGTCCTCGATCAGGTCTAAAGCGGTCAGTCCCTGTTGTTCACCAAGTCGAGCAAGAACTTGACCAACCTCAATCCCCGCCTCGCCAAGCGCAGCAGCTGTTCCTGACGTTGCGGCGAAGTCGAACCCGAGAGCGTCGAGGTCTTTAGCAACTTCGATTCCAGCGGCCTTGTCCCGGTCGGCGAGCGACAAGAAGACAGTCTTGGTCCCACTGTTTGGGTCATCGGCCCGAACAAGTTCAGTTCCAGCCGCTAGCTGAGCCTTAACAAACGCAAGCCCAGGGGACACATCAATTCCCATTACTTCACCAGTCGATCGCATTTCTGGGCCAAGTAGCGCATCAGTCTCAGGGAAACGGTTGAACGGAAGCACTGCCTCCTTCACTGCCCAATAACCCGCAGCCTCATTGGCCATTGAAAAGCCCTCGGCTCGAAGTTCAGACAGAGTTGCCCCCAACATCACCCGGGCCGAGATCTTGGCCATAAGCCGACCAGTCGCTTTGGCGACAAAAGGAACCGTACGAGATGCACGAGGGTTGGCCTCGATCACAAAGATCTGATCGGGCCCGCCGGCATCGCCCTCGGCCGGCTTAACCGCAAACTGCACGTTAATGAGACCAATTACCTTGAGCTCTTCGGCGATCTTGGCTACGTAGGCCCCAAGTCGCTCGACCGTTTCAGGAGACATGTTGGGAGGGGGCAGAACACAGGCCGAATCGCCGGAGTGAACTCCTGCTTCTTCAACATGTTCCATAACCCCGCCAATTAGTACCTCGCCGGTGTTATCTCTGATTGCGTCGACGTCCAGCTCGGTGGCGTCTTCTAAGAATCGGTCAACCAAGACCGGACGCTCTGACGACAAGCCGCCCTCTCTACCCAACGAACCGTCCGCAGCCATGGCTGACATGGCTGCAGTGAGATCCTCGGCGTTGTAGACAATCTCCATGGCACGGCCTCCAAGCACATAGCTAGGGCGTACTAGCGTTGGGTATCCGATGCTCTCAGCAATGGCTACGGCCTCATCGACAGAGCTGGCAGTGCCGCCAGGAGGCTGAGGGATTTCCAGCTTGTCGCAAACCTCAGCCCATCGGTATCGGTCTTCTGCAAGGTCGATCGAGTCCGGTGGTGTGCCCAGAACAAGCTCCGGAGGGAGAAGGTCAGCTAACTTCAGCGGGGTTTGACCACCCAGGCTTACGATCACGCCAACAGGATTTTCCACCTCGATCACATTCATTACATCTTCATATGTGAGAGGTTCGAAGTAGAGCCGGTCCGAAGTGTCGTAGTCGGTACTGACGGTCTCAGGGTTGCAGTTGATCATGATGGTCTCATAACCAGCAGCTTGTAGAGCAAAGCTGGCGTGAACGCAGCAGTAGTCGAACTCGATTCCCTGCCCAATTCGGTTCGGACCCGATCCCAAGATGACAACACTTTCGCGATCCGAAGCCTCAACCTCGGTTGTGTCTTCATAGGTGGAGTAGAAATAGGGCGTGTCGGCGGCGAATTCTCCGGCGCAGGTGTCGACGGTCTTGAACGTGACGGTGACGTCAAGCTGGGTGCGCTTGGCCCGAACTTCAGCCTCGGTTCCGCCCAGCAGATTTGCCAGTTGTGGATCGGAGAAGCCAAGCCGCTTCGCCCTTCGCATCTCCGACTTGGAGATCGAGCTTAGAGACATCTCGGCAAGCGACTGAGCCTCTTCGACGATTGCCAACATCTGGTCAAGGAACCACGGGTCAACCATCGTCGCTGCGTATATCTCATCGACACTTAGCCCTCGCTGTAACAACGCAGCGAGTTTGTAGATCCGGTCTGGCTTGCCGATGTTGGCCTCGGCCAACAGCGCCTGATCGTCAAACTCGGTGAAGCGCTGGTCGGTCGCGGTCGAAATCAAACCGATGTCGCCCTGTTCCAGTGATCGACATGCCTTTTGAAGACTCTCGGGGAAAGTACGGCCGATCGCCATGACCTCGCCGACACTTTGCATCGAAGTTCCCAGCTTGCCTGAGGTCCCCGGGAATTTCTCGAACGCCCAACGCGGAATCTTGGTGACAACGTAGTCAATGGCCGGCTCGAAACTTGCCGGAGTGACGCCGGTGATGTCGTTCATGATTTCAGGCAACAGGTACCCAACAGCCAGCTTGGCGGCGATCTTTGCAATGGGGAACCCAGTGGCTTTGGACGCCAGCGCTGACGAACGGCTCACCCGCGGGTTCATCTCAATGATGACCACTCGCCCAGTCTTGGGGTCGGTGGCGAACTGCACGTTTGAACCACCGGTCTCAACACCCACCCGCCGCAGGCAGGCAAACGAATCGTCCCGCAACTTTTGGTATTCGACATCGGTGAGAGTTTGGATTGGGGCGACGGTGATGGAGTCACCGGTGTGTACCCCCATGGGATCTAGGTTCTCGATACCGCAGATGATCACCTGGTTGTCATCGGCATCGCGCATGACCTCAAGCTCGAACTCTTTCCAGCCAGCGATGCTTTCCTCGATGAGGATCTCGTTAATTGGACTGGCGTCTATGCCGTTGCTCGCAACAAGCTCAAACTCTTCAAGCGTTTCGGCTGTTCCGGTACCCCGGCCACCCAAGATGTAGGCAGGGCGGATGACAATCGGCAGGCCGATTTCGGCCACCACCTTGCGGGCCTCTTCCATGGTGTGGGCAACGCCCGAGTTCGGCACCTCCATGCCGATTTCGATCATGGCCTTCTTGAAGCTCTCGCGGTTTTCCGCAGTCTCAATTGCTTCAGCGTTGGCACCAATTAGCTCAACCCCGAACTGGGCCAGCACACCGGCTTTCTCCAACTCCATCGAAAGGTTCAGAGCGGTCTGCCCACCAAGTGTTGGCAACAAAGCGTCGGGTCTTTCAACATCGATAATGCGTGTCAGCACTGCCAGGTCCAGCGGCTCCACATAGGTCGCATGAGCGAACTCTGGGTCGGTCATGATGGTCGCCGGGTTGGAGTTGGCAAGAATGACCCGATACCCCTCTTCTTTCAGGACACGACACGCCTGAGTACCGCTGTAATCGAACTCACACGCCTGGCCGATGATGATTGGACCCGACCCGATGACCAGGATTGATTTGATATCTGTTCTCTTAGGCATTTAGCTACCCACCTTGTCCATGAGGTCTACAAACGAGCCAAACAGGTATGCGCTGTCGTGCGGTCCTGGACTGGCTTCAGGGTGATGTTGGACGCTGAATGCCGGAATGTCATTGAGGATCATCCCTTCGCAGACTCCGTCATTCAGGTTGATATGTGAGACTTCAGCGACGCCCGAGATTGAGTCCGCAACTACCGCGAAGTTGTGATTCTGGCTGGTGATCTCAACCTTGCCGGTAGCAAGGTTACGAACCGGATGGTTGGCCCCGTGATGTCCGAAAGGAAGCTTCTCGATTTCACCACCGATTGCCAGCGAGAGAAGCTGATGCCCTAGGCAAATGCCAAAGATAGGCACTTCGCCCAGGAGCTTCTTAATGTTCTCAATTGCTGGTTGGGCCATGTTCGGGTCGCCTGGGCCGTTTGACAAGAAGACGCCGTCTGGACTCATTGCCAGGATCTCATCGGCGCTTGTGTAAGCCGGAACCACTTCAACAGTGGCATGGGTTGAAAGCATGTGTCCGATGTTGGTCTTCATGCCAAAGTCCATGGCAACCACTCGCTTGGGCCCGCCGGCAATGACGTATGGCTCTGGAGTGGTTACTTGAGAAACCAGATCCACGCCATCGGTGCCGGGTTCGGCCTTTGCCGCAGCGGTCAATGCTGCCATGTCGAGAGCACCAGGACCATCGGTAGGGCCAAATGCGCCAGGAATAGCGCCTGAATCGCGGATCAGTCTGGTGAGACGGCGCGTATCAATGCCACCGATTGCCGGTAACTGGTGGTCAGTTAGGAACTTCTGAAGAGGCGTCTCAGAACGCCAACTTGAAGCTCGACGGGCCATGTCGCGAACGATGACTCCCCTGGCGAAGACTCCCCTACTTTCATTGTCATCGGGGTTTGTGCCGTAGTTGCCGATGTGGGGATAGGTAAAGGTGATTATCTGGCCTGCATAGGAAGGGTCGGTGATGATTTCCTGGTAGCCGCTGTGGGCGGTGTTGAACACAACTTCGCCGGTTGCAACGGGAGCAGTTTGGGAACCGCCCGTGCCCATGCTTTCGCCCTCGAACACCGACCCATCGGCCAGTACTAGTGCTGCTGGAGTTGGCCCGTTCATTGGATTGCTCCTACTTCTGATGATGTTGGTGTTGAAGAGTTGTCTGTTGTCATTGGTTTGTGGCCTGCAGAGTTTTCGAATTCTTGTTTGTTAGCTGCCCGTTGAACACCGTGTGGGTTACCCGGCCAGTCAACTCGCGTTGGTCAAAGATCGTGTTGGCCGAGCGGGAAACACTCTGGGTTGTATCGACGGTCCACTGCTTGTTGGGGTCAATCACACAGAGGTTGGCCTTAGCCCCTATTGCGATCGGGCCGCCATGACGGGGGAACACACGAGCCAGTTTCGCTGGCCCCCAAGACATGAGCGCCAGGATCTCCGCCAGTGGCAAGTCCAGTTCGCTCATTGCCACTGCTAAGGCTGTTTCGAGCCCAATCGAACCTGAAGAGGCTGTATCGAATGGCAGTTCTTTTACGTCACGGCTGTGAGGTGAGTGGTCTGAAACAATGGCATCTACTGATCCGTCGGTCAAAGCAGTTTTTAGCGCTGCGATGTCGCCCGTTGTCCGCAACGGAGGGTCAACCCGGAAGTTCGGGTTGAAGCCGACACAGTCGGCGTCAGTGAAGGTGAAGTGATGAGGTGTGACCGAAGCAGTCACTTGGACGCCACCGGCCTTGGCTGCTTTAACCATCGCAAACGAGCCAGCGGTGGTGAGCTTCTGAAAGTGGACGCCCACACCAGTAAGCCGAGCCAACGCAACATCTCTCATGACTTGGATCTCCTCGGCCTCGGCTGGCTTGCCGCCTAAGCCGAGCTTGGTGGAGTAGGTGCCTTCATGCATCACTCCGCCTTCGCCTAACGCTGCGACCTCCGGATGCTGACCGATGATTAGTGAGTGGCCATCGGGCGCATCAATGCTGCCCAGATATTCAAGGGCCCGACGCATAAAGCGAGGGTCTTGCACACCGGGAGCGTTGTCGGTGAAGATCGTGACCCCAAGTTCCACCATCTCCGCAATTGGAGCTAGAACCTTGCCTTGCTGGCCGATGCTTAAAGCTCCTGCCGGAATGATTTCACAAGCTGCGCTCTGGGCTAACGCCAACAGATCACTGATACTGGCGGCGTTGTCCGCACATGGGTCGGTGTCAGGCATCGCAACGATTGCCGTGTACCCGCCGGCGGCTGCCGATGCTGATGCTGAAGCAACCGTCTCTGCCTCTTCGTTGCCGGGCTGGCGAATGTGGGTGTGCATATCAACGAGGCCTGGAGCCACGATGCAGCCGCTGACATCAATCGTTTCGTCAATGTCAGTTGACTTAATGCTGGTTCCAACTTCAACAATTTCACCAGAAACCGAGTCGATGACCACTTCGGCGGTGCGCTGCCCGTCGATATCGATAATGTCTCCGCCGCTAAAGAGAGTCTTGGTCATTGGTCGGCCCTTTCCGAGTCTGGGTTCGCTGGGTTCGGGTCTGGGTTGGCTGAGTCAGGGTCGGCTGGATCAGGGTCGAAAGATCCAGGTCCGAGCACGTTGAACAGAACTGCCATGCGCACTGCTACTCCGTTGCCAACTTGTTCGAGAACTGTTGAGCGAGGGTCATCGGCAACTGCAGCGTCAATCTCGATACCGCGATTCATTGGCCCGGGGTGCATGATTAGCGCATTGGACGACAAGCGTTTCGCCCTTTCGCCAGTGAGGCCATAACCCGCTCGGTACTCACGAGCCGACGGGAACAACGCCTCGTCCTGACGTTCTGCTTGGATACGCAACAGGGACAACACGTCGATGTCGGCAATGACTGAATCCAGAGACTGAGCAACCTTTACCGGTAGTTCCTCAACTCGGGCTGGCAGCAAAGTTCGAGGGGCTACTAGCAAGACTTCAGCACCCAGCTTTGTGAAGGCCTCAATGTTTGAGCGTGCTACCCGAGAGTGCTTGATATCTCCCACGATTGCCACCGTCTTACCTTCCAGAGATCCAAAGTGGGATCGGATTGTGTAGGCATCGAGCAGCGCCTGCGTCGGGTGTTGGTGCCAGCCGTCGCCGGCGTTCACGACGCTGGCGTCTGTCCACTGGGTGATCTGCGCCGGCACTCCCGAACTTCGGTGACGGACGACCATTGCATCTACGCCCATAGCTGAGATGGTTTGGATCGTGTCTCTGATCGACTCGCCCTTTGACAGCGAAGAGGACGAACTAGAGAAGGTGACAACATCGGCCGATAAGCGTTTAGCCGCCATGTCGAAACTGGTTCGGGTTCGGGTCGAGTCTTCAAAGAAGGCCAGGACAACTGTCTTGTTTCTTAGCGCCGGAACCTTGGGTACCTTGCGGGCCAAAACTTCTTTGAAGTTGTCGGTGAGGTCTAGCAACTCTTCGAGCTCACCTCGACTGGTGTCAGCAATTGAGAGAAGGTGCTTCACTTGACCATGTCTCCAAGCTCGACGCCACTGATCTGGGCGTTAACTACTTCGGCTCGCCTGGTCGGGAGGTTTTTGCCAACAAAGTCGGGACGAATTGGGAGCTCTCTGTGCCCGCGATCCACCATCACGGCCAGCTGCACACAACGAGGTCGACCTTGGTCAATTAGTGCGTCTAACGCGGCCCGGATAGTGCGACCGGTGAAGAGCACATCATCCACCAGCACCACGATCTTGCGCTCGATATCGAACGGTACCTCCGTGACTGCTTCTGGGAGAACTGGGCGAAGGCTAATGTCGTCCCGGTAGAAGGCAACGTCAAGCTTGCCTACAGGAACGTCAGTGACTTCTATTTCTCCGAGCGCCCGCGCGATCGCGTCTGCGAAAGCTACTCCCCCGGTTTGAAGACCCAGTATGCAAACATCGGCAAGACCTTCGTTGCGTTCGAGAATCTCATGAGCCATCCGTTTGACTGCCCGCTGAACACCGTCGGCGTCCATGACTTGGGTCCGGGCAACAAAAACGCCCCCAAATGGGGGCGTGCGTCGTCGTTCGCGCTCTGCCAATTAACTGCCTCCTGGTTCGTATGAGCCTCACTGGACTCATTTCACGTACCGCGATTTACACTTCCGCGCTCCCTTAATCGTATCTACGTCGAAGCGCAGTGGCACACGATTTTGGAGGCTTAGTTGGTCCCAGTTGAGTTTTTGAACTCTGTGCTGTCGCTGAAGTACAACATGACGTCGCCCTTGCTGACCTGGCCGCTGTCCATCAGCCCAAGCCAGTAGCTTTGTCCATCATCATCGGGCGTGCGTTCAAGCACGTTCGCATAAACCAAATTCAAGAAATCGCTGTTTGTCAGCGGCCCGTAACGGTTGTTGAACTCCGGGCTCAAAGCAAAGCTGTCAGAAATTGTCTTGTAGCTAGACCCGGTTATCTGCACTCCGGCCCAGTAGTCGTGCCCGCCAAGGTCTGGATAGCGGAGGAAGTAGGCACAATAAAGGCGGTACACCGAAGCCCGGTTTGGGTCTCCAACTGAGTAAATCGGGTCTACGGGGGCCTGGCGGCAATTGCCTGACGACGGCGACGGGTTATCCCCGAGGATGGCAACGGTGTAGGTGTGGTTCTGGGCAACGCCGCCGACTCTGACTCCGGTGATAGTGACTGAGTATGTGGTGTCGACCTGAGGGTTGGTATCTACACCTTGAGGCTCGAACACAATTATGGGGAACGGAGCCGATCCGCAGAAGGAACACGCTGGCGATTGGAAGGCGATTGGAGTGTTTAAGGCGGCGCCGTCGCGCGTAACCGTAACCTTTGCCCCTGACATGTCGGCGCCACGAAGACTAAATGACCACCGGGGGAAGACAGTCTCGCCTGGCACGTAACCTCGAGGTGGCCAAGCCACAAACCCTGCGGCCTCTCGAACCTCGGGTTGTTCTCCGAAGACGTTGTTGAACACATAAAGCGAGTTAGAGGCTCGACCCGAGTTGCTTGGAATATCGCCAGTTCCCATGGTCTGGGTGGGAGGATGAAGAATCCAGTTCCGGTGGCCAACTTTGGTGTTGTTGGATCCAGCGTCAAACATGTAGCCATCGATTGCGTCAAGGCCCGATAGTCCTAGCGCAAGGTTCGACTTACCAGCCATGTCGGCGCCGGTATCTGTGTAACAGGCAAAGCTATTGTCCGGGGTGTGGCTAAGGCGACCGGTGCGGGCCATCATTAGAGCGGCCTCTTGAGCCTGGATCGACTTAGCGACATCCTCTGTAATGACCGCTGGAACACCGCCCATGGCGCGGTACCAGTTGATCCGCGAAATCATCGAGTCCCGAAAGGCCTGGTTCGTGGACCCGGCGTCGCAACCATCGTTTGAACCGGTCCAGCCCATCGAGGGTTCGGTCCGGTTGAACTCTGAGTTGTAGGAATTCACAACCGCATCACGGTTAGTGGTGTCGATCACCGCTTGTGCGGCTGCAAATACGGGTTCGGACGCGACCGAAGGCAAGGTCGAGACGACTAGGAGGAAGGCAACTAGTGAGGCGGCGCGGCGGAATTGTTTAGCCATCACTAACGTCATCGGCTGAAACGGTGTCAAAACTTGAATCTTCAGCCTTGTTGGAGCTGGATGTGTCAGCCGCGTGTGACGCTTTTATAACTTCGGCAACAGAGCTGAGCACTCCGTTTACAAACCGACTGCTTTCAGCCGTTGAGTATCGACCAGCCATCGCTACAGCCTCGTTAAGCACCACGCCAACTGGGATCTTGCCCTGGATCAACTCAGAGATGGCAAGCCTCATTATTACTTTGTCCATTGTGGCGATGCGGCTAATCGCCCATCCGCGCGAGTTCTCACTAATCAGCTGTTCCGCCCGGGCCCTGTCGACTTCGGCGTTGACTAGCAGGTCAACTACGAACGGGTCAACGGTTGTTAGCTGGGAGTCAAGGACAGCATCGGCCGTTATCTTTCGAACTTCGGACTCATATGCCAGTTCGACAGCACGTTCTCGAGCCGCCCGGCGTGATCCGATTAGTCCAGGTATTTCTTCGTCGCTCACGCCCGAGTGAGGTATTCGCCGGTTCGAGTATCGACCTTGATCTTTGACCCCTGCTCCACAAACAGAGGGACCTGAACCACAAGGCCGGTCTCCAAAGTCGCTGGTTTGCGGGCGCCAGAAACACGATCACCCTGAACGCCTGGCTCGGTCTCGGTGATCGTCAACTCCACCGAGGCCGGAAGATCCACACCGACGATCTCGGTTCCGTACAGCTGCAGCGCAATGACAGCGCCTTCTGTGATGTAGTTGCCAGCGTCACCCATAGAGCCTGGGCTGACGGTCTGCTGGTCATAGGTTTCGTTGTCCATAACAACAAACCCGTCACCATCTTTGTACAGGTACTGCTGATCGCGCTTCTCGATGAAGGCTCGCTCCATCTTTTCGCCAGCCCGGAAAGTGCGGTCAACAACAGCGCCAGTGCGCATGTTTCTTAAGGTTGTGCGCACAAAGGCGCCGCCCTTGCCTGGCTTGACGTGCTGGAATTCTTGGATCTGGAACAACCCTTCGCTGACATCGATTGCCATGCCGTTCTTGAAGTCCGAAGTGTTGATTGAGGCCATCAGGCAACTGTATTGGTTTATCCCCAAACTCCAAGTGTGTGCGGCTAGAAACCACTCTGTCTAGAACCACCCTGTCTAGAACCACTCGGTCTAGAAGACTGGAACAAGTCCCTTTGGCGCGTGGGTCAGCTTCCTGCAGCCCGTTTCGGTAACTAGTACGCAGTCTTCAACTCGCACGCCGCCGATCTCGGGCGGGTAAGCGCCTGGTTCCACAGTTACGACGAGTCCGGCCTTTAGGTTGCCTTTGGATCGGCTGAACAGAATTGGTTGCTCGTGAATCTCGAGACCGAGGCTGTGTCCAGTTCCGTGCACAAAGTGATCCCCCAAGCCAGCCTTGTCCAACACCGATCGGCACGCCGAATCAATACTGGCTTCAGGCACTCCGGCGCGAACTGCATCGACTCCCGCCTGCTGGGACTCTAGAACGGCCGAATACAGCTGGGCCTGGGCCTGTGTCGGTTCACCGGCTCCGGCCAGGATTGTTCGAGTCATGTCTGATCCGTAGCCGCCAATCTTGGCCCCAAAGTCAATCACTACTAGATCACCCTCGGCAATAACTCGAGGTCCGGGCCTGGCATGGGGAAGAGAGCTGTTTGGGCCCGATGCAACGATTGTGCTGAAGCTCGGCTCTTCAGATCCCAAGTCGGCCATGGCCGCTTCAAGCTTCTTGGCAAACTCGGTTTCGGTTATTTCATTCGGTGACGCCAGCAGCGGATACGTCCGGGCGAAAGCCTCATCCGCGATGGCTGCGGCCTGCTCGAGGCATGCAAGCTCATAACTATCTTTCACTTGACGCAGGTCTTCAACGAGCGAAACCAATGGCACTAACTCGGTGCTGGGAAATAGCCGAGCAATCTCTGTTTGGCGGAGCCAGGTAACGTTTCCCGCTTCAAGAGCGATCCGTTTGGAACCTTCAAGCAGGCTCAAAATGTCGGGGTCTGGCCCGGCGGAGGCTATTCGAAGCTCGGTCTCGGATCTGGCCGCTTCCATTTCCCGAGCACCTTGAATCTGGTATCTGCCATCGGTGATTAAAACATCGTGTGTAGGAGTAATGACCACGGTTGCGTTCGAGCCGGTGAATCCCGTCAACCAGCGAACGTTCACAAGTGAAGTAACTACCAGCCCTTCACATTCTTGATCTACAAGCTCTGAACGAACACGATCTATACGATCTTTAGTGTTCACGTTCTCAGCAATCGAAGCAGACTCGCTCATCGAACACGCTCAACTATCTCAGCCAGCAGATCTTTGTCTTCAACCAGCACCGGTTCAATCCCGTTAGGACCATCCAACACAAACGTGATGCCGTCGAGTGCCTTTTTGTCGCTTGCGAGAAGTCTTACCAGTTCCTCAGTTTTGAACTCTGGCCCTACGGTCGTTACAAGGTCATAGGCTCCGACGACCCTTCGGTGTTCGGCCACAGCGTCGGCGTCAATCCGACCAAGGCTATGAGCAAGTTCGGCGGCGTAGACCAGACCAATCGCCACAGCTTCACCGTGCATGAGGTCATAACTGCCGGCGGTTTCCAGCGCGTGGCCCAACGTGTGCCCGTAGTTCAAGATGGCCCGCCGGCCACCTTCGCGCTCATCGGCGGCCACGACGTCGGCTTTAATTCGAACACAGGCTGCCACTCGTTCTGGAAGCGGTAAGGCGTCCATGGCTCCGCCCCCCAGGAAGTGATATTTAGCCAGCTCGCCGAGACCGGCCTTATAGGCCCTGGGCGGAAGTGTCTCGAGAGTCTCGGTGTCACAGAGCACGGCGTCGGGTTGCCAGAACGTGCCCACAAGGTTCTTGCCCTCGGGCAGATTGACGCCAGTCTTGCCGCCTATCGCTGCATCAATCTGGCCCAGCAATGTGGTGGGCACGTGGATTACCGAAATTCCCCGGTGATAAACCGACGCTGCGAAGCCGCCAACGTCGGTGACCACTCCTCCACCAACTGCAACAACAACATCTCGACGTGTCATTCCCCATTCAGCAAAGCGCCGAGTTAGGTCAAGGATGGTTGCCAGTGTTTTGGCTTCTTCGCCATCGCCGATTTCGAACACCCGGTGCTCGACACCTGGGTCAACTGATACCCCAATGCCGGGCTGGGTGACGACGGCAACCCGCTTGACCTTCGGATCGATAACTGAAGCCAGCTCATGCCGAGCGCCAGCTCCTACCAACACTGGGTAGCTGCGGCCGCCGGGAAGCTCGACGATTTCTCTGATCAACGTCACGTGGTCAGGTTAGACACCTTTGGGCTGCTAGGCGGTCAGTAAAGATGACACGGAAATCATGGTTATCGCGCCGATGGCCAAAAAGGGACCCATGGGAACCGGATACTTGCGCCAGTCCTTCATCAGAATCATGCCTGCGGTTGCGCCCACCACAAAACTGAGCAGGGACGCCACAATGATGGAGTACATAGTTAGCCGCAAGGCCATGACAATGTCACCAGTGACCCACCCCACTGCCATTCCAAGTGTTGGCGCCAGCTTCACATCTCCGAGACCAAGGCTGGCGGGTGATATCAAATGAAGCAGCCCGAACACACCGAGATAGAACGCTCCTGCCACAAACGCGGGCCAGATGTTGTCGGCAATGTTTAGGCCTGGACTCAGCACCAGGACCACAAAGGCAAAGGCCAAGAAGGCAGGCTTAGTCAAGATGTCAACCAGCAGCCTGGTCTCGAGATCGATTATTGATGCCGCAACGAGCACGGCGAAAAGGGCCAAGTAAGGAATCAGCCACGGGTCTGACCCGAAGCGATACCCGGCAGCAGCGAAGACAGCTGCGGTTGATAGATCAGTGAGCGGATATCTCCAGTGCCTATGCGAACTATCGGTAGGACATTTCTGAAACCAATTGAGAATCGGCAGCAACGACCGCGCACCAAGGTCGGCCCCGCAGCGCTCCGGGAGCTCGTCGGGGTCAACCTCGGTCTCGCCTTCGATCACCGGACACCGATGTGTGGCAACCAGGCGTTCTTTGTTGACCGCGCGGTCAATGATGATGCCTAGAAACGGACCTACTAAAAGTCCGAGGATGGCTAGTCCGAAGGTGAGCATTTGCTCCTATCGGCCTTTAGCCCTCGCTTTGTAGGTACCGCATTAGCAAGCTGGTTTCGCCGTCAGATTCGCCTTCGCCGCTTCCCTGAATGCTGGAAGCATCCTCTACAGAGGTGCCAAACTTAGCAATCTCAGCTGGGGAGGGCGGGGCCGGTGGCGGCGGTACGTCGGCGCCCATTGGCTGCTCGGGTGCTGCCGACGGTGCGGGAGGAGGCGGAGGCGGCATTGGGGGCCGGGCTTCATCGCTACCGAACGGGTCGTCAAGATTGTCTTCGATCTTGGCCCGAACCGGCGCTGGAGCTGGTGCGGGAGGTGGCGCAGGGATGGCCGAGACAAAGACTGATGGGGCTGCTGGCTTGGGTTCTGAAACCTGTTCTGCCTCGGCTCGACGGGCACTTAGCCTTCTGGCTGAAGGGGCGACAGGTGGCGGGACCACAGCAGTAGCTGCCGCGGAGCTCTTGACCTCAGGTGCTTCAAAGCCAAGCGGTTCTTCTGCCTTGGGGGCCTGAACAGAATTGTCCGCAACCGGCCCAGCATCGGCTACTTCGCTTGCAGCCGCAGCTGGCTCTGGAACAGGGGCTGGTTGGGCAGCCGGTGTGGCTGGAACATCGGCAGCCACAGCAGGAGCAGCAGAATCCATCGCAGTCTGTTCCGGAAGCTGGTCCGATTGGGGCTCTGTGAGCAAAACCAGCTTGCGCTCGACGAGGCCCTTCATCCGACGCAGGCCTTCAAGTTGCCCGAGATGCAAATGAGATGCGACCTCGGCCACTGTTGCGCCAGTTCCGACAGCAAGAAGTGTTGACCACTCGTCTTCGGTGATGGTCACTTGGTCAGCCGGAAGGCGAGGCGCCGGGCTGATGCGGTGTTCAAGGCTGGTGATTACCTCTTCGATTCCGCGCCACTCGACCAGCAGTTTGTTGGCCTGGGCCAGAACACCCTCGATCGCCATTGGCGACCCGGGGTTCGAATTGGTCTCGTCGAAATCAAAGGCGAAGGTGCCCGAGTTGAAGCGGAGAAGTTCGAATACAACTTCTTCCAAGGAAGAATCCGCACCGCCTTGGGTGGTCTCAGCCGCAACCATCTGTCCGTCTGTTACCCAGACAGAACCAGTGCCGCGATCTCCGCTTATGCGAAGAACGCCGGTCTTGGAGCTTGAGGCCAGGAAACCTAGGACCTCATCGAAACTTACTGTGTCAAGTGAACCCTGAAGCATTAAGAGGGCCTTTCAATTTGGGCGATCATCACGTCTATCGGCGCGATTTGCCCAGTCCATAAGCCAAAAGAAAGTGCAGCCTGGTGCGCTAGCATTCCGAGGCCTCCAACAGTTGCTGCGCCTTTACTTGCGGCGGCTTCCAATAGTGGTGTGACACGCGGGTAATAGACGATGTCAGACACAGTGTGATTGTTGCTGATAATCCGCTCCGGAAGGGGGATACCTCCCGGATTTGGACCACCGTCCATACCCACTGAGGTTGCGTTAATGATGACCGGACAATCGGCCATCGCATCATGGTCAGATACCGTTGTTGCTTCAGCTTGAGACGCCAAGGATGCGGCCTCTTCAGCTTTGGAAATGCTGCGTCCTGCCACCACGATTTCGACCCCCCGTTTCCGCCCTAGCGCTTCAACTATTGACCGTGCTGCACCGCCGGTCCCGATGACACAGACCCTAGTTGAAGAAAGGTCTACCGATGATTGAGACTCGAAGGAGTTGATGTACCCATCACCGTCGGTGCTGTGGCCGACGATCTCGGTTCCATCCCAATAAAGGGTGTTACAAGTCTGGAGTGCATGAGCGGTCGGGGTGAGCCGATCCGCCGACGCTGCGGCGGCATCTTTGAATGGCATCGTCACGTTCATGCCCGAAATGCCAAGAGTGCGCATTGCCTCCACAATCGATCCAGCACGATCGATGTCAACCTCTAGCGCAACGTATCGCCAGTTAAGTTCCAGGGCTTTGAATGCTGCATTGTGTATGCGAGGCGAAACGCTGTGTCGAACCGGGTTACCAACAACGGCGGCAAGCCTGGTCTCGCCTGAAACGTCGGGCCAGGCCATCAGGCAACAGATAGGCGCAGGTACGCAAGATCTGACATCGACTTGTCACCAGGAGACAGTGAAGTCCCCATCGTCCATAGCCGGTCTAGCCCAGCTGGATCTTCGTTTTGCAGGGTCTCAAGCCGATGCCTTGTCTCGCCTAGAGATGGTCTTACCTCTGGGAACGCTGAGGACATGATCACCGAACAAGGGCCAGGAGGCAGCTCGAACACTTCTATGTACTTAATCGGAACCGGCGAACCGTTGATTGCGCCATAGCCCCAACGGCCGCTCTTGTTAATTAGGTACGGCTGGGCGTCATAGATCGGTTGGGCAGCGACCTTGCCAGGATCATCTCTACGAATGGCCGAGACAGGCATGCCTTTTTCATGGTTAGCTGCGTTCACGACAGCTCTGTACGCATTGGCGGCTTGATGGACAGTCTTGGTTCCATAGTGCGCCTTGTTATCGATTGTCACTTCGCAGGTTCCGATGCGCCAAACTTCGCGACGAGGCACCGAAAGACAAACGACCGACGCCGCAGGCCATATGAGGCTGTCGTCTAGCCCTTTGGCTTCCACCGCGGCACCCAAAACGTTTGTGAGGCGGGTGGCAAATCTGTTCGGTCCGGTTCCTGGGCCCAGCGTCAAAATTGCTTTGGCCAGTGTCTTCACCGCAAACGAAGCTGCTGTTTCTGTACCGACGTCGGGCTGGCCAGGTGAAGTGGCGCCCGCCACCAAAGCAGCGAAGTGTTGGTGAACAACGATCTCCACTTCAGGTTCGGCCCCCGGAGTAGCGGGTGCTGTGAAGTTGTCGATCACCTCGAAGCCGAGTGCTCGATCCACCTCTAGAAGAGCCCTGCGTCTTGGGAGATCTGCTTCTGCTCGAGGAACTCGTCGTAGCTCTCAGTGAAGAAGTGGTTGCCTTCAGCGTCGGCTAACACGTAGTAAAGCCACTCGCCTTCTTCGGGGTTCAGGGCCGCCCGAAGCGACTTCTCGCTAGGGGCACCAATTGGGGTTGGAGGCAGACCAACCCTGGTACGGGAGTTGTATGGCGTATCTGTGTCCAGGATTGAGCGAGTCAGCTCTACCCTGCGGTCGCCCTGTTCATAGATGAACGTAGCGTCGATGCCGATCGGCTCATTCTTGCGAAGACGGTTGTAGATCACGCGGGCAATCTTTGGCCTGTCTTGATCAGTCTTTGCCTCGGCCTCGATGAGAGAAGCAATGATCAGAACGTCATAAGCAGGCAGTCCTACACGGTTTTCGGCGGCGCCATAGCCGAGGTCACCGGTTGTTGTGGAGAACTGATCGCTCAGCTTCAAGAGGACATCGACAGCGTCTGAGTCTTCTTCAACTTCGTAGGTATCTGGGAAGAGAAGACCCTCCCAGCTATCAGATGAATCTGGCCGGTACCGCGGAACGATCTCGCCCCTGTCCAGCACTGCTTGAAGATCCGCAACCGTTATCCCTTCCAGCTGGTTGGCGATTTGTGGCAGCATTTCACTGACCCATGCGCCCTCCGATACTCGGAAAGAGGTGTAAACGGGAGGCTTCGGACCGGTTTCCAGTACGGCGATTGCTTCCTCGGCCGACATGTTGTCGTTAAACACATACTCGCCGGCTTGGAAGTTTCCTTTGTCAGTCCATTCGGCGTAGTAGCGGAAGAATGTGCTGTTAGGGATAACGCCTTCAGTGGCGAGCTGACGGCCGATGTCAGAGGTGGTTGCTCCCCTAGGCACGATCAGCTCAATTGCCTCGCCCGGTTCGCCGGGAGGATCGAGTTGACGATCGAACCAGTTCTTGATGGTAAGGGCCCCAACGATGACAATAAGCCCTATTGCGAAAACTGATAGAAACGACCGCAGATGGCGCCACCATGGGTTGCGCACAGTCACAAAGCGGTCGTCGTCGTCCCAATCAAGTGAGGGCGCCGGAGATTCTGGACTCTCGATCACGTCTTTAGACTAGGGCGCAGATTTCTCAAGTGGGGGTACCCGTGTTGTCGAGCCACGCTTGAAGAATTACCGCCGCCGCAACTTGGTCCACCATCTCGGTTTGACGTTTGGCTTTCACACCCTGAGCACGCAAGTCCGCTTGGGCCGAAACGGTGCTGAGCCGCTCGTCATGGGTGTGCACTTCGATGTCAAAACGCTTACGCAGCGCCTTCACTTCTGAAGTCACCTTCTTGGCTGCAGGGCCTATGGATCCGTCAAGTCCGTAGGGCATACCAACCACAATTGCCTCTATACCAAGCTCGTCGACGAGCTTGGCGATAATCGCGTGTTCCACCGGCCGGTCACCAACCCGTTTGATGGTCTCATACGGGGTTGCGACTAGACCCTGAGCGTCACAAATAGCAACGCCGATTCGGCGATCACCAAGATCTAACCCCAAAGCCCGCACAGATCCGCGCCCTAAAGACTCTGCCATTTTAGAGGCCCTGCCATTTTAGAGACCCTGCCATGTTAGAGACCCTGCCATTTTAGAGACCCAGCAACTCGCGAGCCGCTGCAAGCGCGTCTGGAACGCCGTCGCCATTTCGTCCGCCTGCCATTGCCACGTCTTTACCTTTGCCACCGCCGCCCTGGATTGACTTGGCTCCTGCGGCGATCAGGTCTGATGCGTCGACTCCTGCTTCGGGTGACACCGCGGCAACAAGTGCTGCGCCTCCACCTTCAGGAACACCGCCAATGACAACTGCGCTGATGGCATCGTTGTTGCGCGAAGCCACAGCCAGTGACTTCATGGCGTCTCGATCGAGGCCATCAATTTGAACCACGATCTTGCCGTCAGTTGCATCTGCGATCAGCTCAGCGGACTTACCGGCTGCGACCTGGGCCCGGAGGCTTTTGATCTCATTGTTGGCCTGGTCAAGTTCGGACAGCCGCTTGGCAATCGCAGTTCCAAGTTCAGAGCGAGGAACACCCAGAGCTTCGGCAAGTTGAGCTGTTTCGTTCTGCTCGGCCCGCAGCAGGGCAATTGGGCCGGTGCCGGTGATTGCTTCGATCCTTCGTATGTTGGACCCGATGCTTCCCTCGCTGACAATCTTGATTGGGCCGATGTCGCCAAGAGCCTTCACGTGAGTGCCGCCGCAGAACTCTAACGAAGGTCCGGCTTTGAGGACTCGCACTAGCTCACCGTACTTATCGCCGAAGAACGCAATGGCGCCCATGTCCTCGGCCTGAGCCTTAGTGACTTCGGGGTGTTCGGTCTGTTCATTACTTAGAACGGCAGCGTTGGCGAGGTCTTCGATGGTTTCTAGATCGGTCTTGGAAAGAGAGTCGAAATGGCTGAAGTCGAAGCGAAGCCGGTCGGGAGCAACAAGTGACCCCTGCTGTTGGACGTGGTCGCCGAGGTGAGTTCGAAGCGCCCAGTGCAGCACGTGGGTTCCGGTGTGATTTCGAGCAATGGCCGCCCGGCGAGCAGCGTGAACTGTGGCCTTTACCTTCATGCCAGGTTCAAACGTGCCTTGGGTGACCTCAACTTTGTGGCGGTGAATGCCTGGCACTGCGTACACAGTGTTTGTCACTAGCGCTTCGCCAGCGACCGATCCGTTGGCGTCTATTGATTGAAGAATTCCAGTGTCGCCAACTTGGCCACCTGACTCTGCGTAGAACGGTGTGCGGTCAAGGAATATCGAAGCACCGGGGGTTCCCATCTGGGACACCAACACGATTTCAGCATCGACCTGCTCCAACTCGCCCCGGCCTACAAACTCGGTTAGGCCACGGGTCTCCATAAGTGCTTGAACCGCCTCGATGTCAACAGCAGCAGTGGCATCGCTTCTGGCCGCCTTGGCCCGCTGACGTTGCTGATCCATTTCTGCGTCAAAGCCGGCCCGGTCAAGCGTGTAGCCGCGCTCGGCCAGAACTTCAGCGGTTACTTCATATGGGAAGCCGTAGGTGTCGTGCAGCCCAAACGCCACCGACCCCTCTAGCTCTGAACCCTCGGGCAGTCCTTCAAGCCGGTCGTTCAATATGCCCAGGCCCTTGGCCAAGGTCTTTCGGAACTGGGTCTCTTCACGGGTCACTACGTTCTCAACTAGGTCGGCGGTGGCAACAAGCTGCGGGTAGTCGCTTCCCATGATCTCTACAACTGCCTTAGCTAGCGACGGAGTCACGAGGTCGTTGACGCCCAGCAGATATGCAAACCGGATAGCCCGACGCATGATGCGACGCAACACGTAACCGCGGTCTTCATTCGATGGAAAGACACCATCACTAATTAGGAACGTCATGGTGCGGGCGTGCTCGGCCAGCACTCGCAAGGCCAAGTCCGAATTGTCGTCAGCGCCGATTTTGTATCCGGTGATGTTCGAAGCAACTTCGACAAGGCGCGCCATTTCGTCAATTTCAAAGACGCTGTCTTTGCCCTGGAGGACAGACAGAACACGTTCTAGGCCAGCGCCAGTGTCGATGCTGGGTTTAGGCAGTGGAGTGGAGTTACCGTCAGCATCGGTCTCGAACTGCATGAACACGAGGTTCCAAATTTCGACGTAGCGCTCTTCGGCCTCGGGGTTGGCGGGGCCACCCTCGGGCCCGTACTCGGGACCTTTGTCCCAGAAGATCTCCGACGAGGGACCATTGGGCCCGGTGTCTGCCATTCGCCACCAGTTGTCTTCATCAAGACGCTGGATTCGTTCCAGAGGCAGGCCAACGTTCTTGTGCCAGAGCTGTTCGGCTTCGTCATCGGTTAGGTGAACCGTGACCCAAAGCCGATCGGGGTCGAGGCCAAGTTCCTGGGTGAAAAACGCCCAAGCATCAGTGATGGCGGTCTCTTTGAAGTAGTCACCAAAGGAGAAGTTGCCCATCATCTCAAAGAATGTGAGGTGACGCTTCGTCCTGCCGACTTCGTCGAGGTCGTTGTGCTTGCCGCCAGCACGGACGCACTTCTGAACTGACACTGCTCTTGGTGCAGGCGGCTTCTCGGCGCCAATGAAATAGTTCTTGAAAGGCACCATTCCCGAATTTGTGAACAGAAGCGTCTGGTCGTGCGGGATAAGGCTGGCCGAGTTGATGTGGAGGTGATCTCGGGCCGTGAAGAAATCTATGAATTTGCGGCGGAGCTCATGTGCTTGCATAAGCCCCCCACTTTACGCCACCAAAAACTGCTTCTGTCCTAGGTTTATCGGTGAGCGAAGCGAACGGCTAGTCCCAAGGCTTTTTGGCTGGCCGAA
The DNA here is from genome assembly GCA_937922785.1 of uncultured Acidimicrobiales bacterium. Lineage (GTDB taxonomy): Bacteria > Actinomycetota > Acidimicrobiia > Acidimicrobiales > SZUA-35 > CALAJQ01. Next base: position 64,229 of record CALAJQ010000026.1, read on the forward strand.
AACTTCGCTGCACCCGAGCAACCGGTTCTTCTTCGGCTTTGCCCAACAGTTTGCGGCCAGCGGCGACTGGGTTTGGCAGGCGCTTAAACATCGCCGCCGGATCATCGTCGTCAGATCGGTTGTCTCGAACGTCCAGCAGGGCGTCAGTTGCCTCGTCGTGGCGGCCGTTAAACCGCAAAAAGTCTGCCCAGAGCGATCGTCGAGCCACTTCGGACTCCACTTCGATTTCTGACCTGATGTCATCAAGATTGCGCTGGGTTTGTTCCTTGGCCCGGTTGCTTGTTGCCTGAATGCCCTTGGCGGCAACTCTGCTGGCAGCCAATGTTGCTCCCCCGGCCCTCATAACATCACCGGGCAGTGCATCAGCAGCCTTGACCACACGGTCGGGCAGCTTGTCGGCCAGCTCATCAGTGGCCGCATCCACCGTGCGTCCGGTCAGTCGACGGACAAACCACCGGCCGACCGCTGTTGCCAACATCCACCGGAGCCGTCTTGGTATTAATGCGATCATTTTTGTGCCCTTGCCTGAACTGCGGAGTCAGCCTGACCCATGTCGATGGCGGCCTGCTTAGAGTTTTTCTTACGACGAGCGAGTAGCCAACCTTTTGCCACCTTGGAGGTTCCCGACGCAACTGCAAGGGAACGGATGACCGGGTCCTGAACGGCCTCGTGAGTCCGCTTCGATGTGTGGGAGATGGCCGAAGTTGCCTGGTCGGCCCGGTCAAGGACAAGATCCACCTTGTCCAGTTCGGCATCGGCGTCTGAGATCAGTTGCCGTAGTTCCCGGAAAGCGCCAATGCCTTCTTCGCGAAGCTGGGTTGCGGTGTCTTCGAGGCGAGTCATCGTCCGGTTCAGGTTGACTACCGCCGTAACCACGAACACAGCAATAACGATGGCCGTTACCGCAACTACAAAGGCAGCTAGATCAATCAGTGTCATTCAGAATGTCCCGGTCGGTGGCCTTGTAGTAGACGCGGTCAGCAACTTCGGCTGGCCGATAGGACTGCTCCACCCAACCGCCTTCATGGTTGTGAGGATACTCGTAGTTGGCTCCATGCCCCAGACTCGCCGCCCCCTTGTAGCTGGCGTCTCGAAGGTGCATTGGCACCTCCCCCGCTGCCATTGCCTGCACATCAGCACGGGCGGCTAGCAAACCCATGTAGCTAGCGTTGCTTTTTGGGGCCCTGGAAAGGTGCACTACAGCGTGGGCCAAGTTGATTTGGGCTTCGGGAAGGCCAACAAACTCCACGGCGCTGGCAGCGGCATTGGCTACCAACAGGCTCGTCGGGTCGGCCATGCCCACATCTTCGGAAGCAAAGATGACCAGCCTGCGGGCGATGAACCGAGCATCCTCGCCGGCTTCGAGCATCCGGGCCAGCCAATACAAGCCGGCGTCGGCATCGGAGCCTCGCATCGACTTGATGAACGCGCTGATGGTGTCGTAGTGCTCATCGCGGCCATATCGCAACGACTTCAGGTCGGTAGCTGCTTCGGCGTGTTTCAGCTCGACAGCACCTCCGTCGGCTAGGGCAATGGCAACCTCTAGCGTGGTCAATGCCTGACGGCCGTCTCCGGCGGCCCGGTCGGCCAAGTAAGCAATCGCTTCGTCGGTAGCGGTGGACTGTTCGGCTTTCAAGCCACGCCGCAGCAAGATGTCGAGGCTGTCGGGTTCAAGAGAGACAAGTCGGAACAGGGTCGACCGGCTGCGGAGCGGGGCGTTGACCTCGAAAAACGGGTTCTCTGTGGTTGCGCCGATGAGAATCAGCAGACCGTTCTCTACCGCCGGCAGCAAGGCGTCCTGCTGAGACTTGTTGAACCGGTGAACCTCGTCAAGAAACAGAATGGTGCGTTGTTCGTGGGCGCCAAGGCGTTCTGTTGCTTCGGCAATTGTGGCCCGGACGTCTTTGACAGAAGCGTTTACCGCTGACAGTTGGACGAAGTGCTTCGACGAGGCGGCGGCGACCAGTCGGGCAAGCGTAGTTTTGCCAGTGCCCGGCGGGCCCCACAGGATTGCCGACGACAATCGGTCGGCCTCAACAAGTTTGCGTAGCGGACCATCTGGTCCGAGCAGATGGTCTTGGCCAACGATGTCGTCGAGGGTCTTGGGGCGCAGGCGAGAAGGCAGTGGAGATCTGGTTTCCAGGCGGGATTTTGCCGCGCTAGTAAAGAGATCCTCAGCCATCAACCCAGCCTAAGGGTCCGTTCGGCCGGTCCAATTGTCAGCTGGGGACGACAAAACCCCCAAATTTCTGCTGGAGGTGACAACTATTGTCACCTGGGGCAGAAATTTGGGGGAATTGTCACCTGGGGCAGAAATTTGGAGTGACGGGTCAGACCCCTACTCGGTGGAGTGGAGGGCCTCTAGGTGTTCGATGCGATAGTCGAGGGCGCTGAGCCGACGCTCATGCGCCGCAATCTTGGCTTCGACGTCTTCTCGTTCCGGTCCTGACAACGATGCCAAGGAGCCTTTCAACTCGGCGATAGCCTCTTGGGCTTCAATAGCCAGGCGCCGCTGGCTCTCGATGCCCGAGGCCAATTCGGCCTTGTCAAACACCCGGTTCTCGGCCGACGGCCGCGACTTCTTAGCCTGGGTGTCAGACCTGCGGGGCAGCAGTAGCTCTTCGCTGACTTCCCGCTTGGACACATACATCGGCGACATGATTTCAACTTTGGCTTCAGACAACGTGTCCAAAATGGCGCCCCGAAGGTTGCTGCGGGCGGCCAACAGACGACTGGGCTCGGCGAGAAAGCCGGCGATTCGATAGACCACCGAATAGTCACCCAACTCGACCACCTGGACGAACGGATCTTCGAGGCCAGCTGTCGTACCTGCAGTTACAAAAAGCTCTTCCAACATGTGTCGAGAGACGTCGTACCCAAGCGAAACATGGGCCGACACAATCGTGCCTGAGGCCCGGACCACCTTGACCGGAAGGTTCATCATTAGAGCGTTCGGAATCGTGGTGAGATCTCGGTCCGAGGTTTGGATTTCGGTGTGGAACAACCCGATTTCGGTTACTCGGCCCAGGTTCTTGTCAACTTCGATGAAGTCACCTGGCTTGAACGAATCCAGATAGCGGATCATCATCCCAGACATTCCATTCGCGATTATCGACTGGGAAGAGATGGCGAGGGCACCGGTAACAACTAGACCAAATACGCCTAGCGCGAGGTCCTGATTGGTGCTGTCGGGCAACAGGATGATCACCGTCATGAAGCCCACAAACAAGATGCCAATGGTCCAAACCTGTTTGCGGAAGCGTGACTCGGACCTGTCGATTTTGCGCAGTCGAGAGATCACCATTCGCTCGATCATGACTGCTAGCAGCGTGACAGCCAGCGCAATCTCGGCCGGGATCCAATCGCTGAAGGCGGCGAGAATCATGAGCGTTGGGGCGGCTGGCAACCGTCGGCAACAAAGCCAGTTCGTTTGTGCGTGCCATCACACATGGGTTTCTTTGCTGACTCACCGCATCGACACAAAAACAGTCGATCGCTTAGTACCGGCCCTGAACCGTCGTCGAACCTGACGGAACCACTGATCACGATTGGACCGTTCTCACGCAGCTCAACTTGAACACCAGTGCTGCCTAGGCCGAATTCGCCCTCGCCTTTTGTGTCAGTTGTTGTGTCGCCGCTCATCCCAGTTACTCAGCCGGTGGTAGAAGCGCCAGGCCCAATTCGGCCAGGTGAGCTTCATCGGCTTCGTTAGGCGAGCTGGTCAGTGGGTCGATTCCACTTTGGGGCTTAGGGAACGCAATAACTTCCCGAATCGACTCTTCGCCAGCCAAAATGGCCGTCAACCGATCGATGCCGTAGGCAAAGCCGCCGTGAGGAGGAGCCCCATACTTGAACGGGTTCAAGAAAAATCCGAAGCGTTTGTTGGCTTCTTCGTCGTCGATACCCAGGTTTGCAAACACCTTGCGCTGAAGCTCAGGGTCATGGATTCTGATCGAGCCCGAGCCCAGCTCCCAGCCGTTTAGCACCAGGTCATAGGCCCAAGCCCGGACAGACATTGGGTCAGAATCGAGCTTGTCGATGTCTTCGGGGTGTGGGTGGCAGAACGGGTGATGCCCGGGGCGTGGAGTTCCGTTGGCGTCTTTGCCTACAAACAGAGGGAAGTCGACAACCCACACGTACTTGTAGGGGCCCTGCGAAACTGGCGGGCGGCCAAGCACGTTGCGCAGCTCACCCAAGACCTCACAGGTTGTGTCCCATTCATCGGCAACTAGAAGCAAGAGGTCGCCGGCCTCAGCATCGAGGGCGGTGCCCAAAGCCTCAAGCTCGGCCTCGCCCAGGAACTTGGCCACGGGTGACTCGATGACACCATCGTCAGAGACTTTCATCCAAACGAGGCCTTTAGCTCCGATGCGCTTCGCTTCATCGGTTAGGCCGTCAAGCTTGTTTCGGCCATAATCGCCAGCGAGACCCTTGCCGTTGATTCCCTTGATAGACCCTGCGCTAGAGAACGCCTTGAACTCGGTGGCGGCAAAGACTTCGGTTAGCTCAACCAGTTCCATACCGAAGCGCAGGTCAGGTTTATCTGAACCAAATCGTTCCATGGCTTCGTGCCATGTGATGCGAGGAACTTCGTCGGGGCGAACGCCCGTTACGGCTTCCGCTGCGTCAAGTACCGAGACTTCAGCTGCGCTAAGAACGTCGTCAACCTCGACGAAGCTCATCTCAAGGTCAAGCTGCATGAACTCATACTGACGATCAGCGCGCAAGTCTTCGTCACGAAGGCAACGGGCAATCTGGAAGTAGCGGTCTAGGCCGCCAACCATGAGCAGCTGCTTGTAGAGCTGGGGGCTTTGGGGCAACGCGTAGAAGTTGCCGGGCCGCTGACGCGACGGCACCAAGAATTCGCGAGCGCCTTCGGGGGTTGATGGCATCAGCATTGGGGTTTCAACTTCAACGAAGTCTTGCTGCACCATTGCGTTACGGATAGCCGAGTTCACCTTCGAGCGGAGCCGCATGTTCTTCTGCATGCGTGGGCGCCGCAAGTCTAAGTAGCGGTGACGCAGACGGACAGTTTCGTCCACTTCGTCGGCTCGTTCGTCAAGGGGAAACACTGGCGACTCGGCCGAGTTGAGAATCTCAACCTTGGCGTTCTTGATCTCGATTTCGCCGGTGCCAATTTCGGCGTTTTCGGTGCCTTCAAGGCGTGCCTCGACTGTGCCCGTCACTTTGATTACATATTCGGAACGAACGTCGGTGCCGTCGTCGATTACAACCTGGGTAACACCCGAGTAGTCACGGATGTCCACAAAGGCCAGGTGCTGGCTGTGCTCTCGGCGAGTGTTAACCCAGCCGGTAAGAACAACTTCTTGGCCGATGTCAGATGACCTCAGCTCTCCGCATAAATGGGTGCGCATCATTGGATAATTTCCTTGACGGTAGTTACGACGTCGGCTCGGGGCACGACAGATTGGGTTGGACCATCAGATGAGTTTGGGTCGCTCAGCATTGGCCGAACGCTGACCGTACCGGCCTCAGCCTCGTCTGGCCCAACAATCAGGGCGACTTTCGCACCAGATTTGCCAGCTTGTTTCATTTGGCCCTTCATGGAGCGGGTGCCGTCAGCTCTTGTTGTGGCAATTCCGGCCCGGCGAAGCTCATCAGCGATCTCTAGACCTTCGGTTCCGGGTGAGGTGCAGACAACTACAGCGGCCGCCGAGTTATCGGGGGCGCCGAAGACTCCTTCGGCGTCACAAGCCAGAATTGTTCGATCAATTCCTAGTGCGAAACCCACTCCCGATTCCGGTGGCCCGCCCAACGCTTCAACGAGGCCGTCATAGCGACCGCCTCCGCCAATGGCAGTTTGTGCACCATCGAGAGACTCTGAGATGAACTCAAAAGCTGTTCGGTTGTAATAGTCGAGGCCGCGAACCAGACGAGGTGCCAGCTCGAACTTGATGTCTAGCCCCCTCAACCCAGCCTTGACCCGTTCAAACGAAGCCGCCGCGTCGTCACCGAGATAATCGGTAAGCACTGGTGCATCAGCAATCAGCCCAGCATCTTCTCGACGCTTGGAATCAAGCACGCGAAGGGGGTTGGTCTTCAAGGTGATTTGGCTTTGCTCGCTAAGGACATCGAGGTTGGCACCGAAATAGGTTCGAAGTGCTTCTAGGTAGCGCGGGCGGTCGGTGGCGTCCCCCAGCGAGTTGACCAAGAGCGTCACGTTCTTTAGGCCAATTCGGTCATAGAAACGTGAGGCTAAGGCGATCAGCTCAGTGTCGGTGTCAGGTTCGTCAGAACCAATCAGCTCGGCCCCGACCTGATCAAACTGGCGGTAACGACCCTTTTGAGGCTTGTCGTAACGGAAGTTCGGACCGGCATACCAAGTACGCCACGGCGTTAGCGGGCGCTTTTCAGCAAAAATTCGACAAACCGACGCTGTGTGCTCTGGCCGCAGAGCAATGTGGCGATCAGCCTTGTCTCTAAAGTCATACAGCTCTTTGGAAACAACATCGCTGGCTTCGCCCAGGCGGGTGAACACCCCAACGTCTTCAAACATTGGCGGGATGATCTGGCCGAATCCGGCCTTTGCTGCCTCGTCGGCGAACACCGCAACGAACTCTCGCATCCGATCGGTGTCGGGAGACATGAGGTCCCGAGTGCCCGGGAGTGCTTGAAAGAGGGGCTTCGCCATGACAAGCGATGTTACCCGCAGCTACCTCTGGTCTTCGGGCTTATTTGATTGCCGTTGCTTAACGCCGGGAAGCACCCGGTATGTGTCGAACACACCGTCAACTCGACCGATCGCCCGGATGAGAGATTGCAAATGGGATGGATCGGCAATTTCGAACTCGAAGGCCATCGTCGCTGTGGCTTCGTCGTCAGTGACGGTTGATGAGCTGACGATGTTGACGTGATACTCGCTGAACACTGACGCAACGTTGGTGAGCAGCCGGTTGCGGTCATAGGCCCGCACTTCGATCGACGCCAGAAAGTGCTCTACACCGCTTTCGCTGTCCCACTCCACCTCAATTAGGCGATCGTTTTGCGAACCTGCCAGCGAGGCTGCGTTAGAACAGTCGGTTCGGTGAACTGAAACGCCACGTCCCCGGGTCACAAAGCCAAGGATTTCGTCGCCTGGCACGGGAGTGCAGCATCGGGCCAGCCGCACCATGACATCGTCCAAGCCTTCGACATGCACTCGACTGGCCCCTGGAGCGCGCCGGCGGCGGCGAACTGTTGTGGGCATTACTTGTTCTGGAGCTTCGGTAGAACCCGCGAGGTGCCGGGCCACCCGGGCTGCAACTGCTCGTCCGCTTATGTGGTTCTCGCCTATGGCCGCGTGCATGCTTTGAAGATCGGTGAAACTGAGTTCTTCGGCCACAGCTTTAATGGCTGCCACTGTTGCTTGCTGCTGAGTTGGAAGCCCGGCCCGCCGTAGTTCCTTGATGATCTCTTCCGAACCAGCCTCGATTGCGTCGGCCCGTCGTTCCCGAGAGAACCACTGCTTAATCTTCGCCGACGCCCGTGGCGAGCGCACAAAGTTAAGCCAGTCCTGTGAGGGTCCGGCGCCTTCAACTCTGGAGGTGAAGATCTCTACGGTGTCGCCGTGAGTAAGGGTTTCGCCCAACGCAACCAGACGGCCGTTTACTTTGGCGCCCACAGTTCTGTGACCAACATCAGTGTGAATCGAGTAGGCAAAATCAACCGGAGTGGACTCGGCTGGGAGCGTGACGACGTCACCTTGAGGAGTAAAGACAAAGACTTCTTCATCGTCCAGGTCAACCTTGAGGTTGGCCATGAACAGCGATGGATCCGATGTTTCAGCATCCCAATCGGTGATGCGAGTCAGCCAAGCGTTGTCGCTTTCGCCGTTGTCTCCGACCTTGTCCTTGTACAGGAAGTGAGCGGCCACGCCGAACTCGGCCCGGTGATGCATCTCGGTTGTTCGGATCTGAACCTCGATTGGCTTGCCAAGCGGCCCGATGACGGTGGTGTGCAAGCTCTGGTAAAGGTTGAACTTCGGCATTGCGATGTAGTCCTTGAAACGGCCTTGCACCGGTTTCCAGGTTGCGTGAATGGAACCAAGGGCTGCATAGCAGTCGCGAACCGAGTCGCAAATGACTCGCACGCCAACCAGGTCGTGAATTTCTTCGAACTCTTTGCCCTTAAGCACCATTTTTTCATAGATCGAATAGAGGTGCTTCTCTCGGCCATCCACTTTGGCTTCGATCTTGAGCTCTAGCAGGCGAACTCTAATGTCCTCTACAACTTGGGCCAGGTAGATGTCACGCTCGGGCGCTCGAACCGCAACCATGTTCTCAATCGTTGCGTAACGCTTTGGGTGCAGGGCTGCGAAGCTCAGATCTTCAAGTTGGGTTTTAACGGTCAACATGCCAAAGCGATGGGCCAACGGCGCGTAGATATCCAACGTTTCCTGGGCGGTGCGCTGTTGCTTCCACTCTGGAAGGGCCGCAATGGTTCGTAGATTGTGCAGCCGGTCACAAAGTTTGATGATGAGAACCCGGAGGTCCTGACTCATGGCCACCAACATCTTGCGGAAACTGGCAGCTTGCTGTGCTTCCTTGGAGTCGAACCGGAGCCGATCAAGTTTGGTAACTCCGTCGACAATCGCGGCCACATCCGGTGACAGAACCTCGGCAACTTCTTCGGTGGTTAGTTCACTGTCTTCAACCGAGTCATGTAAGAGTGCGGCCGCAATCGACACCTCATCGAGGCCAAGTTCGGCCACGATCTTGGCAACTGCTATGGGGTGGATGATGTAAGGCTCGCCGCTCTTGCGGCGCTGTGTCGAATGAGCTTGGGATGCAACCTCAAAGGCCTTTGCAATAAGGGCCGTCTGCTCCGCTTTCTTGGGGCCAGTGAAGCCAGCAACCAGAGGTGCGATTTCTCTGTCCACCTCGTTGCGATGACGTCGCCAAGGAAGAACCCGGTAGGCGGTCACAGCGGAGCCAGCCATATCGAGTGCAAGGGAACGCCTTTGGCCTCAATTGCTTTACGACCGTCGAGGCCATCTAATTCGATCACTACGCTCACCCCAACTACCTCCGCGCCAGTGCTTTGCACTAAGTCAATACCAGCACAGGCCGAGCCGCCAGTGGCAACTAGGTCATCAACTATCAGAACTTGGTCGCCCGGCTCCAGTGCTGAGCCGGAAAGTTCAATTGTGTCTGAGCCATATTCGAGGTCATAGCTAACCGTTGAAAACGGGGGTGGTGTCTTGCCTGGCTTACGGGCGGCCACAAACCCGACGCCCAGTCTTTGGGCCACGGCCACGCCAAATATGAAGCCACGGGCTTCGATGCCCAAGACCCGATTCGCCAGCCCAGAGTTGATAGCACCGTCTTGTTGGGCCAGCGCTATGGCACAGCGAGACATGTCGGCCGAGCTTTCCCACACTGGGGCTAGGTCATAGAAGTTGATTCCCTCTTTGGGAAACCCAGGCACAGTTCTGGCTGTTGATGTGAGCCACTCAGGTGCCGAGGTCATCTGTTAAGACTACAGCGAGGATCTACTTGGCTTCACGCTCGTGCAGCCAAGCCAGAAGAGGCGCCGCAAGAAATATGGATGAGTAGGTACCCAGAATGAGGCCGATGAATAGCGCCAGACCGAACGCCTTGATGGACGCTCCACCCAGGAAGAACCCGCCGATAACCAACATCGACAGAACTGGCAGAACGGTGGTGATGGTGGTGTTGATGGAACGCATCAGCACCTGATTCATAGCCTTGTTCACCAGCTGGGTGTAGTTCTGCACCTTTTCATCGGCGTTTTCGAGAACCTTGTCGTACACAACAACAGTGTCATAGATCGAGTAACCGAGAATTGTCAGCAAGGCAATAACCGTGGCCGGTGAAACCTCGAACCCGAACAGCGAATAGAAGCCTGCTGTGATGGCAAGGTCGTGCACCACGGCCACAAGCGCACCGATGGCCATTCGCCATTCCAGAGTCCAAGCCAAGTAGCCCGCAACCGCGATGAAGAAGAACACAAGCGCTCGAAGTGCTTTGTTTGTGATCTGGTCTCCCCAGGTGGGGCCAACGGTGGTTATGGACACGTCGTCGGGGGTGACTCCGCCCAGTTCTGCCAGGATCCCAACAATCTCAGATGGATCTTCGATGGCACCTGATGGAGTTTGCACTCGGATGAATTTCGAGCCATCCACATCGGTGATGGTCTGGATGGTCGAGTCGGGAGTGCTGATAACCGACCGTGCGTCAGCAACAGTTACGTCCTCGGCGACGGGCACTTCGAACACGCCGCCGCCTTCGAAGTCAATACTGAGGTTCAAGCCTCGCACTAGGAAAAGCAGGATCGAGAAAGCAAATAGAACGGCCGATACCTTTACTGAAATCTTCCAGATAGGCCGGAAGTCGATTCGGGCCTTTGAGCGATACAGATCTTGACGCAAGCTCATTTTGAGCCACCCTTCTGCTTGCCAATGATATTTTCGACCAGTGGCAGACCAAGCAACTTCGGATTGGCCTTAACTGCGTCAAGTTTGGATAGCCACGTGAGGGCTGGCCGCATGAAGAGGTAGGCCACTAGAAGGTCAAGCAAAGTAGCTAGTCCCAGGTAGAAGGCGAAACCACGGACGGCACCAACAGTTAGGAAGTACAGCAGCACGGCGGCGATCAGGCTGACGACGTCTGCCTTCAGGATTGTGCTGATGGAGTTTCGGTAGGCCCGTTCAACTGCGGTTGACACACGACGACCCGAAGCCACCGAGTCCTTCACGTTTTCGAAATAGACAATGTTGGAGTCCGCAGACACACCAACCGACACAATCAGACCGACGATGCCGGCCAAGGTGATGGCCAGGCCAGCGTTTTCACCGAACCAGGAAATGACAGTCCATAACAACAGCCCGGAGATAACCAGGCCGAGAATCGCTACGAGGCCTGCAAGCCGGTAGTAGGCCAGCAGGAAGATGGTCACCAGGAACAGACCGAGAAGACCCGAGATGATTCCAGCTCGGAGAACATCGTCACCGATAGTTGCCGACACGGTTCGGGTCTGGAGGGTCTCAAGCTCAACTGGAAGTGAGCCGTAGCGAAGCACCAAGCCGAGGTTGTTGGCTTCGGCGTCAGTGAAGTTGCCAGTGATCGAGATGTTCTGACGATCAAAGTTGGGGGTCTGGATGGTGGGAGCGGAAACAACCTGACCGTCAAGGACAATTGCTAGCCGGCCAGAGACACAGTCGCCGAGGCGATTGAAACACTCGGCCGCAACCTGGTTCCACTGGTTGATGCCGGCGTTTCCACCCTTAAGCGTTAGCGATACCTGCCATTGGTTGCCGACAGCACCTGCAATTACGGCTTGGGCTGACTCAACAACTTCACCAGTGAAGCGGGTTGGTGAAAGGCAATAGCGGTTGCCGGTTTCATCCGCGAGCACTACAAACCGGTCGGGAATGTCGCCCTCGGGCGGTGTTATGCCCGGAATAGAGCAAGCAGCGGCAGCGGCAAGTTCATCGGGGCTGAGAGTGTCTGAAGGCAGCGCTGGCGCAGGCGCAGGGTCGGCATCGGCTGGCTCCTCAGTTGTTTGACGGTTGCGTCGAAGTGGGGCCATGCCCTCTTCTTCGTTTTCTGTTCCCTCTCCTGGGTCGCTGTTGGTGCCGTCACCCTCGTCCGGCACAGCGTCAGGGTCGGTTTCAGGTATGAACTCAAGCGACGGTCCAAGATCGAACACGACTTCGCGGAAGCGAAGTTCTGCGGTCTGGCCAACAAGTTCAAGCGCACGCTGTTGTTCCTCAACACCAGGCAGGTCAACGACGATGGTGTCGCCTTGAAGTGAGATCTCAGGTTCAGCAACACCGAGGGCGTCCACTCGGCTTCGGACGATTTCTACGGTTTGGAGCAGCTCTTCGTCAGAGGCGTCACGAGTTGGCTGAAGAACTACCGAGACGCCACCTTGAAGATCAAGGCCGAGTAAGGGCTCGTTGTTGACTGCGAGCGTGTAGATAAAGCCGGCTAGCGCCACGATGAACAGACCGATGGCTGGCACGATGCCGCTCTTGGGCGGCGGGGCGTCTTTAGGGCGTCTGCCCTGGTTTGTTGCTGTCATATTGCTGCCGTCATATTGTTGCTGTCATTAGAGTCTGCTCAAGTCGTTCTGTTAGTCGCTGACGGCTGCTGGCTCTGGATCTTCGATGCGAGCAGCAACCGATGCGCGATTAACCTTTAGTTCCACACCATCGGCTACTTCAAGCCAAATTACATTGTCTTCAGTGGCTCCGATGAAGCCGTGAATACCGCACTCAAGGAACACTTCGTCGCCTTCACCCAAGCTCGCCACCAATGCCCGATGAGCCTTTGCCTTGCGCTGCTGTGGCAGGAACAAGAAAACATAGATAACGCCAAGTAGCGCGAGTGGAATTAAGTTTGCCATTTTTTGGATCCTCCAACCGTCCGACGTTAGTGGCTAAATCGGCTCTATCGGTGCCATGTGGCCCATACTTCGTCCCGAAGTTTGTCAAATGTGCCGTCGATGATGGCTTGACGCATCCGGTTGGTGAGCTCGGCTAACCAAGCCAAGTTGTGAAGCGTGAGGATTCGGCCGCCCGTTGACTCGTTAGTGACCAGCAGATGCCGGAGGTACGCACGTGAATAACGGCTGCTCAGAGGGTGGTCAAAGCTGGGATCAATCGGTCTCTGGTCGTTGGCGAACTGGCGATTCTTCAGGTTCAACCGGCCCTCGTTGCTTAACGCGGTGCCGTGGCGGGCAAGCCGCGTAGGCAGAACACAATCGAACATGTCAACTCCGTTATGAACTGCTTCGATTAGACCAATCGGGTCGCCGAGGCCCATGAAGTATCGGGGTTTGTCGATTGGAAGATGCGTTGTTGCCGCCTTCAGTGCCGGAACCATGTCTTCCCGAGACTCCCCTACTGACAGCCCGCCGACCGCATAACCATCAAAACCAATGTCGACAATTGCCTTTGCTGACATCTCTCGAAGCTCTGGATCAACGCCGCCTTGGACAATCCCGAACTGGTTCTGATCTTTGCGGGTATGCGCTTGACGAGACCGTTCCGCCCAGCGATGCGTCCGTTCCATGTCGGCCAACACTTTGTCTCTGGGTGCGGGCAAGGCTGTGCAAACGTCCAGCACCATGGCGATGTCGGCGCCGAGTTGTTCTTGAACCTTGACCGATTGCTCGGGACTCATCTCAAGCTTGTCACCGTCATAGACCGACCTAAAAACGGCACCCTGTTCGGTGACTTTTGGTTCGAGACTGAAGATTTGGAAGCCCCCCGAATCAGTTAGGAGATGGCCGTCCCAATCCATGAATTTGTGCAAGCCGCCGCACTCTTCGATTAGGTCCGAGCCGGGGCGGTCCATGAGGTGGTAGGTGTTACTCAACACGATTGGCGGACCAAGTCGTTCTAAGTCGCCGGTGTCGAGGGTCTTCACAGCGCCTCGGGTACCGACAGGCATAAAGACCGGGGTCTGGATTGTGCCGCGGTCGGTGGTGATCTCCCCAGCGCGCGCTAGGCCGTCGTTGTGGGTCACGTTCATTGAAAGAGCCATGGCCGACCGAGTTTAAGCAGTACTTGCTTATGTCAGAGGTTTTAGGACTCGACCCGTCGGGCTAGTGAGGTTGCGCCAAGCGATTGATAGAGCTCCAGCGCCTGTTGACAGCGGGCGTTGGCGGCTTTGACATCACCTGCGAGTTCGTCAAGACCAGCCAAAAGCTCGGCCGCCGCAAAGCTGGGTGCCCACGGGTGGCCCAACATGCGGTCGGCTAGCGGCTCCAGAACCGCCGCTAGCGGTTCGATCAGATCATGCCGCTCAAGCGCAATAACAGCACCGGCGAATCCAGCCAGCCCGAACCCACCCATGAAGTTCTCTGCCATTGCTTGAAGCCGAGGAGTGATCGGGTCAAGCAGTTCAGATGCCACCTCGGCATCTCCAGCTAGTGCCTCAACCCAAGCTCGAGTTGCCCGCATGCTGTCGCTTGGAACAGACGTGGCTGTGTCAATCCAGATTTGAAGTGAGTCTTGTGGCCTGCCATCCAGCACGTTGGCGAACAGCTGGAACAAGGCGTGGACGACGCGGCCAGACTCGCCCCACGGTTCGATGCCAAGCGGTACTGCCGAGTCGGTAATTTCGCGAGCCTCGTCGTAGTCGCCTTCAAACAGCGAGTAGGTGCCGGTTAGGGTCCTGGCTCGCCATTGATCGACGTCACGACGCTGGCGGGGGTCATCACGAAGTTCGTCGGCGAGCTCCCGAAGTGCTTCGCCGTTTCCGCGCCAGTAAAGGCCGATCTCGGGGGCGCACGCGTCGGTTGTTAGTGCCCCCAGCTCCTTGCGCAGCACCGCTAGTTCCTCATCCAGGGGCTCGATCTCGAACACGGTTGCCGGACTAGCGATCGCCATCCAGTGCGCTTCAAGAACTTCAAGACGTTCGTTACTTGGCGCCGAGTTCGTGATTTCCAAAGCTTCAGCGCTTTGAGATCTTCTGACTTCAAGGTTGGCAGTGAAGAGCGAGAACGCAGCACGCTTGGCTAGCAAGCGTGCCCTGGTCTGGTCCGGAATTTCTGACTCGCGCGCCAGCGCTTCATCGAGCAGGGGAACCACAGTTCTGTCTTGACTTGCCCGGAACGGGCTTTGCCCCCATTTGCCCAGGGCCGCCTCCACCAAGATGTCAGTCCAACCGTTCTTGCGAGCCATCTCGGCGGTCTGTTCGAAGTGGTCGAGGGCCTGCGGTTGGCGTCCGCCTGCGTTGTAAGCCTGACCTAGCTCGGTCAGCACCTCGGCCTTGTCCCGGTTGGACATGCGAAGAACAAGGCAGCGATTAAGCAGGTCGGCCGCCGTGTCATATTGGTGTTCTAGCAAAACCGACGATGCAGTGGCCCGCACCCGATTGAGGACCAACTCCGCATCCAGAATCGGGGCAGCGAGAAGCAGGTGGTGGGCGATCTGGGTCGAGGGCGCTCCGCTAGCTTCAAGCACCTCAACAATTCGAGCGTGTAAACGAAGACGGCGAGATTTAGACATGTTGTCCAACACAGCCATCGGAACAAGCTGATGAGAGAACCTGAAACCATCGGCCGAATCTGAGACCTCGTGGATGAGTTCGGCACCGAGCGCGATGTCGACTGCGTCAAGAGCGTCAGCCATCCCAAGGCCGGCCGATTCTGCCGCGTTCGCCAACTGAAACTCTTGCCCAAGCGCAGCGCCGGCGCTAACCAAGGCCACTACGGAACTGGGCATTCGTTTTAGCCGAGTGCGAATGAGCATGGCGATGCTGTCTGGCAGGTGGTTTACACCCACTCCGCTTCGCATGTCTCGCAGCATCTCGGTTACGAACAGTGGCTGACCTTCAGACAATCCCCACACCCGGATACCAACTGTCTGGCCAGCTTCAGCCCCCAGCGCATCGCCAGCGAGGTGGCTGACATCGCTGGCCTTCAGCCCGGCAAGATCTTGACGGGTTACGCCCGAATGAACTTCGAGCCCGGCCAGCCAGTCGGAAACCTCATCAGATAGGTCATCCACGGTGGTCCGGAACGTCAGCACCGCAAGCACACGGGCAACGCCACGCCTCAGCAATAACGAGGTGAGAGCGCGGGTGGCGCCGCCGGCCCATTGGATGTCGTCAATCACAACAACAAGCGGGCGACGTTTTGAGGCCCGCTCCAACAACACTACAAGCGAGTCGATGATGGCGTATTCGTCCACGGCCACCCTTGGGTTGTCCGACTCACCGAGCTTGAGGCGAGCGTCGAGAGTTGGGAAGGACGGCCTTAGGTGATCTGCGATTCCTTCGACATCTTCGGCCAGCGCGTCGGCAGGGGCCGTTTCGACATAGAGACCCAGAGCTTCTAGCCAGGGCTGCAACGATGACGAGAGGTGCCGGTCACATCGGCCCGCAAGAGGGATTGCGCCATTTTCTGCCGCTGCTCTGGCTATTTCGGTTGCCAGCCGAGTCTTGCCGATTCCTGGTTCACCGCCGATCAACAGAGCACAGGGCGAGCCTGTTTCGACCCGACCCATGGCCGCCTGAGCAAGTTCAAGCGAGTCGGATCGGCCAACGAACGCGAACTCTTCGTCAACCGATAGCGCCAGGCGTTCCACCCGTCGCTTGATGGCGCCAAGGCTTTTGCGTTCGAGATCTGTGCCAGCTGGCTGCTCATCATCTCGGGCCGGTTCGGGATCGACAGCAATTGGCTTAGCACTCTCGGTCACGTCACCCACGAACTGGTAGCCGCGGCCGTGGTAGGTGCGTATAAGCCTTTGGTTTCGTCCGTCATCACCTACGGCTTGGCGAGCCGACTTTATGCGGCTGGTCAGGGCCGACTCGGACACGAAGCGATCTCCCCAGACGGTGTCGAGGATCTCTTCCTTAGAAATGAGGCGGTCTCGGTTCTCAATTAGGAACACCAGAACGTCAAAGACTTGCGGTTCCACCGGGACCGGCTCGCCAGCACGCAAGAGCTGGTAGGCACCCATGTTCAGCTCAAAGTCTTCGAACCTCAACACCCGTCCGAAACTAATCCAAGCCAACGATTACCGAAAGTCTTGTTGCAGCAGGCTGAACTTACCGCATCTGTCTGCTCGTAACGCTCGGTGGGTGGGTGCTACGAGCAGACAGAAGCATGATTTGGGTGGCAGATTGCTAGTAACGCTCTACTTGCTAGGAACGTTCTAGGAGCATGGCGTCGCCGAAGCTTCCTACTCCGTAGCCAGCCTTGACCGCGTTGCTATAGAGATCGGTCCAGGTTGGACCGAAGAAGGCATCCACCAAGACCAGCAGCGTGGACTGAGGCATGTGAAAGTTAGTCATAAGCACGTCCACAACCTGCCAGTTGAAACCTTTGCGAATGAAGAGGTTGGTTGAACCCGCCAGCTGGCCAGTTGCAGCCGCACTTTCAAGTGTTCGCACCACTGTTGTACCCACTGCAACTACCCGTTTGGCTGATTGAATCTTGTTCCAGACTTCGGGTTCGATTCGGTAGGTCTCGTAATGCATCTCGTGGTCGTCCAACGAATCCGCAGTGATTGGTTTGAACGTTCCCAGCCCCACTTCAAGTTCGACCCTGGCCATCTGAACGCCAGCCTCAGAAAGCCTCGCCAGCACGTCATCGGTTAGGTGTAGACCCGCCGTTGGCGCTGCGACCGATCCCTCACGCTTGGAATAGACAGTCTGGTACCGCTCGTAGTCGTCGGGTTTGCGGGTGATGTAGGGCGGAAGCGGAAGCGTTCCCAGTTGCGCCGCCCGCTCATGATCCAGAACGCAGACTTCGCGCAAGCCGTCGTCTCGAACTGCGATGATTTCTACTATTGGCTGGTCTGCGTCGTACAAGATCGTGCCGGGCGGAAGGCGTTTCCCCGGTTTGACCATTGCCAGCCAGGTCTGGGGGTCGCCAGCGGGTTCAACCAGAAATACTTCGGCTGCTCCCCCTGTCACCTTGGTCAAGTTAAGCCGGGCTGGTCTGACGCGAGTGTCATTTACAACCAGTAGGTCACCGGGCTGTAGAAGGTCCGGCAAGTCTGCCACGCGACGGTGCAGTGGCTCTGAACCTGCGGATCCGCCCACTAACAACCGGGCCGAATCGCGCGGTTCAGCTGGTATTTGGGCTATCGACTCGGGCGGCAGATCGTAGGAAAA
The DNA here is from genome assembly GCA_937922785.1 of uncultured Acidimicrobiales bacterium. GTDB lineage: Bacteria > Actinomycetota > Acidimicrobiia > Acidimicrobiales > SZUA-35 > CALAJQ01. The sequence continues at coordinate 81,823 of CALAJQ010000026.1, forward strand.
GAACGCCAACTCGGACGAACCGCTCTCAGATTCCACGCCGGTCAGTCTTCGAATAGTTTGGGGATGTCGTCCGACGCTGTTAGATCAAGGTCGGGCGGCGGCTTCATCCCAAGGTGTTCATAGGTTGCCTTTGTGGCCACCCGGCCTCGAGGCGTTCGCATGAGCAAGCCGTTCTGAATCAAGAACGGTTCGACGACGTCTTCGACCGTCTCGGTGGGTTCGCCAACGCTGATGCCCAAGTTCGACAGACCCACCGGGCCGCCGTTGAATTTGGTGCACAAGTTCTGGAGCAACATGAGGTCGACCTTGTCTAGGCCAAGCTCATCAATACCGAACAGCTTCAAACCATCGGCCGCTACTTGCTGGTCGATATGGCCTTCAGCCCGCACTTGGGCGAAGTCCCGAACCCGTCGGAGTAATCGGTTTGCGATGCGGGGCGTGCCACGAGAACGAGAGGCAATCTCATATGCACCAGACTCGTCAATTGACACGCCAAGGATTCCGGCGGTTCGCTCAACCACCTGTTCGAGGTCATTTACCGAGTAGAAGTCAAGCCGAAACGGATAGCCAAAGCGGTCGCGCAAAGGTCCGGTGATAAGGCCAGTTCGCGTGGTCGCGCCCACCAAGGTGAACGGTTCCAGCTCGAAGCGGATGGACCGGGCGGCCACACCCTTGCCGAGAACAACGTCTATCTGAAAGTCCTCCATGGCCGGGTAAAGCACTTCTTCAACGGCCCGCGGCAGGCGGTGGATCTCGTCCACAAACAAGACGTCGCCCCGCCCGAGCTTTGACAACATGGCGGCAAGGTCACCGGCGCGTTCGATCGCCGGGCCCGACGTTATGTGGAACTGGGCGCCGATCTCTTGGGCAACGATTCCGGCCAAGGTTGTCTTGCCAAGCCCGGGAGGGCCAGCAAACAAGAGATGGTCAACCACTTGGTCACGCCCTCGGGCCGCTTCAAGAATGATGCCAAGCCGTTCTTTGAGTTCGGGCTGACCGATGAAGTCAGACAGGTTCGACGGGCGAATGTTGGCCTCGTCGAAGATAGCTGAAACCTCTTCTTCTTCGATTCGCTCGGGTTCAATCCATTCGTCTCTTGGCATCGGTTACGCACTCGCCAATGCTTGAAGGGCTTGTTTGAGCACACCACCGCTGTCGGCATCAGCACCGGTGTCGATCCCGGCCAATACCTTCGTGATTTCCTTGGTGTTGTAGCCAAGGTTGGTTAAAGCGGCCCGGACGTCGGCCTCAACGGCTCCAACGCTGACAGCACCCGGTATTGCGTCTTCGTCGAGGCTGATCACCAGCTTGTCTTTCAACTCAACCAGCAAACGCTGGGCAGTCTTTTTGCCGACACCGGGAACATCACACAGTGCGGCAAGGTCGCCATCGTTCAGAATTGTTTGCAAACGTGTTGCCCCATGAGTGGCCATGATGGCTAACGCCAAGCTTGGGCCGACGCCGTGGGCAGCAAGTAAACCTTGGAACGCAAGGCGGTCTTCTTTGGTGACAAACCCGTAAAGGGTCTGGTCTGCCTCACGGAAGTGATGGTGAACGTGAACGACAAGCTCGTCGCCAACAATGGTTTGCGAAAGCGTTGACGGCGTAACCACAACGACATAGCCAATGCCGCCAACGTCAACAATAAGTTCGCCTTTGGGATCTCGGTCAACAACCGTTCCCCGCAACATCCCAATCACAAATGAGCTCCTAGTCCCGCGCCTGTAAGAGAGCGTAGGCCGGGATCAAACGCAAGATGGCACAAAGCAAGCGCCGCAGCGTCAGCCGCATCGGCTGGCTTGGGTCGAGCGGCCAACCCCAGCAAGGTCTGCACCATTGTTTGCACTTGCTCCTTGTCGGCCCGGCCGTCTCCGGCAACTACCGACTTCACCTCATTTGGCGAATACTCCGCCACCGTTGCGCCCGATGCCACGGCCTCGGCAATAGCAAGGCCCGATGCTTGGGCTACGCCAACTGCGGTACGAACGTTGTTTTGGAAGAAGATGCGCTCCACCGAGACCACTTTCGGCCCGAACTCGGCAATCAAAGCTCGCAATTCAAGCTGCAACTCAGCCAGCCGTAATGGAGTAGGCGTGTCGGGCGAAGTGCGGATCACTCCTAACGCCCGGGCGATTGCCTGACCTCTGGGGGCTGGCTCCAAAACTGCATAACCGCAGCGTGAGAGGCCTGGGTCGATACCAAGTACGAACACCTGTACGAGTCTAGTACTAGGTCTACAGTGCGGCCGTCATTGGTCCGATGAACTCACCTATGACCCGCGACTTTCTAGTGAACGTGAGCTCAGTTAACCGCAGCTTTGGTGACGTTCAAGCCTTAACAAATCTGACCATCGAGGTGCCCAAAGGCTCTATCTCGGTGCTTCTGGGCCCCAACGGCGCCGGCAAGACCACAGCGATCCGGATGATCACCGGAGCGCTAACCCCCGACCAAGGAACGGTTTCGGTCTTTGGAACCGATCCTGGCGGACCCGATGGGGCCTCAGTGCGCCGCAAGTGTGGCGTTGTTTCGGCCAAACCGTCTTTGTATGACCGCCTTAGCGGGTGGGACAACCTGCGTTACGCCGCCGAACTGTACGGCCTGGGCAAAGGCAAGTCCGCCGACGGCAGGATCAACGAAGCCGCAGTTCAGTTCGGTATCGAAGCCGCTCTGCAGTATGAGGTAGGCGGCTATTCAACCGGCATGAAGACTCGACTGGCATTGGCCCGAGCCGTGCTGCACGAGCCTGAGTTATTGCTGTTGGACGAACCCACTTCGGGCCTCGACCCAGAGTCTGCAAACGCAGTTCTTGAGCTCATTCGTGACATGACCAGCGATGGCCAGACAGTTCTGATGTGTACCCACCTTCTGCTGGAGGCCGAAGGCCTCGCTGACGAAGTTGTGATGATGGAGCACGGCACCAGCCTTATCTGGGGACCGCCATCAGACCTGGCCCGCAAGTATTGGCCAGCCGATTCAGTTCGGGTTTCAGCCCGCAACCCCGAAGCTATGGACGCGTTGGCAACCGCCGAAGGCGTTGTCAGCTTCGATCGTTCTGGCGACACCGCCAGCTTCGAAGTTGATTCGCTAGATCGAGTGCCCGAGATCGTTGGGCAGTTGGTCAATCTCGGAGTTGAGTTGACTGCTGTGAAGCCGTTTAACCCAACTTTGGAAGACCTCTATTTCGCTGTTCGCAAAGAACGCAGCGCTCCAGTTAACGGAGAATCGACACCGCCGCCTCCGCCCGGGGCTCTACCTCGAAGCGAAGAATCAGCCCGCCCAACCGCAAAATCCGCCCAATCTCTACAGGGAGCTTCAAAATGAGCGCCGACACCCGCGAAAAAATCAACTGGTCGAACGTTAAGACCGTTGCCCGAACCGATCTGAAACAACTGATCCAAGCCAAGGACTTCTGGGTTCCAATGAGCCTTCTTGGCAGCTTCTTCTTCATCATCATCCCGGCCATTCTGCTGGTGACGATTACGAAGATCGGAAGCGTCGACGTTGTGTCGAACATCTCCCAGACCTTGGAGGTCTTGCCTGCGTCGGCTCGAGACCAGATTCAAGGTGACACACCTGGCGGCCAGACCGGCTACGCCCTAGCGGTGTTCCTGTTTGCTCCCGTGGCAGTAATCGTGCCGCTAACCATTTCAACTGCAGTCGGCGCGGCCACAATTGTTGGTGAACGTGAACGTGGAACCGGTGAATTCCTGGCTCACTCCCCCGCATCTGCTCGTGAGATCTACTTGGGCAAGTTGGTTGCCAGCCTGATCCCCGGCTACTTCACAACTGTTGTGGGCTTCGGCGCCTATTCGCTGATCGTTAATCTGACGGTCGGTCCAGAAGTTGGCGGCTGGTTCTTCCCAACCCAACAGTGGTGGACCATGATCCTTTGGGTCCTGCCGCCCTTTCTGGCGATTTGTCTGTCGCTGGTGTTGCGCCTGTCTGCTCGAGTTCGCTCTACCGCAGCAGCTCAGCAAGCGTCAGGTCTCGTCAGCTTGCCGCTGATCATGATTGCCTACAGCCAAAGCACTGGCGTCTTGTTCGGAGCCGGCTATCTATCCATCTACCTTGGCGCCTTCGCCTGGGCAGTGGCAATCTTCAGCCTAAACCGTGGCGTGCGGTCGGTTACTCGCTCTCGTCTGCTGGGTGTGGCCGCAGGTATCTAGCAGTTGCCCAACCCCAGATAGCTCAGGTACTCTGAGCACTTCGGCGCCTCGGCTCCCTGATATTCAAAGACTCAGGGAGAGATCAGTTGGCCACGACCGACGAAACCATTTACGCACTTGCCGTCACCCAGCACGGTGTTGTCACTAGAAGCCAAGCCAGAACAGCGGGGCTCAGTGAGTACCAAGTTCGCAACCGCGTTCAGGACCAAGACTGGTCAAAGATGGGGCCCGGCGCGTTCCTGGTGCGGGCCGCGGCGTCAGAAACCGACCCGAATCTCACCCCTCTTATGGCTGGATGCCTAATTCTGGGCGGGCTAGCGAGTCACCGCTCAGCAGCTTGGCTTTGGGGCGTTGTGACCGAGCCCGGACTGGGTCCCGACATAACAGTTAGCCGCCAGCGCTACCACCGACGCACCGGGGTAAATGTCTACTCGACCACCCAGATGGAGCTCGCCGGACGTACGATCATGCGCGGCATTCCGACTACGGGAATCGAGAGGACGCTGATCGACATGGGAACGCAGATACAAAGTGACCAGCTCAGTGACCTAGTCGGACGGGCTGTCGAGCTTGGCCTGACCAACCACCTTCGTCTTAAGCGAGCAGGACAAGCCCACAGCCAACGCGGACGAGCAGGAGTATCCCGATTCCGTCAAGTGCTGGACGAGGCTGCCTAGTCCATAGCACCTAGGTGGCGAATTGCCAGGCTGCTACGAATAGCCCGAAGCCGATTACGAATACTCGGAGGTAGCTGATCGGTAGGCGCCGGGCCCAGCGCGACCCGGCGCGGGCCCCGATCGCACTGCCGATTGCTATTGGAATCAGTGGGAGCCATGCGATCAGCCCAGCGAAGGTGTAAACCACAACCGCGATGACGCCGCCCAAACTCATCACCACGTTCTTTGCCACGTTCGCTTTGAAGAAGTCGCCAAACCCGCGGATAAGCAACAACGCCAAGAAGATGTTGCCAGAGCCAGAACCGAAGTAGGTCAGGTAGATCGAGGTGATGAACAGCAAGGCAGCTCCCGTGGCGCCTTGGGTCAGAGTTGGCGACGACTGCTGGGCCCACTCGGCGATCCGAGGGCTAAAGGCAAACAACAGAGTTGCTGCCAGGATCAGCCACGGAACCAAGGCCTCAAACGCGTCGGCTCCTGTCCACAACAACAACGCTGTTCCAAGTACACCGCCACCGCTGACGATTGCGATCAACTGCGGATACTTAGCTTTGTCGGCCTGAAGTTCAGACCAGTATTCGGGAATCGCAAAAAGATTGCCCGGGGTAAGCCCAACCAAGGTGGTGGCTGCGGCGTTGATGGCCGGGATACCGGTTAGCAGAAGCGCCGGGTAGGTGAAGAAGCTGCCGCCGCTTGAAACCGAGTTGATGACCCCGGCTGCGAGACCGGCCAACAACAAGATGATTACATCGCCGACCGACATCGGGCCGAACGTTAGCCCCTAGATTCCGATTCTGGCGGTGTAGCCAGTCACAATCTCGGTTCCGGCGGTGTACACAGTCAAACCCGGCGGTTTCCCAGGTCAATTCGGAAGTGGTGGCTGGTAGCCAGGTCAGTTTGGAAGTGGCTACCTTTGCCGGCTGGCTGTTGCACCCGAACGGGTTCGGTCGGCTAGGGCGTCTTGGTTGCGAACCCGAATGAACTGGGCAGCTTCTTCAACTGGCGCGGCCCGAGCAAATAGCCAGCCTTGGATCGAGTCAGCGCCCGCAGCCTGCATCTGATCAGCCTGGGGAATGGTCTCCACGCCTTCCACAACACACTCAAGACCCATGTTGTGAATGGTGCTGATAACCCCCGCTGCTAGCGCTGGGGAGACTTCGGTTGTGAACACGTCGGCCAGCTTGACCTGAGTAAGCGGCAACCGGGCCAGTCGAGAGAAGTTGCTTTCGCCAACTCCGAAGTCATCAAGCGAAACGCCAACACCTGCGCTGCGCATATCGCCCAGGGCGCCGAGGATGCCGTTTAGGGAATCTTCGCCGATGGCCGATTCGATGATCTCAACAGTGACCATTGAGTTTCGACCAAGGGAAGAAACGATGCGATCGGAGATCTCACGGACTCGAGCAGCGGTAAGACCCACTGGAGAAAGGTTGACCTGCAGGCCCAGCTGAGGTTCGCTGCTGCGCAGGCGTGGGGCGTCAGCAAGAACGGTTTCAAGCACAAAGCTGTCGATCCCTTCGACCAAGCCTGCACGCTCGGCAACCTTGATGAACTCGTCAGGCTGAACTGGGCCAAGTCTTGGGTGATTCCAACGGGCAAGGCCCTCGACAGCCCGGACTCGACCGTCAAAGGCGTCAACGATTGGCTGGTAGTGAACGCTTAGGCCAATCGTTTCTAGACGGTCCGCACCCGCGGCCAGGTCTGAGGACAGTCGATGCTCGCGTTCGGCCCGAATCTGAAGTTCATCGGTGAAGGTGACCACACGTTCCGACGCCAATTCCCGGGCATAGTCCATTGTCACTTCGGCGTTTCGTAGGGCTTCAGCAATCGAAATCTTCTCGACGACTGGAACAAACGCCACAGTTATTGGCATCGCCACCGTGGATTCGCTGACCTTGGCCGGCGCGCTAAGCGTCAGTCTCTTAGATTCAACCCATTCAGCGTCGTTGCCAGCACCAGGTGACACCACAAGGAAGGTCGAGCCAGGTCCGCGCCAAATCTGGTCGATCCCAGACCTGAACTGCTCTTGCAGGCGGACCGCGAGGATGGCCAGAACACGCTGTGCGGCCTCCACTCCATCCATCTGCTTGACCCGGCCGAAGTGGTCAGCGCTGACCATCATCAACGTGGAGTGCTCCAGCGATTTGAGATCGGCGAAGTCGGCAAGGTTTGGCAAGCCGGTGTCAACATCAATTCGTTGGGCTCGAATCTCTTCGGTGGCGTCAGTCAGAGTGGCCACGTAGGTGTTGTTAGCGGCCTCTTGGTAAGTGACGCTGACAGAGCGATGTACGTCGTTGGGGTCGTTGAAAACGGTGTCAACCATCTGCATTACGCCCACCGGCAAAAGATCAGAGATGCAGCGGCTTACAACTTCGCCGCCAAATACCTGGCGAGAGTTCGGTGTCGCTTTGGTGATCTGGCCTTTGGAGTCAAGTATTAGGCCGACCTCCGCGTTAACACCCGCCAGAGCCTTCCAATTGGCAGTCGGCCGCTGAGCCGAGGTTCGCTGATGAACCGAGGTGAGGGCAAGGCCAAGGTATTTCGCAATCTGGGAAAGACACCAAGCCTCGTGCTGGTTCGGTGATCCGACCACGGTGAGATGGACGGCCTCGCTACCCAAAATGGTCTGCATTCCGCTGAGCGGTTCCCCCAAAGAGACAGTGGCGCCGCCAATGTTCACACCGACGCCGATCTTGATTTCCGAGCGACAAAGGCTTCGGGCTGCGTGAAGGCCGGCTTCGGCTGCTTGAGATGCGTCTTCACAGGTGGCCAGATTGGTGGTGAGGTTGGCCAAAGTCGAGGTGGACCGAGCCAATCGCTTGGTGGTAGCGCTGGTCCAGAGAAGCTGAGCGATCCAAATCAACCCAAGCATGCTGCCTGCAACCAAAAACGCTTCGCGACGAGCGATCCCGGCGAACGTTCCGGCCATTACAACAGCGACACTCAAGCCAATGAACACCCAAGGCTTGGGGCCCAAAGCAGATGAGGTCGGGCTGCTGAATAGCTCGCCGCCCGAACTTTGGCTGGAATCGGTCTTTTGGGCGGCTACCGGCATGCTGTCCTCATCGACAGAACCGATGAGAATACTTAGCGTTGATGTACAACCGTAATTGAACCTCAAACCCGCTAGATAAGAGGAAAATCTCAGCTCACAAGCAAGCGAATGCTTATAGCTCGGTCAACAATTCCTCGTTTAGGTCGATGTTTGAGTGAATTGCTTGGACATCTTCATGGTCATCCAAGATCTCAATTAGAGCCATAATCGACTTAGCTGTGCCCGCTTCGCTGATTGGAACGCTGTTGGTTGGCATCATCAGCGAGTCGCTGTCGGTGACTGTCATGCCACTTGCTTCAAGCGCTTCCCGAAGTGGGTTGATGTCGGTTGGCTCACACACGACCTGCCAGATTTCGCCGTGATCTTCAAGATCTTCGGCACCGTTGTCTAACCCGACCATCATCACATCGTCTTCGGTGGCGGCTTTGTCCACGTGAACTACGCCTTTGCGCTCAAACTGCCACGAAACTGCGCCCGGTTCGGCTAACGAGCCACCGTTCTTGGAAAGCAGGGAACGAATCTCTGAACCTGTTCGGTTGCGGTTATCGCTGAGGGTTTCAATGAGGATTGCGACCCCGCCAGGTGCGTAGCCTTCGTAGGTGATCGGCTCGTAGTTGACGCCTTCAAGTTCACCTGTTCCACGCAGGACGGCACGCTCGATGGTGTCTAGCGGAACAGAGTTGTCACGCGCCTTCTGGAACATGGTTCGAAGCGTCGGGTTGGTATCGGGGTCTCCGCCGCCGGTACGAGCTGCAACTTCGACCTGCTTGATTAGCTTCGCGAAGAGTTTGCCACGCTTAGCGTCGGCTGCGCCCTTCTTGTGCTTGATGGTTGCCCATTTGGAATGCCCTGACATGAAAACACCCTACACGTCGATGGTGGCTAGGAACCCTTTGTGAATGCGGTTATCGGCCGTCAGCTCGGGGTGGAAGGAGGCCACAGTTATTGAGCCTTGGCGACAAAGCACAGGTACATCCGCCACCTCGGCCAACACGTCAACGCCAGGTCCGGCCTTTTCTACCTTCGGTGCCCTGATGAACACCGCCCGAAACGGATCGTCTGAACCCTCTAGTGGCAGATCAGCTTCGAACGAGTCGATTTGGCGCCCGTATCCGTTTCGGCGAACAGCAATGTCAATTGCGTTAAACGACTTCTGGTCTGGCCGGCCGTCAAGAACTTCGGCCGCCAGCAGAATCATTCCCGCACACGTACCCAGAACCCCCATACCGTCGGCCAATCGTTTGGCCAAAGGGTCACGAAGTCCGTTGAGGTCCAACATCTTGGACATCGTCGTGCTCTCGCCGCCGGGAATAACGAGAGCATCAACAGTGTCGAGCTCTCGTTCGAGACGAACCTCTGGAGCGTCAACGCCAAGCGAATTTAGAGTCTCAATATGTTTGGCGAAAGCACCCTGAAGCGCTAGTACTCCAACAACAGGGGTAGCCACTTACTAGCTACCAGCCGCGGTCTTCGAACGAAAGGCCGTCTTCGTCCATGCCGATGCCAGTCATCGGGGCGCCTAGGCCGCGGCTGACCTTGGCCAAGATTGCCGCGTCGCGGAAGTTGGTGGTTGCTTCAACGATGGCCTTGGCCCGAGGGGCTGGGTCTTCGCTCTTGAAGATGCCCGACCCCACAAACACTGACTCAGCGCCGAGCTGCATTGCCAACGCGGCGTCGGCCGGGGTGGCTAGGCCACCGGCGCAGAACAGGGGAACCTGGAGCTTGCCGGTTTCGGCGATTTCCTGAACCAGGGAAAGGGGTGCCTGAAGACGCTTGGCCCATTCGAACAACTCGGCCTCATCGGCCTGGGTGATCTTGCGAATGTCGCCGAGGATGCTGCGAAGGTGGCGGACGGCCTGTACGACGTTGCCGGTGCCGGCTTCGCCCTTAGAGCGGATCATGCATGCGCCCTCGGAGATGCGGCGAAGTGCTTCGCCCAGGTTTGTTGCGCCGCAAACAAAAGGCACGTCGAATGCGAACTTGTCTATGTGATGGGTCTCATCAGCCGGGGTGAGAACTTCTGATTCATCCACATAGTCGACGCCCAGTGACTGAAGAATCTGAGCTTCAACGAAGTGACCGATTCGAGCCTTGGCCATGACCGGGATGGTGGTTACCGCCTGGATGCCTTCGATCATTTCCGGGTCACTCATTCGAGCGACTCCGCCGTCAACACGAATGTCGGCTGGTACACGCTCTAGGGCCATCACCGCAACGGCGCCCGCGTCCTCGGCGATCTTGGCCTGCTCGGCGTTAACGACGTCCATAATGACGCCGCCCTTCAACATTTCAGCTAGGCCTCGCTTGACCCGCTGGGTGCCCGCAACACGTGTCTGATCACTGGTTTCGCTCATGCCCGAAGTCTAGGACCAAACTGGCAGTAGTGGCTTACCGTTTTCGCTAACGGTTTAGCTAACTGGCAGCAGAACGTCGCCAGATTCTGGGTAGAGCACCCATGTCTCTCCGGGCGTCAGCTTGATCACGTTGCCGTCGCTGTCGGTCAACAGCGGTGCCGCTTCGGCTGCAGGCCTGGCCCAGCGGCCTGTTATGACGTTTCCGTCGGTCAAAACGATGAGCTCGCCTTCACCGACTGACACCAATTCGGGTGACGTTGAGTCGGCCGCGCTGGTCCCATATCGGGCGATCATTATCACAACATTTTCCGGTGCCAACTGGTCACCAGCGCGTGTGGTGTGGGGTCGGCCGTCTTGGGTTCGAAGCCAACCGGCGACCGACGGCGACCAGGTGTAAGTGACGATGGGTCCCGCGCCCGGGAACGCAATGGTCACCAAACCGCTGATCTGACTAGCGGTGCCGGGGAGAACTTCGCCTTCAGATCGATAGCTAAACCACGGAGACGGCGCTTCGGCCGGCTCGGGGGCAAACGCAAACAGCTCGGATGAGTTGGTGTAGAGATTGTGAGGGGCTGCTCGTGATCGGTCCCGGAAGTAGTTGGTGTGCGAAGTAGCGGTGACCGCTGTGATTGGCAGGTTGCCAAGGCCCCGCATGACAAAGTCATTGCCACCAGAAGAGCTGTAGAGCGGGTTGTCAAAGCCACGTAGAAGATCAAAGTCTGAAGTTCGCGACGACCTGACTGGGCCAATTGGGTCAGGAGCTGTGGAGTGGTAGACCGCGGCAAACCGCGTTACGCCTTCAGCCCGCATTTCAATGACGATGTCGGCCAGGTCTAAGCCGGTCTGGGGCCGAGCCTTTGGGTGGTTGTCGATCTTGACTACAAGCGCCGGGCGGCCCTCGAAGCTGTTGTCTTCACTCGGCAGGCCGGTCAGCGGAGCAACCGGCAGCGGTTCGGTCGTGGTCGTAACCTCTTCAGGCTCAGTCGTGGTTACTACGACTTCTTCTGTAGTGTCAGGCTGGTTTTCGGTAGTAGCAGGGGCTGAGGTAGTTACTGCTTCATCACCGGTTGAGCTGCAGGCCGCAGCCAGCAGGCCCAGACAAACAAGAGTCGCGAAAAAAGGCCTAGCAATCATCTGATTAGACCCCTAGAGCGTCGATGCGGGTTTCGAGTTCTACAAACGGGACGATCGAATCACCAGGGTGAGTTGGGACAAGCCAAAGGTGACTTGTCCCCTTAGATGCGTTCGGCACGTCGGCCGGGGCTTTGGAGATCTTGCGAAGCGCTCGAGATAGTCCTGGCGGATAGCGGGTCAGAGACACAGCCGCCTGGTCAAGAACAAGTTCTCGTTCTGCAGCGTCAACCAGGGCGAGGATGCGCTTGGAAGCCGATGACTTGGCGATTGCCCCAAGGCTTGAGTCAATGAAGCGCTGACCGATCAAGGCGGCCTCAGTCGCCGCTGCTGCGTCCCCGCTTTTGATTCGCACAATCAGCGCAGCCAGGACGCCTTCGAGTTCAACCAGCTCTAACTCCGACAGCAGTGATGAAGTCACAACTAGGGCAGCTCGATCTTTGGTTGCAACCGCGAACCCGTTCATGGCTTGAGAGTTGATAACCAACAACGTTGGCTCTGGAACACCGCTAGACAGCGACAGGTTCTCAATTAGGTTCAAGAACCGGCCTTCAGATGCTTCGGTTGCCTCAGTTGTTCGAAACTGCGACAGAACCCGTTCATCTGCTCTGCCAGCGAGCAAACTGACAATGGCCATAACTGCGAGCGTAGCAACCATGACCAGCACAAACCATGTCACCCACCCGAGCGCAACCATTGACGGGGTTGCGAAGGCGGAGAGAAGCACCCGATGAGGGTAGCTAGAGGACTAGGCGTTTGAATCGGTCAACGTAGGCGTTTGCCAACAATTCCATTGAGAACTGCTGTGCGCGCTCAGTTGCACTCTCAATTTGACGGTCGATCTCGGGTCCTGCCCGAAGCGCACGCTCTAATTCTTGGGCTAGATCGCCCGCATTGCCATTACCGAACAAGCCAACGTCTTTGCCTTGGCGGCTAACAACTCGGTATGCCTCAATGTCACTGGCCACGACGGGGGTGCCTGCGGTCATACCTTCCAGCAGGACCACCCCGAAGCTTTCGCCGTGAAGTGACGGCACGCAGAAGGCGTCAGCAGCCTTAAGTCGGCTTTCTTTCTCATCATCGGAGATCTCGCCGAGCCAGACCAGGCGGCCGTTTTGTGCGTGCTCTTTCTTCAACTCTTCTGTTTCTGGCCCCGTGCCCCCGATCCAAATGGTGACCTCTTCAGGCAGAAGTTCAGAGGCCTTCAGTAGTAATGACAGGCCCTTGCGCGGTTCGTGACGGGCCAAGAAAAAGACTGTGGGGCCAGACTTCTTGTGGGGCACAGCCTCGGCAAAGCGCTGAACCTCAATTCCGTTAAACAACACTTCGTAGCTGCCGCCCAAGAATTTCGAAGCCATGTCGGCCGCTTCGGGCGAGACGGCCACTGCGTCATCCAGTCTGTTTGCGAGGCGCCGAACTACCGGCCGCATGTACCGGTAGGCGCCGATTGTTCCGCTGGCGTGGAAGGTGCCGATGATTGGCACCGGCTTCACAACCAGCGAGGTCAGGGTTGGCCCTGGGGCCAACGGCTCGTGCAGATGTAGCAGATCGAACCGTTCATCCCAGATTGCCGCCAGCACCCTGAGCTGCGCGGCAGCGTCAGGAGCCAGTGGGGCCAGCGACCCGTTTTGGGCATAGGGAATTGAGTTGCCCAGCGGCGTAACCCACGGTTCAGGAGGCAAACCGTCACACGGAGCCAGCACTTGAACAGCGAGGCCCTGTTTGCGAAGCGCTCGGGCCAAACCTAGAACCTGGTTCTGAACTCCGCCCCAAACCCCCAGGCTGTAGGGGCAGATCATTCCGACTCTCATGCTGACTGGCTGGATTCGGTTGACTCGGGCCAGACCGGTTCTAAAACGTGCCACTGCTCGGGCGCGTGGCTAATCAACTTCTCAAGAGCGGTCGCCAATTCGGCCGAGACGCGATTCACATCGTCCCGCAAACGCCCAAGGCGCTCGGCCTTGATTGGCGGGTCGATGATGCACATGCGGTCATGGTCTCGAAAATAGACCGCCGTGGGCAAGATCGGTACACCAGCCCGTAAAGCTAGAAGCGCCGGTCCGGCCGGGATCTGTGTGGGTTGGCCAAACATCTCAACATCAATTCCGTTGCCACCGATGTCTCGGTCGGCCAGAAGCGTCACAATACGGTTGCGAGCCAAGGCGGCGGCAACGGCGGCTCCAGCCTTGGGGCCAAGGGGCACAACTTCGACGTCGTAAGACTCACGGAGTTGGGCGAACCATTCGAACACCTCGGGCGGTTCCAGCGATTCAACAACTGCGGTAACTCCGTTGTTCATCACCCGGCCGAGCCAAGCCGCAGCCCATTCCCAACCGCCAAGGTGAGGTAGGGCGATGATCACACCGTTGCCACCTGCTAGACCGTTCATGATTCGTTCTAATCCAGTGAACGAGAAGCCCCGGTCTATTTCGGTTCTCGAGAGCATTGGCATCTTGAGTGACTCGGCCCAATAGCGGCCATAGCTCTCAAATCCGGCCGCAGTGAGCTCTGCCAACTCTTCAGGGTCGGTAATTCCCGATGCCACCTGGAGGTTTGCTGACAATATTGCAGCCTTGTCCCTGAGGCGATGCCTTGCCAGACGAGCGCCGAATTGGGCTGCGCGGGCCGCAAGAGGGGTCGGAACCCACCGGGCCACGGCGGATCCAACCTCATAACCCAGGGTGGGGCGCACCTATTTTTTGGGGTTTGGCCCGGGCTTGAACGAGCCCTCTTTGAGCGCATCGGCTCGTGCTTGGGCCTTGGTTCGCATTGCGCTTCGGGGCCGAGACTGACGCTGCGCCCGGCGCTCGTTTGCCGCGATTGCCTTCTCTCCCGCAATCGGGTGAGTTACTGACGCCTGACGCCAGACCTTGATGAAACGGAAGATCGCCGTGGCCACCGTAAGGGCAAACATGACCCAGAGGACCGGCACCAGAATTGAACTGAAAACTAAGCCAAACCCGAGGGCGATAAAGCGCTCGGCCCGCTCCATGAGACCGCCTTTGGCTTCGTATCCAAGAGATTCGGCCTTCGCCCGCTGATAGCTAACAAGAGAGGCCGCTATGTAGAGGCCAAAGGGCAACATCGCCATTTGTGGGTTGTCGGTTCCGGCGAGATACCAACCACAGCCTGCGAATAACAAACCATCGCTGAGCCGGTCCGAGACCGAGTCGAGATAAGCGCCGCGCTGGCTGGATGTGCCGGCAGCCTTGGCCACAGCACCATCCAGGGCGTCAGGCAGACCCGTGGCCAGCAACAGAACTGCTGCAATAAAGAAGTTCTCAGTGCCGATCGCAACCGCGCAAGCGCCGGCCATCAAAACACCGATTCCGGTGATGACATCAGGCGAAACACCAATGCGGACCAATCCGGCCCCGAGCGGTGCAGTTAGCTTGTCTGCTGCGACACGAAAGCTTCCATCAAACATTCACCGCAAGGGTAGCCGTAGCCGGGGTAACGTCACAGCTATGGCAGATCAGTTCGAATCATTGGCTCCGCGAGACCTCCTGATAACCCTTCGATCGCTAGAGCGGCGAATTGGCGGAGTTATTGGCCAAGTCCGTTCTGACCCGGACCTGTTCGCACTTATCGATGAGAAAAACTCCGCCGGGCAGTCCTTCGCCGACATTGCCTCTGCCGGTTCTGTTTCCACCTCGACCTTGGCTGATGCCTTGGCTGTGGCCGCTACGGCGACCCGCAAGATGTCGGCTGACCAGGCAGTTTCTGCTCCGGGAATCAATCGTTTGGCCCTTGAAGACGCTCAGTCTCGAGTTGGTTTGGCGGCGGCGAAGTTGGCTGACGCTTTGGATTCGATCGAGCCCGACGATTGGTCAGCGGCGGTTGAGATCGATGGCGGTTCGAACTCGAGCGTGATCGATCTGGCCCGAGAGGTTGCTCGTCGAGGCATAAACATGTTGCGTGACTTGGAATCACGCAAGGATCAGATCAGCTAACTGGCTGGCTGAAGGTAGCTAGCTTTCGTTTAGCTCGGCCCAGTTTTCGGGGTTGTCTTCTACAATCCGTTCGACGATTGAGCCGTCGACGCCGTCAACCATGATGAAAGCCCGCTTCTTGGGCTGTTCTTCTGCGGAGTAAAGCAGGATTCGCCAAACCGGGCGAGACATAAGGCCTCGCCAGCCCATTTGGGCTGAAGCGTGACCGATCGTGATTCCTGCGTCCTTGCCTGCAGCGACCAGCGCATCTTGTTCGTCAAGAACCAGTGGGTAGCCGGCTGCGTAGCTGTAGGTTCCGAACGCAACCAGGGCTATGCCCGCTGCCAGGAAACCTCGGTTTGTGAAGACGCCGTCGCCCTTGACTAGGGCCAACACAATGAGGGCGATACCGATAACGATGTACATCATCGCCGGGATTCGGCGGCGAGCATTGTCGGGGAAGATGTAGTCCTCCATGTCGACCATGCCGGGCTGGAGATCCGCCGGCAGCTGGTCGTTCACCTGTTCAGGAATATCAGCTTCAGGGGTTTCAGCGCTCACCCCACAAGTATGGCGCGGTCTGCTGTCGTTGCGACCAGTCCGGGCACCCAATCGGCGCCGCCAGACAAGTTTGTACGGACTAGTTCTCGCTGGGTGAGAGTTCGGCCGTATCTTTTCGTTCGTGACGGGCCTTTGGGGTGGCGGCTACTGGGCGGTGTAGCCGGCGTCGACGTGCACAATCTGGCCAGTCATGTAGCTGGCAGCATCGGACGCCAGAAACACCACGACCTTGGCTATTTCTTCAGGCTGAGCCAGTCGCTTCATTGGAATTGAGGCATCGGCCAGCGCTTGCAGGTATTCGGGCGTCGGTGGAGCGTCACGTTGGGAAGAGAGCATTGGCGTGTTCACTTCGCCGGGTGCCACCGCATTTACTCTGATGCCGTCAGTTGCGTGATCCAGGGCAAGTGCCCTAGTCAGCTGATGAACTGCACCCTTGGAGACACAATATGCAGTGGATCCAGCCGAGCCCACTCCACCCCAGATCGAACCAAAGTTAACGATTGCTCCAGACCCCGCTGCTGTCATGTGTTTTAGCGCTGCCCGGCACAAGAAGAACATGCCGTCGATGTTGACGCTCATGACCCGTCGCCAGTCATCATCGCTAGTGCCTAGAGCGTTAGCCCGGTGGATTGTTCCGGCCGCAGTCACCAGCACGTCGATAGAGCCGTGGTCCTCAACCGCTGAGTTGATGGTCTGATCACAGAAGCCAGAGTCGCTAACGTCACCCACGCGTACCGAAACCTCGGTGGCTCCAGCGCTGCGGCATTCGGCGGCGACTTGTTCGACGCCTGCTTCGTTCAGGTCGACCAGAATAAGTGTGGCGCCACCGGCTGCAAATTCTCGAGCAGAGGCAGCGCCCATTCCTGACGCTCCCCCGGTGATTACCACCACCTTGCCTGTGAAAGGCTTGCTTGTGAAAGTCGTGCCTGTGAAAGTCTTGCCGGCGAAATCCTGGGTCATGCGATGTCGCTATCTGCTGGCACGGTTGCGTCGAAGTTCATGCCGCCGTATGTCTGCTCGGTGGGCTGGAGTTCGATCCGGTTGATGTTCACATGGGCCGGAACACTGAGTGCGTAAAAGATAGTGTCGGCCAACTCGTCAGAGGTGATCTCTTTCACTCCTGAGTTTTTCGAGCGCTCGCGCTTGGCGGGGTCGGTGACGGCGACGTCATAGAACTCGGTGGCGACCCGGCCGGGGCAGATTTCGGTGACTCGAATACCGGTGCCCCGAAGTTCAAGCCGAAGGTTGGTACAGAAACGGTTCACTGCGGCTTTGGATGCTCCGTAGGTGGCCGATGCCAGCGGATAGAGGCCAGCCATCGAACCGATGTTGACAATGTGACCGGAGCGACGTTCTGTCATCGAAGGCAAGAACACCATCGTGGCCACCATCAGGGCAGTCACATTGGTATCAATCGTTCGTGTGATATCAGAAAGCGTGCCTTTCTCCAGCGTTGCGTCCATTCGGCCGAGCCCAGCGTTGTTGACTAACACGTCGACCGGCCCGATTGCCGACGCCAGCTCGACCAGGGCGTCGGTGTCGGTTACGTCCAAGGTGTGGGTTTCACAACCGGTTGCGACGGCAAGTGCGGCCAGCCGATCAGCCCGGCGGGCAACAGCATGAACCTGGTAACCCTCGTCAACCAGGCGGCGGGTCGTGGCGGCGCCAATCCCACTTGACGCTCCGGTGACCACCGCCACCGGTTTTGGTGTGGCTGCATCAGTCATCTTGATCTCCGCTCTCGTGCACGATCCGCCCACCATAGATTGCAGCCAACAAAGCGCCCAAAAATAGCGGCCGGTCGCAGAATCCGACGCCGATTATGTTGCGGCTTTCGGTCGGGTGACCGACCTGGGATGATGGCGCCATGACTTCAGTCGACGAGGCCCACGCCAACTACCGGAGCAAGAGACCCCTCAGCGCCGCTGCCGACGTAGAGGCTCGGTCGGTGATGCCGGGCGGCAACACGCGGTCGGTGTTGCACTTTGACCCGTTCCCGTTTCGGGTGGCTTCGGCTGATGGCCCGCACTTGATCGACATTGATGGGCATACCTACGTCGACCTATTGGGCAACTACACCGCTGGCCTGCTCGGCCATTGCCCGGCCCCAGTGCGAATGGCGGTGAGCGCCACGTTAGAGACCGGCTTTGCCATGGGCGCAACCCACACGGTTGAGATCGACGCCGCCCGCCTCATCGTTGACCGCTTCCCGTCCATAGAACATGTGCGGTTCACCAACTCCGGAACCGAAGCCAACTTGATGGCCATTGCGTTAGCGATGCACCACACCGGTCGCTCGAAGATCGTTGTTTTCGAAGAGGGCTACCACGGTGGTGTTTTGTCTTTCGCGCATGGTTCCTCGCCGATGAATGTGCCACATGACTTCTTGGTTCTTCCGTTTAATGACTTCGATTCGGTCGCCGCGGCTTTCGACAAGTTCGGAGCCCAGATCGCCTGCGTTCTTGTGGAACCAATGCAAGGCTCGGGGGGCTGCATTCCTGCCGCCGACGGATTCCTGGCCGAGCTTCGGTCCCTTTGTGACAACGCCGATGCACTGCTGATCTTCGACGAGGTAATGACCTCTCGTCTCTCGCCCGGCGGGGCTCAACAGCTATTCGGGGTCATGCCCGATCTGACCACACTGGGCAAGTATCTGGCGGGCGGGCTTACTTTTGGGGCCTTCGGTGGGAAGAGGGATATCTTGGCCGCGTTCGATCCGGCTGCGGGCGGCGCCTTGACTCAGGCAGGAACTTTCAACAACAACATCTTGTCGATGAGCGGCGTGGTGGCAACCCTCGGTGAAGTGCTTACTGATGAGTTGATTGCTTCGGTGAACGAGCGCGGCGATCGCCTTCGAGAAAGCTTGAACGAGATCTTCGCGGCCACCGATCGGCCGCTATCTGTCCGAGGCGTCGGTTCGCTAATGGCAGTTCATGGGCCTGATGAGACCATGGAGCTGTTCTTCCACGCCGTGTTGGACCACGGCTGGTATCTGGCCCGCCGAGGATTTATTGCGTTGTCGATTGAGATCACCGATGCGATGGTCAACGACTTTCTGGCGACCGTTCGCAACTGGGCCTGACTGCCCGCTAGTTGTCCAAGACCTCGAACACACGCTCAGACGGCCTACCGATGACGGCCCGGTCCCCGACAACGGCTATCGGCCGCTGCATCAACTTCGGGTGTTCGAGAATCAGCGCAACAACTTCATCTTCACTGGTGTAGTCGGCGGCGTCGAGGCCCAGTTCTTTGAAGTGACTGTCCTTGCGAATCATGTCGGCTACAGGATCAGTCAGTTTGGCGATGATGCTTCGAATCGTGTCCTCGTCCAAAGGGTCCTTCAGATACTCCACCACGGTGAAATCAACCTCGCGTTCTTCGAGAAGGGCGACCGCCCCACGTGCTTTGCCTCAACCAGGGTTGAAATAGAGAGTCATGTTTGTGTTGCTCATGTGACCAATCTAAGCCGACCACCGGCGCTTGCCTAAGCGCGCCGCCTCACGGACGCACCGTCTCACCAACTAATAACGCTACAATGTCGTTGCGTTATAGTAAGTCAAGCCCCCACAGGAGAAACGGTTTGTCATGGCAATGCTCCCGCCCCGATGGTTCATCACTTCCGCTTGGAAGGTTCACCGAGCGCTCTTTCGTTGGAGCGGTGGCCGGTTCGGCCTGCGCCCACCCAAGCCCGACACCTACGGCCTAGCCCAGCTAACAACAACAGGCCGCAAAAGCGGGCTCGATCGAAGCGTAATGTTTGGCTACTACTTGGAGGGCGACGACCTGGTCACAATGGCCATGAACGGCTGGGGAGCTCCTGAACCGGCATGGTGGTTGAACCTCCAGGCCAATCCGCAAGCAACAGTAACAACAGTGGATGGCACGTTTGAGGTTACGGGTCGAGCCGCCGATAGCGCCGAACGCGAGCGACTCTGGAAGCGTTGGGCCAAGCTCGACAAAGACCTCGATGATTGGGCATCTCGCCGCCCAACAGAAACCGCAGTGGTCATCCTGACGCCAATCTAGAGACTGACAGGCGGCTAAATCTTCACCGCGTATAGCCGTTGGTCCAAGCTTCCGATGTACGCCACGCCTTCAACTACCAACGGCGAGGAATCGTCGATTTCCGCTCCAGTCTCGAAGCTCCACGCCGGTTTGCCAGACTCCCGATCGACAGCGTAAAGGCTGTTGTCTCGGCTCCCCACCAGGATGAGATCATCCGCTAGCGCCGGGGATGACCGAATCACATCGCCGGTTTGGAATCTCCAAATTCGGTCACCCGTTTCAGCGTTCAGCGCATAAAGCGCACCGTCAGCGCTGCCCATGTAAACAACCCCGTCAGCGACCAGCGGTTTCGAGATCACTCCGCCACCAGTGGTAAACCGCCACTGCTGCTCGCCCGTGTTCCGGTCCAGCGCGTACAAGCGAGCGTCATCACTTCCAATGAAGACTGATCCGCCAACAACTGTTGGTGAAGAGTCAACCGTGCTTGGGGTCGCCACCTCCCAATACTTTTCGCCAGTCTTTGCGTCAAAGCAGTAGACCTTCGTGTCTCGACAACCGACGAACACCAAGCCCTGATCAATGGTTGGTGAAGAGTTAAACCAGTCACCAGCGTTGTAGCGCCAAACCAGTTCGCCCGAATCCGCGTTCACGGCGTAAAAGAAATGATCCCGTGACCCCACAAACACAACGCCACCATCAACTGCCGGAGACGAGTGAATGACGTTGTCGGTTTCATACAACGCACGTCCATTTCCGGTCGCTATGTCGAAAGCGTGCAACCGTGTGTCATTGGCGCCGACGTAGGCCACCCCGTCTGCGATTGCCGGAGTTGAGGTGATGGCAGCGTTGGCTTCATATTCGGCGCGTTTCACTCCGGTTGCCCGATCTAGCACGTAGACGTGCCGGTCAGTGCTTGCCGCCAGGACGACGTCTTCATAGGCCTTTGGCGAAGAGAAGATCTGACCGCCAGACATGAACTCCCAAAGCAGTCTCGAGTCGCGGCCGCCCAGCAACTTCGTTACCCCAAAGGTTCCGCCCACTGCAGCCAGGCTCAACCCGCCTAGCAGCAGCCGGCGACGGGTCATAGGGGGGCCAGCTGTCTCGGGTTTTCGGTCGATGAACTGGGCGAGATAGTCAAGAAGCGGATCGATCTGTCGATGCCACGATGCGGCCTCTAGTCGTACCGCATTGCGATACCCGAGTTCGTTAATGGCGGCCGGTAGCTGAGACTTTGCTGGCATGTCGGCACCGTCAACCAGTATTGGTACCACCGGTATGTCTCGGTCTAGAGCCGACGCAATCTCGGCGGCCACAAAGTCTTCCGGGTCTTCAAGCCTGCGCTCGCCAGCCGAGTTTTTGGCATCTATCCACTCCGGCCCGATGATGGTTAGAAAGACCGAGCAATGGCCAACTGCTTCGTCGATGGCCTCGGCAAAGTCGACCCCAGGAGGAATGGAGTCAACATCGATGAAGACACGATCCCGTCCGAACCTAAGCGCCAAGTTGTCAGCCAATCGACCAGCAGAATGCTCGCTGTCGTCCCTGCGGTAGCTGACAAAAACGCCTTCAGAAACCGTCTTTGGACCCGAACCATCAAAGGACGGTCCCTCGCTATGGGTATCGGTGGCGCTATTCAAGACAATGCCTCCCCTCAGCTGGCCACGGCAGCTAACGCAATGATGTCTCGAATCTGCCCAGATGTCACATGCGCTGCATTCAGCTGCACTGACAGCACAACACTACAGTTGTTAAACCTTCTTGACAGAAGGGCATGCTTCTTGCCGTTCGGCGACGACAGCTGCCAAAGTGGTGGATGGCGAGAACCGACAAAGCTACTCAGCCAGCTACCGGAACGGCACCAACCCACGTCGTCGCTTTTCGCGCTCCTTCGTTTCTTTCGTTCTTTGTGACTTTTGCGTTGTTCGCAATTGTCGGCACGTGGTCGGTGACCAGGGTTAGCGAAGTCACAGCACTTAGCTGGTATGTGTCCATCGCTTGGACTGTGCCAATTGCGCTTTCCGCTTACTCAATGGTGGGTGCCGCACGGACCAAGCGCCAGTTGGAAGCTTCGACTGCCACCTATTCGACTATTTCGGTAGACGAAGCTTTGGTTGTAGTTCTGCCAACCGTCGCCCGAGCCGATACCTACCCGGCGCTTGAACGTGTTGTCTCGTCGATTCGGCTGCACTTCGCTCCTGTGTTTAAGAACTTGAGAATCGATGTAATTGTTGAACAAGACTGTGAGGCGATGACGCAGGTGACACAGCTGGCGCTGCGTGAAACTTATATGGAGCTCATCGTGGTTCCCGGCTCTTACCAGACTGCGAACAGGACCTTGTTTAAGGCCCGGGCCAATCAGTATGCGCTGGAGATGAGAGCTGGAGCGGGCGAAAACCGAGACGACGTTTGGCTTCTCCATATGGATGATGACACGGCGGTTGGTGCCGATACGGCCCGCCAGTTGGGAGGTTTCATCAGCGCTCAGCGGCTGGAAAAGAATCCCCGCCACTTGGCTCAAGGTGTGCTGACTTATCCGCGCGAGCACGCCCCGAATCGTCTCACTTGGATGGCCGACGCTGTCCGCCCGGCGTGTGACATCAGCTTCTTTGCAATGTCAACCGGCAGCGGGACCCCTCGGATGGGACTTCACGGCGAGCTGCTACTTGTTAGGGCTTCGGTTGAGAGTTTGATCGGCTGGGATTTTGGGCCAAGCACCATTGTTGAAGACGCCGAGTTTGCCTTGCGATTCTCCGAGATGTTTCCCGACGGGAGTGAATGGATTCCGGCGTGCTGCTACGGGGCTTCACCGGCAACGGTTGGCGGATTCGTCCGCCAGCGTGAGCGCTGGCTTTGGGGTCTGATAAGGCTGGCCCGTACCGATTCAATCTCTAGGCGAACCCGAGCCCGGCTGATCCACAACGTCCTAGTTTGGTCGCTTTCACCCTTTGTTCATCCGCTTTTTGTCCTTGGGATTGGAGCATTGATCGGCACCACTGCGACCAGACCCGTTGGAGTCTTTTTGGTTCCCTTCTGGGCCTTTAACATTGCGTTTGCAGTGTGGCTTTACTGGGCTGGGTTGCGGATCAATCAACACGTCTCCGCAGAATCTGGGCCCGCTCGCTGGGAACGACTCGCGATCGTTCCCCTGATTCCGATCCTGAGTTTGCTGGAGGTGGCCGGAACAATTGCGGGCCTCATTCGAGTGGCTACAAGGGCCCACACCCAGTTCACGGTGATCGCCAAGCCGCGTTGAGTATCGAAGGGTTCTCGATAGGTTTTTTGCACAACAGAGGGGACACACATGGGATCGACTGCTGATGACAAGCGGGTTACCGAACTTGAGCACGAGGTAACCGAGCTCGAGCACGAAATTGAGGAAAGCAAGGTCGCTCACCCGATCGAGCTCTTTTTTGACCTTGTCTACGTCTTTGCCTTTACCAGAGTTGTTGGACTGATAGTGCATGACCACAACCTGGAAAGCACCCTGAAGGGGGCGTTGGTGCTTGCGCTGTTGTGGTGGAGCTGGGGAGTGTGGACCTGGGCGATGAACGCTGTTGACCTGACCAGCCGCACCAGGCGAGTGGCGATTCTCGCTGCAATGTTGGGCGTGTTCACGATGGGGTTCGCCGTCCCGACGGCGTTCGAAGGTGACGGCATGTGGTTCGCTGCCGGTTACGTGTTTACGCGCTTGTTGGCCGGGATTGTTGCTTGGTTTGGCACCGTTGACGACCCGATTGAACACGCGTCGATGAAACGATTCCTTCCGGTGTCAGTACCAGCGCCAGTCCTCGTGATAGCGGGCGCACTCATAGGCGGCGACGCTCTCCCCTGGTTCTGGCTAGCAGCGGCTGTTCTAGAGATTCTTTCTGCCCTCTTGAGCGCGAATTCGGAATGGCATATCGATGCGGGACACTTCGCCGAACGTCACGGGCTGATCACAATAATCGCTTTAGGTGAAGCAATTATTGCGGTCGGAGTTGCGGTGACTGCTGCCGCCGGAGACGAGCTTGACGTGACCGCTGCCGTTGTCTGGCGCCTTGGCATTGGCCTGGTTGGGGTGTGCACCATGTGGTGGGCTTACTTCGACAAAATGCAGGTGATTTGGGAACGGGCTCTTGAGGAAGCGGGCCCGATGGAGACCGGCCCGATCGGCCGCGACGCCTACACCATCGCGCACTATCCGATGATCACCGGGATCGTCTTCTTTGCCGTTGGGCTGGAAGAGGCCTTCCTTCATCCGCTTGATCCGCCGACTACTTTTACCCGCTGGATGCTGGCTCTGGCCGTGGCGCTGTATCTGCTTTCACAGGCTGCGGCGACCTATCGCTGCTGGAAAATGGTCACCTACGAACGCATCATCGGAGTGCCGCTTGTAACTGTGTTTGTTGCAGTTGCCGATTTCAAGGCCGAGCTGGTAGTCCTAATCGTCACGCTGCTGATGATGGCCACCATCGCTGCGGAATACTGGCGGTTCCGTGACGAGGTTAAGGCCAACCCGCATCTCCGCCGCTAAGCATGTACGGCGTTAGTCTCACTCAGCGGGAACAACTCCGTATCTTCTGCCGATTCGTCGGCGGAAGTGAACATTGAAGGACCAAAGGTACGGTGACGCATATGTCACACACGTCACCGAACCTTGCTGATACGAAATGACCGAAATGACCGAGTCGTCACGGCCGTTCCGCTTCTATGACAACCGGCAGAAATACCTGACTTTCGTCACCACGTGCGACGAAAAGTGGAAGATCGCAGAACGGGCGGCCTCACTGTTGCCAACGCTTCGACCGAAGCCCCCATCGCTGCGGTTGTTCGACGCCGGCGTTGGCGATGGCACAGTGCTTGCCCACTTGCTGAGAGCCATGCACGAACAATTCCCCACGATGCCTTTCTACGTGGTCGGCAAAGAGATCAGTCTTGAGGACGTAAGACTGAGTCTGGAGAAAGTGCCAGACCGTCTTGTGGAGCATCCACACTCGGTCATTGTCATTACGAATCTGCACTACGCCGAGGCACCGTCGCTCACGCCGCATGCTCCTGAAAATGCCCGACGAATGGTGTTTCGGCACGTCGAACTGGAAGGCAGCGGCAGCCACACTTTTGGTGAGCAGCTTCGCAACCTAGATAAGTTCTTGGTTGACCATTGGAAAGTTGAATCGAGCAAACGCACCGGCAACCCGCTTTATGTCACGCCATCGGCTCTGGTGATCTACCGCAAGGACCACAAGTTCGCATTGGATTCGGTGATCCCACAAAAGGGAGCCACCGAGGCGAACTACGACCTGATCCTCGCTTCCCAACCTTGGAGATCGCGCACTGCAGCCGAGTTCAAGGTGAAGCGAATTCTTGCCCCGCTTTCGCGAAGTCTCCGAAGTCACGGAGTCCTGCTAGGGGCACAATCCCAAGGCGGAGACCCCGGGCTAGAAATCGTTCGGCACATTTGGCCCGATGAGGATCCGTTTCCCGTGGGTAGACACGAACTCCTCGACGAACTGCGGGTTGAGCTGGGAACAGACGCAAGAAAGTTTGATCTGACGGCGATGTCTGATGACGACTCGTTGTTGCGCTACAGCATGCACACGCTTCCAACAGAGATCGGCAACAGCATTGGAACCTCGACACTTTTTGCTGCGTGGAACGCCGCAATTTATGTGGCTCAGATCGAAGATGCCCGGGTAGAAGAGGCAGTGGTTGGGCGTGAGTACTTGGATGCAACTTCAGACGTTCTGCAAGAGCGTGGCGGTCTGTGGTTCAACGACGAAACGTTCCTAGTAACCCGCCACTAATCCACACGAGCCTGGCAATCTCCGTTGAGAAGGTACGGCGTTAGTCTCACTCAGCGGGAATAACTCCGTATCTTTTCGGTGCTTGGGCTGGTGGGCTCTACTCGGCGGCACCGGGGAAGTAGCGGTTGATGGTTCGGTGCCATTTGTTTGATGGCAGGTCGGGGTTGAGGGCGGCCAGGCTGGTGCCGAACTTGGAGATCTTCGTTGGGCGGATGCCCTTGCTCCACAACCATCGGTCCGCAGCACTTGGATGGCCGGTCGACTTGGTCTCGACCACGAAGTTGCCGTGAAGGCCAACCTCGCTGCCCCGCCAGTCGACACACCGAAGACCTGCGTCAATGGTGAGCCGGGCTATGTCGTCAAGGTCGACCAGCGTCGTGCGCTTGTACGTAGTCGTCAGCACCGGCACGAGCTGGGCTGCTAGCCCAGGCCGGCCTGTCGCTTGGTCAATGAAGCCGTGAGACTTGGCCAGCACGGCGTCACGTGAATCAAACGAGTACTCCTGACGAGTTTTCACCGTCTCGTTCCGGAGACCTCGGGTCTTCACTTCCAACATCGTTGAGCCACTGTCGAGGTAGGAACGAGTGCGGACCTTAAACCGAGTCCGGCGCCGGTAAGCCGCCGACAGGTAGGACTCGAACTCGGGCGTATCGAAGTAGACCGACTCATAGGCAAAAGCTCGTCGCCCACCAATCTCCAATGCAGCAAGCCGAGTGGCCAACGCCTCGACCATCAACATGAGCTGGCCTTGGGAAACGATGTACTTGCGATCGACCCGTCGCTGAAGTGAGGCCGCCTCATTCAGGTCGGCCAGGGAAATGCTTGGGAGATCGCGCACCGACTGAAACCTGTCAACGCCAGCGCCCGCTACAGAAACCGACGTCCTCATCGCCCACCCGCCGCTGGAATCGATTCAACGGCTGGCCCAGCAGAGGCAGATGCCCGCCGCAGTTGGTAGCGAACGTCTACCGAAGTTGTGTCGTTGACCAGGTCAACCTTCTTCACCGTTACCCGAAGCACATTGGCATCCAACAGTGATTCCAGTCGAGCAACCAGCTCAGCCTCGTTGGTATATGCGCTGTCGAGGTTGACTGTTTGGTGGCGAGTGTCGGCGAACAGTTGAGGGTGATCGCCAACATATAGAGCAACAAGAAGAGCGGCCATCAAGGCTGGGGTCAGCCAAAGTGGGCTCACCTGGAAACCAGCCAGCAGTCCCAACGCCAGAGCGCTGAAGTAGTAGGCCACCTCTTCTTGGGCGAGTTCCGAACTACGTAGCCGGATGATCGATAACACGCCGAACAAACCGAGGCCCAGGCCAGCGCTGACTTCCGATGACGCTAAGGCAGTAGCGACTGCCATCACTCCGATGTTGAGGCTGAGTATCGCCACCACCATGTCTTTGCGGCGGTATCGAGGGTAATAGAGCCGGAACACCAGGATGGTGATTGCGACAATGTTGGCTGCGATGATGGCTGACTGGTTCACGAGAATGGCTCCTTCTTGGCAATACGGCGTTTGTCGTCTGCGTCTGGTTCCCATCAAACAGTGCGAATTTGTGAGCTTTATGTGAGCCTTCTTCGGACCTTCTGAGTCTTTGGCCAAGGGCACCAAACCCCACCAGCCAACGTTCACAGAGAACTCACAGACGGTTCGCAGAAGCATCAAAACCCTGCCGTGTTGCATGGAGTCATCCCCCTCAATTCGACGAAAGACGACTCCCCCCTCATGTTCACCCCCAAGACAGCCCAAAAACTCTTCCGCTCCGCCGCCCTTGTTGTTGCCATCAGCGTCGGAGCCGCCGCATGCGGATCAGCCGGCGCCACGACTAACGAAGACAACACGGCCAGCACAACAATCGACGCAGACGCCACAAACGTCTCAACCACCGGCTCCGACTTCTATGACAGCAGCATCGTCCACGACATTGCAGTCGACTACGACACCGATGAACTAGATGAGATCATCGCCAGCTACTTGGCCACCGGCGAGAAGGACTGGATGGAAGTGACCGTCACCATCGACGGTGTTACCTACGAGAACGTAGGCATGCGCCTCAAAGGCAACTCATCGTTGTTCAGCCTCACCACTGCAAGTGCGGAGAACCCGGAGGATCTGCCTTGGTTGATCCGCTTCGACAAGTACACCGACGATCAGAACCATCAGGGTTACAACGACATCGTGATTCGGTCGAACTCAACCGAGACCTCGATGAATGAAGCAGTGGCGGCTGAACTTCTTGAAGCAGCCGGGCTTGCGTCACAACAGGCAGTGTCCACCACGTTCAGCTTCAACGGCGGAGACACCGAACTTCGCCTGGCAATGCAGAACCCCGACGAAGTGTGGGAAGAAGCCAACTTCGATTCCGACGAGTCAGCTCTTTATAAGGCAGACAGCGAAGGCGACTACACCTACCGGGGCGACGACGCCGACGCTTACGACGAGATCTTTGACCAGAAAGTTGGCGACGACGACCTCGACCCGCTTGTCGACTTTCTTGAGTTCATCAACAACTCCGACGACGCAACCTTTGGCAGCGAACTTGACGAGTGGTTAGACACCGAGTCGTTCGCCACCTACCTGGCCTTCCAAGATTTGATCGGCAACGCCGACGACATCGACGGCCGAGGCAACAACAGCTACCTCCAGTATGACTACGACACTGAGACGATGACGGTGGTCAACTGGGATCTGAACCTGGCGTTTAACACCGCAAACGTTGGTGGCGGCGGCGGGGCACAGGGAGGCGCCCGGCCTGAACGTGGAGCGCGCCCTGAACGCGAAGTTGCTGGACCCGGCGCAGGTGGCGCGGTCGGAGGCACCAACATCTTGGTCACCCGGTTTATGGCCGACAGCACGTTCGCCCAGATGTATGCCGACGCCACTGCCGAACTGACCCAGTCGTTGTTTGAGAGCGGCGTCGCAGCCGACGTTGTTGCTAGCTGGGCTGAGGTACTGAGTGATCAAGCAAGCGACCTGGTCGATACGGCTACTATCGAGGCCGACGCAGCTGCGATCCTCGCTGCCATGCCTTCGGACTGATGCCAGACACGCCACCACTCATTCTTGTCGTCGATGACGAAGAGAACATCCGCTTCCTGGTCGAGTCGGGCCTTGCGTTGGCCGGACTGGAAACAGTCTCGGCTACCAACGGCCGTGAAGCCTTGGCGGTGGTCGCCGAGAAGCGCCCTCAGCTGATTGTTCTTGATGTGATGATGCCCGAGCTTGACGGCTTCGAGGTATTGCGAAGGCTTCGGGAATCGGGCGACCGCACGCCGGTGATCTTCTTGACCGCAAAGGATGCAACCGAGGACCGGGTCAAGGGCCTGACCAGTGGCGGCGACGACTATGTGGTGAAGCCTTTTGCTATCGCCGAGTTGGTGGCCAGGGTTCAACTTCGCCTAACCCAAACCGGCGCCGCTACTAAGGAATCGATCTTGCGGTGCGCCGATCTTGAAATGGACGTCGATGCGCACCGGGTTACCCGAGGCGGCTCCGCCGTTGACCTATCGCCGACCGAATACAAGTTGCTGCACCTGTTGATGAGCAACGTCGGCCGAGTTCTTAGCCGGGCCCAGATCCTTGAGCACGTTTGGGAGTACGACTTCGACGGCGACTCGTCGGTGGTCGACACCTACATCAGCTACCTACGCCGCAAGACGGATTCGGGCGAACCCAAACTGATTCACACCATTAGAGGTGTCGGGTTCTGCCTACGAGCTGAACAATGAAACTGCGGACCAGAATCCTCACCGGGTTCGCAGTAATAGTGGGACTGTTTGTGGCGTTGGGGTTTGGGGTTGTGGCCTCACAACGAAACCAACTAACCGACCAGCTCGACGCTCGACTTGAGTCGGTTGTGCCGCTTAGACCGCCGAGGCCAACACCGCTCGATGGCGCCGGGGGCAATGGCGACGCCGCACCCGCCACTCAGCAAGTGCAAGAACCGATCTCTGATCTTTTTATCGCGCTGAAGATGGCGGACGGCACCGAGGAAGTGACCGTTCGGGGTCAGTTGCTGGAGGTTGTACCCGACCTGAGCGGCTTGACCAATGCGTCGAGACAACCCATGTTCTTCAACGTCGATTCGGTCGATGGTTCGACGAGTTTTCGAGTGCTGGCCGAACGGGCCGGCCCCGATGGCGGCACGGTCCTTATTGCGGTGCCGACCACCGACGTCGATGAAACGGTTCAACGTCTTACGTTGGCGTTCGCAACCGCTGCTTTGATGGTGGCTGCGCTTCTGGGGCTGATCGCATGGTGGATCGTGCGCCTCGGACTGCGACCGATCTCCGCCGTTACCGATGCCGCCAACTCGATTACAGCTGGCGACAAAACCGAACGGGCACCCGAGTTCGACCAACGAACCGAAGCCGGCCAGTTAGCTGGAGCCTTCAACGTAATGGTTGACCAGCGCAGCGCGGCCGAAGACAAGTTGCGCCAGTTTGTATCTGACGCTTCGCACGAGCTTCGCACTCCCTTAACTTCGATACGCGGCTACCTAGATCTGTACACCCAAGGCGGGTTCCGCGAGCCGGGCCAACTCGACGACGTGGTGCGCCGCATGCAATCTGAGGCGGGCCGCATGTCTTCATTGATCGAAAACCTGCTGCAGCTGGCAAGGCTCGATGAAGAACAACCGTTGAACATCGAAGCGGTCGATATCGAGCAGCTAGTCGGCGACGTGGTGGCTGGTGCTATCGCCGCTCACCCGGGCCGAAACGTCCTCGGTGAGGTTTCCGGTGACGGTCGAGCGGCCCAGGTTGACCAGCACAAGATCGCCCAACTCGTGACTGTCTTGGTCGACAACGCCTTGACCCATGCCCCTGACGCGTCGGTTTGGGTGAAAGCCGCAAGTGACCCCGACGCGCTGACTGTTTCGGTGATTGACGATGGCCCAGGACTGTCGGCCGAAGAAACCGAGCGAGTGTTCGACCGCTTCTACCGAGGCGACCCCGCCCGGGCCCGCACCACCGGCGGATCCGGGCTTGGGCTAGGAATCGCCAAGTCAATCGCTCTGGCTCACGGTGGTGAGCTAGCGGTAACCAGCACCCCGGGCAACGGTTGCCAGTTCACTTTGAGCATTCCGCAGCGTTAGCCACGGCAGCGTTGGTCGCGACAGCGCCCTGGCCTCCGATCAGGTACATCCCGTAACTGCTAGTTGGGTATTTCTAGTCCGTAGGTTCTGATCCGCCGGAAAAGGGTGGCTCGTGAGATACCAAGCAGTTCTGCGGCTTCGGCCCTTGTCGCAGTTGACTCAATGGCAGCGACGATCGCATCGGCTTCCTTTTGACGCAGTCCCTGCAAAGGAATGCGACCGTTGCCCGAACGGATCTGACGGGGTAGGTGCTCAACCGAGACTGGTGCGAAGCGGGCGTGGGCAATGGCCGAACGAATTGCCTGATCCAGCTCAGTGGCATTCCCCGGCCACGGCTGACGACTCAGTGCCTTAACAACTTGCAGGCTCAGGCGCTGACGGCCTCGACGCGAAGCAAAGTGCCGGGCGAGAGGTTCAATGTCGGCGACTCGTTCCCTAAGGGGTGGTATTTCGATGTGCAGCACTCTGAGCTGATCGAGCAGCAAGGACAATCCGGGCTGGGTACTCGTGAACTTGCCACTGGTCGCAATGATCGAAGCAGTGGCCGCTTGATCGTCCATCAAGGCAACGGCGGCCGCAACATCATCGGCGAGTTGGTCAATGCGACGAAGCACGACCGTCGAACCCGACGACAGCGCTCCTTGGAGACGGAGCAACCACTCCTGAGCCCCCTCGACTGGAACTTCGGCGCTTGAGAAAACATCCACCGATTCGGCACCGCGCTGGCGGGCGATGGCATCGGCCACAGACAAACGGCCCGTTCCGCGCTCGCCGACAATGAGCACGGGTTCGTCGACTTGTCCGGCATGGCGGGCCTGCTTAACGACGTGGCGCCACGCCGCGCTGTCACCAACCAGTGGACCTAACGTTTCGGGCGAGCGGGGTTTGCGGCGACTATTGCGGGGCCTCGGTGCGGAAACGAATTCAATTGCCGCGCCTCCTATTTCGCCGCCTCGATGGAGAGGGCGGCAGCGCAACCTCAGCGTCTTGCTTGCCGGGATCTCGAAGTTCGTCTCAACCTCGGATCCTTGCCGCAGCGCGACCTGAAGGTGGCTCCACAGCTCGTTGTGGTCGACGCCGAGCAATTCGCGCTGCGCTGACGGGGAAGCGATGATGACTCCACTGCCAATGGTGGCAACGGCATCGCGCGGGTTGCGCCTGGATCGAAGAAACTGTTCCAACAGGAACCGCTCCTCCGGTGTGGCCTGCTCGATTAGTTGCTCGCTGATCTGGGCCGAGAGCCGTATTGCTGCTGGCAGAAGTAGTGGGCTGGTCTCTTCGGTCGGACACATCACACCCACGGTGCCTTCAACCTTGCGACTTATCGGGTGGATGATTGGCGCGTTGGCGCATGTGAATCCGTGAAAGGTCTCAAGGAAATGCTGGTCTCCAACTACAAAAGCGGGACGTCTCGTCTCAAGCGATGTTCCAACACCATTTGTTCCGACGTGTTCTTCAGCGAGGGAAAAACCGACATCGAGGCTGCGATCATCCATAGCCCGCCGGGTCTTGGACGATAAGGCGTTCCGGCTCGTCAACCGACCCTTGCGATCGGCCAAGACAACCGCGAGTGAGCTGTCTATTACTTGTGAGACAAATTGATCGATTACCGGTGAGCTCTGTTCGTTAAACGTGCTTGCAGCCGGTCCCGGATGCCCAGTGTGGGGGATGTCAACTTTGGTCGAATCGAGGCCGTAGCTGACAGAGCGGAGGTGTGCCGCGGCCACGTCGGCAAATGCCGTCGACGACTTGTTGGCCTTTGAACTCACGTGTCCTTGCCTCTCCCCCGATGTTTTTGCTCCCTCGGCTCAGCCTAGATCCGATGAGACTCGTGTCTCAAGCGAGTCTCAGATTGAGACCCTTACCTCTAACTCCGGCGATCTAGCCTGCCCATCTAATAGGGGAAAGTACGGCATAACGAAACGGGGAACGCTAGGTGCGACTGTCTGCGAAGGTCGGGATTATTGCAAACCCGGCGTCTGCTCGCGACATTCGGCGCATCGTCGCCCACGGCGGTGCCACCACCACTTATGACAAACTCAACCTGCTCCGACGGGTGATGAGCGGGCTCGGTGCCATTGGTGTCGGGCATGTGATTTCGATGGCTGACCGAGCGGGCGTTATGGCCGGGCTCGCCCAAGCGTCGACCGGACCGTCGGCCAAGGAATGGCCCACCCTGGAGTTTGTCGAACAGGAGATCACCCACAGTGCGGCGGACACCACCGCTGCAACCCAAGCCATGGTTAATGCGGGCGTTGGAGCAATCGTGGTACTTGGGGGTGACGGAACGAATCGAGTTGTCGCGGCGGCTTGTGGTGATACCCCGATCGTCCCAATCTCAACTGGAACCAACAACGCCTTTCCCCGACCGGTTGAGGCAACCGTCGCTGGTATCGCCGCCGGGTTGGTTGCCCTCAACCCTTGCTGTCGCCGGGCCGGCACTTACCAAGCCAAGAAGCTTGAGGTGCGGATCGGTGACCGAGTTGAACACGCGCTGGTTGACGTAGCGATCAGCTCAGACGATGCGGTCGGTTCCGGCGCTGTATGGGACGTTGCCAGCACCTCGGAATTGTTCCTGTGTTTTGCTGAGCCTGGTTCGATCGGACTTTCGGCAATCGGCGGACACGTCCAGCCCACCTCACGAGATGCCGCGAGCGGCCTACACCTTCTATTGGACGACGCATCAACTACCCGAGTCCTGGCCCCGATCGCACCCGGACTAACCGCCACAGTTGGCATCGGCAAGGTCTCTGTTTTGGAGGCCCAATCGGCCGTCGCCGTTGAAAGCGAACGGGGCGTCATCGCTATAGATGGCGAACGGATGCTTCGATTCGGGCCAAGCAATCGACCGACCATCACGCTGGCGGCTAATGGCCCCGTCGTCGTGAACGTGGACAAGACCGTCGCCTATGCGTCCCGCAATGGGCTTTTTGTGTCGCCGCCGGGATCCGTCGCGGCGTCCGGCCATCAGGACAAGACCGCTCTAACCAACCAACAATCAGCCGAACCCTAGGAGGTATCGAAGTGAATCCAATGAATCGACTCGAGCTCTACACCGAGATGGTGAGAATCAGACAATACGAGTCTCGAATACTGCAGGAGTATCACGCCGACAAGAGCCCCGCGTGGGACATCGGCGCCGGACTAATTCCGGGCGAGATGCACTTGGCTGCCGGTCAAGAGCCAGCAGCGGTCGGAGTGTGCGCTCACCTCAAAAAGGGTGACGGCATAACGGCCCCTCACCGTCCCCACCACTTTGCCCTCGCCCATGGCGTTGACATGAACGCAATGACTGCCGAGATCTACGGCCGAACTACAGGCCTATGTAAAGGCAAGGGTGGCCACATGCACTTGTTCGACCCAGAGAATCATTTCTCATGCTCGGGCATCATCGCCCAGGGTTACCCGGTGGCTTGTGGGCAGGCGTTGGCGATGAAACGCAAGGGCACTGACAACGTGGCTATCGCTGTTGCTGGCGAAGGCGCCGCAAACCAGGGCGCCTTCCACGAGTCGCTGAACCTCGCCGCCGTGTGGAACCTGCCAGTGGTGTTCATCATCGAGGACAACGACTGGGCTATCTCGGTTCCGAGGTCAGATTCGACTGCCACTACTTCAAACGCCGATCGGGCCGCGGGTTATGGAATTCCGGGCGTTCGAGTTGAAGACAACGATGTCGAGGCCGTGTTCGAGGCTGCGGGCGCCGCTATCGACCGGGCTCGTTCGGGCGAGGGCCCGAGCCTTATCGAGATCCATACTCTTCGGCTTTGGGGTCACTTCGAAGGTGACGCCCAGGCGTATCGGACCGACCTGGAGACGGTCGATGAACGAGACCCGATCCCCCGTTACGCGGCGATGCTGCTTGAGTCGGGTGAGCTGACTGAGGACCAAGTGCAAGAAATCGCCGCAACCGCCGACGCCGAAGTTGACGCAGCGATCCAGTTTGCGTTGAACAGCCCTATCCCCGCACCCGAAGACGCCTTGCTCCACGTCTTCGCCTAAGCCAACGATCGAAAAGGAATAGATAAATGACTGCAACAGAAACACCAACCCGCCGGATAACCACAGCCAAGGCCATGGCCGAGGCAATTGGACTGGAGATGCGGGCCAACCCCGACGTATTTGTCATGGGCGAAGACGTCGGCGCCTATGGCGGCATCTTCGGATCCACTACCGACCTGTTCGGGGAGTTCGGGGCCGATCGGGTTATCGACACTCCGATTTCGGAAACCGGATTCATCGGCGCCGGCATCGGTGCTGCGGTGGAAGGACTCCGCCCAGTGGTCGAACTCATGTTTGTGGATTTCTACGGCGTGTGTATGGACCAAATCAGCAACCACATGGCCAAGATCCACTACGAGTCAGGCGGAGCGGTCAAGGTGCCAATGGTCTTGATGTCGGCAACTGGCGCCGGATACTCCGACGCTGCTCAGCATTCGCAGTGCCTGTGGGGAACCTTCGCCCATCTGCCGGGCATGAAAGTTGTTGTGCCGTCGAACCCATATGACGCCAAAGGTTTGATGGCTTCGGCGATTCGAGACGATAACCCTGTTGTCTACCTCTTTCACAAGGGCGCTCAGGGACTTGTGTGGATGGAGAAGAACCCTCGCTCGATCGGGCACGTGCCTGAGGAAGCGTTCACGGTTCCCATCGGCGAAGCGGCGATTGCCCGAGAAGGAAGCGACGTGACCATCGTGACGCTTTCGCTATCGGTTCAGCACTCTCTTGATGTGGCCGAGCAGTTGGAGGGCGAAGGCATCAGCGTTGAGATCGTTGACTTGCGAAGCCTTGTACCGCTTGATCGCCAGACCGTTCTCGACTCGGTGGCTAAGACGGGCAAATTGCTTGTTGTCGACGAGGACTACAAGAGCTTCGGCCTAACGGGCGAGATTGCGGCGATTGTTGCCGAGACTGACCCGACGATGTTGAAGAAGCCCGTCAAGCGCCTTGCCGTTCCTGACGTGCCGATTCCTTATGCCCGCAGCTTGGAGTATGGAATCTTGCCGACCCGAGAGCGCATCGCCGAGGCCGTCAAGGATCTGATGGCGTGATTACCGAAGTGATGTTCCCAGTGATGTCCGAAAGCGAACCCGAGGCCGAAGGAGTTGTTGGCACCTGGTTCGTTAATCACGGCGAGTCAGTGGCTGCGGGACAAGTGATTGCCGAGGTGCAAGTGGACAAGGTCTCCCAAGACGTGGAGGCCCCTGTGGCCGGAGTGATGTATCAGTACGTCGCGGAGAACGTGGGAATTACCCAAGGTGCTGCGCTAGCTCGTATTGACTCATGACTCTTTAGAAATCAGAAGCGAATTAACACAACCCGAAAGGAAACAACATGACTGCATACTCTGTTCTGGAAGTTACTCCCACCGATGACGCCTGGATCCCTGGATACCTGGGGCCGGCTGGCGACATCATCGCTGGCCACGGCGGCAAATACCTAGCCCGAACCGCCAGCCACGAACGACTGGAGGGCGAGGGTGGCGAGGTTGCGCTAAGGATCATTCTTGAGTGGCCGAACATGGATGCTGCCAAAGCGTTTATGAACGATCCCAATTACGCTCCCTTATTGGCGTCTCGTCATGCTGGCTCAATCAGCCACCACGTGATCATCGACGGCGTGGACGACCTGGCCTGAGGCTGTTGGGCCTGAGTGCCGGTTGCGTGGTTCAGCGGTTGGCGGTTGCTGGCTGAGGACACGGAGCCCTTGCACCCAGAGTTGACCCGACGAAATCGGACAGTAACGACCGTTTCGGTCGGGTCAACTCCAGCAATTGCGTCAAGCCAACCTTGAGTAAGTGAAAGCTGCGGCGACCGGGGCTGCCTATTCGGTTGTCAAGAAACAAGCAATCGGAGCCGTTGATGGCGGCTGGTGCATTGCTGCGGCGCTGTGGCCTGTGAAGTGCAGTTGCTGTCCGATTTGGTTAGTAGTTGTGGTTGAAATGGAAGCCGCCGTTAGGCAGCGAGAGCGTGAGAGTCGGGATCGACGGAGTCGTTGTCCCGTCTGTGCAGGACAGGCACCGGTGGTGCAATGGTTTGGTGGTGTGTCCCATCCGGACGGGACAGATGCAGGGTCCGGTCGGCATCCATCTGGAGGGTCCAGCCAGCGTCGTGGATCAGATGATGCCAACGTCTGCTGATCGGTATCAGGTTTGACAGTTTTGTCTCACCTCCTTGGGACTGGAAATGGACGTGGTGTACTTCCATTTGTGACCACCGTGCCCCGCTGATCGGGCAACAGTCATACAAAGCCCGAAGCGCCGCCCGCTGAGCAGGAGTGGCTGTCCTGGAAGAACGGGACGCGTTCACATCACCATCGGGCAACGACTCGATTCTGCTGATCACACAGTCGCATGCGATTTGCCCCAACGTGCCGGGACTAATAGGCAGACCGTCGGTAGTTTCGATGATCGAGTTCTCGTGCGGACCGTGAGCCAAAGTCTGCCCATCGGTAATGACTTGCAACATCACGGTCGGCCGGTTGTTTGTTTCAGTCGCTGGAGTGTTCCCACCGCGGACAATCAGGTCATGCAAAGCCTGAGCCGAGATCTGATCGGCCGTCAACCCGTGACCAGAACCCAGATCATCACACAACCGCCGATACTCAAGCCTGTGAGCATTCGCAACCGCGGTGCCATGCATAGTGTCAAAGATGGCGTGAACACGGTGGGTTTGGTTGTCCCGGGAAACTGAGACAGACGCACACTCCTCCAACCGGGCCTGCTCCTGAGCCGTCGCGCCACTGTCATCACGGATCTTGTTCCGGAACCGCTGAACCTTCTTGCGGAAACTATCGACCCCCAACCTGACCGCAGCCGACGCCAAATCGCCATCGCGTTCAATCATGGAAGCGACCTCATCATCAGTCATCCGGCCCGTGATACGGGCCAGCACATCCAAGTTCTCTGGGAACACCTCACCAGCAGCCACCGCTTCGCCAACTTGAGGGAACGTGTCAACGACCTGGGCTCGCATCCGATCCCGAAAGACAGTCACATCAGAAACCGAACGGCCGTCCTGCATCACTTCCTCCACTGGCGGCCCAACACCAGCCGAGGCATGCGCCGCCGCCTTGGACTGCAGACAGATCAACAACGCCACCAACTGCCGCTGCTGCAACCGAGCATCAGCCACCAAAGCCGCCACAACCCCAGGCTCAGGGTCAGCCGACGCCAACCCGGAAAGCAGAGCCACCAAGCCATCAGAAACCCTCTTTGATTGTTGTTCAAAATCCGCCGATTTAGTCATGAAACCAGTATGACGAAGGGGTATGACAGAGTCGGGTCAAATCAGGCCCCCTCACAAAAGAAATCCAAGAAAACGTTGAGCCGAGCCGTATCAAGTCTCAGGTTGGGGGATGGAACAGTCAGGCAGATGCGGGATCTGATCCTCAGGCATCACGTGAGGTCCCGGTGCCTCCAGCGAACACCAAGAGTCGTCCTTGATACGTGTTACCTAACCGTGCTCAACCATCCAAACTCGAATCTGAATATCTGAACGGGCATAAGTGAGATCGTAGGTCCACTTGCCATACTCTGATCCCAACCCATGGCGAGAAGAGGCAGGCTGCCGGTGTGATGCACTGGATGGCTAAGACTGGATTTGTCTTCGCCTTGAGAAAGCAGCCAATCCCTACACCAATTTCGCGAAATCGGTTTGGTCTCGTCGAGGTCCTTGACAACAAGTCAGCTTTGGCAACTAGGGGGAGTCATGCCGGGTAACGACAAGCGTGTCGAGCCTACTGACGCCCTTGAGATCCAGAAGCTGTTCGTCGGTGCCTCCCCCCGGGCCCCAAGCCTCCAGATTCACTTCTGCGGCAACTCTCGCGAACTCACTCGTCGCGCTCGCATCAGTAGTTACGAGGTAGACAGTAAATCGCACGCCTAAGTCTGCCTCAGCTCCAATCTCTTTGAGGGTCCATTCGACGCGCTTATCATCAACCACGGTCGGACTCACCGGAAAGTCACCGACTGATGTGTCAACGACTAGCCAGAGACGCTTGTCGCGGACATGCTCTACCTCAGCCTTGAAGGTAGTCAGCCTGGCGATGGTGTCTCCTGCCTCGGGAGCAATGAAAGTACCGCTCGGACGCTGCCAAGGCAGGACCAACTCAGCGTCACTGAAAGCAGGCGTCAAAAACGCGCCGAAAATTGCCCCCAACAACGCACCAACCACTACAAGAAACCATTCACGCCTAGATCGAGGTTTGGAATCAAGGAGCAAAGAGGGGCCGGATGCTGCATCGGTCACGGATCAACAAGATAGACGAAACTGTCAACTTCGATGGACACCCGTGGTGTTAAAAGCGCTGCTCGACAAGGCCTTCAGCAGGCTCAACAATTGCGGAGCCTTGTTAGCAGTTCCCGTCAAGAATGCGGATTCTGCAGGCTTAGTTGTCTACTTGCGGGCGGCATCTGCCAACAAAATGCATGGCGCATCGTGAGACAGGCATGCGCCATGACACAAAATGCCCCCAACGCCCGGCCGCAGAAGTCGAGCTCAAACTATCAGACCCCGATTACTGCCTGCCGTGATCTTCGGGTTATGAACCCGGCCATTAACTCACCCGCCCAAAGCGGTGCGGAGTCCGCCCGGACGTCACTCTACAATTCCCAGCACGACCGGGTCGCCACAACCGGTCGCCTTGGCCGTTAGCAGGAGGTTGCATCATCGAGAATCGAGTGACCCCCACCGTAATCGTCGCCCGAAGGCCCAGAGCCGGGCACGAGCGCGACTTCGAACGCTGGCTCCACAACATCACCGACACCGCCGCCCGCATGCCCGGCCACCTCGGCAGCGAACTCCAACCACCAAGCCCAAGCCACCCCAACGAATGGATCATCGTCTACCAATTCGAATCACAATCACTCCTCGACAACTGGCTCGAATCACCCCACCGCGCCGCAC
>CALAJQ010000027.1 GCA_937922785.1 uncultured Acidimicrobiales bacterium
CACGGCACGCTTCGCATCGTTGCCCGCCTCGATGGCGAGCAGGTCATCGAAGCCGAGCCGATCATGGGCTACATGCACCGAGGGTATGAAAAGCTCACCGAGGTCCGCACGTATCCCCAGGTGACCACCCTGGTTAACCGCATCGACTGGTTGGGCAGCTTCGCCAATGAAGTCCCGTTCATTCTCGCCTGCGAGCAGCTCATGGGCATTGAGGCCCCACCCCGGGCCCAGTACATCCGAACGATCCTTTTCGAGATGGCCCGCATGGCGCACGTCACCTTGTTCCTCGGCGACCTCGGCGTCCAACTCGGCGCGGTGACACCGGTCTTCTACGCGTTCCGTGACCGTGAGCATGTGCTCAACCAGATCGAGTCCGCCACCGGTGGTCGGTTCCACCCCAACTTCGACCGCATCGGCGGAGTAAAGGACGATCTGCCTGCCGGTTGGATTGCTGAAACCAAGCAAGCCCTGGCAAAGATCCTGGAATTCTGCGACATCATGGAGAACCTCGTTGTCGGCAACGAGATCTTCCAAACCCGCACCCGTGGAATCGGAATCATTCCGGCTGACGTCGCCCTTAGCTACGGCCTAAGCGGTGCCAACGTCCGAGCTTCTGGTGTCGATTGGGACCTCCGTCGCGACAATCCAGTTGGTATGGCTTGGGACAAGGTCGACTGGAAGGTCTGGACTCACCCCGACGGTGACAGCTTTGCCCGATACTGGGTACGCCTTCAGGAGACCCGCGAGGCGTGCAACATCGTCGAGCAGCTTCTCGACACCATCCCCAGTGGCCCGATCATGGCCAAGGTTCCTCGCATCATCAAGGTTCCCGCCGGCGAATCCTATGTGGCAACTGAAAACCCGCTAGGCGAGATGGGCTACTACATCGTCTCCCAAGGCGGCCTCGAGCCGTTCCGTGTGAAGATTCGGTCGGCCAGCTTTTCGAACATGTCTATTTCCCCGTGGCTACTCAAGGGCAGCTACGTACCCGATGTCATTACAATTTTGGCAAGCCTGTATTTCATCCTGGGAGATATCGATCGATGATGTCCATGCTGGCTGAAATCCCTTACTGGGGCTCGTCGATAATTCGGGCGGTTGTCATCACTCTTGTTGTGCTGGCTCCAGCAGGAACGACGGTCTATCTCTACCTCTTCAAGATGGTCTCGTTCATGCAGAGTCGTCTTGGCCCTATGGAGGCTGGACCGTTTGGCTCGATGCAGCTATTCGCCGAACTGGGTAAGAACGTTCAGAAGGAAGACACTGTTCCGGGCAACGCAGACAAGCTCATTTTTGCGATGGCGCCATACGTCGTTCTGTTGTCCACATTCTTGCTGGCAGCGATCATTCCCTTCGGCCCCGATGCCACCTTGGTTACGTTTGATTCCAACCCAGCGATGGATGGCACCGGCGTATTCGACGGAGCCGGAGTCTTCTACGCACTAGCGGTTACTTCGGTAAGTGTTGTTGGCGTTCTTATGGCCGGCTGGGCCAGCGCATCCAAATACTCCCTGCTTGGTGGACTACGGGCTGCCGGCCAGTTGATTGCCTATGAGCTTCCCCTTGTTCTTGCTGTTGTGGGAGTTGTAATCCAGGCCGGAACCCTCAGCCTGCAAGGCATCATCTTTGCCCAGTACGAAGGTGAGATCTTCGGCATGGGCGCAATCGGCAACCCCTACATTCTCACCCAGTTTGTTGGCTTCTTCATCTTTATGGTGGCGGTTCAGGCCGAGCTTGCTCAGACACCTTTTGATATGCCAGTTGCAGAGTCTGAGCTTGTAGCCGGCTACATGACCGAGTACTCGGGCTTCCGGTTCCTAATGTTCTTCATTGGCGAATTTGCTTCCGCCAACATCTTTGCTTTCCTGGCTTCGGTTCTATTCCTCGGCGGCTGGGCTGTTCCTCCGTTCGTTCTCGAAGCGCTCGACATCGGTCTTGATTCGAACCTTATGAACTTCCTCGGGCCGCTTGTGATGCTCACGAAGATGCTGCTCCTCACGTTTGTTATCTACTTCGTTCGCTTCACCTACCCTCGGTTCCGTGAAGATCAACTCCAGCGCTTTGCTTGGAAGTTCCTAATCCCGCTGTCGCTGGTAAACATCGCCATCACTGCGGTTCTCAAGGTGGTGTTCTAATGGGTCTAGTTCCTGGACTAGTTAAGGGTCTTGGCGTAACCGCCAAGGCACTCGTAAAGACAGTTACTCAGGGAGCTGAGACTGTTCAGTATCCTCACGTAAAGGAAGACCCAGTCCCTCGAGCCCGAGGCGTGATTGCTCTTCACCAGGACAACTGCACCTCGTGCATGCTGTGTGTGCGCGAGTGCCCGGACTGGTGCATTTACATCGAAGGCCACAAAGAGCTAGCGCCACCACGACGAGCCGGCGGCAAGCCACGTTCGGTTAACAAGCTGGACCGCTTCGACATCGACTACAGCCTTTGCATGTACTGCGGTATTTGTGTTGAGGTATGTCCGTTTGAGGCGCTGTTCTGGACGCCTGAGTACGAGTACTCAGAAATCAAGATTGCCGACCTGTTGCATGACAAGTCGAAGCTAAGTCAGTGGATGGAAACCGTCCCAGACTTCGAGAGCTATGAAGCTGGCGCAGAGGTAAAGCAGAAGAAGGTTCCTAGATGAGCCAACTCGCAATGCTTGCCGCCGAAA
This sequence comes from uncultured Acidimicrobiales bacterium, assembly GCA_937922785.1. Lineage (GTDB taxonomy): Bacteria > Actinomycetota > Acidimicrobiia > Acidimicrobiales > SZUA-35 > CALAJQ01. Next base: position 2,663 of record CALAJQ010000027.1, read on the forward strand.
CGCAAGAGATAGCTACCAACTTCTTCTTCTACACAATTGCCATTGTGTCGGTGCTGTCCGCACTGAAGATGGTGACCACAGACAACGTCGTCCACTCGGCGCTGTGGCTGCTTATCGTGCTTGCGTCGGTTGCAGCTGTTTATGTGTTCCTCGGCGCAGAGTTTGCTGCGGCGACCCAAATCCTTGTTTACATCGGCGCCATCTTGGTGCTGTTGCTCTTTGGCGTGATGCTCACCCGGGCCCAAATTGGCCACGAGGATGACCTCAATCATCCCCAGCCCATGCAGGGCCTTATGGTCGCTGTCATATTGTTCGCAACCATGGTCTACGCCCTGGCCGACGCCTTCGGCACCACACGGCTGGATGCACTTTCTGAGCAACGGGTCGAGCGCACTGACGCAGTCGCCGACGCAATCTTTTCCACCTACATCGTTCCCTTCGAAGCGATTTCGGTTCTCCTGTTGGCAGCGCTTATTGGCGCCATCGTCGTAGCTAGGAGGGACTGATGCTTCTTAACCAGTTCTTGGGCCTCGCCGCAATCTTGTTCTGCATCGGCGTGTACGGCGTACTGACCCGCCGCAACGGCGTCATGGTCTTGATGAGTATCGAACTCATTCTTAACGCTGTGAACATCAACCTCGTTGCCTTTGGCGCCTACCAAGGCGACGTTGGCGGCCAAGTTTTTGCACTATTCGTAATTGCAGTGGCCGCAGCCGAAGTTGGTGTTGGTCTAGCCATTGTGCTGTTGATTTATCGCAATCGACGCAGCATTGATGTGTCCGAAGCAGATCTGCTTCAGGGGTAGAGAAGATGTTATTAGCCGCTGGGGCCTCCGAAACCTTCACACCTGAGTCGTGGTTCTTCGACAACGCCTGGACTATTCCAGCGTTGCCTTGTGCTGCGTTTATTCTCATCCTTCTCTTTGGCAAGAGGTTGCCATACAAGGGTGCCGAAATCGGTATCGCTTCTGTTGTGACAGCTCTTGGCCTGGCAATCTTGACAACCGGCGCCTGGGTCGGCGAATACGAGAGCCACCAAGGCAGCCACTCCGCAGAAGCAGTTACACAAGATGTCGAACTCGCTCAAGATACTGACAGTTTCGAAATTGCCGCTGACGCGGGCGAAGGTGGAGAAGGCCACGTCAAGGCTGAACCGGTTGTGCGCAAGCTCGACTGGTTGTCTTCCAACGGCAAGAGCTTTGGCATAGGCACATTGGTTGATGGCCAAAGCGTCATGATGCTTCTGGTTGTCACGTTTATTTCAACGCTCGTGCACGTCTATTCCACTGATTACGTGCACGGTGATCGTAGATTCACCCACTATTTCGCGTTCTTGTCTCTGTTTACCTCGGCCATGCTCTTTATGGTCTTGTCGGCTACGACGCTTCAGCTAATCGTCGGATGGGAGCTTGTGGGCGTCTGCTCCTTTGTGCTGATCGGCCACTGGTGGGAAGAGAAAGCCAACTCTGACGCGGCCATGAAGGCGTTTCTAACCAACCGCGTAGGAGATATCGGTCTGCTAATCGGCATGACGATTTTGTTCTTCGCCGCTGGCAACACGTTCGACATTCTCGACATCAACGATGCAGCCATAAATGGCGAGATAGCACACAGCACCCTCACGTGGGCCTCGATCTGTCTAATGGCTGCAGTCATGTCAAAGTCGGGCCAGTTCATTCTGCACACCTGGCTGCCAGACGCTATGGCTGGACCAACCCCAGTTTCGGCCCTGATCCACGCCGCCACCATGGTTGTTGCCGGCGTTTACATGGTCGGCCGTCTCTACCCGGTCTTCTGGGACGGCATGAGCATCGCCGGTTCTTCCATCAACCTGATGGCTTTGATCGGTGGCATCACGTGTGTCTTCGGTGGAGCTTTGGCGTTTGTACAGCGAGACATCAAAAAGGTTCTGGCCTACTCAACTGTTTCTCAGTTGGGCTACATGGTCATGGCTCTGGGCGTCGGTGCTTGGACTGCGGCAATGTTCCACCTGTTCACCCACGCGTTCTTCAAGGCCTGTCTGTTCCTTGGTGCTGGCTCGGTTAGCCACGCCTGCCACCACAGCTTCGACATGAAGGCCGACATGGGTGGCTTGCGCAAGTACATGCCAACTACCCACAAGACATTCCTAATTGCTTCCGGTGCCTTGGCTGGAATCCCCCCGCTTGCTGGCTTCTGGAGCAAGGACGAAATCCTTGCTGGAACTGGCGGCTGGCCAGGAACAAACGGCAACGGCACCTATTACATCATCTTCGCAATGGGCATGCTTACTGCAGCCATGACTGCGGCCTACATGGCTCGCACTATCTGGTTGACCTTCTACGGCGATTACCGAGGCCACGAAGAACCACACGAAAGTGGCAAGCGCATCACGGTTCCTTTGATGATCTTGGCATTCCTCGCAGTTGTCGCCGGCTTCTTCAACATGCCCTCGCAATGGGTCGGCGACGGTCTTGGGCTGAAGTTCGAACAGTGGGTTGAGCCAGCAGGCACTCGATTGCCTGGCAACTTCACTCACGCAAAGCCCAGCATCTCTCTAGCCATTGTGGCCTCGTTGCTTGCGGTCGCTGCTGGTGCGTTTGTTTGGAATTACTACAAGAAGCTCTACGCCAAGGATCCCAAGGCAACCGAATACACAGACGGTTTGGCCTCACGCATGCCGCTGGCGGCAAGCGCTCACAAGGTCTTGGAAGAGAAGTACTACCTCGACCACCTCTATACCGACACCATTGCAGCAGGCACAAAGGGCCCATTGGCCCGAGCTGCATATTGGTTCAACCAGAACATCCTCGACGGCATCGTCGATGGTGCAGGCAAGGGCTCAGTTGGCCTCGGCCGCTTTATTTACAAGTACATCGACCAAGGCACAATTGATGCCACGGTCAACCAGACCGCAGCCGGTGCTGGACAGTCCGGCGGAATTCTCCGTCGGGTCCAGAGCGGCAAAATTCGTCAGTATGCAACCCTGATGTTTGGCGCAGCAGCAGTGCTGGTCGCCATCTTCATGGCGGCTGTGTAAGCAGTCAATGTGAAAGTAGAACGGAACTAATTCATGACCGAATTCTTCAATGACTGGGGTATCACCGCACTGGTGTTCCTGCCACTGGTGGGCGCCCTGTTGATGATGCTCGTCCCAGCAAAGGACGAAGAACTTCACAAAACCATCGCCTTAGGCACAACGGTGATTACTGGCGTCCTCGGTGGGTTCATGCTGTGGGACTTCTGGGGCATGGGCAAGGCCAACTGGAGCACGCTGCAGTACGTCCAGGACCGCACCTGGATCGACGTAATCAACGCTCGCTACTTCGTAGGTATTGACGGCATCTCGGCACCGCTGATCGCATTGACACTTCTCGTAGTGCCTCTAGTACTCATTTACAGCTGGAACCACATTCCGAACCCAGGCAACGCCAAGATGTTCCTAATCCTCATTCTGGTTCTTCACACCGGAATGCTGGGCAGCTTTGTTGCCCAAGACTTGGTGCTCTTCTTCGTGTTCTTCGAAGTGGTTCTGCTGCCCATGTACTTCATGATTGGGGTTTGGGGTGGCGAACAGCGCCTGTATGCCGCAATCAAGTTCTTCCTGTTCACGTTGTTCGGCTCGGCCCTCATGCTGGTTAGCTTCTTAGCCCTGTACTGGGTCACTGGTGGAACCACGTTCTCAATTCCAGGGTTGGCCGATCAGGTCGCCGCAGGCGACATTGCTCTCGGTACTCAGGTCGCAATCTTTGGTGGCATGTTCTTGGGCTTTGGCATCAAGGTGCCGATGTTCCCATTCCACACCTGGCTGCCTGACGCTCACACTCAAGCGCCAACTCAGGGTTCGGTCATCTTGGCTGCAGTCCTTCTGAAGTTGGGTACTTATGGTTTCGTCCGCATTGCAATCCCAATCCTGCCCGAAGCTGCCGTCGAGTGGGCCCCATGGATTGGCTTGCTTGCGGTAATTGGAATCATCTACGGAGCGCTTGGCTGTCTGGCCCAGACCGACATGAAGCGTCTAATCGCTTTCTCCTCAGTAGCTCACATGGGTTACGTGATGTTGGGAATCGCGACCCTGACACCGTTTGGTATCAACGCTGCGATCTTTGGCATGGTTGCTCACGGTCTGATCACTGGCATGTTGTTCTTCATTGCTGGCTCGGTAAAGGATCGATTCCACACGCTAGAAATCAAGCGCCTAGGTGGCTTGTTGGTCCAAGCCCCGAAAATGGGTTGGATCCTTGGGTTCTGCACCATGGCCTCTTTGGGACTCCCCGGCCTTGCTGGTTTCTGGGGCGAGTTCCCGGCCATCTTGGCTGCTTACAGCCCAGCCGAAGGCATAAGCACCACCCTGTTCCGGGTCTACATGGTGATCGCCGCTCTCGGTACCGTGCTTGCCGCCGGTTACTTGTTGTGGCTGCTTCAGCGAACCGCGTTCGGTACACCGTCAGAAGAGTTTGCTGACGATCCCGAGATCGTAGACATGCACGCCAGCGAATGGATTGCCTGGCTACCCCTTCTTGTACTGATCGTCTTCTTCGGCTTCTTGCCTGGAATCATCTTTGACCTAACCGACGGCACTGTTGTTGACCGACTCGGCTCACTGGTTGCTGAGGGCTCTCCATAATGGTGGCAACCCTGCTGGGAATCTTGGCCCAGATCGAACAGGCGCCCTTTGTTCGCCCGGCAATCGACTGGCATGCGGTCGCGCCTGAGCTAGTGCTGCTAGCGGGCGGTGCTTTAGTGACAGTCTTCGATCTGATCTTCATGGAGCGAGGCCGTAAGTACATCCCAACTCTTACAGGCCTCACCTTCTTGGCTGCCCTCGTTCCGGTGCTGACGCTGTGGGACAACGGGATCGCTCGGTCTCTTTTTGATGGTGCGTACATCACCGACCGATATGCGTTGGTTCTGAAAGCCCTGTTCCTGTTGTCTGGCTATGTCATCGTGCTCATGTCGACCAACTACATGGCTGAGGGCGACTACTACGACTCTGAGTACTACCAGCTGATCTCAGCTTCGATCCTTGGCATGTTGGTTATGGCGTCCAGCCGTGACCTCATCGGCATATTTGTTGCGCTAGAGCTGATCTCCATCCCCGCCTACCTCATGGCGGCTTGGCGCAAGCGAGATCTCAAGTCGAATGAGGCTGGCCTTAAGTACATGCTGATGGGCGTGTTCGCTTCGGCGATCATGCTTTATGGCATGAGCCTGCTTTACGGACTGACCGGTGACACGAAGCTCCGCAGCATTAGCAGCGCCATTGCGGATCAGGGAACTACCCCGATCATCACGATGGCAATCATCTTTGTGATCATCGGCTTTGGTTTCAAAGTGTCGGCAGTTCCTTTCCACACCTGGGCCCCAGACACCTACGAGGGTGCGCCGACTCCGCTTACAGCATTCTTAGCAGTGGCTTCAAAGGCTGCAGGTTTTGTGGCGCTTATGAACGTGGTGCTTTACGCCTTTGAGTTCCAGCCCGAAATCGCCGAACCCTTCATTTGGCTACTTTCAGCTGCCACCATGACTGTTGGAAACCTGATCGCAATTCGCCAAACAAACGTCGTTCGCCTCTTGGCCTATTCGGGAGTTGCTCAGGCGGGCTACATGCTGGCTCCGTTAGCTGTCTATGAAGTGAACGGCATTGAAGCATCAGCCTCAGCAGTAGTCACATACTTGGTGATCTATGCGGCAATGAACCTTGGTGCCTTCGCTGTAATCATGGCGGCGGCTCGTCGAACCCGCTCTGGCGAGATCGACTCATACCGAGGAATGCTCAATTGGGCGCCCGGCCTTACCGTCCTGATGACAATCTTCTTGTTCTCCCTGGCCGGCATACCACCATTTGGTGGATGGTTCGCCAAGTTCGAAGTCTTCCGAGTGCTACTGACCGGCAACACCTTCAGTGGTGTTTCTCTGGCCGTAATCGCAGCGGTCAACTCAGTTGTGGCAGCGTTCTACTACCTAAACATCATGAAGAACATGTGGTTCATGGATGCGCCAGAAGGCACCGACCAATCGAAACTGAAGATCCCATCTCCATTGGTGGCAGCACTGGCAATAACGCTGATCGTCACTTTGGTAACAGGCACAGTGCTTGCTGGTCCTCTCCGCAACGCAACAGACTTCCTAGCTTTCTAAGCCACAAATGCCGGCGTCGGGCTCTGAGCGGTTCGATGTCTACATGGAGCGGTGTCTTTATGGACCTGACGGTTTCTACACCAGCGGGCGCGGTTCTGCTGGTAGGCGGCGAGACTTCATAACCAGCCCCGAAGTTGGCCCGCTTTTCGGCGCGGTGATGGCCAACGCTCTGGACAAGTTGTGGGAGGACCTTGACCGGCCCAGCCGATTTCCAGTCTTAGATTTTGGTTCCGGCCCAGGAGCGCTTGTTCGGAGCCTTGAAGCGGCCGAACCCCAGTGCAGCGCTGCGTGGGACCTGCAAGGCATGGACCGCGCCCATTCTGAGGGAATCGATACCGACGAATGGCCGGACCTAACCAATGGCGTCATTATTGCCAACGAGCTTCTCGACAACCTGTCATTCCGGATAGTTGAAAGGACACCCAAAGGGTTTGCCGAAGTGTGGGTGCGAGATGGAATCGAAGAACTGATACCCACCGATGTAAAGCTCGACATTCCAGTTGGCACCCGCGCTCCGCTGCTTGAAGCGGCCCGGGGCTGGATTGAATGGGCAATGCAGTCCGGCGCAGCCCACATATTGGTCTTTGACTATGGGATGAAAACAACCAGTGACCTGGCTACACGCGGTGGCTGGCTTCGGACCTACACATCTCACAACAGGGGAACCGATCCCTACGTCACTCCCGGGTCAGTGGACATCACCACCGATATCGCAATTGATCAGCTGCCAAGCCCTGACCTCGTCAGCACTCAGGCGCAGTTCTTGTCCTGCCATGGAATTGAAAACCTAGTTGCGGAGGGTAAGGAGTATTGGCGTTCCCATGCAGCATCGCCTGACGTCCAGGCACTAAGAATGCGCAGCAGAGTGTCCGAAGCTGAAGCACTCTTAGACACTGACGGTCTCGGAGGGTGGCTAGCTCTCCGGTGGGACAATAATTCCCAATAGGATGCAGCTATGGATCCTGATGACGCCGTTTTTGCAGAGCAGTCTGACTTCTCGATAGATGGATCGGCCGCTGACTCAATTGCCACCGCGCCGCAAGAAAAGCAATTCCGGGCACCGGTCTGGGTAACCATGATTGCCCTGGGGCTTGGTGTCTTTGGCATTGCGTTTGGTTTGCTGGAGTTGTTCAGTCCAGGTCGCACTGGATTCTTGGACCTCAACGTGACAATTCCAGCGAATGAATTCGCCGCCCAAAGTTGGGGTGTTCGATCAATGGCGCTTGGAGCAATCATGATTGCAGCAATATTGTTCCGCCACGCTGGCGGATACATCGTTGCCTTCATTGGTGCCCTCGTCAGAGATGGTGGCGACCTCTTCATCGCTTTGGGAAATGATGACCAAGGCATTGCGTCCTATGTGCTGATCGTGATCTTTATTATTCTCGAGGTCATGTGCTTGCTCACGCTGTTAGCCAAAGGCGTGAAGTTTAAGCTTGGGTAAGAACGGGTAAAGACACAGCAATGCCTGCATCTAAACTGAGTAGAGCCCTAATTGCTGAAACCGCTTTAGACATGCTCGACAATGGCGAAGGTTTAACGTCGCTGAGCATGCGTAAGCTCGGCTCCGAACTTGGCGTGGAAGCCATGAGTCTCTATCACTACGTCGAAAGCAAGGCGGATTTGCTAGAGGCGGTCTTGACTCTGGTCTTGGGTCGCATCGAGCTGCCCGAGGTCGATCCGCAAAACTGGGAAGACGCATTGAGGGCCGGCTGTCAGTCGTTCCACGACGTCCTCGAATCGTCGCGGGCAGCGTTGGAGTTGATCGCCGGGCAACCACCTGCATCTCCTGAGTCGCTGGCTGTTAGCTACTTCGGTGTGTCGGCGTTTGTAAGTTTTGGGTTGTCGACTTCTCAAGCAACGCATGCGTTGCACACAGCGCTCGCCTTCGTCTTAGGACATTGCGCCTTTAAAGGCGGCTCTATGGCGGGTCTGGACGAAGACAGCATTATCGATCGGTCCTTGATTACCGATCCAGAGATGCTGGCCTACATCGACAGCACCCAAAACACCACGCGCCAAGAGCAGTTTGACCAAGGCATGGATGTCATAATTGCTGGTCTGCGCGTGCAATACGGGCTTAGTTAAACCGGTGACTAGCTAAGAGCGGTAGCCGGATCGACAAAGTCATAACCAAGTGCCTCCGCAACCGCTGGCTCGGTGATCTGGCCAGCATGAACGTTCAAACCATGCATCAAATGCAGGTTCTGGCGAACCGCGTCTAGTCCTTGGTTGGCTAGGGCGATTGTGAACGGCAGTGTTGCGTTGTTCAGGGCGTAAGCAGAGGTTCGCGGCACGCCGCCTGGCATGTTTGCCACGCAGTAGTGAGTGACTTCATCAACTAGGTAAACGGGGTCCTCATGGGTGGTTGCCTTTGAGGTCTCAAAGCAGCCGCCTTGGTCGATCGCAACGTCCACCACAACCGAACCCGGACGCATCTGCGAGATCATCTCTTTGTTCACTAGCTTTGGCGCTTCAGCGCCAGCAACAAGAACAGCACCGATCACCAGATCCGAGTCGGTTACATATTCCGTAAGTGCTGAGCGGGTTGAGTAGATGGTGCGAAGTCGTGTGCCGTAGCGCTTGTTGAGCTGGTCGAGCACGTCGTTGCTGCGGTCTAGAACGGTGACGTCTGCACCCAGGCCGACCGCCATTTCGATTGCGTTCTCACCAACGACACCGCCGCCGATAACAGTGACCTTGGCTGGGGCGACACCGGGCACTCCGCCCAATAGAAGCCCTTCGCCACCCTGTGGGGCCTCCAGATAGTGGGCACCTGCCTGTATGGCCATGCGGCCCGCGACTCGACTCATTGGGGCCAGTAGTGGGAGGCGGCCCTGGTTGTCGGTGACAGTTTCATATGCGATACACGTTGCGCCGCTGGCAACAAGATCGGCTGTTTGGTCAGGGTCAGGGGCCAGATGTAGATACGTGAACAGCAGCTGTCCGGGGCGAAGCATTGCTCGCTCGACTGCTTGGGGTTCTTTCACCTTGACGACCATCTCCGCCCGCTCGAACACTTCAGCTGGAGTTTCGACGATTTCGGCTCCCGAGTGCCTGTAGGCATCGTCGTCGGCACCAATGCCGATCCCGGCGAGGGTTTCAACAATCACATCGTGGCCGTGGCCGACAAGCTCAGCCACGCTGTCGGGCGTGAGGCCAACGCGTCGTTCGAGGTTCTTGATCTCTTTTGGTAGTCCGATGATCATTGGATCTTCTCCGGTCTTTAGTTCAGTCCCTGACTTGAGGTTAGATCCTCTAACAAATGGGCGCTCAGCGTTAATGTGGTCAGATAGGGATTCGTACACACAAAACTAACTGAATACGCAATAATCATGCAATACTTATGCGCGTATGGAGCTAGACGAGATAGATATTGCGATCCTCACTCAGCTGCAGGCCGATGGGCGTATAACCACGACCGATCTCGGTCAACTGGTCGGGCTGTCGCCATCGGCTTGCCTTCGACGGGTCAGATCACTTGAGGAGTCCGGTGTGATCAGTCGTTACGTCGCCATTCTTGACCCAGAACAGGTTGGTCGTTCAAACACTGTCTATGTGGAGATCTCCCTCGGAAGTCAAAGCGGTGCGGCGCTCGATGAGTTCGAGGCTGCAGTAAGAGACTGTCCTGACGTGATGGCCTGTCACCTGATGGCTGGTATGGCCGACTATCTGCTTCAGATCATGTGCCACGACACTGCTGACTATGAACGAATCCACCGGGACTATCTCACCCAATTGCCCGGCGTCACCAGCCTGCGCTCGAATTTTGCGCTTCGAGCAGTTTTGAACACGACAGCGCATGATCTCTAGCGTGCAGTCACAGCACTCATCGTGTAATAGTTAACCTAAATCGCGCAGTTTCAACAGGAGTTCTGAACATGTCTGAGCCAGCAATCGAAGTCTATGAAAATGAGGGTCGAAGCTTCCCGCCTCCCGCAGATTTCGCCGCTGGGGCAAACACTTCTGACCAATCTCTCTACGAAGAAGCCGATGCCGACTACGAGGCGTTTTGGGCTCGTCAGGCCCGTGAGCTTCTCTCCTGGGATACTGATTTCGGCGAGACTCTCGAATGGGAACTTCCCCACGCTAAGTGGTTCCTAGGCGGCGAACTGAACGTCAGCTACAACTGCCTGGATCGCCACGTCGAAGCTGGTCGGGGTGACAAGGTTGCCTTCCACTGGGAAGGGGAGCCTGGCGACAAAGTCACCCTCACTTACGCACAGCTTCTCACCGAGGTAAAGAAGTTTGCCAACGTCCTAAAGGGCATGGGTCTTAACAAGGGCGACCGAGTTGCGATCTATATGCCAATGATCCTTGAGCTTCCCATAGCGATGCTGGCATGCACCCGAATCGGTGTGGCCCACTCGGTCATCTTCGGAGGATTCAGCGCTGACGCAATCGTGGATCGCTGCGATGATGCGCAGGCTCGCATGATCATCACCGCCGACGCTGGCTATCGCAAGGGTGCACCCGGCTTGCTTAAGCCCACAGTCGACGCTGCTCTGGATGGTGGAGCGTCGACTGTTGAAAGTGTCATCGTGGTCAATCGCTGCGATACCGAACCCTCAATGACTCAGGGCCGAGACCACTGGTGGCATGACGTTATGGCTGATGCTTCTGACGATTGCCCGGCAGAACCAATGGACTCCGAACAGCTTCTTTATTTGCTGTACACCTCGGGCACAACAGCGAAGCCCAAAGGCATCATGCACACGACTGGCGGGTACTTAACCCAAGTTGCCTTTACTCACAAGTACGTATTCGACATCAAGCCTGAAACCGACGTGTACTGGTGTGCTGCAGATATCGGCTGGGTAACCGGTCACAGCTACATCGTTTATGGCCCGCTCGCTAACGGCGTGACGTCGGTGATGTACGAAGGCACTCCCGATACACCTTCCAAAGATCGTCTTTGGCAGATCGTTGCCAACTACGGCGTAACTCAGCTCTACACAGCGCCAACCGCAATTCGCATGTTCATGAAGTGGGGCGAGGACCTGCCTGGCGGACATGACCTGTCAACACTTCGAGTATTGGGCACGGTTGGTGAGCCAATCAACCCCGAGGCGTGGATGTGGTATCACGAACACATCGGTGGGGGCGAGCGCCCAATTGTTGACACCTGGTGGCAGACCGAGACCGGCGGAAACATGATTACTCCGCTGCCCGGGGTTACCGCTACCAAGCCAGGTTCAGCTTGCCAGGCAATTCCTGGTGTCTTTGCCGAGGTTGTCGACGATGCTGGAAACATTGTCACCGAGGGCGGCGGCTATCTGACCATCGCTAGGCCGTGGCCTTCGATGTTGAGAGGCATCTGGGGTAACGAGGAGCGCTATCGCGAGACTTACTGGAGCACCTACGAAGGCCGATACTTCGCGGGCGATGGCGCAAAGCTTGATTCCGACGGTTACCTGTGGTTGCTCGGTCGAGTTGATGACGTAATGAACGTCAGCGGCCACCGGATTTCAACTGCCGAGGTGGAATCGGCCCTGGTCGATCATCCTGCAGTGGCCGAGGCGGCCGTGGTTGGAGCGAACGACGACGTCACCGGCCAAGCAATAGTGGGTTATGTAATCTTGTTGGGCTCACACGAGCCGAGCCAGGAATTGGGCAACGAAATCCGTGAGCATGTCGGCAAAAAGCTCGGCAAGATCGCCCGCCCCAAAACCGTGATCATTGTGCCTGACTTGCCCAAGACGCGTTCGGGCAAGATCATGCGACGCCTTCTAAGAGATGTTGCCGACGGTCGCCAGTTGGGTGACACAACCACTTTGGCTGATCCAGGAGTCGTGGCAGAGATTGCCGCCAAAGCGGCCGAGGGTGGCGACGAAGATTGAGCATCGGAACCTCCGCCAGCTCTCCTATGTGGGGCTGGCGGGGCGAGCCGCGCGAACCGGGACCAGTTCTTATCGTCGATATCGACGGAGTTTTGGCTGACGCGCGGCATCGCCAGCACTATCTGGACAACGACGGTTGGCGTGACTGGGATAACTTTCTGGCTGCGGCATCAGACGACGCCGTGATTACTGATGAGGTTGAGCATCTTCAAACCTTTGATGATGACCACACAATTGCTTTGGTGACTGCCCGGCCTGCCTGGGTTGCATCGATCACCGTGAACTGGTTAGAGGAGCATGAGATTCCTTGGCACATGCTGGTCATGCGATCGAACCATGACTATCGCAAGGCGTTCAACATGAAGCTTGAGTCTGTCGACCTGGTTAAGGCTCTGGGTTTTGAGCCAGTCCTTGCCATTGATGACAACCGCAGCAACATCGCAGCTTATGAGTCGATAGGGCTTGAGACCCGCTACGTGCACTCGGGATACCACGATGACTAGCTGTGCCCATTCGCTAGTGCCCTAGCTGTGCCGATTTGCTAGTGCCCTAGCATTGGCCGGCTGATCCGTTACACTGTGCGGTGGTGATCCATGACTCTGCTTCAAAAGGCTACAGCAAGCAGGCTGATGCGTTCCGAAATGTGCGGCCTAGTTACCACCCGGCTCTAGTCAGGCGCTTTAGTGAGCGCTATTGCGATGGGCCGGTTGTAGAGCTTGGCGCGGGTACAGGAATCTTCACTGCCCAACTAGTGGCCGATGGGGTTAACCCGATAGCAGTTGAGCCCCTGCCTGAGATGAAGAAGCTCTTTGAACGCGATCTGCCAACTGTTCGAATAGAGGAGGGAACGGCCGAGCAGATTCCTTTGTTAAGCGAATCAGCCCTAACAGTGGTTGCAGCCCACGCTTTCCACTGGTTTGACTACGCAGCAGCCTTGGATGAAATTCATCGTGTACTCAAGCCGGGCGGGACCCTAGTGACGGTTTGGAACGCTAGCGACGAAGACACTGAGTGGGTGGCTCGCTGCACTGAGATTGTTCAGAAGTATGCGGGTGACACTCCTTGTTATCGAACGTTTGAGTGGCGTGACGCTATTGGCTTGGACAAGAGGTTCGCTCAAGTTGACGAGTGGAGCGTGTTTAACCCGAAGCACACAACGATTGAAGGCCTTGTTCAGCGTGCTCTATCCACGAGCTTCATTGCTGCCTTAAGTGCCGCAGAACAAGATGTGGTTCGTCAACAAATCCTTGAAATCGTCGAACCCCTAGGGTCGTCGTTCGCAATGCCTTATCGAAGCGAGCTTCAGGCCTGGCGAAAGACCGAGAGGCGACGTACAAGCTTTCTCAACTAGTTCGGACATACGCGTTGGTCACGCCCGGCAGCCCACCAAGGCCCGTGTTGTACAGAACTCCGGCCGATTTGTCGTAGTAGGCCAGCGCCGAGTCTTCGAACTGGATCAGATTCAGGATCAGAAAGTCCGTATGGTCTGCGAGCAGCTCAACGAAGTATTCATCAGTTGAGAACAGCGTGGTCAGTTCGCCTGCCGAATCAGAAAAGAGCACTTCTGACCCAGTCTCTCCTTCGACCGGCTCGCTCGTGAAGAAATATCCCTCGCCGGTATAGGAGGGGATGGCTCCCGGCTCGACCTGGGCCCCAGCGGTAGATCCAAGGGCAAGAATTAGGTTTGTACGGGTCAGCACGAACGTGCCTTGGTCATTGCTGGCGGCTCCGAGCCGAGCGAAGTCATTGAGAATTCGCCTAGCCAGTTCTGGATCTCGACCGTCGGCGTCCATTGCAGTGCGGGCAGCCTCGAATCTAACCCCTTGGCTCGTCAGATCTTCGAACGGTCGAAACTCAATCGAGACAACTACTTCTGGCACACAATCTGGGGCAACACATTCTTCGCGTGGTTCTTGGTCAAGATAGAGAAGAACCAGGCCACCCTGTGTAACCAGAAAGGTCTCGCTATATCCGGCGGGCCAAAGAACCGCCTGGGCGCAATTTGGCTGTCCTGTGTAAGGAAGAGACAGCGCAAAATCCAAAGCGTTCGGTGAGGTCAACGTAGAGATATCAAGCTGGAGCTGGGAGCAGTCTTGAGTTTGGACTAGTAAGCGACTTCGCCAAAGGGAACCGTCGGGTCCTGGTGCCACGTGCAGCCACGACCCCAAAAAGTCATCGTCCGGCTCGGCCGAAGTTGACCAGTCTTCTGTTCCGTTGGGCCCGTGAACTCCACCCGATCCGTCCCAGATGTAGGCAATCTCGGGGGCTTCCAGAGGTAGCGCATCGTCAACTAGAGGTGGATTCAGAACATCTAGCAGTGTGGTTCTGGCCGCTTCAGTTGTCTCGGTTGTAGGAGCGGCTGTGGTGGTAACCGGCTCGGTCGTGGGAGCTGCGGTTGTGTCAGGAACGGTCGATGGGGGAGCACTAGTTTGGGGGGCCGAGGTAATGGTTTCGCCTGAGTTGTTGTCACCTGATGAGCAGGCGCCCGCCACAAGTAAGCCAGCTGCCAACACCGACGTGGCGAACGACCAGCGTCGGTTGATAGGCCAATCAGTCCTGAAGGAGCGCATCTGTTAACCGTAGGTGCGCTCCTCGGAGGAGTTGTGGCACCCATTAAGGTTTGCTCCTATTGTCTCGCACTATGGCAGAGCCAAAGCGCCGGCGATCCGGTGGACGAAATCGAACTAGAACCGACGTCAGTAGCAAGATTGAGCAGCGGCCATTCCAGAATCTGGTGCGGAACTTCGAACCAACCAAGGTGGTCAGCGACGACGAGGTTGAAGCTGTTCACGAAGCATCACTTCAGATTCTTGCCAACACAGGGATCGATGTGCTGGAACCGGCAGCCCGCCAGCTTTATGTCGAGGCAGGATGCACAGCTGAAGGGTCACGAGTCCGCTTTGCTCCTGAGATGGTCAACGAGGTGATCAAGACCTGCCCTTCGGAGTTCACGCTGCACGCCCCGAACCCTGCGCACAATCTTCAGATTGGCGGTAACAACGTGGTTTTTTCAGCTGTCGCTAGCCCGCCAAACGTCAGCGACACAGCAGGCGGGCGACGCATGGGGAACCAGGACGACTTCCGCAAACTCGTACAACTCAGTCAGCACTTCAATGCAATCCAATTCCACGGCGGCTATCCGGTCGAACCGGCCGACATTCACCCTTCAGTCAGACACCTGCACGCAACCCATGATTTGCTGACCCTAAGCGACAAGGCGATTCACGCTTACTCGCTTGGCCGTCAAAGGAATCAGGACTGCCTAGAGATGGTCCGGATCGCCCGCCAGGTTTCTGAAGAGAAACTGGACAATGAACCGTCGATCACAACTGTCATCAATTCGTCCTCACCACTGCGCCTAGACATTCCAATGTTGCTTGGAATTCTCGAATACTCGGCTCGTAACCAGGTGGTCATCATGACCCCCTTTACCTTGGCCGGTGCCATGGCTCCAGTAACCATCGCCGGTGCAGTGGCCCAACAAAATGCCGAGGCCCTTGCAGGCATGGCGCTAACCCAACTGGTGCGCAAAGGCGCTCCGGTCGTTTATGGCGGGTTCACTTCCAATGTCGACATGAAGTCTGGATCTCCGGCCTTCGGTACCCCAGAGTTTATGAAGGCTGCAATGCTTGGCGGGCAGATGGCTCGCCGTTACCGGGTGCCGTACCGGTCCTCCAACGTGAACGCGGCAAACGCTGTTGACGCTCAGGCCGGGTACGAATCGGCCTTTTCGCTTTGGGGCGCGATCATGGGTGGGGCAAACATCGTGTTCCACGGGGCTGGCTGGCTAGAGGGTGGTCTGAGAGCCAGCTTCGAGAAGATGGTGATGGACGTCGACCTAATTCAGATGATGCAAACGTTCCTGTCGCCACTCGAGGTGACCGACAGTGAATTGGCCCTCGGCGCCATTGATGACGTCGGTCCGGGGGGCCATTTCTTTGGTACCCAGCACACTCAAGATCGCTATCGCGACGCCTTCTATTCACCAATGCTTTCGGACTGGCGCAACTTCGAGTCCTGGGATGAGGCCGGGTCACCCACCACCGATCAGAAAGCCGCCGAGCTGGTTCCAAGGTTCCTCGCAGAGTGCTCTCCACCCCCTATTGCAGAAAATGTCCGAGCTGAGCTGGATGAGTTTGTAAGCCGTCGCGTTGCCGAGGGCGGGGTCGAAACCGACTACTAGTACACCTCGGCCGGATTTGTTCTCGGAACAGATATCGGTTGGATAGCGTTATAGGGCTATGAATAACACGATTAAGACGGGTCTCCTGCTGGGAGGCCTAGTAGGGCTCATTCTCGCCGCCGGACAACTTCTGGGCGGCAGCACCGGTTTGACCTTCGCAGTGATCATCTCAGTAGTGATGGTTGGGTACTCCTACTGGTTCAGCGACAAGCTTGCGATCAAGTCGGCAAAGGCAATTGAAGTTGGGCCGGAGCAGTTACCGGAGTACTACCGGATAATGCAGGAACTCACCCACCAAGCCGATCTGCCGATGCCGCGGCTTTACGTAAGCCCGGAACAACAACCCAATGCGTTCGCAACCGGTCGAAACCCCAAGAATGCCGCAGTTTGTGTAACCGAGGGGCTGCTAAAAACCCTCAGTTGGGACGAGGTACGAGGGGTTCTGGCCCACGAACTGGCACACGTGAACAACCGTGACATCCTGATTGGTTCTGTGGCGGCCGCTATTGCTACCGCCATCAGTTATGCGGCCAACATGGCGGTCTGGGGTGGCGCACTCGGCGGCAATCGGCGCCAGTCAAATGACGGCAATCCGATTATTGCGCTTGCGTTTGTCATCCTGGCTCCAATGGCGGCCGGAGTCATTCAAATGGCTGTAAGCAGAAGTCGGGAATATGAAGCTGATCGCACCGCTGCTCGCCTAATCGGAGACGGCGAGCCGCTGGCCTCAGCGCTGGAGAAGCTACATGGTTACAGCCAGCAAGTTGTTAGCGACGTTCCAATTCCCCAAGCCAGTCACTACATCATCAACCCATTGGCCGGCCGCAGGGTTTCCAACGCAAACCTGTTCTCAACCCATCCTCCAGCCGAAGAGCGAATTCGTAGGCTCCGGGCTGGCGAGTGGCGAGAAGATCAACTCATTAGCTAGATGCCGAAGTCAGTCTCGGAAGTTCTGATACTGAAGCGGGATCTCGAAATCGGCTTCCTTTAGCCCAGCGATTACGTCCTGTAAGGCATCTCGCTTTTTTCCTGTAACCCTGACCTGGTCACCTTGGGTGGAGCTCTGAACGCCTTTTAGCTTCATTTCCTTGATCGCGACGTTGATCTTCTTAGCGAGTTCGGATGACACACCTTGCTTCAGTGCAATCTTCAAACGGCTTCGGCCACCGGCTGCATCTTCCATATTTCCCTCATCTAACGACTTTAGAGAGACTTTTCTCTTAACTAACTTCTCTTCAAGAACCTGCTTCAAAGCGAACATGCGATCCGGCGATGCGGTCTCGAGCGTGACCAAAAGACCCTTTTCATCCAACTCAATAGAGGAGTTTGTCCCCTTGAAGTCGAATCGGTTTGTGATCTCGCGCTGGGCTTGATCTACCGCATTCTTGACTTCTTGCATATCGATCTCTGAGACAACGTCAAAAGTAGGCATGCACTTACGCTAGCAAGCGCTATTCTTTTATGTCCCTGGGTCTGTGCCCGAGTGGCCAAAGGGAGCGGACTGTAAATCCGCCGGCTTCGCCTACGTAGGTTCAAATCCTACCGGGCCCACTATTCTCAGCTGAGAAATACAAAGCTCATATGAGAAAAGACAAAGCCTTCTCGCTTCGGTGAGGAGGCTTTGTGGTTTTTCGGAACGACTTCGCTCCGCTTGACACGGCTTGACAGGTGGTCACATAACAACTTAGCTATGTAGCTATGCAGGCTCTTGAGCGTTACGACGTTGTTTGTATCGGTGGAGCGGTCGTGGGGTCAGCGGCTGCCTATTTTCTAAGTGAGAATGCCGACTTCGACGGGTCGATCCTGGTCGTGGAGCCTGACTCCTCCTATGAAAACGCGCAAACCACTCGGGCGCAGAACAGCATACGAGAGCAGTTCTCAAAGCCTGTGAACATCCGCATAAGCCAATTTGGTATGGAGTTCATCAACAACTTCCACGCAAACGTCGAAGTCAAAGGCGAGTCGCCCTTGATTAACTTCAGGGGAACCGGCTACCTGTTCTTGTCCGAGCAACAAGACCATCTTGATGTTCTGGCCTCAGACGCAGTTTTGCAACAAGCAGAGGGTGCTGCGGTGCGCATGCTCGACCCGGCCCAAGTCTCTACAGAGTTCCCGTATCTGAACACCGAGACTCTGTTGGGAGCAAGAATGGGCAGCCTGAGCGAGGGGTCATTCGACGGTTGGGCCCTTCTACAGGGTCTGCGCCAAAGAGCCGAACACAACGGAGTCACCTACCTTGCCGATCGCGTAGCCGATTTGACGGTCGCCGGTGGTCAAGTGACTGAAGTGCATCTGGAGTCTGGCGTGAGGGTCGCTTGTGGCGCCGTTGTCAACGCGGCTGGAAGTCGGGCCAAGCTAATCGCTGACATGGCGGGCCTTGGTCTTCCAGTAGAGCCTCGAGCCCGTACCAGCTTTGTGTTTGATTGCCCCACACCAATTGACTACAACGTGCCTCTTACCGTCACGCCAGAAGGCGTTCATTTCCGGCGAGAGCAGAACCACTACATGACCGGAGCGGTTCCAGTCGAAGATGAAGCGGTTGAATATGACGATCTGGACGTTCGCCGTGACGAGTTCGACGAGCTCATCTGGCCGGTTCTCGCGAAGTATGTTCCCCAGTTCGATCGGGTGAAGGTGGTTACATCTTGGGGCGGCCAATATGCCTACAACACTCTCGACCATAACTTGGTTATTGGCCCCGGTTCGGAGGTCTCAAACCTTTACTTTGCTAACGGTTTCTCTGGGCATGGACTACAACAAGCACCCGCAGTCGGTAGGGGAGTCGCCGAACTGATCACCTACGGCCAGTATCGGACTATCGACATGACATCGCTGGGGTATGAGCGGATTGTCTCGAAATCCCCATTCACCGAAAACGTTGTGATTTAGGCCAAAGATATTCTCCTAGGTATCTGTACCTAGGTCCCATAAAGATTGGCAGATTCATTGCCGTTATGAGTTCATGGCCCTGGCTTCTGATGCTCACCTAGATTTTGCAGGCGATGTTGTCGAAAGTGGATTCCTGGTTCCTAACTCTTGGAATTGGAAATCGGACTCTGACGACCCCGATCTTCGAGACGTCGTCGTTGTAACGGATCAGACTCTGTTCATTACTCGAGACATGAGTTCTAGCGCGGCACGCAAGATGTTGATGGCTGCAGCCGAGAGTGATCTTGCCGTTTCTGCTCGAGCTGCTGCCACGCGCCGCAACACCGCCATTCCACTTGTCGATATCGTTGAAGTTTCTTGGACCACGGGTCATCAGAAGGCAATCATCCACACCAGTAGTGGTCGCACAGCAAGGATTGACCTGCCGAATGAAAAAATCACGGCCGAGATTTGCGAATGCATCGCTACGCGGGCTGGCTATGGCGCCAAGACTGTGACCGACCTTGGCCGGCCCGAAGACGCGCGGCCACTTGCTCCAGCGGCCGCTAGCGCTTTGATCTGCTGCGGCCTGGCCGGACTGTACACTTTTGTGCCACCGCTTAACTCTGCAGTTCCAGCACCGGCTCTGATGGGATCTTGTGCAGCAATGATGGCGATTTCGGCCTACTACGCAGTCAAGAAGCTGCAATTCACCAATGAACGAACTGCAGTAACGATTGACCGGCGCCGTTCCAGTGTCGGTCTCCCCTAGAGCATCCGTTGCATTAGTGCCACATCTAGCCAGCGCCCGAACTTGCGCCCGATCTGGCGCTCGATGCCAACGAGCTCATAACCGTGACTGCGGTGCAAGTTGATGCTGGCCTCTTGAGCGTCTGCAATTCGGGCCATGATCGAGTGGTAGCCGTGATGGCTAGCCAGTTCGATTAGCTCCGCCATCAGTGCGCTGCCAACCCCTTGGCGGTGCGCCTCTGGTGCCACGTAGACAGAGTTCTCAACCGTTGTTGAATAAGCAGGCCTGTCTCGATAGCGGCTGAGGCTAGCGAAGCCTAGGATTTTGCCGTCGTCAGATTCGGCCACAACTGCTGCCAATGACCCTTGCCGGGCTGCTATCCAGTCTTTCTGCTCTTGGAGACTGCGAGGAACAAGGTCAAAGGTGTGAGTGGTCTCCGTCACCGCCTGGTTATAGATCCGGCGAAGCACCTCAGCGTCTTTGATTTCGGCCCTACGAATTTTCACCACGCCAGACTAGGCCTTAGCCCCCTCGGCTTCGACGAAACTTCTCAATCTCGCGCCTGTCTCGCTTCGTGGGCCGGCCAGCCCCTCGTTCCCGGTGTCCGTCTTGGGCATCAAAAACGGCCTTCCCGGGCCGGGTTCGTTCTGGCGCAGGAGGTGATTTGTCAATGACGGCTTCAGCAGCCAATGCAGCGCCAACTCGTTTCTCAAGCAGTTGCAACACTTCCACAATCACTGTTCTGTCCTTGCGGCGCACGGTGACAGAATCACCCAACTTGAGTTTGGTCGCAGGCTTAGCTGACTCGTCGTTGACACGGACTCGCCCGGTTGCACAGGCCTCGTTTGCGCTTGCCCGAGTCTTGTAGATGCGCACGCACCACAGCCACTTGTCTAGGCGAACACTCACAGAATTCGGCGGTCAGCCGCCCACCGGGTTAGCTCATTGCGGTTCGACAACTGCAGCTTGCGTAGTACTGCGCTGGCGTGAGATTCAACCGTCTTGATCGAGATAGTCAGTCGCCTCGCGATTTCCTTGTAGGCATAACCACGGGCTAGCAGTCTCATTACTTCTTGCTCTCGAGCGGTCAGCTGATCCATCTCCGGATCTGCAGCCGGTGCCTTCAAATCGGTTGAGAAGGCATCCAAAACGAAACCAGCGAGACGAGGCGAGAACACGGCATCGCCGTCGGCCACCCTGCGAACTGCATCAGTTAGGTCCGTGCCGTCGGCGGCCTTCGTTATGTAACCGCGTGCGCCAGCTCTGATTACCGAGATGACATCCTCGGCAGCGTCTGATACTGACAGCGCAAGAAAGACTGTTGTTACTCCACGAGCTATGGCCCCTGAGATGACGTCTGCTGCGGTTCCGTCCGGAAGATGGACATCACACACAACAACATCGGGTCGCTCTCTGACAATCAGGTCGACAGCGTCAGCAACGTCGCCGGCTTCACCTACTACGTCGAAGGAATTTTCAAGCGCTCCCCGTACTCCAGCTCGAACTAGGGCATGGTCATCGACCAATACGATTCTGGTCATGGTTTGGTCTCCTGTTTGAGGGGCATCACAAGCTCTACCTCGGTGCCCGAACCGGGCGCCGAGTGGATAAGTGCCTTGCCTCCGACTCGCTGCATGCGGGCAACGATCGAATCGGCAACGCCATGGCGGTCTTGACTGATGGAAGCCGGGTCGAAGCCGACGCCTGTATCACGTACAAAGACCTCGATTGATTGGCCGCGACGCTCTGCGTAAACGTCAATCCGGTTCGATCCTGAGTGTTTGGCTGCGTTGGCCATGGCCTCTTTGCTGGCAGCGATTAGGGCATCGAGATCGGCTGGCTCTAGGTCGTTGGTGTCGCCAACCGCTACTACTGCAATTGAGACGTCGAAGCTGTCTTCGACAGAGGAAGCAGCAAATTCCAAAGCTGGCCCAAGCCGGAGCCCTGTGGGCGTGCTGGTGGGCGTCCCATAGAGCCAGTTGCGAAGCTCGCGTTCTTGGCGGCGCGCAAGCTGGCGCGTTCGGGCTGGGTCTTCGCCGTGTTGTTGGATAAGAGTGAGCGTCTGCAGGACCGAGTCGTGAATGTGGGCACTGATTCTTGCTCGTTCGTCTGATCTGATTCGCTCAAGTCGTTCGTGGTCAAGGTCGCGTCCCATTCGTACAACCGAAGGCGCCGCCACCAATACAATCCCGCTCACCACAGCCATGCCGAACACTAATGACACGATCGCGTCAACGAAGTTCACCTGAAGTGCGGCAAAGGCAAGGAAACCGCCCATAGCGAAGACCAGACCGGCGACCACCCGGACTACTGCCGACATTCCGCCTTCACCTGATCGGGTCCAGGCGATCAGCATCCCGGTTAGGACAAACCCAAGGGGGAAGACAACATCATCAAAGAAGGCGGGGGTTGATCGCAGCAGAAACAGGATCAGTCCGAGGGTGATCATGCCGATGGCTGCGTTGCGGTGCCCCGGCGTAGCCGCCTTGGGTTGTGGCACATAATTGCTGCTAAGGCTGTCGGGAGTGGCTAGAGCGAAAATGGCCCATCCGATTGCATACAGAACTAGTCCCCAGCCACCGACGGTGGCGAGCAGGAGAAAACAGACCCGGATAATGATTGCTTGTACGCCAAGCTCATGTGCAATTGCCGCAGCGACGCCGCCCACCCAGCGGTCCTCGGAATTGAGGCGAGGCATCTGCCATCGATTCTCTGTTAGTGGCTGGGTCACTCTCTAAGTGTCGCATGCCTGGAGCCAAGTCACATCAGGGGGTTACCCTGACTTAACCCTGAGACTGAATCAAGATTTAGGGGACTGATCGGGGAGACACCCAATAGGCAACCCGACAGGAATGATCGAACATGAGATCATGACTAACGAACCCATGAACCCAGATGAACCAACCGACACCAGCAATGATGCTGACCCAACTGAGGACTTCTCCTGGGAGTCTGATTTGAGCAGCCCCGAAGACACTGTTGATTCTGAAGACACTGTTGATTCCGAAGACACGGTTGATTCTGAAGACTTCGGCTACAGCCCACCACCGCCCCCTGCTGGAGAGGCCGCCTATGGCGCCTCAGCCCGACTTACTGGATTGGTCCGAGACCCGTTCTCAAAGCTCGGAGGCATTGCCTCGGGCATTGCCCACCGATATGGGTGGGATGTCACCTTGGTGCGGCTGGTGTTTGTGCTGGCTCTGTTTGCCTCATTTGGCACTGCGGTCTTCTTCTACCTGATTGCCTGGCTGGTAATCCCGAGAGCCACGGTGTGGCCGCCACAAACCGTTCATCTACCGTCGGGCGGTTTCAGCAACCGAGACATTGGCATCGGTCTGGCTGTGCTTGGTGCTCTCACCTTCACCGCTGTCAGCGGAGGATCAGCGGGAGCAATTTTTGTTCCGCTAGCGCTTGTAGGCGGTGGGGTCTGGCTGCTTAGCCAATCCCCTCGGGAGGCTGACTACCTCGGTGCGATGGCCGGGCCGTCTATGTCACCCGACTCAGCAGCATCGCCTGGGACCTTTGCCGCCTCACCGGCGCCTTCATTCGCCACTCCGCCACCACCGGTTAGCTACCATGTCCCGCCGCGAAGTGGTAGACGCAAGTGGTTCACTCGTATTCTGCTGGCGATCTTGGCACTGATAATGCTGGTTCTGGTTGCGGGAACAGTCTTTGTTGCAAGCAATGGGCGCATCTCAAATGACGGATTCCAGATCAGCATTAACGACAATGAGTTTGGCTTTGAGCGTCACAGTCCAGACTCGCTGGCCGAGCTCGACCGAATCATCCAGCTTGACACTGGTGCCATCGAAATCGACCTAAGCGATATTCCGGATTCCGAATGGGCATCCCTCTCTGAACCAATTGACCTGGACGTATCGGTGGATGAGGGTGAAATCAAGCTAAAGATTCCTGAGGATCTTGATTTCCAACTTGATGTCATTGTGGAAACTGGCTCGATAACACAGAGCACTGAAGGGCGATTCATCGATGTCAGCAGAGCCGAGGTCACAATTGGTGATGACCGGTCTGCTCAGATTCAAACGACCGATTCGGATTCGGTTGTAGACATCAAGGTGCGAATCGACGACGGCGACCTCGAGATAGTTCGAGTTAACGGTTAACCCAGCCGGGTATTGAGCCCAGCTCGTCGTTAGTCCAAAAAATGAGAAGCAGCGGGTGGTCCATTGGGCCACCCGCTTTCAGTTCAGATGAAGCTGTTGATAGCTGCGGCGAGGTCAACTTTATAGCGCTCGACGTTGGCCAATTTGACTGAGTCGTAGCCTCGAATCTGATCAGCCAAGCCTGCCAATTGAACGGCTTGTTCGTAGTTGTTCTCGGTAAGGGAAGAAACGATCGTGTCGATCGTTGACCGATAAGAGTCGATGAGTTCTCGCTCGATCTTGCGTTCGGTTGTTTGGCCGAATGGGTCAAGCCGAGTACCTCGCAGCCGCTTGGTCTTGAGAAGACCTCTAAACATCGTGCGCCCCGCGGTTTCTGGAATGCTCAGCTTTTTTGTGTAGCCAGCGGCCTGCAACGTAGGTGGTCTTAGGCGGTAACTGACTTTGGCGCCTGGTCCGAATCGCTCGCGGGCTTGGTCGGCAATGTCGCTCTTCAATGCCAGTCGAGCTACCTCGTATTCGTCCTTGTAGGCCATCAGTTTAAAAAGCTGCCGTGCAACCGTTTGAGAAAGCTGGGATGAGCCGTGTTCGCCTTGAGCAACAGCTAGCTCAGCCTTTCGTACTCGAGCGATGTCTTCGCAATACTTCTTTGCATAGGCCTTGTTTTGGTATTCGATTAACTCAGGTACGCGCCAGGCCAGAATCTCGGCGAGCTCGGTATCGCTATCGATCGAAGCGGCCATGGATTTTGAGGCCCCGTCCAGCGCTGGTGGAGCGGTTCGTCGCGTACCTGGCGCTTCTAACTGTGCCAGCAGCCCTGGGTCGACGGCGATCCGACGCCCTAAACGAAAGGCTTCAAGGTTCGCTTGGACAGCGACGCCGTTCAGTTCGATCGCCTTTTCGATGTTCGCTCCAGTCACCGGAACCAGTCCCCGCTGATAAGCAACACCAAGAATCAAGGCATTGGCCAGAGGCTGTGAGGCAAAGACTCTTTGCGCAATACCACCAGCGTCTAACCAAACGTTTTCCTCAGCCCGTGTCACTGGGTCAATAACAGAGCGGAACTTGGTGAGCTCTGGGAAGCTTTCAGCCCCGCGCCCGCTAACCATTGCGCCGGTCGGTACGAGACCGGTTGATAGGACGGCCACTGTGCGGTCAGCGCCCGCTCGCGAGAGATTCTGCGGGCTTACGCCACTGATCAGATCAAACATCAAAAGCACGTCTGCTTGGCCCTTGCCAAGATAGTTAGACCCACCGTTTTCTTCTTGGGAGATGCGCAAATTGGAAACTACAGTGCCTCCCTTTTGGGCCAACCCGGTCTGATCTAGTGAGTTAGTTACGCTGCCGTCGAGCAAAGCTGCGGTCGAAACGACCTGGCTCATCGTTACAACCCCCGTGCCGCCAATGCCCACAAACAACAGATTGCCTTCGGTTTTGATCTGCGGGTCCGCCGGTAGTTCACCTTGGGGAACTTTTGTAGTGCCGGCCTTTGACGGCTTGAAACCGGGATCAACTTCGACGGTCACAAAGGCTGGACAGTTGCCCTCGAGGCAGGTGAGGTCGAAGTTGCATGACTCTTGATGAATCTGTGTTTTTCGGCCGAACGGCGTAATCACCGGGTGAACGCTGGAACAGTTCGAGACCTCGCCACAGTCTCCGCAACCTTCACAGATTGCTGGGTCGATCATGACTCGCGTAGTTGGTGTGACCATGGTGCCTCGTTTGCGGCCACGTCTTAACTCTGCAGCGCAGCCCTGGTCATAGATGAGAACTGTCACGCCCTCGATGTCGCGAAGCTCACGTTGAACCTCGTCGAGGGCGTCTCTGTCTTCGACTCGAGAATTGCTCGCCCACGAGGCATCAGGGGGATAGGAATCGGGTTCGGCCGACACCACTACTGTCTTGACAACTCCTTCGGCCTCAAGCATTTGAGTTAGTTCTGGAACGCCAATCTCCCCAGCAGCGTCCTGTCCGCCAGTCATGGCAACTGTGTGGTTGTAAAGGATCTTGTAGGTGACGTTTGATTCAGCTGACACGGCTTGGCGGATTGCCATGGATCCAGAGTGGAAGAGCGTGCCGTCGCCAATGTTTTGGAAACGATGGGTGTCAGACAAGAAGTGCTCCATGCCAACCCACTGAGCACCTTCGCCGCCCATCTGAGTGATTCCGACAGTGCCTCGGTCCATCCAGATTGACATGCCGTGGCACCCAATCCCGCCCCCAGCGAGCGAACCTTCCGGTACTAGGGTGGAACGGTTGTGAGGACAACCAGAGCAGAAGTGGGCCGTCCGATCCGGCAGGCCAGGGTCTGTGTCTGTGTCTGTGTCTGTGTGGGGGGCGGCGGCAGTAACGACAATTTGTCGACGGGGCGCTTTCAGAGTCTGGCTTGGAACAAACCGATTCAGCCGGGCCCGTAGTGGTTCAAGCAGATTGTCGCTGACAAGGGCGCCGCCGATTGGAACTAGTGGCCTGCCCTCGTCATCACGCTTGCCGACAACACGTGGTGCGCCAGTTCGGCCGTAAAGCAATGAGCGGACCTGGTCTTCGATGAACGCTCGCTTTTCTTCAATAACAAAGATTTCATCCAACCCGGTTGCGAATTCGGCAAGGCCTGTCGGCTCCAATGGCCATATGAGAGCTGGCTTATAGATCGCAATTCCCAAGCTCGCGAACTGGTCTGAACTAACACCCAGGCGCGATAACGCCTCAATGGTTTCGTAGTAGGTGGCTCCGGCTGCAACGATGCCGATTCGAGCGGTGCCGTCGGTGCGGCCCGTTGCGCGATCAAGGCCTTGGGCCGCCACGAACATCTCAGCGGCGGCGAGGCGATGCGAGAACGCCTCTGTCTCTTGGATCAACGACTGATTGCCAATCAGGTCACCTGACTGGGACGGTCGCCAAGGTTGACCGTCAACCTCATAGGAGACTGGTACAACGCTCAAACGCTCTGGTCTCGGATCGATCGTTGCATAGCCGTCAGCCACATTGGTCTGCAGCTTTAGACCTACCCATGATCCGCAGAAACGCGACATTTCATAACCAAAGCGGCCATAGTCCAAAACCTCTTGCACGTTGCCCGGAAAAAGCACAGGTATCGCCAAATCGGCTAACGCCCATTCTGACGCTGACGGGATTGTCGAACTCTTGTTTGAGGGGTCGTCGCCGGCAATGGCTAGAACACCGCCGTTGACCGAAACGCCAGAAAAAGTGGCATGTCGAATTGCGTCGCCGCTTCGATCAACTCCGGGCCCTTTGCCGTACCACATACCGATCACGCCATCGACTGTGAAGTTTGGTTCGAGAGCTGCCAACTGGGTGCCCCAGATGGCCGTAGCAGCTAGATCTTCGTTGACGCCGGAAAGGAAGCGGATGTCATTGGCCTCCATAATTGGCCTGTTTTGCTCATATGTCTGGTCCATCCCGCCTACGGGTGACCCCCGGTAGCCACAGATAAGGCCAGCGGTATTTAGGCCGCGCGCAGCATCTGCACGTTTTTGATCCAGGGCGATTCGCACTACCGCTTGCAGGCCGGTCAGCGCAACAGTCGAGTCAACCGATGCAAGGCGATCATTCAGCGAAAATTCCGTGGTACTCATGCTCAATTCTCGGTTGGAACCACATTGGGGTCAAGTCTCACTTGGTGCCCCCGCTTCGATCTGGTTTTAGCCGCTTGTTCAGTGGGATTTTTGCCCACAAGTAGTCCTAGATTTGCCTCAAGACCTTCCACACAACACCCGAAGTCTTATAGATGACATTGGGTGTGCGGAGCAGGCTAATTGGGTGGCTCGTTCTTGTGCTGATCCCAGCCACCGCAACTGGAGTCCTCGCAGTTCGCCAGGTTGAGTCCCAAACAGCCCAACAGATTTCTATCGATATGGCCAACGGTCGCCGGTTAGAAGCAGCGCGGATCAATCAGGTTCTAAGTGATTACCTGCGTGAGACTCAGAATCTTGCCGCAAGTCCGAATCTCGCTGAACTGCTGTCTGATACTGGTTCGCTTCCGCTCGGCGTTACGCCGCCGATGCAGGCCCAAGCGGATGCTTTGCTACGGACCTCGGGCCTAAGGGGAACTCGCGTCATCAACGT
The DNA here is from genome assembly GCA_937922785.1 of uncultured Acidimicrobiales bacterium. Lineage (GTDB taxonomy): Bacteria > Actinomycetota > Acidimicrobiia > Acidimicrobiales > SZUA-35 > CALAJQ01. Next base: position 30,631 of record CALAJQ010000027.1, read on the forward strand.
GCGGTTAGTCGACAACTCGCTTCGATCATTGGGCGAAACCACGGGTTTCGAGTGGACCCCGACAGACCCATCGCTTGTTGAGAATGTGTTGGAAACAGGCGTACCGAGGTTCGGCAATGCGTTTCTGAACAGTTCTGGTGTTGACCTGCTGGGCATGGTGGTGCCGATCTTCAACTCTGACGGAACAGTCACCGGCGCACTTGTGGTTGAGTCTGACCTTGGACCCGTTGTGGATCTGATAGTCGAACACGAGGCCTTTGGTCGAACAACCGAAGCTCACCTAGCCCAGCTAACCCCAAAAGGCGATGCTCAATTCATCACGCCTCTGCGTTTCGATGGTGACGCCGCCTTCAGCCGGATCGTTCCCCGCGAGTTGAACATGCCGATTAATCGAGCCTTTGAAGCGGTGGGGGGAACTGTGATCTGGGCCACCGACTACCGGCAGACCGACTCAATCATGGCGGTCGAAACACTTGAACTAACTGGGTGGGCGCTAGTAGTAAAAGTCGATGAGGCCGAAGCCTTTGCCCCAATCGGCAAGCTGAAACAGTCTTTGGGAGTGGTTGGTTCTGCGTGTCTGATCGCAATCTTTGCTGGTTGGCTTATTCTTATCAAGCCGATCAGTCAGCGCCTGCGAGAGACGGCCAGTGCCGCTGCTCGCCTTGCCGGCGGCGACTATGAGTCGTTGATTGATGACAACTCCCGAGACGAAATCGGCGCAGTTGCCACAAGCATTGACCGACTGGCTCAAGATCTGGCATCTGACATCAAGGTTCGGTCCGAATACGAAAGCCGTTTACGGCGCCAAGCGACCCACGATGATCTAACTGGACTGTGCAACAGGCAGCATGCGACTGAACTAGTTGGAGTCCTGCAAGCCAAAAAGGCAGACATTGGTGCCGTAGCTTCGGTACTTTTCTTGGACCTTGATGGGTTCAAACAGATCAACGACATCTACGGTCACGGAGTGGGTGACGAGGTTCTTGTAAGTGTTGGAAGCCGCTTGGAATCAGTCACAAAGGACGGGAGCACTGTGGCGCGCTGGGGTGGCGATGAGTTCGTCATTGTTCTTCCCAATGCCGATGAGGCCACCGCCAAGACAGCCGCCGACCGGATCGAAAAAGTTTTCAATGATCCAGTCGTTTCCAGCGCCGCGGAACATCAGGTGGGTTGCAGCATCGGCGTAGCGACTCTGTATCCAGGGGGCTCAATTGACCTCCTGCTCACTACTGCAGATGACAACATGTTCACCGAAAAGCAGAAACGAACAAAGCGCGGGGGCGTCTGGCCGGGCACTGTTCGGGTTGTCAAGAAAGCACTCGAAGCCGATCGTGTAGCAGTTTGGTATCAGCCGTTGATGCGCTGGACAGACGGATCTTACGAAGTCAGTGGCTGCGAAGCGTTGGCTCGGGTTCGAACCGAGGATGGCCAGTTCCTGCCTCCCTCCGGATTTGTGGAGCAGGTACAGAACTCAGAGCTCGGGCTTGCGATCGACCGTCGTGTTATCGAAATTGCGACCGCGCACACAGCCCGTTGGCTCTCAGATGGCCTAGTGAACCGACGTTTCAGTTCAGCAGTAAACCTGGGCGAATCGGGGATGCGCGACGTTGAGATGGCCGACTTCATTCTGGGGCAGGCCCGCATGAAGGGACTCGGTTTTGAGAACCTGGTGGTTGAGATCTCTGATCAGGCTCCGGTGGTAACCAGGTCAGTCATAAAGTCACTGATTGATAGTGGTATCGCGGTTGCGATTGATGACGTTGGCAGCAATCACAGCAACGTGGATCGATTGCTCGAGGTTGGCGCATCTGTAGCCAAAATTGATCGCCGCTGGTTCCAGTCTGCGGGATCACTATTGTTGGACGAAAAAAACCGAGTTGTCTTCCAACATCTAGTCAGGTTGTGTCAAGAGCTTGGCGTTGACGTGTTTGCCAAAGGCATCGAGACGCAGGCTCAGCTTGATGGCGCCCGTCTCCTTGGAGTTAACGCCTATCAAGGCCACCTCTTCGGAGCTGCGATGCCCCAACAAGAGTTTGAAGCCTTCCTCAAGAACCCGAGGTGGGAGCCAGTTTCCTTGGCGCAGCCATAGGACTTAAAGTGGTCTGACATCTTGGAGGACCCATGGGTAACGGGCAAGCATTCATAGACGCACGCGACTTCTTGTTGGAAAATCGAACCGACTATGCCACTGCATACGAACGATTTCAATGGCCAGAGGTAGGCGACGACTTCAACTGGGTCACTGACTACTTTGACGTCATCGCCGCGGGAAACGACGCCAAAGCTCTTCACTTGCTGTGGGAGAACGGCGACGAGTCAGTCTCCACCTATGCCGAACTTGCCGAAAGATCGCGTCGTATCGCCAACTTCCTAGTGGCCAATGGGATGACTCACGGCGATCGAATGCTGCTGATGTTGGGCAACGAAACTGAGCTTTGGGAGACAATGCTTGCAGCGATGCGAATAGGCGTTGTTGTGATTCCCGCCACGACCTTGTTGGCAGGGCGCGATCTCGCCGATCGATTCGAGCGAGGTGGCGCAACGATGGTGGTAACCAACGCTGGGGGAGCGACAGCCGTCGACGCCTTGGATACTTCACTTCTTGACGGCGTGGTCAAAGTCCTTGTTGCTTCGGGGGTTGGCAGCAGCGACGGCTGGGTCGACTATTCCGAAGCTGACAACTCCTCCGCCGAGTTCGCTCCGGGCAAGGGCGTTGCGTCCACCGATCCTCTGCTTGAGTATTTTACCTCAGGGACAACATCCAAGCCGAAACTGGTACGGCACACTCACGTGAGTTATCCGGTTGGTCATCTCTCAACGATGTATTGGATGGGTCTTAAACCCGGCGACGTGCATTGGACCTTGAGCTCGCCAGGATGGGCCAAGCACGCGTGGGGCTGCTTCTTCGCCCCCTTTAATGCGCAGGCCTGCATTTTCATATACAACTACGAACGGTTCGACGCTCCGGCGGCGCTGGATGTTCTGGTCAAGAACAAGGTCAGCACGCTTTGTGCTCCACCGACTGTTTGGCGCTTCTTGATTCAAGAAGACTTGGCGTCCTATGAAGTCTCGCTACGTGAGTTGTTGTCGGCTGGTGAACCTCTCAATCCGGAGGTCATAGCTCAGGTCGAGGCGAGCTGGGGCGCAACCATTCGTGATGGCTATGGGCAGACTGAGACCACCGCCCAGATCGCAAACCCGCCCGGATCACCAATCAAGCCCGGGTCTATGGGCCGACCAATGCCCGGATATCCAATCACGCTTCTAGACGCTGACGATGCTTCGGCCGAGGAGGGCGAAATTGGAATTGACGTTGGGGCGAATCGACCTGTTGCAGTCATGGACGGTTACGCCGACGACGAGGACAAGACGGCTGAAGTCATGCGCAACGGCTTCTATCACACAGGCGATGTGGCCAGCCGAGACGAAGACGGCTACATAACTTATGTTGGCCGGGCCGATGATGTCTTTAAGGCCTCGGGTTACCGAATTAGCCCGTTCGAGCTGGAAAGTGTTCTGATCGAACACTCAGCTGTTGCCGAGGCAGCAGTGGTGCCTTCTCCGGATGAGTTGCGGGGATTCGTGCCAAAGGCCTACGTGATCTTGGCTCCTGGCCACGAATCAAACGCCGAGACTGCAGCTGAGATATTCGGATTCGTTCGTGAGCGGGTGTCTGGTTACAAGCTCGTTCGTCGACTCGAATTCGCTGATTTGCCAAAGACGATCTCAGGCAAGATTCGGCGAGTCGAACTTAGAGTTCAAGAGAACAACCGGTCCGGTCAAGGCGCCCGCAACGCTGCCGAATTCATAGAAGCGGAACTGCGCTAATGGCTGTTGAGCTAAGAAACTCCTTCGAGCCCGGACTTCCCCCCGGCGACACGCACCCTTACCGAAGCGGCGTTTGGCGGCCTCAACATCGCGAGTATGACGCTTGGGACATGGAACTCGAAGGCGAGATCCCATCCGATCTCAGCGGGGTCTACTTGCGCAACACCGAGAACCCTCTGTTCGAACCAATCAAGCGATATCACCCGTTTGACGGGGACGCGATGTTGCACTCGATTTCGTTCGGAAACGGAGAAGCCCGGTACACGAATCGGTTTGTACGAACCGAAGCGTTCCTAGCCGAACAAGAGGCTAAGCAAAGTTTGTGGGCTGGAATAACAGAACACCCCTCAAACGCGATTGCCGACCACGGTTGGGGTGCACGGACGATGATGAAGGACAACGCAAGCACCGATGTCATCGTGCACCAGGGCCGCGCTCTTGCCAGCTTCTATCAGTGTGGAGAGTTGTATGCGTTGGACCCGGTAACTCTTGAGGATCTCGGGCGAACGCAATGGAACGGGTTCTTCCCGCCCGAGGGCGTCTCAGCCCACCCGACCCTCGATGAGAACACAGGCGAGCTGATGTTCTTTAACTACGGGGCCGACGCGCCGTACATGCACTACGGAGTCGTTTCTCCAGAGGGCGAGCTGACAAATTATGTTGACATCCCGCTGCCGGGACCCCGGTTGCCTCACGATATGGCGGTCACCGAGAACTGGTCGATCCTCAACGACCTACCTCTTTTCTGGGACCCCGAAGCACTAGCGGACGGTTACTACTCGAACCGTTTCCGACGTGACTTGCCAAGTCGCTTTGCGTTGATCCCTCGGTACGGATCCACCGAAGACATCCGCTGGTTCGAAGCCGACCCTACGTTTGTCCTCCATTGGAGCAACGCGTACGAAGACGGCGATGAAGTCGTGCTTGACGGATTCTTCCAACACAATCCAACAGCACGGGGGGTGCAAAGGCAGGCTCCGGAAATGAAGGGGTTTGAGACGCTTGACATGAACGTGCTTCAAGCTCGGGCCCATCGCTGGCGCTTCAACTTGAAGACTGGTGAAACCACAGAAGAGCAGATGAGCGAACGATGCGCGGAGTTTCCGATGATCAATGGCCGCTACGTCGGTCGACGGAATCGGTACACGTACAACGCAATCTGTGCTGATGGGCTGTTTGCCTTTACCGGGTTGATCAAACACGATCTTGAGACTGGTATTGAAGAGATCATCAACATGGACGAAGGCGTCTATGTCAGCGAAACCGTAATGGCTCCGAGAGAAGGGTCAACCGCAGAGGACGACGGATACCTGATTACCTTCACCAGTGACATTGTCAACGATGTTTCAGACTGCCTGATCCTTGACGCAGCCCGCCCGAACGACGGCCCTGTTGCCAAGATTCGTCTACCCGAACGCATTGCCAGTGGGACCCATTCCACCTGGGCTCCTGCCAGCGCCTACTAGCCGGGGGCTAAAACTGGGCGGTACTTGTGGGTAGGCCGAAGCGCATTCGGCCCAGGGGTTCAAGGATTCGCTCAGCCACCATCTGGTGTTGTGTCGCTACGTGCGCATCGCGAAAGACCCGTTCCAGCGGGTTGGCTTTGTAGACGGTGGTGCCGCCGCCAGCGTTGTAGCAGAGGTCAACTGCATCAGCACACCGGCTGGCTGTGTCGGCTGCGGCTAAACGGAGCAATCCCTTTTGCCGGTCGTCCATGGCTCCTTCGACTGCGGCATCCCAACATTGGCCCACAGCTGACTCGACAAAGGCACGAGATGACAAGACCGCGGCCTCGGCCCGTGCAAGTTGTGATTGCACCACAGCGCGCTCGGCCAACACTCGCTTAGAACCCGCCGACGGCTTGTTAGCCAAGGCAACTAGCTCATCAGTGGCTCTTCGAGCCAGTCCCATTAGCACTGCGGTAACCCCCATCGAAAGAGCTCCGAAGGCCGAGAATCGGTACAGAGGGTTGTCGTCTACGGGCTTTGGCATATTGGCCATCGCCACCCATCGACCTTCAGGCACAAATGCCTTCTCGACTTTGTAGTGGGTAGATCCGCTGCCCCGAAGTCCACTGGTATGCCAGGTGTCTAATAGCTCGACGTCAGCCAGGTCGAAGAAGGCAAAGCAGGCGCCCGCCCCGTCGGCCAGCGTTGCCCGCTCACCATTCGAATCAGCGATTCGGACCCCGCCCGCGATGGTCGTGCAATGAGAGGTGCCCGAACCCCACGCCCACTCGCCAGTCACTTCCAGGCCTCCATCAACCACAGTTGCAACTCCGATAGGCGCAGCAAGCCCGCCGCCGCAAGCGCCCGGCGAAGCGAATAATTCCTCGCCGAACTTAGGCGGTAGGAAGCCCGACATGAGTCCGGTGGTGATACCGATCATCGAGCACCAGCCGGCCGAGCCGCTGTAGTAAGAGATGTGCTCGACGGCGTTAACAAGATCCATTACCGAGCCGCCGTGTCCGCCGTAGGCCGTCGGCACCCAAGTCTTCATCACGCCGGTTGAAATTAGTTGAGCCGCGAGATCCTCGGGCAGCCTCCTTGAGGCGTCGATTTCATCAGCCCGCGCGTCAGCTGCTTTGGCAGCGGCGGTGAATCTGGCCAGGTCAACTGGCTGGGCGAAGGTCATCGTGAAGCGCCGATCGTTGTCCGGTGAAGTAGTCGGTCATAGCCGTCGTATCCACCTGTGGCCTTATGTAGGACGCTGCGGTTGTCCCACATGATCAACATGTTGGCCTCCCACTTGTGGTCATAGACAAACCGGGGCTGGCATTGCCAGTGATAGAGCTCGAGCAGAAGTGCTCGGCTTTCGTCTGGTTCCATCCCGTCAAAGCCGGTGATGTAACCGGCGGTGCTGAAGATACCGAGACGACCGGTCTCGGGATGGGCACGAATTATTGGGTGGAGTTGGGTTGCTTGGGCTTCGTCGGAGGGCCGGATGTCCATGCTGCGCTCAGCCATGTCATTCTCGCCATAAAACCCCGCCGGCGCATAGGCACCCGACGCCGAATGAATGGCCATCTTGCCTTCGAGTCTGATCCGCAGTTCGTCGGGCATCTCTTCCAAGGCCATGTGTTGGTTTGCGAACTGGGTGTTTCCCCCAATCGGTGGAATCGTGATTCCGAACAGACATGTGCCCGCTGGTGGCTGTTCCTGAAAGCTCCAGTCAGAATGCCAGTTGTCGGCAAACAGCGGTGACGTCTCATCGGCCATCCGCTTTACCGCAATGACGTTGGTCCGACCTTCGATTGCTGCAATGAATGGATCGTCGCCAAAGGGGCCAAAGTAGAGAGTGAACCGCTCAAGGTCATCATCATCCATGGGCTGGTTTGGGAACGAAAGCACGTGGTGTTTAAGCCACGCCGCCCGGATTTGAGCCACTTCGTCGAGGGTAAGCGGACTAGTCAGATCCACTCCAGAAACGCTCGCTCCACAAGGTTGGCCGCTTGGTATCACCGTGATTGCCATTGTGTTAGCTTCCTCGCAACTCCAAGAGTTCGTCAATTAGGGTCGACACCTCTTTGGAGTCTGGCGGCCGTCTCAGCATCGTGGTGCGTAGATGTAGGTATCCCGCAAGTCGTTCAAGGAGCGGTTCCGGCGCTAGGCGCGGCAGCGATTCACCCCTGGCCTCGGCTTGTTCAAAGATGGTTGTGATCGCATCTAGTCTTCCCGACCACCATTGCTGCCGGACACTTGCGGGTTCGCCGGTTGTCACCAAGATCGCGGCCAACGTGCGACTGGTTGAGTCGTCGAGAACCTTGGCCGCCACGTTGGCTATCGCCTCGAGGTCTCCCCGAAGCGTGCCGGTATCAGGCGTAGGCACTGCCTCCGTTGTAATGGCGTCTATGAGATCGGCGATCAGGTTCTCGACGCTGTTGTACCGGCGATAAAGCGTGGTCTTGTTGACTCCGGCCTCCGATGCCACCTTTTCCATGCTGAGCCCGGTTAGGCCGGTGGTTGTAATCAGGCTTAAAGCGGCGTTGTGAATGGACTGGGTAACCGCGGCGTCTGGAGTTCGTGCCATTCGGTCACAGTAGCAACACAAATCCATAATGCAACTTTTGGTTGCATTATGGATTCAGGTAGTGCATAGTTCTTATTAAGCAACAAATAGTTGCGTTAAGTCAACTGCGACACCAGGAGCCAACGATGCGAGTTGAAACAACACTGACAATAAAGGCCAAACCCCAAGCAGTTTGGGAGGTTCTGACTGACCTAGAACGCTGGAGCGAGTGGAACCCCCACATTTTTGACGCCTCTGGAAAGCCAGCGGTAGGGGAGAAGCTTGATCTGACGATGTGGCAAGGCGAGCCAGCAGCAAGTGCGGCAAAGAACAAGACTCAGAGGTTCAAGCCCACTGTGATTACCAGTATCCAGAATTCCCAGCTTGCTTGGCAGGGGCGGTTGGCCGGGATCCCTGGCTTGTTCACCGGCCTGCATTCTTTCGAATTGGTCGAAGTCGGTGGCGGCACACAGCTAATTCACAGCGAGCAATTCTCGGGCATTCTCGTTAGACCCTTCGCCAAGATGTTGGCTCACTTGCCTCACACATTTTCCTTAGTGAACGAGAAACTCGCCGCCCGAGTTGAGGCGAAAATCGATAGTCAAGCTGTTGGTGGCGGCACGTAACCGCCAATGACTTCGGCCATACATCGGGCGAATGCCAAGGCTGTCCGGTCACCAAGATATGGAGCAACAACTTGTATGCCCACTGGCAGGCCACTGGCGGTCTGACCGATTGGTGGCACAGTGACAGGCAGGTAGGCGCTGCCGATCATGGAGTTCCAATGGAGGAGCTGCCGGTAAGCCATGTTGTCGTATTCGCCAAGCACACCCGTTGCCCAGCTGGGACCTTGCTCGGAATGGACGTGGTTAAACGCCATTGCCGGTGCCACAGGGCAAAGCAAGATGTCGATGTCTTGAAAGAACTCGGCCCAGCGTTGGCGGGTTAGGCCTCGCTTGCGGTGGAGAACATCCCAGATTCGGTGCGGCACGTCTCTAGTTCCATCACGTTCATGCATCTCCAAATCATCTGAGTCTGAAACACCAGTGGCTAGGCCAATCAGAATCTCGCCTTCCCGCACAGCCTCGGCCGGGTCTATGTGTGGGCGGCGGGTGTAGTTGATGCTTGCGCCCGCCTGATCCAGCGCCGCCACCGCCTCAGCCATTACTTGCGCCACCGATTGGTGAACCGGGCTGAGGTCATCATCGAGCCACGCTGCTACTCGAAAGTCGCTCAGCCGTGTCGCCCGAGGCGGCGGAAGCTCGAGGCGCCACCCTGGAGCGTCATCAGGGTTAGGCCCGGCTAGAAGGTCAAGCAGAAGTTCAAGGTCCTCAACCGAGCGCGCCATCGGACCGAACACGTTTACGTCAGCAGTGTTGCGGTGATATCTGACGCTGTCGAGGTAGCCGTAGGTTGGAACTACGCCAAACGTTGGCTTGTGCCCATAGACGCCGCAATAGGCCGCCGGTAGGCGGATGGATCCGCCAATGTCGGTGCCGATTTCGAAACCAGTGAATCCCATGGCGACTGCTGCGGCTGGGCCGCCCGAAGACCCGCCAGGGGTGCAGTCAAGGTTGAACGGGTTGCTCGTCGTCCCGAAAATCTCATTGAAGCTCTGATAATCGCCGGACCAGCGGGGGATGTTTGTCTTACCGAAGACGATCGCTCCGGCCTCTCGAACTTTGGCTACAGCAACTGCGTCGGTGTCAGGGATGAAGTCTTTCAGTTCTGTTGCACCGCCGGTCGAGCGAATGCCCTCGGTGGCAAGGGCGTCCTTAACGGTTATCGGCACGCCTGCAAGTGGACCCATTGCGACCCCCGCCGAACGAGCCTCGTCGATTTGGGCTGCCTCTGTCTGGGCCCGCTCGGGCGCAAGCGTTATTACCGAGTTGATCGGGCCGTCAAGACGCCTGACCCGCTCTAAGTGCAGATCGAGCAATTCGCGGGCCGAAACTTGCTTGGCTTTCAGCGCCGCAACTATTTCGGTAAGTGGGGCTGTGGGTTCGACCATGTCTGCAATTTAGGCTCTGGAGATGATCACGGTTTCTGACTTCGAACTCTTTTGCAACAGGACCCTGGACGGCATGGGTCGGGTTATTGCAAAGTTGGACGACGATCAGCTCAACACCGAGACGGGCTTGCCGGGTGCAAACACCGTGTTTCAGTTGGTGTTCCACGCCACTCAGGCCTGCACCTACTGGGTCGATCACATTGTCTGTGGCAGTCGGACCGATCGGGATCGCGACGCGGAGTTCAGATCAAGTGGCACCGCGGAAGAGGCTCATGCCGCAATCACTGAACTGCGAAAACTTCTGACCGCACGATCCGACATGGTTGCCACTGCTACTGAACTGGCTAACACGCCACGAACTGTTACGCCCTTAGGCCGGCCCTGGACTGTGGGGGCAGCGCTAATTCACGCCTATGAAGAGCTAGCCCAGCACCTGGGCCACGCTGAGATCACTGCAGATCTCGTTCGCGCCAAGAGCTAACACCGTCCGAAAACGCATTCTGTCAGAGGTTTATCGGGTCATAGACCGATAAACCTCTGACAGAAACAGTGTTTAGAAGTTAGCTCAGGGTGATTGCACCCTTTTCTTCTTCATAACGTGCTGTTGCTTCGTCCACAGCGACTAGCTGTTTCTCGGCCAGTGCGGGGCGGGCATCTCTTGCTCGATCGGCTGCGCCAATCAAAGAGTTGACCTGACCCTGGAACCTTGGCATCACGTGACGAGCGAAGAGCTCATAGCTCTTCTTGGTTGACTCAGGGTTTGCCCAGTTGTGAGCCAGGGTCATGAAGGCGCCAAATCCGCCGTTGGACTGCTCAAGCAGCTGTTCGATTTGAGCGATCGCCATTTCGGGGGTGCCGACAACACCAAGGCCACCATTAACAAAGTCGATCATCTCACCGAGGTTGCCGCCGTCCACCGCCATTTGCGGGAATGCTGCGACGTTCTGGAAGTACCGGAACCATTGTTCCATTCCGTACTCGACATCTCGCCGAGCTTCCTCTTCGGTCTCAGCCAAGTGCATTAGGCCAACGAGGCGCCACTTGGATCGATCGGCCACCTGCCCGTGTTTCTTGGCAACTTCTTCCTGCACGGTCCAATGGTGCGCTAACACGTCCATGCCGATTGCCACCGTGGCCCCAAGTGACAGAACACCAGCGCCGTACATGCCGGCAAGTTTTGCTCCTGACGGCGACGCAACGGCAGCCACGGCAATATCGAACAGTGGTTCTGAGTAGGGACGCAGGTGAAGGCGAGCTTCGTTCAATGTCAATCGGTCTGACTTGTAACTGATCGGCTCTTCACTGGTGAGTAGGTGCATCACAATGGCCATGTACTCCTCGAGCAGCGGCCTCATTTCGCTGGGCTCCAAGCCCAACATGGCAGCATCAGTTGGAAGAGCGCCTGGCCCGACACCAAACATGACCCGGCCCTTGGTCAAGTGATCCAGCAAGACCATGCGTTCGGCCGTCCACAGTGGGTTGTGGTACGGAAGCGAAACCACACCCGTACCCAGTTTGATGTTCTTGGTTCGGGCTGCCGCGGCGGCAATGAAGATCTCAGGTGATGCAATAATTTCGCTACCGGCGGAGTGGTGTTCACCAATCCATGCTTCGTCGAATCCCAGCGTGTCCATATGTTCAAGAAGCTGAAGGTCAGTCTCCAGCGACATGGTTGGGCTGTGCTCCGGTGGATGGAACGGCGCCATAAAAGTGCCAAATCGTAGTCTCATGCAGGAAACCCCCTTTAGTTATGCCTCAGCACGGGTTGTGCCATGACACCTGCATCTTCAACCTAGGCACGTGCTTCTAGACAAGAAAAGTCGAACGAGCAGAAGTTTGCGCCGTCCCGAGCCGGTTAGCCCGACACACCAATGGCGTAGCCGCCTACCAACACTGCCCTCGTGTGGGCCAGATTTAGGGTAGTCATGAGCTCATCCAGCACGCCGCCCAAGATGTAGCCATGAAGCTTTTGGCTGTTACGTGAGCCCGGGAGGCTGTTACGTAAGCCAAGAATCGGCCTGGTTTGAGAGTCGGCGATCCGTAGTCCGACGTTCTGCATTGCGTGTCCCACTTGTTGGATCAGGAAACGGCCGCCACGCTCGCCGTACTTGCCAAGGGTTTCGGCCGGGTCAACAACAAAGGCCAGCATCAGCGCTGGATCTCCTTCGCAGTCAAGCGAGAACAGCTGCCTGCAGCGATCAGCCGATGGCATCTGGGCTACCGGAGCAATCGAGTGTTCATGGTGCAGATATCGCACAACGGTGCCGTCGAGTTCTCCCTCTCCACGTCGAATGAAGGCGTAGGTCTGAACCGGGTCCAATCCACCAGCGGATGGAACCAGGGGTCGACTACCAGCCACTCCGACTGCCGCCAACAATTCAGCCAGGGTCTTGTGAGCGATCGGAGTGTCGTTAAAGGTTCGGCTGCTTTGCCGGGCTGCGAACAATTGCTGAAGACGATCATCCACAGCGGGTAGAGCTTGTTCGCCGGCCGCTTGGTCAAAGATCGAGAGTCGGTCCGGTCCCTGGTCCCAGTATTGAGACCGATTGAGGAACCGGTCGAGCACAACCGAGGTCAGCCTGGACGCCTCGATGAACCGATCAAACTCTGGGGTGCTCATCCGAGAGCGTGGGGGTAGGGGCTGGGGAATGGGGTGCCGGGTCGAGCGTTCGGGTAACGGCGGTGCACGTCTGAAGCCGTGCCGCCAAGATTGGGCCAGTTGTGATTGTGGTGAATGGGTACAAGGTCAGGGGACAAAGCCCGCACAACTCGAAGTCCTATCTGATCGAGGCCCGCGGTAGGCAACATGCGGTAATAGAGCCTGAAGCCAGCCTCACTTAGATGGGCCCGCAGTTGAGTTAGCTGCTCAGCCCAACTAGCTGGTGCTGAGGTTTGATACCGCAGCCCCTCGAGCGCCAGCGGTGCTTGATTAGCGTTGGCATGCAAGGGAACATCCCACCAATGATCATCATGCACTGTCCAAAAGACAGCGTGCTCGTCGAATCCGGTGCATGTCTGAGGCTGTAGCTGTTCAAGCTGGGGTGCTTGGGTCAACTGGTAACCGACATAAACCGTTCCCTGCACGAACTCCAGGTATGCCTTCTCTACGGCCTCAGCCCAGGTCGCCCTACACGCAAGCCCAATCGAATTCCGGTTCCGGCCACGAAGTGGGATTGATCCCGAAACACACGCCACCGGGTGCGGGCTGAACTGAGGGGTGATGTCGTAGGCGAAAATCTGTCCACCCAGTTCTTTGACTTCGGCCTTCAGGTGGTCGGTGGCCACTCGCTTCGGGCTAAGGCCGTGTAGCCAGGTAATCATGTAGGCGTCGCGTTCAACTAGCTCTTGTAAAGCTCGAAGTAGCGCCTTCAGTGGAGCGAAGTCTGCAGCCAAACCTGAAGAGGTTGCCAGCGACCCGTAGTCGCGTCGCAAAGCCATCAAGCTGGCCGGCACCCAACACCGAGAATTGTCGGTGAGATCATAGGCGGGGGTGTATTGAGGATCAGGCGGATAAGCCGAAGGGTCAAGAAACGCCGGATCGTCGCGTTGCTCGGCGCTGTGTAGCGTCCACTGGTTCAAGTCGATTAGCGGGTCGGTCTGAATTTCATTCGCTTGAGCTACCTCGAGCGTGGCAGTTGACGCGGCGTATCGCTCGAGGGCTTCGGCTGTAGCTGCCACTTCGGCTTCAAGCACAGTTCGGGCGGCACCACCACCGGCGCTCTGATAGAGGCGTACCTGAGCCGGGTCTAGGCCTTGTTCAACCTCGGCGCGACCCAGGCTGGCCTCATCGGCGACACTGGCGTGATGGACACCTGCAGGGTCCGCAGCGGTGGCCGGAACTGGAAGCGGGGCGGAAACGATCCCGTGTCTGTGACCGGTGGCGCGCCTGATCTGTTCGGCGGCCAGATCCAGCGATGACTTCAGGAGAACGGGTCCTGTGGTGGCGGGTTGTCCTCTGATTGGCTGGGTGGTTGCCAGAAGTCAAGATCGGGGGGTCTCGGCGTAACCGGTGGTGACAAAGGCGGGCCTTGGTTGTGCGGCGGTCCGGTGCCCACAGGCGGTTCGTGGCCGTGGTGAGGAGCGATCGGGTCGGGGCCAAACGGATGAGGCACAGCGCCCGGTAAAGGTGGCTGGATGAAACTTGGATTTGTATAAGGCATCGGCCTGTAATTCGAAGGCGTCACCGAATCCGCAATTTTATATCCGGCCCAGATTTCCAACGGGATGAGTACCAACCATCCAACTCCAGCGCTGAACAAGACGGCGAATAGCTCGGCCACCGCCAAGGCACCTGCAACAACCAAAACTAGTACCGGTGTCACGAAGGCTCGAACTGCGTTGGCCCCGCCAGCCAGAACATAAGCGCCCGCGTATATCGCTACGAACGCAACCGCGCCTGCTAGCCCAACTGGAACTGATAGGCGAAGCGTCGAACCAAGGGCCACCATCACGCCGATGGCAACCGGGAGAGCCAACGCGCCTAACCACGGAGCAAAACCGCTTCCGTCATTGTTAGTTTTCTCGTTTGAAAACTGTTTCGCGCTGAATGTGACAACCCCAGCGATGGTGGCGATACAGCAACAGCAGCAGCAACACGACGGTGTGGCGACAGTGACCGGTGAGTTGTCAGGCGTGTCGTACCTGGTTGCGATAGGGCGTGCTGTGATCATGCTGGTAGCCACGGTAGAACAAGATTGTCGCTAACGGGGGACCGGCATTGGCCGCCACAACTGGGCGCCCTTAGAAGGTGTTCGCGCTCGGTTGTGCCCTCAGCGAGGTTCCAAGCGATTGTTGCGTTCACTAATGGCGACTCGCCACGTTGGGCCAGCTCAAGCTGAATGGCCACTAGCTCTGCAGTTATAGCGGTCCACCGACTAACGGCGGGCCGTGATGGAATCTGATCAATGCCCCAACGTCGGGTCGTCTGCCGGTCAAGGCACCTAAGGCACGATGTTGCCCCAGGAACAACAAATGGGCCCAGGACCAGCGTGTGATGATGCGTCAGGTCAACAGCCAGATGGGGTTGGTTGGGAGCGTCAGGCCAGTGCTCGCTGGTCTTCAAAACAAGGGCGATGTTCCTGCCGTGGGCGTCGTTGAGGTTTGCGTCGTTGAGTTTTGTGTCGGCGACGACGCTCAGCTCCCGGGCCTCAAGTGCCTCAACTAGAGCTACGGGTGCTGAGCCGACAACAGGAAATTGCGACTGTGGCCGTGGGGCTGGTCTTAGGGCTCCAAGGCCCACAAACAAGTCTCGCAATTCGGCTTGTTCGGCAGGTAATTCAGAATCGATTGCTGACCCTTCAAACCATTGAACCGCAGCTGAGACAGCGTCTCGGGACAGGCCATCTAGCTCGAACACAACATCAGGACCTGCGGTGATCAGAGCAGGCGGCCCTTCCTGCAGCAGCCACGCATCGGACCACTCGAAGATGTGTGTTTCAGGAGAACTCATCAACACAATTGTGGCCCACCGACCTTTGTCACACTGCGAGGCCGATATAAGCGGCATAATTGGTTGGTTGCTGGCTATTGGTATGGCAGACTTTAAGGCCCGCCTCCTTAGCTCAGTCGGTAGAGCGCTTCCATGGTAAGGAAGAGGTCAACAGTTCGATTCTGTTAGGAGGCTCGTTAGTTCTGGAATTGTTAGCTAGAAACCAGAACTCACAAAACACGGCGACGTAGCTCAGTTGGTGAGAGCGCTCGGCTCATAATCGAGAGGTCGTCGGTTCGAGTCCGACCGTCGTTACTACAGCACGCACCAGCTTCTAGAGTTGGTGCTGTTGTGTTATTAACCGCTGTGTTTGTAACCCAGCAACTAGATCCACTAGGTCGACCATAGGGTCGCCAATCACCCGGCCCAAAGTGGCCGCAAAATCAAGGAGTTAGCGGCCAATGGCCAAGGCAAAATTTGAGCGTACGAAGCCTCACGTGAATGTGGGGACTATGGGTCATATTGATCATGGTAAGACGACGTTGACTGCGGCGATTACTAAGGTTTTGTCTGATCGTGTTGCTGGTAATGATGCGACTGCG
>CALAJQ010000028.1 GCA_937922785.1 uncultured Acidimicrobiales bacterium
GGAGGGTGGCCGTCATAAGCCGTTCTTTGGTAACTATCGTCCGCAGTTTTATTTCCGTACTACTGATATTACGGGGACTGTGACTTTGCCTGAGGGTACTGAGATGTGTATGCCGGGTGATAACACTGAGATGTCTGTTGAGTTGATTAATCCGATTGCTATGGATGAGGGTTTGCGGTTTGCTATTCGTGAGGGTGGCCGGACTGTTGGCGCTGGCCGCGTAACAAAGATCAACAAATAATGGCAACTAAGCAGAAGATTCGCATCCGCCTCAAGGCCTACGATCACGAAATCATTGATCAGTCAACCAAGAAGATCGTTGAGACCGTCGAGCGCACCAACGCCGAGTTCCGTGGTCCAGTCCCACTCCCTACTGACAAGCACCGTTTCTGTGTGATTCGGTCGCCTCATAAGGACAAGGACAGCCGTGAGCACTTCGAGATGCGAATCCACAAGCGTCTGATCGACATCTTGGATCCGAACCCGAAGACCGTCGACTCGCTACAGCGTTTAGAGCTGCCGGCTGGTGTTGACATCGAGATCAAGATCCAGCAGGTATGACCTAGTCCTCGGGCTGAGGGAACGTCTTTCGAGGCTTCCGACACGCCTTCAGGCACATAGTTAGACCTTCAGAGGACCCGGATGGCAATTGCCTCCGGGTTCTTTGCCGTTGTGGCGCGTTCGGGCCTCATCAGCCGGGCTATTGTTGTCGGTGTGGCAGACGCAGTGGATCCAGAGGAATTTCTGCGGGAATTGACCTCGTTTAACGAAGAGCCCGCAGTGGCACCCAAACAGCCGGCGAAGGCAACGGAACGACCAGGAGAGTCGGCGCCGCGGTCAAGTCAGGTACCGCCTGATCCGGGACGAGGTCGCCGCCAAACTGAGGGACCCCCAGTTGTTGCTAGTGACGGTCGAAGAGCAGACGATCAGCGTCGCCTTCGCGCTGGCGCCGCTGCAGTCGCAGGGGGAGCGGTTGGCACAAAGGCGCCGGTCACTACCCAGACTGGGGCTGGGGACAACGGCGATGAGAGAAAGAGTCTGGTCGGGCTTCTGGTAGCTGCAATCGCCACGGTTCTGATCCTGTCATGGATTGCAACCAGCTGCCTTGGCGATGACGACGGAATCATTGATGCCGGTTCTTCTTCTGAGACAACCGACGTGGATGAGTCAGCCGATTCTTCAGTTGCCACCACGAGCACCACAACAGCTACCACCGCACCTCCAACCACCACCGCCGCAGTGGATCTTGGAGCAGAGGCTGCAGCCGCCTTGGCCGCAGCCGGTATTGAGGGCATTACCGCAACCGCAAACGGTTCGACGATCGTTTTGGCTGGCAATGCTCCCGATGAGGCAGCAAAAGCGGCTGCACAAGCTGCTGTCGAGGGCCTGGCCGGAGTTGAAGCTGTTGACAACCAGATCACCGTTGCGGCCGCTCGCGATATCAACGCAGAAGCCAACGCGGCGCTGGCGGCAGCCGGAATAACCGGTGTGACAGCCACTGTTGCTGGCGATGTCGCAACGTTGACCGGCGAAGCCGCCAATGGTGAACAACGCCTGGCTGCCGAGCTTGCAATGTTGGGTATCGCTGGAATTGAGACGGTCGATAACCAGATCACCCTGCCGCCAACCCCGGCCGAGATCCTTACAGGAACTCTTAACGAGGTCGTTCTTGCCAACCCGATCCAGTTCTCGACAGGATCGGCCGACATCCGTAGCGAATCTCAACCGATTCTGGACCAAGTAGCTGAGCTGCTGGCTGCCAATCCCGATGGGGCTGTAGAAGTTGGTGGTCACACCGATTCTGACGGAGGAGCCGAAGGCAACCGAGAGCTGAGCCAAGAAAGGGCGCAGTCGGTGCTGGACTATCTGGTATCAAAGGGCGTCGATCCGGCCCGTCTAACTGCAGTGGGTTATGGCGAAGACGCCCCCTTGGTCCCGAACGACTCTGGCGACAACAAAAGAAAGAACCGCCGAATCGAGTTCACGGTCAGCTGATCTGATCGGATCAGCTTCAAAAGATGTCACTATTGGTGCGTTCGGCTTCTCGGACCGGTAGCCTTTCCTAGTTCGCCTCATTTGAGGCGGGACAACCGACGTCCGTGAAGGCCCAAGGCTGCCAGCCTGGGAACCACATGGCAAAACCGAGAATTCGCTCCGTTCAGCCCTGTGCTAGCGGAGCGTTCGCGTGAAAGGCCCTCAGTTCGGGGGCCCGCTGACGGGGAAAGAACGCTATGGCAACTAAAGCAATTGTCGGCCAAAAGGTCGGCATGACACAGGTATGGGACGACGACAACAACATCGTTCCTGTAACCGTGGTCAAGATCGATACCTGCCATGTTGTGCAGGTTAAAACCTCAGAATCTCATGGCTACAACGCCATCCAGGTAACTGTTGGCACCAAGGATCCAAAGAAGCTGAACAAGCCCGAGGCTGGCCATTACGCCGCTGCTGGCGTTCAGTCAGGTCGTCAACTGCTTGAGCTTCGCATCGACGACGTTTCAACCTATGAGGTTGGACAAGAACTCGACGCTTCAACATTTGAAGCAGGCGAGATTGTCGATGCAATCGGCACCTCAAAGGGCCAAGGCTTCACCGGTGTAATGAAGCGTCACAACTTCAAGGGCGGCCGTGCCACTCACGGCGCTCACTTGGTTCACCGTATGCCAGGCTCAATTGGCCAGTGCGCAACACCTGGTCGAGTGTTCAAGGGCAAGAAGATGGCTGGCCACTCAGGTAACCAGCGAACTACTACTCAGAACCTCAAGATTGTTAAGTCAGATGTAGAAGATGGCTTCGTACTCGTTAAGGGTGCTGTACCTGGCCCGAAGGGCGGAACAGTAATCATCCGCAACGCCATCAAGAACCATAAGGGAAGTGCGTAATGGTCTCGGTTGCAGTAAAAACCGCCGCAGGCAAAGCCTCCGGAAGTATCGACCTGGACGACTCAACCTTCGGGATTGAGCCCAATATTTCTGTAATGCACCAGGTAGTTACCGCTCAGCTGGCATCACGCCGTGCAGGAACTCACTCCACCAAAACTCGCTCAGAGGTTCGTGGTGGCGGAGCCAAGCCTTGGAAGCAGAAAGGCACCGGCCGAGCCCGTGCCGGTACAACTCGTGCGCCTCAGTGGGTTGGCGGCGGAATTGCCCACGGTCCAAAGCCCCGTGACTACAGCCAGCGCACCAACAAGAAGATGATCAAGCTTGCTCTTCGCAGCGCACTAAGTGATCGTGCCGCCGAGGACAAGATTGTCGTTATTGACGGCTGGGGTTTCGGCGACAAGCCAAGCACCAAGGCCGCTGCCGCAGTATTGAGCGCCGCAGGGGTTGAAGGCAAGGCACTTGTTGTACTCGATCGTGAAGACACCACAGCGTGGATGAGCTTCCGAAACATCTCCACAGTCCACTCAGTGGCTGTTGATCAACTGAACACCTATGACATCCTCGCCGCTGACTACTTGGTCTTCAACTCACAGACCTTGCTAGACGCAGGCGCTGCACGAGGGGATAAGTAATGCGAGATCCACACGACATCATCATTCGTCCGATCATTTCGGAAAAGACCTACGGCCAGGCCGAGGCTTTTAACTCCTACACCTTCGTTGTTTCTCCTAAGGCCTCAAAGCCAGAGATCTCCGACGCCATTGAAGCAATCTTTGACGGTGTGAAGGTATCTAACGTCAACACGATGAACCGCAAGGGTAAAACCAAGCGTGACCGTCGTAGCGGCCGAACTAACAAGCGTCCCGACACCAAGCGAGCGATCATCACCCTTTCTGAGGGCGAGATCGAGCTCTACTCGAGCTGAGGACTGAGAACCAATGGCTATTCGCAAGCGTAAACCAACAAGCCCCGGGCGTCGTTTCCAGACCTCCAGCGACTTCTCAGACATCACAACGACGTCTCCAGAAAAGTCACTGCTGGCAAAGAAGCACAGCACCGGTGGACGTAACAACTACGGTCGCAAGACTTCTCGTCACCGTGGTGGTGGCCACAAGCAGCGCTACCGCATCATTGACTTCCGACGCAACAAGGACGGCGTTCCCGCCACCGTTGCATCGATTGAATATGACCCGAACCGCAACTGCCGCATCGCGTTGCTTAACTACCACGATGGTGAGAAGCGATACATCCTTGCTCCTCGCAATCTGACTGTTGGCAACAAGGTCGAAAGTGGCCCTGGATCAGACATCAAGCCTGGCAACGCCATGCCGATGCGCTACATCCCAGTCGGTACAGTCATCCATGCCGTTGAGCTTCAGCCTGGTGGCGGGGCCAAGATGGCACGCTCAGCTGGCACAAGTGTTCAGCTAGTTGCTAAGGAAGGCGTTAGTGCCACCTTGCGTCTGCCCTCTACTGAGATGCGCCGAGTCAGCATTGATTGCGTCGCAACTATTGGTGAGGTCGGCAACGCCGAGCACGAGCTAATCAAGATTGGTAAAGCCGGTCGCAACCGCTGGAAGGGCAAGCGCCCCCAAACTCGTGGCGTCGCCATGAACCCAGTGGACCATCCTCACGGTGGTGGCGAAGGCAAGACTTCCGGTGGACGGCACCCAGTGTCTCCATGGGGTCAAAAAGAAGGTCGCACGCGTGCGAGAAACAAGAAGTCAGATGATCAGATCGTACGTCGTCGTCGTAAGAAGGGCGGTAGGAGGTAGTCATGCCACGTAGCTTGAAGAAGGGTGCCTGGGTAGATGACCATCTCTTGAAGAAGGTCGACGCCCTGAACGAAAAAGGTTCAAAGCAGGTCATCAAGACCTGGAGCCGTCGTTCCACAATCATTCCAGACATGGTGGGTCACACAATTGCGGTCCATGACGGCCGTAAGCACGTGCCTGTCTATGTCACAGAATCAATGGTTGGTCACAAGTTGGGCGAGTTCTCGCCAACTCGGACCTTCCGCTATCACGCAGGCCAAGAGAAGTCGACGGGTCGCCGATGAGTACCGCGCTAGCCCCTCGCCCCGGCACCAAGGCCAAGATCCGGTACCTGCGGATGTCGGCCTCTAAGGTCCGAATCGTTCTGAACCTGATTCGTGGCAAGTCTGCTGCTGAAGCACTTCAGATCCTGGCCCTCTCTGAGCGCCTTGCTTCACGAGACATCGAGAAGTGCCTGCGATCAGCAATTGCGAACGCAGAACACAACGATGACATCCCAGCAGAAGAGCTGTTTGTTTCAGAGTGCTTCGCCGATGAAGGTCCAACCATCAAGCGCTTCCGCCCCCGGGCCCGAGGTCGTGCTGGTTCAATTCATAAGCAGACCTGTCACGTAACAGTTGCTGTGAGCCGTTACACCACCGAAGAGATCGACGAACAGAACGCATCAGCTGCGGCCAAGGCATCAAGCCGAGGCACCGCTGGCGGTGCAAAGAAGAAGTCCTCTTCCGCTAACCGAAGTGCCAGGGTTGCCGCCTCTAAGGGCGACAGCGCTGATGCGCCAGAAACAGCTGACGCCAAGGCGGTAGCCGACGAGGCTCCAGTTGAAGACACAGTTGTCGAAGAGGTAGCAGTTGAAGAAGTAGCAGTTGAAGAGGCTGCAGTCGAAGAAACAGCTCCAGAGGCCGCTGATTCTGACAACGACGGTGAGTCCGATGCCACTGATGAGTCGCCGCACGGTGACGGATCACGGCTCGCAACTGATGATGATGCAATGCCCGAGGGCTTTGAAATCAAGGGCAACGCTTCCAGCAAGCTCTACCACGTTCCCGGAAGTTCGTTCTATGACCGAACAAAGGCTGAAGTGTGGTTCGCAACCGAAGAAGCCGCAGAAGCCGCTGGTTTCCAGAAGCCAGCTAGCCAGAGAGACGAGGCCTAATGGGTCAGAAAGTAAACCCGTATGGTTTCCGCCTCGGCGTAACCACCGACTGGAAGAGTCGTTGGTTTGCCGATCGCGAGGAATACCGCCAGTACCTAATCGAAGATCGCAACATCCGTGACTTCCTAATGACTGAACTACCGAATGCTGCAATCAGCCGGGTAGAGGTTGAGCGGACCCGTGACAAGCTCCAGGTCGATGTGCACACAGCACGCCCAGGAATCGTCATTGGTCGCAAGGGCTCAGAAGCAGATCGACTTCGTCAGGGTCTAACCAAGCTCACCGGTAACCCACGGGTGAAGCTGAACATCATCGAGATCAAGCAAGCCGAACTCGATGCCGCACTAATCGCCCAGGGCGTAGCCGACCAGCTCGCTGGCCGTATGGCATTCCGTAGGGCTATGAAGCGTGCAGTACAGAACGCAATGAAGGCCGGGGCTAAGGGTATTCGTATCCAGTGTTCGGGTCGTCTTGGTGGCGCCGAAATGGGTCGTACCGAGACCTACCGTGAGGGTCGAGTTCCACTTCACACCCTTCGTGCCGACAT
Source organism: uncultured Acidimicrobiales bacterium (assembly GCA_937922785.1). Lineage (GTDB taxonomy): Bacteria > Actinomycetota > Acidimicrobiia > Acidimicrobiales > SZUA-35 > CALAJQ01. Next base: position 6,361 of record CALAJQ010000028.1, read on the forward strand.
TGACTATGGACTTCGTGAGGCTCACACCACTTATGGCCGCATTGGCGTAAAGGTTTGGCTTTACAAGGGTGACATTCTTCCCTACAAAGCTTCGGTTAACCAAGCGGCCAAGGACGCAGCTCTTGCGGTTGATGCTGCGCCAGAAGCGCCTCGCAAGGTTGTAAGCACCCGCAAGGTTCGCGAAGAAGAGCCTGAAGTTGCTGAAGAGCCAGCGCCGCTGGTTAAAGAAGCAGATCCAGAATTTGAACGTCTCCTCGCTGAAGAAGAGGCAATCGAAGAAAGCCTCAAGGGCAAAGGCAACACAGAAGACTTGTCATTCCGCCCAGGAGATGGTGATTAATAATGTTGATGCCTAAGAAGGTAAAGCACCGCAAGCAACACCGCGGTCGCACAAAGGGAAAGGCTCGTGGCGGAACCGCCGTGACCTTTGGTGATTACGGCATTCAGGCTCTTGAGCCAGGGTGGATCACTGCCCGTCAAATCGAAGCAGCCCGTATTGCCATGACTCGTCACGTACGCCGTGGCGGCAAGGTCTGGATCAACGTCTTCCCCGACAAGCCCATCACACAGAAGCCTGCCGAAACTCGTATGGGATCTGGCAAGGGCAACGTGGAGAAGTGGGTTGCTGTTGTAAAGCCTGGACGAATCATGTTCGAGCTTGCTTACCCAGACGAGACCGTGGCTCGTGAAGCTATGGAACGTGCTGTTCAGAAGCTTCCAATCCGGGCTCGAGTTATTGGTCGAGAGGATGGCTTTTAATGGCTAAGAAATCAGTAGTAGAGAACTCAGATGCAGAGCTCCTAGAAGCCTTGGCTGAAGCCAAGAAGGAACTCTTTAACCTGCGTTTCCAGTTGGCTACCGGCCAGCTTGAGAACACCGCCCGAATTCCTCAGGTCAAGCGGCAAGCCGCTCGGATCAGCACCGAAGTTCGAGCCCGTGAATTAGGAGCCAAGAATGGCTGATTCAGAAGTAGCCAACACAGAAGTAGCTAACACAGAAGTAGCTAACACAGACACAACCGGCGAAGCAACCGGCCCTCGTCGCAACCGTAAGGTTCGCGAAGGAGTCGTTCGATCGGCAAAGATGGATAAGACTGCAATCGTCGAGGTAACTCGTCGAAGCCGTCACCCTCAGTACAACAAGACCGTGCAGCACAACGCCCGGTATTACGTACACGACGAAGAGAACACGCTGAACTCCGGCGACAAAGTTCGAATCGTTGAGACTCGCCCGCTCTCAAAGAAGAAGCGCTGGCGCCTCTTGGATGTTGTGGAGCGTGCTCGATGATCCAACAGGAATCCCGACTCAAGATCGCCGACAACTCTGGTGCCAAGGAAGTTCTTTGCATCAAGGTTCTGGGCGGCTCACGACGCCGTTACGCCGGCGTTGGAGACATCTTCGTTGCAACCGTCAAGGATGCAATCCCAGGTGCTCAGGTAAAGAAGGGCGAGGTTGTCAAGTGCGTCGTCGTCCGTACTAAGAAAGAACGCCGTCGTCCTGACGGGTCCTATATCCGATTTGATGAGAACGCAGCAGTTCTAATCAACGAACAGCGCCAGCCTCGTGGCACTCGAATCTTTGGCCCAGTGGGTCGTGAGCTTCGAGACAAGAAGTTTATGCGCATCGTTTCACTCGCACCGGAGGTGATCTGATGAAGATCCATAAGGGCGACACAGTTCGCGTACTTACTGGAAAAGACCGTGGCGCAGAAGGCGTAGTTTCTGCTGCTTTCCCTGACCGTGAAAAGGTCATAGTTGAGGGCGTGAATGTTGCAAAGCGTCACACCAAGCCCAGATCAGCAGAAGACCCAGGTGGCATTCTCGACAAAGAGATGCCAATAGATGTTTCCAACGTGGCTCTTCTCAGCCCCAAAGACGGCAAGCCAACCCGCGTTGGCTACAAGGTCGACTCAAAGGGCAACAAAGTCCGTGTTTGTCGCCGAAGTGGCGAAGAAATTCCAGAGGCCAGCTCATGAGCACTCGCACCAAGCCAAATCCTCGTATGAAGGATCTCTACAACGACAGCATCCGTGATGCGCTCAAGGCCGAGCTTGGCCTCGACAACATCATGCAGGTGCCACGCTTTGAGAAGATCGTCGTGAACATGGGCGTTGGCGAAGCAGTCGCTAACTCCAAAGTTCTCGAAGGCGCTACTCGCGACCTTGGCATCATCACCGGCCAGAAGCCAGTGGTTACCAAGGCTCGCAAGTCCATCGCGAACTTCAAGCTTCGTGAAGGCAACGCCATCGGCACCAAGGTCACCCTCCGGGGCGACCAAATGTGGGAGTTCTTCGACCGGCTCGTAACGCTAGCCATCCCCCGAATTCGTGACTTCCGTGGCCTGAGCCCCAAGAGCTTTGACGGCCGTGGAAACTACACCTTTGGTCTCACCGAACAGCTCATGTTCCCTGAGATCGACTACGACACAATCGACACAACCCGCGGTATGGACATCACAATTGTGACCACCGCCCAAGACAATGCCGGTGGCACCGCTCTGCTGAGTGCCTTCGGTTTCCCATTCCGGAAAGAAGGGCAGCAGTAATGGCGAAGAAGGCCCTCATAGAAAAGCAGCAAAAGAAGCCAAAGTTTAAGGTTCGCGGTTACACCCGCTGCCAGCGCTGTGGTCGACCCAAGGCTGTCTACAAGCGTTTCGGACTGTGCCGTATTTGTTTCCGTCAGATGGCTCACGCCGGGGAAATCCCAGGCGTCACCAAGGCAAGCTGGTAAGGGGAAATTTCATTATGACAATGACAGATCCACTAGCGGACATGCTCACACGCATCCGCAATGCCAACATTGCAATGCACGACGAAGTATCGATGCCAGCCTCAAAGTTGAAGATCGCACTTGCCGAGCTTCTTCATTCAGAGGGTTACATCGGAGAATTCAAAGCTGCAGACAACGATGGGGGAGTCGGCAAGACCCTCACTATCAACATGAAGTACTCACCCGAGCGAGAGCGAGTGATTTCCGGCATCAAGCGGATTTCCAAGCCTGGCCTACGGGTTTACCAAGGCGCTGGCGAGATACCTCGTGTTCTCGGTGGTCTTGGAGTTGCAGTTGTATCCACCAACCAGGGTCTCATCACCGACCGCCAAGCTCGCAAGAGCAAGGTCGGCGGCGAAGTGCTCTGCCACGTCTGGTAGGAGCTAACCATGTCACGTATTGGAAAATCAGTTATCCCAGTACCGGCTGGCGTTGAAGTTAACGTCGCAGGTGCAAAGGTTGCAGTCAAAGGTCCTATGGGAAACCTTGCGATTGAGTTGCCTGACGCCATATCGGTGTCCCAACAAGACGCAGAGCTAACCGTCGAGCGAGCAAATGAAGAGCAGAAGACAAAGGCTCTTCACGGTCTAAACCGGTCCCTTATCAACAACATGGTGATCGGCGTCTCTACCGGATTCCGCAAGGACCTTGAGATCGTCGGCGTTGGTTACAGAGCCAATGCCAAAGGCAAAGACAAGATCGAGCTATCGCTCGGTTTCAGTCACACAATTACCGTTGAGGCTCCTGAAGGCATCGAGTTTGAGGTGCCTGAGCCGACCAAGATTGGTGTCGTAGGCATCGATAAGCAGGTTGTTGGTCAAGTGGCTGCAGTTATCCGTGGCTATCGAAAGCCAGAGCCCTACAAGGGCAAGGGCGTTCGATACGCAGGCGAACGAGTGATTCGCAAAGCTGGAAAGGCCGGCAAGTGAGCGTCAAAACCAAAGAAGCATCACGCAAGCGTCGTCAACGGCGTGTGCGCAAAAAGGTCAGTGGCACTACATCACGACCACGTCTGGCCGTACACCGCTCAAACCGGCACATCAGTGCCCAGGTCATCGACGACAGCACCGGTCACACTCTTGCGGCAGCTTCAACTTATGAGGCTGCGTTGCGAGACAAGGCTGGCCATCTCGATGGAGCAAACGAAGTAGGCAAGCTTGTCGCCGAGCGAGCCAAAGCTGCTGGTCTTTCAACAGTGGTATTCGATCGTGGCGGCAACCGCTACCTCGGTCAGGTTGCAGCTCTTGCTGACGCCGCACGCGAAGCAGGACTGGAATTCTAGGAGATCATCATGGCTGGACCAGAACGAGATCAGGGACGCGAGTCCCGAGTAATCACAATCAACCGAGTTTCCAAGGTAGTTAAGGGTGGACGTCGTTTCGCCTTTACTGCTCTTGTTGTGATCGGTGATGCCAATGGCCGAGTAGGTCTTGGGTATGGCAAGGCTAAGGAAGTACCTCTGGCAATCCAGAAGGGCACTGAAGAGGCCAAGAAGATGATGTTCGACGTGCCAATGGCCGGCGGAACCATCATCCACCCAATTATCGGAACAAACGGCGCAGGCCGGGTCATGCTTAAGCCTGCTGCTCCCGGTACCGGCGTTATCGCTGGCGGAGCCGCACGGCAGATCCTTGAAGAAGCGGGCATCCGCGACGTCTTGTGCAAGAGCCTTGGCTCAGCAAACCAGATCAACGTTGCCCGAGCAACAATCGATGCCTTGCGTAACATCCGTCGACCCGACGAAGTTGCACGCCTTCGCGGCCTCGACGCATCAGAGTTCACGCCTAAAGGTCTGCTCGAGGCATACAACGAGACCAAGCGCGGCGGTGCTGCAGCGCCTGAGTCAGTGGAGGCTTAACAATGGCAGAGCTCAAAGTAACCCAGGTTCGTTCCGCAATCGGAGCTAAGCCAAAGACCCGAGGCAGCCTGCGTGCTCTCGGACTACGAGGTATTGGCAAGTCCAACACCCTTCCCGACCGACCTGAGATCCGCGGCATGATTGCCCGGTGTCCTCACCTCATTACTGTTGAAGAGGTCTAAACAATGAAACTTCACGATCTTCAGCCATCTCCTGGCTCAAACAAGCGTGGCAAGCGGAAGGCTCGTGGTATCGCGGGCAAAGCTGGCAAGACGGCTGGCCGCGGTACAAAGGGTCAAAAGGCTCGCAACAACGTGCGCGTCGGATTCGAAGGTGGACAGCTTCCGCTGCATATCCGTCTCCCAAAGCTTCGTGGCTTCGACAACCCGTTCCGGGTTGAATATCAGGCCATCAACTTGGACACCATTTCTGAAAGCGGCCTCAAAGAGGTAACTCCAGAAGCGTTGCTTGAAAAGAACCTCGTTGGAAAAGGCAATCTCGTAAAGGTTCTCGGCCGGGGTGAGATTTCTGGTGCTGTAACTGTTAAGGCCCATGCCTTTTCAAAGTCAGCCGAGGAAGCAATCACAGCGGCTGGTGGCTCTATCGAGAAGCTGCCGTTGCCATTCAGCGTGCGCCCTGCCTCTTCTGGCAACCAGCACATGAACCGCTAAAGGTTCAGCGCTCCAACATTAATATCGATCTGAACTACGGTAGGTAATCGTGCTTTCGACTATCCGCAATGCGATGCGAACCCCAGAGCTACGGAACAAGATTTTGTTCACGCTCGCACTGATCGGGCTTTACCGCCTCGGTGCACAGATTCCTGCGCCAGGAGTAAGCCTCGACGCGTTGGAGAACCTGCGCGACCAAGCCAACTCTGGTCCCGGCTCGGTGTTCAGCTATTTGAACCTGCTTTCCGGTGGTGGACTGGCGTCGCTGTCCTGGTTCGCGCTGGGGATTCTGCCTTACATCACAGCATCGATCATTATTCAGATCCTTACTGTTGCAATTCCAAAGTTGGAAGAGTGGCAGGCCCAAGGTGCGGTGGGTCAACGCAAGATCAGTCAGTGGACTCGCTATGTCACTGTCGTGCTGGCGCTCATTCAAAGCACGGGCATTGTGTTCCTGGTGAACCGAAACCCCGAAGGCTTCTTCGGCGCCGACATTGGACTTTTCCCGGATGGAAGCCCTGGCAGAATACTGTTGGCTGTTACCTGCATCACCATCGGCTCCGCCGTTGTCATGTGGATGGGCGAGCTCATTACTGAAAAGGGCATCGGCAACGGAATGTCGATCATCATTTTCGCTTCTGTAGTGTCTTCACTTCCTGGCCTTGGCATCACCATCAACACCCAAAAGGGCATCGTCGGCATCGTGGTAGCGCTTGTCTTGTTGGTCTTCCTCTGCGCCGGAATCGTCTTTGTTGAACAAGGCCAGCGTCGGATCCCAGTTCACTTTGCCAAGCGGACTTCAGGCCGCAAGGTGACCGGCGGAAACAAGAGCTACATCCCGCTTAAGGTCAACCAGGCCGGTGTTATCCCGGTGATCTTCGCATCTTCGCTGTTGCAGCTACCAACGTTGCTCGCCAACGTTCTTCCTGCCGACGGATGGGGCCAGTCAGTCCGAGACTTCCTGAACAACAACTTGTTCCGTCCAGACAACCTTGGCTACATCCTCGTTTCAGGCCTTCTCATTGTGGGCTTTGCCTATTTCTACAACTCGATTGCGTTTGACCCCATCCGTCGCGCCGACGAGTTGAACAAGAGCGGTGGCTTTATTCCTGGGTTCCGTCCCGGACCACAAACCGAAGCCCATCTAGCCAAGATTCTGAACCGAATAACGCTGCCTGGTGCGGTCTTCCTTGGTGTAGTTGCCTTGCTTCCCTCGGCAATTCTTGCCCGCTGGTTGGGTAGTGCACAGTCTGCTGGCCTGGTCGGTTTCTCTGGTGTTTCGATCCTCATTGCTGTGGGCGTTGCACTGGAAACAATGAAGCAAATTGACAGCCAGCTCATGCAGCGGAACTATGAAGGCTTCCTGAAGTAGAGGCTGGCAAGTATGAGTGGAATCGGTGAAGGCCCTTTGCGCCTCGTTATTTTCGGCCGTCAAGGCGCAGGCAAGGGCACTCAATGTGCCCGGTTGGTCGAAGAATTTGGTGTCGCCCACATCAGCACTGGAGACATGTTGAGAGCTGCGGTAGCAGCCGAGACCGACATGGGTCTTAAGGCAAAGGCCGTCATGAGCAGTGGCGGCTTAGTTGGCGATGACATCATGAACGGCATTGTCCGTGACCGACTAGACGAGACTGACGCCAACACCGGTGGATTTGTACTTGATGGTTTTCCTCGCACGATTCCTCAGGCCGAAGCGCTCAGCATCATCTTGGGAAAACGAGAACTTCACGCTGCGGTGAACATCGACGTTCCTCTTGAAGAGGTAACAGCGCGGATGAAGGCCAGAGGCCGCGAAGACGACACCGAAGAAGGCATCGCCCGCCGTCTTGAGCTTTATGAGCAAGAGACTCAGCCAGTTCTGGAATGGTTCTCAGCTCGTAATCGGCTGATCACAGTTGATGGTTTCAGCACCGAAGACATCGTTTGGGACCGTCTTGTGTCAGCCATCAAGGCTGCGGCCTAGCCCTAGAGCATTCTGGGCCTGTCTAGAGCATTCTGGGTTTGTCTAGAGCATTCTGGGCAGCTCAACCACCACTGAGACTCCGGCAGGGTGGTGGTCTTCAATTGAGACTTGGCCGCCGTGTTGTTCGATTATCTCTTTGCATATAGCCAACCCAAGGCCAGCACCTCCGCCGCTTCCACTGGGGGTGCCGTCGGCTTGCCAGAAGCGCTCAAACACACGTGTCTTTTGCTCATCCGAAATTCCGGGTCCGAGGTCTTGAATGGCGATTCGTGCTGTTCCGTTTTGATGGCCAACCACAACAGTAATTGGGCTGCCCAGAGGGGCAAAGCGCACGGCGTTGGCCACAATGTTGGTGAACACCTGCCGTAGCCGGTGTTCATCGCCCACTACCTTTAATCCCATTGGCGACTTCAGTTCTAGCTCGATGGCAGGGTGGTTCAGTCGGGCCTCAGACTCCACTGAGTGCATCAAGTCCCCAAGGTCTAGCGGAACCATCTTCACAGTCTCAGCCCCAGACTCGAGCCGGGACAGATCTAGCAATTGCGCCACTAGGCCACTTAGATGCTCGGTCTGGGCAAGCAACTTCGCCATCGTCTTGCTTTCAGCTGGGACTACGCCGTCCACGATGTTTTCAAGTGTCGAGCGAATCGCAGCAACTGGGGTTCGCAGCTCGTGACTGGCGTTGGCGATGAACTCGCGTTGGCTTCTGTCGGCCTCAGCCAAGTTTCCCGCCATGGCGTTAAACGCTTCTGTTAGCTGGCCAACCTCGTCTTTACCCGCCGGCGCCACTCGGACCGTGTAGTCGCCGCTTGCCATTGTCTCTGACGCTTGGGCCATATCCCGAAGTGGATAGGTAGTTCCATGGGCCAGGAACTGAACCAGACTGAGTCCAACTGTGATTGCTGCCAGTAGGCGAACCCACCACGGCCATCCGAGCTCTAGGCCAACCTGGCTCATGATCGCAGTCATACCGATGGCCACCACGACGATGATTGACCACTTCGTTTTGAAACTGCCGATGCTGGCTAATGGTTGAGGTCTGCTCATGCGGTCTCTCATTATGACTGGGCCTCGTCGCTGGCTGAGCCAAGCGCATAGCCGACGCCGTGAACGGTCCGCACGACTTCTGACCCAAGCTTTCGCCTTAGTGATCTGATGTGGGAGTCGATTGTTCTTGCGCCACTGCCGTCTCGGTAGCCCCAAACCGTGGAAAGCAGCTGACGGCGGCTAAGTACTCCGCCTCGCGCTTCAGAAAGCGCCACCAGAAGATCAAACTCGGTTGCGGTCAGATGGACTGGCTCACCCCCGAGGTTCACCCGGCGAGTCAAAGTGTCAATCGCCAAGTCCCCGAGCTCGACACCACCGGCGGCGGGAGCATCAGCGGCTCGCCGCAAGACAGCTTTGATGCGCGCCACCAGCTCTCTAGGTGAGAATGGCTTCATCAAATAGTCATCGGCCCCCACTCCCAGGCCAACCAACATGTCCGCTTCGTCGTCTCGGGCAGTCAACATCACCACTGGAATCCGCCTGTGGGTTTGGATGCGGCGGCACACTTCGAGTCCGTCGAAGCCGGGCAGCCCGATGTCTAGGACGACCAGATCTGGACGAAGTGAAGCACAGGCGTCTACTGCAGCTGGCCCATCTCCCACCACCGACACGTCATAGCCCTCAGAACGCAGCCGACTGGCAACGGCTTCTGCGATCGTTGGCTCGTCCTCGACAACAAGGATGCATTGGTTTTCGATTCGGCCCATCGCTTCAAAAGTAGAGATCAAAGATGATCAATGGGTCCATGCCATGTGAAGATATTGTGCAGCCGTCGTTCGCTTCGCTCTCTTTGCGAGTTTCGGCCCTCGGGGCCAAAACGTCGAGTTTGGGGAACGCCGCGCCAGTGTCCCGACGGCACCAGCGAGTGCGGAACGCAGCGTGTAGCCAGGTGTCCCGACGGTACCAGCGTGACGCGGGCGGCCTCCGTGGCCGAGGAACGGCAAACCCGGTGTCCCGACGGTGCCAGCGTGACGCGGGCGGCCTCCGTGGCCGAGGAACGGCAAACCAGGTCTTTTTGCCTAGGAACCTAATGGGTGACTCAAGTACTTAAACCATCAGTGCGATACTTGTTGTTCACACATGTTGTTTGCTTAGCTGGGAGACGCTAAATGCGGGTTGGAATAATGCGGTTTGGGATTGTAGTGGCATCGTCGGTCTTGGTTCTAGGAGCTTGTTCTAGTGCGACTACCGAAGCAACGTCTGAGACCGAGGAAGAGACTCAAGAATCGTCCGAGACCGAGGTTTACCGTTCTCCGATTGCCGATTTCCTCGGGTTTGACACTGCAGCGTTTGCCTCTGAAGAAAACCAGGAAGAGTTTGCCGAGCAGGAACGTGAAGCACAACAGCAGATCGCGGTCTGCATGCGCGACGAGGGTTTCGAATACACCCCGATTGACAACAGCGATTTCATCTCATTCGAGGGTGGCCCTGATGGCGACGGCCCAGAGTGGGGTTCAAAAGAGTGGGTTGAGAAGTATGGCTTCGGGATCTCCACGATGCGCTTCTCACAAGCCACTGTTGGCCCGAACCTCGTCGGGTATGACGACGGTCGTGACGGGCTAGGCGATGACGGTCCGAGTGACCCGAACCAAATCTACGTCGAATCGCTTACTCCTGAAGAGCAGGAGGCTTACTACGCCGCGTTGTATGGCACTGATCAAGGTCCTGAGGGTATAGATCCGGAGAACATGACCGAAGAAGAGATCAACGAGGCCTACGAGGACTACTACGAGAACGAATTCGTCCCCTCTGGCTGCAACAACGAGGTTTATGAGGAGATCTATAACAACGAAGATGACGTCTTTGGCGACAACGAGCAAATGAACGCCTTTAATGACGAGTTTGGCGACGAACTCGAAGATCTATTCGAGCGGATGCAGAACGATCCTCGCATGATCGAACAAGCTCAGAAGATTTCAACATGTGTCGCAGACAAGGGCTACAGCGACTACGTCGATGAAGAGTCTGTCTATGAGGACATTGACAATCGCATGGGAGCAATGTCCTCTGGCGGCTTCAATGACCCCTTTGCTGACTTCACCGACGAGCAAATGGAATCGATGTCTGAGGAAGACTTCGAAGAGATCATCAACCAAGCCAATGGCGAAACACTAAGTGACGCCGACCTGGCAACTCTGGCAGAGGTCCAGGAGTATGAGATTGGTCTAGCGTTAGCCGTTGACGAATGTGGCGGCGGTTACTGGAACGACGCCAACAACGAGATTCGCATCGAGATCGAACAAGAGTGGCTTGATGAGAACGCCGATCGGATTGCCAGCTACGAAGGCGCTGGCGGCAGTTAGAACCGCGGAAGTTAGAAAGTTAGGCACCAATACCTTCGAATCTGGGCCGTAATTCCTGTTTCAGCATGTTTGTGGAATGACCGATACTTAATTGGGGCCTTTGTGCCTTAGTTCTACGGGCATTAATTAGGCGGATTAGAGACTATGGGTAGACGAGCAATTCTGACAGGGGTTTTGGCGGTAGCTGTTGGTTCGGGTGCGGTTGGTTGGTACGCCGGCCAGCAAATCAAGAGCCCGGGCGAGGTGGCCGCCGAGACTGCAGCCCCCGAGCCATCGCTCATAACTGTGCCCGTCGAGCAGATTTTGCTTTCGAAGAATGTCGTTGTGCGAGGTCAAGCTGGTTTTGACGAAGCTACTGACATCTCCACTCAGGCTTCCGTTGGCGGATCGTCGATCATTACGAAGTTAACCAAGGCCCGGGGCGACACCCTGAACGAGGGCGATGTCGCAATTGAGGTTGCAGGTCGGCCCCTTATCGTCCTTCAGGGCGATTTGCCGGTATTCAGAAGCTTTACGCCAACACTCGAAGGCCCCGATGTTGTTCAGCTCCAAGAAGCGCTAACTCGAGTTGGCTACTACTTCGGACCCATTGACGGTGTCTATGGAGCCCAAACGGGCGAGGCGGTTCGGGCCATGTATGCCGACGCCGGTTACAAGGCGATCGAGCCGACCCGTCAGGATCTTGAAGCAGTCGAGGCAGCCGAAGATGCGGTTGACATTGCTGCTCGCGAAGTTGCTGAAGCTCGCAAGTCTCCGGCTGGTCTAGCCGCTTCGGAGCGCCTCCGCCTGGAACAAGAGATTCGAAATGCTCAGGTTCAACTGGCCCTCGTTGAGGCTGAGGCCACCGCTATTGAACAAGAAGCGTGGGATCAGGTTGCGGCAGCGCTCAGGGCCTTAGCTATAGCCCAGGCTGGGGGGAATCCTGTTGAGATCGCAGACGCACAGGCGGCGCTCGATCAAGCTCAAGCCAACGAGATGCGGGTCAAACTAGAACAAGGCAACCTGGTCGAACAGGCGTCAACCAATGTTGCGGTCGCCAAAGCGTCTCTTAGCGAAGCAAATTCATTGTCTGCCGATTCTGGAGCAAAGCAGCGCCTCAGCGATGCAAAGGATCAGCTTTCCAAAGCAAAGGAAAGCCTTAATCGAATCCAGGCCGAAACTGGGATTGGCCTACCTGATTCTGAGATTCTGTTCCTTCCTTCGCTTCCTCGTCAGATCCAAACACTGAGTGTCGAAGCTGGTGAGTTTCCCCAGGGCCCAGTGATGAGAGTTACTGGTGCCGGTGTAGCCATCAGGGGATCGGTAACCACTCCGGAACGTCGACTCCTTAGTGAAGGCATGTCGGTAACTCTTGAAGATTCCGCCTTGGGAATTTCCGTTGATGGGACGTTGGCGTTTCTAGCCGACACTCCTGGCGGACCGGATCTAGCTAATGACAAGTACGCCGTCCGATTTGAGCCCATCGGCGACCTACCAGAAGATCTCATCAACCGGAATCTAAAGGTAACGATCCCGGTGACCTCCACTGGCGGTGAAGTCTTCGCCGTACCGTTCGCTGCTGTTTCAGCCGGAGCTGACGGCACACAGCGAATTGAGCTCGCTGGCTCTGACGGTGAAGCTCGAACGGTAGAGGTGAACCGAGGACTAAGCGATCCATCTAGGGGGCTGGTTGAAGTTACTCCTGTTGAGGACGGGGCCATCTCAGCGGGTGATCGTGTTGTCGTAGGCAGGGATCTTGGTTTGACCACTGGCAGCAGCTCTGACTCTGACTCTGAGACAGGGACTGACGGATAGTGCGCCTACCTGTTGTCGAACTAGACCAGGTCCAGCGTGTATTTCCCGGAACTCCTCCGGTGGAGGCGCTAAAGCCTGCCGATCTAGTCATCTATGAGGGTGACTATGTAGCCATTGTTGGCCCATCGGGTTCGGGCAAGTCCACTTTGTTGCACCTGCTCGGTCTTTTAGACCAGCCAACGTCGGGAACCTACAAGCTCGACGGAATCGACGTGTCGGGCCTTAGCGAAGCCGAGCGCGCCGGTGTTCGCGGTCGCCGAATCGGGTTTGTGTTCCAGTCGTTTCACCTTCTAGCGCACCGAACCACAGTCGAAAACGTCATGTTGGCCGAGCTGTACCGAAAGGGAAAGCCAAAGGACCGGCGTAACCGCGCGGTCGCGGCCTTAGAGCAGGTCGGGCTTGGACACCGGCTTGACGCGTTCCCGACAACGCTCAGTGGTGGAGAGCGCCAGCGAGTCGCTGTGGCTCGTGCCCTCACTGGCGAGCCAAGTCTGCTGTTAGCTGATGAGCCAACTGGAAACCTAGATTCGAAAACGACTGGGTCGGTGATGGAACTTTTTGACGACTTACATCGTGACGGTCTCACAATTGCAACGATTACCCACGATTCCGATGTCTCTGCTCGCGCTCAGCGCCGAATACGAATTCAAGATGGTCAGCTGAGCGAACCCGATTCTGAGTCAAGGGCCGAAGAAGCGGCCCTTGCGGGTTCAAGGGTGAACACAGGGCCAGCGTCATGAAGCCCAAGAAGTCACATCTTTCTATACGGGACCTGCTTAGTGAAGCTGCCATTGCGCTCACCGCAAGGCCAGGCCGCACTCTGCTGACTGCAATGGGCACCGTTCTTGGTGTCGCAGCGCTGGTGGCAACTCTTGGATTGGCCAAGACGGCTGGGTCCCAGATTGTTTCGCGGTTTAACGAACTTGAGGCGACCAGGGTTCTGATCAGGCCCGACAACCGCAACACTGGTCGCCAAGATGACAATCAGGTGAGCCTGCTTCCATGGGACGCTGGTGACCGCCTACAGCGACTAAATGGAGTCAATGGGGCTGGCACCAAGTCACGAGTGAGCGTTAATGACCTGATTCGTTCTGTTCCTGAGGCCGATGGCCGTAACGAGTACCAGCTGTCGGTCATTGCGGTGAGTCCTGGAACCTTCGAAGCAGTCAGAGCCGAGCTCTTGACCGGGCGGTTCTTCGACGAGGGTCACAGCGAAGGCAAAGAGCCAGTTGTGATGCTTGGCCTTGGTGCTGCCCGTCGTCTAAACGTTACGCGCGTGGATAATCAGCCAGCGATCTTTATCGGCGATGTTCCGGTGGCTGTAATCGGGATCATTTCTGATGTTGCTCGAGAACCCGATCTGCTTAATGCGGTGATTGTCTCTGATGGTTTCGCTCGCGAACAGTTTGGCTTGCAAGCGCCAGAGGAAGTCCACGTGGACGTTGACCTTGGCGCAGCTCAGCTGATTGGTACCCAAGCTCCTGTGGCTCTTGCCCCCAATGAACCCGAAAGACTTCGGGTATCTGTTCCATCTTCGCCTAGGCGGGCCCGAAGTGGTGTGGAGTCGGACGTAAACGCCCTATTTCTGATCCTGGGTGGCGTTTCTTTGTTGGTGGGCGCCATTGGCATCATGAACGTGACCTTGGTATCAGTTCTCGAACGTCGGGGTGAAATTGGCTTGCGACGAGCGCTGGGCGCGTCTCGAAGCCACATTGCGTCTCAGTTCCTGTTCGAGTCAGCTGCTTTAGGAGCGCTTGCTGGAGTTATCGGGACAGCTCTGGGTGTGCTGACAGTTGTGGGCGTCTCAGCCCGCCAGCAATGGACTCCAGTGATCGATCCATGGTTGCTTCTTGCCGCTCCCGCAGTAGGCGCGCTAATTGGCCTTTTGGCTGGCACCTACCCCGCTTGGAAGGCCTCAGCGACTGAGCCAATCGCAGCCCTGAGAAGCACCTAACAGGAACCCCACAGACTAGCTAGAGTCTGTTGCGCCCTACCATGAGTTATCAGACCATGGTTGGACCCTTCCGTTTGGCGGGTTATGATGGTTGGCTGGCTGATTGACGCATGCGTCGGACAGCCATTTTGTAGTGCCATCAGGAGGAATTGTTCTGGCAAAGTCCAAAGAAGATGCGATCGTGTTGGAAGGAACCATCACCGAGTCACTCCCGAACGCGATGTTCCGGGTGGAGCTTGAGAACGGTCATTCTGTGCTCGGTCATATCTCTGGAAAAATGCGCAGGCATTACATCCGAATTCTCCCAGGCGACAAAGTTCAAGTCGAGTTAACCCCTTACGACTTGAGCCGTGGCCGAATTACCTATCGATACAAGTAGCTCGCCAGCTACTTCTAAACAGAAACTTCTTCCCTATGAAGGTTCGAGCGTCCGCAAAAAAGATGTGTGATAACTGCAGGATCGTGCGCCGATACGGCCGCGTTCGAGTTATTTGCACCAACCCACGACACAAGCAGAGGCAAGGCTAAATGGCTCGCATAGCCGGCGTTGACATTCCCCGCGAAAAGCGCATTGACATTTCACTGACTTACGTCTTTGGAATTGGCGACACCACCGCAAAGAAGATCTTGGATGGAACCGAGATCAACCCTGCGACCCGGGTGAAGGATCTCACCGAAGCTGAGGTCATGAATATCCGAGCTTGGATAGACGGCAACGTCAAGACCGAAGGCGACCTGCGCCGTGAGGTTTCTCAAGACATAAAGCGCAAGATGGAAATCGGTTGCCACCAGGGTGTCCGCCACCGCAAGGGCCTACCAGTACGTGGCCAGCGCACCCAAACAAACGCCCGCACCCGCAAGGGTCCAAAGCGCACAGTCGCTGGCAAGAAGAAGGTAATTAAGTAATGGCAACTCCAGGCCGCAAGCGCCGTGAGCGCAAGAACGTCCCTCATGGCGTCGCTCACATCAAGAGCAGCTTTAACAACACAATCATTGCCATCTCTGACCAGGACGGGAACATCTTGTCTTGGGCATCTGCTGGAAACGTCGGGTTTAAGGGATCTCGTAAGAGCACCCCATATGCCGCACAGCAGGCCGCTGAAGTAGCGGCCCGTAAGGCAATGGAACAGGGCGTCCGCAAGGTCGACGTTCAGGTCAAGGGCCCAGGCTCTGGCCGGGAAACCGCCATTCGTTCACTTCAGAACGCTGGTATTGAAGTAACTGGGATCAAGGACGTAACTCCTGTTCCTCACAACGGCTGCCGCTTGCCAAAGCGTCGGAGGGTTTGATTCATGTCTCGCTATACCGGCCCTCGCGCCCGAGTTTCACGCCGTCTAGGCACCAACATTTTTGGCACCCGAGGTGAAGAGCAGGCGCTTGAAAAGCGTCCATACCCACCTGGAGTCCACGGACGAACCCGCCGTCGAAGCAACGGCAACGGTGAGTACCTCGAACAGCTCCAGGAAAAGCAGAAGGCTCGCTTTTCCTACGGACTGACCGAGCGTCAGTTCCGCACAATTTATGAAGAGGCGTCACGCCGACCAGGTGTGACTGGCGAGAACATGCTTCGCTACCTCGAGCTACGTCTCGACAACGTCCTCTACCGCGCCGGATGGGCATCAACCAGAGCCCAGGGCCGGCAATTTGTAAGTCACGGCCACGTCCTTGTGAACGGCAAGCGGGTCAACATCCCGTCTTACCGAGTTAGCAAGGGTGACCTGATCGAGATTCGTGAAAAGACCCGAAACAACGCCATCGTGCAGTGGAACAGCGACGTGCTAGACCGCAGCGCTCCAAAGTGGCTTGAAAAGGGCGATCACGACTTTGCCATAAAGATCTATGGCGAACCTCTGCGTGAGCAGATTGACGTACCGCTGCGTGAGCAGCTCATCGTCGAGTTGTACTCAAAGTAAAAACTCTCAGCCAACCTCAAGGTCCTCTTCTTTAGCTCATCCGCTTGTCGGTTCGGAAGGAAATGCAAATGCTGGTAATTCAGCGCCCCACCGTGGAACAACTAGACGATGGTGAATCGGCTCTTGGCCGCTTCGCTGTAGGTCCGCTTGAGCCCGGTTTCGGTCATTCAATGGGTAACTCGCTGCGTCGAACGCTTTTGTCTTCGGTGCCAGGAGCCGCAGTCACAACAGTTCGATTCGATGAAGCACTTCACGAGTTCGACACCATTAGCGGTGTAGTCGAAGACGTCACTGACATCATCTTGAACATCAAGGACATTGTCCTCACCTCCACCAGCGACGAGCCAGTAACACTGCGCCTTGATGCCCGTGGACCTGGTGACATCACCGCTTCTGACATCTCCTGCCCTCCAGAGGTAGAGATTCTCAACGGTGACGTACACATCGCCAAGCTGGACGCAAAGGGCCGGGTCGCAATCGACCTGACTGTTGAGCGTGGGCGTGGCTGGATGTCTGGTGCAGGCAAGAGCAGCACCACCATCGGCGTAATCCCGATCGACGCAATCTTCAGCCCGGTGCGGCGAGTAAGCGTCAAGGTTGAGCCCACCCGTGTGGAGATGAACTCAAACTTTGATCGTCTCATCCTCGAGATCCAGACTGATGGCTCAATTAGCCCTCGAGACGCTCTGGCATCTGCTGGTTCAACGCTTCGCACCTTGGTGCAGCTCGTTGAAGAAATGTCAGACGAGCCCGAGGGCCTCACTCTCGGTGAAGCTCCAGCAGCTGCATCTGGTTCGCCAGATCTTGACCTCCCAATTGAAGATCTTGATCTTTCCGAGCGTCCGCGCAACTGCCTTAAGCGAGCACAGGTCAACTCTGTTGGCGAATTGCTCACCAAGAGCGAAGACGATCTGTTGGCAATCACCAACTTTGGCCAGAAGAGCTTGGACGAAGTCATCGTCAAGCTTGATGAGCGGGGCCTAAGCCTCCGCGGTTCCAGGAGCTAGTAATGGCACGTCCACGTAAAACAACCCGTTTCGGCGGCTCAGCCAGTCACCAGAAACTGATGATGGCAAACCTCGTAGCTTCACTTGTTGCTGCCGAAGGCATCACAACTACCGAAGCAAAAGCACGGGCCGTACGCCCGGTAGCAGAGAAGCTAATCACCAAGGGCAAGAAGGGCGGACTTCACAACTTCCGTCAGGTTCTTAGCTATCTGGGCGATGTCGAGATGACTACCAAGCTGTTTGACGAAGTTGCGCCTCGATACGCAACTCGTCCCGGTGGCTACACCCGAATTCTCAAGCTCGGACCACGCCCTGGTGACAACGCACCGATGGCTCGCATCGAACTAGTCGAGTAACGAAGTCAAGATTGCGTCCCGACCACACGCCCGCACCTAAAGCGGCCTCCGTGGCCGGGGAACGGCATGTCAGTTCAACAAGCGGGCCTTTGGGTCCGCTTGTTCGCGTTCGCCTCACTATTGCCTATGACGGCACGAACTTTCGGGGGCTTGCTCCTAACCCCGGGGTTAGGACAGTGGTGGGGGAGTTAGTACGGGTTCTAGAACCTCTACTGAAATTTGAACCCAACATCGTCATGTCTGGTCGTACTGATGCTGGAGTGCACGCTTGGACCCAGGTGCTGTCTTTTGACGCGCCAGCCGAGTTTCAGCTGGAGCGCATTCAGAACACCATCAACAGCCGACTTGGCCCCGAGGTCGTTGCCCGCAAGGTTGAGCTCGCTGCGCCAGAGTTTTCGGCGCGCTTTGACGCTGCCGGCCGCAAGTATCGCTACCACATCTTCAACAGTCCAACTCCTAGCCCGTTTGCCTCCCAGGCTTCATGGTGGGTTGCGCAGCCATTGCGGCTGGAACTCATGCAGTTGGCTTGTGACCCGCTATTGGGCACTCACGATTTTGCATCTTTTTGTCGCAGGCCTAAGCGTGACGGCGAGCCAGCATCGCTTGTCAGGCACGTCGAATTGGCGAATTGGACGCGATTGGATGAAAACAATCTGAGATTTGAGATTGCCGGCTCGTCATTTTGTCACCAAATGGTGAGATCGATTGTCGGATTCCATGTTGCGGTGGGACGGCAAAAGCGCACTGCTGGGGAGCTATCTCCAGTTCTTCGAGCTCAAGATCGAAACGCGGCGGAAAACCCGGCTCCACCGGAGGGGCTGATGTTGTGGGACGTGTGGTACTAGCGCCCCGAAGGCCTATGCTGGCTAGTCGGTTCTCAAAGCTATAGAGGTTCACCCAGTGAAGACCTTCACTCCCAAAAAAGAAGAGATCGAGCGAGACTGGTTCGTAGTCGACGCCGAGGGTCTCACCTTGGGCCGTATGGCCACCGAGGTTGCTCGTGTATTGCGCGGCAAGCATAAGCCAACGTTTGCTCCCCATATGGACATGGGCGATCACGTAATTATCGTGAACGCCAGCAAGGTTGTGCTTTCCTCAGGTAAGGAAGATCGCAAGATGGTGCACACCCACTCGGGTTACCCGGGCGGTATCAAGAGCGTCACCTACGCGGATTCGATGTCACGCAAGCCTGCTGACACTGTACGCAAGTCAATTACCGGCATGTTGCCTAAGAACAGGCTTGGTAGCCAGATGGCCACCAAGTTGAAGGTCTACGCCGGACCAGAACATCCCCATGCGCCACAGGCCCCCAAGGTCATGGAAATTCCAGGCGCCAAGCGTGAGGCAACAAAGCGATGAGCACCACTCAAGCAACCGGTCGACGAAAGCAAGCGGTAGCCCGTGTCCGCCTGACCCCAGGCGAAGGCAAGATCACCGCCAATGGTCGCGCATTCGACGAGTACTTTCCATCAGCAGTGCACCGCACACTCATTACTGAGCCACTTCGGGTATCAAGCCTTGAAGATGCCTACGACATTGACGTGAACCTTCACGGTGGTGGACTTTCCGGACAGGCTGGCGCATTTCGTTTAGGAATCGCTCGTGCTCTGATCGAGATCGACCCCGAGCTTCGAGGCGGCGTCAAGGCTGCCGGGCTGCTTACTCGAGATCCTCGTAAGAAGGAATCGAAGAAGTACGGCCTCAAGAAGGCTCGGAAGGCTCCTCAGTACTCCAAGCGTTAAGCGATGCCCACGCCCCTACGGTTCGGTACCGATGGTGTCCGTGGTGTCGCAAACCAAGAGCTAACTCCAGCTGTTGCGATGGCGCTTGGCCGCGCGGCAGTGGAAGAGTTTGGTGCGACGCAGGTCGTAATAGGTTCAGACACCCGGCTTTCGGCAGATCTGTTGGTTTCAGCTATGGCCGCTGGCGTTGCTAGTGCGGGCGCTGATGCCATTTTGCTTGGGATCGTTCCTACCCCTGCAGTTGCTTTGGCCGCTGAACGATTTTCCGCACCTGCGGCCATGGTCTCGGCTTCTCACAACCCGTTTGGCGACAACGGCATCAAGTTGTTCGCCCCTGGCGGCCTCAAACTTGATGACGCAACTCAGTCCAACGTCGAGGCCCGATTTCACGCCTATCTGGCGGTCAGTCCTTTGGACTCAGGTGGAATGGGCCCGGGTCCTACGGGTCCATCAGTAGGTTCCATCTCAGACGACACCTCCGGAGCAACAAAGGCATGGATCGAAACAGTTGTGAGCTCAGTCGAAGGTAGGACTTTGGATGGGATCAAGATCGTGCTCGATTGTGCCCATGGGTCTGCGTTTGAGCTGGGTCCACGGGTCTTTGCTGAACTCGGCGCAGAAACCGTCGTAATCGGCGACGAACCTGACGGGGTCAACATCAACGCTGGGTTTGGCTCGACTCATCCTGAGGCATTGCAGCAGGCTGTTCTCGACCACCAAGCAGACTTCGGCCTGGCATTCGACGGCGATGCTGACCGCTTAATCGCTGTCGACAACCGAGGCGAGATAGTTGACGGAGATCACATTCTGGCGCTTCTAGCTGCGGACTGGTCAGCTAGGGGCAAGCTCAACCACAACACCGTGGTTGTTACCGTCATGACCAACCTCGGGTTCCATCGGGCAATGAAGAGCGGTGGAATCAACGTCGTGCAAACTCCAGTTGGAGATCGAAGTGTCCTAGTCGCGCTCGACGAAGGCGATTTTTCCTTGGGAGGTGAACAATCCGGACACGTGATTTGTAGAGCACTAGCAACAACCGGTGACGGAGTTCTTAGTGGCGTCCAACTTGCGGATCTAGTGAAGCGTTCAGCTGAATCGCTTGGTGCTGCGGCTGACGCAGCGATGACATCGGTCCCGCAGATCTTGCGAAACGTAAGAATGAGCGAACGAATCCCGGATGTTGTGGAGCGCCTTCAGCCGCAGATCTCTGCAGCTGAAGCCGAGATGGGTGACGACGGCCGAGTCCTAGTCAGGCCCTCTGGAACCGAACCACTGGTCAGAGTTATGGTCGAACATCTTGATGCCCAAGAGGCAGATCGGGTGTGCGCAATGCTTGTTGAGGCAACCGAAGCTCTAATTGGCTCTTAAATAGCGGCCAATCTGCGGTGACAATACTGGAGCCAAGAGTGTCATACAATCTTGAGGCCCTTGAAGGAGTGTTAAAACGCCATGTGTGGAATTATCGCCATCGTCCGTCGTCGGACCGCAAGAGCCGTGCCAGAATCCAGCGAGATTCTCGACCTCATAGCTCAAGCAACCACCCGAGTTCCACCAGTGAAAGGTGCCGACGCTGCCAGCCTTGACTCAGTCGCAGAGTCGCTCCATGCCGCCGACGCACTGCTTAGCGGCGAAGCGGGCCTTCTTGCCCTGCTTGGTGACGATTCGCTGGCAAGCGGAATTCGTTTCCACCTTGACCAGCTGAACGCACACCTTGGTGACATTGAGCGACACCTAGACGAACTAAACCTAGAAGCCACTGACGCTGACCTGGCCGATTTAGAGGCCATCAACAGTGCAATGATCCGAGTTAAGGACGGCGCCTGGTCCATCGAACGCGATCGCCTGCGTAATGCCCTTGCGGTTTCATTGCTGGGCGGCTCGGCTGATCATCCGGCCGGCGCAGCGGTGTTCTTAAGTGTCCAGCAGGCATTGAGTTCTCTGGATCGGCTCGAAGTTCGTGGTCGAGATTCGGCTGGAGTGCATATTCTTGTTTGGGATCACGGACTGGATCTTGAATCGACAGAGCTGAAGGCAATGCTGGCGGCCAGGGGAGAGGACGTCTTGTTCTCCGATGGTGCCGTCAGGGTTCACGACGGCCTCCTCAGCTTTGTTTACAAGGCGGCTGCTGAAATCGGCGAGCTTGGTGACAATACCGCCGCTATGCGAGCAGCGATCACGAACGATGAACTGTTGAAGATGGCGCTTGTCGACCCATCAGCTCAAGCAACTGTTTTAGGTCATACCCGATGGGCGTCAGTAGGCATAATTTCAGAACCCAATGCCCATCCCGTCAATTCCGACGAAGAAGGTAATCAGAACGGCCCTTACGTCTTGGCCACACTTAACGGTGACGTAGACAACTTCGCGGATCTAATCGCCGCTGAGAGTCTCAAGATTCCGGCTGAGATAACCACCGATGCCAAAGTCATTCCCACAATGGTGTCTCGCAACATCGCTGCAGGCCATGACCTGGACGAGTCGGTCCGTCGAACCGTCGCCCAGTTTGAGGGATCAGTAGCGATTGGCCTGAGTACCGGTAGGGCACCCCAAGACATCCACCTTGCGCTCCGGGGCAGCGGTCAGGGCGTGTTTATCGGCGAGGCCGAGGACGCTTTTGTTGTGGCATCAGAACCCTACGGCGTAGTGGAAGAGTCTCAGAGCTATCTCAGGATGGACGGCGAAACTCCAGCCGACCTGGACAACCCGTCAACCAGCCAGGGTCAAATTATTCGGCTGAGCGGAGCCGATGCTGGAAATCGAGCTGCAGTAAGCCGCTTTGCTTATGACGGCACACCCCTTCCAGTCGTCGATGATGAATGGACAGAGCCAAGCGTCACCACTCGTGATATCGATCGCGGTGACTCGCCTCACTTCCTGCTTAAGGAAATCAATGAGTCGCCGGACTCGTTTCGCAAGACTTTGCGAGGGCGCCTTGTTGAATCCTCTTCTGGCCTTTCGGTGCAACTTCCTCCAGAGACGCTGACTCCTGAAGTTGCGGAGTACCTAAGTTCAGGTTTGTGTCGTCGAGTTGACGTCATTGGTCAAGGCACAGCGGCTGTGGGTGGAGAGGCCGTTGCAGCCGCCTTCGCAAGAGTGCTCGCCGATAGCAATATCGCCGTTAGAGCCATTACTGCCACCGAGCTATCCGGTTTCGGAATTCGAGATGACATGAGCGACACCCTCGTTGTGGCGATGAGCCAAAGTGGCACCACGACCGATACCAACCGAACAGTGGATATTTTGCGATCTCGCGGTGCCATGGTGTTGGCGATCGTGAACCGGCGCGGAAGCGACTTGTGCGACAAAGCTGACGGCGTTCTGTATACCTCGGACGGACGCGACGTCGAGATGTCAGTGGCTTCTACCAAGGCTTTCTATTCTCAAATTGCTGCCGGATGGTTATTGGCAATCGGCGTCGTTGAACAGCTTCCCAATGTGCAATACACAGAGTCTGACAAACAGTCTTTGCTTAATGGCTTGCGTGAGCTGCCGGCGGCGATGATTGCCACAATCGGCAAACGCGGCGAGATAGCGGCTGCGGCCGGAACCCACGCTCCAAGCCGCCGGTATTGGGCCATGGTCGGTAACGGCAACAACTTCATTGCAGCTCGTGAGGTGCGAATCAAGCTGAGCGAGCTCTGCTACAAAGCGATTGCCTGCGATGTCACCGAAGACAAGAAACACATCGATCTTTCCTCAGAGCCTCTTATCTTTGTCTGCGCAGCCGGCCTAGTTGGCTCAAACGCAGATGACGTCGCCAAGGAAGTGGCTATCTTCAGGGCACACAAGGCGGCGCCGGTTGTTGTTGCGACCGAAGGCGAGAATCGTTTCAAGCACGCCCTTGATGTCATTGCAGTTCCTGACGTTCATCCGGATCTAGCCTTTGTACTGTCGGTGATTGTCGGGCACCTGTTTGGTTACGAGGCCGCGTTGGCGATCGATGCTTCGGCCCGACCGCTACGTGAGGCTCGTGGAGTTATTGAGAGCTACGTTGGAAGTCAAGGCGACCAATGGTTCGAAGAGTTCAGTCGAGACATCGAACCTATGGCCCGCAAGTTCTTCGACATCTTGGCCGCAGGTACCTACAACGGCCAGTTGGAGGCATCAACCGCTACCCGCCTGAGTGCACTGTTGCGTTTCGCCATGGGCGTAAGCCGGTTTGAGGCGTATCAGATTGAGTTTGGGAAAGTCGGCACCCCTGGCGTTGTGGTGGAAGATCTCGCAGGGGCGCTGACAAGTGCCATAGAAGAGCTAACGCGCCCAGTAGATGCCATCAAGCATCAGGCCAAGACCGTGACCGTCGGCATATCTCGAGCGGATGAGAGTCTTCTCCAGGCACAGTTGATCAAAGACGTCCTTGAAACTGGAACTCCTCGAGATGCTTTGACCTACCGGACCCTGCGCACTTTGGCTGCTGTGAGTCCAGCGATTGACGAGGTTGTGGGTTACACGCGCTATGCAATTCATGGCCGTCTCGATGACGGTGCCTCGTTGCACGTTTCGGACAAGGGCGGCATTGCCACCGGCATTCCGTCCCGAGTTGATAGGGATCCGACGCTTCGTGGAACCAAGCACCGAGTCGCCGTCGAGCGTGCCCCGATCGTTACGGTTGGATCCGATGGTCGAGTTGTTCTGATCGTGCCTGAAACGAAGGACGGCCAAGCTGTCGGTCTCGCCTTGTTGCATGTCAAGCTTCATGAAGATCTTGGTGCCGCAACTGCCCGGTCGATAATGCAGGGTTACAGAAACCGCTACCGGTCATTGGTAGATGTGGTCACCGAAACTGCTCCCACGTTCCGAGAGGACCTTCTTGCCGAGATCACGACAGTCGACTTGCTGACGGCGCCGATATCAGAGGTCGCGAAGTTGTGGCAGACGCCCTAGACCGGCTTGATCGCACTGTCGCGCAATCGGCCAACGCAGTTGTTGGAACGAGAGCCATTCGCGTTGGGGTGGATCTGGTAGAGATTGCCCGAATCGAGACTGCACTTGGACGTTCGGCGTTTGCAGAGCGTTGCTTCACAGAGGCTGAACGTGAATATTGCGATGCGGCTGCTAATTCCGCAGAGCGATACGCGGTGCGCTTTTCAGCCAAAGAGGCAGTACTTAAAGCGCTAGGCGTTGGCCTCGGGGGAGTGGGCTGGCATGACATGGAAGTGACTCGTCTCCCTTCAGGGGAACCACAAATTCGAGTTTCGGGTCGGGGTCTTGAGCTAGGGCACGAACTTGGCATCCAAAGCTGGCTGATTACGATGACTCACTCGAAGACGACTGCGCATGCAATGGTCGTTGGGCTCGGTTCGGACCCAACTAGCTGATGGCCACCAGCGCAATTGAAAACGCTCTTGCCGCGGTTCGCCGCAATTTTGGCGAACCACAGGGTTTGATGGCTAGCTTGGACGCCGACGCAGTCTGGGTCAGGGCCAACGATGGTGAGTGGCTCAACAGCGTTTCGCGATTGTTGGAACTTTGGGTTGGCCGGGACCTAGAGCCTGTCCCAGCCCACGATGTTCTTGGACGTCTGGCCGAGGGGTGGTCGTCACTAACCGATGATCAGGCCCGGTCGATTGAGCTGTTGGCGGACACCTTATGGATCGAGGCGCTAACAACCCACCCCAGTGACCCAAGCGCAGACATGTTGCTTGGCGAGCTGACCTATCTGCAACTTCCAATGGTGCGCTGGCTTGAACCTTGGATTGAGTCTCTTGACGGTCCGGGAGCCCAACAGCTAGCCGACGCAATCATCAGGCCCAGCAATACCCGAGCTTGGGCGGGCCAACGTGATGCCCGCGGTCAGCTAGAAGCATGGGCGGCAAGTGAACCTGTTGTGATGGGTCTTGCTGTGGTCGGCGGCGTCCACCTGAACGAAGGTGACTTCGCAGAGCTGCTGGATCGGTTGGTTTAGAAACGCAGGGTCTAATCTGATTGAGTGCCAGTCTTTGATTTCAAGTTCAAGGTGAAAGCCCCAGTCGAGAAGGTAACCGAGTTCCATGAGGGAACAGCGACCCTGAAGACCCTCACCCCGGCCTATGTGCGAATTCATGAATTGGAGCCTCTAGCGGAGAATTCGATCAGTCGGTTTACGGTCTGGTTTGGACCGATCCCCATCAAGTGGACAGCCAGGCACTCCGATGTGGGGTCCGACGGTTTCACTGACACTCACATCGACGGGCCGATGAAAAGTTGGGTCCATACGCACAGGTTCGAATCGATCGACGCGGCAAGCACTCAAGTGACTGAGCATGTGGAATACGAACACAACCCGGCTCCAATCGGGCTCTTGACTCGGGTCTTGTTTTCCAAGCCGGCCATGTACGGACTATTCATGTATCGCATGATTCAAACCAAACGCAAAGCCCGATAAATGCTTACTGACGTCGACGGGGTTCTAGTCGGTCAGTGGACTAACGGTGAGGCCCGCACAGGGTGCACAGTTGTTGTGTTGCCCGAGGGCTCGATCGCCTCAGGTGAAGTTCGAGGCGGGGCTCCCGCGACTCGCGAGTTCGCGTTGCTTAGCCCCGAGAACCTCATTCAGTTCGTTGATGCGATCGTTCTCAGCGGAGGTTCGGCCTTCGGCTTGGCCGCAGCCGACGGCGTGGCAAACGCCTTGGCCGATGATGGCCGCGGCCATCGGACAAGGCACGGTTCGGTTCCGATTGTTGTTGGTATGTCTCTTTATGATCTGGGCGTCGGCGATCCGACTGCCAGACCCACCGCAGAGAACGGGCGCCAAGCTTATGTTGGGGCCCAGCCGGGTCCATTTGAAGTTGGCGTCGTCGGGGCTGGAACAGGCGCAACCACAGACAAGTGGAGTGGCGAGGCGTTAGGAATCGGAGGGCTCGGAACTGCGACGGTTCGCAGCGGCGCCCTGGTAGTCAGCGCGTTGATTGCGGTGAATGCATTTGGACGCCTTGATGACGGCACGAGCACCTCGGACCCCGGTCCGCCCGTTCGGCCGGCCGTATCGGAAAACACCACGATCGGGGTAATCGTGACCAACGCCATCGCCGACAAGACAAGTTGTTATCTAATGGCTCAAAGCGGTCATGACGGCATGGCCCGAGCCTTGCGTCCTGCACACACCTTGGCCGACGGTGACGCTTTGGTCGCTAGCGCAACCCAGCAGGTCGAGGCCGACGGTCTGCACTTGCGTTTGCTGGCCCAAGACGCTGTAACTCTGGCGATCAGAAGCCTGGCGGCGGCCTAGACAACTGATTCCGTTCAGTATTGGTGTCTATGCATCGGAATCAGTACTGTTCAAGAGTCAGGTCGCTTCATTCGCACGTAACCAAACGCCAGGAATTTCGATGTCTTCACAAATCGGGTCTTCCCACACCAAATCAGCCAAGCCGCCAATTCGGATTCTGGACGCATCGGGATCACCCGGTGACATTGGTCAAAAACATGGCACGGCCTATGCCGAAGAGATTCGGGCATACACCAATGACAGAATCGGTTTGGTGGAGTCAGGGCTTTGGAGTGGCGGTCCGATGACCAGAGGAGAGGTTCTAGAGATCGCCGAGTCAATGGTGGAAGCACACGTTGAGTTCGATGCGGATCTGCACACCGAAATGGAAGCCATGGCGAACGCAGCCGGAATCACCGTTCCGGAAGCAATCGTTGTTGGCGGGTTTACTGACTTTGTTGACACCGTCAGAGCAATTGTCGGCGGTGACACGCCTGCAAGTGTTCAAGAGGATGACTGCACTGCAGTGATCGTTCCCGACAGTCGAGCCGACGGTAAGGGCTTCTTCGCTCAGACCTGGGACATGCACGACACTGCGACAGAGCATGTGCTGTTGCTTCGGCTAAAGCCAGCAGATGCCCCTCCTGCAATCGTGTTCACCACAACTGGATGCATGGGTCAGATCGGCATGAACGCCGAGGGCGTGTGTGTGGGTATCAACAATTTGGTTGGCATGGATGGCACGCGGGGCGTTAACTGGACCTCGGTGGTTAGAGGGATGCTCAAGCAAACAAGTGCCGATGACGCTCTAGAGGTTCTGATGGCTGCCAACCTCGCAGGTGCCCACAACTTTTTGATCTTTGATCGCAATGGCGTTGGCCACAACGTGGAAGCGATGCCATCGGTACGAGCCGTTGACACTCTGAACGGGATGCCGATCATTCACACAAACCACACAGTAGATCCGACCACAACTGCGGTGCAGGCCGAGAAGGCGCCAGGCCTCATGGATAGCTCCCAGGCCCGGATGGATAAGGCAAGGCAGTTGATGGCCGAGGGAACGATCGATTCTGATCGCCTATTCGCCATGACCCGTGAGCCTGAGGTCATTTGTCAAGCCGCCACCGAGCCCTATCACATAGAGTCGAGCGGGGCGGTCGTGATGCGGCCCGCTACAAATGACTTCTGGGCATGCTGGGGTCGTCCGATTGAATCTGAGTACCAGCACGTTTCCTTTGACGGTGTTGCGTAGTGAGCGAGGTCTCTGATGTTGTGGCGACCGGCCCGACATCTGCACTTCAGTACGTACGCCTGACAGTTGAGATGGCCGATGCCATGGCCGAGCTAGAGCTTGCGTCGTTTCCAACTGCTGATCCAAAGGATCTCTACAACGCTCAAGAGCTTGCGGTCCTGGCGACTGAGTTTCCCGAAGGGTCATTCATCGGGTTCGATTCCAATGATCGGGATGTGCCCGTGGCTGCTGGGTTGGGAATCAGGGTCAACTTTGATCTGGACAACCCGCAGCACAACCTCAAAGAGTTCGTAGAGGCCAGTCCGACTGAGTCGGGCGATGATCCGGACGGGCTTTGGTACTACGGAACGGACATAGTCGTGAGGCCTGAGTTTCGCCGTAGAGGTATTGGAAAAGAGCTGTATGACTTACGCAAAGAGGTCTGCCGCGGAATGAACTTGAAGGGCATTGTGGCTGGCGGAGTCATTCCCGGATATGCACAACACAAGGCGTCGATGACTGCTGATGACTACATCGTCGCTGTGACTGCCGGCGAGCTCTACGATCCGACACTCAGCTTTCAGATCGAAAATGGTTTCGAGGCTATTTGTGCGTTGGCCAACTACATCACAGATCCCGAAGTCGACAACTGGGCTTCGCTGATTGTGTGGCACAACGCTGAGTACCGGGCCGGCTAGCTAGGCGATCGGGGTGTTCGCCCCACAAATAACTAAGGCGACGTTTCCCTCAGGTTTCCAGGCTCCGGCCATGAGCGCCGCAAGCGGTACACACGCCGACGGTTCGGCGACGATGTTCAGGCGGTCCCAAAGACGCTGCTTTGCCTCCACAACTGCATCATCATCAACAACGACACTTGCAGCTTGGTTGGCAGACAGAACTTCGAACGGCAGCGAACCAACTGTGGTTGCCCCCAAAGCGTCTGCGGCGATGCCACTAATCTCAACCGGGACCGGACTGCCAGCGGCGACTGCTGCGTTAAACGAGGCGGTGCCTCGGGTCTCACAACACACCACCTGAGCTCGATCTGTGTACCAAGCAGCAATGCCAGCAGCCAAACCACCCCCACCGACGGCAACAATTACTTGATCGACTTCACCCACCTGGCTGTCGAGTTCTAAGCCAACGGTGCCTGCTCCGGCAACCACGGTTGGGTCGTTATACGGGTGGGCCATCGAGCCGCCGTTGGCGTTGAGGAATTCGCTTGCCGCGGCCTGGGCCTCAGCGTAAACAGCCCCGACTTGGTGAATAGTTGCTCCGTAGCTGGCCAACTTGGCCACCTTGGCGGGGGAAGAAATTGTTGGAATGAAGATGTTGGCCTCGATTCCCGCTGCTCTAGCCGCGTAAGCCACAGCTGCCCCATGATTGCCTCCGCTGGCCGCTACTACTCCGGCAGGGCCCTGATCCATCGACCTCACAAAGTTTGTGGCACCACGTCCTTTGAACGAACCCGAGACCTGGAGAAACTCCAGCTTGATCCACAAGTCGACGTCGATCCCAAGTTCAGCGCCCTTCACCCGCATAGTCGGTGTTTGGCGAACATGGCCCTCAATCTGTAGCCAGGCGTCGGTGATTTCCGCAGATGTGATCGTCATTACGGGCGAAGTTATCGCCCCTGACGGCTTTACCCTTTGACCATGTGGAATTGCGGACCGCAACAAACAATCCAGACCAGACGAAAGAGTTAGCTGCCAGCTTGTCAAGGCTGGTTAAAAGCGGTGATCTTGTTGTGCTGACTGGAGACATGGGGGCCGGGAAAACCTGCTTTACCCAGGGATTGGCCAAAGGTCTTGGAATCGAAGGAAGGGTCACCAGTCCCACTTTTACCCTCGCCAATACATACGACGGTCGGCTCGTTCTTAACCACCTTGACGTCTACCGCCTAGATGACCCCAGTGAGACACTCGATCTGGACCTTCCCGAGATGCTCGAAACCGGCGTGACGGTGATCGAGTGGGGAGAACAAATAGATGCCGTCTTGCCAGCTGATCGGTTAGAGATTGAAATCCGATGGCCCGAAAATGGTGAGGATGACAAAAGGGTCATCAAACTGACGGCCATCGGTGAGACCTGGCTACAGCGGTCTGGCGACTTGGCCAGAGCGACGGGCGAATGGGCAACCAAATGTTGACTCTAGCCATCACCAGTTCAACCGATGTGGTCGGTGTCGCTTTGGGTAGCGAGGGGCAGGTCCTTGGCTCTCAATCGGTGACTACCGACCGGCGCCACGCTGAAGAACTAATGCCGATGGTGGTGGAGGTCCTTGCTAAGGCCGGGGCTGAAATGGGTGATTTGGGGCTGATGGCTGTAGATGTTGGACCTGGGCGATTTACAGGACTTCGGGTAGGGCTAACAACGGTTCGTGCACTAGCTCTGGCCTTGAACCTAGAGGTAGTTTCGGCCACCAGTCTGGAATTGTTGGCATGGGTTGCTCCGAGTGGAAGTGTTGCGGTTGTTATAGATGCCCGACGAGGCGAAGTCTTTCAGCAACAGTTCTTAGATGGCGCCGCGATCGGTGATGCAATAGTTGGCGACCCGGCCTCGCTTGGCGCCCAGATACAGCCGGGTACGGTTGCAGTCGGTGACGGAGCAGATCGATTTGTCGAGTACTACCCAAACACGATTAGAGGTATGAGTCCCTCACCTGAGGCCCTAATAGCAATTGTCGAAGGCCGTGAACCCTTGCCAGGGCCCGCAGTACTCCCTCTGTACATGCGAGAGCCCGACGTTCAGATCAACATCAAGACCCGTCACAACACCAAGAAGCAAAGTTCATGAACAAGCCCGGAACAAACGATTTCCAGATCGTTGCTTATGGCCGCGAGCATGTGAAGCAGGTGTTTGCGATCGAAGCAGAGCTAAACCCCGAACCATGGTCCGAGCAACTATTCACCGACGAACTCACTGTTCCCGAAACCTCCCGGCACTGGCTGGTCGCACTTGGCCCTGAAGGTGTCGTTGGATACGCCGGGTCGATGTTGATCGGGACCGAGGCGCACCTAATGAACATTGGAGTGAAGCCCACTCAGCAGCGCCGCGGCATCGCGAAATCGTTGATGTTGACCATGCTGGCTGACATCGCTCGGAAGGGACTGGTTGACATGACCCTTGAAGTCCGGCCCGACAACACGGCGGCTATCTCGATGTACCAGAAGTTTGGGTTTGCGCCCAACGGTGTGCGCAAGGCCTATTACCCCGATGGTCAAGACGCAATGATCATGTGGCTTCACGATTTGAACTCCTCCGCTTATGGCGATCGACTGAAAGAGATGGCCAGCTGATGTTGACGCTAGGAATTGAAACCAGCTGCGATGAAACGTCGGTTGCGATTATTGAAGGCGACGCGGACAGCGGGATGACAGTGCTTTCGAATGTGATCAGTTCTCAAGTGGCTCTCCACGCCGAGGCCGGGGGAGTCGTGCCCGAAATCGCAAGCCGAGCGCACTTGACCATGATGGAACCGGTACTGGCGCAAGCACTTGCTGATGCCGGAGTAACTGGCAAAGACATCGGAGCGGTGGCTGCGACAAGCGAACCGGGACTAATTGGCGCACTATTGGTGGGAGTGAGCGCTGGCAAGGCGCTCTCGGTTGCGTGGAATGTCCCTTACGTGGCTGTCAACCATATGGAAGGCCACCTTTTTGCAACGCTTCTAGAAAATCCTGGGCTTGAGCTTCCAGTTGTGGTCTTGTTAGTGAGCGGTGGTCACACGATGTTGGTGGCAATGGATCAGCTAGGTTCCTATCGCGTGGTTGGCTCGACAATCGACGATGCGGCTGGAGAGGCCTTCGACAAGGTTGCCCGATACCTCGGCCTTGGTTACCCAGGTGGCCCGGTCATTGACCGGCTTGCAAAAGAGGGTGATGCGAAAGCCATTCGATTTCCGCGAGCGCTAGTGGGCAACGGTCTGGACTTCAGCTTCAGCGGTATGAAAACTGCTGTGATCAACTACGTTCGCAAGCATCCTGAGGCCGAAAATGCTGATCTAGCAGCGAGCTTCCAAGAAGCCGTGGTAGACGTACTGGTGGCTAAGACGATCGAAGCGGTCAAAGTGACAGGGGCCAATGCAGCTTGCTTGGGCGGAGGCGTAGCGGCCAACTCAAGGCTTCGAGAGCGAATGGCCCAGGCCTGTAAGGCTGAAGGCATCCCGGCATTCATTCCGGGCCGAGAGTTCTGCACAGACAACGCCGCCATGATCGCCGCCGCCGGTGCGTGGCGCCTCAAAGCTGATGGCCCAAGCGGGCTTGACTCGGGTGCCACTCCTTCAGGCGGTCGAAGCACTTTGTTTGCCTAGAGCGGTGTTTGCCTAGAGCGGTGTTTGCTTAGGTTGGTAGAGCTCCCGCCGTCGGTAACCCGGCGGGAGCCCCGACTTAGGCAGGGACGATGCTGTCGGTTTCGTCGTCCTCTCGTTCGCCCATCAGCAACACGATTCCCAAGCCCATAAGGATTGCTGAAAGGCCATAGCCAAGTAGATGCATGGAGTCACCGCCGGTGAAGGCCAGCACGGGTGGCGGCTGAGCCCCAGCAAGGGTGACCGTCGTTGGCGTGTTGTTGTCGGTTGGATCACCGTTGTTGTCCGGGTCCGCAACAGCCCCGCTTTGGCTGGTGTCCGATATCGAGAATCCGTTAGGCGTCGAGCCAGTGGCAACTGCAGAGTTTGCAAATGTCCCGCCGCCAACACCAACATCGACTGTGGCGACGATGAGCACCTGGCAGGAGCTGTTGATATCCAGAGTGTCGGTTCCAGTTAGCAAAGCGGTTGTGGCTTGGCCGTCATAACTTGGACTTACAGTGCAGGCACCTGATTCGGTTGCCGCCGAGACAAACTCCCATCCGCGCTCAGCTGAGGAGAAGGTGGCGGCTAGATCATCACGAATTTGTAATTGGGCAATTGCGGCATCGCCTTCGTTGCTGACAACAAGGCGGTATGAGACCTGATACTGCGAACCTGCGATCTTCGACGGCGCCGAAGCGAGATCCTTAGCCAGGGCCAAGACCGGTTCGATCGGAAACTGCACCGGAGTGGGCTGGCTGTTGTCGGTCGGATCGTTATTGCGGTCAGGGTCAGGATCCTGCCCGTTCTGAGAAACGTCGCTGACTAGCTCGCTACCGGGGGAACGGCCAGATGCCACAGCGGAGTTCTCGTGCGGACCAAGTTTTGCCCCAGGAGTGACGCCTACGCCGACCCGGATCGTGCAAGATTCGCCCGTTCCTAAAGAGTCGTTTCCTTCAAGCAGTCCAGCCGCTCCGGTGTCTCCGAGCGTCTGGGCGTCGAGTGCGGTACAGCTTCCTGAGGCGACGGTGACCGATTCGATTGACCAGCTCTCAACCTCGGCGAAGGTCTGGTTAAAGTCGTCGTCAATCTGCAGGTTGTCCAGCTGCACGTCTCCGCTGTTCGCAACGGCTATCTCATAGGTGAGTTGATAGGTTCCATCTCCAGCAGCCACAATCCCAGGATTTTCCAGGACCTGTTTAGTCACGCTCAGCTGAGGTCCCTCGGTGAACCAGATGGTTGTGGGGGTGCTGTCGTTTTGAGGTCCGTCTCCGTCGGGGTCCGCCACGGTGCCGTCGTTCGACACGTCAACAACAATTCCTGACGGGGAAGTGCCTGAACCAGTGCTTGAGTTTGAGTACGGTCCAAGCTCAGCACCGGGGGTGACTGTGACGAAGATTTCTACGATGCAAGACTCACCAGCGGCAAGCGAGTCAGTTCCCTCAAGCAGACCGACGTTCGCTTGTCCGTCATATGGTCGATTTGCGGCACTTGTGCAGGCGCCTTCCACCACAGAGGCACTGTTGAGTTGCCAAGAAACCGCTCCGCCAAATGTGGCCGCCAGATCATCAGTTAGTTGCACATCGTTGACTACCACGTCGCCGGTGTTGGACACCACGGTTCTGTAGGTGATCAGGTAGGAACCGTCACCGAGGCTCACCGCTCCCGGCGGCTCAACCACGTCTTTGGTGACGCTGAGCTGCGGATTCTGCACGAAGCTAGCGTCGGCGGAATCCAACTCATTCAGCTGTACACCGGCTGGCGAAGTTGAGCTAGCGAGCGCATTGTTGCTGAATACGAATGGATCTATGTTCGACCCTGGGGCAATGACGACGTCGAGGATCAGCTCACAGCTTGTCTCATCGGTCGAACCGGTTGCTGCGAGCTCCGCCGCAGCGCACGTGTTGGTTGATGCTTGCGACGACACCAGAGCATCATCAAAGGTCGCCTCAAGGTCGTCGTCTATGACCACATTCGACAGGGCTACGTCGCCAGTGTTTGTTACAACCATTCGGTAGCTGACCAAATATGTTCCGTCACCGTTGCTCGTTGGTCCGCTTGATACCGACTTTGAGAACTCCATCGCAGGGGATTCGACGAAGGTGACTTCGGCGTCATCGGTGGCCGAGTAGGACGTTCCGTACGGTGAGTCTGCGGTGACCTCAGCTTCATTGCGGTAGCTAGTGACGTTTACATCGTCAGGTCCTGGGTTAACAAGAACTTCAAGTAGTAGCTCGCATTGGTCGCCACTACCCGCCGGCGTCGACGGGGCGAGCGTCGCTGAGGAGCAGGTGTTGGTTATGGCCACAGCAGACACAAGATCAGTCCCGAAAGTGAGCGCCAGGTCATCGGCAACTTCCACGCTGGCTAGATTCACGTCGCCAGTATTGGTGGCGATTATTTCATAGGTCAGCGAATAGGTGCCGTCCTGGTTGTTCTCCGGCCCGGCAATGATTGTCTTAATTAGATCGATGGCTGGGGCGTGTTGGAAGACAACCGAGGTCGAGTCGGTAGCGCTGACTTGGACGCCGGCTGGCGAGTCAGCTGTTGCTAAAGCATCGTTCCTATATGCAGTGACGTTGATGTCATCGGCCCCTGGGTTTACAACTGCTTCAAGAACTAGTTCGCAAGACTCGCCGCTCCCAACTGGATCAGATGCGACTAAAACCGTTCCCGCACAGGAATTTGACAGAACCGCAAAGCTCACCAGATCGCTGCCGAAGGTTGTGTCCAGATCGTCATCAATCACGACACTGCTGAGGGTCACGTTCCCGGTGTTGGTGGCCACCATTTCATACACCACGGTGTAGGTGCCATCGAAGTTGTTGGTGGGTCCGGATGTGATGGCTTTCACCACATCGATCCCTGGGGTCTCGTTGAAGGAGACCGAAGCTTGGTCACTGGCCGTCAGTTGTTCCGATGGTGCGTCCGCTAGGACTGTTGCAGTGTTGGTGTAAGTGGTTACATTGACGTCATCTGCGCCTGGTCTCACGATCGCTTCAAGCACAAGCTCACAGGAGTCGCCAGCGCCAGGGGGCGTTGAGGGTTCAAGTGTCGTTCCGGGACAGGTGTTTGAACTTGCCGTAGCAGACTCCAGGTCTGTGCCGAATGTTGCGCTGAGGTCGTCGTCGATTGTGACGTTGCTAAGGGTGACGTCACCAGTGTTGATCACTGTCATCTCATAGGTCACGGTGTAAGTGCCGTCTTGGTTGTTTGTTGGCCCGCTGGCGAGGCGCTTGGCGAAGTCGAGCGATGGGGCAGCCTCGAACGAGGTTGAAGCTGCGTCGGCTGCGGTTACCTCGACATCGGCAGGAGAGTCTGCGGCAACAGTTGCATTGTTTGTGAACGTGAACGGCGCCACTGCCGAGCTCGGAGCCACAACCGTCTCAAGCTCCAGTTCGCAGGACTCGCCGGTTCCAGCTGGGTCCGAAGCCTGCAAGGCAACTCCGCTACAGGTATCTGAAATCGGCGTGGCTGACACGAGGCCGCTGCCGAAGGTGGCGTTGAGGTCGTCGTTGATTGTGATGTTGTTGAGGGTGACGTCGCCGGTGTTTGTTGCGGTGAGGAGGTAGGTGAGGTTGTAGGTGCCGTCGCCGTTGTTGGTTGGGCCGTTGGTGATTGTTTTGG
>CALAJQ010000029.1 GCA_937922785.1 uncultured Acidimicrobiales bacterium
GAAGGCTCAGCACCAGCAAGCGCGGACCCCCAGACATGTAACACAACTACCGGAACCCGTAACCCAACCACCGGACCCGCGTCCCCAAACTGGAACACACCTACCGGAGCCAACATGTCAACTATGAACCGGACTTCTACAAAAGCCCCGGCAAAGGTGAGAAGTCTCACTTTTGGCGGGGCTATAGATGTTCTGCTTGTATTCCTACTCATTACTGGGGTTCGAACATGAACCTTTTGGCGGAGAGAGGGGGATTCGAACCCCCGGAACCCGTAGGCTCAACGGTTTTCAAGACCGACGCAATCGTCCACTCTGCCATCTCTCCGTTGACGAGAATAGCAGTCTCAGGCGCTGTTTGGTCCTAGTTTGTTGCCGTGTCGTTCGAGATTGTGGTGCAGATCAGCCGCCTTGCCGTTGTGGCGGCCTTTGTAGCCGCGGGAATAGCCAAACTTCTGGCTCCCGAACGCACTCGAACTGAATTCGCCGACATCGGTGTCCCCTATCCGAACATCGCCGCCTGGGTGGTCCCGATCATCGAATTGGTCGTTGCCGGCGCACTTGCGATCGTCCCGCCCTGGGGTGCCATTGCTGCGTTCACCTTGCTCACCGGATTCACCACAACCCTGGCTTCAATCATCAAAAGCGGCCGAACAGTCAGCTGCGCATGCTTTGGCGCAATCGCCACTACCCCGGTTGGCAAGAACCAGATCTACCGCAACCTGGTACTGATGGCAATGGCCCTCGTGGTAGCGCTGGCTGGCTAGCGAGCTCGGCGTTCCAACGAGGCAGTGCTCAAACGGGTCGGCGGTCAGTGTCATAGGGCCTCGTCATAATTGGATTATGGATTGGAATGATTTTGCCGAGCCAGACGAAGACCACGTTCGTGGCCGGGTGCTGCGATTCTTGGTGACTCGAGAGCTTCGAAGGGCCCGTCGGGCGATGACGATGGTTGAACTGATCGAGCGCATAGAGGGCTACGGATTTGTGGTGAGGGGACGCGCTTCGAAAACGATTTCTGACTCCTTGCGTTGGGAGATCGCAAAAGGCCGTGTGGTTCGGGTGAGCCGGGGTGTCTATCGGTATGGTTCGGCGCCACAAAGCACGACGCGTCGGATAGATCGCTTGTGTCTGGCGGCGCTGGACTGGATTGTCGCTATAACGCGGACAAACCTCTCGCACCCAGTAACTAACCAGACCGAATATGTCCCGAAACCCTGGGACGACTACCGGTGGCTGTGGCGGACCTAGCCATTTCGAAGTGGTCAGACACTCGAACAACACATATGAAGTTGTCCCACTCGAACGGGACATTGAGCGCGCCGTCTCGGCGGAACCCTTAAGGGTGTCCCAGTAAGACCGGACAGCTCCCAGTTATCCACAGAACAGACACCTGGCTACTTTTGAGACTTGACCCCTTAGGAGATCTGACCGTGGATCTCGGAGAGCCATTGTTGGGCGTCGCTGGGCTCTATGTCGGCGGCGCCGGTTGCGGTGGCTGGACGGCGGGCGGCAGCGGGGTATGAACCTAGAAACTTGACGTCGGCTAGATCGGTCTTTATGTGTAGCAGCGCCTCGCTCAACGACTCGTCACCAATGTGGCCTTCAGCGTCGATCAGGAAACAGTATTGCCCCATAACGGTCTTGGCTGGACGTGAAGTTAGCTTCGTCAGGTTGATTCCCCGGTCAGCGAACTCGTGCAAGATTGCCAGCAGCGAACCTGCTCGGTTCTGGCGCTGGAAGATTGCCAACGTGGTCTTGTCGGCACCGGTAGCCGGCGGGATTCCAGAAGCGCCAACCAGCACAAAGCGAGTTTGGTTGCCAACCCGGTCAGCAACGTCTGCGGCAACAACCTCTAGCCCATAAAGCTCTCCAGACAGCGTGTTACACAGAGCGGCTTCGTTAGTGCGCTCCCCGACAATGCGGGCCGCTTCGGCGGTCGAAGTGGCAACCCGAATCTCGGCGTAACCCATCTCTTTGGCCAGGAACTCACGGCACTGGCCATTGGCAGTGGGGTGCGAGGTGACCACTTCAATGTCTGCCATTGAAACCCCGGGCGGCGCCATCAGGTTCATCTTCACGTCAAGAAGAACTTCACGTTGAATCAGTAGCTCGTTGTCAAAAGCCAGCGAATCCAAAGTGGCGTTAACTGTTCCCTCAAGAGCGTTCTCGATAGCCACAAACCCACGCTCAACCGAACCGTCGGCCACGGCGTCAAGAATCTGCCCGAACGTACGCATCGGTACCAAGTCGGCCTCGGCCAAATCGGTCTGGGTCCGCAAAGCTTGTTCAGTAAAGGTGCCAAAGGGACCCAGGAAGGCCAGCCGGTTCGAATCACTCACCTAACCAAGCCTAGGCTCAGTCCTATGGATGACCGCTTCTATTTCCGTCAGCTCCTTTCCGGCCAGGACTTTGCCGTGGGCGACCCGCTCGCCACTCAGATGGTGAACTTCTGCTACGTAATCGGAGACAAAGTAACCAAGGAAGCGGTAATCGTTGACCCCGCCTATGACGTCAAGGGCATCATCGCCACACTTCAAGCCGATGACATGGAGGTGGTTGGCGCCCTCGCCACCCACTATCACGCCGACCACGTAGGCGGCTCAATGATGGGTTACGACATGGAGGGCATTGCCGAGCTACTTGCCCACAAAGACGTGCCGATTCATGTGAACGCAGCCGAGGCCGAATTCGTCACCAAGGTCACCGATGTAGGCGGAGACCACTTAGTGTCACACGCATCGGGCGACAAAGTGACCGTCGGCGAGATCGACATTGAACTGATTCACACACCCGGCCATACGCCTGGCAGCCAATGTTTTCTCGTACACGATTGTCTGGTCAGCGGAGACACTCTTTTCTTGGACGGATGTGGACGAACCGATCTTCCCGGTGGGGATCCCGAGGAGTTGTATAAGTCACTCACCGAAAGACTTAGCGTGGTTCCTGACCGCGCTAGGTTGTTTCCTGGGCACCTCTACTCACCCCCTGAGACCGACCGCTCCATGGGAGAGACACGAGAACGTAATATTGTGTACAAACCAAAGAGTGCTGAGCAATGGCTGATGATGTTCGGCCATTAGCCCCCAAATATTCTCCACCGCACTTCTGAGAAAGTCCCCGTTATGAAACTCACCAAAAAAACGTTGGCCGGCGGTGGTGCCGTGGGCATCTGCGTCTTGATGGTCGCTTCCTTCGCAGTTGCCGCAAAGTCCAAGCCGACCCCAGTGCGCCCCCGTCGCCGGTCAGTTGCGGCAACAACTGTTTCCACAACCGTTGAAGACTCACTGGTTGGCGCTCCGCCAAAAGAACAAAACGCTCGGCTTGGGCAAATGCAAAAAAGAGCTGCAACAAGCGCTTCAAGGCTGATTTCGGCCGGAAATCGCCAGTCTCGGTATAAAGGTGGCGAGTAACGCTTAGATAAGCCGTTCATTGTCCGATTGAAGGACCATGAACGCCGATGCCGCAATCGCTAAAGCCGAACAGTCACCTGAAGTTGTTGCCGCCCGAGCGGCAGTGCACTTGCTCATGCAGCAAGAGACTGTGCTGTCACGCGAAGTCGATCGTCTCGCTGACGAACGCAAGAACCTCCAGGCCGACTTAGCTTCGATGCTCATCACCAAGCAAGACACCCGCGAAACGCTCGACTCGGCTCGGCGTCAGCACGGTGAGCTGGCCAGCAAGATCGCAGCGATCTTTCGCCAAACCGAGACCGCCCGCGAAGAGTTCACCGCAATGGCTACCCACAAGGCCGATCTTGAGGTTCACATTTCAACTCTGAAGTCTGAAATCGAACTTCTTGAACGGGCCCGTATCGGAGCTAGCCGGGCCGCAATTTCAGCCAACGTCGCCCCCAAGCCCGAGCATCGCAAAGCTCCAAAGGCCCCTGCGGTAAGGCCCGACGGCCAGATCGTCTCAAGGGCCGAACTGGCAATGATGGCAACACCAGAAGCTGAAGCCGCTGAAGAAGCTGCGTTTGATGACTTTTTCAATACCGAGCTTGAGCACGACAAGGCCAGGGATTGGATTCTGAGCGACGCTCACTAGGAGAAATATTGGGTGGAGCGAGTGCCTGAGGAGCCCTATAGTGGTTGGTTCCTAGGCGCCCGTAGCTCAATTGGATAGAGCATCTGATTACGGATCAGAAGGTTGGGGGTTCGAGTCCCTCCGAGCGCACAAAATAGTTCCGGTTATTCACTAGCGGCGTCAAACTCCCAAGTCTGGGTGGCCCCGGGCAGAGTGAACCAAAACACCGAACCAACCCCAGGTTCTGATTCCACGCCGATCTCGCCTTTGTGGCGCTCAACCACTCGCTTGGCAAAGGCCAAACCCACTCCGGTCCCGTCCTTGCCGTCGCCCGGATCTAAGCGGCTGAACATGTCGAACACACTGTCTTTGAACGCAGGATTGAGCCCAATTCCGTTGTCGGCCACGTTGATCCGCCAGAAGTTGACCCGACCGCGCGAGTGTGCGGCCTGAGCCGAGATAGTCACAACCGGTGCCACCCCTTCTTTTTGATAGCGAACCGCATTAGAGATCATGTTTGCCAGCAGTTGCCTGATCAGTACAGCATCGCCAATGACGTCGGGGAGATACCCGTCCAGCACAATTGAACCGCCGCTGGATTGAAGCTCCTCGGCCATGACATCTTTGATTCCAGCAATCGACCCAGCGATAGAGACCGTCGTGTCTGGCACCGCAGTAGTCACCGCGGTTGAGTAATGCAGGACATCGTTAAGAAGGCGATCGAGGTAGGCGGCCTGATCCTTAATGGTCGCTGCGTAGCCAGAGGCCTTTTCTGTGGGCTCACCAATCTCACGCATGAGCAGCTGGACATATGAAGAAATACGCCTAAGCGGACCCCGCAAGTCATGGGCAACTACCGCCGCATAGCTTTCCAGGTCAGAGTTCGACCGCTCCAACTCGGCCCCCCGCTCGGCCAAAGTCTCGCGCTCTTCGATCCTGATTACGTTTTGGGCGACTAGCTCGGCAATCTCGCCTATGACAAACGGTGCGTGGTCAGTTAAGTCCTGCTCGTGGGCAAAGCGGAACATTATTGAACCAATTACCGACTCCTCCCAACGAAGAGGCTGGCTAATTACCGCTAGTGGGCCCAGCTCACCGAGAATTTCTATGACCCTCGGGTGTAGCCGAGCAAACTCTTCCCCGGTAGCGGCAACCTCTGGGTTGCCGCTGCGAATTGCTGCGGCGAGCGGAGTCGGTGCATCCAAGCCCACCGTTTCAATTTCGTCATAGCCCCCCAGCGTGTTAGGACCCCTAAAGATCTGCACCGACTCTCCATCGGGCTCCAGAACGGCGACGCTCGCATTTGCCGCTCCCGTGAGATCTCCAGCCGAAGAATTAATCAAGTGTCTAAGGTCATCAATAGTAAGCGCAACCGAAAGCTGCTTGCCTAGCCTCAGGAGCCCCTGCAGGATGTGAGCATCTTTGATCTCGGCAAGTGTCGAGTCCATGTCTCCTTCCTAGCGCTTGATGAACCATGTAACTCAGTCAACGTATAAAAGTTAGGCTAGGAGCCTTCCAGTTCGCGGCGCAACAGTTCCTCCAACAGTTCCTCTGTTGTAAACCCTTCAATACCTTCTGGTCGCTCGCCCGAAGGATCACCAGTACCACTTCTGGAGCCCGATATTCCTCTGAGAGCGCCCACTGAGGCGGGCGGATCATCGGCGTTGTCACATCGCAAGACTGAAGTCGACCGACCGGCCCTCACACAAACCTCGCCAACGGCGTTGTTAGTGGTCAACTCGGCTTCGATGTCGAATCGATAAGTTGCCAATTGTCCGTTGATCGCAGTTGCCACCAAGCGGCCTTCGGCCCCTGGTGTGACCTCGGTTAACAACGTTCCGGCATCGATAGACCAGTCAATGTCAGCGTCATAAAGCGACTGCACTCTTTCCGAAACAGCGCCCGGACCGGCCTCGGTTTCGTCCAACCGGTAGAGAACCGCTTTGGGTAGCTGGCCCCTGTTCATGCTGTCAGCGTCAACCACCAAATAGGCCGACACATTGTCAGAGGCCCCGAGCGGTGTAAGCGGAGTTACGTACTTGGAGCGACCTTCAAGATCAATTAGCAGGAACTCTGAGGAGTTGAAGCGGTTAACCGACTCACCCGACTCTTCATCCACCGACACCACCGGCCCATAGGATTCGGTTGAGTCCAACGTCATCGGGCTTCGCCGATTCTGGATGTGAGCGCGATATCCAAAGCGTGAGTTCAAAGAGGTCCGTATGTCTTCTGCAACCTGAATTGCAAGCACAGGGCCCGGAATCTCACCGGCGGTAACACTGTCTCGATAGTTCAGAACACCGTTGGTATCCACAGTGACGACTCCAGCAGGAGCCTTGTAGCCAGCGCTTCCACCGATGCGTTCAATCAAGGGGATAACTAAGACTGGTTCGCCTGATTCATCGATGTAGGCATACACCGAATCGTTTGCTGGCACTGCCCCGTTGGTTTGACGCTGTGCTGCGATCAACGTTGAGCTCCTTAGGATCCCGTCTCGATGGGCGGGGGCAGGAACGTTGAACTTGGCCATCTGTGAAGAGCCATCGGAGAGCACACAGGCCACCGAAGTAACTTCGTTGCGGAACACGGTCTGCTTCTGTTCCAAGAATCCACACCAGCGATCGCCCACATAGGTCACGTCGCTTATGTCACCGACCTCGGACTCAAGGGCTCGAGTCACTGCCCGCTGACCTTGGGTATAAGGCATCCGGTCGACAAAAGCTGGACGTTTGCCAGCTTCCTCTAGTACGCCGTCCGCCACTGTCGAAGAAGCCCGGTAACCGTTGGAGAACATCAGCGCCAGCCCAACCAATCCAAGCAGCACTCCCCCACCGATTCCACGTAGCAGACCGTTCTTTCCTAAGGCTTCATGCGCTCCGGCTGAAACAATCACAGTCGCCAGCCCAGCTAGCAGCAACCAGAACGAAAACAGGTCAAAACCCAAGCGCCATATCAGGTGGGGCATGAACTCTCTGACGGCAAAAAAGACACCGGCAACAAGAGCGGCAGTTATGAGACCGGCCTTGGAGATTTGGCTTCGGTTGAGGCTTAACTTCGCCCCGGATTTGGATTTGGATTTGGATTTGGCCATGTGCGATTTGAACGCTCATTGAGGTCATTTGGTTCCGCTTGGCGAACGTGGGGAACTGATGTCTCATCGAGTAGCCACCAATGTAGTAGCGCTCCACTTACTAATTTCGAATACGAGGCTGCCGATGGAGCGCCATGGAAGTATCCCACTCTCGACTCGGCGCGGTCCTACCGATGGCCTCGATTGTGGTTTTGGGGATTATCGCCTCCTTAGCCCTGGCCAGCTATGTAGGGACCCAAAACATTGGCGACTCCGAGCAAGCCTTCGACCGCGACGCTTCTGCAGCAACCGCCGAAATCGAGCGCGAAATCGAGCGGCACGTCACAGTCATCGACGACACCGTCCAGTTTGCAGAGTCAACCTGGCCAGGAGAAATCGACGAGTGGCGGCACTACGTCGAAGGTCGAATCACCGGTGGCACCCACCTGGCCTTCAGTTCCACCGCAGCGCTTATCGAACGCATTCCGGCGGACCAAGTTGAGGCGGTGACCGAACGCGAGTCAGCCACGTCTGGCCGACCATTCTCAATTAGCCAATTTGCACCCCTGCCCACCGAGGCGGATCGCCTTGTACTTACCCGCACTGGCGAAGACAGCACAGCCGGTCTGGACATCCTTGGTCTGGAAGTAACTGCTGCGGTGAACATGTTGGGCGTTTCACTACCCGGTACCGATGAGGGTTTGGGTCTAACTTCAGTGAACACAGCACCCGAACCAATCATTGAGCTTCTCGGTATCCAGCGCAACGAGTTCATCCAAAACGATGTCTTTAACACCAACGCCATCTTCGTCCGGGCCGTCGGTCCTGAGAGCGAACCCCCACTGGGATGGGTAGTGGTTCCAGCGGAACTGGGCTACCTGCTGGTGAACGCAGTTGGCGACCTCGACGGAGGCGACCTGAATATCACCGTCAACATTCCCGGTGCCTACATAGACGGGGACCTCGGACGCTACGTCGGCGACGTCTCGACTGACCTAATGTCAACGTCGCGGTTCAAGAACACCACGATTGATCTCGGTGGTTGGAACTGGGTTGTCACCGTCTGGGCATCTGAAGACTACGGGATCGGATCAAATCGGGTGAGGGGTGTCCATGTGCTCTTGGGCGGCCTCGCGATTACGGCCCTGCTAGCCGTGCTCACCGAGCTTAGGCGCCGACACGGAATCAGGCTGATGTTGGCCGAGTTCGAAGTCGAACTACAAAAGACTTTGGCCGAAACCGACCCGCTAACCGGCCTACTGAATCGCCAAGGACTCAGAGCTTTGCGACACGACGAAGCTGCGATCGAAACAATCACTGCCGACGGTGCAGGCACGTTCTTCCTTGACCTCGACGGTTTCAAACAGATCAATGACGAACTAGGCCACGCCGCTGGCGACTCAATCCTTGTTGCGGTGGCCAAAGCGGTACGAGGGGTAGCCCGAGACCATGACTATGTCGGCCGAATAGGTGGCGACGAGTTTGTGCTTGTGTGCCCTGGAATCGCCGACGAAGAATCGGCCCAGCTGCTAGCTGGCCGCATGCGTGAAGCGATAGCAGAAATTCAGGACCCTGGACCAGTTGGAGTAAGCATCGGGCTAGCGATCAACCGTCCGGGCAATCCATTCCACTTTGACAGCGCATTGGAGCTGTCCGATTCTGCGATGTACCTAGACAAAAAGGCTGGCAAGAACAGCCAAG
Organism: uncultured Acidimicrobiales bacterium; assembly: GCA_937922785.1. Classification (GTDB taxonomy): domain Bacteria; phylum Actinomycetota; class Acidimicrobiia; order Acidimicrobiales; family SZUA-35; genus CALAJQ01. Next base: position 8,795 of record CALAJQ010000029.1, read on the forward strand.
CGGCCAGTCTTGTCAAGGTTGGCAAGAACTAGGGCAGAAAAAGCTAGATCGGCGGCACTACCGGCAGAACCAACCTTGATGGTCTGGAGTTGTCATGGAAGAGTGACTGGCTTGCAACCTCGAATCGTTCATTGCGGCCCAGCGGTTCGCCGGTATTCGGGTTCACGTCGAAGTGAGGAAAGTTACTGCTAGAAATGTCAACCCGTATGCAGTGACCAGCCGCGAAATAGTTGCTGGTGGCCTGAAGCGTGAGCTCAATCTCATAGATCGTGCCAGGATTCATGAACTCGGGTTCTGTGAATCCGTTGCGGTAGCGCATACGCAAAATCGAATCACCAAGGTTCAGCGCGTAACCCTTCGGATAGTCCGAATTGGGCGGGTACTCATCGATCAGCTTGACGGTGAAATCTGTGTCTATTGCGCTTGAGCTAACCCATAGCCGGCATCGCACTGCCCCGGTGACTTCTACTGCCTCGGTAAGGGGTTCGGTTCGAAACACGACAACGTCAGGTCGATCTTCCAAGGGAGCGACCACTCCGGAGTCTCCCGACATTGTGCCACTCAACTGGTTGTAGCCGCCGCCCTCCAGGAATCCGGATGTTCCGTAGTTCGTGAAGTTGCCGCCGACGGTTGGAACAGGGTTGGTCGGGTCAAATTCAAACTTGGATGGAACGCCATCGTCAACGGCGGCTTCGGTTTCTAGCTTGCCGCCCGCTCTGAGATACAAAGGCGTGTCAACGACTCTGGCGAGGGGCCACTCGTGCTCATCTCGCCAACGACCGCCGTGCATAAGCCGGCCAACAGAATTGCGTCGCCCGCTGCCTCCGCCCATCACGAACAGCCGCACCGGAGGCTCGGTATCCAGTCCAGTGCGCAAACCCTTCATGTGTTGGTCAAACCAACGAAGGCGCAAGCTGTTGTTGTCTTCAAGCGCGGCCTCAGGTCCAAAGTCAACATCGCCAGCCCAGGACTGAGCCAACATGTCGCCACCATGCAACCAGGTTCCGATCACCAAGTGCTTGGGCGTTTTGTGTCGCTTCTTTAGCTCCTCATACTTCCAGAGGGTCGCCGTGATGTGATGTCCGAACCAAGAGGTTTCCAGCAACAGTGGGATGTCGGGATAGTCATCTATGAACTCCTCCAAGCAGAGGTCAGGGGTAACCCAATAGTCAGTGAACTCAGACGTGGTCAACATGTCGAAGAACCACTTCTCGTAGTCGGGCGTCATTGCCAGAGCGGTCTCGCCGGGCTTGATCGCCTGATGTCCCGGCCAGCTGGTTAGCGACGCCCACATCTCATCAAGCTCGGCCTTTACGTTAGGTTCAGCCAACGCCTTCTTGGAAACACGAGCCATAAAGACGACGTACTGGAAGGCAATCCCGTACTCGCACGCGCCGCCATGGCGCATCGTCTGTCGGAAATAGTTGTACGGCCCATCGAACAACGCTTGGGTTGACAGCTTCGGCGGGTTCTTCACAGCTAGCGCTTGCTGGGTTGCCGTTGTGTATGAGATCCCTAACGTGCCAATCTGTTGACACCAAGTCTGGGCTGCCAACCATTGCATCGTGGCCAGTCCGTCGTCGGCTTCGTTGCGCAGGAACTCGAATTCTCCATCTGAGCTGTAGCGACCGCGGACATCTTGAATTACATAGACATAACCGCGTTTCGCGAAGAATCTTCCTGTGGTCGAATGGGCAAGCCGAGACTTGTCATAAGGTCCGCGTTCCAGAAGGACCGGCCATTCGCCTTCAACTGCCTCACCATCTAGAGCCGGCCTGTAGATGTCTGAATACAGAATTGAACCATCAAACATCTCGGTCCGAACATCGTGCTCTAGGACAAAGTCGAACTGATGAAACGAACCTTCGAAGCCTCTACTCACGATGTCTGGAACCGACCCAAAGTGCGTGCCGCTTGGACACCACGGTCGATCGTCAGGTTCACACCGTTGATGTAGCTGGAAGACTGGCTGTCTGCCAAAAAGAGCAGCGCAGGAGCCATTTCCTCCGGTTGGGCTATTCGACCAGAAAGCTGAATTGCATTGTCAATGACTTCTGCCCCCACGCCCGCCCTAAAGTCGTCCGCAATTGGGGTTGCGGTAACTCCGGGGGACACGGCATTCATTCTGATGTCGTTTCGGATCGTCTCGATTGATCGACTCAGCGTGTAGTGCACAACAGCTTCCTTAGAGAACGAATACCCGTCACCGACAATCCCAGCGTTGGCCCCAATCCAATCCTCCAACTCTCCAATTGTGTCAATGGCAGCCATCTGTTCAATCTGTTCGCTCCGTTCAACCCAGCCCCGTGCTGCGGTCGACGCCACATGAACCACCGAACTTCCAGCCCCCATCGTCGCTAGAAGACCCTCGGTCAGAAGACGCAAGCCAAACCAATTGACGTTCATCACCTGAGTCGGACTAAACCGGCCACCATTAGGGAGACCCGCGCAATTGAGCAGGCAATCAACCTTGTCAGGCAGGGCCCGCACCAAATCAGCAACCTCTGCCGGCCTGGCCAAATCCGCCGCATGGCACACAGCCGTTGACTCTGACATAGCGGCAAGGTCCACCGCGTGCACAGTTGCCTCGGTGCCAACAAACATCTCTAGTGTTGCCTTGCCGATTCCGCTGGCAGCTCCGGTAACCACAACTGTCTTGCCCGCGAAGTTCATCAGATCGCCCATCGGGCCATTCTGGCAGAGAGCGCAACCCGGCGGCCAAGTGACAATCAGCCAAGTGACAATCAGATGCGCCGCCGGGCATCGCCAGCTAAGTTTCTGCAATGGCTCTTTCCGATGAGAAGTACCTAAGTCTGACTACCTTCAAGAAGGACGGCACCCCTAAGCCCACCCCAATCTGGATCGCCGACCTCGGCGACGGGACGATGGGGTTCACAACGAACCAAGATTCTTGGAAGGTCAAACGACTCAAGAACAACCCAAACGTCATGCTCCAGCCGTGCGATATGAAGGGTGAGATTGAAGAGGGAACAACGGCGGTCGAAGCCACGGCGACCTATGTAACAGGCGGCCCCGAGTTTGAAAAGGTCCGGGGACTGATTGACAAGAAGTACGGGTTCGCCGTGAAGGTGATCAAGGTTCTGAACTCGGTACGAAGCATGCTAGGCAAAGGCGGCCAAAGTGATACCGCCATCATTATCACGCTTAAGTAGCCATGGGTTTCGACGGATTTTCCAAAGAAGGTGCAGAGTTCCTGGCGGGACTAGGCAACAAGGACAAACCCTGGTTCGACGCAAACAGAAAGATCTATCTCGCCGAAGTGGCTGAGCCAGCAAAACGATTCGTTGAAGCGATGGGCCTACATCTCAACGAGAACATGTCACCAGACATCGTGGCTTTACCCAAGACCAACGGCTCGATCGCTCCAATCAACAACGATCTACGATTCAGCCCGGACGCCTCTCCATACAAAGATCATCTGATGTTCCGGTTCTGGGAAGGCCCAACAAAGAAGACCGCTGCAACGCTGATGTTGCGCGTGCACCCAACCGACGGTGTAGGAATCGCAACTGGGATCGGCTTTGACGATGTCAAGCGGTGGCGCGAGCTGGTCGACTCCGACGCAGGCGCCGATCTCGACGCGGCGATCAAGAAACTTGTCAGTAGAACTGGCGCTGACGTAGTTGGTGAGGGCCTGAAGAAGGTCCCTAAGCCATATGACCCCGATCACCCACGTGGGGACCTCTTACGCCACAAGGGCCTTCAGGTCCGATGGATCCCAAAACGCAAAGCACCAATCAATTCGCCGAAGCTGGTTGATTGGTGCGGTGATGAGCTAGCTAAGGCCCAAGAGGTCCACAGCTGGCTAGTTGACCACCTGGTGTAACCAGGCGTTCGTGTTGGTTTGTGTCTAGAGAATTTGTGAACTTACTCGCTGGCTGACGCCAGCTGTGACCTACTCGCTGGCTGACGCCAGCATTGCCGCCATCGAAATACGATCGATCGCAGCTACGAATTCCTCCGCCTTGACAATCTGTCCGTGGCTGAAGTCAGGAAGCACTTCCTTGATTTCGTCTCTTACAACCGGAATGTCAGTTGCGTTCAGCGCGTCGAGGAGCCAGTCGGCACTTCTTGAGCGAGAGACAAAGTCTTCACCGTCGGCGGTTGCCCGGGCGGCGGTTAGAACATCTTGGATGTCTTCGGTACGGGTCTCTTTTGTTGCATTCATATCGAACAACTCCTTATGAGTATGTAACTACTAACCACCCGACCATGGGAATGGTTCCCTAGGACAGAACTATTGAGTAACAGCACCCAAAGCTTGACACAAATCATTAACCACTAGTGCATCGGGTTCAGAACTCTGAGCAGGTAAAACGCAGGATTTATCTCCTGTTAATAATTCATCGACAGCTCTTTTCCTGTGCGGCGATGTGACCCAAGGCATAGCTGATCTGTGTTCGAGGCGATGGAACGACCCTTGGCGAAGGTTCAAGCTGTAGTTGCTCAACTCAACCACACACGACGTGGAGGCATCAGAGATGCTTACGACAACAACATCACGAGCCACCGAATCGGCCAGAATCTTAGGAACCAAGCGCCGCTGGCGACGAGCCAAACGGCTGGCAGCCCTTCTCGTGTCAGCAAGGCAGCGCCGGCGAGAACGGCGAGAGTTCCGAGTGCAGCCAACAGAGGCCGACCGCTTAGACAACGTGATCAAGGACGTATACAAGGGGTTCGGTCAGTTCTAAAACGCTCTGCCGGTCTAGAACGCTCTGCCGGTCTAGACAGTGGCCACCCATTCCCATCATGATTTTTTCATCGGCGGGTGTGGGCGTGACCTTGACCCGTGCCTCAACAGCTAGATGAGCCCCTACCTTGGCGACTGTGTCCCTACCTCAAGTTTCTGATCGACGACTAGCCGCCAGGCTCACAAAGGACGCCTTGCGACAGGTCCGAGGCGGTCACCCTTGGGTTTTTGATGGTGCAATCAAGTCGATCTCTGACGGCGGCAGCCCGGGGGACCTCGCTGTCATCTTCGACGACAACCGACGTTTTGTTGCCATTGGCCTGTTCGATCCAACTTCACCAATTCGGCTAAGAGTGCTGCATCAGGGCAAGCCTGTCCAAATTGATGCAGCGTTCTTTGCCGGCAGGATTTCAGCTGCGGTGGCTGCCCGAAATCAACTGGTCACAGATCCTGGCACAACCGCGTACCGCTTGGTAAACGGCGAGAACGACGGTCTGGGCGGGCTCATAATTGACCGCTATGAATCAGCGGCGGTAGTCAAGCTCTATTCAGCGGCCTGGTTCCCGCATCTGCAAGGTGTTATCGACGGTGTGGAGGCGCTTGACGGGATTGAATCAGTTGTGATCCGTCTAAGCCGTGAAGTCTCAGCCGGACAAACCTTCGGCCTTTCAGACGGAGATTCGTTGGCCGGCCCTGAGGTGCCAGAGATCGTCGAATTCCTAGAGCACGGTTTGACCTTTGGTGCTGACGTTCGGATTGGCCACAAGACCGGACACTTCCTCGACCAGCGGGACAACCGGCAGCGGGTCCGGCAACTAAGCGCCGGCAAGAATGTGCTTGATGTCTTCTGCTGCACCGGTGGATTCTCGGTGTATGCCGCGGCCGGTGGAGCAAAGGCGGTAACCAGCATCGACGTCAGCGAGCCGGCGATGGAGTTCGCCACACAAAACATGATCCGTAACGCGGAGGTCACCTCTGCGACCCGACACCTAACGATCGTCGACGATGCCTACCGGGCGCTCGCCCGACTGGCTGAGTCAGGCCAGACGTTTGATCTTGTCGTCGTCGACCCTCCGTCGTTCGCCCACTCGAACGACCAAGTCAGACGGGCACAGAAGGCCTATCGCCGACTTGCGGAGGCCGCCTCAAAGGTTGTTTCTTCTGGCGGAGAACTCTTTCACGCATCTTGTTCGAACCGAATCGACGAGAACATGTTCTATGAGTTGGTTGCCGACGGCGTTCGTGACGCCGGGCGAAAAGCCACTCAACTAGGGCGCTACGGCCACGCGCTGGATCATCCTGTGACATTCCCGCAAGGCAACTATCTGAAGGCTGTGCATCACCAGCTTGCGCCGTAATCGCGTTTTAATCAGTTGACGCTAACCGGAAGTTGAGAAGAGCAATGATTTACAAAGATCACTCAGAACAACTGAATGCTGTGCTTCGGAAGGAGTTCGACTGCTAACAACGCGTTAGCAACATCCTCGAACTCTGTGTCCGAAGCCGCCTCCCACTGAACGGGAAGGCGGCTTTTCTTATGGGGTCAAGTCTCAAACATGACTAGCTCACAAAACTGTGGATAACTAGCCCCTGACTGACTCCCCTGATCCGAAGCGATCGCAAACAAATTCTACATAGTTGCAAGGTGCATGCCGGTTCAGGAACAGACCCCGAGGAGGTTCCGGCGAAGAGGTCAGCCTCGCAACGTTTAGTTCCAAGAGGAATATCAATACTCGAGTCCTTGCCACACCACTGCTACATCGGAATCGTCCAACTGGCTAGGACAGCGGGCTTTGAACCCGCAGATGAAGGTTCGAGTCCTTCTTCCGGTTCCACACCCGACAAACACAACCTCAACAACGCCGAGATACGGCGACCCGACCACCGAGCCCTACACACGCGGCCTCCGTGGCCGGAGAACGGCAAGAAAGGAGGCGACTCAAATGACAGTGCTATTGCTAAACGCCTCCTATGAACCGCTTGCCGTTGTCTCGTGGAAGCGAGCTATGACGTTGGTCCTGACCGGCCGCGCTGAAATGGTGGAACAAGACGGTTCCCGCGTTGTTCGTTCAGCGGGCGGAGTCGAGTTCCCACTACCTGGCGTTGTCCGCCTAATGCAGATGGTCAGCTTTGCCTCAATGCGAGCCAAACGGTCACCCAACTACTCACGTGCCGGGCTAGTTGCCCGAGACAACGGCGAGTGCCAGGTGGCCGGTTGTGAAAAGCCAGGCTCCACGGTTGACCACGTCATCCCTCGTTCGCGAGGTGGCGACAACTCCTGGGAAAACTGCGTGCTGATGTGTCTGAGTCACAATTCACGCAAGGGTGATCAATCACTTGAAGAGCTCGGCTGGACCCTAAAGCAGCGTCCGGTAGCGCCTCACGGGTTAATGGTTACTCTTCCGGTCGCTCGAAAAAGCGATTGGGCGCAGTGGGCTACTTCTGGTTAGGGCCTAACAGCCCGCTGTTTCGACACCGCTTCCCCGTGCACTGGTTCTCTGGCAACTCCCGAAAATTACAAATTCAATATTCAACCGATCACTTCGCACATCGATGTTTTGGCCGCAGGCCGAAACTCGGTTAGAGAGGCGAAGCCGAACGGCAGGGGCAAAAACGACAATGGCAAAGTTCTCTGCGAAGAATGTTCGCACCAATCCAATTTCAGCGATCAAGACCTTGCGCACTCGCGCCCTGACTCACGAGCGGGGACTCGGCTACGAGCCGAACCTCGAAACTGAGCTGTTCCTCATGGCCGCTACTTACATGGCGGGCGAGAACTCGTTCTACGAGTCGGCGTCAGCTCGCGAAGAGCGCTTCGTTGATCTCGTACATCAAGTGACGGCTGACAACCCAGACTTCATCGTTCGCTTTGCCCCATACCTGCGTAACGAACTGAAGATCCGTTCTGCATCAGTAATGCTGGCGGCTGAGTATGTGGCCGCTGGCGGCGAAGGTGGCCGAGCTGTTGTGAACTCTGTGCTTCAGCGTGGTGATGAGCCCGCCGAAATGCTGGGCTACTGGCAGTCCCGGTACGGACGTTCAATGAAGATGGCAGTCAAGCGAGGCATCGCTGACGCGGTCGTTCGTCTATACAACGAACGTTCTGCTCTTCGATACGACGGCACGGGCCGTGGCATTCGAATGGCTGACGTAATCGAGCTAACCCACCCAAAGACGCGTGATGCACAGCAGAACGCACTCTTCAAGTGGCTACTCGATCATCGTCACCACAACGATGCCGTGGCCGATCCACGCCTGCTGCCCGTATTGGCGGCAGCTAAGGCTCAAGCCGACGTTGCACCCGAAGCACGTCGTGAAGCTCTCCGTGAGAACGGCCCCGAAGCACTGGCAAAGGCCGGCGTTTCTTGGGAACGTCTCTCGGCTTGGCTTGGCGATGGCATGGACGCTGAAGCGTGGGAATCAGTAATTCCCACGATGGGCGTCATGGCGTTGATTCGTAACCTGCGCAACTTCGACGAGCAAGGCGTAAGCCAAGCAGCGATTGATGTTGTAACAGATCGAATCACCCATGCTGCCTCGGTGGCACGGGCTCGAATCTTCCCGTACCAGGTGTGGGCTGCCTACAAGTACGCTCCGTCTGACACTTGGAAGACTGCGCTCGGTACGACTCTGCAACTTACTACTGCCAACGTGCCTCGACTTGATCGAACCCTTGTGGTTATCGACATGTCGGGCTCGATGCAGGCGCCGGTTGCAGGCAAGTCAAGGATGTCTCGAGTTGAGGTTGCGTCGCTAATGGCTTCGGTCACGGCGGCTCGCTCACCTAAGACTGACGTTGTGATCTTCGGACACTCGAACAAGACAGTGAAGCTTCCGAAGGGAGCATCGGTGCTTGGAAACGTGGAACGGATCATGGCTCTGCTTGGTTCGGTTGGTCACGCAACTTATGGCCACACCGCGATTCGCGACCACTTCGACGCTCGTCGTCACGACCGAGTTGTGATGTTCACAGATGACCAGATGCAAGACGCTGGTCGCGTAAACATCGACAACGTCCCGGTCATTTACACAATCGATCTTGCTGGGTATCGACCTCGGTCAATGCCAACAGGATCAAAGGGTCGATACACCCTTGCCGGATTCTCCGACGCAACCTTCACTTTGATGGAAACATTGGAGTCAGGGCCGTTCGGCTTCGCCTCACTAACCGAGTTTCGGCCTAGCGGCCAAAACCTCGCAGCCGACGGAGACTGGCCGTTCTAACTATCAAGCAATAAAACAAAAACACCAAGCCCGTTTCCCGGCTACAGAGCCGGCCACGCAGGCGGCCTCCGTGGCCGGGGAACGGCAAGAACTCTCATGACTAACGAAAACGCAAACACACCGGTTCGAGACAACGATGTCCTTTCATGGGCGACTGACCTGGACCCGCAGACTTTGGCCCAGGCTCATCGGACTGCCGCGCTAGACATCGTTCATAAGCCGTTAGCTCTAATGCCTGACGCTCACCTTGGCATCGGCGCAACCGTCGGTTCGGTTGTGGCCACCGAAGGTTCGATCATCCCCGCCGCGGTTGGCGTGGACATCGGTTGTGGCATGGTCGCTCAGAAGACAATCTTCACGCGAGATCAGGTCGATGCTCATCTTCCAAAGATTCATGACGGCATCCGCAAGGCTGTGCCGTCAGGTCAGCCAAAGTCGGGCAACCGACGGTCGGGTTCACACAAGGTCGGTGTTCGATCAAAGGCTTTGGATCGACTGGTTCGGGACGCGCCACATGTTGAGAGCGACAAGTTCAACTCGGGCAAGATCGCGGCTCAGTTCGGAACACTTGGTGGTGGAAACCACTTCGTTGAGCTGACCGTTGATGAAGACGATCGGGTTTGGATTGTCCTGCACTCGGGGTCACGCGGCCCTGGAAACTTGTTTGCCCAGCAGCACATCGGGCGAGCTCGAAACCAGATGAAGCGTGTTCTCGACAACCCACTGGAAGACCCGGACCTCGCTCACGTAGTTGAGGGAACCGATGAGTTCAAGGAGTACATCGAAGGCATGCTTTGGGCACAGGACTACGCGCTCGAAAACCGCGGCCAGATGATGATTGCAGTTGCCGGGGTCTTGGCGGAAGTCATGACTGACGGCGCTGGTCACAAGTCTGGCGATGCTGTTACAGCGGGTCGCCAAATTCAGTGTCATCACAACTATGCGAGCTGTGAAGAGCATCACGGTGTTGAGATGTGGGTTACCCGTAAGGGCGCCATCGATGCATCGGAAGGTAAGTGGGGAGTCATTCCCGGTTCGATGGCGACAGGTTCGTTCATCGTGTCAGGACTGGGTAACCCCGACTCATATCGATCAGCATCACACGGCGCTGGTCGGCGATTGTCACGACGTGCTGCTCGCAAGCAATTGAGCACCAAGTCTTTGATTGAAGCAATGGACGGCATTGCCTGGAATGACGATGCTGACGCGCTGCTTGATGAGCACCCCGATGCGTACAAGGACATTGGTGAGGTGATGGACAACCAGGCGGATCTCGTAAAGATCGAACACCGCCTCGAAACGATCCTGAACTACAAGGGCACATAAGCGTGAACTTCCCTCGTACCTTCGTTCGGTTGATGCTGGCCGTCTGTGTCGCAGCGAGTTGTTCGCAAAGCGCAGACGGCCAGTTAGACCCCGGCGTGTTGGCCAGCCTCGAAGAGCAATCGGTCAAAGTTACTGTCGATCGGTGGCAAGACGATGCGGGCCAGATCTTGCTTCGCGCAACCTTTGAGCCGACCGAATCGGGCCTACACCTTTACGATGTCGACCTACCTCCAACCGGTGTTCAGGGTGTCGGCCGCCCAACGCGACTTGCTGTCATCGCCGACCCAACAGCCACTCCAAATGCTGATTTGAAGCCTATGCCATTGTTGATCGACGCGTTTGAGGAACCTCTCAGCATCTATCCCGATAGCGCTGTGACTCTGGTTCTCAAGAGCCCGCTCGTTGAGGCCGATAACGGATCCATAGAAATTTCGATCACCTACATGGCGTGCTACACCGACGGCGGCTGCAAGTTTCCCGTTGAGGACCGCCGCTTCCTAATCACTTGGTGACCAGCCACCACCAATCTCTTTGAAAGCACCCTCACATGAAACTCCCACGAATCAAGGCCGTCGTTACCGGGCTGGTACTTCTCTCAGGCGCATGCGCCGCCGAGTCAGAACCCGCCGCCGTCGCTACTACTGCGCAGGTAGAAACTACTGAAGCACCCACCACGACTACTGCGCCAACAACGACTCAAGCACCCACCACGACTGCTGCGCCGACAACAACCGAAGCTTCCACAACGTCGGTCCCACCAAAGCTGTATGAGGTCGGAATCTATGATCCCGAACGCGACCCTCAGACTGATCTCGAAGCAGCACAATTACGCGCATCGACCGAAGGCAAACAAGTGATCTTGGAAGTTGGTGGTGACTGGTGTCCCGATTGTGTGAACCTTGTTGCCTTCTTGGAGGCCAATCCAGAGGTAAACGCACAACTTGCCGAACGTTTCGTGATGGTGAAAGTGAACCTCTCTGCTGAGAACGAAAACAAAGAATTTCTATCTGGCTATCCCGCCTTTGAATGGGTTCCGCACTTCTACATCGTCAATGCCGACGGGTCGTTAGCGGAGTCTTATGACACCCGCGGCCTCCAGGAGAATACGAAGTTCACGGTCGCCGCTTTCGATGCTTTCCTAGCGGGTCGCTAGCCACTTTTGAGACTTGACCGCCTAGGCAGTTAGCTTGCTGCGGCGAAGCTTTCGTTGAGAATGCGGAAGCCTTCTTCGATGTCGGTCTCGGTCGCTACCAGCGGCACCAACACTCGGATGCAGTTGGAGTCAACGCCGGCGCCCATGATTATCAGCCCACGGGAAAAGGCCTCCTCGACGATCTTGGCAGTAGTTGCTGCGTCGGGCTTGCCGCTGCTGTCCACCACTTCAATTGCCTGCATAGGGCCGAGACCACGGACCTCTCCAATTGAAGGGTTCTTAGCTGCCAGGTCCTGCAGGCGTGCCATCATGCGCTCGCCCAGAGCTTTGGCCGAGTCTTGGAAGTCAGAATCGAGCACCTGGCCGATTGCGACTTTTGCTGCGGCGCAAGAAAGCGGATTGCCGCCATAAGTTCCGCCGATCCCACCCTTGTGGACCGAGTCCATGATCTCGGCCCTGCCAGTGACTCCAGAGATTGGAAGACCGCCACCCATCGACTTGCCCCAGGTCATGAGGTCAGGCTCTATCCCGTAGTGGGAAATTGCCGATGGCATTCCGGTTCTGCCCATTCCCGACTGGACTTCATCAGCTATCACCAAGATGCCGTGCTCAGCTGCGATCTCAGCGACCCGGGCTGGGTAGTCCTCAGGCATGGGCAAGAAGCCACCTTCGCCCTGAACTGGTTCAAAGATGATTGCTGCCACATTGGTCGGATCAACCTGGTTCTTAAGAAGCCGATGCAGCCCGTCGATTGCGTCATCGCTGGAGATCCCACGGAACGGGTAAGGGCCCGTCGAGCGGTAAATCTCAGGAGCGAATGGTCCCATGCCCAGCTTGTAAGGGCGGACTTTTGCGGTGAGGGTCATGGTCAACAAAGTACGACCGTGGAATGCGTTGTCGAGACAGACAATGCCCTGACGCTTGGTGTAATAGCGTGCGATCTTCACTGCGTTTTCAACCGCTTCGGCACCCGAGTTCAGCAGTATGGCCTTCTTGTCGAAGTCGCCTGGATGACATTGGGCCAGCAGTCGGCATACGTCTACATAAGGCTCATATGAACTGAAGCTGAAGCACTGGTGCAAATAGTGGTCAAGCTGTTCCCTAACGGCTGCTACAACCTCAGGATTGGTATGACCGTGATTCGCTGTACCGATGCCACCGACGAAGTCGAGAAACTCTCGCCCATCAACATCCCAGATTCTCGCCCCGAGGGCCCGTTCAACAAAGAAGGGCCGACCTGCTGTGCCTGAGGCAACCCAACGATCTCGATCGGCAGCAAGACGCTCGGTGTTGGGTAGAGGTGTGGCTTGTGTGTTCATCGATGAACCCTTCTGTCCAAATCGTTTGGTACCAAACAATCTATATTTGTTGCTTGCAGTAGTCCAAACGTTTCTGTAGTTATCCACAGAAACGCGAGTTAGCCAACTTCGAAACTTGACCCCATTTAGCGTTCTTCTTTGGTGCCGTCGGCGTGGATTGCGAAACGGCCTAGGTCAGCGGCGTGGGTGGGATCATCTGATGGCCAAGGCCATCCGCCAAATTCTGTGCGGCGATAGTCATCAAAGGCCTGCCGGATCTCTTCGTCGGTGTTCATTACAAAGGGTCCATATTGGGCGACCGGCTCACCGATTGGACGGCCTTGCAGCATCACCAACTCAACAGCCTGGTCCCCGGCTCCGAGCGACACCGCAACGTCTGAGTCCACCACGATTCCGGTATCAACATCAAAGCTTTGCGCCCCAACTGTCAAGCCTGAGCCTTCGTACAGATAAAGCGTACGAACCGTTTCCGCGCCAGCAGCGGCCGGAAGCTCAAGACTCGCACCAGCCTCGATTCTGATATGCCAAATTGCTAAATCAGCCTCTGGCCTAGAGGCCCAGGAATTCGGCGGCGGCGCAGGCGCCGGAGGCAGTTCGCCGTAGGTCCCAACGATGGTCGTGATAGTGGCCTCTCCCCCATTTGAATCGGCCACTACCACGCTCGGAATATCTTCGTTCCACAACATCGTAAAGTACGGATCAACCATCTTGTCTTCGGCCGGCAAATTGAGCCAAACCTGAAACATTTGCATCGGATTGGGGCTGTCAGTGTTCACAAGCGGGAACATTTCGGCGTGAACAATTCCTTTGCCGGCAGTCATCCATTGCACGTCGCCAGCCCCAAAACGAGCGGTTGCGCCCAACGAGTCGGCGTGATCGATCAGGCCGCGACGTACAAAACTGACTGTCTCAAATCCGCGGTGGGGATGCTGAGGGAAGCCAGGGATGTGAGAACCGTGGTACATGTTCCAGCCATCGACTCCAGCAAAGTCGTTTCCGATGCTACGGCCAGAAAGCGAGGCATCAGGTGACATATCGTTGCGGGCCGAAGGGTATTTGTCATCGTGGTGAGCGCAAAATAGAAACGGGTCAACCGTCGGCCATTGTGTCCCTAAAGGAACAGATTGGCGAACCGGTCCGATGGAATCGGAGTTTTCAGGCATGCTCTAAGTCTAAGAGCGCCTGGTCGTGCGCAACTAGCTGCCGACGTACCAGAACTCAATTGCGGCGCCCAACTCGTTGTCAGAGCGCAAGGCCTTCCACGCTGTGATTTCAGCCTTGCTTGGCATCCTGTCATAGCGCAAAAGGGTGAGCGCTGTTATTTCGGACCGGTTACGCGTCAGGTTGCGCATCTCAAGGCTTTCGGTGAATTGAACCACAATCGAGCCGCGATCTAGCTGGCCCGATTCGAGCAACGAGAGCCAATACGCCTTGCCTTCTTCATCTGAAGGCCGATCCAACACATTGGTGTAAAGCTCGTCCAGGAATATTCCGAACTCAACGTCTCCGTAGGAGTTCACGAATTCGTTTCCAAGCGCAAAGTTCTCGGCAATGACGTTCACGTCAGTCCCGTCGCCGCTAACTCCTAGCCAGTACTCAAGACCTTCCTGATCCGCCGTTCGCTGGAAGAAGGCAAAGTAAAGCCGGTCGATGACTCCAGCCGCAGAGAACTCCCCTACTCGAGGAGCTATCGATTGCCACAGCCCGTTTTGACGAATGTCGGCGGCAAACAGGGTGCGCTCGGTTGGCGTAGCCGATCTTCCATACGTTGTCTGGTAAAGATCTTCGGCCAACTCGTCAAAGGAGCTCCATGGAGCTACGAGTTCTGGATTTACCAAAGGCCCACTGACTACAACTTGCAGCGCAGCGTCAACCGACGGCGTCGGGTTGATCGGCGTCACGCCAGATCCAGTTGGCTTGTAAATCTCAAAGTGAAGGTGCGGAGTTGTGTGCTCGGCATTGCCGCCGTCGCCCATGAAGCCGATGAACTCGCCTTCGCTAACCGTGAAGCCGTGCTCGAACTTCTTGGTGGACGGGTTCCACGCATCACATATTCGGGCTGAGAAGGTATCGGTGCAGGTAGCCAACTTGTCGTCGGTGCCGGGGGTGTCATTGTTGAAGTGGATGTACTGATATTGCCAACCGTCGGCATCCTCAAGCTTCAAAATGGAGCCCCGTGCGTTATCAAATCGGCCCCAGGCAATTACCGAGTCCTTAACTGCCACCATGGGAATCATCTTCGAGCCCAGCATGTCAACGCCGATGTGGGAACGCCCGCCACCACGAGGGGCACCCCATGTGTCTGACCAGCGGACCTGATCTATATAGGCCGGATCGATCGGCAGTGTTATTGGTCGAACTTCGCTTGCAGTGGCCGGCAAAGGCGCCAACGCTGGGCCGATGAGGGCGAGCAGGCCCAGCACTGCTATAGAAATTGTCTCCCGAACGCTCCGCACTTGAGCAACCCGCCTTGTATTGATGCCGTGAACGCAAAGTTCTTCGGCACGACTTGCCCCACAACTGAGCGTCGTCTCGAATTTGTAACACTTTCCTATCCGATGTCATTACCCAAGCGCAACCGAGACGTCAGCTAAATTGACCGCAGAGAGTCCGCAGTAGTGGATTCCGCCAGGGTTAGCTACCCTTTGTGAGCTGCGGAGCGTTCAGACTCTGTACTAATTCGAGGTTCGTTATGACTAAGACCTGCCAAGTAACCGGCCGCAAGCCGAGTTTCGGTAATTCAATATCGCACTCCCACCGTGTAACCAAGCGTCGCTGGGATCCCAACATTCAGCGTCAGCGCTTTTGGGTTCCTTCAGAGAAGCGTTGGATCAAGCTGGACGTGAGCGCCAAGGGCATTAAGACGATCAACAAAAAGGGCATCGAGTCAGTAGTTGCTGACATGCGTCGCCGAGGGGTGAAGTTCTAATGGCAAAAGGTAGCGGCAAGCGCCCAATCGTGAAGATGCGTTCAACCGAAGGCACCGGCACCACCTACACAACACGAAAGAACAAGACCAACACTCGTGAGCGTCTTGAGCTTCGTAAGTACGACCCAAAGCTTCGCAAGCACGTCATGTTCAAGGAAGAGCGCTAAGGCGTCTCTACCTGCTTTGGCGGTCACCTAGTGGCAACACTGAAGCGACGGATAATTACAATCCCGGCAGCAATTGTCTTGCTGCCGGTTTTTGTATTTTTGGCCCCCGTCGTAGCGGTGATTGGATCATTGTGGGATTGGTACGGCAAGCGGAGCGGTCAACCCAGCCTTCGTTTGTGGCTGTATGGGACGGTGTGGCTGGTCTGTGAGTGGATAGCGATTGTCGCAGCGGCCCTCTTGTCGGTTTTGGGCCTGATCAAGCCAGATCGGGCTATGCGGGGCTATGAACGCATGCAGGGCTGGTGGGCTGGCTCATTGCTCGGTTGGGCCCGTCGGCTGCTCGCAGTCAATCTCGACATCCAAGACCCTGAAACCATGCCTGAGGGCCAAGTTATTGTTGTCAGCCGACATGCAAGCCCAGTCGATGCGATCATTCCAGCCTGGCTCTTTCCAAAGGTTCTCGGACGTCCAGTTCACTATGTCATCAAGAAAGAACTGCTTTGGATGCCATCAATTGACTTGTTTGGCTCAAAGATGGGCAATCATTTCGTTACACGGGGCGGAAATACTGAGGCCGAGGTGGCGGCAATCACCAAAGTTGGACGCAACAGTGAGAACGACGCCGGGCTAGTCATCTTTCCCGAAGGGACCTATTCCACCGGACCCGTTCGGGAACGGGTCCGGGCTTCACTTCGGCGCAAAAACGAGACTGCGTTAGCCGATATGGCTGACCGCTTACAACACCTGTTGCCGCCAAAGTTTGCTGGTTTTGAAGCATTCTTGGACTCCGCCCCGTCAGCTTCGGTTGTGGTACTGGGCCACGCTGGCCTTGAAGGCGTTGCCGAGCTTTCATCGTTGCGCAACGCCCTACCCCTCACTCAAGACGTTCTGGTGAGGTGGTGGACCACAGAGCGAGCCGTGTTGCCATCTGAGACCAAGCAGCGAGAGAGTTGGCTTGGGTCAGAGTGGCTCAAACTAGATAGTTGGCTCGAATCATGCCGCGAAGGCGATCAAACAATCTGATCTGTGCCAAAGTTGGGGCTATGAGCGCAATGAGTACTGCTGACTACCTTCATCTTCTACGAACAGAGAGCGCCCGACTGAGTCAGGTTGCCGAGACCAATCTGGCTGACCCAGTCCCCCATGTTGAGGGCTGGACTGTTCAAGATGTTGTTGGTCACACGGGGTGGGTCTTTCGTTACGTGACGGCGGTTATCGCTACCGATCCTGATAATCCGCCCTCTCGATCAGCCATTCCCGAGCCACCAGCGGGCCCAGAAGTCATTCAATGGTTTGCTGACGCTTCCGAAGGGGTCATCAAAGCCTTAGAAGCTGCCGATCCCAACCACATCTGTCCGAGCTTTGTCGGTCCCCAGCCCGTGAGCTGGTGGATTAGAAGGATGGCGCACGAAGTCTCGATGCACCGATGGGACGCATTCTCCGCGTCCGGCAGTCCCAACCCAATACATGAGAGCTTGGCCGCTGATGGCATCGACGAAGTACTTGAGGTCTTTGTGCCGTCACGTCTTGAGTTTGGCGAGCTAGGCGGAAATGGAGAAACCATTCACCTTCATGCCACTGATTACGAGGCAGGCGAATGGCTTCTCCATCTTGGAGCCAATGAAATTACGTGGGAGCGGACGCACGCCAAAGGCGACGTCGCTGCCAGGGGTCCAGCCTCAGACTTGCTGCTGATGATGTGGAGTCGAATCCCACCAAGCCGGCTTGAAGTGTTCGGTGACGCTTCAATCCTGGACCGCTGGCAACAGGCTGCCAGTTTCTAGAGAGTTACTGCTGCCCTTACTGGCAGCAGAGGCTCTTCAGGGATGTCGTACTCGGTGTCCCATCGGTTAAGTCGATTCTTCCAGTCACTTTCGCCAGATAGTGCGTCGGCATAGGCGGCCTGACGTTTGGCTACTCGACCCGTTGGAGCTTCGTCTTCACCGGTGTCGTACTGGGCTTCAATTCCGAGCTTGAGGTTTCGCAACGCTTCTGATCGAAGCTGGGAAACGCGGCTTTCGGTAACACCGAGGAAGCGGGCTAGATCTTGGGAGGTCTTGCCCTCAAGGAAGTAGCCGACAATTACAAAGCGCTGACGTTCTGGCAGAAGCTTCACTGCGTCACGAAGGTAGGTGTGCAGTTCGCGGGTTTCCAGTTCTTCGGATGGTTCGACGGCTGAAGCGTCGCTGAGAACGTCAACCAATGTCAGTTCTTCGTCGCCTTCGGAGGACGTCTCGTGGTCTAGGGCCAGAACTACTGAACGGAACAGACGGTCCTGGAGGCGAGCTAGTTCGTCGATGCCAACATTTAGTGTGCGGGCCATTTCGGCCACTGTTGGCACCCGACCTAGTTCAGATGCGAGCTGTTGCTCGGTGCTTTCGAGGCGGCGAGCCAGCAAGCGAACCGAACGTGGTGCCCAGTCAGCGGCCCGCACCGAATCAAGAATCGCTCCACGGATTCGCTGCGCTGCGAACCGTTCGAACGGAACGCCTCGACTTTCGTCATAGCGTCGGGAGGCTTCAACCAGTCCAAGTGCTCCGGCCCGGGCCAAGTCTTCACGATCAACGTGTCGGGGGAAATGAACAGCAACTTGGAACACTACGTGCTTCACAAGCGGAAGATGCTGCTCGATACGAGCGTTGATCTCAGCCATTGAAGCTTTGACGTCTGGTGTCTTTGCTACTGACGGTGCATCACCAATGTCTGTGACATTGTCGGCGTCAGATGGCTTTCGCCCAGGCGCCTTCGCTGACTTCTTGGCTGTTGCCGTTTTGCCAGTAGCACTCTTCTTTGTGCCGGCAGAAGCCCTTTTTGTGCTCGCTGCTGGCTTGGTTGCTGTCTTGCTTCGCTCGCCCATCGGGATGGTCCTTTGCGGGTTGGTCTCCACTACGGAAATAGTTCTCGACACAACTGGCGCGAAACTTGAGAAGAAATCTCATAATTCTTCCTGCATCGTTATGTTCGACCACAATTGGTGAGAACTTGAGCCGAAGCTGTCACTTTTGGTGGGATTGATCCGTTAGGCCCCGCTGAAAGTCTCGATTTTGAGCCCTGCGACCCTAAAGGACTCCAGCCAAGGCACTGGATCGCCCTGTTCGGCCATACCTCGCGCCCCAGGTATGCATTGGCCATCAGCGATCATCTTTGCCGCAGTGCTGGCAACGATCGCCGTGGCGTGAGACGGTGCAGCCACTACCCCAAAGACCGCAGTTTTGTAGCCTTCGGCACCTTTCCCACGCACTTCCACCCTAATTGCGCCCGGGCCGCCATCTTTGTGAGGTGGACGCAACATAGGCAGCCTGGAGGTCAGTCGGTCTCTTCGACTAGCCGACATTCGGGCAGTAATCCGCTGGGCGTCAGGCAAGATCCGCTTCAGCAGCACCGGACTTGGAAGACCCGCTCGATAACAGTCCTTGGCCCCAACTGAGTCCGGAAACCAAACCAGATCTCGTCCACTACCAGCTGGACGGGTTAGGAAAGCACCGTCAACCCAGTCATAGGCGCTCTGTTTAGAGGCCCTATGGTGCTGCCTTGCACAGGCTGGGCCGCCAGTTCCGTGCTTTGAGATACTGATTCCGTCAATCTCATCCAGTTTTGAAGCGCCGTGTCGAGCAAGAACACAGCTGAGCCCTGGTGCAAAGCCCGCTCCGACGATCACCGTTGAGCTCGCCGCTCTTGCTGTGCGGTCGAGTTCGAGAAGAGCATGGACTTCGTTAGTAGCGTCGGTTGTGGACACCACATGTGAACCACGCCGCACTGCAGCGCTCGCAAGCTCGAGATGGGTACCGCAAGGTGTGGCGAGAATGGCCACGTCGCCGGCCTCAAGATGCTGCGCAGCGTCTTTGCCCGAGCCTTTGCGATCAACCGCAATAGTTGGGTGGTAGGTCTTGAGCATCGAGACAGCTTGTGTGCCGACCGCGCCCATACCAAACACGACTATTTTCACCGCTTAGTCCAGCTCGGGGCCAGATACTTCGCGCCAGCCCCCTGTGCGAGGAGGCACTCCGCCACTACCTCGCAGCCGAATCAAGGTCGCAGCCATCCCACCCATCGCAAAAGCCGCAACAACTCGTCGAACAAGCGCAAACACAACCAAAGCCTACCCCTACACAACAAAACAATCCCGTTCTGGCGGTCCACAAGCCCTCATAAGGGCCCAACCACAGCCAGAACGGAAAAGGGAAGCCACTTCCGCCACAAGCGAAGCCCGCAACCCTCGAGGGGCAAGTTTTGGCGCAGCCAAAACTGCAAGAAACGGCGACGAAGTCGCCGTTTACTCCACAAGCGAAGCCCGCTACCAGCGAAGGGCAAGTTTTGGCGCAGCCAAAACTGCAAGAAACGGCGACGAAGTCGCCGTTTCAGTGGGCCTGGCAAGAATCGAACTTGCGACCTCACCCTTATCAGGGGTGCGCTCTAACCGACTGAGCTACAGGCCCGGCTACGGCCCAGTACGGTACCGCCAATTTCGGCCTAGGCCTACTTAGTTATGCGGACTGGTTCCTCTTCGATGACTGTTACGCGGATTCCGCCCACAATGTCTGAGATCAAATTGAAGAACACTGTGAGCAAAACCATCATCACTGATGACGCAATTGCCAGTAGACCAGCGATCATTGCAGCGGATCGGACCAGAACACCCTGGTCAATCTCGAAGTCAGGCTTGTCTGCCAGCTCGGCCCAGAAGTCTTCAGCGTTTTCAATCAGTCCAGCTCCGTCGGCAAATCGCCAGACCAAAACACTGGCCAAAAGAAGCGCCCCGAAGACACAGGCGTGGAAAATAACCGAGAAGGTCAGAACACTCCAGGGATCAATGTGGCGGATTTGGCGACGGACCTTGCGAGATCGAATTCGTGTGCGGCCAGATCGGGTTGGTGCCCGGTAGACGTTCGGCTCAGCCGGATCTTCGATGATTCGAATTTCAGGATCTGGGGCTAGGGCCGGAGGTGACGTCGCAGGGCCATCTGTGGCAGGGGCATTAGGGACCATCGGAGGCGACTCGGCAACTCGGGCGTCGATCACCGATTCCGACGGTGAAGTGGAGGGCTTCGCTTTGGCAGCCTTTGCCGGGCCAGTCTTTGTTGGCGTGGCCGCGGGTGCCGCTGAAGCTACCTCAGCGGTGAGCGTCTCGGCGTTTTCCACAACCTTTGCCTGTACTTCGCCCACTGACGCTTCGGACGAGCTGCCGTTACCAGACTTGAATCGGGAGAAGGCACCCTTGAAGCTAGGTAGCTGTACGTCTGAGAACCCGTAGGTGGCTGGAGATGGCTCACTAAGTAGCACCGCATTTGCGGCCACAGGGGGTGGTGGCGCTACTGAGAATCCGGGCTCCTCACCTTTGTTGGAGCCAGTCTTGCCGAGATCCGACTGGGCTGGCTTTGCTTTGGTGCGTGCTGGGGAGCCACTGGTGGAAGACTTTGCGGCATCGGGCTTCGACATGTCGGGTGGTGACTGGTCGGCCTTGATCTTTGTGGGCAGCGTCTTAGCTTCGGCTAGCTTCTCTCCCGTTTTGGCTGCTGCAGACTTGGCTCTTGACTTAAGCGCATCGGCAGACTTGGACTCTGCGTTCAGCCGGTCAACAAGGCTGGACTTTTTGGCTGCCGGCGCGTCAGCACCAGGTTGGGTCTTGGCCTTCTTCTTTGTCTTGTTCGACGTCTTGTTCGACTTTTGGCTCGGTGGACCCGAGGTGGTCTTGGCCGAAGGTGCGGGTGACGCCTTCTTGGCTTCGGGGACCGACTCCTTAGTTGACACCCGTATGTCATCGCTAGAGATGGATAGATCATCGTTAAGAGCGTCGTCGACGATGAGAATGTCGCTAGCGGGCTCGAACCCGAGGGCTGCCACTAGGTCCTCATCGATTTTTGTTGAGTCATCGCTCGTGGCGTTTTCCACGTTCACCCGCTTGATTGTAGGTTCACTACTTGTTGCAACCGTGTCACCCCCCGCCAGTTGCCACTAAGTGACGCTCGGCATGGGCATACGATCTGATTCCATCTAACAGAAGTACCACGCTTACCGTGCTGCCGTCGATGCTAAATGTTAGAAGATTTGCCCCATACTTTTGGGCCATTCGGCCAGCTTCACCTTTCCCCCCGGCAGCGCCAGCCAAAGCTACGGCATCCGCAGCAGATTGAGCGCGGGTCCGTTTACTCGCTTCAGCGCCGATTCCGACGATCAGCAGGCCGAGAACCATAAACAAGGCCAACGAAAAAGCCAGCATGGGTATAGCCGCGCCGCGTTGGGATTGTCGGTACGAGATAGTGCGATTGTCGCTCATTTAGGGCCTTTGGATCTACAAGATTTGATTGGCCCTGAAAGGTGCGAGAACCCGAACGGTACTCGTACCTAGAACTAATCGCTAGTCAGATCCAGACTCTTGTTGTTCCTCAGACTCTTGTTGTTCCTCGGACTCTTCTGAGTCTTCTGAGTCCTCTGAGTCGGAGAAGATCGGAGCCACTGCGGCCACAGAATCACCGTCACCAAGGTTCATGACCCGTACTCCGGTTGCGTCTCGGCCTTGTTGAGAGATGTCTGCGACTGCAGTTCTGATTACCACGCCGCCCGAAGAGATGAGGATGATTTGGCTGTCTTGTTCAACGAACATGGCACCGACGACCTTCCCCTTTTTGGCGTTTAGCTTGGCACACCGCATTCCTAGGCCAGCTCGGCCCTTGCGGCCAAACAACTCAGGATCGGTCCTCTTGCCAAAGCCCTCATCGGTTACGACTAGCAACTCAGTATCGGGCCGCAGCACGTCACAGGAAACAAGCTCGTCTCCGTCACGGAACTTCATCCCTCTGACACCGGCAGCAGTGCGGCCCATCGGGCGGACCTGATCTTCGGCAAAGCGCAAGGCCTGACCACCACGGCTAATCATGAAGATGTCATCTTCACCGTTGGTGGGCACAACGGTTACAAGTTCGTCGTCGTCGTTCAGCTTGATCGCAATTAGACCAGCTTTAAGTGACGAGTCATATGCGTTGAAAAGCGTCTTCTTCACACGACCTTGACGGGTAGCAAAGAACAAGAACCGGTTGGTCTCATAGTCGCGGGTGTCAATGATCGCTTCGATCTTTTCATCAGACTGAAGCTGGAGAAGGTTGACCAAGGCCATGCCTCGGCTCTGGCGCCCCGTCACTGGAATTTGGTGGGCCTTGATTCGATAGACCCGCCCTCGATTGGAGAAGAAGAGCAGATAGGCATGGGCAGAGGTGTAGAGCAGATGGTCGACGATGTCTTCAACGTCGTCTTTCAGCTTGGCGCCAGTTACACCGCGGCCACCACGAGCCTGGGTGCGGAACTCATCAGTAGAGACCGACTTGATGTAGCCAGTGGAGGAAAGCGTCACCACAAGTTGGTCGTCATCGATGAGGTCTTCGATGTCAAGCTCGCCGGGGTCGTTGACGAGGGCGGTTAGGCGAGGAGTTGCAAACTTGTCTCTCAGCTCTGACATTTCGTCTTTGATCAACTGATCAAGCTTCAGCGGATCAGCCAGAATTGATTCGAGCTCTTCAATAAGCGCTTGACGATCGCCAAGCTCGGTTTCGATGTCAATCCGGGCGAGGCGGGTAAGCCGGCGCAATGGCAAGTCGAGAATGAACTCGGCCTGTTCGGGCGAGAACTCAAACGGGAGTGCTTGCAGCTTTTCCCGAGCATCAGCTACATCTTCTGAGCCCCGAATGGTCGCGATGATCTCATCGATCATGTCGAGCGCCTTAAGGAGGCCTTCAAGGATGTGCGTGCGCTTCTTGTGCTGGTCTAGCCGGTACTGGCTGCGCCGAGTCAGAACTTCACGCTGATGGCCAACGTAGGCAACCAGAGCGTCACGCAAGGTCAAAGTGCGAGGCACACCGTCCACCAAAGCCACCATGTTGGCGCTAAAGGTCGTTTGCATCGGCGTGTATTTGTAAAGGTTGTTGAGAACTACATATGGCGACGCGTCGCGCTTGAGTTCAAAGACCAACCGAAGCTTGCCTTTGGAAGACTCGTTGCGAATCTCACGGATGCCCGCAAGGTCACCCTTGTTGACCAGTTCAGCCGCCTTCCGTTCGATCTGCTCGACCGAGGTTTGATAGGCGACCTCTGTAACGACGATCTGGTCTGAATTCTTGCCCTCCACAATTTCCGCAACAGCCCGCATACGCATGGAGCCCTTGCCGGTTGCGTAGGCATCACGAATTCCGACTCGACCGAGAATCTGTGCCCCGGTTGGGAAGTCTGGACCCTTCACAAACTCCGACAGGTCCTCAGACGTTGCGTCACCGTTGTCAAGCAGATGGAACACAGCGTCGACCACTTCGCCCAAGTTATGAGGCGGAATGTTGGTGGCCATGCCAACCGCAATTCCTTGAGAACCGTTAACCAACAGGTTCGGGAAACGACTCGGCAGAACAATTGGCTCGCGGAACTTGCCGTCAAAGTTGTCTCTGAAGTCGACGGTGTCTTCGTCAATGTCGGCCAGCAACTGCATGGCCAGAGGCGTCAAACGACACTCGGTGTAGCGATAGGCGGCGGGAGGATCATCAGGGGAACCGAAGTTTCCGTGGGGATCAATCAGAGTGTCTCGTAGAGAGAATGTCTGTCCCATTCGGACCATCGAGTCATAGATCGCCGAATCACCATGGGGGTGGTACTTACCAATGACATCACCAACAACCGAAGCACACTTGACGTGGCTGCGATCAGGCCGGTGACCGGCATCAAACATTGACCAAAGAATGCGGCGATGAACTGGCTTCAGGCCGTCACGAGCGTCAGGAAGAGCGCGCGAGACAATAACTGACATCGCATACTCGAGAAACGAGTCCTCCATCTCTTTCTGAATTTCGATTGGCTCGATGTTGTCAAACTCGTCATCGCCATCGGAGCCCTCAGTCACATCAGGCGGAGGTGGTGGTAGATCGCTCATATGTCTAGGAACCTCACGTCATCAGCGTTGGTTTGGATGAAATTCTTACGACTTTCAACGTCGTCACCCATAAGAACCGAAAAGACTTCGTCTGCAATTGCGGCCTGGTGGGAAGTGACCTGAAGCAGCGTCCTTGTTTCAGGGTCCATCGTGGTTTCCCACAGCTCGTCGGCGTCCATTTCGCCTAGGCCCTTCAGACGCTGGTATTCGGCGTTCGGATGCTCTTCGGAATAAGCAATCCGGGCTACGTCGTCTTTGAGGTAGATCTTGTTCTTGCCAACCTTGGTGGAATAAAGCGGGGGTTGGGCAATGTAGACATAGCCCGCATCAACCATCGGACGCATCTGGCGGAAGAAGAAAGTAAGCAACAAGGTGCGGATGTGCGAGCCATCGACATCGGCGTCGGCCAGCAGTACGACCTTGTGATAGCGGGCCTCTTCAACGTCAAAATCCTCGCCAACTCCAGCACCGATTGCTTGGATCAGGCTGATGACTTCGGTGTTCTTGAACATGCGCTCAAGACGCGCCCGCTCGACATTGAGGATCTTGCCCCGAATTGGCAGGATGGCCATTGTGTGAGAATCGCGTGCCTCTTTTGCCGAACCACCGGCTGAGTTGCCTTCCACGATGTAGATCTCAGATTCTGCAGGATCCTTTGACCTGCAGTCGGCCAATTTTCCGGGCAAACCGGCGCCATCAAGCGCGTCTTTGCGGCGGATGGTTTGGCGAGCTTGAGTGGCCGCAATTCGGGCCTGAGCAGCTCTGCTGGCCTTAAAGACCATCGCCTTGGCCTCTTTGGGATGTTCTTCCAGCCATTCTCGAAGACGTTCGTTTGTGGCCTTCTCAACCAAGGAGCGAACCGAGACGTTTCCAAGCTTTGATTTTGTCTGGCCCTCAAACTGAGGCTCAGCGAGGCGCACTGAGATGATTGCGGTGAGGCCTTCACGGATGTCTTCGCCTTGGAAGTTGTCATCCTTTTCTTTGAGGTAATCGTGGTCCTTGGCGTAAGCGTTTACGGTCCGAGTTAATGCGCTTCTGAAGCCCTGCTCGTGCATACCGCCTTCGATAGTTGCAATGCCGTTGGCGAATGAGTGAATGCCGTCTGACTGATAGCCGGTGTTCCAGCTGAAAGCGACTTCAACCTCTTCATCGACGCCTTGATCCGCGAAGTGACCAATCTCTTCAAAGAGCGCTTCTTTGGCTCGGTTAAGGTGAGCGACGAAGTCTCGGATACCGCCTTCGTAACGGTGAATCTTGCGCTCAAATTCTGGATCGCGCTCGTCGTCGACCCAGAACTCAAGGCCAGCGTTCAGGAAAGCCATGATCTGGAAGCGAGACAGAAGGGTCTGAGTGTTGTAGTCGATGCCCTCTTTGAAGATCTCAGCGTCGGGCCAGAACCGAACTGTGGTGCCCGTCCTGGGCTCTCCGGTTTCATCGTTGATTGGAGAATCGCCGATGACGGTGAGCGCCTCATCGGGCTTGCCACCGTCTTTGAAGGTCATGCGATGACGTTTACCGTCACGGTCGATCTC
Source organism: uncultured Acidimicrobiales bacterium (assembly GCA_937922785.1). Classification (GTDB taxonomy): domain Bacteria; phylum Actinomycetota; class Acidimicrobiia; order Acidimicrobiales; family SZUA-35; genus CALAJQ01. The sequence goes on from CALAJQ010000029.1 coordinate 35,061, forward strand.
GACATCAACCTTGGTGGACAGAGCGTTCACAACCGAAATGCCAACGCCGTGCAGCCCGCCGGAAACCTTGTACCCACCGTCGCCGAACTTGCCGCCAGCGTGCAGAACGGTCAACACAACCTCTGCTGCAGTTAACGGCGCGTACTTGGTGTGAACTCCTACTGGAATGCCTCGGCCGTCATCTTCTACTTGGACTGAGCCGTCGGCCTTCACCGCAACTTTGATTAGCGAACAGTGGCCAGCCATGGCCTCATCAACGGAGTTGTCAACAACCTCCCACACGAGGTGATGCAGACCAGTAGGACCGGTGGAGCCAATGTACATTCCGGGGCGTTTCCGGACGGCCTCCAGTCCTTCTAGAACTTGGATTTGGTCTGCCCCGTAAGAGGCTTCTTCTGGAGCGGAATTTTCAGCCATAAAGGTGGCCCTCATCATACCAGATGGGGTGTGACAAGATGCGCCAATGATTGGCCTTTTCGCCGCTGTATTAGTGGGTTTTTCGAGGTTTCTCGAAGCGTCTCACAGCATTGGGCTCCAAGCAGGTTTGCGAGTGCTCCGACACGTCGATTTTCAGCGGTCGATTTTTACCTTGAGACGCCCAACTTCAAGACCCTCAAACAGCTCAGATACCCGCAATTTGATCTGTCCTTCGGACCATGTGATTTGCGAAGCCCAAGCCGGGTCATCACATATGACGGTAAGCGTCCCAGATACAAAGCCTGATGGTCGGGTGTGGGCAGCAAGAACTGGCCCCACGATGTCTGACCAGCGGCTCTCGAAGCCTCCAAGCGCCTTTGCTGGGGGTGACCCCATCTGAGTCAGAAATCGATCCAGCGCCGTTCCTACGACTTCAGGCTCAGGCGAGTTACTCACAATTGGCCAATACGCATTACGTGATCGGCAATTGTGGACGGCGGAAGTTCCGATGCCGAAGTGATAACCGTCTGGCCTTTTGGCAGATTGGTCAACAAAGCGTGGCCCCGGTCGGGATCCAGCTCGCTTAAGACGTCATCGAGAAGCAGCAGCGGAGCCTCCCCCAGCTTGTTTGCAACCAGCTGGTGACCGGCAAAACGTAAAGCAAGCGCCAACGTACGTTGCTCGCCCTGTGAAGCTTCAGTTCGGCTCGCAAATCCGTCAAGCGTTAATGCGATGTCATCGCGATGAGGACCAACCGTTGTAACCGCCCGACGAACATCATCGTTGCGTACCGAACCCAAACCAGCCGCCAGGGTGTCTGCTGCCCAAGAACGCGTGTAGGTGGCAACCACGGGTGCGGGGTCAGATGCAAACATCTCATAGGCCGCTGCCACGCCAGGCATTAACTCAGCCAGCAGATCTTCACGGGCCGCTACCAGTCGGTCGCCTGCTTCACCAAGCTTTTGGTCCCAAACGTCCAGAGTGAATCCGGCTGAAGAGTCAAGGCGACCTTTCGACTGGCGCAACAGAGCATTACGTTGCTTAAGCGCCTTGTCGACGTCACTAATGGTTGCGTCCATCCGAGGGTCCAACGCAACCAAAACATCATCCAAGTAACTCCGCCGAATTGATGGCCCCTCTTTGACCAAAGCAAGATCGTCGGGAGCAAACACGGTGATCCGAAGTGCACCAAGAAGATCCCGCGTTCGTTGCAGCTTCTGGCGATTCACCTGGGCCCGAGTTCTACCCTTGGCCAGTTCCAGCTCTATCAGGACCTCACGATCCTCACGAAGACCAAGGCCTCGGATAATCGCCCTATCGGCGCCTCGTCTTATGAGAGATTCCGTCGGCGGGCCCCTGAAGGACTTAAGCGTTGCCAAGCAACCGAGCGCCTCAAGAATGTTTGTCTTGCCAGTTCCGTTCGGGCCAATGATGGCGGTCAGCCCATCATCAAAGTCCAGCTCAATCGACTCGTAGCTGCGGAAGTTCTCCAGCCACAGACGCTTAAGAAGCACTCGAAATCACGAAACGCGAACAGGCATCAAGAGATACAAGAAGCCCGGGTCGGACTCGCTTTTTACCAACGCAGGCTTGAGCTCATCGATGGTGCTCAAGGTCAGCTCTTCACCGGGAGCAACTTCCACACCTTCCAGCAGATACTGGGGGTTGAACGCCACGGTCAGATCGGTTCCGGCGTAGCTGCCCTCTACCTGTTCCTTGGCGTTGCCAACATCTTGAGTGACGGCCACAAGCTCTAGTCCGGCGCTGCTCATTTCCAAACGAACCGGCGTTGCTTCACGAGCCAATAGCTTCACCCGCCTCAGGGCATCCAAAAGATCATCTCGGCGCAATGTCAAAACATTGGGGTGGGAGTCAGGAATCAGGCTCCGGTAGTTCGGGTATTCCCCTTCGATAAGGCGGGTGATCAATTGAACGTTTCCAACTTCAAACGAGGCCTCGTTGTCCCCAAAGCGAACGGAGACTTCCTTGCCTTGCCCCAAGATTCGCTTTAGCTCAGCTAGACCCTTCGACGGGATAAGGACCGTTTGGTCTTCGTCAAGCACCGAGGTGTCAGGCAGGTCACGCATTGCTAGTCGATAAGAGTCGGTTGCTACTAGGCGCACTCCCCCGTCTTGGTTGGCTAGAAGGACACTCGTTAGCACGGGGCGGGCATCATCAGAGGAGGCAGCGCCGACTACTTGTTCAAGTGCAGCCTCAAGAGTTTCACTTTGTAGGACGACTGGCTCAGTTGGCAGATCGGAAAGTTGTGGGAACTCATCGGCGGCAATGAGGCGAATCGAGAAATCGGAACGCCCGCTAGAGATCGACAGCTCATCGCCATCTGAGGTCAAGTTGACTGCGCCAGGAGCAAGTGACTTCACAATGTCTGTTGCCAAGCGAGCAGGGATGACCGCATCGCCGTCAGATTCACCCGAAACAGTCACCGTTAGTGAAATCGTCAAATCTAGGTCAGAGCCAGTGAGGCGCAGTTCATCGCCGCTTAGCTCAGCCTTCACACCTGACAGACCGGGCAATGTGCCGCGACCTGACACAGCACGCCCGGCAATGCCTAGTGCTTCGACCAACACGTCTCGTTCGCAGCGGAACTTCATCGTTTAGTTGTCCTCATATTTCAACTCTTCTTTGTCTTATAAAAACTAGTTGTATTAGTAGGTGCTGTGGATTGTGGACAGCAGATTGTTTTGGCAGTTCAAAGACCATTTGGGTGTCCACACCCCTTGTGGAGTTACCCACATCGCAAGAGCTTAGTCGTCCGGTGGTTGGGGATAACAGTGAGTCCATCCACGGCTTGTACCCCGATGTTTCCCCCGGGTTTTCCCCAGGCATCTACCTCAGACTTATGCACCTGACTTGTAGCTGGACTTAGCACTAATCGTCTCCAGCCTTAGCTCTTGCTCGTACGGCTTTGTCTAGCGATGTGACGTCGTGGTAGGTCTGAGACTTCTCGATCATTTGGGTAGCGATCTTGTCACAGGCGTGCATGACAGTGGTGTGATCTCGGCCCCCGAACTCCTGGGCAATAGCTGGAAAGCTCAGATCAGTGAGTTCACGGGCTACATACATTGCAACTTGTCTGGCGTTGACCAAAGGCCGCCGACGAGAACGTCCGGTGAGGTCTTCAAGTGTGAATGAGAACTGACTTGTTGTCTCAGCCAGGATCATCTTGACAGTGATGGGTCTTGGCTTTGAGTCAGAGATGACATCCCGAAGGACTTGCTCTGCTAGCTCGCGGTTCATGGCGAGGTTGTGAATGTTGGCGTAGGCGGTAACTCGGTTCAGGGCGCCTTCAAGCTCTCTGATGTTGTTGGTGATGTTCTCGGCAATGAACTCACAGACCTCGTTTGGCAAGAAGTAGCCGTCACGGTCGGCCTTCTTGCGCAAGATCGCCATTCGGGTTTCGATCTCCGGCGGCTGAACGTCGCACAGAAGGCCCGACTTGAAGCGGCTTCTTAGCCGGTCTTCAAGTGTTGGAATCTCATCTGGCTTTCGATCAGACGAAAGAACGATCTGGTGGCCCTTACCGTGAAGATCGTTGAAGGTATGGAACAGCTCTTCTTGGAGTCTTTCTTTTCCAGCAATGAACTGAACGTCATCCAACAACAGCACATCTATGGATCGATAGCGCCGCTTAAAGGAGTTGCCGTCTGAGTTCTTGATCGAATCCACGAGTTCGTTCAGGAAAGTTTCGGTAGACACGTACTTGACTGTGAGGTCCGGGTACTGGTCATTGATGTAGTGGCCGATTGCCTTAAGCAAGTGAGTCTTGCCCAAGCCTGCAGCGCCATAGATGAACAGCGGGTTAAAGGATCCACCTGGTCGTTCTGCCACCGAAAGTGCAGCCGCATGGGCAAATCGGTTTGAGGTTCCAGCAACAAATGAGTCGAATGTGTAGCGACGGCCAACATCAGAACCTGCGGGAGAGTCGGTCAGGTCAATTCGATCGCCAACGGCGGGCATTGCCGGTCCGGTCTGGGGCACTTTGTGGCCGGTATTGTTACGGGCCTCTTGGTGAGTTGGTGGGATCTCGGGATCGGCCGGCAAGTGGTCAAACAGAGTTGGGACTGCGGAGGTTTCGAACTGGACTCGAAGATCAATCGTGGCCGATTCAGCTACGGCCTCTTCCACTAGCGCTCGGTACTTCCCGTCTAGCCGTTCCCTGACCAAAGCGTTTGGAACTCCCAAAACCAAAGAATCAGAACTGATGTCGATTGGATCGACCTGGGCAAAGGTTGATAGCCAAACACCGTCAGAAACCTGTGATCGCAAAATGTCGGCTGCAGAATCCCAGATATCGGATGCGTTTCCTACCATTGCGTTTGCCAGTGCTCGTTACGACATTCTCGCCGGAGTTGATTATTGGGCCTCACTAGCTTTCTCCCCACTTCCCACAGATTTATCCACAGGTCTTGATCCACGGCCTCGGAGGCGTATTGCAATCTATGTTGTCCACAGAGCAAAACCCACTCCTAAGAGGGAATTATGCCGTTTCCCCAGGTTCACTTACCGTGAACGGATACAACGAGTTTGGCTCCCAACAAGTTGGCGAGCTTCCGAGCGAGATCGAAATTTAGGCAAGGTTTGATCTCTCCGCAACCCAAACTCTGAATCTGTCCAACACACCGCTAGCATTGTTGAGCGCGTCGAACCTCTGCTGGCATCTCCCCTCGTCGGACCCCGGCAACTCGAACCCCCTTTTACGCAGGAGCCTGAATAGATGAGCAAGAGAACTTTCCAGCCAAATAGCCGTAAGCGCTCGAAGAAGCATGGTTTCCGAAGTCGCTCAGCTACCCGCGCTGGCCGGGCGGTCCTCAAGGCCCGTCGCCGTCGGGGACGCGCCAAGCTGAGTGCGTGATTGCGCCGGTCAGCGGACCCGCAGTCTTTTCAGCCCTGGCGAAAGCACCAAGGTTTCGCACTCCACTGCTGTGGGTTAGCTACGTCGAAAGCTCAGTAACCGGACGCGAGGATCTGGGTGTTGCGTTTGCAATTAGCCGCAAGTTCGGAAACGCCGTAGAGCGAAACCGCGCCCGTCGGCGCCTGCGTGCAGCCTTTAGAACAGCAGTTGACCAGGGTGCACCAGGATCTGGTGCAGTCCTAGTTCGATGTAATCGCAAGGTCCTAACTGCACCGCATGATGCAATTGTTGATGCTGTGGGCGCTTGCCTATCCGCAGCTGCAGCCCAGAGCTCAAAAAGCCTCTCATGAAGACGATTCTGCTGAAGATTATTGGTGCCTATAGGGCAACTGCAGCAGTACGCAGGCCCCGTTGTCGGTACATCCCCACTTGTTCTGCCTATGCCCTAGAAGCAATCGAAATACATGGAGCCGCACGAGGAAGCTGGCTTGCGACACGCCGCATTTGTCGTTGCCACCCCCTTGGCTCTTACGGAGTTGACCCTGTACCCGGTGGAGGGAACTAACTAATGGGAAATATGATTAACGGTCTGTTTGATGCCATTGGCGCTGCCATGGCTTTCTTCTATGACTTGCCGACACCCCTAGGCAACAGCTTTGGCATTGCCATCATCTTGTTGACCGTGGCAGTCATGATCTTGTTAATGCCTCTCACGTTGAGGGCGACAAGATCCACAATCAAGATGCAGCTTGCAGCTCCAAAGCTCAAGGCCATTCAGAAGGAGTTCAAAGACGACAAAGAGGCCATGAACCGCGAGGTTATGGCCTTCTATCAAAGCGAGGGCATCAACCCGGTTGGCGGCTGCCTACCCATGATTGCTCAGCTACCAGTCTTTCTTGTTCTGTTTCGCCTCCTTCGTGGGTTGTCACGGCGCAACAGCGACCTGGTTTTTGTCAGCCTTGCCAACAAGGTCAGAGACGCCAACGGACTTGCGCCTCAAAGCGCAGATCTAATACACCCCAACAACATCCCTAGAGATAGTCAGATGTTCCGAGATCTGGTCGTGGAGACCGAGATCCCGTTCGGTCCGTTCGATTTGGCTGCTCAAGCTGGCGACGTTCTCCAGACATCGTTCGGCAGTTTCATTCCCTATCTCATCCTCATCTTGTTTGTTCTGGGCACGAGCTATTACCAGCAGTACCAGGTAAGTGCTCGACGAGGTCCTGATGGTCCAGCCATCCCAAGTCAGCAGCAGGCAATTCTCAGGTTCCTGCCACTGATGACTGCGGCCTGGTGCTTCTTCTTCCCCGCGGGTCTAGTTGTGTACTGGGCTACTTCAAACCTGTTTCGCATTGGCCAGCAGGCCTACATCACAAAGAGCATCTATGGCGATGACTCCGATGGGCAACGGGCGCTTGAGGCATCAAAGGCCCAAGCCAAAGAGTCCAAATCGAAAGGCTCTAGCGAGTCAACTTCGGCAGAGGCAAGCGCTAAAGAACCATCAGGTTCAGTGGCAGTAGCTGATAAGCCAGCCAAAAAGTCCAAAACAAAGCCAGATTCAGACAAGCCAAAACCGGCCAAGTCGACCGACCAGAGTTCAGCATCTTCAAACGCTGGGCTGACCCGGGAAGAACGGTGGAAAAAGCGCAGCGAAGAAGCTCGTGCTAAATCCGCCGCTCGAAACGCAAAGCTCACAGGGGAAAAAGGCCCTAACGGTTCGAATTCGGCTTCAGGAAGGGTGACCCCAAAGGGCACCAAATCCCAGAAGAAGAAAAAGAAGAGGTAATAAATCATGGAATGGGTGGAAACCACTGCCAGTTCGGTGACCGAGGCGAAAGACCTTGCACTCGACAAACTCGGCGTTCACGACTCTGACGCCCTGTTTGAGATACTCGAAGAGCCAACCAAGGGATTTCTCGGAAGGACTAAGGGAGTTGCTCGCGTACGGGCCCGCATCGCTCCTAAGGCTCCCCCGCCCAAAAATGATCGCGGACGTAAGCGTGGCAAGTCCAACAACAAGGACCGAACCAAGAGTCGTAACCGCAACGATGACTCTCGCAACAAGTCCAAGTCTCGCAACGGTGGCGAGTCAAATAGCGACTCGGGCCGAAACTCTGGGAAGTCAGGATCAGGCAAGAAGAAGGCCGCCGCTGCTAAGGGTTCGGCAACTGCCGAGGCCTCTGCCCAGGGGCAAAAGCAAAAGAACGAACGCAAACCCAAATCAAGAGCTGAGAAGCCAAAGAAAGAGGAGACTCCGGTGGAGCAGGTAGTTGAACGAGTTGAAGATTTCCTGAGCGGCCTAGTTGGCGCATTCGGGCTTGAGGGTGAAGTGACGTCCAGCCTCGACGGCGATGATTTGATGGCAAACGTTGGTGTTACCGACGGCGTTCTGATCGGCCCTAAGGGTCGAACACTAGATTCCATTCAGGAGCTAACTCGGGTTAGCGCTCAGCGTCTAGGCCCAACTTCAGCCCGTATCAAGGTTGACATTGGCGGCTACCGCGAGGCTCGCAAGGTTGCCCTGGTTGCCTTTGCTGGCAAGGCTGCGGCAAAGGCAATGTCTGACCAAGTAGAAGTAGTTCTAGAGCCCATGTCATCGTCGGACCGCAAGGTGCTACACGACGCCTTAGGCGACATTGAAGGGGTAGGCAGCCGATCGGCAGGCAATGAGCCACGGCGCAGAGTGGTTGTTGTGCCTGACGCTCCACAGGGCGATGCCGACAACGCTTCTTCAGACAGCGCTGTTAAAGACGAGGAAGAGTAAGAACCTGTTTCCGTTCTGGCTGTGTCAGCAACCGAATCCGGGCCCTGACACAGCCAGAACAACGTCGTCGTGACTTCGCTAATTGAGGTCCTACAACGTTCGCGGGCGGCCGGCTTTCTAGGGCCGGGCCCGCTGGAGCCCCATATTGCCCATGCCCAGCGCTACGCAGCTGCATTAGGGTCAGCCCAGGGGCTAAACGTTCTTGATCTTGGCTCAGGTGGCGGACTGCCAGGTCTGGTCATCTTCTCCGAGAGGCAAGACCTCACTGGTTGGCTCCTGGATGCGATGTTGAAGCGCACGGCCTTCCTCGAATGGGCCGTCGCCGAACTCGGCCTGTCCGATCGCGTACAGGTTGCCCGTGGGCGGGCAGAGGACCTTGCCCATACCGAAGCGCATAGGGCAAAGTTTGACGCAGTCATTGCCCGAAGCTTTGGACCGCCAGCAGCAACGGTTGAGGCTGCGCTTGGTTTCTTGAAAGCCGAATCCAAGCTGATCATCAGCGAGCCGCCTGATGGCAGAACTTGGCCAGATCTCAGTGAGTTGAACCTAGAGCTTGCTCCCCCATCCCAGACACCTGCGGGCACTGCAGTCTTTACCTGCACAGCAGTTGCTGAACCCTTGTATCCGCGGCCCATACGCAAGCAGCAACGCAACCCTCTTTTTGGTTAACCCTCCGCGTTTGGCCCCTGGGCAAGCCCTATGTTTGCCTAGTGCCTATCCCTCTGGAAACCATGGGGCTGCGGGAGGCTGCGGAACGCTTTGGCGTATCGGTAGACACCTTGCGCCGGAGAATCAAAGATGACGCCCTGCCTGAGGCTTTCAAAGCTGAGGGCAAGTTCGGAACCACATGGGTTGTGCCCATTGCAGCTATGGGCACCATCGCCGAGCGAGAGCGTTGGGTTCTCAAACTCGATGTTGAACCCGAGGTTCTTCCAGATCTAGCCCACTCTGCTTCTTTAGCCCACCCTCCATCTCTAGCCCACCCTCCTTCTACTGGTGAGCTTGCCCAGGTTGGGGTTCCTAGCAGTGAGCTTGCCCAGAGCCAGCCAGACACCGCACAAGGGTCGCAAGGGGTTGCCCATGGTACAGATGCCAATCAGCACACCCCTATGCCCAAGGGTGACAACCCTATGCCATCTGGCATGTCGTCGCCCGCTGAGGGCACCTCCGAATCGGCGAATAACGCACTGTTTACTGAGGAAAATCTCGAATGGGTTGAGAGGCTTTTGGCAGCCGAGACACGTGCCACGGGAGCCGAGACCCGCCTAGAGTCGATTGAAGCAGATGCACAGGCTTCTGAAAGGCGCATTGCGCAATTAACTCGAGACCTAGAGCACGAACGAGCCGAACTACGACGCCTCCGCACCGACTTGGCTTCGGAAGAAAAGGCGAAGGCGGTTGCTGTGGCCCGGACAGATGAACTGCGGGGTCAACTCAAGAGTGACAGGCAAGACCTTGAGGCTCGAATCGGGGTCGCTAAGGCCGAGGCTAAGAATGAGTCTGAGCGGGCCGACGAACTACAGGCAAGGCTGGGCGACGCTCAAGCAGCAATGGGATGGTGGTCAAAGCGTCGCTTGAACAAGATCTCATCTGTTCCCACGTCCCCAAAAGGGAAATAGATATTAGCAAAGACAAGCTAAGACAATTAACTATTCGTCGATCTGGGTCGACTGGTAGCTCCGTATAGGCGTTTGCTGTACGCAAAACTGCCCATATGGAACGCAAAAGAAGACAAAACGGTAGATCAACACTAGAACTGAATCTAGAGGTTGAGAAACCGATAGGAATTTGAAACACCGGCTACGTCAGTTTCACGTGAAACTGAGGCATTATTGGTTGGGATAAGTGGAGGCATTCGGTTGACGGTTGACGGACAGGCCCTAGAGGGCCGACAAGCGAGCACTGGACAGCACGAGATAGCACGCCCGCTAACAAGGCGGGTGCCGTCTGAGTCGTTCGGGGAACAGACCACACATCAGGACATGCAACAAAATGAGCAGCACATGCAAATGCCAAAGGTGAAAGAGCCGCGGATCATTGCTGTAGCCAACCAGAAGGGTGGGGTAGGCAAGACAACTACAACCATCAGTCTGGGAGCCGCAGCCGCTGATTTGGGTCATCGCGTGCTAATTGTCGATCTAGACCCTCAGGGCAATGCATCAACTGGCCTTGGAATCAATCCGCGCAACCTTGACGCCTCAATTTATGAGGTCCTACTACATGACGTTCCTTTGGAAGATGCCATCGAGGCCTCGTCAGTAAAGAATCTATTTGTCGCTCCAGCAACATTAGATCTTGCCGGAGCAGAAATAGAACTCGTGCCGGCGTTCAGTCGTGAAAGTCGCTTGAAACAGGCAATTTCGGGCGTCGCAGAAGACTTCGACGTTGTCCTCATCGATTGCCCACCCTCACTTGGTCTTCTAACCGTCAACGCTCTGGCCGCCGCCAAAGAGGTCTTGGTGCCAATTCAGTGTGAGTACTACGCACTCGAGGGCCTTGGGCAACTCCTACGCAACGTCAACCTTGTGCAAAGGAACCTGAACGCAGAGCTTGAGGTCTCGAACATCGTTCTGGTGATGTATGACGCTCGTACCAAGCTTTCTGCTCAGGTAGCTGGTGAAGTCCGCCAGCACTTTGGCCCTAAGGTCTGCCGGTCAGTTATTCCACGGACAGTACGACTTTCCGAGGCTCCTTCCTATGGGCAGCCCATAACTACCTATGCGCCCATGACCAGGGGTGCAATCGCTTACCGGGATTTGGCCAGCGAGGTCTTCGGTGACCCCTCCTAATCAGGACATTCCCGATTCCGAATCTGGCATGGTCAAATCTGGCTCTGGTAAGGGCGGCCTTGGCCCATGGGCAGCCCGTGGGGGAGGCATAGGCAGCCTCATACCCCTAGGCGATGACGATTTGGTTATCGATCTCCGTGAGATCCCCGTAGGTGCGGTAGAGGCAAACGAGTATCAGCCCCGCGAGGTATTTGACGAAGAAGCCCTAGGCGGGCTTACCGATTCAGTACGCGAGCTTGGCGTGCTGCAGCCTATTTTGGTCCGCCCCAGCGGACCTGACAGCTTCGAGCTAATCGCGGGCGAGCGTCGCTGGCGCGCTGCTCGGCGCGCTGGATTGTCAACCATTCCGGCAGTCATTCGTGAGATCAATGATCAAACCTCGCTAGAGCACGCACTGGTAGAGAACCTCCATCGCCAAGATCTCAACGCTTTGGAGGAGGCAGCTGCATTCCAGCAACTGATAGATGAGTTCGGACTAACTCAAGAGCAAGTGGCCAGCCGTACTGGCAAGAGCCGCTCCGCTGTTGCGAATACTCTTCGGTTGTTTCAGCTGCCTGGAGCCGTGCAGCGTATGGTGGCCACCAGCGAGCTGACTGCAGGCCATGCTCGAGCGTTGCTGGGCCACCCAGACGCTCAATTCCAATTGGATTTGGCTGGGCGGATTATCGCCGAAGGGCTAAATGTCCGTCAGGTAGAAGCCGAGGTTAGGCAGGCTCTAGGCAAAGCCACAGAGGTTGACGACAAGCCCATACGCACTGCCCATACCCCTTCTGTCGCTGAGTTGGAAGTGCAAGACGTCTTGGGAACACTGCTCGACACGAGAGTAAAAGTGCAGCAGGGGAGCGGAGTTGGCAAAATCGTCATCTCATTCGCTGATGACGATGACTTAGACCGAATTTTCCGGGCAATTGCTCGTGCGGAGCGCATCTAGTCCGACGCCTGGGGATAAGGCTGTGGAAGCTGTGGGAATTGGTACATGCAGCGTGATGCAAGTCATGTCCGTATTTAGCTGCTCTTGTGCCTATGGGCGAGCTTTATGCAGGCGCTGGGGCCTTGGGCGCTAGATGCCGATCTCTTCCATGATCTGAGTCTTGCTCTTGCCGCCCGTAATGCGCTTGGTGATCTCGCCATTTTCGAACAGCAGCATGGTTGGCAGGCTCATGACCTGATATCGCATTCCGATCGACTGGTGATCATCTACGTTGATCTTCGCAATTTTCACCCGATCAGGATGCTCCTGTGCGATTTCTTCGAGGAACGGAGCAATCGCTTTGCAAGGACCGCACCATTCAGCCCAGAAGTCAACCAACATGGGGGTCCCGCCTGCGGCGGTTAGGGCGTCATCGAAGGAATCGGCGGTTAGATCAGCTACGTGGTCGCTCATGAGGTTTGCTTTCTTTCTACTGCGGGTTCTAAAGATCGGTCGGATAGATCGCTTGCGCTAACGGGCCTGGGGCCATTTAACACCTTAGTGTTGGTCTTCGAGCCAACGCTCTGCATCGATTGCGGCGACACAGCCAGACCCGGCGGAGGTGATCGCCTGTCGGTAAGTGCTGTCTTGGACGTCGCCACACGCAAACACGCCTTCGACGTCGGTGTAGCTAGACGGTGCCTTGGTGGCCAAATAGCCGTTGTCTCGCATTTCGAGCTGGCCTTTGAACAGATCTGTGTTTGGACGGTGGCCAATTGCCACAAACATGCCAGTGACGTCCAAGACAGTCTCTTCGTCAGTCTTGACGTTTTTGATCTTTATGCCTGAAAGCTGCTCATCGCCCAAGATCTCGGTAACGGTGGAGTCCCAGATGAACTTGATCTTAGGGTTAGCCATGGCCCGGTCTTGCATGATCTTTGAGGCTCGGAGCTCATCGCGGCGATGGATGATCGTTACCGACTTGCCGAACTTGGTTAGGAAGCTCGCCTCTTCAAGCGCAGAGTCGCCTCCACCGATCACAGCGATGTCGTGATCACGGAAGAAGAATCCGTCACAGGTGGCACAGGTAGACACTCCTCGGCCAATTAGGCGCGTCTCGTTCTCGAGGTTCAACATGAGCGCCTTGGCTCCAGTGGAAACAATTACCGAGTTGGCTTTGAGAGTTGGCTCTGGCGCGTCGGGATCGCCGACCCAAAGGCTGAATGGCCGATTCGAGAAGTCCACCTTGGTGACCTTGTCGATGCGGATATCTGCTCCGAACCGCTTTGCCTGTTCCTGGAACTCCATCATCAGGTCAGGACCCATGATTCCGTCTTTGAACCCTGGATAGTTCTCTACTTCGGTGGTCAACATGAGCTGTCCGCCAGGCTGATCGCCGGTACTTGAGGGTTCGCCGGCGATGACCACAGGATCAAGCCCGGCCCGGGCGGTGTAGATGGCTGCGGTAAGACCTGCTGGTCCGGAGCCAATGATTACTACGTCGTGAATTTCTGAACTCATATGTCCTTTTTCCGCCATGAGCTCCACCCCAAGAAGATGAAGAGGGTTCCCATGATCAAGTAGGCCAACCAAACTTCGCCGTCGCTAAGGAACGGCAATAAGTTGGTCAGTGCGACCAAGAATCGCACCATCATGATTAAGCCCAAAATGGCCAGCATTATTCCAATTAGGCCCGCAGCCAAGAAATAAACTGCGGCTCGAGATGCCACAAGAGCCTTGCCGGTAGTGGCGCCCCGTACAGTGTCGACATATCCGACCACCGTGGCTGTGGCCTTCCCAGCCCAGTCCTCAGACTCTGACAAGTCTGACGCCAAAGAATCTGGCGTCAATGAATCTGAAGTGGCATCGCTGTCCATAGCTGGCCAGCGTAGCGACTTAGCTTTGGCTGAGCACCTCGCAGCGCTCGTTGACGATCAACGCGGTGCGGCCGCCATCAGCGCCGGTGTCATAGATAAGTACCTCTGCCGGCTCGCCAGAGCGAGTGAATGGGATGACCAGAACCAACTCCCCGTCAGGAGCATCGAAGTTGTGCTCGGGTCCGCAACGGTCATAAGTCTCAGGTTCGATTGGAGGCTGCTTGGTAGCGAGCTCGGCTACTCGGCTAGGGGTAAGAGTCTCGTTCGTGACAAAGGGCGCACCGTCTAGATCGATTAGATCTGGAAGTTCAAAGCCTAATTCTGCCTCATCTTCCATAGCGTCGTCTTCCATTGCCTCGTCGGCAGAGTCATCGTCTGACATAGCTTCGGTCGACTCTGGCATCGCAGCTCCGGACTCTGCTCCCTCCTCCATGCGGTCATCGATTGCGTCGCCATCGGATCCGCTGTCTGCGGCAATCATTGACTCCATAGCCTCGGTTGTTGCGGTTGCTTGGTCCGCGGCTGATTCTGAGTCTCCTCCACCTGAGAAGTTCTGCGCAGCTATTCCAAGTCCGGCTAGCACCGCAATCGAACAAAACGCAGGGACGAACCATCTAGGGAATCCCCATTTGGAGGCTTTTGCGGCACCGGTTTGAGGTGGGACCGAGGGCTGGGCGGCTAGAACCGCTCGCTGGGCAGCGTCGGCGCGAAATTGGTCCATTGCCAAGGCGATCTGGGCCTGAGCCAGCCCCGCAGGAGCCTTTGGCACCTCTGACTGGGATACAAACTCCGACGCCACTTCCAGTTGGCTTTTGGCAGCACTGAACCCGGGATCGCCTTCATAGCGAGCTAGCTCTTCTGCGGTGGCTTCACCGTCTATCGCTGCGGAGGCGATTTTGTCGATTTCAGGATTCATTGCGATCTATTGACGTTTCTCGGGGTCAGTTTGGTTCCCCGGGTCTTCAAGGATTTTGGCCAAGTGTCTGCGACCTCTGGCGATTCGGGATCTCACGGTGCCTGCAGGAAGCTCAAGCGTGGCCGCTATCTCGGCATAATCCATGCCTAGGAGGTCTCGAAGAACCACTGGGGCCTGGAATTCTTCGGGAATTTGAGGCAAAGCGTCGTCGATGGCCAGGCGGTTGGCTATTTCGGAATCGATAGATGGCGCAGTAGAGGGAACTTCGATATCGGCCATGGCGGGAGTAGGTCTACGTTTGCGGCGACGAAGTTCATCCAGTGCGGCATTTGTTGCAACTCGGTAACTCCAAGTCTTAAAGCTGGCCCGACCGTCAAAGCGATGAATGCCTTTCACGATTGCCATCAGGGCCTCCTGTGAAGCGTCCGCTGCGTCGGCGTCGTTGCCAGCAAGTCGTCTACAGATGGCATAGATCCGGTCATAATGGGTCGCCAAAAGAGAGTTCATCGCATCTGCGTCACCACCCTGGGCAGCAGAAACAAGCTGGTCGTCTGATCTAGCGATTTGGAGATCCTAGCCGAGCGATATCTCGCCAAGTTCGAAGCTCTCCCCAACAAGATCATCCTCGCTTCTTTGGGGCGACACGCCCGGGCTAGTTATCCACAACAAGAGCTGGTTGCCGATCGCTCCGTCAACTGAGATCTCAGCGCTTCCGTTTTGATCTGTGACTACTGCTTCGGGTTCTCCCCACGAACCTGGTCCTTCGGAGAAGTCATCGGCGACGTAAATGCTTGCCGACCAGCCCTGAGTTTCGGTAGTGATGCTGATGGTGTTGACCTCTGAAAGGCGACCCATGTTGATGAGCAGACCAACTCCCGCCTTTTGGTTCGCAAAGCTGGTCCGGTAGGTCTCGGTTTTCCACACAGTGTTGGGATCACCATCGAATGCGTCGTTGACCAACTCGTCGTGTTCAACGCCGTCGCCCTCAGGGTCAACGGCCGCAGCACTCACGATTGATGGTGGGAAGATCTCGGTTGAGTCAAGCAGGGGAGTGGTGGTCTCGGCGGAGGATCCGATGCTTGGAATCGACGGGGTCACACTTGATATTGGCGACCTCGTAATCAGGACACCAGCCAACAATAAGGCACCCGCCACAAGGGCCAGAAGTAAGGCCGGCACGATCCATGATCGCTCTGACTTCAGAAAACTCACGGGCTGTTCGGGATCGTCAGGGATTATCTCTATGTCGTCGTGATGTTCGGCCCAATCGTGGGAATCGGCCCAATCGTGGGAATCGGAGACCATGATGGTTTGGTCCAAGCCGTCACTTGAGTGGTTTTGATCCCAGCTTTTGGATTCATAGCCAAGCGCCGCCCGGACATCAGCCGCTGTCCCGAACCTGTCGTTGGGATCTCGTTGCAGCAAACGGTTGACAATGTCATCGATTGTTCGTCCGATGTCACTTCGCAATTGAGAGGCCCGAGGAGCAGGGCCTTGCAGACGAGCGAACGCAGTAGCAACGTCTGTTTCAGCCGAGAATGGCGGTTTGCCGGTGAGCGCCTCGAACATCACGATTCCAAGTGAATAGAGATCGGTTCGCGGATCAGCCTCATCACCGTTTACTTGTTCAGGTGCCAGATACTTGGCTGTGCCCAGCAACGTGCCGGTGACTGTTAGATCTGTGTCTTCTCCCGCTTTTGCAATGCCAAAGTCGGTGACCATGACACGACGATCAGACCTGACCAGGATGTTGGAAGGCTTGATGTCGCGGTGGACAACGCCGTTCCGATGAGCCATCTCAAGAGCGCTACAGACCTGCTGGCCCACGTCAACTACGTCGCTGGGACGCAAGTAACCGTGATCGTCCAACAGACTTCTTAGCGTTCGACCGCGCACGTATTCCATCACGATCGCCTCGACACCGTTATCGGAAACGGTGTCATAAATTTGGACGATGTTGGCGTGGGAGAGCTTGGCGGCGTTCTTTGCTTCCTGCTTGAAGCGAAGTAGGAAACCAGTGTCAGTTGCCAGGTGAGGGTGCAATAGCTTTACAGCAACTTCGCGTCCCAGAACTGGGTCATGTGCTCGCCAAACCTGGGCCATGCCACCTGTGGCCACTGGTTCAAGCAACTCATAGCGTCCACCGAGACGAGTGCCTTGGGTAGCGGTGAATTGGCCGGGAATCACGTCAGCACGCTACCCGGTGTAGAGGTACCGGTCGGGTCGGTTTTGCCTAATTGATCTCCCGATCGTCCTAGGTGGTTCGGGCTGGCTCCACCAGTGTTGTCAAAATCGGCCGGGTTCTGGGTTGATTCGAGTCCCTGTCCGCGTTCGCGCCGGCGCCTATTCCTCGCGTTTGTAATCCACCAGATGATGAGGACGGCCAGGGCCGCTCCCGACAAAGCAAAACCCAAGCCGGGCACCGCTGTAGATCGGATCTGGAAGCGAGTTGACGCTAGCTCTACGGCGCCATCGGGCGAGAGAACTTCGACTTCCAGCGGGGACAGTCCCAATGACCGAGCCTCGACGTTGATTTCCAGCGTGTTCACGCCTGGGTCAAGCACATACAACGCGTTTTGTTCCAGTACCTGAACCTTGCGGCTGGTGAAACGCAGCTGAACTTGGCGAGGCCCGTCTGCGTTGTTGGAGATCGTAAGCGGGATCACGCTCTTGGTTGCGGCCAGAGTTATCGCCGGCCCCTGAGGCATTTCGATCGGAGCTAGTGCTTCCTCCAGGCCCATCCGTGCTGCCCTGAGTGCCCGTAGTCTGTCGTCGGGGTTTCGTTCACGGCTAAAGCTGGTAAGGATGTTGTTCTCCGCAGTTACCGGGTGTAGCCCGCCCGAAACGTGGAAGTCGCGGTAGGTGTCCAGAAGGCGAATAACCGAATCCAGTTCGGCCCCAATTGCGGCCAAATCCTGCGTCGGGCGCTCAGCGGGCCGGATCGGCAGCGAGGATGCGAATTCAGCCGAATCAGCAAGCGAGATCGGCCTCATCAACCCTGATGACCCGACAGCGGCCAGGAACGTGTCGGCTGAGTCGAGTCCAAGGGAAGTGACCGCGTTGCCGCCCAGAAGAATTGGCTCAGACTCGCGAGATTGTCTTATTGCCAATATTGCGATCAGGCGGTGAGTGTTCTCGATGGCAAGCGGCCCAGCTGCCAGTTCGTTAGTCAACTCACTATCGGCCTCGATTACTTTGATTGTGTTGGACTCGCTACCGATCTCGCCCGCTGATCCAGCGCCACCTGCCGAGCGGACGACCGTGGTGATTCCGGCCTCGCGAAGTAGCTGCGCACCTGACTCGGTTAGTTCGGCGTCCAAAGCAACAATGCCGGGCACAGAATTGAGCCTGAGTTCTGCCAGTTCACTGGCCGTGCGTTCAACTGAAGTTAGGTAGAGCGCCTGGTGAGCGATTTCTGCTAGCGCCGACGGGTCGAGGTCAAATGACGGGGACACCAGCACAGGTCGATCACCCAAAGCGGCTCGAAAGTCATCCGCTAGCGCTGAGTCGGTGGCTAGCTGGGTGAGAGCGCCCTCATCCAACTGAACAGTCAGGGGAAGATCGGGCCGCAGCGTGAGCAGCCCTGTGGCGTCGGCGATAGTTATGTCCTCTGCTGCGGACACGCCCAAGATGAACCCCACGGGTAGCGGTTCAATTTCGGCAATATCGTTTGGCAGTCGGACAAGGTTTGACCTAAGAGAGGCGACCGTGCCGACCTCGCCCCGAACCTCGATTGAAACCGGGTACACGCCGGCCTCACGCAGAAGAATCCGATCGTCACTTCCAGAAACTGCACGTATTGGAATGGAGATCTGGATCCGATTGTCGCTTCTGAGAAGCGCAGTTATCGGTGTCGGGGTTGTCCTGTTTAGGACGCCGGTCGGGTTCGAAGTGACCTCAGATTCGGAACTGATCGGCGTATGAATAAGTACCGATACCGCAAGGTCAGACGTGAATGGACCCGTCCACTCCAACTCTGCTTCGAAGACGCCTTCGGCTGGTACATATGCTGACTGGCGCAACAGTCTTAACCGGCCGTCCTGAGCGCTGGAAGCTGGACTAAGCAGGGCCAAACTGAGTGCAGAGGTCAGTCCGAAAGTCACTATCGCCGCCAGAACGACGACCACAATATCTGTTTGTTTGGGTCGGGTTTCTCGCTTGGGAAATCTCATGGGGTCCAGCTGAGAACCGACAGCTTTTCGGTCTGAAGCACAAAGCCGACATGTTCATAGAGCCCGAGCGCCCGACTGTTGTGTTCTTGAGTGTTAACAAGGATCTCGCTGGCCCCCTTGTTCCTAAGCCAGCCGAACCCATCATTGATCAGCGAAGTGCCGAGTCCTTGGCCTTCAAGCCCTGGCCGAACGGCCAGTCGCTGCAGATAACCGCGCGTTCCAGCACGACCAACAATCGCATAACCCACAACAGTCTTGTCTTGGACAATCACCCGAAACCTGTGGGTTGGCGTGGCTCGCCGAGCCTCATTCAGCGCGCCAAGATCAAAACGCCAGAACGGTTCGAACGAAGCTGCGTCAACCTCAAGTGCGCCTTGGCGATGCCACGGGGCGCCAGGGCGCGACTTGTGGCGGGGCTTGTCAAACGGCTGGCTAAGCGGACGTGACAACAAGTGGAGGTACTCATGCAAGCCGAAACCGGCTTCCAAAAACGGCTGGGCGTCCCAGGTGCTTAGTGCTGGAGTTAGAGCGCGATAGACGCCTCTGGAGCGCAGACCTTCTAAGCATCGAACTACATCAAGAGTCTCTGTGCGCCTGTGGCCTCTCGATGGGCTTACTTGCGCAATGAATCTCTCGCCCCGCCAACGCGATACTCGCACACGCGACGAAGTGCTCGGTCGGGCCGAGATTCCGGATGTGTGGAGATCGACTGCTGGGTTATCCACCAACCTCAATCCTACGCTGTTGTTAGGTGCGGGTACCGTTAGCTGCATGAGCCTTTTAGTAGCCACCCACGATGTCTTCGTTGAGCACCTCACCGGCGCCGGCCATCCTGAGCGTCCAGCTCGACTTGGGGCAGTACTTGACGGCTTGGCCACGCTTGATCCTGACGCCGTCAAGTGGGTTAGCGCACCAATTGCCTCAGATGATGATTTGCAGCGTGTCCACCCAGCGCACCTAATAAGCGATATGGAAGATCTTTGTGCCAACGGCGGCGGATCGATCGATCCCGATACCTACGTCTCAGTTAAGTCAGCAGAGGCTGCACGACGGGCGGCGGGCGCTGGCTTGGAGCTGGTCAAACGGCTTGATCAAGGCGAAGGAGAAGTTGGCTGGTCTGTGGTTAGGCCGCCGGGCCACCACGCACTTTCAGACCGCCAGATGGGGTTCTGTCTTATCAATAACGTGGCCGTGACCGCGGCAAGTTTGGCTGCCAGGGGTGAACGAGTAGCCATTGTGGACCTTGACGCTCACCACGGAAACGGCACCGAGTCAATCTTCTATGACGACCCCAACGTGCTGTTCGTTAGCACCCACCAAGGACAGTGGTATCCGTTCACCGGTGCCGTCACTGATGTTGGCAATGGCCAAGGTCGGGGAGCGAACGTCAACATTCCGCTACCGGCTGGATCAGCGGGAGATGCACTTCGTCTTGCCTATGACCAAGTTATCGAACCGGTGCTTGACCGTTTCGGGCCAACCTGGGTGTTGCTCTCTGCAGGCTTTGACGGTCATCGTGATGACCCTCTAGCCGAGCTTGGTTTCACCTCTACCGACTATGCCGAGGTAATGGCCAAGGTCTTGGCTAATGCTGTGCCCGGTAAGCGAATGCTGTTCCTAGAAGGCGGCTATGACCTAGATGCGCTGGGTCACTGCACTGCAGCGGTTGGTTCGGCTGCGATTGGTTTGGACCACCGACCCGAAGAGACATCGTCGGCGGGGCTTGGTTCAAAAATAGTTGCCGAGGCTCGATCAGTTCATCTTGGCGGTGGGGCTGGCGATCTGTGAACAAAGGCGATCTGTGAACAAAGAAGCTGAACCCGCGATGAGACATCCAGCGGTGACCTTCCTCGACCCCCTGGCTCAAGCTTTTGCTAAGGCAGGCAAGCACCTGTACTTGGTGGGTGGAATTGTTCGCGGAATGGAATTGGGTGTCTACAGCACCGACGATGACCTCGATCTAACTACCGACGCGCGCCCTCCGGAGATAAAGAAGATCATCGAGAGTGTTGTCACCAGCGTCTGGACCCAAGGTGAGAAGTTCGGCACCATCGGGGCCCGGTTTAAGGGCCGCCCGGTGGAAATTACAACCCACCGGGCCGAGAGCTACACCACAGATTCCCGCAAGCCCGTTGTGCAGTTCGGAGACGATCTTCAGACCGATCTGTCACGCAGAGACTTCACCATAAATGCAATGGCACTTTCGCTTCCTGATGGGGTCTTGGTTGACCCTTACGGCGGGCGGATTGATCTGATCGAGCGGCGGTTGGCCACTCCACTTGATCCGCTTATCTCTTTCGGCGACGATCCGCTGCGAATTCTGCGTGCGGCCCGCTTCATTAGCCGTTTCAACCTGACTCCGGAGCCTTCTTTGGCCGAGGCGGCGGTGAAAATGTTGAGTCGATTGGACATCGTGTCGATCGAGAGAATCCAGATTGAGATCGAGCTCCTTCTTGGCTTGGAGCATCCCGGTGAAGGAATCGAGTTTCTCTCTGACATTGGCGTCATGGGCTATGTGTTTGGGGCAATGGATTCGGAGCCCGCTAGGAAAGCAGCATCAACCCCAGGGCTGTCGGTTCTAGTTCGCAGGTGCGCCCTCGTCGGGCATGCCGGGCCGGATCGAACACGTGAATGGCTATCGGACCACCGATACTCCACCGAAGAGCGTCAGCTAACCACGGCAATCGTTACCGGAGCGCACCAGCTGAGTTCAGCTGAGGCGTCACCTTCGGGTGTTAGAGCATTTGTGGCAGCTACCGGGATTGATCGACTTGATGACGTTTTTGCCCTGGCCCGCCTTCGCCCCGATATCTACGCCGATCCATCGCCGATCCAAGATCTAGTCGAAACGTTGGGGAAGTCAGAAGACTTGTCTGACCTTGGATCGCCATTGACCGGGGCTGAAGTGATGGAAGCGCTAAGTATTGGTCAGTCTCGTGCCGTCGGGGCGGCCACAAAGTTTCTAGCAGCACAGCGAATAGAGCGCGGCACGATAGGAAAGCGTGATGCAATCGAGCTTGTGCAGCAGTGGTGGGATGGCGGCAGCGATTCCAGCAAGTAGGGGCTTCGGTAGTAGCGAGGCCCGCTCGACCCTCTACCCTCAAAGGCGTGGTTTCTTCTGCCTCCGAGACATCTGACGCTGTTGTCAGCTACCGCTTAGCGCGGGACCGTCAGATCAAGGCATTCCACGAAGGCACCAAGACCGAAGCCGAAGTCTGTGATGCTCAGCCTGAGCTTCGAAGGGTCGCTCATCATCACGGCGTTGCACTTACTGACGAGTGCCCTATCTGCGAACTTCCCGAACTTGTTCTGGTTACTTTTGCATTTGGCGCGGGTCTACCCAATGGCGGACGGGTTATTTCGAAGCTGAGGGACGTAAGACGGCTCCGGGCGAGGGGTAAGCCGTCAGATTGTTACCGCATCGAGGTCTGCCAAAGTTGCTGGTGGAACCACTTGCGGGAGTCATTTTCGGTTGACGGTGGGCAGCCCGCGACCTCAACCGGCTGATTGCCAAGTAAAACCTAGTGTTTCTTCTATGCGACCTGTAATAGCGAATCCTGTACTAGCTACTTCTGTACTAGCTAGTCCCGTACTAACGACGAACCCTTGTGACTAACCGCCCCCATGTCTGACAACCCTCCTATCTGGAATCCACTTGGTGGACCGCGCCAGCCTAGAAATCGTCGCCGAAACCCTTTGTGGCGTATCCGCCGGCTGCTGCTGTTGTTGGCGATGTTTGGTGTCGCCGGCTTTGCCATTGGCATCAATGAGCTGTCGAACATCCCGCTACCCGAAGATGATTTTGATTCGTTAAACCAGACAACGTTTATTTGCAGCAGCGATGTTGCCGCTGGCTGTGATCAGAATTCCGCAGTTGCAAGACTGATTTCTGGCGAAGATCGTGACTTTGTCAACTACAACCAGATCCCTGACGTGATGATTCAGGCCGTTGTTGCAACCGAAGACAAAGACTTCTTCCAACACTATGGGATCGACGCTGTCGGCATCGCCCGAGCCCTTTACCAGGACATTCGCGAGCAGAGCGCTAGCCAGGGCGGCTCTACCATTACCCAGCAATATGTGAAGAACGCATATCTGACAAACGAGCGGACGCTCACTAGAAAGATCCGCGAGGCCACGCTGGCAATCAAGCTGGAGCGAACTCTCACCGGCACTGAAGACGATGAGTTCGCTGGCAAGAAGGAGATCCTGAACCGATATCTAAACCGGATCTATTTCGGCCGTGGTGCCTATGGCGTCCAAGCAGCTTCCCAGGCCTACTTTGGCAAGGATGTGGAGGATATCGACTTGGCTGACGCTGCCTTATTGGTGTCCAGAATTCGGGCCCCGAACAGCGGCGATCCCTACGAAGACCCCGAGGAGGCGACGAGGCGCCGAGCCACTGTGCTGACCCGCATGGTGATCGACGGCTACATCGACCAGGACCAGGCTGACGAGGCCAACGAACGTTCTTGGGAGAGTGTTGCTAACCCTGAAGATCGCGAGGGTCTTGGCGTAGTTAAGGGGTCTGAGTACGGCACCGAGTACTTCGTTGAGGCTGTACGTCAGCAGTTGGCCCGTCTGTATCCCAACGACTACTACAGCGCTGGCCTACGGGTGTACACAACCCTGGATCATGATCTCCAGCGCATTGCGTACGAAACGGTCACCGAGGAACTCCCTCCCGAAGATCCTGACAACCCTCAGGCGTCGATCGTTGCAGTAGACGGTGACGGCAAAGTGGTTGCCATGATGGGTGGGTCTGACTTTGGAAAGTCAGAAGTCAACCTCGCAATGGGCCGTCTCGGTGGCGGTTCTGGCCGTCAACCCGGTTCCTCGTTCAAGACGTTTGCCCTGGCTGAGGCCCTAGATCAGGGCATCTCGGCTCAGTCGTTGTACTCGGCTCCTTCAAACATCACTTTGGACAACGACGGCGAGCCTTGGAAGGTTCGGGGCGGTGGTTCGGCTAAGGGCTACCGAGATTTGCTTGACAGCCTACGGGCGTCATCGAACGTGGTTTTCGCCCAACTGATGCTTGACATCGGAGCCCCCCAAGTTGTCGACATGGCCACAAACTTAGGTGTGACTGCACCTCTGCCTCCAGTAAACGCTTTGGTACTGGGCTCGGGCGAAGTTTCTGTGCTTGATATGGCTTCGTCCTATTCGACCCTGGCCCGCGAAGGTCAGGCGCTCCCACCTGTCATTATCACCAGAATCGAAAATTCAAACGGTGAAATCATCTGCTGGTATCCAGAGCTGGAGAGCACAGATTGCCGGGCCGATGAAGACCGCAAGTCATCCCAGGTGCTGCCAGCGGACAAGGCTCGCCAAGTCAACTACGCGCTTTCACAGGTGGTGGAAGCCGGAACCGGCCGCAACGCACAGTTCAGCCGACCCGCAGCAGGCAAGACGGGCACCACTCAAGACGCCCGAGATGCTTGGTTTGTGGGATTCACTTGTGACCTGACCGCAGCGGTGTGGATGGGATATGCGGGTGCTCCTGGCGAACCGGTCCGCTTCATGGACAACTTCCGAGGCATTGAGGTGCACGGTGGCGACTTCCCGGCCCAAATGTGGAGCCGGTTTATGGAGCGAGCTACGTCACGACCCGACACCCCGCCTTGTAACGGATTGCCAACTCAACAAGAGTTCCCGGGCACGATCTTGAATCGCCAACTTTCTACGACCACGCTGCCTGACTGCTTGCCGCCTGAAGCTCCGCGAGAAACGTTGCCTGGAGAGATCACCCTTCCGCCAAGTACAGAGCCCTGCGCGCCGCCAACAACGGTTGAAGGCGAGACCGATCCGAACGCTCCGGCCGATGGCGGCGCCCCGCCTGCGCCCACCACAACCAACCCCGACGGTTAAGTACGCAGATCGGGCCAGCAACGAGCCGACCCCACCAAGCCTCATCTCCAAATGTCAGCTGTAGGTGACAAAACCCCGAAAAATCAGCTGGAGGTGACAACTATTGTCACCTGGGGCAGAAATTTGGGGAAATTGTCACCTGGGGCAGAAATTTGGCGGCACCAGCGCAGGGCTGCCAGCAATCGAGTGCAGGGCTGCGAGCGATAGTGTCATAGGTCGCCTTTAAGGTTTGCGTGTGGGTGCAGATCGGCACCGGTAGCCTTAGCGGGTTGCCTTTATTGGTCAACACCCTGCTCTGAAGTCCAGAGCTCCGGGGACCACCCCGGATCCAGAGGGAGGCGCTTGCTTTGCGAGCCTACGAACTCATGATTATCTTCAAGTCTGATCTTGAAGAATCAGCAGTACAAACCAACATCAACAAACTTGAAGCCCTAGCCAAAGAAGTTGGCGGCACACTCGAGAAGGTTGATAAGCGAGGCGTCCGTCGCTTCGCTTTTGAAATCAAGCACATGTGGGAAGGCTTCTATGTCGTCCTGGAATTCGTCTCGCCTAAGCCGTTGGACGAAATCGATCGCACGCTGCGTCTTGCAGATGATGTGATCCGACATAAGTTCATGCGGTTGCCAGTACCCGAGGCGCACAAGCGCGGCCTCGTTGGCACCACCAACTAGGGAGCGCCTTCATGGCAATAGACAACACAGTCACAGTTACAGGAAACGCAACACGCGAACCTGAACTTCGATACACCCCAGGCGGCCAGTCAGTGGCCAGCTTCGGGTTGGCGGTAAACCGCCGCTGGCAGAACCGCCAGACACAAGAGTGGGAAGAAAGCACGTCTTTCTTCGACGTGACCTGCTGGTCACAGTTGGCAGAAAACGCCGCTGAATCAGTAGGCCGAGGTACACGGGTAACTGTTACCGGCCGTCTGGACCAGCGCAGCTGGGAAAACCAAGACGGAGACAAGCGCTCAAAGGTAGAAATCGTCGCTGACGATGTCGCCGTGAGCCTTCGTTGGGCAACTGCCAGCGTAATGAAAAACGAACGCTCCAATGACGGTGGCGGCGGAGGCGGCGGACGCTCCTTCGGCGGTAACTCTGGCGGAGGCAACTCCGGTGGCGGCGGTCAAACACAAACTGTTCCAAACTACGATCCAAACGAGGAGCCCTTCTAATGGCAACACAATCCAAGCGCCGTATGAAGCCCAAGGACTCAAAGCACCGCAAGAAGAAGGTGTCTCCCCTTAGCGCAGACAAGATTGAATACGTCGATTACAAAGACGTCGATCTGCTTCGTCGGTTCATGTCCGACCGGGCCAAGATCCGCGGTCGTCGAGTTACCGGCAACAACGTTCAGCAGCAGCGAGTAATCAACACTGCTATCAAGAACGCCCGCGAAATGGGCCTCTTGCCATACACCAGCAGAGTCACAACCCAGCGTCGTAGTGGCGGTGGCCGTGATCGTGGAGATCGTCCAGACCGCGGAGACCGTGGCGACCGAGGCGATCGTCCAGATCGCAACGAAGATGTTCCACAGGTAGACGATGCAGTGCTAGCAACGCCTGATGCTGCAGTTGATACAGCTGTGGTTGAAACAGCAGCTGCTCCTGAAACTGGCGAGGTGGCAGAATGAAAATCGTTCTTCACGACCGCATCACTGGCTTAGGCAACCGAGGCGACGTAGTAATCGTTGCTGACGGATATGCCCGTAACTTCCTCATTCCTGCTGGCAAGGCCTCGATGGCTGCTGCAGGAGCTGAGGCTCAGGCGGCGCAGATGAAGCGCACCTGGGAAGTTCAGAACACTAAGGACCGTGCTGGAGCAGAAGAAATGGCCAAGGCACTAGTTGCACGGCCAATTTCAATTAGCGCTCGAGCTTCGGCCGAAGGCAAGCTGTTTGGCTCGGTTTCATCTTCTGATGTAGCTGAAGCCATCTCAGATCAGGCAGGAATCGAAATCGATCGCAAGATGATCGAGGTCGAAGATAGCTCCATCAAAGAGGTCGGTTCCCACATGGTTACCGTTAAGCCTCACCCTGATGTGCAGTTCCCTGTAACTGTAGAAGTAACAGCTGCGTAATTCACAGACGGTCCCGGCTCTCGTAAAGGGCCGGGACCGCTCTATCTAAGCTATCTCTGCACTCCTATTCGGACGCGTGCAGCCACTTATCCACGGGTTATCCACATTTTGACTATCCCCATGTTATTAACAGGCAATTGACAGGCAAATGGCACTAATTCACAGGCTGTCGGGTCTATCGGTCCACAGGCTGAATGAAGGAGGATTGAAGCGATGTCACTAATCAACCTCAGCGCCCAAAAACCCGAGCGGGCCAACCAGAGAGTTCCGCCGCACAACCTCCAGGCGGAAGAATCGGTTCTGGGTGCCATGATGCTCAGCCGTGAGGCGATTGCCGACGTCGTGCAGGTTATTGACGCCAGCCATTTCTACAAGCCGACTCACGCCCACGTATATGAGGCAATTCTCAGCCTCTATAGCGGCGGCGAGCCAATCGACTCAGTCACAGTTGCCGAAGAGTTGGAGCGAGCCGGGCTGCTGGAATCGGTCGGCGGTCCGTCGGTCTTGCTCGAGCTTCAGATCAACACCCCAGCTATTTCTAACGCCGAGTTTTACGCCAAGATCGTGGAAGAGCGGGCGCTTCTGCGCCGCATGATCTCCGTTAGTGCCGAGATTGCTGAGACTGCCTACAGCGTTCCCGAAGATGTAATTGGGGCGCTTGATGAGGCCGAGGCAAAGATCTTCGACGTCGCTCAGAAGCGAGTGACTGACACCACTTCGGCTATGAGTGAAGTCATAGGCGCAACGCTGGATCGAATTGAAGCTCTTTATGACCGGGGCGATGCAATCACCGGTACCGCATCTGGTTATAGCGATCTCGACAAAGTTCTGGCCGGCCTGCAACCCAACGCTTTCTATGTAGTTGGGGCTCGCCCCGCAATGGGAAAGACGGCGTTTGCTCTCGGTATGGCCACCCACGCTGCGGTACGAGAGAATCGTCCGGTTCTGTTCTTCTCCCTCGAGATGTCCAAGCTTGAGCTAACACAGCGTGTTCTGTGCTCTGAGGCCCGAATTGACGCCTCAAAGCTAAAGATCGGCGACCTCAGCGAAGGAGACTGGCAGCGTATTTCTCACGCTGTTGGCCCTCTAACGGAGTCACCGATCTATATCGATGACAACCCGCACACTTCGGTAATGGAAATCAGGGCTAAGTCCAGGCGGCTCAAGTCAAAGCTGGGGGATCTTGGCCTTGTGATTGTGGACTACATCCAGTTGATGTCGGGCCGCACCAACGCTGAGAGCCGCCAGGTCGAGGTGGCTGAAATCAGTCGAAACCTCAAGATCCTGGCTCGCGAACTTGAATGTCCGGTTATCGCGCTTGCGCAGTTGAATCGTGGTGTTGAGCAACGCCAAGATAAGCGGCCGATGCTCAGTGACCTTCGAGAGTCAGGCTCGCTGGAACAAGATGCCGACGCAGTGATGTTTCTATACCGCGATGAGATTTATGACCCGCAAAGCCAAGATGCGGGCATTGCCGAAGTGATTATTGCCAAGCACCGTGCTGGCCCAACGGCCACTGTCAGGTTGGCTTTTGTAGGAAAGCACACCCGCTTTGCCGACATGGCCCGGGCCTATCAGTCTGCACCCTCATCGCCGGGGCCCGAAGAGTTTTAGCTACCGCTTAGCTATTCGCCGGCGCGCTTGTGTGTGCCTACATTTGGCGCGGGCCTACGTCAGGGAAACCATCTAGCTGGCTGAGGTCAGTCGGTCTGTATTAGAACCGCTGGAGGAGCTGCGTCTGGAGAAGAAGCGGGAATTGTCTCGGCGCCTCCGCTGCTCAGAGTTGCGATTGCGCCGACCAAGGTCAGACACGTCGCGGCGGCCAGGACCACCTGAAGAATCATCGTTGTGCGCTGTGTTGTTGCCCCTGAAACCTGGCCCATAGGTATCTCGGGCCTGCTTGCTACTGGTGAGGGCATAGGTGGCGCAACAACTGGACGTCGTCGAACTCGACGCGTTACCGAGGTTTTGTTGTCGGTCTTGTAGGCCACATATGAAAGATCGGCCCGAGAAGCCAAAATCTTTAGGTCACGGGCGATTTACCCACCTATAGCCGGGCTAGTAGGTCTAACCCACCAGTGAGGCAATCGCCCACAGGCAGGCTAAGAGGCCGATGACGATCTGGATTGCACTCCGTTTCAGCGGGGGAGCCTCGAGACTGCCTTCCTTGAGATGCGGCGGTGGCTTGATCAGGGCCACGATGTTGCCACCGGCCAGAGCGGCTCCAAGGGCCAAAGTAAGGAGGGAGAAGAAGTTTTCGCCTAGTAGTTGTTCCACAAAGGTGCCCTTGACGTAACGAATTTGTTACTTAAGTTTTTTGGACTGTCCGACGATGCTAATCGCAACTTCCGGTGGTCATTCGCCCACATCGGTTGTTATGGGGTTTGTAGTGGGGCCATCATCCCTCCACACGCATCGCCACCGGGACCCAAATTGGGACCCGGAAGCAGATGGTCCTACTACACCCTTCCCCATTTGGGCTCGATCGCTAGCTCGCAACCGCGGTCCCTTACATGGGCGTTAGGTCGTCCTCGGTGACTTCGGCGGAGATTGATCGGGCAATGAACGATTCGGTTCGCCGACCTTTGACCGTGATCTTTGAGGCAATGGCCCCGGTCTCCTCATCAAAGCAATAGGTGGTTTCGAAACCAAAGAGCGAGAAAGTGCCATCGCCGATTGCCGTTAGAACGAAACACCCATCAGGCTTTTGCACAACCGTGAAACCTTCGCCCTCGTCGAGCTCATCTGCTAGTTCGTTTCGACGACTAGATGGTGTCGGTTCGGGTTCGGGCTGAGTACAAAGAAACTGCGTGCCGTCATCTGAACAGCGTCGAAGTTCGCCATCTCGGGTAACAACAGCGCCGCTGCCGATCTGGTCAAGTGAGCGATCACCAATTCGAGCCCGACGAACTTGCTGACTGGTTGAAGCATTGGCGTTGGCGAACTCAAATTCTCCGGTCAGGGCATATGGTCCGTCGAAGCTAGCTTCGTAGGCATCCAAGAACTCATCAGTGTGATCGGGCAGGGCAGAAGTCGAAGTATCCGCAGGTAGCTCGGTTCCGGGGGCAGTGCTGTCTAGGTCTTTGTTAGCTGGGTCTGGGTCCCGGTTCGAACTAAAAACCAGGTACAGCCCAAGAGCCAGACAGAGCGCTATGAGCCCTGCGAGAATGACGCTCAGGGCCTGACCTATTACCGATGACGTTTGTGGCTGTTCAGTGCTGATGCTCTAGCTTGCATTCTCAGGAGGTTCAAGGTGAGTGATGCAGACCTAATTCCAGCGGCGACGGTGTTGCTACTTAGAGATTCTGAAGCCGGAGCGCTTGAGGTTCTTATGGTCAAACGGAATTCAAAGATCGCCTTTGGCGGCCTTTGGGTCTTCCCCGGAGGAAGGGTGGATGACCATGAGCGCAACGGCAATGACGATGAAGCCGCAGCCTTGCTTGCCGCTGTTCGGGAGGCGCACGAAGAGACCGACCTAACGATCTCTGCTGAAGACCTCGTGCAGTGGTCGCACTGGGTTCCGCCCCCCGCTGTTGAGATTCCAACCGACCAGGGACCTAAAAAGCGGTTCGCTACTTGGTTCTTCGCAGCGGCTGCCCCTGCCGGCGTAGTGACCATCGACGGCGGCGAAATTCATGATCACGCGTGGCTTGAACCAGCCGCAGCTATGGCCATGAGAGACGCTGGGGAAATAGAGCTAGTGCCGCCAACCTGGATCAGTTTGTATCAGTTGGCAGCTCACTCTGATGTGGCATCAGCCCTGAAATGGGCAGCCGAAACTGAGACTGAGCGATTCTCTACGCGAGGACTAATGACCGGCAAGCCCCGCATTGTGATGTGGGAAGGTGACGCTGCGTATGACTCCGGTGACGCAGAGTCGGTAGGAGGTCGAAACCGACTGGTGCTCGATCCTAAAGGATGGCGCTATGAGCGTGGATAGCTGACAAACTGGGTTCGTGACCCACCCGATCCAGGCGCCCGCGGCAACTGTTGAGACCTACCACGCGCCCCGAACTTTGACAGAAGCGTTGGAGTTGCTTGCAGCCAACCCCTCAGCGCGCCCAATTGCTGGTGGGACCGACTTGATGGTTGAGCTCGATAGGGGAGTGGGCGCCGCGAACCCAGTGACCTTGATTGATCTCACCCGCATTCCAGGGCTTGATGAAATTGAGATTTCGGAAGACCTTGTGCGGATTGGTCCGCTTGTCACCCACAACGACATCGTCAGCCATCCCGCTTTGCCAGCTATCGCTTTGCCGTTGGTTCAGGCTTGCCTGGAAGTTGGATCCCCGGCGCTCAGGAACCGAGCCACAGTGGTGGGAAACGTCGTCACGGCTAGTCCGGCAAACGACTCCCTTTCGGCTCTTAACGCGCTTGATGCTGTGGTGCACATCACCGGCCCATCCACGTCGCGAGATGTTCCGATTGGAGAGTTCACAGTTGGGGTCAGAAAGACGGTGTTGGGTGAAGATGAACTGGTCACCGGTATCTCGATTCCGCGAGACCCTCAGCGCCGATCGATCTATGCAAAATTGGGCCTGCGCCAAGCGCAGGCCATCTCCGTTGTTCACTTAGGCGTTTCGGTTTGGCTTGGCGCAACTGGCGAAGTGACCGACGCCCGAATAGCCATTGGAAGCGTCGCTCCCACGATCTTCAGATCGATCGCCGCCGAAGCGACCCTTGTGGGCCAGCCGCTGGCCCCGCCGGCCATCGGTGCCGCGGCTTCAGCAGCCGCGGCCGAAATCGCCCCGATCGATGATCTGCGTGCGCCCGCCGACTACAGGCGAGACACCACAGAGGTGTTGATTCGAAGATGCCTTACGGCTCTGCAAACTCGAACTGAAGCCCAACTTTGGCCAGATCGGACTCCTACGTTACGTATCACCGACCGGCAGCCCACTCAGCCGACAAAGGTCACCTTGTCCAACAGCGACGCCATCACCGTCACGGTTAATGGCACGAAGATTACTGCTTCAAATGCGGCTTCTTTGAACCTCTTGGATTGGTTGCGCGGCCCGGCGCATCACTCGGATCCGTCAATCTCGCTCCAAGGCGCCCAGGAAGGTTGCGCCGAGGGAGAGTGTGGGGCATGCACAGTAATCATGGATGGTCAGGCGGTGCTGTCGTGCCTCGTTCCGGCCGCCCGTGCGAACTCCGACAACGTGATCACAATCGAAGGTATTGCTAACGGCGGGCGACTTTCGAAGCTCCAGGCCGCCTTTGTTGACTACACCGCTGTTCAATGTGGTTTTTGCATCCCTGGATTCTTGGTCAGCGGATCTGCATTGGCAGAAGAAATGAGCGATCCAAGCGACGCCCAAATCGATTTGGCTCTGTCGGGCAACCTGTGCCGCTGCACGGGCTACTACAAGATCCGCGACGCAGTCAGAGAAGCGACACGAAGCGAGCTCGGCTGATGACATCGGTGGTTGGAGAGATGCACGACTCGGGCGTCGGGGCCGCTCTTAAGCGCTTTGACGCGACTGACAAAGTTACTGGTGCCGCTGAATATCCTGCAGATCGCATACCGGCTGACGCCTTGTGGGCCAAGGTTGTTTTCACCGGTCAACCACACGCTCGGCTAATAGCTCTGGACACTTCAGATGCTGAAGCATCCCCCGGCGTTGTGGCCGTCCTGACCGCAGCAGATGTGCCAGTTAATGAGTACGGGCTTACGAAGAATGATCAGCCGGTGTTTATTGGCACAACGCAGAACGATCGGACCGAAGTGCCTAGCAACATTTCGCGTTGGGAAGCAGATCATCTCGCACTGGTGGTAGCTGAGACTGCTGAACAGGCCGAAGCCGGCGCTGCGCTGGTGAAGGCGGATTGGGAGCAACTCGAGGTTCTTGGCGACATCGATGCAGCCTTGAGTTCCGACACCCTCATTCACCCCGAGGATGGTCTCGATTCGAACCGGTATCACTCTTTCAAAATCCGCAAGGGTGACCTGGCCAAGGGTCAGGCGGCGACCACTTGGGTTGTCGAAGGCACTTACGAACTGCCCTATCAGGAGCACGCCTACCTTCAGCCTGAAGCAGGGCTGGCCTATTACGACTCTGACCGGCGTCTCACCGTTGAGGTGGCTGGCCAATGGACTCATGAAGACCGTGTCCAACTTGCTCATGCTTTGGACCTGCCTGAGGATCGGCTTCGGGTGATCTACCCGTCTATCGGAGGGGCCTTCGGCGGTCGGGAAGACATCTCGCTTCAGATCGTGTTGGCGCTTGCTGCCATGCGTTTGGCAGAGAAGGGCGACACCAGGGCGGTCGGAAGCATCTGGTCGCGAGAAGAGTCAATCGTTGGACACCACAAGCGTCACCGAGGCCGTATCGAAGCCACACTTGGCGCTGACGCCGACGGCAAGATCACCTTCGTCGAGGCCGATGTCGTGCTAGACGCGGGCGCCTACAACTACACATCGAACAAGGTATTGGGCAACGCCCATATTGGTGTGGCTGGTTGTTACGAGGTGCCAAACGCCCGGATCGATTCCAGTGTGGTCTACACAAACGCCACACCGGGGGGAGCATTCCGTGGTTTCGGGGGACCTCAGGCCGCGTTTGTGGCAGAGACTCAAATGAACAAACTCGCCGAGCTTTCGGGCTTGGACCCGATCGAGTTAAGACGGATCAACACGCTAAAAAACGGCTCTGAGTTCATCACCCAAACTGAGATGCCTGAAGGGGTATCTCTTCCTCAAGTTATTGACCGGTGTGCCATTGAGGCCCGCATGGGTGAACCGATGCGTTTAGCCAGTCAGTTCTCGCCTGTAGCCTCTTTGGCTCCAGCCGCGGATGCTCTAAAACGTGGTCGCGGGTTTGCGTGCGCTTTCAAAAACGTTGGCTTCAGCTTCGGCTTTCCCGAAAGGTGCGAGGCCGAGATCCATCTTTTGGGTGGCGAAGAAGACGAGTACCCGACGTCGGCCATCTTGTTCCACGCTGGTGCTGAGGTAGGCCAAGGCGCACACCAGGCATTCATTCAGATGGCGGCCGAAGCCACCGGAGTTGGCTCGGAGAACATCGAGGGTGTTTTTTCTGACACTGCGAGTTCGGGCGATTCGGGATCAGCTTCGGCGTCTCGCCTCACATGGATGGCTGGCAACTCAATTCAAGGTGCTGCCTCCGAAGCTGAAAAGCAGTGGCGGGAGGGAGCTCGCCCCGCGATTGGGCAGTTCCGATTTGTTCCACCGCCTACCGAGTATCTCGATCCCGAAACCGGCGCTGGATGGCCCAATTTCACTTACGGCTATGTGGCCCAGGCCATCGAAATGACGGTTGACACCGAGACCGGCCACATCGTGGTTGACCGGGTGGTCAGTACTCATGACGTTGGCAAGGCCATCAACCCGGTCTTGGTTGAAGGGCAAATCGAAGGTGCTGTCATCCAAGCCCACGGCTATGCCCTTAGCGAGAACCTTCAAAGCAAAGACGGGTTCTTGCTGAATCCGAGGTTCAGCGGTTACTTGATTCCCGGAATTGGTGACATCCCTCGCAAGGTCGAAAGCGTGATCATGGAAGAGGCCGATCCGCTGGGGCCCTTCGGAGCCCGTGGCATGGCTGAGATGCCCATGATGACCTATGCTCCCGCATTGGTAGCAGCGCTTCATGACGCCACCGGCGTCTGGTTCGACACGTTCCCACTGACTCCGTCCAGGGTTCTAGCCGGCCTAAAACGAGTAACCGGCTAACAGCCAATCCCTCTGAACCGACCTGTCTACCAGTCAAAAAATCCGAACTGACCTGGGAAACAGCCGGGTTTGACTGGCTACACCGCCAGAATGGGAGCGTTTGACTGATCTTTAGCCGGCGAACTGGGCTTGTAGGTCTATGACTTCGGGAAGACCGATGATGTCGGTGAAGTCGTCGAATCCCGGCATGTCCTTAACCGCTTCGACTGGAGTTCCGTCTGCCTTCAGTTTGGCCAAGACCTCTTGCATGGCTTTGGTGGCGGCCAGCAATGTTGAGATGGGCATGATGATCATCGCGAACCCAAGCTCAACGATTTCGGCCTTGGTTAACGGGGGAGTTTTGCCACCTTCAGCCCAGTTGAACACCAGCGGAATGTCTGACAGTTCCTTCGCCACGGTCTTCAGCTCATCCATGTTCTGCAGCGCTTCAACAAACAACACATCCGCGCCAGCGGCCCGAGCGGCCCGAGCCCTGGCAAGAGCGGCGTCTAACCCGTGAGGAGCTCTGGCATCAGTTCGGGCGATGATTGTGAAGTCTGGGTTCCGTCGGGCCTCGACCGCAGCACGAACCTTGGCTTCGAATTCTGTAGCCGGCACAACAACTTTGCCTTCCATGTGGCCACAGCGTTTCGGCATGACCTGGTCTTCGATGTGAAGCCCGGCCACTCCGACCCGCTCATAGGTCTGAACTGTGCGGATGACGTTAATGGGGTTGCCATAACCAGTGTCGGCGTCGGCAATTACGGGAAGATCGGTTGCTGCAACAATGCGGGCGGCATGGTCGGCCATCTCCGACATTCCAAGAAGCCCAACGTCAGGTCGACCCAGCAACGAAGCTGACGCTCCGAATCCAGTCACGTAGACGGCGTCGAAATCTGCTTGCTCGATAAGGCGTGCTCCAAGCGCGTCATAGCATCCGGGCAACAGAATCGGACCCGGGCTTGAAAGCAGTTCTCGAAATCGGGCCGGACCGTCAGGTGAGTTGCGAAGTAGCTGAGACATGCCGACAGGTTAGATTCAAGACCATGGATTCGGAGACCTCAATTAGCTACGAGAACGCCGGATTTGGAAATCGCACCGAATTCGGAACGGCTCCGGCAGTCGTTGTGGTGGACATGTGCAGCGCATATTTTGACCCCCAGTCGCCTCTGTTCCTGAACCGTGCTGAAGTGGCCGATGCGGTCCGCCAACTTGTTGCCGACGCCCGAAATTGCGCTGTACCAGTGGTATGGACCACGGTTGAGTACGAAGCCGGAGGTGCAAACGGCGGAGTCTGGTATCAGAAGCTACCCAAGATCTTGAATTCCTTTGATGCAGGTAATCCGTTGCGAGATTGGCTTCCTGGCCTTCATCCCGGAGGCGACGAACTAGTAATAGCCAAACAACACGCCAGCGGATTTTTCGGCACTGACTTAGCTAGCCAACTCCAACAGTTGGGAGCTGATTCGTTGCTGATTGCCGGGGTTTCAACTAGTGGTTGCGTCCGGGCCACTGCCACTGACGCCTCCGCCCATGGGTTTAAACCGTTTGTAGTGCGCCAGTGTGTTGGGGATCGGACCGACCAAGTTCATGAGTCGAACCTTTTTGATCTGAACGCGAAGTACGCCGACGTGATCGATCAGGCCCAAGCCAGCGCTTACCTCCTCAGCATCGCCCCAGCTAACCCAGCTAACCCAGCCAATTGACCCAGCCGGGTGACTTGCTCGTGACCGACGTCACAGGCTAGACCGATCTAATGGACCTTGGAATATTCATACCTATTGGCAACAACGGCTGGATGATGTCGAAGAACGCTCCGCAGTACATGCCGAGCTTTGACCTCAACCGAACAACCGCAGAACGGGCTGAAGCTGCAGGCTTTGAGTTCTTGCTCAGCATGGTGAAACTGCGCGGTTTTGGTGGCGACACCGAATTCTGGGACCACAACATGGAGTCCTTCACCCTTATGGCTGGCCTTGCCGCCGCCACAGAGAAGATCAACCTGTTTGCGTCGGTCGCTTTGCCGACCATGGAACCAGCGATGGTTGCCCGCATGGCTTCCACCATCGATGACATTTCCGATGGCCGTTTTGGCATCAACATCGTGTCTGGTTGGAACCAGATTGAGTACTCACAGATGGGCGTCTGGCCCGGTGACTGGTACTACGAGAAGCGATATGACTACGCCACCGAGTACGTGAAAATCATGAAGGAGCTTTGGTCCGATGGGGTTAGCGACCTTAAGGGCGAGTACTTCCAGATGGATGACTGCCGCCTATCTCCGCCGCCAAAGAATGGGGGAGTGCCTCTTGTTTGCGCCGGTCAGTCCGATCGCGGCATGGAGTTCTGCGCCGAATACGGCGACTACCAGTTCATTATTGGCACCGGAGACTTTGACCAAGTACGGGCCGATGCTGCTCGCTTGGTTGCTGCCGCGGACAAGTCTGGCCGAGACGTGGGCATCTACGTCTTGTTCCAGATCACCATGGGTGACACTGACGAAGAGGCAGAAGCCAAGTGGCAAAGCTACAAAGACGGCGCTGACCTAGAAGCAATCAAATTCATGACTGGCCAGGCTGAGCTGGACACCGCCGGTGCAACTGCGGAGAAGATCACAGAGATGCAGGGCGCGTTCAACTTGAACATCGGTCCGATCGTTGGCAGCCACGCAACTATTGCGGGCAAGCTCGATGAGATCTCCGAAATACCGGGTGTCAAAGGTGTCATGTGTGTCTTCGACGACTATCCGGTTGCCACTCAAGAGTTCGGCGAGAAGATCATGCCGCTCATGAAGTGCCGTAGCTGACTACTCGGGTCGGGGCTGTGGCGTCAGTCCCTTGAAGGCGAACTGCTCTGTAGGCATGCGCGGGCTTGGGACTTCTTTGGCTTGGAGCTTTTCAGGCAGGGCAGAAGCGTCGCCCTGGTAACCAAGCGCAAAGCCACACAAGATGTTCGCTTTCTCTGGATCAAGGCCCGTCTTTTCAAAGGCCAGATCCAACTCGACCCCGCCCATGAGGTGCACCGACAATCCAAGCATTGTGGCTTGATGAGTGAAGCTCATAGTGGCGGCGCCGGTATCAAAGTCTGCTGTACGAGCCATAAAGCCTTCAAGGCCAGGTCGGGCAATGATCAACCCAATCACAGGAGCTTTGGTGGCCCAGCCGCGGTTGAACTCAGAGATGATCGCCTCCATGTCGGCGCGATCGGGTCCATCGGTCTCATACAAAAACAGCCATGGCTGGTTGTTCATCCAGCTGGGGGCCCACCGGGCCGCCTCAAACAAGGCACTTAGCTGCTCATCGCTGACGGCCTTGTCGCTAAAGGATCTTGGTGACCAGCGGTCAAGAAATACTGAGTCGGTTAACGGGGATGCTGAGGTTCGCTCCATGGGCTAACTCTAGAAGCGGGGCGACAGTTTGGAAGATCTGGGTGAGGCAACTAGAACAGCAGGCATGAGTCGAATCGAAAATGGTGCCGCCTTCGGTGACTTGGGCGGCCTCAACCTAGACAACGAGAAGGTTTCTTTCGCCGAACTTACGGCAGGATCCTGGGGCGTAATCAACTTCTATCGAGGCCACTGGTGACCATATTGTCGTCAACAGTTGGTTGACTTCGACACTAAGGCTGGCGTCTTCAAGAATCTGAACGTCAAGATAGTCGGTGCATCGGTAGATGACGCCGAACATGCCCTGAAGCTCAAAGAGGGGCTTCAGCTGAACTACACCCAAATCGTTCACAGCGTGGACGCCAAAGCGATCAGCGATGCTTTGGGAGTGATGACTGGAGTCTTCAAAGACACCACGATCATGCATGCCGCTGGCTTCCTGCTTGACCCCGACGGGAACGTCAGCACTTCGGTTATCTCTAGTGGCCCCAACGGTCGGTTCGTCCCGGCTGAGATCATGGCGAAGGTGGTCTTCGAGCAAGCCCGTCGCAGCTAAGGTCAAAGGCCATGAACGAACCGGCCGGTTGGTACTACTCAGAAGGTGATGAACCCGGCACCACCAGGTTTTGGGATGGTTCAAGTTGGCAGGGAGAACCACACGACGCGCCTGAAATCGATGAGGTCAGTTCCAGTCTGGCTGTCGTCTCACCTGGGGTTCGCTTTGTCGGCCGGTTCATTGACTGGGCTGTCCTTTCAATAGTTGTGGCCCCTTTGCTGGCCGCTGGTGAGTCAGCTGATGGTTCACTGATTCTTGGCATCACCTATAACTGGCTAGCACTCTTAGGATTTGTCCTGTTTCTTTGGGACATGATCTGGATTGGACTGTTTGGGGCGACCCCCGGCAAGTTCATTCTTGGTTACCGGGTCCTCACTGCTAGCGAACATGAGACTCCTCCGGGCCTAGTGGTTGGTGCTGTTCGCGCCGCTCACCGCCTGCTGTTTTGTATCCCTGTGGTTGGCGAAGTCTTGTGGCTCTGGGTCGGTGCAATCTCGGTGGGCATGATTCTCACCGGCAAAATGAAGCAAAGCCTGATGGATAAGGCTGCAATCACTATCGTCGCTGCTCCACCACGTTGATTCAGCTAGTGTGTCGAGATGAGCGATCAAGGACAACCAGCAGGTTGGTATCACGCTGAGGGCGATCCCCCCGGCACTACAAGGTATTGGGACGGCATCCAGTGGCAAGGTGGGCCCCAGGCTGCACCCGTTGCCCAACCAGGCGGCAACGTCGGAGCTATGGGTGGTATGGGTGGAACGGGTCAGACTTTGGCCACACCTGGCCTGCGTATGGCCGGTCGTCTGATTGACGTCCTGATTAGTTTTGGAATTGCGCTGGTCATCGGTGCAGGAACAATTGACTTTGACTCCTTTGGCGACACCGACACTGTCGTCGTCGAGCCAAGCTTTGCTTTGGTAGCCGCGTCGGCCATTATCGCGCTGGCCTATGACACGCTCTTCACGCACTTCCTGGGTGGAACCCCGGGCAAGTTGTTGTTGGGTATGCGCGTAGCCGAAGCTGACAACGGAATGACCCCTCCTTCGCTGGTGGTTGCCGCTAAGCGTGCGGCCAACCGTTTGCTCGGATTCATCACTGGCATCGGAGGCATCATTGCCTTGATCATCGGTATCGCATCTCTAGTAATGCTCTTCACCGACGATCGCCATCAGACAGTGATGGACAAGATTGCCGGCACTGTCGTAGTTAAAAAGTAGTCAAGAAATAGCAGTCGAGACGTGGTCAGGCTTTAGCAGCCGCCCGTCGATTTCCTATCTGGAATCGACGGGTCGACCACCTCGATATGCACGTGACCCCAGGCAGGCGATGCAGTGTAAGCATCCACCTGGGAGTCAAACGGCAACAGTCGAGCCCCAACCGAAACCTGGGTTTGGCCCCCGATGACAGTGTCGCCTGCGCTAACTGTTAGGTCACGGATGTGGAACATCTTGACCTCCCAGCCGGGCTGACCGTCAGGTTCAATT
Organism: uncultured Acidimicrobiales bacterium; assembly: GCA_937922785.1. Lineage (GTDB taxonomy): Bacteria > Actinomycetota > Acidimicrobiia > Acidimicrobiales > SZUA-35 > CALAJQ01. Next base: position 74,816 of record CALAJQ010000029.1, read on the forward strand.
ACCAGGAAGTTGTCCGAGTGCTGGCAATAAAGCGTGTAGCTGCCGGCCCTGATGACTCGCCCGTCTATAGGTGACACGATTGCGTTCGCCGGATCTACCACGATGTCCGCAGCTGTCCTTGAGGCGTTGCCGCGGTTGCGGGTGTCCATCACAATCCATGCCGCGGTTGACTCTGTTACCTCCATTTGTTGGGCACCGTCATGGGATGACTCGTGGAAGCCGATTCGCTCGACACTGCGAGCGGGGTGTAGCAGCTCAAGGCCACCGGTAGTAGCGAAGATCGGATACTCACGACTTTCAACAATCCGCTCAAGCCCGGTCCAAGGCGGCGGCTGGGGCGGAAGCGTTGTAGAGCTCTCAGGGGCGGGTGCGGAAGTAGTTGTGGGCGCAAGCGAAGTCTCGGTGAGCTCAACTGGCGCCGAACCGGCAGAACCCGAAGAGCCGCAGCCAGCCAATATGAGGCCAGCGATGACGGCTACTGAACGGCGGCAGTTCACGGTAGGCCCACGAAGTCGACGGCCAGGACTTTGCATGGCCCATAGGAGTCCAGCTGGTGGTTCTGACCGCCAGGGATGACAACACAGTCGCCGGCGGACATTGGGTGAGTCTCGTCTTGGTAGGTCACGCCAATCTCACCATCGAGGACAACAAGGAGCTGACTTTCGCACTCGATGTTGGTGACAAAACTGCGGGCCTGGGATTCAGCCCGGTGCACGTACACCTCGGCCACGCCACCGGTTGCGGTTCCCAGTCCGAAATCGCAGGTCTCGAATCCTGCGTAGGGGCCAGCTTGCCAATTCGCCTTTGAGTCTTCATGCATCCAATACCGCTGGCCCCGGTAGTCCCGGGTTGGGTTCAGCGAGGCCGTTGGCAGCTGAAGCTTGAGGTCGGCAAAGGTGTCATGGACCGCCGGCGCTGCGACCTCCACTACTTCCAGGCCGGCGGAACTTTCAAGAACCTGGTGTCGAATATGGGGCGGCTGCAACACACAATCTCCGGCCGAGGCCACAAAGGGTTCGCCTTGGTCTTCATAGACCAACCGAACCCAACCTGAGTGCACGTAGATCATCTGGAAACAGATGTTGTGGAAGTGCACGTAGTCGGCCACAGGTCCAGCGTCAGCGATGTGAATGTGGGAGGCAATTATCCTGCCGCCCTGCCGGGACGGAACAAGATCTCGGTAGGCCATGCCGGCCCGGCCGTCGCCAAAGTTGGGATGGTCCGCCAGCCTCGTCAGCTCGAACTCGGGTTGGCTCTTAGGCATCTGAGGCGCCGCTTGAACCGAGCGCAGCTGAACGTCGGAGCCTTCAGCCATCAACTGAATCGAGTGGCCGTCTTTAACTAGCAACGCCACAGACGGGTCATCAGCAGGGGAAATCTGAGCCACTCTAAATCCAGAACGAGTTAGCTTGCCAAGATCGCCGGCGAAGTCCAGGGTGGTTCTGTGCTCGCCGATTGGCTCGCTAGCTGCAGGCTTGGACATCGACGCCAGAGTACTGGCCAGCTACGGTTTGGTCATGACGCGAGAGATGATTGCAGGCGCATCCGACCTAGAGCCAGCGGACTACATCGCCGAAACGAAACGCCTTTATGACGGTCTCGGTTTCGATTCCTATCGCTGGGCCCACAACCCAGAACCCCCAGCATGGCAGCCGATCACGAAGCCGCTAAGTGAGTCCAAGGTGATGTTGATCGGCTCGGGCGGTATCTATCGAACCGGCCAAATCGCATTCCACACTAAGGACGACACTTCGGTCAGGGTCATCGACGCAAACACCGAATCAAGCGAGCTGCGCACCGCACATTTTGCTTATGACCAAACTGACGCACGCGAAGACCCAAACTGTGTCTTTCCGCTAGAGCGGCTTCGGGAGCTAGCGGCTGAAGGCGTCATTGGAAGCCTGAACGGGAACGCATACGGGTTCATGGGAGGCATCTATTCGACCCGGCGCACGTTGGCTGGCACGGCTGAGATATTGCTGGGGCAATGCCGGGCCGAGGAGCCAGACCTGGTTCTCCTGGTGCCGGTATGACCGGTTTGTCACCAGTCGGTCGGTCTGATCGCACGCCTTCTAGAAGCAAATGGATTTCCTACCATCGGGCTGACCTCGGCCCTTTCGATTACCCAAAGCGCTAACCCGCCAAGGTCGGTGTTTGTTGACGCCCCGCTTGGCCATACCGCCGGGCCGCCTAACGATCCTGAGATGCAAAGGCAGATTCTCACTGAAGCCCTGGTTGGCGCTGTCGAGATGACCGCGCCGGGTGTAATTCGGTTGCCTTATCGGTGGCACAACGACGGGTGGCGAAGCGACGCGTTGGGCTGGAGTCGTAAGCGTGAATCCGCTGGTGGCGCTAAATCACTTGCTGGCGATACGCGCCAAGATCGATCCGAAGAGCCCAAGTATCAGAACGAAGCGGACAGGCAAGCGGCACAAGCAATCTCCAACGATGATCAATGCCTTACGTGTCTAGGTCTCTAAGTGGTCTGGTCTCTAGTAGGTCTGGTCTCTAAGGGGTCTGGTCTCTAGTAGGTCTGGTCTCTAGCAGGTCTGGTCTCTAGCAAACCTCAGTTAGGGTCATCTTGATGACTGAAATGACATATCGCAGGTTGGGACGTAGCGGGCTGAAAGTGAGCACGCTTTCTTATGGGTCTTGGGTGACATTCGGCGGCCAGCAGGGTCTTGATGCGGTCACCGAGTCGATGCAGGCCGCGTGGGACGGCGGGTGCAACTTCTTTGACAACGCAGAGGTCTACGCCAAGGGAGAGTCCGAGACACTGATGGGCCAGGCGTTACAAGAGTTCGGTTGGGACCGCGAGAAGTATGTAATCAGTACCAAGTTTTACTGGGGCATCGTTGATGATGTGAACACTAAGTTCACGTTGAACCGCAAGTACCTAATGCAGGCAATCGACCGTTCGCTTGAGCGCTTACAGCTCGACTTCGTGGATCTTGTCTACTGCCACCGGGCCGATAAAGAGACCCCAATCGAAGAGACCGTCTTCGCCATGCACGACATGATCAGTCAGGGCAAGGCGCTGTACTGGGGCACATCTGAGTGGAGCGCCGACGAAATCCGCGCCGCCTATGAGATCGCCGAACGTCACCATCTACACAAGCCAGTCATGGAACAGCCTGAGTACAACATGCTGAACCGCACCAAGGTTGAGACCGAATACGCCCGGCTCTATGAAGACATTGGATTGGGCACAACTATCTGGAGTCCGCTTGCCGGTGGTTTGTTGACAGGCAAGTATCTGGACGGGATCCCCGAAGACAGCCGAGCCAACCTCAAAGGTCACGACTACCTCAAGGACCGGATGGGTACTGATGAGGCCGTCGCCATTATCAAGCGGGTCGTAGAAGTAGCGGCTGAGTTGGACTGCAAGCCTTCGCAGCTAGCGCTTGCGTGGTGTGCTGCAAACGAGAACGTCTCGAGCGTCATTACGGGCGCCAGCCGAGTTAGTCAGGTTGTGGAGAACATGGAAGCAATCGCAGTGCTAGAGGCGCTAACACCGGAGTTAATGGCTCGCCTAAACGGCGAAGACCTAGAAGTGGCCTAGTAATTAGGTCAACAGTGGTCTAGCTAGAGTAGGTTAGTTGAACAATCATTAATCGGGAATTGAGGGATAACCCGTGGCTAACGCGACGACACCGAAGGCGCCTGACCAAAAGGGCGCGCCTGACAGCGATGCCTCACAGGTGGTCCCGCTAGGAAACTTCCCGTTTCCAAGATCGAACGGTGGCCTTGAGTCTCGCCAGTTGGTTTGGTTGCGAAACCATGCGAACTATCTGGCTAATCGGGGCTGGCTGGACTATGTACGCGCCGTAAGCATCATCCTGCGAGGCGTCGTCGTAAACATGTTGATCGGTCTGCCCTTTCTGATCATCGTGGCCCTATTAGTGGCTTTGCTCAGCGTCAAAAACTGGGGTTTCGCTATGGCCCTGATCTTTGTGATCGCAACCCTCATATGGATAGTTCTTTCGCCAATCGTGACTCGGCTGTGGAACATCTTCCGATTGCAAAATACGCTGGCGATGGGCAGCAGCAGTTCGGTCAAAATCCGTGATGTCTTTGAACGCAGTTTCGGCGGATTCTTGGTTGTCACCGCTGGTGTCGCAGCAATAGAGGGTCTCTCATTCTTTCTGGACGACTTTCACTATTGGGTGAATGAAAGCAACTGGGGCGGGCCCGAGATTGTCTCTATCGGCACTGTCTCCGCTGGCCTGTTTGCCACCGCCGGACGGATTCTGCCCAGGTTGGGTGGAAAAGCTAGAAGTGCGGCAATCCTGCTTGTCGGCTTGGTAGGCGTATTAGTTCCGGTTCTGATCGTGATGTTTCTGGCCAACTTCTTTGCCTTCGGAGGACCAACGGCGAGGCTGTCTCTCTATGTGGCGATTGCCGGATTCATCCTGTCGGCCATCATCGCCGTCGGTTTCCTGTTGGTGCTGTGGACGGGCGCCTTCCGGCTGCAGGAGAATCTAATAGCCGCAATCATCCTCACGGTTGCTTTAGTTACCTTCGGCGCCTTTGCCGTGGCTGCAGACAACGCAATCGCAGAAGATGCGAAGTTGCAGGCCCGGCTGCTGGTTCTTGACCTCAGTCGAACCACACGCAACCGGACGCTAGACACCGAGATCACTCGCCCCTCGATTGAGATTGACTCTCTAGCGGCTTTCAACGACTACTCCCGAGAGCTCGCAGCAGACCTAGATGTCGAACAACTGAACACTACTGAGTCCAACTATGACGAGCTGACCGAGGATCAGCTGAGGGAGGCGACTGAAGTTGACTTCGCGCTAAGGGAGCTTTACGAGCAGGCGAACTTCCTGCCCGGTGTTGGGGGTCTACTGAGCGAGATTGATTCCGAAGGGTTCTTCGAAACCACGAGGATCGAACCCGAAGAACTATCCGGCCTTGCCTATGAGCTTCAACTATTGGCGCTGCGAACCAAGGATCTCCAGCGACTGCTCACATCAAATACCGAAGCCAACACCCTGCTAAACGCGACTCTAAGTGTTCCGCTCGTCAAACCTGGCGAGTTTGGCTTCACTGAGGCTGACTGGAGGTCTGTTGGGAGCTCGCTCATGGACACTTCGGCGGACCTCGTCGATCGAGGGCTACGCGAATTTGACGAAGGCCAGAGATTGATCGAGTCAGATCTGGGATCGGAGCCGGAATCGGTGCTGGATGAGGGTTATGACTTGCTCGATCTCGGCTCCGACCGTATCGAGAGAGGTGAGGAACTCTATTTCTCTGCCGATGCCATGTATCAGGGTGCCGAGCCTGTATATCTCGCTTCATACTTCTACGCCACTGAGGGACTTCCCGTTTCGCCGGTAGGGGCTCCAATCAATTCCAGCGACTTCCCACTGCTTGCCGACTTGTATCCGTTCGAATTCGCGTGGATTTCGTGGGACTTGTTCGACTTGGAGCATGACTTTTTGGCAGCTCGCGAGGAAATCGCGAGGAGCGCCGTTTTCTCAGGTCGAGTTTCTGAGGCGGTCAAAGACAACCCTGAGGTTGGCGGAATCCGGTCGGCCTCGTTCTCCTCGAGCGCAGTATTTGCCCTGATGTTGGCGGTGGTTGTATGGGCCTATGGATGGCTGGCGGTGGACCCCAATCGAACGTCACTTCATGGCATGTACCGGGACCGGTTGGCAGCTGCATACCTCGTAGGAGCCGACACAAAGGGTGACGTGGACATTGAGGACGACCTCGACCTGCACGAGCTCAGCCGGTATGAAGCCGGATCGACCGCTCCGTATCACCTCATCAACACGGCGCTAAATCTTCAGGCCAGCGATGACATCAGCATCCATGACCGATCCAGCGATTTCTTCATCTTTTCGAAGCGATTCATTGGTTGCGAGCGCACTGGCTATTGCCGTAGTGACACAATGGAACGGGCTTTCCCCGAGATGAGTTTGGCAACGGCGATGGCGATTTCAGCTGCCGCAGCCTCGCCAAACATGGGCCGGTCCACTCAGCCTGCGCTAGTTGCGTTCATGACCATGCTTAATGTTCGGTTGGGATTTTGGATGCCAAACCCTGGTCGGCTTGAGGCCAAGATCGGGCTGGACCCGAAGCCAGCCGTTCCAGATCAGCCGGCAAACACTCAGTTCAAACACCCGCCCGGATTCTCCACCCAAGAAGTGATTGCTGCCGAAGCCGAGGAGCTAGAGGCTCGTTGGCATGAGTTGGGTTCGGACCGGACTATCGATGGTGGTCTTGTGGGCTTGGCCTTCTCCGGCGGAGGCATTCGCTCTGCGACTTTGAATCTTGGTCTCGTGCAGACGTTGTTTGGTGCTGGAATCTTTGATCACGTTGACTACATGTCGACTGTTTCGGGTGGTGGCTATTTGGGCTCGAGTATCAGCAGCGCTATGCGGAGCAGAGAGGCTACGCGGGCCCAAGTGAGTAGCTCGAACGTCACAGTCCGGCCAACCTCAGATGGCAAATTGTCTGTTGAGACGCCACCAAATAGCGGAAGGTTCGTTTCGTCCCGATCTTCCTCTGACGGTGTTCCAAAAACCAAGTTCACCTTCAACCAGGAAGCCATATTGAACATTACGAACGCGAAGGTGGTGGCCGGTCAGAGGCTGCTAAGGATGGGCGATCCCAAGGTGTTGAAAGCGAACCACACTCCGGTATTTGGCGCCGAGTCATCACATTGGTGGCGGCCAGGCGGAGGTCAAGGCTCCTTTGGTGTCCAGTTCGGATGGCGGGTAAGGCCAACAGCGCTGTTGCGCGAAGTATCCGGCAGGCTTGACGAGCACTCGAGATCGATCAACGTGTCAGACGGTGGTCACATCGAGAACCTCGCAGTGGTTGAACTATTGCGAAGGCGATGCCGCTACATAATCGTCGGCGATGGCGGGATGGACCTCGATCACAGTTTTGGTGCTCTAACAATTCTGATACGGACGGCGCGGGTGGAGTTCGGAATCGAGATTGACATCAACCTTGATCAACTTCGCTTAGGTGACGACGGGTTCACAAAGGAGCATTGGGTGGTCGGCAAGATCAATTACTCCGCCACTGAAACCGGCTACCTGCTGTACTGCAAGTCTTCGCTGACTGGAGATGAAGACGAGGACATACTGGGCTATCGCAAGAGTGTTCCCTTGTTCCCGCACCAATCAACCGCTGATCAGTTTTTTGATGAGGGCCAATTCGAGTCTTATCGAGTCCTAGGCCAACACATTGGCGACAGTGCGCTCAAGCATCTGCCTGCCGAGCGGAGGGCAACATACCAAGACCTTCAACAGTGGTTTGAAGAACTCGGCAATTACCAAACGTCGCAAGTAGCGCCAGCTTCTAGCTGATCCCGTTGCTAGCTTGACGACGCCCGATTACCGCTGTGGTTCGTACGCTTTCGGTCACGTTGTAGCCGTCGGCGAATGGCGTGAGACACCCAGTTAGGACTTCACCTGATGAGTCGTCGAGGTTGCTGGCAAAGCCGAGAAGAACCTCATCGACGACGCTTGCGATGCTCCGAATTGAGTTGCGTTCAAAGAACCACTCGACCACGTGGGAAAACGCCGAGTCTGCCAATACCTGTTGGTCGGTTTCGTGGCTGCTCGAATCCGCGTTGATGTCTGGAAGTCCGAGGTTGGTAGTCAGCGTTTTCCTGAGGGCTCGTGCCCAGTCTTTGTCTTGAAGCCACACGGGAGCCCCCGCGGAACAAATCACAACCGCTCCTTTGTCGCTAACGAGTAGGTCGAGATTTTCCAGCAGGGACGCTTGATCCATATCCGAGAATCCGGACCCGATCAAGACCAGGTCGATTGCCTCGGTGACTACTCGGCCAAGGTCGCGATCGCCACCTTGGACCCATTGAACCGCAGCGTGTGCGCTGGTGGCTTGAATGCTGGCCTGGGACACATCGACGTCATCGTCCATGGCGATTACGCTGTCGGCCACCTGAGCAATCAACATGGCCAGCTGACCATCGCCAGCGGCAAGATTGAGGACCCGAGACTGCGGGCTGAGAGCCCCAACTGCAAAAAGATGGTCACGTAGTTGTGGGGGGTACTTTGCCTGGGCTTGTCCCATGTCGCCAGTGTCTCAGCTCTAGCTAGCTAAAGTTCAGCAGAGACTGGTTGTAGTCCTCGGGGGCGTCAAAGCCCATCAAGTTGAACGTGGTGGCGGCGACGTTGCTGAGTCCGGCATCTTCACCCGCTTGCACCGTGTATTCGCCTTCATAACCTGGGTCATAAATCGCAAACGGAACCGGAGACAAGGTGTGGGAAGTCTTGGGTGAGCGGACGCCGTCGGTCTCCGTGTACATGATGTCGGCGTTGCCATGATCGGCGGTGTAAACGAGTACGCCGCCCACTTCCTCGATCACCTTCATCAACTGACCTATGCAGTCCTCGATGACTTCCATGGCCTCGATCGTTGCGTCGAGGTCGCCGGTGTGGCCCACCATGTCTCCGTTGGGGAAGTTGATTCGGCCGAACCCATACTCGCCGGTGCGCAACAGCTTTATCGTTGCGGCGGTTATCTCTCGAACCTTCATGCCGGGGGTCTTGTTGAATTCGACATTGTCAGAAGGAATCTCAACGTAGGTTTCCAGATCAGCGTTGATGTAGCCCGACTTGTTTCCGTTCCAGAAGTAAGTGACGTGCCCGAATTTCTGCGTCTCGGAGATTGCGAAGCTCTTGATACCTGCTTTGCAAATGAACTCACCCATGGTCCGCTCTATCTCGGGCGGATCCACCAAGTAGTTCTTGGGGACAAAGGCATCGCCGTCGTACTGAAGTAACCCGGCGTAGTAGACGTCGGGCCTTAGGCCACGGTCGAAGTGAGCGAAGTCATCGTCTTCGTAAGCCTGAGAGATTTCGATGGCCCGGTCGCCTCTGAAGTTGAACAGTAAAACAGCGTCGCCGTCAGACATCACGCCGACTGGCTGGCCGGATGGGTCAACAACAACAAATTCTTCTAGGTACTGATCACCGGCATCAGATTCTGCGTACATGGTTTCTACCGCCGCAGCTGCGCTCTCAAAATGACGGCCGTGACCATGGGTATGGCAGTTGTAACCGCGCTCGACCATTTCCCAATCTGCGCCGTAGCGATCCATCGTTATGAACATTCGTCCCCCGCCGGATGCAATTCGATAGTTCACTCCGTGCGCATCGTTGATTTCGCTGAGCACTGCTTCGGTCGCCTCGATGTAGACCAGGGCCGAACGGGCTGCAACGTCTCGACCGTCATGCAATACATGCACTGCAGCTGAGGTCACGCCTTCTGACGCAGCTTGACGAAGTAATGCGTAGAGGTGGTCAGTGTGGGAATGGACGTTGCCATCAGAGTGCAGGCCGATGAGGTGCAAAGTGTTGTCACGGGCCCCAGCAATGGCAGCCTGCCAAACGGGACTGTCCCACATGGACCCTGATGCGATCGAAGCATTTACCAGCTTTGCGCCTTGATCAAAGATGCGGCCTGCCCCGATGGCATTGTGGCCAACTTCAGAATTTCCCATGTCATCTTCAGTTGGCAACCCGACGGCAGGACCATGGGCCAGCAACTGGCACGCAAGATCTGCTGTGGTCAGCGAATCAAGCGTGGGGGTGTGGGCTTGGGAAACAGCATTCGAAGGGCCCTCGGGCGCAATACCAACTCCGTCAGCAACAACGATGAGAACTGGCCCCCGGCGACCTTTGAAGCTTTTGTGAACAGACAGATCGAGGCTCATGGCCTAATTCTATGTTGGTCTGTTGGCTGACGCCTTTTGTTGCTCTAGGTACACACTCTGTTGTTTGGTCTGTTGGCTGACGCTTTTGCCGCTCTAGGTACAGACTGTTCTGTTTGGTCTGCTGGCTGACGCCTTTTGTTGCTCTAGGTACAGACCTTGCGATCAAGGGTGATCGTTACCGCTGGGTTTGCGCTACTCACCCAGCTTGACCCCACATATGAACAACCCGGATCTGCAGGTAGCTCAAGCTCAACCTCAACTCGATAGTCCTTGGTTGGTTCAACCTCTAGGTAGGCAATACCGGATCGGTCTGTTTCAGTTTCGATTGTGTCAACCACGTCCGAAGTTCGACCGTTGCCAGAGAGCTCCCGTTGTTCAGCCTTTACTGGCACTGCTCCCAGCGTTGATCCTTGGAAGTCGACAACCTGTACCGCAACTACCGGGTCAGGCTCGCTTCCACACGCGGCTAGACCAAGGGCTGCACACGCGATCAGTGGAAGTAACTTCATAGGTGTCTATCGGCAGCACTGGGCCAGGCTTGATAGCGCCCAGCACGAAGACTCGTACTTGACATATAGCCATATAACATATTAGTTATATGGCTATGACAGTTGCGCAACCGGCAGTCGAGCTTGATTTAGAGCTAGTCCTCAAGGCACTTTCCAGTGCGAGGCGCCTTCAGATTCTGGAATGGTTAAAGGATCCGGCGAGCAATTTTCCGGTGCAAGAGATCGGTGATCCTGAGATCCACGGCGCTTGTAACCAATACATAGGCGACAAGCTGGGAATCAGTCAGCCAGCAGCTTCTCGTCATCTCAAAGTCCTAACTGATGCGTCCCTCATCGTTGCAACTCCTCGGCAAGGCTGGATTTATTATCGACGCGACGAAGAAGTGCTCGACGCAGCCAAGCGGCTCATCAACGACATTTAGCCTCCTACCCCACAAAGCTCCTACCCCACAAAGAAAGCCCAGCAATGTATGAATCACTGCAAGACAAAGTTGTCCTAGTCACCGGGGCAGGTGCCGGAATTGGCCGGGCCTTGGCCGAGCGCTTCGCAAGCCAGGGCTGCCACGTAATGGTCAACGACATCAACCAAGAAACCGCGGACGTCGTGGTTGACGCTATCAACGCAACGGGGGTTGGATCAGCCATGGCAGGTGTTGCTGATGTGTCAGACTCCGCTCAAGTTGCCGCCATGTTTGACGCGCTGATTGATAGGCACGGACGCATCGACGTTCTGTTAAACAACGCCGGAATCGTCAGCCCGATGCTTCACTTCTTCGAAGCTGACGAAGCGTGGTGGCGTCGAATCATTGACGTAAACCTGACCGGCCATTTCCTTTGTTGTCACCGGGCGGCTCGCCACATGGCCAAAGCGGGCGGGGGAGCAATCATCAACATGAGTTCGGGCGGGGCGACCCAAGCGCATCGAGCTTTCACCGCCTATGACGCAACCAAAGGTGGCATCGAGGCCTTAACTCGAGCACTCAGTCTTGACCTTGGGCCCTACAACATTCGAGTAAACGCCCTGATGCCCGGGTCGATTGACACAAGCGGCATGAACACCGAAGAGCGCATCTACCGGGGCGAGAACGTTCCCCTTGGCCGGATCGGCGAAGCCTATGACATGACTGGTGCCGCCCTATTCCTGGCCTCAGAAGATGCCAGCTACATCACCGGTGACGTGATCAAGGTAGATGGCGGCATGACTGCCCAGCAGAGATCGGCCACCGTCGACATCAAACCCCCGTCTGACTTTCCCAAGGTTGAGGATCTCTGATGCGCATCGGAGCTGACGTAGGCGGAACCTTTACCGATGTGGTGCTGGAAGGGACTGACGGTTCGTTCACTTCAACCAAGGTGCTGACAACTCATGAGGCTCCCGAGATCGGGATTCTCAATGGCATCGAACAGATCATGACCGAGGCCGGTGCCGCAATGGCCGACCTTGTGCAGATCATCCACGGCACGACGTTGGCGACTAATGCGTTGATCGAACGCCGCGGCGCTAACACGGCGCTGGTCACTACCAAGGGATTCCGCGATGTAATCGAGACTCGAACTGAAGGTCGGTACGAGCAATATGACCTCAACATCGTTCTGCCCAAGCCGCTGATTCCTCGCAAAGACAGGTTTGTAGTAAGTGAGCGCTTGAGTGCGTCGGGTGATGAACTGATCCCGTTTGACGAAGACGGTGCGGCCGCTGTCATCGAAGAGATCGCCGATGGTGGGTATCAGTCGGTTGCGGTCGGTTTCCTCCATAGCTATCGCAACCCGTTGAATGAAAGGCGTTTCAGAGAGCTGCTGTTAGCGGCGCTGCCGGACGTGTCGGTTTCAATCAGTAGCGAAGTCTCACCTCAAATGCGTGAGTACGAACGCTTTAACACGGTTGCAGCGAACGCGTATGTGCAACCGTTGATGGCCTCTTACTTGATGCGCCTTCAGAGCGAGTTGACCGAGCGAGGCGCCAGCTGCCCGCTCTATATGATCCACTCCGGAGGCGGCTTAATGAGCGTGGAAAGCGCCGCCGACTTCCCAGTCCGCTTGGTTGAATCGGGACCCGCTGGAGGGGCGATCTTTGCCGCTGATCTAGCGGCCAGGTATGGCCGTGATCGGGTGCTTTCGTTCGACATGGGAGGCACAACCGCCAAGATCAGTCTCATCGAGGACTTCAACCCGGCAACGGCCAAGACGTTCGAAGTTGACCGTAGCGCCAGGTTTAAGAAGGGCTCAGGCATGCCCATTTCGATCCCAGTTATCGAGATGATAGAGATCGGTGCTGGCGGCGGTTCGATTGCGAGTGTTGATTCGCTAGGTCAAATCCGGATTGGTCCCCACAGCGCCGGTTCAGAGCCAGGCCCAGCGGCCTATGACCTCGGTGGAACCGAGCCGACCGTAACTGATGCAAACGTTCAGCTCGGTCGGCTGCATCCGGAGACTTTCGGTGCGACCGGTATCGACCTTTCACCAGCCAAGGCTGCCCAAGCCATCACCAACGCAGTCGGTGACACGCTCGGCATGGACGCGGCAACGGCCGCAATCGGGATCTCCGAAGTGGTCGATGAGAATATGACCAACGCGGCACGCGTTCACGCCGTAGAGAACGGCAAGAACTTAGCCGGATTTACCATGATCGCCTTTGGCGGCGGCGCCCCGCTTCACGCATCCCGCTTGCTGGACAAGCTCGGTCTGGACGAGCTGATCGTGCCGCCTGGTGCTGGCGTGGGATCTGCAATCGGTTTCCTCCGGGCACCGTTCTCATATGAAGCGGTCCGAAGCTTCTATACCAATACCGATGCGTTCGACGTAGCTGGCGCCAACACAATGTTGGCTGAGCTGACTGCCGAAGCGGAGAGTTTTGTTCGCCGGGGCACTGACGCCCCAACAGTGGTCGAGCGTCAAGTCTCGATGCGATACGCCGGCCAAGGTTGGGAGATTCCAGTAACGCTTGAGGCCAGCGAGTTCGACGATCAGGCCGCCGAGTTATTGGCCGCCAGCTTTACGAAGGCCTACGAAGAGTTCTTCGGCCGGGCCATCGATGACTTGCGAATTGAGACAGTGAGCTGGGCGGTGAAGGTCTCTTCGGTTGTGGAACCGCCTGAACGGGTTTTGCTGTCTTCTGATACCGAGGGCATCGTTGCCAGCTCGGCGTCACGCCCGATGTATGACCCCGTCACCGATGACCTTAAAGAGTCAACCGTGATCTACCGAGATTCGATGACTGCCGGTGCCGCAATCGCAGGACCTGCAGTGATCGTGGAAGATCAGACCACCACAGTCTTGGCTTCACACCATTTGTGTGTGATGCAGCCCGACGGATCGTTGTTAGTAACCCGCGAAGGAGCGGTACGGCTATGAGCAGCAAGCGCGAACTTCACTACCAAGTCATGTGGAATCGGCTTATCTCGATTCTCGAAGAGCAGGCGCTGACACTGGTCCGCACCGCTTTCTCGACCTCAGTCCGGGAGGCCGGTGACCTGTCGGCCGGTGTCTTTGACCGTCAAGGTCGAATGATCGCCCAAGCCGTTACTGGAACCCCAGGCCATGTCAACACGATGGCCGCAGCAGTGCCTCATTTTATTGAAGACATCGGTCCGCACCGGATCTATCCGGGCGACGTCTACATCACGAATGATCCATGGAAGGGGACTGGACACCTTCACGACATCACCGTCACGACGCCGGTCTTTGTGGAGGACGACCTTATTGGGTTCTTTGCTTGCACCGCACACGTTGTCGACGTAGGCGGTCGAGGTTATGGACCCGATGCCAGCGAGATTTATGAAGAGGGATTCCTGATTCCGATCATGAAGTGGGTGACCCGCGGTGAACTCAACACCGATCTGGTCAACATCATCAAAAACAATGTGCGCGAGTCAGATCAAGTGGTGGGTGACATCCACGGTCTTGCCGCTTGTAACGAAACTGGGCGACGTGCACTTAAGGCAATGCTTGCCGAGTTCGACCTCGACACCTTGGACGATTTGGCCGAGTTCATTTTCGACCGCACTCACGCGGCCACGATGGCTGCATTGGAGCCAGTCCAAAAAGGTACCTTTACCAACACCATGACCGTTGACGGTTACGACGAACCAGTCCAGCTAGCTGTTTCGATCGAGGTAACCGACAAAGGCATGAACGCCGACTTCACCGGCACGTCCGGTATCTCGAAATACGGCATCAACGTCCCGCTCAACTACGCCGCCGCGTATTTCACATACGGCATGTTGGTTGCGCTCGCTCCAGAGTTGCCAAACAACTACGCGTCTTTGGCCCCGTTCACCGTGAGCGCGCCGGAGAACGTAATTGTCAACGCAGTTCATCCTGCGCCAGTTTCGGTGCGCCATGTGATCGGGCACTTTGTTACCGATCTTTGCCTTGGGGCAATGGCCGAACCACTACCAAACACGGTGCCGGCCGAAGGGGCCGGTGCGTTGTGGAACTTCCAGGCCAGTGCCCGCTCGGCCGACCGGGACAACCCTGTACCACCAATTGAAATCCTGATGTTTAACAGCGGCGGCAGTGGCGCCCGTCCAACGTTGGATGGCCTTACCGCCACAGCGTTCCCGTCAGGGGTCATGACGATGTCAGCGGAAGCGACTGAACAGATCGGTCCAATCATCATCTGGCGTAAAGAGATCCGCGAAGACTCCGGCGGCGCTGGAAAGCAGCGCGGCGGGTTGGGTCAGGTGATCGAGATCGGCCCGACTGAGGGTTACCAGTTTGAGTTCCAAGCCATGTTTGATCGTGTGGCCAACCCCGCTCGCGGCCGAAACGGAGGCTCAGACGGTGCACCGGGCAAGGTGTATTTGGACGACGGAACTCCGTTTGCCACAAAGGGTAAACAGATCGTGCCTACGGACCGGCGCCTCATTATGGAACTGCCGGGCGGCGGCGGATTCGGCCCGCCGGAACAGCGAGACTCAGCTGCGATGGCAAATGACATCGAGCAGGGTTATGTAAACTCTGGCGGTCTTGATGGCTAGGGAGCGCTTCGATGTGGTCTGCATCGGTGGTGCCTTGGTTGGTAGCGCGATTGCGCACGCGTTAAGTGAGAACCCTGACTTTGACGGCACTGTTTGTGTAGTTGAGCGTGATCAGACCTATGACAAGTGTTCAAGCTCGAGGGCCCAGAACTCGATTCGCGAACAGTTCTCAACGCCCCCCAATATCAAGTTGAGTCAGTACGGGATGGAGTTCTTCCAGAACTTCCACGAACACACGCACGTCAACGGTGAGTCCCCGGCGCTCAACTTCGTCGGCCGCGGGTATCTGTTCTTGGCCAAGGACGACATGAAGCTGGCCAACATGAAAGCCAACCAAGTCATTCAGCACGCAAACGGTGCTGACGTTCAAGTTCTTGATCACGACGAACTTACAAAGCGATATCCGCTTATGGATTGCTCGGATCTGATCGGGGGCTGCCTCGGAACAATGAAGGAAGGCACCGTCGACGCGTGGTCGCTGTTGCAAGGCTTCCGCCAAAGGGCCATCGCAAACGGTGTCGTCTACAAACAGGGTGAGGTGGTTTCGATCCAACGCGATGGGGCCCGCGTCAGGTCGGTAACACTGGCTACCGGCGAGGTCATCGACGTAGGTGACGTTGTGAACTCCTCAGGGCCGCGGGCTCAAAAGACGGCAGAGATGGTTGGGCTTGATGTTCCGGTCGAACCACGTTCGCGCTCGAGCTTTGTATTCAGTTGCCGCACTGAACTTGAACATCACATGCCTTTGGTCATCACGCCCGACAACGTGCATTTCCGGCCCGACCAACAGCACTATGTCTGTGGCACTCAGCCTGACGACGACGTCGCAGTTGACTATGACGACTGGGAGTTGAGGCCAAACGAGTTCGAGGACAAGATTTGGCCTGTGCTGGCAACCTACGTTCCGATGTTCGATCGGGTCTCGGTTGTGTCGTCGTGGGGCGGGCAATACGCGTTTAACACCTTGGACCACAACGCGATTTTGGGTCCAGGTAGCGAGGTTGAGAACTTTCATTTCGCCAACGGGTTCTCTGGCCACGGCATGCAACAGTCACCGGGGGTAGGCCGGGCGATTAGCGAGCTAATCACCTACGGCGAGTACCGCACGCTAGATCTCACAGCCCTCAGCTACCACCGCGTAGAGCGGAATGAGCCCTACCTAGAAACGGCAGTAATCTAATACGGGGACAGGCCTGGCTCACCTCCAACTGGGCCGCATTGATCAGGGAAGGACCAAGTGAAGTTCAGCATTCAACTTTCGGCGGACTATCCGGATAAGTCCTACGGCGGCGACAACGTCTATCGGGACATGCTGAACCAGGCCATAGCGGCTGACGAATTGGGCTTTGACGCCGTGTCGATCACCGAACATCACCTGATCAATTGTCTGATGATGCCGGCTCCGCTTCAGTTCGCCGTCTTGATCGCAGCTAAGACTGAACGCATCAACATAATGACGTCAGTGGTCGTGTTGCCTCTGCACGACATGCGGGTGCTTGCCGGGGAAATTGTCGCGGCCGACATCTTCACTGACGGTCGTCTCATGCTTGGCGTCGGGCGCGGCGCTTTTGCCTATGAGATGGAGCGTCTTGGGGTGCCGATGGCTGAGACCCGACCACGCTTTGAAGAGTCACTCGAAGTGTTGGACGCGTTGTTGACGTGCGAAGAAGTGGCCTGGAGCGGTGAGTATTACAACTTTGACCCGATCACGATCATGCCTAGGCCGGTCCGGCCCATCAAGCTGATGATGGCGGTGATGAACCCAGACGGCATCCACGCTTCCACGAAACGCGGTATGCACATTCAAACAACTCCCTTGGCTGGCAACCACGAATTGCTGGTGGAACAAGTCGCCGCATTTAACCGAGCCAAAGACGAGTTAGCCGGCGAAGGTGACCACCTCACCATCTCGCTGTCGCGTTTGACTTTCCTGACTCAAAGCGAATCGGACCGCAGGGCGAAGCTCGAAACTGCTCACAGCTACTACGGCCGATTCGACAATGTTTTCACCGGGCCAGGAATCGTGGACAGCGGCATGATCCGCCAGATTCCTCGGACACAA
Source organism: uncultured Acidimicrobiales bacterium (assembly GCA_937922785.1). GTDB lineage: Bacteria > Actinomycetota > Acidimicrobiia > Acidimicrobiales > SZUA-35 > CALAJQ01. The sequence continues at coordinate 92,069 of CALAJQ010000029.1, forward strand.
ACCATTAACGAACTCGACAAGTCCATTCTCATCTGTGGACCAGAACAGATGATTGAACAACTCGGGGTCTACTCAGATCTTGGGATCGACCGGTTCATCACAGGCTTTAACTTTGGGGCTGACCCAGCCGAGACGATCGAATCGATTCACGCCTTCGCGGAACAGGTGATGCCGCACTTTGCCGAACCGATTAATAGCGACGACTAGTAGGGACGAGCCAATGTCATGACCACGCCAGTTGATTGTGAGTACACAGTGGAAGGCAGCGGTCCGCCGCTGATATTGGTGCATGGAATCGGGGCCGCTCGAGATACCTGGCGCTTTATGACCGATCAGTTGGCAAGGCACTTCACCGTTATCAGCTATGACCTACGCGGCCATGGGGCCTCGCCAAACCCGTCACCAGACTTCGGGCTTGACGAGTTGGTGGCTGATCTTGAGCGAGTCCGCGAAATGGTCGGAGTCGACGATGCCCACATCGCCGGCCACTCACTTGGCGGCATGATCGGGCCGGCCTATGCGCGCCAGCATCCAACCCGGGTCAAGTCACTTGCACTCCTTTCCACCGCCGCATTTCGGACCGCCGACGACAGCAAAAAGGTCGCCGGGGTTGTCAGCGCAATGGAAGAGCGCGGCATTCCCGACGTGTTGGAAACGTTGGTTGACCGTTGGTACACCGACGCCTTTATCGAATCCAACCCCGACATCGTCAGGCGACGTCTTGACCAAGTAGTGGCCAATGACCCTGAGGTCTTCCTGAACGTGTTCCGGATCTACGCCACAACCGAGATGGCACCTTGGCTGCACGAAGTCGCAGCACCGTCATTGGTTCTGACGGGCGAGAACGACGGTGGTTGCAACCCCCGGCTTAACCGGTTGATCGACGATGCGCTCCCGAACTCAGAGCTTGTGATTTTACCTGAATACAAGCATTCGATCTTGTTGGAGGCCGGCCAAACTGTAGCTGAACACATCATTCGGTTCTGCGGTCGTTATTAGTCGTCACGGTCTAGTTAGATGCCCTAACATCGCCGCCATGGCAACTGAGCAGGGACCTTCGGAACGCACCACACTGATTCGAGGCGACAACAGAGCCGTCTACGGGTTGGACAACATTAAGGAGATCCTGGCCGCCGGGATCATTGCCCATGTTGGTGTTAACACACCAGACGGACCCATAGTATTGCCAATGGCTTATGCCGTTCGGGGCGACGAAATTCTGATTCACGGCTCGGTTGCGAACGCCATGATGCGAGCCGGAAAGTCGGTCGACGTTTGTGTGACGGTGACCATCGTGGACGGTCTTGTCGTGGCTCGGACTCCACTACACAACTCGATGAACTATCGCTCGGTAGTGATCCGAGGTGAGGCCACCAGAATCACTGAACTACAAGAACACTCTGCCTGCCTGAAGCTAATCAATGACCACATCGCACCGATCTGGGACACGGCCCGAGCGCCAAGCGAAAGCGACTACAAACAGACCATGGTGTTGTCGGTGCCATTGGCTGAGTCCTCAGCCAAGGTTCGCGGTGTCAACGCGATTGATGACCCCGAAGACATTGCTGGACCCCACTGGGCGGGTGTTGTGCCGCTGACTTCGACCTGGGGTGATCCAATCCCCGCCCCCGATCTTGGTGACCAGGCCGCGCCAATGCCAGAGGCCGTGGCCGCGCTAATAGACACAAACGCCCACCCGCTCTAGCATCAAAATCTCCCCGTTCTGTCGGTGTAGGCAGCCATTTCCGGCTGGCCTGGCTGTCAGAACCGGTGTTTCGAGCGACAACTGGCCGCTGACGGAGGCTCACAATCATGAAGCTGCAACCAATCGTGTATGTAACAGATATGGAGCGCTCGATCGCCTGGTACAGCGCCCTCCTGGATAGCCAACCTGCGTATGCAAGCTCGCACTGGACAAGTTTTCCGGTGGCCGGTGGAACTCTTGCCCTGCACCTCACTGACGAAGCGATCACCTCTGGCGGGGTCGAACTGTCGCTGGTGACCGAAGTGCCATTGGAAGCGGTTCAAACGCGGGTCGAGGTTTCGCGTGGAATAGCAGACGAGGCATTTGGACGTTCGTTGGTCGTGCACGACCCCGACGGCACCTCAATTCAGGTGAACGAGCACGACGCCGAGCTGTACAGCGGCTAACTGATTGCGTCACCTCATCTAGAACCTTTGGGGGCTCATCGCTAGTGTGGCCGGGTGCCTCGCGATGAACTGCTGAACCCGCCCTCGTCGGTCAACACGGTGTTGTTGTCTAACGTTCTGCTGCGGGAGCGTCGCAGTCTTGCCGGAACTTGGCGAGCAATCGTTGACCCTTACGACAGCGGCTACATCAGCATTTTGGGGACCCGCAACGACCGAGGCTGGTTCCGGGATTTCTCACCACGCGACCAAAGTGACCGGGTCGAATATGACTTTGACAAGTCCTTAGAGATTCAGGTTCCGGGCGACTGGAACACCCAACACGAGTCTCTTCACTTCTATGAAGGCACTGTCTGGTACCGGACGAAGTTCGATGGGGTTCCGGCCACAGACGCCGACACCAAACGGCACTTCATTCATTTCGGTGCTGTCAATCACACGTGCCGAGTCTTTGTTGACGGTGAAGAACTAGCAACCCATGTAGGCGGCTTCGGTCCTTTTGCGGTGGAGGTCACAGGACGAGTTGGCCCGGGTGAGCACACGCTTATTGTTCAAGTTAACAACCGACGCGAGCCAGATCGCATCCCTGCGATGCGGACCGACTGGTGGAACTTTGGCGGAATCACCCGCAGCGTTGACCTGGTGAGCACGCCCAAAACCTTTTTGCGTGAGTCCTGGCTGACCATGAACCCTGAAGGCATGATCGTCGGGGGAGCGACGGTCGACGGCGATGCCTCTACCGAGGTCACGGTTGAACTTCCTGCACTGGGAGCGAAGGCAACAGTCACCAACGGCGCGCTGAGCATCACAGCACCTGATGGCCTCGAACTTTGGAACCCAGGTAAGCCCGTTCTCCATGACGTCCGATGGACCTGTGGCGAAGACGTGCTTGAGGACGAGGTCGGGTTCCGAACGGTCGAAGTCAAAGGAACCCAGATCTTCGTGAACGGCCAGAACGTCTGGCTTAAGGGAATTGCTCTTCACGGCGAGGGCCCGAGTGGTGGCAAACGAGCCCATGGCCCCGACGATGCTTCCACCCTGCTGGATTGGGCCCAAGACCTGGGCGCAAACTTTGTGCGACTTGGCCACTACCAACACGACGAACATATTGTCCGCGAGGCCGACCGCCGAGGTCTGCTGGCATGGTGTGAGCTTCCCGTGTACTGGGGAATTGCCTTTGGCGACAGTGACGTCTTGGCTAACGCTTTGGCCCAAACCGACGAGTTGGTTGTGCGTGACCGCAGTCGAGCGTCGGTGATTTTTTGGTCGGTCGCGAACGAAACCTTGCCCGGTGATGACCGAACCAGTTTCCTCGGAGCGTTGGCCGCTCGAGCGAAAGAACTTGACCCGACCAGGTTGACTACGGCGGCGCTGCTTACTCTTCCTTCGAACGATCCCGTTGTTCATGTCACCGATGAGCTTGGCGCTTTGATTGATGTGGTGGCTATTAACCAATACTTGGGCTGGTACTACGGCAACCGCCAAGAGCTACCCGAGGTTGAGTTCACCACAGCGTTTAGCAAGCCAATCATCTTTAGCGAGCTCGGCGCGGGCGCAAAGGCTGGCCACCACGGATCTGAAGAAGAGATCTGGACCGAGGAGTTTCAGGCGGCGGTTTACAAGGCACAAATTGCAATGATCGAAAATCAAAGCGAATGCGCCGGCATGTCACCGTGGATCTTGAAGGACTTCCGCACCCCTCTTAGAGTGCTGCCCGGCATTCAAGACGGTTATAACCGCAAGGGCCTGTTCTCCGAAGAAGGCCAGCCCAAGCTGGCAGCCGATGTGCTGCGGGCCTTCTATCAAACCCGGTAAACAGACCCGCTCGCCAGACCTGGGTAACCCAAATTCTGGCCGCATAAGGCGTCAACAATTCGCGTTTTGGCCGCACAAAGCGTCAAAAACGGCGGGTTGTGCGGCCAAAACCCAATTGGGTGGTGCTCTACCACCAGGGGGTTTGGCTTTTTTGGCCCTGGGAGTCCGAAGCATTGTTAGGTCAGTATTGTTAGATCGATATGAATAGGGCGATGAGAAGCCAGCAAACTGGACAGGTTCAGCCTGCCCGGAGTCGAAACGGAAAAGCCGAGGCCGAAGCCGCCCCGACAGGTGGCACGCTCGGCACTTTCGGTGGCGTGTTCACCCCGAGCATCCTCACCATCTTGGGCTTGGTGCTCTTCCTTCGGGTCGCCTACGTCGTTGGATCAGTCGGCCTAATCAGGGCGCTCATCATCCTGACGCTCGCCACATCAGTTGCAGTACTTACCAGTCTGTCTCTAGCCACAGTTGCTACGAACATGAAGGTCCGGGGAGGTGGCGAGTACTTCCTGATCTCCAGAACACTTGGCATCGAGTTCGGTGGTGCCGTTGGCGTGGTTCTGTACCTGGCCATATCTGTGTCGATCGCCTTCTATTCGATCGGTTTCGCCGAGGCCCTGGTCACCGCATTGGGATATGAGAGTTCGGTTTTGGTGCAGGTAATCGCAGCCGGATTGGTGCTGATTCTCACTGCCATTGGTTTTGTTGGGTCCGATCTGGCCACCAGGCTTCAGTACTTGGTGATGGTGCTACTGGTCCTTGCCCTGGTCTCGTTCTTTATCGGCGCGGTCTCAAGATTCGACAGCGGTGTGCTGGGAGACAACATCGGCCAACCCGACAATCCAGAGGTCGGTTTCTGGGAAGCCTTCGCCATCTTCTTCCCCGCGGTCACTGGTTTCAGCCAGGGTGTTGCGATGTCGGGAGACCTGAAGACACCTAGCAAGTCGATCACGCGCGGTACGTTCGCAGCAGTCGGACTTTCGACCTTGGTCTATCTGGCTGCGATCATCCTGTTAGCGGGCGGAGCGCCTTCGGCCGTTCTTGCCGCCGACACCACAACGATTATGGGCGACTTCTCGCTGGTGGGTTGGACCATGTTAGTTGGGGTGCTTGCAGCCACTTTGTCATCGGCGCTTGCTTCCACCTTGGGTGGACCCCGAGTACTTCAGAAGTTGGGCGAGGACAAAGTTCTTCCCCGTCTCGACTTCTTCGCCGCTGGATTTGGTATGGCGAACAATCCGCGACGCGCCTTGTTCGTGTCCACTGGTCTGGCTCTGCTTACAGTGGCCGCCGGTGATCTAAACGCGATTGCGCCAGTGATCTCAATGTTCTTCTTGGCCAGCTACGGCATCATCAACTACGCCACTTACTATGAGATTCGTGCGGGGAGCACAGGCTTTCGCCCGAAGTTCCGTTGGTATGACCGGCGGGTAAGCCTCGCCGGAACCATTGCCTGTGCTGGTGCAATTGTGGCAATCAACCCGTTGGCGGGAGCACTGGCGGCGGCTGTCTTTGCTGGCTTGTACAACTATCTGAGCAGTCGAGATGTGCCAGATCGCTGGGTCGATAGCTCGGGTTCCCACCACTACACCCAGACTCGTTCCCACCTTCGATCATTGGCCGGCGAGCCCGTCGGTACCCGAGACTGGCGTCCTTGCATTCTGGCCTTTGTGCCCCGTGACCCTGTGATTCGCGGCCGCATGATTCGGATGAGTTCTTGGATCGAAGGTGATTCTGGTTTCCTCACTGCCGTTCGCCTTATCGAAGGCTCCGGTCCAGTGCTTCGCCGCCAGGCAGTTGCCATTGAAAAGGACCTTTCGGCTGAGGTCGACTCTTTGGTTCCTGGTGCATCGGCTCGGGTACTGGTGGTGGGCGATGCAGACTCTGGCGTTCAGAGCCTTATCCAATCCCACGGCCTCGGTCCGATCCGCCCGAACACAACTGTGTTCGGCGTACGAGGGCTACGCGGTGCCGATGACAACCAGCGGGCCTATAGCCAGATGCTTCGAAACTGTGTTCGTTTCGGCACCAACGTTGCTGTCATAAGCGTGCGTAACGACGCGTGGGAGCGTTTCGAAGCCACACCCAAGGCGGACAGAACTATTGCGCTTTGGTGGTCCGATGATCAGGCTGGTCAACTGATCACTTTGATGGGATGGCTATGCCAGCGTCATCCGGACTGGCAGCAATCGTCAATCGTTGTGCATGTGTCCAAGCAAGAAGGCGAACTAGAGCGGATCAAGAAAGTTCTCGACGATGCCCGGATCGATGCAGAGGTTCAAAGGGTTGAACCGACTCCGGCGGCCCTCAGCGATGCCTTGGGCGCCGCGACCTTGGCGTTTGCGCCGTTGCGGGTGAGGCGAGGAACTGCAATCGGCCCGTTCGGAACACCACTAGGCATGCTGGTTGAAAGCTTGCCCCTGGCCGTTATGACGCTTGCGTCAGAATCGGTTGATCTGGACGCCGAAGCAGACAACGAACAACTCGTCGAACTAGAGAAACTGTCAGCCCAAGTTGATTCAGCTCGCCTACGGGCCGAGCAGCTTGATGGTGAAGCCGCGTCGCTTCTTGTTCAGGCCGAGGCGTTAAGAATCGAGCTGGCCGACCGCAAAGCGGCATCAGCTGACGGTGACCACACTGCGCTTGAGGCTCAACTGGCAGATACCCAAAGTGGTGCTAGCGAGGCCTACCGCACCTATGTCGATGCCAGAGCTCGGTGCGTTGCTCTCGAATCGAAACTGACTGATCTAGCACCAGGTAGTTCCACCACCGACGTCGATCCCGACGTGTGGAAGAGCTCAACAGCACGTCAATAACCCGGAAATCCTGTGGATAACTCTTCCGCACTGTGGAAAGCGGTGTCGGTTTCTTGCTGAGCAAGCCCTAGCTCGGACTCAATTCGGCCAAGCCTCGCTTCTAAGACTGCAACTTTGGCCTCAAGTTCTTCAACTCGAGCCGAACGTGACGGGCCGCTCGGGCGGTTCGCGGAACTAGTTGCCTGGGCAATAGCCAACGCATCGGGATCAGGCTCTCCACTTAACAAGTGAGCCCAGCGATTCTGTGTTTGGCCCGATCCTCTTCCGATGTCTACCAACAGCGCTGCCCGTTGTCCTTCAACTGGCTGGGCAAGAGAGCTAAGGGTGGCTTCAACCTCGTCCAAATGTTCGAAACCGACATAGCGCTCTGTCCGAGTCTTGATCTCTCCAGGGGACTGCGGGCCTCTGAGCAGGGGAATTGCTAGGGCTGCTGTCTGTTCCGGGCTTAGTCCCCACACTTCGTCGAGCACGTGTTTGTGTTTTTCTGTACGCCCTGAAGTGACTGTGCGGCAAAGTTTGTTGGCCCGCAATTCCATCATGGCGCTGGTCACATCACGTTCGCTTAGCTCCATTACTGGGTCCCGGCTGCTTTTCTGATTGCAAGCGTTAACCAGCGCATTGGTTGACAGCGGATACTGATCAGGTGTGGTTGCCCGCTTCTCCATCAAACATCCAAGTACGCGGACTTCAACTTCAGTGAGCTCCATAGGCCAAGTCTAAAAGGCTTCGCTGGCGGCTTGGGCGGTGGAAAAGGTGCACGTCCTGTGGAAAAATCACAAGACTCCCCGACATTGGCCGAAATATCGAGCAAACATCCAGAAAGTATCGAGCAAACATGCCAAAAACGGTCTGGTCCCCACAAGTTATCCACAAATCGAATGACCCAGTCGCATTTGTCCTATGACGGAGGACAATGGTGTGGTGGCTGACAATTATCGTCTGCGGCTGGGCTTGGCGGCACTAGCTATCGCTGCCTTTTTGGTGTTTGCATACACACGAGGGCCGGCTTCGCTTGAAGAAGGCGAGGCCCGTCCACCGAAGGTAGTTGCAGCAGCGATCGACCAGTTCAGCAGAGAGTTTCCAGGTCAGGTGCCAGAAGTAGACGAAGTCGTGGTTCCGGACTCGATCGACGGCGCTGCGGTGGAGGTGTTTGTTGAGAGCGACGTGAAGGTGGTTTCGGCCGCAACCGACGGAGAGGCTTTTTGGCGAGTTGGTCGAGTGTCAAAGTTGGCCGATCACTGGGTGGTCGAGATGCAAGCCGAGTCTGAGTCGTTTTTCGCCGGCGAAATATTCCTTTTGGTTGATCCCGAAGGTAGGCCGTACAGGGTCAGTCCCGAAGATCTAGGCGTCTCGCGTACCACTGCTGTCAGCTAAGGCTCGCCCTGATTTGGCCCAAGAGGGCCATTTAGCCGCCGAGCGGTCGCCCGAAGACTCCAAGACCGCAGATCTCATTGCGAGTTCGGGGCGCTATGGCATTTTCGGTAGCTGTAGCCGAGATCGCAGCCGTGCGAAGATCTATCGGGGCTTGTTCGACAGAAGCGTCGCACACTCTTGAGGCAAAGAACGACAATTCTTCAGGACCTAGGCCTATCTCGGTTAGGTGGGGAGCGCGATCGAAAGTGGTGACTGAACTCGTTCGAGGCATTCCCAGATGTTCAAACTCCAACATGTCATAGCTGGAAGGGTCTTGAATTGGTCGCCTGAATCCGTAGAAGTAGAGCTCGATCTGGCCCTCTGCGGGGGCATGCACAGCCATTACGGCCAGTAGTTCCATGCCGAGAACCCTTTCAGAGAAGTCCGCCGTGCTTTGGTCCGACGGCATGCGCAGAGTCGTGATGCCAAGCGAGTCCGAGCTCGAGACGCCCTGCCCAGCCAGAGCGTCATAGCCTGCAGGTCTGTGACCGACTTGTCCAATCTGGACGGTGCCGGTCGGGCCGAGGGTGTCGCCGTTGAGCGGCGGAATGTCTGAAAACACCGAGACTTGGCGGAATCTCGGCATCGCCAGATTCAGCGGCAACGAAGACTCATGAGTCGGTAGATGAAGCTGCACCTGGGCTGGCTCATTGAGTGCAACAGCCCGATCAAGGGAGTAACTGGTTGACCTAAGCAGAGATGAGACGGAGTTGAGCGGCCGTGACGATACACACAGCTCAACTGCTGAGATCGCCCTCGTTGTCATGATTCCTAGACCCATAGCTCCCCCAATTGGTTCCGAATTTCTGAAGTTGTTCCGGTTACGTCCGCAAGCATGAAGTCGGATGCGAACATTTCAATAAAGATGTCTGGGTGACCGGACTGGCTGGGTGACCTGAATGTCTGGGTTACGGAATGCTGGCTAGACGCTGTTGCCCATGATCGCTGCCGCTGCTGCCGGGAGCTCAGTCATGCACGCAGGGTTAGCTGACACAAGCGTTCGGATTCCGTCGGCCTCGGTCAGCACGAATCTCTGTTCGCTCAGGATCTGAAGGTGTTTGGACACAGTCGATTGGCTCTTTCCTACCGCTTCAACAATTTGGCCAACGGTCGCTGGCTCGGAGTTGGTCGACACAAAGTGCAGGATTCTCAGACGAGTCGGATCCGCGAGGCACTTAAACCAGCTGGACCATTCCTCGAATTCGACTTCAGTTGGGAGACTCATCGTGCACTCACAATAGGTTGCTCACTCTTGACATTCACGTCCTTGATCGTTTATCGTCGATCAACGATTAATGTCACAAACTAGACAGGACAGGTAGTTATGATTCGTTCGACACTTTGGCTGATTGCCGAGCTCACGGTCCTTTTCTTCGCCGTGACCTATCTTGTCCAGCTGTTCCAGCGCCGAATGGGCGACGATCGTGTGAGGGCATGGATGGGCGGTCGCCCCTTGGTTGCGGCACTAAAGGGCATCGCCATTGGCTTTGTGACACCGTTCTGCACCTTCACCGCAATCCCGATGTTGATCGGACTTCGACAAGCCCAGGTGCCGCCCGCTGGCTATGTCGCCTTTATTGTGGCCGCGCCAGTCTTGGACCCCGTGTTGTTCGGGGCTCTTGTGATAATTGTCGGGCTTGAAGCTGCTGTCATTTACGCAGCCATTGCCTTCGTGGCTGCGATCACTCTGGCGATGGCCGCCGAACTCATCGGAATTGATAATCACCTCAAGCCGATTGATGACTCGCTCATCCCCGAATCTGCGTGCAGTAGTGGTGCTGCGGGAGATCGTCCACCAGCATGGAGAGGGGTTCGGGTTGAAAGTCCACCCGCAGCCAAGGCCGCGGCAAAACTGTTGAGTTCGATGGCCCCTCTGTTGCTTCTGGGCGTTGCGATTTCTTTGGCCCTCGAAGCCTTTGTCCCGCCTGAAGTGACTGCCCGTCTGACCAGTGCGAGCCCCCAATTTGCCATTCCGGTGGCCGCCCTTATCGGCACGCCGCTTTATGTTTCGACCAGTCTGTTTGTGCCTATCGCAGATAGCTTGCGAGGGGCCGGAGTAGGGATTGGTGCCATCGTCGCTTTGACCATTGCCGGTGCGGGAGCCAACCTGCCCGAGTTTGTAATTCTGTCGAAACTCGCCAAACCCAAGCTGATTGGAATTTTCTTTAGCTACGTCTTCGGCGTTGCAATCGTCGGCGGTTTGGCGGCTCAAGTGATCGTCTAGCCGGCTTGGCTAGTCCTGTGGCTTAGAGACAATTACTCCCTGAAGTAAATCGGCAAGCACGGTTGTTTGTTCATCTGACAGATTTGCGAACAGCTCCGCAGACCACTTGTTGAACCTCGGATACAGCTCGCCAAACTGACTTGAGCCTTCGTGGGTAAGTTGGATAAACACTTTGCGGCCGTCGTCTTCGCCCTTCCTGGTTTCGATGAGGCCCTGTCTCTCAAGACCCTTACGGACTCCAGTTACGGTGCCTGGGGTCAGGCCAACCTCGTTCGCCAGTTGGGTGGCGTCCATTTCCCCCCAGACCCATAGCACCCACATTGAAACAAAGGCGCTCCAGGAAAGGCCAAGACCGGCAAGAATCTCGCGCTCGGCTCGCCGACTGACAACGCTGGCGGCTCTATACAGGTTCGAGATCGAGCGCTGAACTTCGAGATTTACCGGGCTGCCCGCGAGGCGCTGGCGGATGTCGGCTTCGGCCTCGGAGAGGGCGTCTGGGTCGTACTCATATGGCACCAACCAAACAGTACCGACTGTCGCTTGTGACTGTGGCAAGACCTCAACATTGACTTTACTTTGGATCCAAAGTACTTTAGACGCCTGTGGTGTTAGCAAGTCTCCGCACCTGTGAGAAAGGCTGAATTCTGGTGAATCCAACAGCGCCGATCGATCTGCACAGCGCACAGGCCTTTCAGGCCGGCATCCCCCACAAGGCATTCGCTGAGATGCGAAACACGCCTGGACTCACATGGTCTCCTGAAGCAGGCGGGACCAAGGGTTTTTGGTCGGTGACTCGCTATGAGGACCTGGTGACAGTGTCTCGCGACACAACGACCTATTCATCAGCTGCCGGTCACATACAGATATATGACATCGACGAAGACGCCCTCGAGGCCAGGGCATCGATGATTGACATGGACCCGCCAATTCACACACGCCTGCGTCGCATCATCAGCTCTGCTTTTACTCCGCGCCACGTTCAGGATTACCGCGGGGCGATTAGGGCCCGCGTGGTCAACTGCCTCGATCAACTTGAAGCTGCCGGTGGTGGTAACTGGGTTGACGTAGTGGCCAAGCCAATACCGATCGGTGTCATCTGCGACCTGATGGGTGTGCCAGAGCAAGACCATAACTACTTGATCGGTTTGACCGATCACCTTGTGGCCGGCACAGGCAGCGAGCCGCTTGAACCCAATGCCTACGGCAACGAAACTGATCTTCGTCTTCTTCCGTTTAACAGTCCCGCTGCATGGGCGATGAGCCAGTACGCAACTGATCTTGCTAGTCGTCGACGGGATAGCCCGGCAGATGACCTGGTCACCAAGCTGCTCGAGGCCGAAATTGATGGCGAACGCCTAACAACCGAAGAGTTCGCAAATTTCTTCCGATTGATGATCTTTGCTGGCAATGAGACAACTAGATCTTCAATGGCTCACCTTGCGCTTCACATGCATCAGTTCCCAGAGGTCTTCGAGACAGTAAACGAGGATCGTTCTCTGTTAAGTGCTGTTGTCGATGAAGTAATCCGCTATTCGTCGGCCATTCTCTATTTCCGGCGCACAGTTATGGCTCCGACCGAACTCTCGGGAACCCCATTGGCAGTAGGAGACAAAGTTGTGATGTGGTACAGCGCCGCAAACTTTGACGAAAGTCAATTTCCTGACCCGTACGCCTTCCGTCCCGATCGACCAGTGACCTCTCCCCATGTGGCGTTCGGTGGCGGAGGCGCACATTTCTGCCTCGGAGCATCACTAGCGCGACTGGAGATATCTGAGCTAATTGAGGCTGTTCTGGACAGAGGCCTTTCCTTTTCCTCAATCGGTGAGCCAACCTTCGTCGAGTCCAACTTCGTAAACGGGATCGACCATCTCGAGGTAAGCCTGTGAAGGTCGACATGTGGGGAGCGACTATTTCTGCAGACTTCCCAGACTCGATCACGTCCTGGAATAAGGCGTGGCACCAAGCGATGCACTTTGTTGAGGACCCTTTCCTTACTTTGGATGAGGCCAACAAGATCGACGAGAGCTTCGCTCTCGGATCAGTCTTTTGCGGCACGTACCGTGTACTTGGTGGGACCCAGCCATCCAATTCCAAATTGTTGACTGACCTTCAAAGAGCGCGATCCCGAGCCTCTTCGCCTGCCGACCGAGCTCACGCCGAGGCATTGACTCTGATGGTCGACGGAAACTTCACCAAGGCTGCCCGCTGTTGGGATGAACTTGCTCAGTCAACCCGGGACTTCGCCGCTGTCCGTTTTGCTCACGATGTCTATCTGCACGTCGGTGACGAAGCGAGACGCTTGCGATCAAGTCAACGAGCATTCGACTCTTGGAAGCGAGATGAGCCGGGCTGGGGATTTGTTGCCGGTCAACTCTCATTCGCTATGGAAGAAGCGGGTCTCTATGACCAAGCCGAACGGTTGGGGCGCGAAGCCCTGAACCTTGACCCGCTGGATCTCTGGGCGCGGCACTCCCTTGCCCACCTCTACGAATCGCTTGATGACAGCAAAAGCGCGTTCGAACTACTAAGCGACGCCACCGATGTCTGGTCCGACCAAAGCGGCCTGGCCGTGCATATTTGGTGGCACCTGGCGTTGCGTCTAATTGCGACCGGAGCCTACGACGAGGCCCTGGCGGTCCACGACGCGCAGGCGGAAGCTGCGACTACGCCGTTCCGTCTGTGTGATCTGATCTCGTTGCTTTGCCGTCTGGAACTTGTTGGCGTTGACGTTGGGGATCGATGGGACGTCTTGGCCAACCGATTTGCTGATCGGCCGGAGTGGCATACGTCGGGCTTTCTTGATGTGCACGCCGCTCTTCTATACACCCGCCGCCCCGACCATGAAGGTGCTGCACGCTTCTTCGATGGTCTAGCAAAGTCTCATTCAGCCGGGAACTCAGAGAACGATCACATCTTCACTGGAGTTGTTCAGCCTGTGGTTTCGGCACTCCGTAACGGAGAAGTCAACCCCGCCCGATCCATCGAAATACTGGATGAGCAGGCCGACCGCATCCACCGGATAGGCGGCAGCATCGCCCAACGCGATCTACTAGGACTAACCCGTTCGCATTTCGCGAAACGTATCTCAAACGACACCACTACTAACGACCACGCCTTGGAGACAATATGACTTGGCAGCTCACTGACAAACAAATCGCCATCAAGGCCAAGGCCAATGCCCTAGCCACCCAAGTAATCGGCCCTCGTGCCAACGAAGTTGACGAGGCAGAGCAGTACCCGTGGGAAAACGTGCATGCCTTGCGCGACGCCGGCTTCACCGGCATGACGGTCCCGAAAGAATTCGGAGGCCCAGGTCACTCATTCCTCGATGCTGTTCTTGTAGTGGAAGAGATGGCCAAGGTTTGCGGTGTCACCGGTCGCATAGCCGTAGAGGCAAACATGGGTGCCATCAGTGCGGTTATGGCCTATGGCACCGACCAGCAGAAGAAGCTGGCCGCGGAACTGGTTCTTGATGGCGACAAGCCAGCCATCTGTATTACCGAACCCGGAGCAGGTAGCGCGGCTTCTTTGATGACCACCCGCGCCGACCGCAAAGGTGACAAGTATGTGCTGAACGGCATGAAGCATTGGATCACCGGTGGCACAGTTTCAAAGCTTCACTTGATCTTCGCTCGAGTCTTCGACGAAGGGGGTGTAGATCTAGGAATTGGTGGTTTTCTTGCCATTCGTGACGAGACTCCCGGCCTGAAGTTCGGCAAGCGTGAGCCAACCATGGGTCTACGAGCCATCCCCGAGATGGAGGTCATCTTCGAAGACATGGTGGTGGAAGCCGACATGGTCGTGATGCCGCCATCAGGTTTCCGCAAAGGTTTTGGCGATCTGATGAATGCCTACAACAGTCAACGGGTTGGTGCGGGCACCGTTGGGCTTGGCATCGCAACGGGTGCCTACGAACTTGCTCTCGAGTTCGCGAAGGAACGCCAGCAGTTCAACCGACCAATTGCAGAGTTCCAAGGATTGCAATGGATGTTGGCCGACATGTCTGTTCAGCTTGAAGCGGCCCGCAGTCTGACTTACCGGGCCGCGGATTCCCGTGGGGCAAACGGCTCTCCGTTCCCCGACGCTGCCATGGCAGCCCAAGCGAAGATCTTCACAGCCGAGGCCTCCATCAGAGTTGTTAACGATGCGCTTCAGGTTTTCGGTGCGGCTGGCTACAGCAGGCGAAACCCACTAGAGCGCATGTACCGAGACGTCCGTATGTTCACCATCGGGGGCGGCACTGCGCAGATCCTTAGAACTGTTGTGGCGTCACGAATCCTGGAAATGAAGCTGCCGCAGGGTCGTGGCGGGTTTCTCCCTAAGGACGCCTAGTGGCCAGCCCACTTGACGGAGTTCTTGTGGTTGCATTGGAACAGGCGGTAGCTGCTCCTTTCGCAACTCGACAACTGGCTGACCTTGGCGCAGAAGTTTTGAAAGTTGAGCGCAAAGGCGAGGGCGACTTTGCTCGTGGCTATGACACAGCAATGGGTGGAACCTCGGCGTTTTTCGTGTGGGCGAATCGCGGCAAGCAAAGCATTGAACTGAACCTCAAAGACGCATCCGACCGCGCCACCTTCGACGGCCTGGTTGCCGGCGCCGACGTCTTCATTCAAAACCTGTCGCCGTCGGCTGCAGAGCGCATGGGGGTACTTGCAGACCAATTGCGAGCTGACAGGCCGAGTCTGATCGCTTGTGACATTTCCGGTTACGGCCTAGGCGGTCCTCGAACTGATGACAAGGCTTATGACCTTGCAATACAAGCCGAAGGCGGGGCCATCGCCCTAACCGGAACTCCTGAGCAGGCCAACAAAGTTGGCTTCTCTATTGCCGATATTGCCTCGGCCATGTATGCCTTCTCCTCGATCCTTGCTGCGTTGTACCGCAAGCAGGCAACGGGGGAAGGAGCGTCGGTGGAAGTATCGATGCTGGAAAGTGTTGCCGAGTGGACTGCTGCCCCCACCTACAACGCAGTTGGCAATGGCGTGGTCCCAACGCGCTCTGGCCACCGCCACACAATGATCGCGCCATATGGCCTTTATGGGTTGTCCGACGGCAGTGACGTGCTGGTAGGAGTGCAAAGCAACCGAGACTGGGCGGCGTTTGCCGAACATGTCTTGGTTGATTCGTCGCTGATCACTGATAGTCGTTTCGCCGACAACGTCGACAGGATCACCAACATCTCTGACCTCGAATCAATCATCGATGCTGCATTCATGGCAGTTCCGCCTGAAGAGATCCTCAGGCGCTTAAAGGCCGGCAAGGTAACTCACAGCCAAGTTCGGGACCCTCTTGCGCTTTGGCAGCACGAACAGCTTCGGGCGAGAGATCGGTTCATGAGTTTGGCCACGCCAACCGGCGAAGCCGAGGTCTACAAGTCGCCGTTTAACATCAGCGGGATTGACGAACCAAAAGCCCATGTACCTGGGCTCGGGTCTGACAATGCTGGCCTAGTTGAACGACTCTTGGAAAGAGGAGAGGCTTAGTCTCTGCGACCAGTGCCCGACGTTGCCGTGGAATAGGGTTGATGGTGCTCACCAGTGGGCAGTCGCTACAAGAGGGAATCGGGTACTAAATGTCTTTGCTAATCCGAATCGGCGTAAATTCTGTTGCTTTATGGGCCGCTGCAAGCTTGATAGATGGGATCGACCTCAGCGATGACTTGCTGTCAGTCGTCTTTGTGGCCGCGATCTTTGGCTTGGTTAATGCGTTCCTCAAGCCAATTGCCATGTTGCTGTCTCTACCTTTGTTGATCCTGACCCTCGGCCTATTCACTGTTGTTGTAAATGCGGTGATGCTGGTGATCACCGACTCCCTAAGTGGGGGCTTATCCGTAGATGGGTTTGGCCCGGCAGTTCTGGGAGCACTCGTGATCAGCTTCGTGAGCTGGGCGTTGTCGAGCTTCTTACCCGGAGATGACAACAAGAAGAAGCACCAGCAACAGCGAATGAACCAGCAACGCCGCTAACCACCCCTCCCATATCGCTTCTGTCAGAGGTCTATCGGGCTATAGCCCGATAAACCTCTGACAGAAAGCGTGTTGTCGCAATTTTCTTTCGGGCTGTTGTTAACGAAATGGGCTAGATCGACCCCTGTATTGTTGTGATGACAATGGTGGCTGAACGGATTGAGCAGGCGTATAGGCGTCTACATCCGCGGCTGTGGCACGCGTTGTTGGCGTATTGCGGAAACGCCGAAGTTGCAAGCGATGCGGAATCTGAAGCCTTCACTCAGGCGTTGCGACGAGGCAAGGAAATCGAAGACGTGGACGCATGGGTGTGGCGTTCGGCTTTTCGGATAGCCGCCGGCTTGCTGAAGTCCCAACCAGTTCTCATGGATCTGTTCGAGCCAGCGGAGCTGATTAGTGACCGAGGCACTAGCACCCAACCGAACGTGATCGAGTTCATGTCAATGCTCAGCGACCTTACTGATCAACAGAGAGCAATTGCTGCGCTGCGTTACATCGGCAACTTTCGCGCCACGGAAATTGCCGAGCTTCTGGATACTTCGCCAGGCGCCGTCAGAGTTCAGCTCCATAGGGCCCACTCTCAACTACGTGCCCAGATACGCCCCGATTTCGAACAAAGCATGGGAGAACAAGATGACCGATGACCCGGTAGATCCTGATTCGTCAGATCCAGAGTCTTTGGATCCGGACTTGGTCGAACAGTTCGACCGCTTACAGGAAACTAAGGCCCCCGACCTGTGGAACCGAATTGCTGGTGCGGGGTCCATCGATTCCGGTTCAGGCCCGTTCGATGACGCTGAGCTGCAAGTTCCGCCCGTGACTCTCGTGTCTCGAGGAGCCAATCGAGCTTGGCCGAGCCGGTGGGTTCTTGCCGCCGCAGCGATGTTCTTGGGTGCAGGAGCAATCGGAGCGAATTCGTTGCTAGACCGGGCGAATACGCCTGAAGGCGTAATTGAACTGGGAACAGATGGTTCGGCTACAACCGTCCAGAAACCCGGTGAGATCCAAGGGCCAGCCAGCTGCATCACCTCAGAGCTTGCTGAGTCGTTGCGCCAGGAGCTGCCTGACTTTGACTATGAACCTTCAACCTCCCCATCGAACCTTTTCGCACAAAGCTCCATCGCTGTTCGGGGCCAACTAAGCGAAGCCACAAACATTGCCGGCGGCACGATGATCTATGTCAAGAGCTTTGACCTGGTTGGCCCCGGGGCAGAAGACGGACCCCGTATAAATAGCTTGTGGACCCCAGCCATGGACGCGCCAAGTGGCTTCCTCGGCGCAGAGTTTGTTGCGTTTCTGCCGGGTGACACAATTCTTACCCTTACAGGCGGTGACCCACTGTGGCCCACATATCTGGAGGGCCTATGGGTCAGTTGTGATGAATCCGGTTTGGCTGAATCTGTGCTGGCCGAGCCTTTCAACCCCGGGTGGGATGAGATCAAAGCTGGCGGCGTCAGACTCGACGAACTCTGGCAGGTCGCTCAATTTCCAACAGGCGCTAGTTCGGTGCCCCTAGGCGAGCCAACGCACTCTGTTGACGGGGCTGATGTGTTTGATCTGCAACTGGCAGAAGGGGAACGTTTCCGCCTGAGCGTGCCAGAAGGTCTGGCCGCCGATGCCAGCGTCGTACAGCTTCGCAATATTCCAGGGGCGAAAATCGAATCAGCAAACATGACTGCCACGATCACTTATGGGTTCTGTGAGAACCAGGACTCTCTTGCAATCAACGCTCTTGGTAGCGAGGTTGGACTGGACGAATCGGGAATCTCGGTATGTCGTTCGGACGAGCTCTTGGCCATGAGTGTTGATCTGTCGAGCTTGGAATCAAACGAGTCGGCCGTGCCATTTTTCAACACGTGGGATGTCAGGCCCATTGTTCCGGGCGGACCCTACGGCGAGCGGCTACGTGAGTTCAAACCAGAGCTGGGGAGCTGCGGCAACTGTGATTCGAATGGTCCAATGTTTGATCGCAAGAACAATGTTGTAGTGAATCGAACAGGTCAAACAACGTTCACCGCAGTTGACCTAGACACGCTGGAAGAAGTGTGGACCTTCGACACTGAGGGTTTTGGTAGCGCAATGCATGCGGGCGACGAGGCGGTCTACTTTTCAGACCCTGCTGGCCCTTTCATAAAGGTTGCCACCGAGACAGGCGCAGAGATTTGGCGAAACGACTTTGTTGACGAGCACGGACTGAGGGTCTATGGCCTTGCCGATGGAACAATGTTGCTCAAAACGGCTTTCGCTTCCGAGGGTGACAGCAGAGCTCCGCTGCTCCGTCGGATCGACGAGATATCTGGCGAAATAATCTGGGTTGGGGAGGGTCGAGAATGGGGCGCGTGGCAAGGAGGTGCGATTCCTAGGTTAAACGGCATCGCAATTCTGATGGACACCTACGACAATCCGTCTGACCCCCAAGCGGCTGGCGGTGCACTGTTCGGTTTCGACATGGACACGGGCGAGACTCTCTGGGTGACCGAGCTTGACGTCACTTCTTCTGCTTTCGGCTCGAACACGTTGGCAATTCTCACCTTCAGCCAGGGCAACATACTGGTTGCCCGTACGGTCGACGGCGATCTCCTTAGGGTCGTGCCGGAGTCGGGCGAATTGTTGTGGAGGGCCCAGGTAGGCGCCACAGGGGTTGGCGGTACCGAGTTCGATCGCTCCGGCAACATTGTGATCAGCGTTACCACCAGGACCGGCCAAGTTCTCGTTGATCCCGAGACCGGAGAAGTGGTGTCCTAGCGGTCCGCGCCGTTCCAAATCCCACATTTTCTGGGTCTGGCTTGTTACGAACGCGAGTTTTGTTGGATCGAAAGCGGCTCCAAACAGCCAAAATTGGCTATTGCGCCAAATTGACCCCCTAACAAGGAACGCCAGATCATGCAAATCCGGGTTATGGTTAGCGCGCCCACGATCGGGGAGAGCTGCCCGCCCTGGGCAGCCGGGTCTCGGGCAGCGAAAGGAAACCTATGAGTTCAACACCGATGCTTCGCCGCATCCTTGCGATGTTGTTTGCATTTGCCCTAGTTGGGTCTGCATGCAGCAGCGGAGATGACACAAGCGAAGCCACAGACAGCGACGGCAACACCGTCACTACTGCCGACGATGGCAATGGAGACGACGGCGACACCGACAACGGAGATGGCGAAGAGACCATCGAACTAGTTCAGGGCGACGGCGTTCTAGCTGCTGTTCAGGCCCGTGGAACACTTAAGTGTGGCGGCAACGACACACTGCCTGGCTTTGGCATCATCGATGCTGACGGCGAGTTCAGCGGTTTCGACATCGACTTCTGTCGAGTGCTCGCAGCAGCCGTTCTCGGTGACTCTGAGGCATTCGAAATTCTTCCTCTGACCGCAGCCCAGCGCTTCCCAACCCTCCAGTCTGGTGAGATCGACGTACTGATCCGTAACACCACCTGGACCGCTAGCCGTGACGGCAGCGAGCAAGCAACCTTCCTACACCCAACGTTCTACGATGGCCAGGGATTCATGGTTCGCTCTGACAGCGGAATTGCAAGCCTCGACGATGCTCAGAACACAACCATTTGTGTGCTTCAGGGAACAACCACCCTGCTAAACATGAACGCTGTTCTAGGCGATCGTGGCATCAGCTTCACACCTTTGGAGTTCGACTCAAACGACACACTTCAGCCAGCGTTTGTTGCTGAGCAGTGTGAAGTATGGACCTCTGATGCGTCACAGCTCGCAGCATTCGCAGCGACACTCGACATCGACGTAACTGTTCTTCCTGACATCATCTCAAAGGAGCCACTCGGCCCAGTTGTAGCTGATGGCGATTCACAGTGGGCTCAGATCGTGGATTGGGCCACCATGGCCACCATCCAGGCTGAAGAGTTCGGAATCAACTCAGGAAACGTCGACAGCTTCCTAACCAGTGAAGACTCAGGCATCCTGCGCTTCCTTGGTCAGCCAGTAGAAGACGGTGACGGAAACTCAGCTGTTGCAGACGTAGGCCTTGGCCTTCCAGCTGACTTCGCTTACAACATCATCAGCCAGGTAGGTAACTACGCTGAGATCTTCGAAGCGAACCTCACACCACTTGGCCTAGAGCGTGGACCAAACGCACTTTGGACCGAGGGTGGAATCATGTACGTTCCACCTTTCCGCTAGACCAATAACTAGTTAGTAAGTACCATCGCCGGTGCAGGGAGATCCCTGCACCGGCGCTCTGGTCTCGGGGATATGAGACTTCAGGGTCTGTTCGTTAGGGGAGAACTTTGGGCCAGCTGCTTGTGCGGCTTGCAATCTATTTTGTCGTCGCCGCAGTCGCACTGTTTGGCTGGCGCTTCCTACGGGATGTCACGACCAAACGTGATACTTCAAACCGGCCACCTCCTTGGCGCGACGTGCGCGTTCTTGCGGTCGGTATCCAAGTCGTGGCCGTGGGAATCCTGTTCCTGCTGGGCTCATGGCTTTGGGACAACTTCAATACCCGAACCGATGACATCGGGCTTGACCCGTTCGACTTCGCCTTCTTGGATCAGCCCAGCGGCATTAGCATCGCTGACAGTGACCTAAACCCGAACTCCCCGATTTCTTCGGCGCTTAGGAACGGCGTTAAGAACACGTTTCTCACAATCGTGGTCGGTATTCCTCTAAGTGTTCTCTTCGGTACTCTGATTGGCATTTCCCGCCTAAGCGAAAACTGGCTGCTGTCCAAGATCGCTACCGGCTATGTCGAGTTCTTCCGAAACATCCCGCCGCTTCTCATTATCGTGTTCACCTGGAGCGTCTTCCTCACTGGGTTCCCTCCCGAACGCGAGTCCTGGGAGATCGGCGATCTCTTTATCTTCAACAACAAACGTTTTGCCGGTCCGTCGATCGCCAGCCAAGAGAACTTTGTTGCCTACCGCTGGCTAATGCTGGCCGCGCTTGCGCTCGCTGCAGTCGTTTGGGTGGTGCGAACTCGCTTGTTCGACCGCACAGGAACCCCTCACCGCAGGGTGTTGTGGTCGCTGGGCACATTCGTTGGAATCGGCGTGATCGGTTATGTCGCTTTAGGTCAGCCCTTCCGCTTCTCCACACCAGACATTGTTGAGCGGGTCTATGAGGGCGGTGTGAAGATGCAGATGCCCTACGCGGCCGGCGTCTTCGCCTTGACGCTCTACACCGCGTCTCACATTGCTGAGATCGTGCGAGGCTCAATTCTCTCGGTCGATCGGGGTCAGGTTGAAGCAGGCAACGCCTTGGCGCTAAGTGGCTTCCAGCGCTACCGCTTCGTGGTGTTGCCCCAAGCTTTCCGGGTTGCGTTCCCGCCTCTGATCAACCAGTTCCTCAACTTCACCAAGAACACATCGTTGTTTGTTGCCATTGGCTTCGCCGAAATCACCTCGATTTCGATCAACCTGTTTGGTCAATCTCGACCCGCTCCGCAGATCTTGTTCATCGTCATGGGCATCTACTTGACCTTCTCGTTGGTGCTGTCAACTATTGGCAACTTGATCAACGGCCGACTAGCGATTGCGGGGCGTTGATATGACTGATCCATTGATAACTGCTACCGGCGACGGAGTGCCACTGGTTGTAGAGCCCAACACGCCGCCATCTAAGAAGTTGCCTCCTGGCGAGTGGGTAAAGGCCAACCTCTTTAGCAACTGGTACAACTCACTGGTCACCTTGGTGATGGCGGTCATCCTCATCTATTTGGCGCGGTTCCTCATCGGCTGGGCCATCGGAGTCGAGTGGCAAATCACCCGCACGAACCTTCGTAACTTCATGGTCGGCGGCTTCCCAGCGGATGAGCTTTGGCGACCTTGGGCTGCATCACTGCTGATAATCGCAGGTGCTTCCTTGGGCTTTGGTGCAATGTCTCGGGCCGAGCACGAGACCGATGTTCGCAACGGAATCCCCAGCACAAAACCAACCCAGCTTGACTTGTTCCGGCGATTCTGGCCCATCGTGTTGCTGTCGATCTTCTTTGTTTCCTTCGCCCGAACAACTCCGCCGTTTATTGGCGTGGCAGTTGGAATAGTTGGGCTGTTTGCTTTGCGTGAAGTTGGCTGGCGGCTGCCAGCAGTCATACGAGATCGGGGCGTCTTCGTCTTCGCAGCATTCTTGCTTGCTGGCTTCGGATGCCTGGCGGGCACCGGGGGACTATTAGCGATTGTCGCTGGCATCATCGTTGCCGTCTTGGTTTCCACCGAGCTCGGCCGGGCTGGAATAACCACCAGGGCCGTTGTAATCGCGGGACCCATCGCCGCTGGCTTAGTGACCTACTTCGTGCTCTCTGCTATCGGCCTCGAAGGCTTTGGTTGGGATGACTGGGGTGGCTTCCACATCACGATCTTTGCTACCGCAGTTGGTATCGCGACCGGACTTCCTTTTGGGATCCTGTTGGCTATCGGCCGACGCTCGAACCTGCCGGTCATCAAGACCGCTTGTGTGATCTTCATCGAGTTCGTTCGTGGCGTTCCCTTGATCACATTGCTCTTGTTCTCCAGCTTCATGCTGCCATTGTTCTTCCCTGCCGGCTCTGACACCCGAAGTGGCCTGACCCGAGCGATGATTTTGATCACCGCATTTAGTGCGGCCTACTTTGCCGAAATCGTTCGCGGTGGTTTGCAGTCTGTTCCAAAGGGTCAGACCGAAGCCGCTCAAGCAAGCGGGATGTCACCGGGAGCAATTCAGCGCCTAATCGTTATGCCCCAGGCTTTGCGTAACGTCATTCCTGCCATGGTCGGCCAGGCCATTGCCTTGTTCAAGGACACCTCGCTGCTGGCGATCATCGGCATTGCCGACTTTTTCCAGTACGGCGAGATTTCCAACACCCAGCAGGACTTTCTGGGTAAGGGTCTCCAGCCGGTGACCTACACATTTATTGCCCTCGGCTATTGGGCCGTGGCTTACTGGATGTCTCGTGAAAGCCGACGTCTGGAAATGAAACTGAGAGTGGGAGTTCGATGACCGACGCAACCGTAAACGCCGATGCCACAGCCTTCGCTGGCACGGGCGAAGCAATAATCAAAGTCGAGAACATGGATAAGTTCTTCGGCGACTTCCAGGCGCTGAAGAACATCAACATGAACGTTGGCCACAAGGAAGTGGTCGTTGTGATCGGGCCGTCCGGCTCTGGCAAGTCAACGCTGATCCGTTGCATCAATCGACTGGAACAGCACGACGCTGGACGGATCGTCGTGGACGGCATCGAGCTCAGTGATGACATCCGCAACATTCAAGAAATTCGCAAAGAGACCGGCATGGTCTTCCAGAGTTTCAACCTGTTCCCGCACCTTTCAATCATCGACAACATCACCTTGGCTCCCCGCCAGGTGCGCCGCATGCCCAAGGCTGAAGCTGAAGAGCTGGCAATGGAGCTGCTTACTCGAGTGAAGATCCCCGAGCAGGCTCAGAAGTTCCCTGGCCAGTTGTCGGGTGGTCAGCAACAGCGTGTGGCCATTGCCCGTGCGCTAGCGATGCGGCCCAAGGTCATCTTGTTTGACGAGCCGACCTCGGCCCTTGACCCCGAGATGATCAAGGAAGTCCTCGACACCATGAAGGATTTGGCCAATGAGGGCATGACCATGATTTGTGTAACTCACGAAATGGGCTTCGCCCGTGAGGTTGCGGATCGTGTTGTATTCATGGCCGACGGTGAAGTAGTCGAAGTGGGTACGCCCGATCACTTCTTCGACAACCCCCAAGAAGCCCGAACCCGCCTCTTCCTAAGCCAGATCCTCTAATGGGGGTCAAGTCTCAAAAGTAGCTAGGTGCCTCTAGCTGTGGATAACTCTTGCTGCGGTAGGTCTGACTTAACCGACCGTGATCTCGGCTGCGGAGTCATAGAACGCCCAGTGACCCTTGAGCCTTATCGACTCGTCGAAGGGATCGGCGTAGATCCAAGCAATGTCGGCGGCGCTCCTGTCAGTCGCTAGGGCCCGATATTCGGCTTGACCCTTGTAGGGGCAATGGGTCGAAGATTCAGTAGCGACGAATAGATCCGCCTGAAGGTCGGCCGGTGGGATGTAGTAGCGGTTACCCATCCCAGTTTCGGACACCACCAAAGCGTTGTCGGACTGGGCGACCGTCTGGCCGTCAATTGTGACAGTGACTGGGCGACTTGAAGGGCGCACGTCGACTCGGTGGTATGGGTCCCGGAAGTGGCCGAAGATTTCGGTGTCTTCGTCAAACCACTGATCCATCGCGTTCCAGTAGAAGGCAACGTAGCCATCTAGCCAAAGAGCTGATTCGACTCGTTCTTCATAACCCCACATGGCGTTCTCTAGCGTCTTGCCGTCAACACTTAACGACCAGTAGGAGGCGTCACCTTTAAATGGGCAGTGGGTGCTGTAGTCAGTCTTGGTGAGAAACTCAGCGGCGACGTCAGCCATCGGGAAGTAGAGAGTCACCATGGTGCCGGTCTCGTGCAGCAGCATTGCGTTGTCGCTGTCGACCACGGTCTTGCCAGCAACGAGACCTCGAACCCGACGAGGAACTGGCTCGAAGAAGACCTGGCGAGCGGGGCCTTTGACTTCGTAGTTGGCGAAGCTAGGGGAAGCGGCAGTGAACGGACCGCTGGGAGTTGTGAGACTCATTTCGTGACCTCCGGGTTGACGGCTGTGTATTTGAAACCCAACGCGGTGACCAATGCTTCCCGGCTAGCCAAGTCCTCGCTGGAGCGTGTCGATCAGGTGTTGGTATTCCCCAGCATGAGTGTCTGAGGTGCCGGTTGAGTGTTCCAAAGCCAGAAAGCCGTGCAACGCGCTGCGGGTACTGCGGGCCGAAAGATGAGATAGGTCAGCGCTCAATCCCATCGCCAGGTAGACCAAAGTGAAAACTTCAAGAAGTGAGGCGTTGGCCGATGCCAAGTCTTGGTTGTTGGCCGCGGGCGGTCTTAACGTTGAGGCGAACTGGCTTGGGTGGTTTAAGGCAAAATCTCGATAGGCGGTGCCCATGGATTGCAGCGCCTTGTCGCCAGCCGCCCCAATTGCCACATTTCTCAATTTGGTGGTGAGGTTCTTGGTCGCCTCAACCGCTACGAGATTCCGTAGCCCATCGAGATTGTCGCAATAGGTGTACAGAGCCGAAGGGGCGACGGATAGGTCGTTAGCCACCGCCGATACCGAAAGAGCGTCATAACCCTTGGCCTCGACGATGCCCATCGCGCTCTTAAGCACACTTTCATTGCTGAGTCGGGGAGTTGGAGCCATAGGAATGACTGTAGTCGCTGAAAGAATTCATGTAAAGATTCTTGACAAAGCGTCGATAATAGAGAAATACTTTCTGTATCGAAAGTATTCGATGCACTAAGAACAACAAGTCGAATCCAACCCACTCGAAAGGAGTGCTTTATGTTGTTAATGCAAAATGACCCGTTCCGAGATCTTGACCTCCTCTTCCGAGGTGGTCGGTCAGGCAATGGAACTAACGCAATGGCTATGGACGCTTACCGACGAGGTGAAGATGTCTGGGTCCACATTGACTTGCCAGGCGTGAGTGCTGATTCGGTAGATATCGATGTTGAGCGCAGCGTCTTAACAGTGTCCGCCGAACGAAACTGGCAGCGCGAGGACGGCGATCAGATGTACCTGACCGAACGCAGGCGTGGAAAGTTCCAGCGCCAGGTTCACCTAGGTGACAGCCTCGACGTAGACGGAATCGAAGCAGACTTCGCTGATGGAGTCTTGACGCTTCGGATTCCGGTTTCGGCCAAGGCCAAGCCGAAGAAGATTCAGATCGGCAAGAGTTCAGACCAGGTGGCAATAGACGCCTAATTCGAACAACCCCTGCAATTCTGGCCGCACAACTCGTCGATAATGACCAGTTGTGCGGCCGGAACGCGTTTTGCTGGCGGGTTGTGCGGCCGGAGCCGCGTCTCGGTGACGCTCTTAGACTTCGCCCATGGCTTTCACCATTCGTGGCACGATCATGCAAACGCCAACCGCCGAACACCTACAAGTGCTCCAAGACCACGTGGTGACCGTGTCTGATGACGGCGTCATATCCAGTGTGGTTCCTGGATCAGCCCACGAGGGCTCGGTCGAGGTGACTCTGGCCGAAGGTGAGATCCTGCTGCCGGGCCTAATCGATCTGCACGTACACGCCCCGCAGTGGCCCCAACTGGGGTCCCGACTGGACAAGCCATTGGAAGACTGGCTGTTTGAGCACACGTTCCCGCTTGAAGCTCGTTTTGCTGATCTTAGCTTTGCTGCCGAAGTTTGGCCTTCGTTAGTTGGCGGACTGCTAGGCCTTGGCACCACAACGGCGGTCTACTACAGCTCCATTCACCCTGGAGCCACCCAGGCTCTGGCCGCTGAATGCCTGCGCCAAGGTCAAAGGGCGTTTGTGGGCCGGGTGGCCATGGATCACCTTGAAGGAACTCCCGAGTGGTATCGAGACAGCGATGCCAGGTCTGCGGTTGAAGCGTCTCACCAGTCGATTGTGGACATCGAAGCCCTCGATCCCAGCGGATTGGTCCGACCGATTATCACTCCACGATTCATACCGGCATGTTCGGATGCTCTGCTTGAAGGCCTGGGTGAACTGGCGGCTTCGTCTGGGGCACTAGTGCAGACTCATTGTTCGGAGAGCGACTGGGAGCATCAGTATGTGATCGAGCGATACGGCGTGACTGACAGCGTGGCTCTCGAGCGATTCGGTCTGCTGCAGACCCCCTCGGTTCTGGCCCATGCCGGCCACCTAACTCCCGATGATGACTTGGTGTTGGCGGGAACAAATGCAGGGATTGCCCACTGCCCTTTGTCCAACAGCTACTTCGGTAACGCGGTGTTTCCCCTTCGCCGAGTCACCGATGCGGGGGTAAAGGTTGGGCTCGGCACTGACATTGCCGGGGGAGCGGACCCCAGTCTTCTCGCCCAGTGCGCCTACGCCGTGACCGGTTCCCGCATGCTTGAAGACGGCGTTAACTCTGCCGTCGATGCCGAGAGTCGAGGACTAGTCAGTTCTCGGGTCGACATGATCAAGGCATTCTATTTGGCGACGGTTGGCGGGGCCGATGTGCTTGGTCTGCCTGTTGGGATTCTTGAAGCCGGCAGGGCATTCGATGCCTTCGTAGTGCGCACCGGTGACCAAACGTCGGTTCGGCGCTGGCCCGAGCTCGACGACGACGAAGCAGTCTTTGAGCGCCTAGTTCGGCTCGCTAGGGCATCGGACATTGTGTCGGTTTGGGTTAATGGCACTGAGGTGCAAACACGACAAGTGAGCTGACCTGGTCAGGCTGTTGTCAGCTCGTCGGGCGTCCAACCGAGGGTTTGGTCGACGTCGTGGTGCCCGCTTTGTTGGGTTGTTAGCCGGGCGCCTCGGACTCTGTCGAGGCGGAAGATGCGTCCATCTGCTCGAAGGTGGCACCAGCCGATCAGGTACCAGCCTTTGGTGCCGTTGTAGAAACCGACGGGATCGACGCTTCGGGTGGTGAAGCTTCCGTCAGAGTCGGCGTAGTCGATGTTCACCACAACTGACCTGCGCAGCGCATCTTCGATTGTGCGACGGGCTCGCTTGGGAACAGCGTGTTGCTGGGGCAACCGGACCCGCGACCGCAAATCCTCAACGGCAATCTGGCCGGACGGACTGAGCGATTCAACGAGTTGTTGGGCGGCGGAGGATCCCGCGTCGTTAAAGGGCATGTTTGGCCCAGCGGCGGCAAGTGCAACCAGTAGCGCCGATACCTCTGCAACCGAGAGACTTAAGACGGCGTTGCCCGGGCGATCGATGCTGATGTGGCCGCCGGTTCTTCCATGCTCGGAATAGAGCGGTACACCTGCGTTGCGCAGTGCGGCCAGGTCTCGTTCGATGGTCCGGCGTGTCACTTCGAAATGATCGGCCAGCGAGGCTGCGCTCACTGGGTTAGGAGCGGCTCTGCGAAGGTGTTCAGAGATGGCGTGGAGGCGCTCAAGACGGTTCACACTTTCTAAGAGACACTGATTTCGTCGTTCGGTCAAGAGATTCTCCGAATATCCGACAAACGGTTGTCGCAGCCCCGATCTACCGTGGAGGCCATGACAACAAAGATCACCTTGGGGTACACGCTCTTTTATGTGGATGATGTTCGCTCGACGCTTGACTTCTACATGGCAGCTTTTGGTTTCGCTGAGAAACTGGAAATGGGCGACTACGGGGAACTCGACACTGGCGCAACGACGCTGGGTTTTGTCGCCAACAGCTTGGCGGAAGAGAACCTCTCCGCAGCTGGCGGATTCACTCGGCTTAGCGCTGACTCTCCGCCATATGGCGCCTCAATCACCCTGATTACCGACGACGTTGCCGGAACGCTTCAGTCAGCTTTGGACGCTGGTGGCCGTCGATACGTTGATCCTGTGAACAAACCGTGGGGCCAGACTGTCGCCTACTTGCTCGATCCGAATGGTCTGCTGGTCGAAATAGCAACTGCGGTATCAAACTGATGGCTTAGGTCCTAGGGTTCAGTGGCTCAGGGGGTAGCAAGTGAGCCACGAACCGGCCCAAGGTCAGACCAAGATTGCGGTTCGATCGGCTGCTAGCACCTTCATGTCCTTTGCCGTGCCCATTGCCATGCTTGGCATCATCTGGCCCGATGTTCGAGAACGATTCGACCAAACGCTTGGCACCTTGGGCTTGGCTGCTCTGGTATATGGCATTGGCCGAATGTCTACATCACTGTCGGGGCCAGTTCTGGTTCGGTGGTTTGGCCTGGGTCGAGCCTTCGTAGTTGTCCTATTCGCGCTTGCCGTGTCGATCGTGTCAATGGGCGCGGCAGTCTCGTGGCCGATGTTCCTAATCAGCCTGGCTGGAATCGGACTGTTTTCAGGCTCTCTCGATTCGCTAGCCGCCGGTTTCATAACTGCCATTCGCGACGTTGGCAGCGCTGGTCTGATCCACGGTGCCTACGGTGTTGGCGCCACGATCGGACCACTGCTGGTGGTGGTGGCGCCCAGCTGGCGCGCCGCTTTGGGGATATCGGCCGCGGTTGTTGTTGGCGCCGCCTTGGTTGCTTTCCGAAGCCGAGATTCGTGGCCCGAAATCGCGCCGCACGCAAAGACGAAAGGTAGCCGGCCACCATTTGGTCCGGCAATCTTGTCGCTGGCTACATTCGCTGCCTTCGTAGCAATCGAGGTGACCACTGGACAATGGGTATTCACCCATCTCACTGAAGCAAGAAACGCGGGCGAGACGCTTGCCGCCGTGGGTGTCTCGCTGTTTTGGGGAGGCCTAACTGTCGGCCGTCTTGGGCTGGTTCGACCAGCCGTTCGAGACCAAATCGCCAGAATCGGACTCTCTCGTTTGGCGATCTTGGCCCTTGTCTCTGTGGCATCTCTTTCTGTCATGCCGCCTGTGCTGGCGGTGCCCGTGCTTACCTTGTCGGGCCTGGCGTTGGCGCCAATTATTCCCTCCCTCTTTGCCTCAACAGCCTCTCGCATAGGGGAAAGTCATGCCCAACAACTTGCGGTATTTCAGCTTCTGGCCACCAACGCTGGCGCTATTGGCGTCCCATTTGTTACAGGGAGACTCGTCGATTCAATTGATGCCGGAGTGATCATTGTCGTAATCGTGGCGTCGGCCGCCATTGGTGCCGGTTTGTTGTTTCTGATTGAGCGTCTGCCGGCGCAAGTAGCTGTGGCCGGCTAGCACTGGCCCAAATAGCGCTGGCCAAATACCGACGTTCAAACATAGGTTGGTTGCATGGCTGATGCCCCGAAACTCAAGGACTACTTCACGGACGATGTTGTGCGAGGCATTGGTGATCGGCTGGCCAAACACCAAAAGAGTTTCGACGTAGACGTGTTTGTTCAGCGTGTGCTGGTCCCCGCTGGCCAACAGCCATTTGTTGACTTGGAGTTCATAGCCCGCAGTCAACGCATCGCTGATGGCATCGACCATGTAGCGGCGCTAGAGCCGGTAGCGCTATTCGATCTGTTGACACGTTCTCTTCCGCCCGAGCTCGACGGAACCGACGACATACTTAATGGTGGGTTCTCGCTTTGGCCTTATGGTGAACTGATCGCCCGACACGGTGCTGCGTTCCCCGTCGAAGGACTTGCCGCGGCCTACGAACTGACCAAACGTTTTACCGGCGAGTTCGCTATCAGACCGATCTTGGCGACCTCACCCGATGCGTTGGCCACCGTTGCCTCATGGGCAACAGATCCGAATGAGCACGTACGTAGGTTGGCGAGCGAAGGCACGAGGCCGAGGTTGCCGTGGGCGCAGCGGCTGGCGCTTCCGGTGGATGAGATCATCGCGATGTTGACTCAGCTCCGGGCCGACTCTTCGCTTTATGTCAGGAAGTCGGTTGCGAACCACTTGAATGATTTGGCAAAGGATCACCCTGATCGAATCATCAAACTTCTTGCGGATTGGCACAGCGAGGGCGTTGCGGAGACTCAGTGGATTGTTCGCCACGCTCTACGCAATCACCTGAAGGATGGAACACCGGAGGCGCTTGCGATCTTTGGCTACAAACCACCGAAGGTTGACGTCGTTGACCTGGCAGTGACACCGGCCGGGGTCGCCATGGGTGAATCGGTAGCGGTCGATTTCGTTCTGCGCTCAAAGGCCCCGAGAAAACAACTCCTCATGATCGACCTGGTGATGGGTTATGTGAAAGCCAACGGATCGATATCGCCCAAGGTGTTCAAATTCCGTGAGCTCACATTGGCACCCAAGGCCGACGAGCCAGCCACCAAACGCTTTGACATGATGGTCCGCTCAACCCGCAAGCTCTACCCCGGCACTCACACCCTTACCGTCAGAGTTAACGGTGCCGACCTGGCCACAACCAGCTTTGAACTAACTAGTGACTAACTGAAGCTCTGCGCCTACTGATAGGTGACTATTACCGGAAGAGGTTCCACTCGGTTGACCTGGCCGGGTGAGGCGGTTGGGAAGTCCTCGTCAATGAAGTTCTTCCACGCCCAGTACAGGTTCTGCTCTGGCCCAATTGGTGCCTCGAGCATGGCGTCCCACGTGCCATATTTGGCCCCCAACGGTCCTTGCCCGTCCACGTGGATAACAACAGCTAGCTCTGGGGGAGTGTTCACCAACTCGCGATCGGGCAACATTTGGGTGTTGAACTGGTGGAGGATGAGGACCTTCTGCGGAAGGGTCTCCTCGTGAACCAGAGTGGTGAGGTAGTCGACTACGGCGTTGATCTCTTGGGCTTTTACGTTGCCGATCTGACGTAGGTGAACCTGGTCCGGCTCTAGGCGCCACTCCGGATCAAGCGCTAGGCCAACGTTCGGAAGGCGAAGGAACTCTTCGTAGATCTTGGCCTGAGTAACGAAGTCGGTTCGGCCCGGTTGTAGGTCGAGGATGACTGCGACGTCGTTGGCCATGGCGGCGTCGATCCACGGCCGCACGTTCTCGATGTCCATCTCTCGGCTGTAGTTACCGTCGTCGCCTGCCTCGTTGGATGCAACGGTCACGATGATCTCAAAACCCGGTAGCGCCGGTGGGAGACCGTCGGTGTTATACAAAGCAGCTCGTTCGGTGACGCGTTCAATCGCCCGCTCGGCTGAAGTTTCGCCGAGTATTCCTAGTCGACCCGTTAGCGGGTTTCCGTAGTACGCAATGATTCGTCGGTCGGGGAAGACTTGAGTGCCACCACCGAATAGTTCTGCATCAGAGCTAGCCAAGGCCACTTGCCACTGTTCGGTTGGAGTGGGCTCGCCTGATAGGAAGACATCGGTTCGGCCCCCGATGATCTCTCGTAGTGCATCCACGTTGGTCGGGTTCGCCACTATGACGTCGCCGCCGCCTTGCACAACGGCTGGTGACGCAAGGTAGGCCGCCACTTCTTGACCCGGCCGGAAGATCACAACGGGTCCATCGCTGCTGGCCGAGCCCGAGTTTGTTAGAGGTTTGAACGGGGTCGTGGTGGTCACCGGCGCAGCGATCGTCGTTGTGGCTTCGGAACTCTCGGTTGTCGATTCGTCTTCGACCGAGGTCGGGGTTGTTGTGCTCGGTTCGGCAGTTGTTGTCGTGGACTCGGTGGTTGTTGTCGCCGTGGTTGTTGGCGCCGTGGTTGGCGGCGGCGAAATGATTCCGATGTCATCGACTCCGAGCTCGGCCGCAGTGGTCTCATCAAGGCCAAGAACGACGATTCGTTCCGCCTCTAGCCGCGCCAGCTCGGCCCGCACCGGTTCGACGTCGGCGGTTTGGATAACTGTGAGCAGTGGGGCGCCGAGATCAATGGCCGTCATCGCTGCTATACGGGCCGATTCAGAGTTGAGCTCACCGAGGACCACGGCAACTCCCGGGCAGCCAAAGACGGCTTGTGAGAGTTCGATCAGTCCGGCGCTGGTCGATTCAGGGCCAGAGTCAAGCGTCAGTTGAGTTGGGCCCGGTTCGCATGGTTCTGTTGTTGAGGACGAGTCCCCAGTGTCAGCTCCGCTTGCGCCCGTGACCGCGCTGCCATCGTCAACCGAACCGGACGTATCAGCCGTAGGTGTGCACGACGCGGCTACTAGCGCCATAACCACAATGAGGGCTCTTGCCATTTCGCAAAGCTAGTAGAGCGATCACCGGCAACAAGGGCATGCCTGCGGAGCGAGACAATGGAACGTCTAGCGGCCTGCAGGCGTTCATAATCCATGGGAAAGATCATCAACTTCGTTCGCGCCTTCATTAGGAACGATATTGACCAGCCACCGCGACACTCAGGTCACGATCTTGCCAAGAACGTACGAGACGCTACTGGCCGGTTCGGCGGAGGTGGTTCCGGCTCTGGCTCAGGTGGGCACCGTGGAGCCACAGAGGCCATTCTGAAACAAGCCGCCAAAGGTAAACAGCGGAAGTAGCGTCGGGTGGTCTGAGCGGCCGATCAACTAGACCAGTGGCAGAGTCCCGGCCTCAGAGAGGCAAGAATGGCGGCCTCAGCCTCGGTCCAATTGTTCACGTGGATTCCGAACGGAGGAACCGGCTTGCGTTGCGGACCAAAGAAAAACTGATGCTCCACTGTCCCGCGGATGGCCCGATGCACCTCGGGGTGATCGTCCACGAAGTGAGTCAGGTTGAGGTCGAGGCAGTGCTGGCGCTTCTCGGGACGCCGTCGACAGAACCGCAGATTTGCCGGATCGAGCCCGGTTCGTTCGTAGAAGTTGTGGCCTTCAAGCCATCGTTCTGACCGAGCTTGCACACGGGGTCCGCATTTGGAAACCAACCAAACCTGCCCTTCAAACACAGCGACCAGCCGTGCGATCGCGTCAAACGCGCCTGTCATTTCCGGGGTTGCCAACAGGGCTTCCTCGTCCCCGTTGAAGAATGCGGTGTCGCCGCCGTTGGGGTGGGATGAACCATCGATGATTACCCGGCCTATGTCGATTCCCAGTTTGGGGATTTGTTTTGTATTCATGAATCAACCGTGACACCCGGTTCGCTATCAGAGAACTACTAAAAGCTGACCAAGCTATAGTTACTGACTATGACTGCCAGGGAAGCGCTCTCGGCTGACTCCGTTGCCGCCTTTGCCGTTTTTGCGCGCCATCTCAATTTCACGCGAGCAGCAGAAGAGCTGCATATCGCTCAGCCATCCCTTCACACAAAGGTGACAAAACTCAGCCGCTCACTTAACACCAAGTTGTATGAGAAGCTCGGTCGTGAGTTGTGCCTCACCAGAGACGGCGAGGCGTTGGCGGCCTTCGCATCAGACCAGCAGCGCTCGGTCGACGATTTTCTGGCTCGCCTCGACACACCGACGAGGTCGTTGCGGTTAGCTGCGGGACGTGCGGCTCTTCAGTGGGTAATTAGTGAGCCGCTTGGCGCGCTTGTGCGCGGCGGTGTTGATATTCATGTAACTCCGGCTGACCGCACCACGGCTCTATCTCTTGTCGAATCCGGAGAAGCCGACGTGGCGGCTGTTGCCTATAATCCACCTCCCCGAGATCTTTGTTCTGAACAGCTCGACGTGGTTCCTCAGATGTTGGTTGTTAACCGGTCCCATGATCTGGCGGCGGCGAAGCGGGTCCGGCTGCGTGACCTTGAGGGTCTTGCGCTAGTTGTTCCACCCGTAGGCCGGCCACATCGGCAATCTCTTGAACGAGCCCTTGATGCCGCTGGAGTCAATTGGGAGGTTGCGAGTGAGGCCGACGGATGGGACCTGATTCTCCATCTCGCGAGACTAGGTGTTGGGGCGGCGGTCGTGAACGGCTGTGTTCCTATCCCCAAGCCGCTGGTGGGAGTTGAGATTTCAGACCTTGCTCCTGTGGGCTACTGGTTGGTATGGCGAGAACAGCGGCAGAAGTTAGTTCAGCCGTTGCTGACCGCTGTGAGCAAAAATGGATGATCGCCTAAAGAGGCTAAGCAAGACGCTCGCCTATGTTCTTCGTCACCAACCCGACAGCATCGGTATCGAACTTGATGCCGCAGGTTGGATCGATTCGGCTGATCTCATGTTGGCGTTGTCTAACGCCGGGCACCAGATCAGTGCCGCCGATCTTGACCAGATCATCTCGGGTGGGGACAAGCAGCGGTATGAGTTAAGTGAAGGTCGGATACGGGCTGCGCAAGGACATTCAGTTCCGATTGAGTTGGGGCTTGAGGCGCAGGCTCCACCAGAGGTCTTGTTTCATGGGACCGTAGGGCGTTTCCTCAGTTCGATTCGTACCGAAGGTTTGCTGCCGGGTGACCGAACCCACGTCCACTTGTCAGCCGACGTCGAAACCGCGAATGCAGTAGGTCAAAGACGAGGCAAGCCCATAGTGCTCGAAATCGCCGCCGGGCAGATGCAGAGTGATGGCCACAAGTTCTGGCTGGCAACAAACGGAGTCTGGCTAGTCGATCACGTACCGCCTCAATACCTCAAGTGAGGTCGTCGATAGACTGGACTGACCATGACCAGCGGAATCGAAACCGAAGAGACTGAGCCTGAAGAGGATGTCACGCTCTTCAAGGGAGCGTCGAACAACTCATACTTTGAGGTGTATTTCAACGCGCTGCCGGAGCCGGGAGTCGACAAGCTTGAATGCAAAAAGTTGACCGTCGACCTGCGGCCTGAACGCGACGTGAGTTTGTATGTGGAGATCTACAACCCAAACGCCAACATCCCCTTGATCGTGACCCCAGGCGGAATGGGCGAGATCGACGGATTTGGAGGTTTCGCTCGGAATGTGGCGGCAGCTGCGCCTGACTTGAAGGTGATCATTTGGGATCGCCGAAACATGGGTCGATCCTCGATCAACTTCGGCACCGAACCCCTCTCGATCGAGGAAGCCGAGGACCTTCACGTGCTTATCGAGCGCCTCGGAGTGGGTCCGGCTGCTTTCTACGGGATGTCGTCAGGTTCGAGGTCGAACATGGTGTTGGCCGAGCGCTACCCCGACGACGTGGCTGCGTTTGTGATTGCTCCGCTGACCGGCGGTCCGATTGCGGCATCACAGCTTCCCGAGGAGTACTACCTGAAATACGTGGGCGACGAGAGTCTTATCTCAATGGAAGAGGTTGCCAAGACACCGCTTTGGAATGCATACATCGAACGCAACGGCCCCGACGGGCGTGAGCAACTGATGCAACAAGACGTTTCCGACTTTCTTTCGGCGATGAAGCGGACTGGCGAACACCTGCAATCATTTAGCCAGAAGACCACGCTTGGCATGACAGACGAACAGCTAGCCGCGCTAACCGTGCCCGCAACACTGATTCTTCACCACAGCCAGGAAGTTGACTATCTCCATCCAATCGTCAACTCAAGAGCGGCTACAACACTGATCCAAAACTCAAGGCTTGAGTTTGCCCCAACTCTGGAACCCATTCTCGAGCACCTCCTACCCTTCGTTCGGGAACACACGCCGCCGCTCGTGTGAGTTCGCAAGCGGCGGATCGTTTTGGCGATTAGCGCTCTTACCAGGGGTTTTCGATAGTGTCATAGGCCCTCGTCATAATGGTCACATGGATCAGGGCGCCAGGTTGGCGACAGAATTAGAAGCGGCTTACGCATTAGATGAGGTCGAACGTTTGGCGGCGCTTGTGCGTGTTCGCGAGCAGCTGGATGCCGATATTGCTGTGCAGGCTGCGGCGTTCGACGGGCGGGCTTCCTTTGGTGAGAAGGGATACCGATCTCCCGCTGGCTTCTTAGTCGAGCATTGCCGAATCTCTCGTTCATCGGCTCGCAAACTCCAAGACACCGGCCGTGCGCTGAAGAACTTCCCCCTGATAGCTGCAGCGGCTCAGTCGGGTGAAATTTCGTTCGACCATGCCCGGGTCTTCGCTAAGACTGTTGTCCCGCCCAGAACCGACAGTGAACGTATAGACCTTGCTTCTGAGGCCGAACACAAATTCCTGGCCAAAGCGAAGACTCACACTGCCGATGATTTTCAGAAGCTGGTGTGTCTGGCGTGGCGTCAGATAGCTAATGAGTCTGACCGCGAGGCCCAGCAACGAATAGTCGACAAGACCGAAGTGACGTTCGAAGAGTTTCCTGAAGAGGACACCGCCCGCATCGTGATATCCGGGCCGCGCATCGAAGTGCGCATGATTCGTAACGCTTTACGGCGCCTAACCGATGAGTTGTGGCGTAAAGAGAACCAGGCCGACGATGACACTGTTGTGCCCATGCGGCACCGCAAGGCCCGCCAATTCCGCGCCGCAGTGCTGATGGCGAAACGAGCCATGGCTCGTTCGGCCGAAGACTTGGTGTTGCCAGAACCGTTGCTGAATGTCCAGATGGATTGGGACACTTACGAAAGAGAAGTTGCCGCCTATGCGGCTGGGGAACCCGGACCGGGTGCAAACCAAATCTTCGAGTACGGCTATCGATCCCAAACATTGGACGACATTCCAATGACACCAGCCCACGCGTTCGCCATCGGCATCCGAGCCCGGCTGAGACGGCTAGTGATCGATGCAAAATCGCGCAAAGTTGATCTGGGGCGGGCTGAACGGCTCTACACCGGTGCCGCCCGTGAAGCGGTTATGCAAAGAGACAGACACTGCCAACACCCCGGCTGTGACATGCCAGGAGTCTGGTGTGATGTTGACCACATTCTTGAGTGGTCAGACGGCGGAGAAACCAGCCCTGAGAACGGGCAACTGTTGTGTCGGTGGCATCACACCCGTAAGTCAACAGCGACTATCAGCAATCGAAAGAAGGCGGCATGAAACCAAACGGCATACCCCTGCGCGGCGTCGGACTGCGGTTCGTTGTGGCCGACATTTTGAAACGGGCCAATCGGCCGGTGAAAGTGTCCGAAATAGTTGAGACACTTCTTAAACAAGGTTTCACATTCAATACTCGGGCGTCAAAGGCAGTGTCTGATTGCCTGCGAACTGAAGTGAACCGACGTCGGGCGCGGCGTCTCAGCCGAGGCGTCTACGTGTTCGGATTTACCTCAAAATCGACACACAAACGTATTCGGGCCATGGCCCGGGCGTGTCG
This sequence comes from uncultured Acidimicrobiales bacterium, assembly GCA_937922785.1. Taxonomy (GTDB): domain Bacteria; phylum Actinomycetota; class Acidimicrobiia; order Acidimicrobiales; family SZUA-35; genus CALAJQ01. The sequence continues at coordinate 129,774 of CALAJQ010000029.1, forward strand.
TGCATACATTGTCGCAACAACGCGGTCCCAACACCCGCCGTGGGACAATCATCAGTGGGTCTGGCGCATCTAGATGCCGGATTAGCCGCCGGTGCAGCTCTCGACGGCTCATCCAATCGGAAGAGATGAGGAATCTGACAGTGAATTGATAGTCGCCCGCTGCTTGGGTTGGCCGCGAATGCGCTGGTGAGCGGCATGGGGTGCGCATTGTCAGATGGTTGTAAGGTCTGATCATCACTGTGGGGGAATGACAATGCTGGAGGGGCCAACGGGCGAGGAGTCGATTCCGACTGTTCGCGTGTTTGGCGGGATGGGCCTGACCCATGACGGTGAGCCAATCAGCATTGGCGGCCCGACACAGCGAAAGCTGTTGGCGCTGTTGGCGATCCGCACTGGCTCTGTTGTCGACATTGACTGGTTAGCAGAGCATCTGTGGACTGATGACGATCGGCCCGAACCACATGCTCCGGCCCTTCGCACCTATGTGTCGCGCCTTCGCAGTTCGTTCCCCGAGGACGCACGGTCGTGGATCCAGACGGTGCCGTCTGGATACCTCTTCACTGCGCCAGAACCGGTAGTTGAACATCTGAAAGTCGAGTCGCTTCGGGTAGCGGCGAAAGACGCACGCGACCGGGGTGATCCACTGGCGGCGCAAGAACTTCTCAGCGAGGCGCTCCAACTATGGCGCGGCGAACCGTTCCGCGAGTTGGAAGACCATGACTGGGCGAGGGCACGAATCGAGCATCTTGAGCAGGATCGGCTCGAAATGCTGGAGGAGCGGTGGGAAACGTCCCTTGCGCTCGGTAGGCATACCCAGATAACTGGTGAGTTGGCGTCGTTTACGAGCCAACATGGTCTACGCGACCGAGCGGCCCGCCAGTTCGCCTTGGCGCTGTATCGCAGCGGGCGAACCCCCGAGGCACTGCGGGTCCTGACAAAACACCGTGAGACGGTCGCAGAAGAGACTGGGCTCGATCCTTCGCCTGCTGTTATTGAGTTGGAGTCGGCGTTGATCGCCGGTGATCAGTCACTCGATGCCGAGTCATCGGGTCGGCCGTTGCGGGGCTATCGCTTGGTCGAGGAAGCCGGGGTTGGTGCCTTTGCGATTGTGTGGCGGGCCATTCAGCCGTCGGTCAACCGTCAAGTAGCGATCAAGCAGATCCGGTCCGAGCTGGCGTCCCAGCCAGAATTCATCCGTCGATTCGAAGCCGAAGCGCACCTTGTGGCTCGTATCGAGCATCCACACATCGTCCCGTTGATCGACTTCTGGCGAGATCCCGATTCTGCCTATCTCGTGATGCGTTGGCTAAGCGGTGGCACTCTCGAGCAGCGACTCGATGACGGGCCATTGTCGCTGGCCGAAACTCTCATTCTCGCTCATCAGATCGGCGGAGCGCTCACCGCTGCTCACGGCCACGGGATCATCCATCGTGACGTGAAGACAGGCAACATTTTGTTTGACGAGGGAGGCCATGCATTCCTCGGCGACTTCGGCATCGCCCTCGCATCAGCGGAGTCCGCAGGTCCCGAAGCTGCGTTGTCGCCTGGTTCTCCGGCGTATTCGGCTCCCGAGCAAATCCGGCGCGAGCCGCTGGGACCGCAAGCGGATGTGTTCAGTCTCGGTGTCGTGATCTTCGAGTGCCTAATCGGATCGCTGCCCTTTGAGGCGATGTCGGCCCAGGATCTGGTCGAGCGGCAGCTGACAGAGCCTTTCGTGCCACTTGCCGAACTTCGATCCGACGTTTCTTCGGCGGTATCGGACGCTGTGGCGAAGGCAACGGCGAAGAACCCAGCGGACCGCTTCACTAGCGTCTCTGAATTTCTTGATGCGCTCGAACCGTCGGCTGTTATAGGCACTGTCGGCGCGCCGGCGTTCGACGGTGAGGTCACGAACCCTTACAACGGCTTGCAGGCCTTCGACGATGGTGACACCGGCCGGTTCTTCGGTCGTGAACGTCTGGTCAGCGAACTCATCGGCCGATTCGCTGGCGACAGCATCAGCTCGCGCTGCGCGATCGTCGTTGGACCCTCGGGGTCAGGAAAGTCATCGGTTGTACGGGCCGGGCTAGTGCCTGCGATTCGCGAGGGACGGGTGGTCGGGTCTGATCAGTGGTTTGTGACCACCATGGTCCCCGGGGCTGATCCGTTCGAAGCCCTGGAGGCAGCACTCCTCCGAATCGCAGTGAACCCTCCAGCCTCGCTACTCAAGCAACTCCGTGATGGCAGCCGTGGGATCTTGCGCAGTGTCCGCCGATGTTTGGGTTCTGACGACGACACGGTTCTTCTGCTAGTCGACCAGTTCGAGGAGATCTTCACCGGGACATCATCCGACGACGCCGCTCAGTTCCTCGATGCGCTCGCCGCTGCCGTTGCGGAGCCCACTTCGCCGTTGCGCCTCGTGGCGACCTTGCGGGCTGACTTCTACGACCGGCCCCTGGCCCATCAGACGTTTGCATCGGTGCTCAAGCAGACGTCGGTCGACGTAACTCCGCTTGCTCCTGACGAGTTGGAGCGGGCTATTGTGGAACCGGCCCGCCGACACGGTGTTTCGTTCGAACCGGGCTTAGTTGCCCGCATCGCCGCCGAGGCAACCGGCCAGCCAGCTCCGCTGCCGCTGCTGCAGTATGCGCTTGGCGAACTCTTCGACCGACGCGATGGCAACGTTCTAACCGCACAGGCCTACGACGCCATCGGTGGTCTCAGCGGAGCCCTGGCTTCGCGGGCTGAGGCTGTCTTTGCGGGTTCCGATGGCGGCCAACGCGTGGCCTTGCGTCGCTTGTTCGGACGCATGGTCGATCCGGCAGCGAGCTCGGCAGACCTTCGCCGGCGGGTGACTCTGGCCGATTTCGATCACGACGCAGATGCGACTTGGGCTCTGGATCAATTGGGCGAGGCTCGCCTTGTCACGTTCGACCGCGATGTGGCATCTCGCGAACCCACCGTTGAAGTCGCTCACGAGGCGCTGCTGCGTGAATGGCCAAGGCTGGTGGACTGGTTGCGGGAGGACGCATCCCTTCTACGTTCAGTCGATGAGCTGAGTCGAGCCGCAACAACATGGCAGGCCGGCGGCCGCGAGACGTCGGATCTCTACAGAGGCGGCAGGCTGGAATCTGCCGCCGGACTCTCGCTGACTGCAGTTGACCGTCTGCGTCCGTTGGAGGTCGACTTCGTCGACGCATCCCAAGCCGCTGCTGACGCCGAGCGAAGCGTCGAGGACGGACGGGTCAAACGGCTTCGCCGCTTGGTCGCTGTGGTCGGAGTCGCCCTGGTAATCGCGCTGATCGCGGGTGGTCTAGCTATCCGCCAGACCCGTATCGCCGAGGGCGAGGCCGCAGCGGCCGAGGCCGCGAACCAACAGTCGGAGTTGTCAACACTGATCAGCCGCTCGGCCGCCCTGGGCCAAGAGGATGCCGACGTGTCAGTGTTGCTTGCGCTAGAGGCCTATCGGCGGTCGCCGATTCCAGAGTCAGAGCAAGCCGTACTAAACGCACTCGGTTCGAACGACATCCCGAACCGGCTGTCGAACAACGACCCAGCCGTATTCGATCGGGGAGTTGCGTGTGGAGGCTTTGTCTCGCCTGTCGACACGATTGTGTCGTCGCCCGACGGTATGCACGAGTTCGCGGTTTCGGGCTTGGGAACAATGGCAGAGCGTGATCCACTGACTGGCGTCACCACCGAGCACGGCAGTTCACCCAGCGGCTGCGGGGATTGGATTGCGGAATTCGGCCAGGGGTTTGCGGTCGCACAAGACAACACTGAAGGCAGGCAAATGTGGATCGGGCCGATCGGTGGCCCCTGGGAGATCGAGAAGCAGTTCGCCGAGCCAACGCGCTTATTGTTTCGTTCGTTCGGGCTCGATGGCCGGATTCCGATTGTGACCTACGGCGACCCCATTTCGGCGGGGCTGCTCGATGCGGTGACCGGTGACCCTGTCGGCTCGCCGATCACCGGCGGAGAGCATGTGGTGAGCACCGCGGCAAGCGGTGATGGGTCGTTGTGGGCGGTCAGTTTTGGCACTCTCGATACTCTCGACCCCCGGGGAACGACCGTCGTGGTTGCCGTCGACTCGGGTGAGGAACTCTTTCGGTTCGAGAGCGAGCAACCGGCGCAATCGATGGTGTTTGACGAAGAAGCTAATGAGCTCGTCTTCGCGATGATTCCCAACATGCTCTTAACAATAAGTCTGGACAATGGCGCGCTTCTAAACAGCGTCGAGTTGCCCACCGCCGCAGGGTTTCTTGAGCTTGGGATCAGGCCCGATGGGTTGGTCGTTGCCGTGGTGAGCAACGAAGTGCTGGTCGTCGATCGTCGATCCGGTGTGCCCGTTTCGAGACGTGAGCTAAGAGACGTTCTGTCCGCTTGGTATCGGCCCGACGGCAACCTGTTTATAGCTAGCGCAGGCGAACAACGTACGGGCGTGATTGATCTCGAGGGCAATGCACTCATACGTGAAACGCACTCGATCGAACTGTTTGCCACAGCGACGTTTAACGCTGGCCTGGTGAGTGCGATTCTGTCGCCCACCGATTCAACCGTTGAGGTCATCGACCTTTCTTCTGGTGAACGGTCGGTGACCGAACTTGTCACGGCTGATGGCGAGCGCTTTACGCCACACACCGTGCAACCTGACAGTCAAGGATTGTGGGCAATTGACTTCAAAAACGTTTTCACGCGGTGGGAAGGCGGTCTGCTTGTCGACCAGCTGGACCTCGGTGGTTCAGGTTTCTCTCTGTCGGGGACCCGCGTCGGCGACCTCTACGGCTACAGGTACACCGACAGCGACGGTGATGTTTGGGCGAGCCTCATCGACCTTGGGTCGGGTTCGGCCGACGTGCTTTTCACGGTGCCGGCGTGGTCCTCTGCTCAGCCTCATCCGACCCCGGATGGCGGAATGATCGTTCTTGACTTCGAGGGAAGCCTAGTTCGGTACAACTCCCAGGGAGTCGAAGTGGAGAGGGGAAAGACAACAGCTAGGCGGGCCGAGCTCATCACGCTGGATCCCTCATCCGGGATGCTGTTCGCTGCGACGCTAGACGGTGTGGTGTCGGTCATCGATCCGACCACTCGTCAGACCGAGACGCTCCCGACGTTGGAGCCGATCAACAACATCGGAATCGCTCGTGACGGGGAACTACTTGTCCTGACTGGCGTCGATGGAACAGTGCGCCTGTGGGACCTTGAGCGAAATGCGTCGGCTGGCGTCGCATGGAGCGGGACGGGTTCAACGTACGGCTCGACGCCTTGGTTCGACGTCGACACCAACTCAATATGGGTTGCGTCTTCGGGAAAAATTCTGAACATCCCCCTGGACCCAGCGCAATGGATCTCACAAGCCTGCGAGGCGGTCGGCCGCAATCTCACACAAGACGAGTGGGACCGGTACGTCCCTGGCGACGAGCAGCGACAGTCTGCGTGCGGCTTTGAAATTCTCTAAAGCTCGATCTCTAGTTATCACCTATAAGGAGTCATCATGAAATTGCAAAAACGCTCGACGAAAGCAATCGGGGCCGCAACGGTCGCTGCTTTTCTCCTACTCGCTGCCTGCGGCAGCGAATCGGATTCGACGCTCACCGAAGTTGAAGCTGAGACCAATGTTGGGTCGACCACAACCACCGAGCCAGTCGCTGAGGTAGCCGAGACCAGCGATGGAGCCATTTCCATTGAGACCGAGGTTAACTTCGTAAGCCAGCCGCCAGGTGGAATCTTCGTAGTTGAAGGAGGAGCCGACGTATTGGGCTGCGACGCTGGCTTGGTTGCCGAAATTGAATCACCCGAACAGATCATCAACACCTTCACGTGCAAAGACGGAGATCGTGAGGGCACATTCACCATCGCGTGGTCAATCGTCGAAGGGTCCGAAGGGCCGGGCGACGTCAATGGTCCGTGGCAGGTCCTGGATGCAACCGATGAGTTCGCTGGTTTGACGGGTGATGGGTTGTGGTCTGGCACCGGCGAAGGCGACATGGGCTTCGGCAGCTTCGACGGTGCGGTCGAGTTTGGCCCGGCAGTCACCACCGAAGCCGACCCGGCAATCGTCGGCGAACTTACCGCCTTCGTCGCCGCCTTCTTCACCGACGACACCGAAGGGGCATGGAACACGGTGTCGGCGAGATGCCAGGACATCATGGACAAGGATGCCTATCGCGAGACGGTCGCCGCTCTGACGCTTGTGACTCCCGGAGGAACAGTTTCTGACATCAGCACAGTGATTGAAGGCGAGAGAGCAGCAGTGACCTATTACGTCGTGGATACAGCGGGGACGGTCACCGCTCCATACATTGGGCAACCTTGGAGTTTCAACGGTGACGTGTGGCAGTGGGATGCGTGCTGAGCTGCTGTTTCGCGCTGTCAGACCGTTGTAACGTGTTGTCTTAGCGCTGTAAGACTCGGTCTTCATGATGGCAATCGTTAAGGGCATCCCGCCCACCACAACGAGAGGAACATCATGTACCGAGTTCGAGCACTACTTCTAGCTATAGCGCTGGCTGCAACAGCCTGTTCTAGCGACAGCGACACCGCAGCTGAGGCCGAGTCGCCAACAACCACTGAGGAACCGGCGGCCGAGGCGCCAACAACCACCGAGGCCGAGACCGGCGGGGAGTCCATTGTCATCGAGTCCGACGTTGACTTCGAATCGTCCACCGGCGCTTTCGTCGTTGACGAAGGTGCCGAATTGTTGGGTTGCAGTTCTGGCTCGCTCGTACAACGAGGGGGTCTCCAAGGTCCCCACGGGGTCACCAACACCTTCATGTGCGAAGACGGAGACCGACAGGGCACCTTCACGTTCGCGTGGAAGATCGTCGATGGGGCGAAAGGTCCAGGTACGGACAATGGTAATTGGAGCGTCTTGGCTACAACCGGTGACTTCGCAGGCCTGACGGGTGACGGCTTGGGGTCTGGGGTGGTCGAAGGCGAAGCGGCCACGATGAGCTTCCCCGGGATGATCTCCTATGGCCCGGTCGGGGCGACCGCTGAAGCGGATCCGGCGATCGTCACTGACCTCACTGCCTATGTTGTGGCCTTCTTCACTGACGACACCGAAGGCGCCTGGAACGGTGTGTCGGCGCGATGCCAGGACATCCTGGAAAAGGAGACTCATGACGGTTGGGTTGCTGAACTCACACTCGAGGCTCCCGGGGCGACCGTAACCGACATCGGTACCGTTATTGACGGCGATACAGCAGCGGTGACCTACTACGTGTTCGACGATGCAGGGACGCTCTACAGCCCCTACTTTGCCCAGCCATGGATCTTCTCCGATGGCAACTGGCACCAGGACAACTGCTAACCGATGATTTGCGCTCTGTAGGCGCCTACAACCGCTGTGTATCTCCCTGCACAGAGTTAGGTCCGAGTGTCGTTTCGGCGCTCGGACCTTGCGCGTCGTAGAGCGGGTGACGGGAATCGAACCCGCGTATTCAGCTTGGGAAGCTGATGTTCTACCATTGAACTACACCCGC
>CALAJQ010000030.1 GCA_937922785.1 uncultured Acidimicrobiales bacterium
CTAGTAGTTCGAAAAGTATTGCGAGTGGAACTTGCACTTAATTCTTGCGTTCTCTAGGTTCTGCTGGCATGGACTCCGACAAACCGATCGATGGACGACGGGCGCGCCGCGAGAAAAGTCGCCAGGCCGTGATCGAAGCAATGTTCGATTTAGTGCAAGAGGGTAAGGCGCCGCCCGAGGTGGAGGACGTTGCCGAACGGGCGGGAGTTTCGGTCTCGTCAGTGTTTCGGAACTTCGATGGCATCGGCGATCTTCAACACCAGGCGCTCGTGTGGTTTCAGCAGCGGTACTTGCATCTGTTCGAAGTCAACGACGCAGACGAACCGCTGGCCGACCGGCTTCGGTCTCACGTCCAGTCTCGAGTGACAATGGCCGATGAGGTCGGCCCGTTGCTGCGCCTGGCCAGAGCCCGGGCTGTTGACCACGAAAAGATGGCCGAGAGCACGGCGACGGTTCGCGGCCGGATGGCTGACCAAACACGCCAGCGTTTCGCCAACGAAATCCGCCCGATGTCTCCCACCAAAGCGGCAAACCTCACCGCACTGATTGATGCGACAACGTCGCTTGAGGCCTATGAAGTTATGGCAGCGGCGCATGCTCGAACCGGTCGTCAAATAGCCACCGCTTGGATTGATGCACTCGAGGCGGTTCTTGTCCCCTGGTTGATTACCAAAACGGAGCCACCATCATGAATCGCCCATCAAAATTCGAAGGCACCATCGGCCAGACAGTGGCCGACTCCGAACCCTGGTTCGATGACCCACCACATCCAGGAACGGACGCCCCGAACGTGGTGCTGATACTCCTCGACGACACCGGCTTCGCTCAGTTCGGCTGCTACGGGTCCGACATCGACACCCCAAACGTTGATGCTTTAGCCGCCGGTGGAGCGCAGTTCACCAACTTTCATGTGACCCCGCTTTGCTCACCGACCCGAGCGTCGTTGTTGACCGGGCGGTCGCAGCACGCGGTTGGCATGCGTGCGGTTTCGAACTTTCGCACCGGGTTCCCCAACCAGCTCGGCCATATCTCTAACCACGCCGCGACTGTGGCCGAAGTTCTCGGCGCCGAAGGATACGCCTCTTTCTGTGTTGGCAAGTGGCATCTGGCCCCCATGGAGCAATGCTCGGCTGCAGGGCCGTTCGACCAGTGGCCACTCGGTCGCGGGTTCGATCGCTTCTATGGTTTCTTGGAAGGCGAGACCGATCAGTTCCACCCCAGCTTGGTAGCCGATAACCACACAATCGATCCGCCCGGCAAACCAGAGGATGGCTACCACGTCAGCGAAGACATGATTGATCAGCTAATCGGCATGATCAGCGACAGCAAGGGAGTTCGTCCCGATCGCCCGTTTTTTGCCTATGTGCCTTTTGGCGCAACCCATGCGCCCCATCAAGCACCAAAGGCTTATCTGCATAAATATCGGGGCCGCTACGACGAGGGTTGGGACGTCGTGCGCGAACGCTGGTTCCAACGCCAACTCGAGCTCGGTGTGATCCCTGAAGGTACCCAACTTGCGCCACGCAACCCTGGCGTCGAACCGTGGGATGATCTGTCAGATAACCAGAAGCTTCTCAATTGCCGACTCCAGGAAGCCTTTGCTGCGTTCTTGGACCACACCGACACCCAAATCGGTCGCCTAGTCGACTGGCTACGCGACGCCGGCCACCTCGACAACACAATCGTTGTGGTGCTGGCAGACAACGGCGCCTCCCAAGAAGGTGGGCCCTACGGCGTCATGCACGAGATGAAGTTCTTCAACGGAATCTTCGACACCGCCGACGATGTGATCGACCAAATCGATGACATCGGTGGACCACACAGCCACACCAACTACCCGTGGGGTTGGGCTCAGTGCGGCAACAGTCCTTTTAAGTGGTACAAGCAGAACACCCATGAGGGCGGCGTGCACGTGCCCATGGTTATGAACGGCCCAGGCGTCGCTGAGCCCGGCGTGAAACGAGATCAGTTCATCAACGTCGCCGACATCGTTCCGACGATCTATGACCTGGTAGGCATCTCTCCCCCGGACACGTTCAAAGGTCTCGAACAGTTGCCGGTTACCGGTCCCTCGTTCGCTCCTGTGTTGTCTGATCCAGGCACTGCGGCCACCAACACTTTGCAGTATTTCGAGATGGCAGGCAGCCGGGCTCTTGTTGCCGGCGACAGGGATGACCTCTGGAAAGCAGTTTGCAAACACGACAAAGGTGCCGACTATGACACCGAACCATGGGAGCTCTACCACCTGTCCCAGGATTGGTCAGAGTGCAACGATCTGGCCGAAACCAATCCGGAAAAGCTCGCAGAGCTGAAGGACTTGTGGTGGCAAGAAGCCGAACGCCATGGCGTGCTGCCGCTGGATGACCGAATGTTTGAGTTGTTTGGCGCAAGGTTCCGTGACAACTCGCCTCATCCGGCCGATCGTCGCTATGTGTACCGGCCACCCATGTCGCCGATGCCGGGCCAGGCGGCTGCGTCAATTGGCGGGTCGTCGTTCGACCTCACCGCCAGCATCACTAGAGAGGCCGGCGACGGTGGCGTTATCTACGCCACTGGTACCGAGAACTCGGGTGTGTCGGTGTTTGTGCAAAACAACAAACTGGTGGTTGACTACAACGCCTTCGACGATCACACCGTTCTCGAATCTGAGATTGACGTGCCCGTCGGACAATCGGACCTAGTCCTTGCGGTCCGCCGAAACGGGCGCCGAACCGGGACCATGGCTCTCTTTGTGGGCGGCACACTCGCTGGTTCAGTTGATCTGCCGTTGTTCATGTCGATGATGTCATCGGTCGGTCCAAGCGTTGGTTATGACCACGGATCACCGGTATCACCCCGCTACGACGCACCGTTCCCGTTTGAAGGCACGCTTCACGAAGTAGTGATTCAACTGATCTCTCGTAAAGACGTCGAAGCCCAGCAGGCCGAAGCCGCCGCAGAAATGAGCCGACAGTAAGCGAAGCCGCGGTGATCCAATGCTCCTCGCAAACGTCGAAGCAGCCCTAGTGTCAGCCGGACGAGCCGCCGAACGGATTGGCATTCGTCATTCCGCCATCATTCCGATTCGTTAATCAACCAGCCCGCGCCGGACCGCAATCACAGCTGCATGGGTGCGATCGGTGGTGCCGAGACGGCGAAGAATTGACGACACATGGTTCTTTACTGTTCCCGCGCTGAGGTGCAGTTCACCGGCGATCTGTTTATTGCTCTTGCCTTCGACAACAAGCCGCAAAACGTCTCGCTCACGCGGCGGCATACCTGCGAAGTCGATTGACGTTCCGGCTTCGGCCGACTCATCACCTGGTGATTGTCCGCCAGCACGAAGAATTCGGCTGACGTTCTGGCTGAGCTGCACGACACCCGACGCAGCAGAGCGAATCGCGCTTGCAAGGTCAGCCGCCGCGATGTCTTTGGTGAGATAGCCAACTGCACCTGCGTCGAGCGAACGCTCGATGAGATCGACATCGTCGAACGTAGTCAACATCAACACTTGAGTTTCGGGGTTCTCCCGACGGATATGCGCAGTTGCCTCGATTCCGTCAGTTTCGGGCATACGAATGTCCATGAGCACCACGTCCGGACGATGCTCAAGAGTCAACGCAACCGCTTCCCGCCCATCACCTCCAGTGGCGACTACCTCTATGTCGTCGGCCATCCCGGCTAGTGACGCCAGCCCCTGACGGATCATCCACTGGTCATCAACGATGACAATTCTCACTATCGATTCGCTCATGAAGATGCCTCGAGAACAGCAGTCACCGTGGTGCCACTCCCCTGGGCCGAACTTACGCGAACGCTTCCACCTTGGAGCGCGAGCCGCTGACGGAGGTTGGCCAAACCCGTTCGCTCAGACGCGGTCGCAGGGTCAAAGCCTCGTCCGTCGTCTTCCACGGCCACGGTGGCGATGCCTTCCAAAACAGTGCTGCGTACATAAGCTTTTGTGGCATCGGCGTGGCGAATCACGTTGGCCAAGGCTTCCTGAGCAAACCGGTACAGCGTGATCTGCTCGAGTGAATCGAGCTGATCGTGATCACCTTCAACGGTCAACGAAACCGAGACGTCAGTGGTTGTGCTCCGTGCCACTAGATCAGTAAGTGAAGATTCGAGCGAGAACGCTCCACCGTCTGCGCGGGTGCCGTCCACAGCAAACCTCGTATCGGCTAGCGCTTCGGCCACAGCACGTGAGGCGAGTTCAATAGAGTTGGATGCGGCCTTTGAATCCTTGTCAATTAGCGCCTGGGCGGCGCGCAGTTGAATCGACGAAGCAAGCAGATTGTGCCCCAAGCTGTCATGGATGTCGCTAGCGAGCCGATTGCGCTCGTCAACTCGGGCCAGCCGCGCTTCAAGAATGCGAGCGCGATCGCTACGCCGCAACGCATTTCCGAACATCACCACGATGGCAAACACTATGTACAGCACGAGAATCGATTCGAACCCCGATCCTCCTTGCAATCCTGGTTCAGTGATGGCAAGCCAACTGATGAATGCCATGCCCGCGATTATCGAGACCGACCTCTCGGGCTCGTCCGCACGACGGGAAATCTCGATGAGCGGAACCACGGCTAGCAAAGCGGCATAGGTGGGGTCGGCTAGCGCGGCTCCCACTAACGCCGCTACCAAACTGACAAGCCGCCATCGAGGACTCCGACGTGCATCGGTTGCTTGAATTGCGGACCCCAAACAGACGAGCGCAAGAAAAACGAATGGAACAAACCCGGCGATGCCGGGTATCCGACTTTCCGGTGCCTGGCCCTGTAACCAATCCAGGGCAGCGGCGAGAATGACCCCTGAAGTTACGACCAGCGGGAGCAGCACATCGCCCACAAGGTAAGGCCGGATACGGTTCACCCCGCCATTGTCCACCGAAGTTTGTGTACCCACAAGTGCCAATCAGCACGTGCCGGTTTGCACTGGCTGTGACAGTCAGTCTTGGCCGTTTGCCACTGACAGGCCCAATCCGAATTCCTTACTATCCTCTTATGAAGCAAACACTTGCCCTCGTAGCCCTTGTTGTTTTGCTGCTCGCCAGCTGCAGCAGCTCATCCGACACACTCGCCGACCCAACTGAGGCTCTGACTGCCTCCGCCGGTACGACGTCGACCTTTACCGCAGAGGTTTGGGCGGACAACTGGTTTGCGCTATACGTAAACGGCGAGTTGGTCGGCGAAGACTCGGTGCCAATCACCACCGAACGCTCGTTTAATGCTGAGACGATCACCTTTAGTGCCACATACCCGCTGACGATTGCTGTCGAGGCGAAAGACTTCAAAGAAACCGACTCGGGTATCGAATACATCGGCGCCGGCAATCAGCAAATGGGCGACGGTGGCCTGATCCTCCAGATCACCGACGACTCCACCGGTGCGGCGGTCTTCTCCGACGCATCCTGGAAGAGCCTTTCGATCCACCGTGCACCACTCGACAAGAGCTGTGAGAAGGACGCCGACCCCGACACGACTTGTGAGTTCGAGGCTATGGATGCACCTTCCGGTTGGACCTCCGCTGAGTTCGACGACAGCGCCTGGGTAGCGGCAACGGTTTGGGACGAGGGCGACGTAGGCCCGAAGGATGGCTACGACGAGATCGATTGGTATTCGTCAGCAAGCCTCATTTGGGGGCCCGATCTTGAGATCGACAACACGGTTCTGTTTCGGTTCAACGTAGGTGGATAGCAGCGCAGGTGTTCTGTACTCCGCAAGGAGTACAGAAGAACCCGCGAAAGGC
>CALAJQ010000031.1 GCA_937922785.1 uncultured Acidimicrobiales bacterium
CCAGCAGCTCGCCGTCGAGCTCGGCACCGCTCGTGAGGTGATCAGCCGCCAGTTGCGCGAGTTCCAGCGTCGTGGCTGGGTCAACCCGGGTCGAGGTCAGGTGGCGATCATCGACCGTGAGTCACTCGAGCGCCTCGCACATGAAACGTAAGGCGGTTACCGCATACGGAACGGCAGCCGCCTGCGTGATCAGCTGCCGGGCACGCGGCAGGTACTCGCGCCGAGCAGGCGGTACAGCGGGCAGAACCTCATCGACGCGGTCGCGATGAGTACAAGTCCGACGATCGGCGCACCGATACGGAGCACCGGGTTCTCCCAGAGCGGTGATGACAGCACATACGGCAGAGCGATCAGGGCGACACCGATAACGAGGCGAAGTACGCGGTCGATCGTGCCGACGTTGGCAGACAAGGACATGCGGGGGCTTTCTCTTTTGTGGTCGCGGATGAGCGTACGCCCGCAGTGCCCCCGTCGTCAGTGACTAAATCACCAAGGCATGCCGCGCAGTGCGGCTCGACCGGAAGCGGACGTCGTTGTTGCTTCCCGTCTCTCCTGATGTTGGCCGCAAGCTATCCCTATTGCAGTGACAAAAGACCTGCATACCGTCCCAGCCCATGTGAGTCGCCAACTACCAGAGTGACGCAAATAGGCCTCGTCGAGGATATCGTCGAAGTCGCTTGCCCTCTTCGTCAGCTCCGCTTGATCTTCGAGTATTTGACCGAGTGACGGCATGTCGGACCGCGGCGCCCACGTGTCGAGCCGATTGTTGCCCGGACGCGGAAAAACGATAGATGTGCTCGCGGCTACTTCGAGCCTATCCTGATCATTGAAGACTCATGGTTGGCAAACGCAAATGGAAGCCCAGATATGTTTGCTGCTTTCCATGCTCTTATCGCTGCTGCAAGCAATATCGCGTCTGCGTACGCGTTAGCGACCGCTTCTTCGAATGGCTGCATTTCAAAGTCCGGATCAAAGTCCATGTATTCATTGACACTCGGCCCATCAATCAATCCACTTTCATTCCATTCGGCGCCCCAGCCGTCGTCGTCCTCTGAATACTTGACACACAGGAAGATGTTCGCGTTGCAAGCGTCGCCACCATCAAAGAAGTATTCCAGATAAACCGCTTTGGTCTCGTCGGTAGTCTTGGTCGCCGCTAGAGCTAGCGCTTTTTCCAGTTCGTTTTCGAACGGAGTTATATCGTCAATTGTGACTCGTTTTAACCACTGCTCATCGAGAGCTGATTCGATCGTTTTCGTATAGAACGCTTCCAGGCCCGAATCATCCATTGCGATCGCGAATTCGCCCTTGAGCCTATGGGTTAGATCGGAGATGCTGTCCCATTCGTGGTTCTCTGCGCAGGTTTTGAGTGTTTCTACGTAGTCGCCAATTTCCATCTGGAGTGTTCCTTGCTGTTCAGCGAACGTCGAGGTGATCGACGTCTATGCGTTGGGCGTGCTCTGAGATGTTTGCGATCAAATCTGACCGGTCTCGACAAGGCCACAGCTGTCGAATGTGGCAGCGGTGTCAGCGTACAAGGTGACCGCCCCGATGGCCGCATCAGCGGGCGCAGCAATTGATAGCGACCGGTCCTGATAGTCCCCGGTGTTGGTTATGCGGGCCTGTGCTGAGTCAAGCGGACCAAACCCACTGTCGTAGATCAGGACGGAGATACTGGAATAATCGTCCTCCGAGCGTCCGATGCACGACAGTTCATAATTGGCACCAGGAGTCGCCACGAACTGCTGGTACAGGCAACCGCTGTTGGACAGCGTGACTGCCGGGGCGCCATCGATGCCATCTGCTGCGATCGACTGTTGTCCACTACAGCTGTTCCATTCGACAAGGTCCGCTGCAAAGTCGGGATTGACGAGCAGTTCGTTGGTGGCGGGCTCGAGGACCACCGGTGGTGTCATCGAGTCGTCGGAGGTGACAACACACTGCTCGAAGTCTGCTTGTTCATTTGCATACAGCGTCACGACACCTGTAGCGCCGTTGACCGGTGCAGTCGTTGACAAGGAAATCGGCGTCAATGCGTCTGTGTCGAGTTGATCCTGTACGACGTTCAATGCAACGAAGTTCGAATCCGAGATGGCTAGTTGTGCACTGACATATCCGGTGGCTGCTGTCGCGTCACAGCTCAGCGTGTAGCTGACTTGGGGCCTCACCACAAACTCCTGGTAGATACATCCGCCAGTGGCGAGTGACAGAACACCTCCGCTTGCGGTGACATCGCCACCGCAGGTCGACCAACCTTCGAGATCGTTGGCAAAGGTGCCGTTTCCTATGAGGTTGGCGTCAGCGGGCGGTTCAGGGAATTCGTCCTGATCGTAGATACCATCGGCATCGCGATCGACACCCAGCCTGAATTCGGACCCTGCGGGCACGGCGGTGAAGGTCATCGGGAAGTCGAAATTGGCGCTACTTTGCAGATTCGCCAGTGTGGTCGTAAAGGTTGCCGTCGTGCTTTGGAAACGACCTGTGTCCGGCAGGTAGGTGAAACTGCCGTGCCCCTGATCGTTGTCAAGAAGTCCGTGAGCCACCAGCCCGATAGCCTGGTTTGATGCAAGCTGGATCAGTTGTGTCAGCGTTGCCATATCTTCAGTTGTTTGATCACCGTTCAAGGTGATCTGGGTGCCGACGGCTGCATGGGTGTCGTTTGGCAGATCACCATTGAACGCCATCATGAACGCCAGCGAATTGTTGTTCCGCAAGGTGGCACCGGCCTGGGTATCGTTCGCCCCGTCGGCGATAAACGCATAGCCTGCTGTGCTGTCCGTGCGCGACAGCGACAGGCCGAGTATCTCGTACATGCTGCGCAGGCTTGGAGATGTCGTGGTTTGCTGTCCCGGAGAGTTGTTTCCGCCGTTTTGAATGTCGCCGCGACCGTTGGTGTCGGGGTTATGACAACGAGAGCAATCGTTGCTTGGATTGTGAGGATTGCCAACTCGGCCGTCCGGCCCCGGGATCAGAAGCAATTCGGGCATCGAGTTGTCCAGATCGCGGAACGGATTGGGCGGTGTCTGGATGGTGTCGATGAACAACTCCAGTTGATTCATCTCTTCGGCTGTGGGTTCGGTCAGGAGTCCTTGCAAGTTGGTGTACGTTGGACTGAAGTCAGGCAGGCTTTCCTTGTCCCCACGGAAGTGCAGTACCGGACTGCCTACAACACCGACCAACGAGGTGGTCCGCATCGGGCCTTTCATCGGGTGGAACGGAAAGCCTTCGACAAATCCCATCTCACCGGCCGGGTTACCGAGGTCCCAGGCGAGTCTGTCGTAACGTGCATCGACATGGCAGGAGGCACAAGAGACTTGTCCCAGGCCAGAGAACGCCTGTGTGTCGTACAGCAGCCGCCTGCCCTCGTTGACAAATCTTGGTGTCGGGTCGAATGAGAACGGCACGCGCTGCTCTTCTTCAACCGTTGAGAAGTTGACAACCGAGATCGAGGCATCAAACCGGTTGAGCACCAGCACTCGACCCGAAGGCGCGTGAACGATACTCGCTGTGGGACCTTGTCCTACGGCAACCGTTGCGTTCGCAACGCGCGTACCGTTCCGATTGACCTGCGCGACCGAGTTGGATCCCATACCCGTGACATAACCTGCGATACCCGATGGGCCCCAGGTGATCGACCGCGGCTCACCGATGGATTGTGCGCGTTCGGATTCCGGCAAGAAGGTGACCTCCGGATCCAGATGGCTGTTCAGATCGGCGATTCTCACATTGCCGCCTTGGGCGTTGAAATCCGCAAAGGCAGAGGTGACGAAGTGACTCTTCAGGTTGGGCTCGAAGCGGACTTCGTTCTTTGCATCGGTGCCCACCACGACAACCCGGTTGTTTCTGGGATTTACCGAAATACCCATCACCATGTTCATCAGACTCGACTGATAGGTGACGTCGAGGGTATTCGCATCGATGATCGCAACGTCGTTGTCGGGAAGGTCCCAGCCGGTGATGCGGCCCGACTCCGCTGCGCGCGTACCGGACACCAGCTCGGTCCAGTCGCCATCGTTGTCATCCATCCAGCGCCCGGATGCATCCTTCTTCACGATCATGCTGACTTCGGGTGGCGTCGGCAGTGAAGGATTCAAGGCCGGAGAGAAATCATCGCCGTCGTTCGGCGGCGGGTTCTGACCGCTGTAAGGCCCGTTAGGGCTTTCGACCCCGAGATAGTCTGTACGAATTCTTCCGCCACGCACTACGGTTGACGCATTGCCTGATTCGAAAATGGCGGCATAGACGGTGGATCCATCGGCACTGACGGCAAGTGCCCTCGGGTCTTCACCGGCAATGCTGAGTCGCTGTGGTTCTGCATTCAGGTTGGCAGGGTCAAACACCAACACCGTATTCGCCTGAGATGCAGTGACAAACGCCCGCTGGGGGTTACCCGCGAATATCACATCGGCAGGCTCATCGTCCGTGTGCAAGGTATGCCGGACAACACCTGCACTCAAATCCACGATACTGATCGTGTCTGAAATCTGGTTGACGACCCAGGCTTCATCATTGGTGCGCGCTCGCACAGACACGGGATCAAGCCCTACCGGAATTGCACTGAGGCTCACGGGAGTGCCGCTCGCCATGTCGAAGACTTCCAGCTTTGCGTCGGGGGTGTTGACCGCGAGCAGCGTGTTGCTATCGGGTGTCAGGTCGAGCGGATAGACATGCGGGCTCTCCCAGTTCCTGAAGGTGTCTGGAAGTGAGGCCCCAAGCGCCAGTCCGTTGTCAAAACCACCGGTATCGCGCCGATTGATGTCCATGTCGTGCGCCGAGTAGTGGGCGTACTCGGATCGATCGCTGACGTGGTCATCGAAGAAATCCGTGTTCTCACCGGATGCTGCGCTTCCAACCACGACGCTGGAATCGGAATCGCAGCCTGCCAGAGCAAGAAGCGTCAGGCAGACCATCGGGAGAAGATTCCGACCGCAGAGTGTGGACATCGTGGCTGGCTACTAGGGGGGCACCAGCAGCTAACGGCGCTTACATGAGAATCGTGATGCAGCGCCTGATAACTGGGTCACGTTCTTGTGAGATGTGGGAGCCGTGTGTTGGGGCGGCGATCGCTTCTACCTGACGAGCGAGTTGCGGTACTCGAGCCAGATGGGCCTTGATCTGGATGAGGAGCGGTACGTGTCAACCTGCTTTGTACAGCTAGCTCTTAGATAACGTTATTTTCTGCTTCACCCGATTTAGCGTTGGGAAGTTCACCAAGTCAGTGGCCCCAGGTGTTGCGGATTCGTCGGGCGTGTACGGATTGATGACCACTTTCTCTGGTGGCCCTGCTAGCGTCGGAGCCCCATGAACAAAGCGCTCTGGGTAGGCATGGTAGTGGTTATTCAGCGTTACCTGCTGTGCTTTCATCAGCTCGCGATATCGCCCTGTGAACACTTGCTCCGGAGTAAATCCACCTAGCCCAGAATGATGGTGCTCGAAGTTGTGCCAGTTGAAGTAGCGTTCGAGCCATCGGCGCCCATGCGCAACACTGGAGAACCGATCCGGATAGTCGGGTTGCCCT
>CALAJQ010000032.1 GCA_937922785.1 uncultured Acidimicrobiales bacterium
CGGTCTACATAGAACCCGCCCAAAGGAAGCGAGCCTATGAAGATGCCCGAGATCGCTTTCCAAAGTGGCCATCCGAGAGCGTTGAAGTGCTTTAGGACCATGCCCGCGAACACCAGGAACAAGATGCCGTGGACGGGCCCCATGATTGTGACCCCAAGCTCGGTTCCGCCGGTCCGTTTGACGACTGCCGCAACAATCAATACCAGATAAGAGACGGCCTCGATTACTGAAATTCGCCTCAGATTGGTTAGCACCCCAAAGAGGGTAACGCTCAGCTAGTGGCGGCGATCTTCTCGTCGCGAATCTGACGCTTCAGGATCTTGCCAGCTGCGTTCCGAGGCATTGGAGAGTCAACGATTTCAATGATCCTAGGAATCTTGAAGCTGGCAACCGAGCCGGCCAGGTGGGCCGAAACCTCCTCGGCGGAAAGAGTCTCCCCCGCCTTCACCATGATGGTGGCTGCAACTTCTTCGCCCAGTCGCTCATCGGGCAATCCATAAACCGCAGCCTCATGTACCGAAGGATGGGTGTAGATCGCGGCCTCAACTTCGGCGCAGTAGACATTTTCACCGCCTCGCAGAACCATGTCCTTAGCCCTGTCTACAACGTATACAAAACCCTCCTCATCGATGCGGCCGATGTCACCTGTGCGCAGCCAGCCGTCGACAATGGTCTCAGCAGTTGCATCGGGGCGGTTCCAGTAACCCGAAATCAGGTTCGGACCCTTGAACCAAAGTTCACCAAGTTCGCCTTGCGGTAGCACCGTGCCATCGGTATCGGTGGTTCGCATCTCAATAATCGGCAGCGCCCGCCCGGTGCTAGTGGGGTGATTCACAAAATCGTCACCAGCGTTCTGCGGACCGTACGCGTTGGTCTCGGTCATGCCATAGCCCAGTCCTGGCCGACCCTTTGGGAACGACTCGTCAATTCGCTTGACGAGTTCCGGAGGCATTGGTGCGCCACCGCCGCCTACTGACAGAAGGCTGGAGGTGTCACGGGAGGCGAAGCTTTCTGCTTCGATCATGTCGAAGCTCATGGTGGGTACGCCAACGAAGTTGGTGACTCGCTCGCGCTCAATTAGCTCGAGCGCCCGGTCTGGATCCCAGCGATACATGATCACTACCCGAGCCCCGCCAAGGAACGAACCCAGCAGAACAGGCACAAGACCAGTTACGTGGAACAAAGGTACGGCCAGCACAAATGCAGGCGTCGGAGCATCGTCGGCTGGTGCCTCGGTTGGTGGCTCCATTAGGCCGTGAACCGCGGCGCGGCCACCGAATGCCATCAGGGCCGACAGAACGGCTCGATGAGTGGAGACAGCGCCCTTTGGCTGGCCAGTGGTACCTGAGGTGTACAGGATGGTGATGTTGTCGTCAGGACCGATCTCAACATCGGGCATAGTTGCGCCGTCGGTAAGTATCTCAGCTAGGGAGTGAACGCCTTCAGGCAGGTCGCCTTCTGGGCGAACGGCCACCATCTGTGCCTCAATTTTTGCATCGCCGAGCCGGTCAATGCGTTGGGTGTCTATGAATACAACGACTGCGCCCGAGTCTTCGATGCCAAAAACCAGCTCATCTCGTTCCCACCAGGCATTCAGGGGTACAGCAACGCCACCAACCGAGGTGATTGCAACAAACGCGCTAATCCACTCTGGATAGTTGCGCATCGCTAGGCAGACTCGGTCACCCTTTTTCACGCCCAGATCGTTCACCAGCATGTGCCCCACGCGGCCAGCATGAGCCAACAAGTCATTCATTGACCAGCGTTCATCCTCATAGACCAAGAACTCGCCATCGCCCCTTAACGAGGCCAGCTCGAACAGGGTTTTGATGTTCGGAGGCGTGCCTGCGAACGTCTTTGTGGTGATTCCATTGATTTCGGTTTCTGTGATTTCGAAAGGTGTTCCGGGGGAACACACGGCCGCAACCGCGTCAGTAAAGCTCATTGCCATGCAGAGATAGTTGCAGACGTTCTGCAGTTCGCAAAATTAGCTATCGGAAGCCATCATTTGCTGGAACCAAAGCGCGCTGGCCTTGGGGACTCGGGCAAGCGTTTCGTAGTTGACCCGGACGATTCCGAACCGCTTCAGGTATCCCTCAGCCCACTCGAAGTTGTCCAGCAATGACCAGGCAAAATAGCCTCTAACCGGCACTCCGTTGTCTTGAGCCGCCTTCACCTGCGCTAAATGCGCCCGGTAGTAGGCAATGCGGTCTTGATCGTCAACAAAATCTGCATCGTCGGCGACGTCAGCAAGTGCGCAACCGTTCTCAGTTACATAGATCTCGGCAAAACCATGTTCTCTGTGGAGTCGTTCCAGCGTTTCCCTGATGCCTTCGGGGTAGATCTCCCATCCCATGTCAGTTACTGGCAGTCGAGGCTCTACGGGGCTCTCGTCGCCCTGGATCAGCTGGCGGGTGTAGTAGTTAACGCCAAGGAAGTCGATGGGAGCTGCGATGATCTCAAGATCGCCGTCAAGAACTTCGCTCTGATCCCATCCCAGAGCTGTGGCCGTGTCTTGGGGGTACCCCTTGCCTGCAATTGGTTCTACAAACCAGCGGTTGTCCCAGCCGTCTGTCACCAGCGCCTGAGCGACATCTTCAACGGAGTCGGTGGCTGGTTTGACTGGGGTGAAGTTCAGAACAATTCCGGCCGCTGCATTCGGGGCCAGGTCACGAATCACACCCATAGCGAGGCCGTGGGCAACAAGCAGGTGATGGGCCGCCTTGAACCCTGCACTTGCCGAACTGATTCCGGGCGCGTGATACCCACTCTTGTAACCGTGGCTGGCCGATACCCACGGCTCATTCAGTGTGGCCCAGGATGCAACTCGATCTCCGAGGCGACCAACAACGGCCCGGGTGTATTCAACGAAAGCAAAGGCCGTGTCACGGTTTTGCCAGCCGCCAACGTCTTCCAGGACCTGAGGCAGGTCCCAGTGGTAAAGCGTGGCATAGGGCGCTATTCCAGCCGCTAGAAGTTCGTCCACCAAGCGGTCATAGAAGTCAAGCCCAATCTCGTTGACAGACCCTGTGCCACCAGGGATAACTCGTGGCCAGGCAATAGAGAATCGGTATGCGTCAAACCCCAGCTCTTTCAGCATTGCTACGTCTTGAGGCATCCGCTCATAGTGACCGCACGCCACCGAACCATCGCTGCCGTCGGCAATGTTGCCAGAGATAGAACAGAACCGATCCCAGATGCTCTCGCCCCTGCCATCGGCGGTGTTGGAACCTTCAATTTGGAACGAAGCTGTAGCGGCGCCCCAAACGAAGTCCGCATCAAACACAGCGGAGCCAAACAAGTCTTGGTTGTTCACGTTGCTATCCCTTAACAGAACCGGCCAACAAGCCTCTAACGAAGAAGCGTTGTAGCAAGAAAAAGACCATGAGCGGTACTGCTGCTTGGACGAACGCACCAGCTGACAGCAAGTGTTCTCGCGCACCGAATTGGCCAGCCATGGACGCAATCTTGATGGTTGCCGGATGGTTTGCACCATTGGCACCGATCATCGTTAACGCGATGAGATAGTCGTTCCAAGTCCAAAGGAACTGGAAGATGGCAAACGCCGCCAGAACTGGTATGGACAGTGGCACAACCAGCTTCCAGAAGATGGTGAAGTGATCGGCACCGTCGATTCTGGCCGATTCAAAAAGGTCCTTCGGAAGCTGACTGATGTAGTTGTGTAACAGGAAGATGGCAAACGGCATCGCAAAGGCGGTGTGTGTTAACCAAACTGCGGTTGTTGTGCCGGCCAAGCTCATGTCAGGAATGATTGTGATGGTCTTCTCTAACCACGGAATGGTGAAGTGTGCACCTCCGGAGTAGGTCTGGAGCAGTGGAATCAGTGCTACCTGGCTGGGGATCGCCAGCAACGAGACCGTGGCGATAAACAATCCCTTGCGGAATCTGAAGTCCATCCAAGCAAATCCGTATGCGGCAAAGGCCGCTATCGCGATGGGGATGATCGTCGCCGGGACGGCAATGGCGAAGGAGTTAACCAAGCCTTGCTTTAATCCGCCGGCACTGGTGGAGGCCAGCACGTCGGAGTAGTTGCCCAATCCGAGCGCAGCGTCGTCTTCTGGGAATGCCCACCAACCACGAGCTGTCTGAGCGTTCTTACTTCGGAACGAGTTCACAAACAGACTGAAGGTCGGGAGCGTCCAGATGACGACGAACACCCACAGCAAGCCGGTGGGGATTCCCTGCAAGAATTTGTAGAGACGAGCGGTCATGCTGCCAACCCCTTTTGCATGGTCCGGATGTTGTAGTACATGACGGGCACCACAGATAGGAACAGCACAATTGCTAACGCCGAGCCCAAGCCGATGTCACGCTCAGTAAAGGCCCGTTGCCACATTTCGTTAGCAACCACCTGAGTGTCGAAGTTGCCGTTTGTCATGACCTTTACGATGTCGAACACTTTCATGACCAACACGATGAGGGTGGTGACGATCACTCCGACAGTAGGAGCGATAGTTGGAAGGATGATCTTCCAGAAGATCTGACTTTCGGTGGCCCCGTCAACTCGTGACGCCTCTATGAACTCTGACGGGACGGCCTTGATGGCCGCGGAGAAGATGACCATCGCAAAGCCGGTCTGAATCCAGATGAGCACGATCATCAGCCACAGGTTGTTGAAAGGCTGAGACTGAGTCAGGAACAAGATGATTGGCTCGAGCCGCTTTCCGTCGCCTGTTTCACCTGCGATACCGCCAATGCCATCTCCGATTGTGAACCGGTACATGACAAACACCAGCAGAATGCCGATGAAAATCGAACTGCCCATGACACCTTTGGCCTTGGCCACATAGGCGTGGACAAATAGCGTCAGCGCTCCCAGGAGGAGGACGGTCAGGATTGCGATGGACACCTTGAAGCCGGTCCCGGTGGTCGTGCTGTACTGGCCGAGCTCCACCCAAAGCGCATTAAAGACGCCGGTCTGAGTCTTGGTGACGGGGCGGGCAATATAAAGGAAACGCCAAATAATGCCCGCGCCGATAAACGAGATCGCTAGCGGCATGAAGATGAATGACTTCGCCACGTTCTCATGCTTTGCCCGGTCAGCAAGCACTGCAACCGCAAGGCCCAAACCAGTTGCGCCCAGCGTCACGGTAAACACCCACCAGGCGTTGTTGATCACCGTGCCTCGCAGCGTCGAGAAGATTGCAAAGGCAAAGAAGAACACTCCAAGGGAGAACGACGTGATCATTCCACCGTCCATATCGATGCCGATCTTTGGCACCGAGACCCCGCTAGAGATCAATTTGGGGATTGCTAGAAGACCCGCCCCAACCACAGTCAATAAAATGATGGCCAGCCAATTTCCACCTTGAGCAAGGTCAAGGTTGGCGAGGCTTTCTTCACCAGCCAGCGGTGCGGTCTGTCGGCCGAGCACATACTCAAGAAGCGCAGCCAGAAGGGCCAGTACACCGACTGTCTGGAGAATTGTCCCGCCCCAGGTGATGCTGTTGCCCGTCTTGCGGCTTCGGAAGAACCCGCCAATAAGGGCAATTGCAAACAAGACCGCAGCGATCTGGAACAGTCGACTACCGAATAGATCCAGCCTTCCTGTGTAATCGAAACTGGTCGAGTCGGTGAATACCGTCCGGTAGTTGCCTAGTCCGATGTACTCGGTGGTCTGGCGCTCAAACAACGAAAGATAGATGGTCCGAACTAGCGGAATCACTAAACCAAGGGAGATGAAGCTCAGGGCTGGCCCCAAGAACACAACGGACCTGGACTTCTGCTCGAACCGCTCCTTGCCAACCACATCTAGGTATGGCTTGGCTCCGTAGCGCAATCCAGCGAGCGCTCCAGCAACCCCTGTGGAGAGGAACGTTTCTATTTCGGGGCCGCCACCAAGGTTAGAGAAGCCGAAGGTTCCAATTAGCCAACCAACCAACGCACCGGTAGCGCCACCGCTAACAACGTTGCGCCCTCGCAACTGAGCAAGTGCGACGCCGGCCGCTCCAAGGATTAGGGGCGAAGCAATTAGCGGAACTGTTTCAAGCCGTGGTTGGTAGATCGTCTTGAGCAGGCCACCGACAACTAGGCCAATGACGAGGCCGCCGCCGACTCCGATAATTGCTTTGGTTTGCGCATCGGACGCCTTGCTTAGGGCATATCCAACGAGTCCAAAGATGATGGCTCCGAGGGTGGCCATCCAGATCACTCGTATTGAAGTGTCCACTGGAATGCGATCTGCGAACATAACGCCCCAGACCGCACCAAGCACTCCGAAAACAGCGATACCGATTCCTCGATTGTTTCCCCCACCTTCGCGGATGTTGCGGGCCATGAAGTCATAGATCCAACCCAGCACAAGGCCTATGAGTGTTGAAAAGATCAGCAAAGTCCAACGGCCACGGTTGACCAACTCGTGGAGCTCTGTGGCCACGGTTTCACGCGGGCCAACGATCTGAATCAGTCGGTTGCCGTCAAGTACCCCGAACACGACAAATCCGAGAGCCGCCCCGGTAAGTGCTGAGAAAGCCTCCCAGCCTTTCGATGAGTGATTGAGCAGCAAGTTCGTTGTGACAAACAACAGACAGCTGGCTCCAACAGCCAACACAACGGCCCAAATGGTGCTGGCAATCGATCCCATCTCGGCGCTGCCAAGGATCCGACCCATTCGGTCAAACGCTTGAAGCCAATCGACGAGGCCAACAAACGTGGCCACCGCTCCGACCAGCGGAACAATCCGTCGCCCGTCTTCAGGCAGTGCCGGGGAAGCCATAACTGCAAGGCCCACACATCCCAACAAGATCAAGACCATAAAGCCGACAAGCTTCGTGGGTCCGCCCGCAATGAACCCAGCCACCACCAGAGCAAGACTTGCTGCGATTCCGAACGCAAACGTCATGGCGTTTGAGGTGAGCAGTTTTCGGGCCCCGAAGTACACCGCAACTCCGGCAGCTGCTCCTGCGATGACTGCTACCAGAAAGGTAAGTGGCTCTCTAGTAGAGGACCCAAAGGTCTCTGGATCAATCAGAAACCAAACAACAAACAGGCCCGCAAACATAGACAGAAGTGGGGGCGCGGCGAGAGACAGCGAAAAGCGGTCGTAAAGTTTCTCTAGCCCTATTTTGATAAGAACGGCAACCGCAGCTGCCGAGGCAAATAGCAGCAGCCAAGTAAGACCCGTCTCTATGACGTCCACGTGCTCTCCCTTGTGGTCCGGACCACGATCTTAGATACACAAAGGGCGTCGACGCAATACTGCGCCGACGCCCTTTTTCAAACGATTAGTTTGAAGTTGTTAGCCTATGAAGGCCAGCTTGCCTCAATGTTGTCAGCAGCTTCCTTGGCAGTGATGTCACCGTTTACTGCAGCGGTTCCTTCAGTCCAGAAAGTGCCGGCACCAACGTCGGCTGGCATTAGGTCAGAAGCGTCGAAGCGGAAGGTCGTGGCGTTAGCCAAGATGTCCAGGAACGACAGTTCTAGTGGGGTGTACAGACCAAGGTCTACGCCCTGAGCAGCAGATAGGAAGCCTGAAAGGCCGCCACCCTTGATTTCGGCCTGAGCGGCCTGACGAGCGTTGGCGTATTCAACCGAGCCCATGTACTCAACAACTGCCCAAACCTCTGGACGATCGTCGTGAGCTACTGCCAATGTGCCGGCACCAAGAACTGGTCGGCCATCGTCAGCTGGGAAGTAGAACACATCAACTGCGTCTTCAGAACCATCAGCGAATGCAGTTCCATCAGGGATACGTGAGGCAAAGAATGACGCCTGACGGTGCATGAAGCACTCGCCGTCAACTAGGGCCTGGCCGTTGTCACCGAATGGAGTAGTAGCAATTGAGCCGCCTGGGGCAAATACTGCCTCTGGTGACCACAAATCGATAACTGCCTGCATCTGGTCAACGATCTGAGGATCGTTGAATGGAATCTCGTGGTTTACCCACTGGTCATAGACGTCGCCGCCCAAGTTACGAAGAACCATTTCTTCGACCCAGTCGGTGTAGGTCCAGCCGGTAGCTGGGCCTGACTCGATACCAACACATAGTGCCTTGTCGCCGTTAGCAACCATTTCGGCTACCAGTTCGGTGAACTCGGTGAAAGTTCCAGGTACTTCATAACCTGCAGCTGCGAACTTGGCTGGCTGGTACCAAACAAGTGACTTGACGTCAGCCTTAACAGGCATGCCGTACTGGTCACCGTCAACGTTACCGAAGGCCAAGAATGCTTCGCCCCATGCGGTCGCGCCAACAACGTCGTCAGGTACCTGAGCTAGGAAACCCTCACGTGCGAAGTCAGCAACCTTGCCAGGCTGTGGGTAGATGCCGATGTCTGGAGCGTTGCCGCCAGCAATCTGTGCGTTGATCTGGTCAGAGAAATCGGTTGCGCCGGTGAAGGTCACGTTGATTCCAGTTTCAGCTGCGAAGTCTGCAAATACTGCAGAGATTGCGTCAGCTTCCTGATCGGTTTCTGAACCAAAGACAGTTACTGAGGTGCCGGAGAGATCTTCCATCTCATCTTCCATGGCTTCAGTTGTCTCGGCTGCTTCGCCGTCGTCTTCATCTTCCATTGCCTCTGTAGTTTCAGAGGTGTCGTCTTCCATTGCTTCAGTAGTTGGCGTCTCGTCGCTTCCAGTTTCGTCACCGGAGCATGATGCTGCTACCAGTGCCAAAGCCAGAAGGGCCATCAGCCACTTCAAACTTGCTTTCTTCATAATTCCCTTTCCCAAGGATTCTCTCCCCACCTACATGTGGGCAACCAAAGAAGGCTAGCCAAACCGTTTTGTTTTTGTGTGGCATGGGCCAAAAATCGGCTCAGCCAGCGGGGTTAATTGTTTAAGCTCGCTGTGTTTTCGGCGATTTTGCGAAGTTATGACAACGGGTGTGGTTTAGGCGGAAGGCGGCCACACTGGTTAGCTAACAAAACCAGTGCACCTCTGGTGAGGCACTTATTCTGAGGCTTAATGACTGATTCAATAGTTGATGGGAGTCCCCGCAAAGTCGGGGCTCATGAGGTTGGACCCCTCGCTTGTGGTCTTTGGCGATTTGTCGATACCGACGTGGCCACATGCACCGGCGTTATCGAAGCGGCTCTCGATGCAGGGATGAACCTGATCGACAACGCCGATGTCTACGGATTCGATTGGGGCGGCACCGGGTTCGGTCTGGCCGAAGAAAATCTGGGGCGGGTGCTTGCGGCTTCCCCAGGACTTAGGGACCGAATGGTCATTGCCACCAAGGGCGGAATCTTGCCTCCACTCCCCTATGACTCAAGTTCGGCCTACCTTCGCACAGCTGTTGAAGGCTCGCTGACTCGCATGGGAATTGACCACATTGACGTCTATCAGATCCACCGACCCGACATGTTTAGCCACCCCGCCGCCGTTGCAGAAGCACTTGACGCAATGGTGACCGCAGGCAAGGTCGGCGCTGTGGGAGTTTCCAACTACACAGTTGCCCAGACGGCGGCGCTTAACTCGTTCCTAGAAAACAAACTCGTCTCGATTCAGCCTGAGTTCTCTGCCACACATTTGGATCCAATGCGTGACGGCAGCTTTGACCTAGCCATGCAGCACGGGATGACTCCGCTGGCCTGGAGTCCCCTTGGCGGTTCCAAACTGGCAACTGGCGAAGGAGTATCGGCCGAACTGCTTGCGGTTATGGATCGACTTGCCGAACGTGAAGGCGTCACACGCTCCGACGTAGCAATCGCATTTGTGTTGGCTCACCCATCTCGACCGGTTGCAATCTTGGGCACACAAAACCTGGAGCGGATTGCCGCAGCGCCCGCAGCGCTCAACGTCTCGCTTAATCGCGCCGATGTCTATGAAATTGTTGCCGCTTCTGAAGGAGTTCCTCTGCCATGACAGATCATCTACCTGAGATCTCTTGGTTCTCGGCATTGTGTGATGACGATTATGAGTACCTCGGTGTTCCAAACCCGGACCTTCAGTCTTCTTGGGAACACTGCAGAGACATCGCCCAAGCCGCAGACCGCAACGGCTTCGACAACATCTTGCTGCCGTCGGGCTACACGCTAGGTATCGATGCACCGGCCTTCGCAGCCGCAGTGGCCAGCCACACCGAAAACATAAACTTGTTGTTGGCGGTGCGGATGGGCGAACTTTGGGTGCCCCAGCTTGCCCGTCAGCTGGCGACCATCGATCAGATGTGTGGCGGTCGGCTGACCATCAACATCATTTCCTCCGATCTGCCTGGCCAAGCCATGGAGTCAGAGCCTCGCTACCAGAGGACGATTGAATACATGCAGGTTCTGCGCAAGCTGCTTGACGGTGAGTCTGTTGACTATGACGGCGAGTTCGTCAAGCTGAAGCTGGACCCACCACGCCTCCGCACAGTCAGCGGCAAGTGCCCACCTTTCTACTTCGGAGGATTCTCGCCCGCAGCCAAAGAAACCGCCGCTGCAGAATCTGACGTATTCCTAACCTGGCCCGACACTGTTGCCTCAGTTGGCGAGACCGTTGCCGACATGACCGAGCGAGCAGCCAAGCACGGCCGCACCTTGGCCTATGGCCTTCGTTCACACGTGATTGTGCGCGAAACCGAAGACGAAGCGATGGCATCTGCAGACCGCTTGATCTCAAAACTCGACGCAGAGACCGGGGCGGCCATCAAGGGCCGCTCGCTAGATACCCAATCTGCCGGCGTCAACCGACAGGTCGCTTTGCGAGAAGCAGCAGGCGATGACGGATTCGCCGAACCCAACTTGTGGACTGGCATTGGCAAGGCTCGAAGCGGCGCTGGTGCTGCAATCGTGGGAGACCCAGACCAGGTACTGGCGAAGCTCAAGGCCTACCAAGAGGTGGGAGTCAGTGCTTTCATCTTGTCGGGATACACCCATATCGACGAGTGTGACCTGTTCGCAAAATACGTTCTGCCAAACATCGAACACGCCCCTTACAAGCCAACCTATGAGGCAGCACAGTGAGCCAGATCTCAGCGTCAGAAGAAGTTCGCTACGGGATCATCGGATCCGGAATGATGGGCATAGAGCACATCGAGAACATCAAGGCAATTGATGGTGCCCGAGTGACTGCCATCGCTGACCCGCACGTGCCCTCTCAGGAATCGGCAGTCGAAGCTGTGGGTGGTCCCATCGAAGTTTTTGGCGACTACAACGACATGGTGGCGTCGGGAGCCTGCGATGTGTTGGTGGTAGTTACCCCGAACTTCCATCACATTGAAGTTCTGCGAGACACTTTGGGCGCCAACATGCCCATGCTGCTTGAGAAGCCGCTGTGCACCACAATGGAGGACTGCAAGGAAGTTCTTCAACTTGCTAAGGGCCGCACCGCTCCTATCTGGATGGGTCTTGAGTATCGATACATGCCGCCTGTAGCCCGGCTGCTTGATGTTGTTCGATCCGGCGTGCTTGGCAACACAAAGATGATTGCGATACGAGAACACCGTTTCCCATTTCTTGAAAAGGTCGGCGACTGGAATCGATTCAGCGCCAACACCGGCGGCACGTTGGTTGAGAAAACCTGCCACTTCTTTGACCTGATGAACTTGATCGCCGACGCAAAGCCAGTTGAGGTAATTGCCTCAGGTGGTCAGGACGTAAACCACTTGGATGAGACGTACGACGGTAAACAAAGTGACATCTTGGATAACGCTTACGTGATAGTGCAATACGACAACGGCGTTCGGGCCATGTTGGACTTGTGCATGTTCGCCGAGGCAACCTTCAACCAGGAAGAGATTTCAGTGGTTGGCGACTTAGGCAAAGCTGAAGCTCTAATTCCCGAAGACGTTGTCCGAGTAGGTATCCGAGGTGAGCACAGCTTTGGCATGGTTCGGCGTGAAGTTGTAGCTAACAATGCTCCTTATGTTGGTCATCATCATGGCTCCTCCTATATCGAGCACACGCTGTTCCTCGACTGCATCCGTAACGGCACTACTCCCGAGGTTGGCCTTGAAGAAGGCATGGCTTCGGTTGCGGTCGGCGTTGCGGCACACATGAGCATCGACGAGGGCCGCACAGTCAAGATGAGCGAGATTCTGTAGCTACCATCTGTTGATGGATGCCCTCCCAGAACGGCAGATTTTCAGTAACCGGACCCTGAACCTTCGAAGCGTTCAGACAATCGGTTACGACATGGACTACACCCTCATTCACTATCACGTGAGTGAGTGGGAACAAGCTGCGTTCCGTCACGCCATTGAGAACCTGGAGGCTCAGGGCTGGCCAGTAGCAGGAATGACCTTCGACCCTGACGCGTTCACTCTCGGCTTAGTGTTTGACCTCGAGCTTGGCAATCTTGTTAAGGCCACACGATTTGGGTTTGTGATCCGGGCGGTGCACGGTGGAACCGAGTTATCGTTCAATCGACTGAAGGCCACCTATTCAGATGTTGTGGTTGATCTAAGCGAAGAGCGCTTCCAGTTCATGAACACGCTGTTCGACTTGTCTCACGCCAGCATGTGGTGTCAGCTCGTCGACCTCTTTGACCAGGGCAAGCTGCCACAGGTACAGAGCTACCGCGAGTTGAACAGCGCGATCCGTGACGCGCTCAGCGAGATTCACATTGCCGGCGCCTTGAAGGCTGAGATCGTCGCTGACCCCGAGCGATTCGTTGACCTTGACCCGATGGTCGTCCAAACCTTGAAAGACCAGCAGGCAGCGGGCAAGAAGCTGGCGCTGATCACGAACTCCGAGTGGTCCTATACCCGTCAGATGATGAGCTACGCGTTTGACCGCTATTGCGACGAGGGCACTTGGCGTGACCTGTTCGACTTAGTGATCGTGTCTGCGGCCAAGCCGCGTTTCTTCTCCGACATGAGCCCGGTCCACCGTGTCGCCGATGAACAGAACTCATTGTTCACTTCCCACAGCGGAATGCTGGAACCAGGGTCGGTTTATGTGGGCGGCAACGCCCGCCTCGTAGAAGAGAGCCTCGGTCAGACCCGCTCGGAAATTCTTTACGTGGGCGACCACTTGTTTGGCGATGTACACGTAACCAAGAACGCCTTGCGCTGGCGCACGGCCTTGGTCGCCCGTCGGCTTGAAACCGAGATACGGGCTCTTCTGGATGCCGCAGATGAACAAGACGAGCTAACCGACCTAATGAAGGACAAGGTCCTAATTGATCGCTGGCAGGCTCGTCTTCGTATGGCCCGGTTAAGTGACTCCTCTGACGAGTTGGCCGATCAACTAAAGGCAGTGACCGCCGACGCGGTAGCGATGGACCGCGAAATCGCGATACTGGCTCAAGCGTCGTCGAACCTGGGCAACGCCAAGTGGGGTCAGTTGATGCGGGCCGGCAGCGACAAGAGCCTGTACGCCCGCCAAGTTGAGAAGTACGCGGACGTCTACATGTCTCGAGTCTCGAACTTCATCTACGAAACACCCTTCGCCTACCTAAGAGCCGCCCGCCTAACCCTCCCCCACGACCTCGCCCATTAGGGGGTCATTCATTCTGGCGTCCGGCGAACTCTGAGTCGGTGTTACTCGCTCGTTAGATCGAATTCAGAAACGACTACGCAGAACTCATCGTCTATCGAGTTCGAGCTGTAGTCGATGTTGATGTTCATCGGTTGGCCGTATTCGCCGTAGGCAACTTCAACGGTCTCGGCGTTTTGGGTATCGGCAATTACAGCGAACAGGCGGTCGACTGTGGCAACTTCGAGCGGAAGCGTTCCGGCTATCAATACGATTTCTTCACCGGTCACAGCAATGGTGACATCGCCTTCGGTTATCCAACCGTTCTCGCCACAGCGAGACTGGTAAGTCATCTCATAAGTCTCGGACTTGCGCGACTCCCAAAGCTCTCGGTTGACATCTAGGTCGGCAATTGTTTTGCCCCAGGTATCGGAGGGTACGACGCCTTCGGATGTTGTCGTCGTCGAAATTCGCTCGCTCGATACCGCCACTTCGCCATTCGCGGCGCAGGCTCCCATCAGAAGTAGCCCGGCAGCAGCAGCGGTTTTCAAGACTGTGGTTCGCATGGACTTAGGACGTTCCCTAGCGCAACATGGTTCCAATCCTCCGAAATTTCTGCTGGGGGTGACAATTATTGTCACCCCGGGCTGACATTTGGGAAAAATGTCACCTGGGGCAGAAATTTGGGAGTCCATGTACTGTTGGGCTGGTGGAACAGTTCGATTCGCCGCCGCCTCCAGGTCCGTTTGCACCGAGGCTGAGCTCTGGATCACAGACCGCTCCGTTCAGGCCAGGCGCGTACTTTTACGTTGCATTCTTTGGCGGCGCGATTGCGCTGGGGGTAGTTGCACTAATGAACCTCGGCCGGTTGTCCAAGGTGACTAACTTGCCGCAGAAGACCTACGCCGTCCTCGCCCTTACTGCTGCCGCTGCTGTGGCCTTTCTGCTAGTTGCACCAGAGGACTTGATGGCCACAACCCGCAACGTGCGCCTGGGATTGCGAATGATCGCAGTTGCAGGATCGATTGCGCTTTACCGATTCCACAAGGGCCCGGCGCTCGGGGCGTTGAAGTCAGACGGTGAGTACACATCGATGTGGAAAGCCATCGGCTGGATCATCGCCGCTTCGATCGCCCAAGGCCTGCTCGTGGCACCATTTGTGTTGGCCCGAACCTGATGGATCCACACTTGTTACTAGCGAGCCAAGCGCTCGACCGAGGCAATGGCGCAAGAGCTCTTAGCCACCTTGACAGTGTCACTGACTTTTCTGATCCGGAGGTGTTCCGGCTTCGAGCTGCAGCGCTGATTAGCAGTGACCGTTTCGCTGAAGCCGAGGACTCGGCACGGAGGGGACTCGAACTCGCTCCAGGCAATCGACTTTTACAGATGGAGTTGGCCCGTAGTCTTTCGAATCAGGACAAGAATGCCGAGGCCGAACGAGTCCTTATCACCGCACTCAACCAGGCACCGGAAAACCTGCCGCTCCTGACCCAATATGCCTGGCTACTTGCTCATTCTGGAGATGCCGTCGGGGCTCATGCTGTTATGGACAGAATTCCCGGTGACGTACTTAACGGACATCCCTCGACGCTGGCCCTGCAGGGCTACGTGGCCTTGATCGAAGGCAGACAACGCAGCGCAAGGCAGTTCCTGAACCAAGGCATGGCGATGGACCCCGAATCGGTGAGTACCAGAATGTTGCTAGCGCTTGAGAACTCCCTAGACGACAAGCCAAGGAGCTCGGCTGACAACATGTTGGCCGCAGCCATGCTGGACCCAGAGATGGCAGGCGAGTACGGCAGGGAGGCCCGCTATATCCAACATCCGCTGTTGGCGCCGGCCCGGCTAATCGGCCGAATCGGCCCGGCCAAGCTGTGGCTGGCCTTTATCGTGGTGATCTACCTCGGCCCTCAGGTATGGCCCGGCATCCCGCTGGGACCAATCCTTGTGGCTTACTTTGCGCTGGTGATCTACTCGTGGACGGTGCCGTGGTTGTTACGTCGGTGGATGATTTTTAGGGGTCAGCTGTGAGTAAGCAAGTCGATGCATTGCGAAGCGTTTTGGCTGGTCAACCAGACAACCACGAGGTGCGGCGAATGCTGGCTGGGCTGCTGGTCACCGAAGACCGACCGGTCGAAGCCGTGGCCGAGTATGTCGCACTAAGCGAAGCACAGATGCTGGATGAGACCGAAGCGAACTATGCGGCGTCGCTGGCCTTGTCACTCGATCTGGCCGAGTCGGCGAGGCGGATATTGTCGACCGCAACGGGGGGCACTGCGGCGGAGGCGGTTCGAGAAGGACCAGCTGAAGTGAGAGGTACAGACTTCATCGACGACTCGACCGACACCATAGGTTTCGCTGACGTTGGAGGTTTGAAAAAGGTCAAGAAGGTCATCAAGCGTCTAATTATCGACCCGCTTGCGAGGCCGGAACTGTTTGCAAAGTACGGCAAATCTGCGGGCGGTGGTGTCTTGCTTTACGGACCCCCAGGATGCGGCAAAACTTTGATCGCTAGGGCAACTGCAGGCGAAGTAGGACTGCCCTTTTACAACTTGAGGATCGAAGACATCGTTGACCCTTACTACGGAGTCAGCGAGCAACGGCTGGCTCGAGCGTTCGAGGCGGCTCGTGAACTTCGCCCGTGCATTCTGTTCATCGACGAACTTGACGCTCTCGGCTACGCCCGGTCGAATCAGAACTCCGAGCGTGCCCGCTCTTTGGTGGAAGTTCTGTTGCAGCAGCTCGACTCGGTTGATTCTGACAACGAGGGAATGCTGGTGCTGGCCGCCAGTAACGAGCCCTGGGACATAGATGGGGCCCTGATGCGACCCGGCAGATTCGACCGAACGATCTTTGTTCCACCGCCTGACGACGACGCCCGCGCTGCCATTCTCAATGCTGGATTAGCCAAGACTCCAACTCAGGGTGTGAACATCAAGAACTTGGTGGGTCGTAGTGCAATGTTAAGCGGCGCCGATTTGCGGGAGCTAATTGACCGAGCGCTTGATGAGGTCTTGGACGAGGCGCTAAGCAGCGGTTTGGAGCCACCTCTTACTCAGAAACACTTCGACCTTGCATTCGAGGACATGCGGGCCACAAGCCTGCCCTGGCTCCAACGAGCGCGCAACCATGCCGAGTTTGGCAATGTTGGCGGCAGGTGGGACGACCTCGAGGCGTATCTCAAGACCAGAGCTGTGGCCAAGGAGTTGAACCGAGGGGGCCGCTAGCTGCCTCCGAGCACTGGTGTCGAGAACGGTGTTTCGATGAGCGGTTACGTGGAATAGGCGGCTCGTACCCGTTGTTTCAGTTGTGAGAAGTGACCCGAACTTAGGAGACATCATGAAAGCAATTCTTGACGGCGAAGTCATCGCAGAATCAGATGAGACAGTTGTTGTCGAAGGCAACCACTACTTCCCTCCTAGCGCGGTCAAGGCCGACGTCCTTCGTGACTCGGACCTCCACACGGTTTGCCCTTGGAAGGGCACGGCCAGCTATCACACGCTTGAGGTGAACGGCGCCGAGCACATCAATGCAGCTTGGTACTACCCCGACACCAAAGAGAAGGCCTCAAACATCAAGGGCTACATCGCATTCGCCCGGCCGGTAGAAGTAACCGCTTAGGTTCAAGCCGACTGGTGGCTCTAGCCTTGAGTTCGGCAGTTCTAGAGATCGCTCTCGAGACTGTAAACGCAGTGCTGCGCCGCAACAGTGCTGCTAACCGCCACAACCTTCAGTTGTCCACAGAAACTGGAGTTATGCCAGGGGCAATCCTGCGGATTACTGAGACCTGACCCCCTAGGAGTTGACCCCCTAGGAGATGGCCCCTTGCATGGCTATTGCGTCTCCTAGGCGGACTATGCCTGGGAAGTGGCGCATGGCGAGGATGCCGTCCATGGTTGCGTGATAGTCGCGGGGTTGGGTGCCCAGATGAACGGGGTCGTGCACTCTGGCGATTACCTGACCTTTGGTGATCGGGTCACCAAGCGCAACCACCCACTCGATTAGCCCGTCGGACTCGCTTGTTATGTAGGCGCCTTCCAGCGGGATGTCCAGGAACTGGGTGGGTGCATCTTCAACTTCACCGGCAAGAACACCCGCTTGACGCAACACGTTCTTGACTCCCCTGAATGCAATCTCGGCCCAGTCGGGTCGGGTCGTGCCGGTGCCGCCTAGTTCAGTCGTGAGGAACGGAGTGCCCGATTCTTCGACGTGGGTATCCCACATGCCGATCGTGTCAATCTCCACCAGCTTACAAGTAAACGGCGCCTTGAAAGCCACTGCATATTGCCAACCGTTGGCCTCCGCGTCTTTGTCATCCAAAACATGGGTGCAGGCCATCGGCACAAACTCAAGTGTCTTGCCACCGTCGTGCATGTCCATAACAAGATCAGCCATCGGCAGCATGTAGCGGGCCATGTAGTCGGCAATCTTCTCGGTGATCGTTCCGTTAGGGCGCCCTGGGAACGAACGGTTCAGGTTGCCCTTGTCGATTGGCGAGGTTCGAGTACCGGCGGCAAACGCCGGCTGGTTCATCGTCGGCACCACGATGATTCGGCCCGTCACATCAGCAATGTTCACCGAGCTGATGAAGCGGAGCATCGCCAGGGGACCTTGGTATTCGTCGCCGTGGTTTCCGCCGGTGAGCAGCACGGTTGGCCCTTCACCGTTTTTGATTACCGCAACTGGAACCATCACTGCGCCATAAGCCGAACCGTCGTGGCTGTGGGGCACTTTCAGGTGGCCGTGGTGGGCTCCGTCTTGGTCAAATGGGATCGTCGGTGAGACGGGGGAAGCCATCATTGTTTCTGCCATGTTCAGACCTCTGTCTCTTAACCCTTAACGAACAGTTTGCGGGGAACGTTGGCTAGCGCCTCGCATCCGGTTTCGGTGATCAATAACGACTCTGTTATCTCCATGCCCCAGTCGGTCTGCCAGAGCGCCGGCATGAAGTGGATGGTCATTCCCGGTTTGAACTCGGTCGTGTCGCCGGGACGAATGCTGATGTTCCTCTCGCCCCAGTCCGGCGGATAGCTAATACCGATTCCGTATCCGGCACGGCTCTCTTTGTCATAGCCGTGGGATCGCAACTCAGTAATGAACGCGGCGTGCATGTCTTCGGCGGTGTGGCCCGGTTTCGCCGCCGACATCCCTGCGTTAATGGAAGCGACGAGGGCCTCTTCGGCCTTGAACCACTCGACGTCAGGCTCGCCGAGGAAGACCGTTCGGCAAAGCGGCACGTGATAGTGCTTGTGAACTCCAGCGATTTCGAAGAAGGTCCCAAACCCACGCTCGAACGGCTTGTCATCCCAAGTGAGATGCGCCGCGGTGGCGTCGATGCCGGTTGGGGCAAGGGGAACGATGCCCGGATAGTCGCCACCGTGCTCGGGCGTGCCGACGATCGACGCATGGTAAATCTCAGCGATCAAATCGTTCTTGCGCATCCCCACTTCCATCCGTTCGAGAATTCGAGCGTGCATGTTCTCAACGATCTGACCGGCGATGCGCATGTAGGCAATCTCTTGGGCCGACTTCACTGAACGTTGCCAGTTCACCAACGCAGTGGCATCGCCGAAAGTGGCTTCGGGCAGATTCTCAACCAAGGATTGATGAGCTCGGGGCGAGTAGTAATAGCCGTCCATTTCGACGCCGATACGAAGTGCTCCCCAGCCTCGCTCCTGGATTTTCTGGGCGAGGTATTCCGACGAGTGCCGCTCGGTCGACATCACATAGTGGTCGGGGTATCCGATGATGTCATCGGTCGGCATATAGGTGGTCCGAAGCGCTCCGATTGAATCCATGTAGCGACCAAACCAGATCGGGCCGCCGTCGGGTCCAACCAAAACACACTGAGGCGTGTAGAAAGACCAGCCGTCATAACCGGTCAGCCAAGCCATGTTTGACGGGTCGGTAACTGACAAAACGTCAATTCCCTGCACCGCCATGGCCGCGCGTGTTTTCGCTAGCCGGTCGGCGAACTCGTCGGTTGTGAAGTGAAGCGTTGGTGCGGTGCGATCCCAGCTGGTGCGACCCATCAGACTCCTTCTAATGCCTGGTCCAGATCCGAAAGTAGATCGTCGATGTCTTCAATGCCTGCGCTGTAACGAATTAGCCCCTCGGGAATTCCTAGCGCTTCACGTTCTGCGGCCGAGCACTCGACGTGGCTGGTGGTTGCCGGCGGCCCGACGATTGTCTCTACCGCGCCAAGGTTTGCCGCCATATGGGCGAAGCGAAGCTTCGGCAACAAGTTGCGAACCGTGTCGAGGTTGTTGCCCAGGCTGAAGCTGAGCATTCCACCGAATCCACGCATCTGCTTGGCTGCAATTCCGTGCCCATGATGGGTCTTGAGGCCTGGATAGTTGACCGTGGCCACCTTCGGATGACCGCTTAGATACTCGGCCACCATTTGGGCGTTCTGGTTCTGGCGTTCGATTCGCAGACTTAACGTCTTCATGCCGCGCAGCAGTAGGTATGCGGCTTCGGGATGCAAGGTGGCGCCGTTGATTTCCCGGTAGCCGTAGATTTGGTCGATCAAGTCTTGCCGGCCAACAGCCACTCCCCCAAGCGCATCGGCGTGGCCGCCCAAGAACTTTGTGGCCGAGTGCACAACTAGGTCGGCGCCGAAGGAGATCGGCGACTGGTTGATTGGTGTGGCGAAAGTGTTGTCCACCATTACGATCGCGCCAGCCGCATGGCCGGCGGCGGTTAGTCGTTCAAGATCGAGAATCTTGAGCGTCGGGTTGGTCGGAGTCTCCAAGTAGAGAAGGTCGCAACCTTCGGCCACGGCCGCCTCAATGGCTTGGGTGTTGTTGGTGTCAACCAGAACACACTCATATCCCATACGGGGAAGGAACGTCGTGAACAGAAGGCTGGTGCCTCCGTAAGTGTCTTTTACACTGACTATCTTGTGGCCCGGATCAAGAATTGCATGCAAGGCGTTGCTGATGATGGCCATGCCGGTCGAGGCTGATGTTGCTGCCTCTCCCCCTTCCAGCAACCGAACCTTCTCTTCGAACACCGACACCGTCGGGTTGGTGTTACGCCCGTAGATGTGGCCGTCAGCTTTGCCAAGGGCAACGTCAAGCCACGAGTCAAGATCGGGATAACCAAAGGAGACGCTGTGAACCACGGGCACCTGGGTAGATCCGTCCTGGAACGAACGCTCTTCGCCGCCCCAAATGTTGATTGTCGACCGGCCCGGCTCAGATGTCATGGACGGATCGTAGAACGAGGGGGTCAAGTCTCAAAACTGGCTAGGTCGGGTCATCTGTGGATAACACCAAGCCGAACTCGGTGTCAAGGTCTGGTCCTGGTGGGAACGCAGCCTTGAGCTGGACGGCCAGCTCGAAGCGATTGGGCAACGACGAATCGATCCGACCCGATGCCGATCGCAGTCGCATCGACTCTTGGAGTATCAGCGCTCATCAGCGAATGTGGTCAGATGAGGCTAACTAGAGGAGTTATCCACAGAACGACAACCTAGACACTTTCGAGACTTGACCCCCTAAGGGTCTAGCTCGGCCAGGATTTCTTCGCGGTTCTCATCGACCTTGGGGGCGCCTCGCCAGACACCACTTGGAGTCTTGGAGAACCGCAGCGGCGTATTTGGGGTAATGACTGGTCGTTCAGACCCCTCATGGTCTACCGCCACCAGCATCTTGCGCGCCTTTACATGCGGGTCAGCCACCAGGTCACGGGCGTCATTAACTGGTCCACACGGCACCACCCCACCGATCTTTTCGATTATCTCAGCTCTAGTCATCGTTCCGGTCCATGCGTTGATGATGTCGCTCAGCTCGATTCGGTTAACCACCCGTCGCCTTGCGCTTCGATAGTTGTCATCTTCGATCATGTCGGTCCGCCCCATCGCTTCACAAAGTGCAGCCCAATGGCCTGGTCCAGGCGCAGCCAAAGCGATCTGTCCGTCGCTGCACTCATAAGTTTCAAACGGACTGAGAGAAACATGTTGAGTTCCACGAGGCTGTTGAAGCTCGCCGGTGTAGCCATATCGCCAAGTCATTGCCTCAGACAGCGCCACAATCGAATCCATCATTCCAACGTCAACGAACTGACCTTCCCCTGTGGCCTGAGCGTGATGCAAAGCACCCAGCACTCCTACCACCATCATCGTGGCGGGGTAAAGATCGCCAACACTCGGACCGCTAGCTACCCGCTGGCCGTCTACGGTTCCTGTGTGGCTGATAACACCACCCATTGCTTGAGCCACAATGTCGAACGCAGGCCAGTGGGTGTAGGGGCCCTCGCCAAAGCGCGGGTCTCCAAAACCTCGGATGGCGCCGTATACAAGCTTCGGGTTTCGAGCCGCCATCGCTTCATAACCAACGCCGAATCCTTCAAGCACTCCGGCCCGGTTGTTCTCAACTACAAGGTCGGCAGTGTCAGTCAGACGAAGGAGCGTCTCACGATCTTCAGCAGAATTCTTCAGATCCAACACGATGGCCCGCTTATTCCGGTTCGCACTTGCGAAGTAGCCACCAAAGTGGTGGTCGTCATCAACCTCAGTGTGCGGGCCGATGAGCCGCATGCCGTCGCCGCCGGGAGCTTCGATCTTGATGACGTCGGCCCCCATGTCGGCCAAGATCATGGTTGCGTATGGGCCCGCCAAAGCACGCGTGAGATCAACCACTCGAACGTTGGCCAGCGGCCCTGATCGCTCTGGGTTCATTGGGGCGGCATTTTCGTGCGCTGTTTTGTGCGCACCAGTCTCGTCATAGATTGTCATCTGGACCTTCTTAAGCTCCCGCGTTGTTGCGCATGGATACATTGTGCAACAACATCGTGTCCAAGTTGAAAAGAGAATCTGAGTGAAGAATCCACCATTCAACTACCACCGTCCTGCCACCGTCGACGAAGCTTTAGCGCTGCTGGCCACCTACGGTGACGAAGCCAAGGTGCTAGCCGGAGGACAGAGCCTGCTGCCAATCATGGCACTTCGGCTAGGCCGGCCAGAGCACGTGGTCGATATCGGAACCATCGCCGACTTGAAGCAAACTAACACCGCCGACGGCGTGACCTTTGGTGCAATGGTCCGCCACGCCGAGGCGGAGAAATCGCCTGAGGTTGCCCGCCACGCCCCCTTGGTTGCTGCCGCGCTCCCCCATGTTGGACACCGGGCAATACGCAACCGCGGCACGGTTGTTGGAAGTATCGCTCATGCTGACCCTGCGGCTGAGCTGCCAGCCGTTTGCCTAGCAGCGGGCGCAACGATGACAATTGCCTCCAGCCGAGGGACCCGTGAAGTTCAGGCCGATGACTTCTTCGAGGGCTACTTCAGTACGGCCATCGAGCCCCATGAATTGCTCACTCAGGTTCACTTCCCTCGATGGAGCGAGACGGCGGGCGGTTCGGTTGTTGAGATCAGTCGGCGCCATGGCGACTACGCCATGGTCGGGCTGGCCTGTGTCGCCGATGTGCAGAACGGGGCAATTGCCCGCGCCGCCCTGTCTTTCTTCGGTGTATCTAGCAAGCCGGTTCGAGTTACCGAAGCCGAGGAAGCACTAGTCGGCAAGCCACCAACCGAAGAGGCCTTCGCTGAAGCGGCCGCGATTGTAGGGCGCGTCCTCGAACCCGGCGGAGACATCCACGCAACAACCCAATACCGGCGCCACATCGCCCAAGTCTTAACCAGCCGCGGCCTCACCGAGGCGACCTCGCGCATCGGAGAACTCACATGACCAACCTGCCTTCAAGCCAGTCAAGATCGGCACTCATCGGCGAGAGCCTTGAAATCTCGATCTCAGTAAATGGCGCTAACCACGCCTTGCACGTGAATCCCCGTCGATCACTAGCCGATGTGATTCGTGAAGATGTGGGCCTAACTGGAACCCATCTGGGTTGTGAACACGGAGTATGCGGTGCCTGCACGGTTCTGATCGACGGGGAGCCTTCCCGTTCATGTTTGATGCTGGCGGTCCAGGCCGACAACACCGAGATCACAACCATTGAGGGGCTGGCCGACGCCGACGGAACGATGCATCCAATTCAGACGGCAATGCACGAGGCCATGAGTTTCCAGTGCGCCTTCTGTTCCCCGGGTTTCCTTATGAGCACAGTTGCGCTGCTATCAGACAATCCAAACCCGACTGAAGCTGAGATTCGGGAAGAGCTCAGCGGCAACCTGTGTCGATGCACCGGTTATGAGTCGATAGTTAAAGGCGTCGAAACGGCTGTCCGACTGATTGGTTCAAAGTCATGACCGACACAACAGACCGGCACGCTTCAGACAGACAGACCTCGGGACTGGGCTTTGTTGGCCAAAGCGTCAAGCGAGTTGAGGACGAACGGCTTCTGATCGGCCAAGGCAAGTTCGTCGCTGACCTGAACCCTGCGGGAATCGGCCACGTCGCGTTCCTTCGTAGCCCCTACGCTCACGCCACCATCAACTCAATCGACGTATCGGCGGCCACCAAGTTGCCCGGCGTAATCAAGGTGTTCACTGCCGCGGAGCTGAACGCAGTGACGAACCCGTTTGTCCCACTCATCACAACCAAGAGCCTCTACACCCCGATCTTCCACTGCATGACCGAAGACAAAGTCCGCCACATCGGCGACCCGGTAGCGCTGGTGGTTGCGGAGTCTCGCTATGTCGCAGAAGACGCACTCGAGCTGATCGATGTGGACTACACCGATCTCGAAGCCGTCGGCACAATTGATGCTGCCTTGTCCTCTAGCAGCCCCAAAATCTGGGATAAGGCTGACGGCAACGTTCTGGCCCACAAGGTCGACACGTTCGGAGATCTGACCACCGCGTTTTCCACCGCTGATCACGTGATAACCCGAACACTCGATTGTCCTCGCCAGACAAACCAGCCGATGGAAACCCGAGGCAGCGTAGTGCTGGTCGACCCAAAGACCGGGCATCTTGAAATCCACAACACATCTCAGGCGCCTCACATGCTGAAGTGGGGCGTTGCCGCTCACCTTAAGTCTGATCGCGGCATTCGGAGTCTTGGCAAGTTCCTTCGCAACGCCGACAGACGCAAGGCTTTCGGCGGCGCCGCAAAGATGTTCCTCCAGAAAAACAAGAACAAGCTTGCAGAGCAAGACCCCGCTGGCAACGTGTCACAGCTGAAGAAAGACAGGTCGTTTCTGAGGCACACACTTCGGATGGCGGCTGGCCTGTTAGCTGACGAAAGCTACCCCACTGTTAAGGCTGTCGACATCGGCGGGGCATTCGGATCCAAGGGCCCACTGGCTCGTGAGGACATCGCCGTTGCGGCTGCGGCCAGGGAGCTCGGTCGTTCCGTGCAATGGATTGAAGATCGGGTGGAGAATCTGCTGGACGGGGGCCAGGCTCGAGAAGAACGGTTCACGGTTTCTGTAGCGGTCGACAACGACGGCACGTTGAAGGGTCTGAAGGTTGAGGCAGCCCTGGATCAGGGCGCCTATCCGGCCTTCCCTATTCCGCCCGTTTTCACTTTGCTGTTCTGGAAGGTCTACATGCCAGGCCCGTATGACTTCGGGGCCTTCCAGCTTGACGCAAAACTAGTGGCCAGCAACAAAGGCAAGATCGTGCCATACAGAGGACCATGGGCGAACGAGACTTGGATGCGAGAGCGCATGCTTGACATCGTCGCCGACGAAATTGGCATGGATCGATTCGAACTGCGAGCCAAGAACGTCTTGCGTGAGGCCACCATGCCGAAGTCAATGATCACCGGGCCCGACTTAGACGAAACGATGTCAGCGGCCAAGACATTAGATCGCGCCATCGAGATGATCGACTTCGAACAGTTGGATCGTGACAAGGCGGCCGCCGAAGCACGAGGACACCGGCTCGGATTAGGATTGTCGTGCTATCACGAGGCAGCCCCCGGACCGCCAAACTTCGTCAGTTCGGTCCAGCCGGGCGGTGACCTATTCACCTCCGAGGACGGCCGGGCCGAGATCCACGCCGACGGCAAGATCACCATGTTCACCTCCCAAAGCCCACACGGACAAAGCCATCAGACCACT
Organism: uncultured Acidimicrobiales bacterium; assembly: GCA_937922785.1. Classification (GTDB taxonomy): domain Bacteria; phylum Actinomycetota; class Acidimicrobiia; order Acidimicrobiales; family SZUA-35; genus CALAJQ01. Next base: position 25,335 of record CALAJQ010000032.1, read on the forward strand.
TACAAACAAGTCGTAGCTGATGAGTTTGGTGTGAAGATGGAAGACGTCGAGATTGTTTGGGGTGACACCGACCGCACCCAGTTCAGTTTTCTGGGCACCGCAGGCAGTCGAGGCGGCCCCCTTGGTGCCGGTGTGATGCGAATGACTGCCCGTGAGCTTCGCAACCAGGTAACCGAGATTGCAGCAGACATGCTCGAGGCGTCGGCGGCTGACATCGAGATCATCGATGGCAACATCCACGTGGCCGGGGTTCCTTCCAAGGGCGTTACCTACGCCCAGGTCGCTGCCAAGGTTGCTGCTGACTCGGGCGTTCAAAGCGGACCCGTGTTCTCGGAGTCTTTGGAATATGAAGGTGTGGGGAACGGAGGCTGGTCGGTAGCGACGCACGTCGCTTGGGTTGACATTGACCTTGAGACAGGCCAGGTCGAGATCCCCCGATATCTAGTGGTTGAGGATTGCGGCCCAATCATTAACCCCGGCGTTGTGGATGGTCAGGTGCGGGGCGGCGTTGCCCAAGGCATTGGCGCTGTGTTCTACGAACGCCTCCACTACGACGAGAACGCCAACCTGATGGCCGGCACCTACATGGACTATCTGATCCCGACTGCGATGGAAATTCCCAACATCGAGATCGAACACATGGAGACCCTGACCAAAGGCGAGAACGATGCTCGTGGTGTTGGTGAAGGCGGCATGATCGGCGCGCCAGCAGCGCTTACCAACGCAGTGTCAGATGCCCTGGGCGTTCAGGTCACCGAGCAATACTTGCCGCCGTTCCGAATTCTCGAGCTGGCCGGCGTCATAGATGCCTAGCCATCTAAGTCTGCGGGCCCGAGTTATCCACAGAATGACGACCTAGCTACTTTTGAGACTTGACCCCCCGCCGTATTGGTGACGGTTGATGAACTCGTCGTTGGCTGCGATCCAGCGGACCACACCACCTCGGTCAAGCTCTCCGCTGTTCATTAGGCCCAACCAGTAGTTAAAGCCTTCGCCATCTGCTTCCCGTTCAAGGATGTTGATATACAAAATCGCCAGGTACTCGTGGTTGTTCACGTTGCCGTAGGTGTTTTGAAACTCCTGGCTCGCCGCAAATTCGAAACTGATCTGATCAATGGTTGCCCCGTTTGCGCTAATGCCTAGCCAGTAGTTGGCCCCGCCGATGTCTGCGTCACGGCGGAAGAACGCACGATAGAGGCGAAGGACGTCAGCCTCGGGCTTGTCAAAGCCTGGCTGGTTCACTAGCTCGTCCAACGATTCGGCCGGCGTGTGAGCGGCCAGCGGATCATTGACGGGTTCCGCTGCGCTATTGCGGCATCGATAGTCGTTATCGGTGAAGAACGAGTTGTCTATCGGCTGCAGAGGGGCAGTGTTGGAGGTGATCCCGCCGTTGTCCGCGCCGATCCAGGCGATAGCCCACGAAGTGTTACCAATGCAGAACACTCCAACGGAGGCAAAGTCCGCGTTCGCCGCCATCATGATCTGGCGGTGCCCGGTCGACTCGTTCCATTGCTGAACCAAAGTGTTCGTGCTGGCGCCACCTGACCCGAAACGAGCGGCCAAGATCTCGGCCTCCACAAATCCTTGGTTACACGAATCGGGGTAGTGCTCAAGGCGGCCCTGATCGGCGTTCTCTGCAGCGATGCAGTTCAAATAGGCCTCGAACTGGGCCCAGTGCTTGTTCGCCAACGGGGCCTGACCGTATTGAGCACGGGTTCTGTTGATGGTGTCGAGCATCTCGACTTCAGCGTCATAAGCCCGGACGACCTCACCCTCAAAGAATCCTGCCGCAGCAACTGGCCCTACGCCAACCAAGGTTGACCCGAACATGGTCAGCAGTGCGAACGTGGCGGCGAGCAAACGCTTTCGAGGACCCATGCCAGTTCATCGGCAGAATCACGCTTTCCGCCATATAGGTAAAAAGACCTATACAACCAAGCAGTTCAACCTGACTAGACGTCTTAGGGGACTGACACTGGCTCGGGCTCGACGTTGGCAGCTCGGGAAGCTTCGGCGTGGGAGCCTGAGCCTTCTACATTCAGGTTGGGCAAGATCTTGTCTAGCCACTTTGGTAGCCACCAGTTGCGTTCACCGAGCAGTTCCATCGTCGCTGGCACCAATAACATTCGTACGAGGGTGGCGTCCAAGAAGACCGCAGTTGAAAGACCAATTCCGAACAACTTGATGATGCGGTTGTCTTCGAACATGAATGACCCGAACACAACCACCATGATTGCCGCAGCGGCAGTGATCACTCGGGCAGTGGAAGCCAAGCCATCGGCCACCGACTCTTCGGCGTCGCCTGTGCGTTCGTACTCTTCCTTGATTCGGGACAAGAGGAATACCTCATAGTCCATCGACAGGCCGAAGACGATGGCAAACATCATCATCGGAATGAACGGTTCGATCGGTGCTGGCTCGATTCCGAACACAGAGCCGAACCAACCCCATTGGAAGATCGCCACAACGACGCCATAGGCAGCAGCGATGCTAAGCACGTTCATTACTACAGCCTTGATTGGCACCAGCAACGATCGGAAGACCGCCATCAACAGCAGGAAGCTAAGCGCCAGTACAACTCCGAAGAACAAGATGATCCTGCCGCCAAGGAACGAGGTGAAATCTATGTTGGCGGGAACCTGGCCCGTAACGTTGGCAGTGAACCCGGTGTCACCCACAACGCTTGGAATCACCACGTCTCTAAGTCGTTTGACCAGCTCTTCGGTTTCAAGATCTTGCGGGCCTGAGGTTGGGACTACCTGAATAAGCGCCGCAGTTGAATCTTGCGGGCTTTCGAAGTTGTTAGGTACTGGTCCCGCCGCTGCGGCAACGCCAGCATCGGCTTCGATTGCCTGTTGCAGCGACTGCATCGTGGCCAGATCCGCTGGCGACGCAAGCTCGGCTACAACTACGAACGGGCCGTTGAAGCCTGGGCCGAAGCCGTCGGCCAACAGGTCATAGGCCTTACGGGTAGTGGTTGCTTCTGGGAAGTTGCCCTCATCAGAGAATCCCATTCGAAGCGAGAGAACCGGAGCTGCCATGATCAGCAGAATGGCCACACCAACCAACGCTGCGACCCAAGGCTGGCCCTGAATGAAGCGACTCCATCGATACCAGCCGGTTTCTCGCATCGGCTTTTCAACCCGAGCAGGCACCACGGTGTTTAGGAACGGAATGAATCTGCCAACAAGCAGAACCACCCCCGCTGCAGCGAACCCGACTAGCGCAATTGGTCCTGCGCCCAGGCCAGCCGAGAGAAGGCCGAGAGATACAAGCCCAGCGGCAAGAATGCCTCGGTAGCGGGTGAGCTCAACTCTGTCGCCAACCATTCCCAGGAAGGCCGGCAATAGCGTTACTGAAGCAGCCATGGTCACAGCAACTGTGACTGCAGCACCAACTCCGAGGCCCGTAATGAAGGCAAGGCCAATTAACAACATGCCCAAAAGACTCACTACAACAGTGAGGCCAGCGAAGATCACTGAGCGGCCTGCTGTGTCCATTGCGATGCCGACCGCTTCGTATTTGGATATCCCATCGTGAAGTGCGTTGCGATAGCGGGTGACAATAAATAGCGCGTAGTCAATTCCGACGCCGAGGCCAATCATGGCGCCGATCTGGATAGCGAAGTCGGGCATGGCGATGGTGTTGCTAATCAAGTTGATCAGGCCGATACCAGTACCAACACCAGCAACGGCGACGCCGATTGGCAGACCCATTGCCATAACCGAGCCAAAGGCCAGAATCAGTACAACAACCGCAAATGCCAGGCCGATCAGCTCGGTTTCTGGCGGCTCGAATTCGGCCAGAATCTGACCACCCAGCTCAACTTGAACTGCTTCGCTGAGACCGGCCGCTTCAAGCGTTTCCTCAACATGTTCCTCAATGTCCTTGCTGAAGACCTGTGCGTTTGTCTGATCTATGTCGTTGGCCACAGTGACAGAGGCAAAGGCAATGTCGCCCGCCGGTGAAATTTGAGGTCCGGCTGTTTGGCCATAAGGCGAGACGACCGAGATGCCTTCGTCCAACTGCGCGGTGTAGTCAAAGATTTCGGTCATGGCGGCCACAACGGCGGGGTCATCAACACCCAGGTCAGTCTTGAACACGATGCTTGCAGCCTGGCCGTTGCCTTGGCCGCCAAAGTCGTTTTCAAGGATGTCGAAGCCGTCTCGGCTTTCCGATTCGGGGATTTCGAATGCGCCGTTAAACGCGGGCCCAACGGCCCCGGCAGCGCCAACCACGCCAATGATGATCGCTAGCCAGATGCCAACAACAATCTTCCAGTGTGAGAAACACCACTTGCCTAAGGCTTCATACATGTCATCACGTTACTCACCGCATCAACCACCATCGCGCCTTAAGTGGCATGTGCCACTATGCGCGAATGCGGGGTTCGACGACTCTGAACTCGAACTTGGCGGGAAACCTCAGCCGCGGTGGCTGGGCTTTTTGACTGTTTGACGCGTGTAGATCCATGAGGTCAACATCAGGTGAAGGACCTAGATCTAGCACCACTGGCGGCTCAATTCGGCCAGCGTCGTCTTCACTCTGATCGTCGCTTTGCTCAACGCTGGTTCGGTATCTACCGGCAAGCCAGCCGACAAGACCAGGTAGCAACAACATCCAGAAGGACCACAACAAGATGGCCGCCTCTACTTCTGGATCGTCAAAGAATCTGGCCGCCAGTAGCAGCGCGACCGACATGTTTCGTACAGCTGTGACTGTGAGCAGCGATCGCAACATGCTGCCCGGCCTGGTCATGATCAAGATCGGGGCAAGCACCACAAGTAACCCACCGATCAAGTTGAGGTGCACCGACAGGGCGGCCGAGGTCAAGATTTCGCCTCGCAGGACCAACAGCGCGATCACTATTCCCACTAACAAAAGGTTGGCAATAAGACCAAGCGGCTTGGATGCACGTGTGGCCAGATCCGGAGATTGCCGGGCGAAAGCCATCGCTGCCACTAGCGGAATCACCTGGAACACCAAGAGCGCAATGAACATCGGCACAAGCACGCCTCCGTCATCGGCGACGTTGGTCTCTAGGTCAACCAGGAAGTGAATGGTCAGAGGCGTTGTTGCCAAACCCAGAAGCCCTAGCAAAACCATCAAGCCGGTCGAGAACCCGAGATCGGCCTTGGAAAGTTTGGAGAGTACTGGCCCGATCGGTCCGGCTGGAGCGGCGGCACACAGAACCAAACCTGCTGCCATTCCGGCCGTTAGTTGAGCTACCTCGGTCTGAGCCCAGATCAGAAGGGGGAACACAACAAGGTTCAGGATCACCGCCCCCACAACCCATCGGCCTCGTCTCAAGCCGCCTACGAGCTGAGATACCTGAAGGTCTAACCCGATGGCGATCATCATCACCACAACCAAGACTTGCAACGCAATGCTAATCATCACTTGGCTCCTAACGATGTTGGCTCAGACCCGATGCGATACTCGATGCCGTTTGCGGCAAGGGCGGCGAAACCCGGCTGACAGGCTTCGCTCAGATCTCGTTGGGCGGCTGACCCAAGCTGGGTCCAACGTGGAGGGATCTTGCGGACCAACGCTTTACTCGCTTCAACCCAATCGTTGCTTGGTTCGAGGCCAGCGAACTCGCTAAGGCGAACAAGCGCCGTCGTCGGATCCGACAAGATGTCTTCGAATCGAAGAGTCAACAATGATTCGGAAGGGACCTTCTCCAAAGCCTTCAGGCCAGAGATGATCTCCCCCGACCAGTAGTGGCCACACAGTGCCGCTGGCAGGTCGAACCGGTTAAAGGCATCTGCGCTGAAATTCTCGGGCAAGGTGTCGGCCAACTCGTCTGACAAGTCAGCTTCGTCACTGCGGTCGGCGCACTCGTAGGGGTCTACTCCCAGAGAGTCGGTCTGAAGCCCGCACAGAATCGCCATGCGAAACCCGATATGCCTACTCATAGACAGTGCGGTGTTTCGACCGTCACGCACCAGATGCACAATTGCGGCCTCGGGGAATGTCTCGGTTAGTCGCTCTACCACTCGAAGCGACCCGCCTGATCTTTCAACCCACTGCTGTTTGCCGTAGCGGGCACACAAATTCTGGAACAACCGTCGATAGTGATCGGTCCCGGATGCATCGCCCCAGGCAGTCACCTCAGCCTCCAACTCGTCAAAGAGTCTGTCGGGCGCTTCTAGATCCAGATGGGGCAACATGGCTTGAAGGATTGGTGGCAAGTTGTTCGAAGTGAAGCGGCCCCGGCTCCACGGGTAGATGACTTCGGGCATCTGAAGGTCGTTAGCCAACAACGTCAGCTGTCGGGGCTGAGGGTCAGCCAGAATCGACCAGAAATGACGGCCGGTGATCGGGACAATGGGGAAAGCCCGTTCAATCCGGCCGCCAAGATCGGTGACAAACGAAAACGTCTCGGACACGCTGAGCAGGGCAGGGTGCTTGCGAACCATGTGTGACAAGAGAGTGCTGCCGCATCGACCGGTGCCGACCACAATTAGAGGGCGTTCGGTCATCGCAGGACCGCCATCTTCCGCCTGGCCTCGGGAAGTCGATCCAAATACCAAGTGCAGAATCGATGCAACGCTGCGCCTTCAAGATCGCTTCCTTGCCTTGCGTCGCCGCCCAGAACCCCACGCACGCTCGATCGATCGAACTGCTTTGCGTTGATGATGTAGGAACTGTAGAAATCGATTCGCTGCTGGAGCTTCAAATCAACTGAAGTCATTTCGCTGGGGTCACTAACGAACTTCGGGGCGGCCAATCCGGACAATTCGAAACAAGCAGCCACTGCATCGACGATTGGAGGGGGTGTCGGGTTGGTCAGGTGGTAGTAGCCGGGAGGGGCATCGGCATTGCTGAGTCCGACGGCGTCGGCAACAACGGAATCAACCGGCACCAAGTCAACACGGCCCACAGGGTCCACGATGATCGACACCTCCAAACTCTTGGCCAGGCCAGGCTGAGTTCGTTCCAGCGCGTTTCGGAACTTCGTCAGGTTGCGAACAAAGCCATATAGCCCATCTGAACTGGTGGTGTACTGAGTTTGTGAATGCCCAATTACGACGCTGGGCCGCATGATGCGAGCGGTCAAGCCACTGCCGATTACCTTCTCTTCGGCCATGATCTTTGACCGTTCGTAGCAGTTGTTTACAAAGGCAATGTCTGGAGGTTCGGGAGAGATCAGACCTCGACGGCTACCCACTACGTAGGCGGTGCTGACCATATTGAAGATCGAGCAATCGGACCGTTTGGCAAAGTCCAGCACATTTGCGGTGCCAGCTACGTTTGTGTGCTCAATCTGGGCCCGGTGCCGGTCTTGATACTGCAGCGATGCCGCACAATGCCAAAACTCGGCGCCAGAGAGATCGGGGTCGATCTCAACTCCGCAGAATGGACGCTCGATGTCACCGGCCACCGCGTGAACTCGGCTGGCAACTTCAGATCGAAGGCTTTGTGGCAGCTCGTGGCCGTCAATCAGTTTGTTCAACACCTCATTGAGGCGCTCTTGGGGACTTTGATCTGCTTTTGGTCTGACCAAAGCAAACACTTCGGCTCTGGTTCGCTGGAGCAGCTCTAGGATCAAGGCCGATCCCACAAACCCCGTTGCGCCCGTTACGACATGCGGTGGCGAGATTGAGCGTGGCCCGTTGGCGCCGGATGTTCCTGACTTTTCTGGTGACATGCAATTCCCCTCCTAGGGACGAACGTGTCGGGTTCCCGCAATCACGTTCTGGCTAGGTGAGGGTCGACTAAGGCGCTCAGATACAAACTTCGCCTGGTCGAACGTCACACCAGCCCTTCCCGACCGGTCCCCCTTCCTCCGAACGGTCCCCTTCCCGAAATTTCCCCCTTCCCGAAATTTCTGCCCCAGGTGACAATTGATGTCACCCCCAGCAGACAGAACGACGAATTGTCACCTGGGGCTGACATTTGAGAAGAGTGGCGACCGATCACTAGTGTCGCTTTCATGACTGGTGCGAATACTTGATGGCCGAAATTGCCGAGCAACAAGTCATCGATGAAGTCCTGGCGTGGTTTGGTGACTCTTGGGATCCGGATCACACGCTGCTCCAATGGCGAGACCGATTGGTTGAGAGCGGCTGGGCTGTGCCGTCGTGGTCAACCCGATGGTTCGGTAAGGATCTGCCGGCCTGGGCCGACCGTTTGGCGCACTCAACAATTCGCAAAGCCGGCGGTATCGCAGTTCCACTTGGTGGTGGGTTCGGTTTGGCGGCGCCGACGATGTATGACCATGCCTCTGATGACCTGAAACATAAGTATCTGCGCCGCACTTTGACTGGCGAGTTGTCGTGGTGTCAATTGTTTTCCGAACCTGGTGCCGGCTCTGACCTAGCCGGGTTGAAGACCACGGCTGTCCGTGATGGCGACCAGTGGATTGTCAACGGGCAGAAGGTTTGGAACACCAGTGCCGACCATGCCGACATGGGCATCTTGGTAGCCCGGACTGACTGGGACGCCGTCAAGCATGCCGGCCTTTCCTACTTCTTAATCGACATGCAACAAGACGGCGTCGAGGTGCGGCCAATAGAGCAGATGAATTATCGGAACTCGTTCAACGAAGTATTCATGACCGACGCCCGTGTTCCTCACGAAAACATGGTGGGCGGCCAAGGTGAAGGATGGAAAGTGGCCCGAGGAACTCTGGCCCACGAACGTTCGTTCTCGTCCATGCGGAGCGCGCCGATCAACCCCGAGGCTTCAGGCCGGGTCATCACCGAGGCCAGAGTCGAAGCCGCCGAATACCTGCGAACTTACGAGTGGTATCCCCAGAGAATGGGTCGGGTGGATCTGGTCACCCCGCAGGCGGTCAGGCGAAGCCGGACCGAAGATCAGGTGCTCCGACAGGAAATGATGAAACTCATCAGCTTTCAGAACGCGTCGGAGTGGACTTCGGGTCGAGCCCAAGCAGCACGAGCCCTTGGACGGCCACCCGGTTCAGAAGGTTCAATCGGCAAGCTGGCGCTGTCGGAAGTTGCTCGTCAGGCAAACCACGTGCACTCGCGAATCGCCGGAGCCGATGGCATGTTGACCGAGACTGAAGACCCAGTCGATGCGGTTATTGCCGAGGTCATCGTTTCGACTCCCGCTCAGTCAATTGCCGGCGGCACCGACGAAATTCAACACAACATCATCGGAGAAACAATGCTTGGGCTACCCAAGGAACCAGCCGCCGACCGAGGCATGCCATTCAAAGAAGTAGGTCGATGAGCGACGCAACTGTGTTTGGCAATGGTGCAGTCGAAGTTCAAATCGGTGACGACTATGTGGCCCACATCGAACTTTGCATGCCACCCAACAACTTCTTCTCCTTGGATCTGATTGGCGGAGTGGCAGACGCACTGGCCCACCTCGACAGAGACGATCGTTGTCGAGCCGCCGTCCTCAAAGCACAAGGCAAGCACTTCTGTGCCGGGGCCGACTTCTCGGGGTCGACCAGCTACACAACAGCCGATCTGTACGCCGCAGCCGTTCGCATCTTCCGAACTCAGACCCCAGTAGTCGCGGCAATCCAAGGGGCCGCTATCGGAGGCGGTCTTGGACTAGCTCTTAGTTCTGACTTTCGAATCGCAGCGCCCGAAGCTCGGTTCAGCGCCAACTTCGCCCGGCTCGGCTTCCATCACGGGTTCGGTCTGGGGGTCACACTCCCCCGCCTAGTCGGTGAGCAAGCCACTGCCGAACTTCTCTTCACAGGACGACGAGTGAAAGGCGAAGAAGCGGTTCAACTTGGCCTAGCCGACAAGCTCGCACCGCTCGAGGATCTGATGGCGGCAAGCCATGCCCTAGCCAGAGAGATCGCAATCTCGGCACCGTTAGCTGTGCGGTCCATCCGCAACACTTTGCGAGGCCACTTGGCCGAAAAGGTAGAAGCCGCAACAGCGCATGAAGCCAAAGAACAAGCCTGGTTAAGACAAACGCCAGACTTCGCCGAAGGCAACGCCGCGATGGCCGCCCGCCGCCAACCAAACTTCACGGGGTCAAGTCTCAATAGTGGCTAGGTTCAGTTTCTGTGGATAACCACCTCACGTCGCTCTATGTCAACGTGACTGGAGTTGGACCGGTGTTGTTTGTGTAGCGGAAGTCGCAGTGGGAGGCGCCGCTCATGATGGTTTGGGTTCGTGTGAATTCGATGTCCGGGTTGAAACCTTCCATCAAGGTGCCGTCACGGTTGCACGAGAACAGGGCGCCCAGTTCGGGGATGCCGAGTGACTTGTACATCTCTGCGTAGCGGCATCGAGTCACGTTGAAGGCATAGACCTCGTCGGTTTGTTCGACGATCTCGATTTCGAGCGCCCCTCCCCTGGTCCAAGCCTCGTTGCCAGCGGTAAAGGCGGCAAGGTCATTCGCGCCACGAGCTGCGGCCATGCCAGCACCTTGCTCCTTCGCGACCTCGACCACGACTTCTTTGGCGATCTCTCTGACCCGCTCGTGCCCGAACTCTTCGCCAAGACGCTCGATAAGGGGCGTCACAATTCTGGCCTCGATCTCACGCCGAGCAAGCACTCCAACCTGGTCATTCAGAGTGTCAGGTGGGAGGTCAGAGTGTTGAGCCATGTTCAATTATGGCCGGTCGCGCTCCAGGCCGCAGCCTGCCAATCCAAATCTCAGCTGTAGGTGACAAAACACCCAAATGTCTGCTGTAGGTGACAAATAGTGTCGCCTGGGGCTGATTTTTGGGAAGTGTCTAGCTTGCGAAGGTTCATTTGACCGGACTGAGCTAGCGTCAAACCGTGCCCGAGTTAGTCAATCCAGCAGATCCTTCTGTCGCCGAGCGGATCGTGGTGATCCAACTCGCTGCGTATCAAATCGAGGCGGATCTAATCGGCTTTGACGGTATTCCACAACTAACAGAGACAGCCGAACACGTCCGAACACTTACCGACATGCAGTGGCGCGGAATGTTTGACGGCGGCCTCTTGCTTGGGATCATTGCCTGGGACGAGCGCGATGGCGAAGTTGATATTGACCGGCTTGCTGTTCACCCCGACGCCGCTCGTCGGGGCTACGGGCGCGCCCTTGTGCAATCTGTGCCGCAGGACCGACACACGATTGTTTCGACAGGAGCGGCGAATCGACCGGCGGTTTCGCTTTATGAGAAAGAGGGCTTTGTTAGAACCAGCGAAACCGAAATCGCCCCTGGGGTTTTCCTGGCACACTTCGAACGTCCGCCATCCGGCGCCGTTTAGCTACTGACCGGCCGGGCGTCTACCCGTCATAGAAACCTGCCGGGTGAAGTCCAACGACAGTTCGTTCTCGCTCGGAAACGGCGCGAGCAACAGCGTCGTCGCTCAGGTGGTTCACCACGTCGGTGGTTCGAATCCGCTGTGCGATGTCACGTCTGCCGTACTGAACCTGGAGGAAGAATCGGCCGGTGTCGTTCGGACCTGTGGGCATCCGGCGGTGCCACACGTCAGACACAAAGAACACCACGTCGCCCTGGCCGCCAATTGCGGCGACTGGCCCGCCGCCCTCGTAATAGATCGCGCCCGATTCGTCGGGCATCGGTGGCATCTGACCTGAGGTGTGACTGCGAGGAATGAAACCCGTCGGCCCCGATTCAACCGGGCAATCTTCCAAGAGAATGTGGCATCCAATCATGAACACTGGATAGGGAATGCGTTCATCCCACGGGATTCCGTCCGGGCGCGGAACATGAGGACCAGCATCGATGTGCCACGGGTTGCCCACATCGAACGGCGCCTTCTCACGCTGAGGCGAGTTTCGCCAAGCGGTGTTCGACACAACGTGACAGTCCTCGCCCAGCAGCGGCTCGATCACTTCAAGCAGGCCAGGATGGGCGACTGCCCGCTGAGCTGCGGCTGACCGATTCAAAGCCTCGTAGCGAAAGTCGGCATAGTCGGCCTCGGTTGCACCGGGTAGACGAACATCGGGGCGCGTGGTCTCAAACAACTCCGACAGTTCAACTTTCAGCTGTGTCACATCCTCGGGTGAGAACACTCCGGGCACCATCGCAAAGCCGTTGCGCTCAAGTTCGATACTCGCCCCGGGCGCCGAACCCTGCCGAATCCCAAGATTCCTACCCCGCTTCAGCCCAATGCGCTCGATCATCACCTGAGTCTGTCAGGTCAGCTCGGAGCCGAACTAATTCACCCGGCGGTGGCTCAGACAGGCTGTAGCGTTGCCGTCATGACTGGGCAGTCTCACTGGCGAGCACTGCTCGACCTGATAAAGCCTCACAGGGGCCGAGTAACGATGATGATCATCGTGCTGGCCGTCGCGGGCTCGCTACCACTCGCTGGTCCGCTGCTGGTAGCCGCCTTCATCGACGCTGCCCAAGGCGATGGAAGCCGCAGCGAACTGCTGACAATCGCCGGCGTATACGTCGGGTTAGGTCTGCTGCGCCAGCTGATGGCCGTCGCCGTTGCTTGGACCGCAACCGACCTTGCTTGGCTCGTCACCAACGAGCTTCGCACCACGTTGTCTCGTCACGTTCTCAACCTTGACCTGGCGTTCCATCGCTCCACCAGCCCCGGTGAGCTTGTTAGCCGAGTCGACGGCGACGTCACTGCCCTTAGCGATTTCGTTGCCAG
>CALAJQ010000033.1 GCA_937922785.1 uncultured Acidimicrobiales bacterium
GTGCTGCTCGTTCTTCCAGAAGCCGATCCGGCGCATCTCATCCACCGCTGAATTGTGGCAGATACCTCATCGCGTAACCCACCCCCTGAGTGGAACATAACTACCGGGGCCAACCCGGAACACGACAACCGGGACTTGACACTTTGCCGGGGCTTTGCTGTTGGAACTTGAGTTCACCGTGGGGCCGCTCAACTTCTCGGACCTGAATCAAGGTCGTTCCCTCGACTGGTGCAGAGCCTGTAGTTGATCCGGAGACCGTGTCCAGCTGATCGACCAGAGGTAACTCTCGTTGATCTCGGATCCTGTCGGATAGGTCTGGATCTAGGACTTGTGCATTATGGCTCAGCCAAGTCGACAAACTTCGCGCCTTCTTCGATCAGACGGGTGTTCAACTCATGGACGTGATTTTCTAAGGATCCTGGAAACAGAGTTTCGGATAGGTTTGGTGTTGATGAGAACGGAGCTCTGGGACTTGTACGCTGTTCCTAATCTGTGGGACGGCAGCTTCACTCTGGTGCAGATCGTCGACGTTCGGCCGAAAGAGTTCTTTGCCGTCGTGGTTCGCGAGTTGGACTGTGTTGGAGCGGAGCTTCCCGAAATGTCTGATTTGGTGGAGTTTCCCGAGCCAGTGGATCACCCTGCTGCTGGCTGGCTCCGGTTTAAGGATCCGTTGCCCAAGAGTTGGCATCTGGTTGGTTCGACTCCGACAGAGTGCCAGGTATCTGATCTGACCTTCTCGGTTTTTGACAAGGGCGCCAGCAGGGAGCTTGGTGTGGTTCCGGTTGAGTTTCGGTGGCCGCTACGAAAACCACACGTCCGGATCGAGCTCGAGGGGCAAGATGGGGACCCGTCGGACCTTTTGGATCCTGCGCCTGACCCGTTTTCGTTCAGTTGGTTAAACCATGGAAAGTCCGAGATTGATCTATCGGCCTATGGGATGCGGGAGATGACAGTCTCGTGCGGCTCGACTTTGGAGCGGCTGGTTGTGCCTTCTTCACTTGCGAAGTTGACGCTGGTTTTTGGTGGTGGCGTGGTGCCGACGGTCGTTCATGAGCGCGATGGTCGGGCAGTTCAACTGGTGGTTAAGCAGTCGGATCTGGTGTGGGTGGACGGTATGCAATATGCCTACGGGATTGAGGTGGACACTGGTGGAGCCGACTTGGATTTGTCCGGGGCGGGCTTCTATCCAGAGGTTGAGTTAGCGCGGTTCAATCTCGGTGGCGGGGGTTGCGACAGCTTGGACTATTTGAGCAGCTGGCCGAGGCTACGCGAGTTGTTCATCCGGGGCATGCATCGGTTCGACCCGGTTAGTTTCCCGGAGCCGGAGATGTTCCCGCAGTTGGGCTATCTGAGTCTGTCGGTCATTCCGAAGAATCTCGTTGCAGGAACCAAAAAGCAGCTCAGCGGCGGGCAGTTTGATTTGTCAATTTCTGAATCCTTTGAGCCATTGTTTGTCGGCAACCCTTTGAACATGTGGGTAGAGCGCAATCCGAAACTCGGGAAGAGGGCTCTGAAAGAGTTTATGAAAGCGCGCAAGATCGCAGAGGAAGGCGATGCCGAAGCGGGTGTCAAGAGCTTTGTGGCTGCGGTCAACAAAATGACGAACACGTTTCCAATCGAGACCCTAGAACGCGAAGAAGCGAGCAAGGTCGCCGATCTCATTGGCATCGAGTTTGGAGCTACCGTGGAACAGGTCTCGCAGTGGTTCGACGAAGATCGAGATTTCTAGGCAGGCGTATTCGAACGTCATCCCATTAGGGCCGCTCGAATCTGGCTCCCATCGGGTAACCCCTGGTGGGAGCCATTTTTCGTGGTGTCGTCGGCGAAGACAGTCCGGTGAGTGTTCGAACCTAGGCCGCTGGTGTCAGTAGTCATACGTTGTCGTTTCATGCTTTTACTAATAGGTTCCTGGCCAGGCTTTCAACATAGGGGATTTGTGCGGCATGCCTTTCAAACGTTTGTGGTTTCTAATTTTAGTTGTCTGCAGTCTTGTGGCTCCAACTATGGCTGGCTTTCCGAGGACAGACCCCGTCTCTGCTCAGGAGGTCGAGCCTTCTGTTGAGGCTGAGGATGACTTCGTCTGGACCGAGGTTGGCGTTGAGGTAGCGATTGACGTCACTGATAACGATTCTGATGACAGTGACGACAATGATCTTGTAGTCACCGTTGCCGATCCAGACGACGGCACGGCTTCGGTTGTTGTTGATGACGGTGAGCCGTCAGTTCTGTTTGTTCCGGATGGTTCGTTTGAGGGTGTCACGTCGTTTTCATATGAGGCGTGTGTTGATGGTGGCTGCGATTCGGCGGATGTGACTGTCTATGTCGGCTTGTCAGCATGCACGATTGTGGGCACCGATGGTCCTGACACGCTTAATGGCACTGCCAGTGACGATGTTATTTGTGCCTTGCGCGGAGCGGATGTTGTTAATGCCGGTGCTGGTGATGACCTGGTATTCGGTGGTCGCGGTCACGATGAACTAAATGGTGGCGACGGAAACGATGTGATCCACGGCAACCGCGGAAACGATGTCATCACAGGTGGGAGGGGTGCGGATCAGCTCCATGGTGGCCGTGATAGAGACACTTTGTCTGGTAATCGTGGCAATGACCGTCTCGCCGGTGGCCGCGGGCAAGACACCTTGAACGGTGGCAATGGTCAGGACGTTCTGATCGGCAAGAACGGTAACGACATTTTGAATGGCGGCGACGGTGCTGACGTGCTCCGTGGGTGGCGAGGTGACGACGTTTTGAACGGTCAAAACGGTGATGACAAGCTGTACGGCGGTCGGAACGCCGATGTCCTCAACGGTGGTGAAGGCGATGATCTCCTCAAAGGAAAGAGGGGCCAAGACACCCTGAACGGTGACGCTGGTGATGACGATCTGCGAGGTAACCGCGGCGACGACGCGTTAGATGGTGGCGAAGGAATCGACACCCTCGATGGTGGCAACGGCACCGACACTTGCATCGGCGAAACAGTCAGCAACTGCGAAGACACCCCGGTCGAACCCGTGGAGCCCGTGTTTTGTTCGGATCTGGAAGCGACGATCGTCGGGACTGAAGGCCCCGATGTGTTGGTTGGCACGGATGGACCTGATGTTATAGCGGGTCTTGGCGGGGATGATCAGATCGATGGCCTTGGTGGCGACGATGTGCTTTGCGGCGACGGCGGAATTGACACAGTCTCAGGAGGGCTCGGTGATGATCTCATATCTGGAGGAGATGGAGTCGATGCTCTTTTAGGCGATGAGGGAGATGACTTCGTCTCAGGTAATGACGGCGACGACGTTCTTGATGGCGGCGATGGCGACGACTACGTATTTGGTGACGCAGGCGATGATCTCATAGATGCTGGTGCTGGTGCCGATGTTTTGGAGGGTGCTGACGGCGACGATCAGCTCATCGGTGGATCTGGAGACGATGAGATCAACGGTGGTGCCGGGACAGATTCAGCCTTCGGAGGCGAAGGCACGGACTCTTGCTCCGATGTCGAATCGGAGGACGCGTGCGAATCGCTCAGTGATCCTTCCGACGTGACCACAGCTCTCGAATTCATTGCGGACGAACCATTTGATGTTGAGGTTCCGCCTGCCACATTGACAAAGACGGCGGGCGTCGACTCTGGAGCAAAGTTGAGCCTTGAAACTTCTGGGGGAATTCTGGCTGATGATGTCCTGTTCCGTGTGGACGCGAGTCCGATCTCGGACACCATTGCGGCGGTGTCTGTCGGCCCAGTCTTTGTCGTCGAGGTTCAGGCCAACCAGCAGAACGTTATATCGGGGTCCTTGGCCTTGCCGTACTCCGAAGATCGGCTTGGCGGGGCATCTGAAAGCACTTTGGCGATCGCAAAGTACTCCCGCGCGCAAGGTCGGTGGATCACACTAGACAGCGTTGTCGACGAGAGCACCAACGTTGTCACAACCTCTGTTGGTGGAGCGGACCAGCAACAGCTCGTTGCGGGCGTCGGGCAGGGGCGGGCCTTAGTCGATCTTCAGGATCGAATTGGCAGCTTGTACACCGTTAGAAAAGTTGACGGCAGTTTCGCATTGGATTCGTACCGGGAACAGCTTGAAAGAGTGGCCGATGCTCAGGCAGGGGTTGGTTGTGGTGGTCTCGGCCCTGATGGGGCGATCCCATACTATTTCGACGTGCCGTCTGGCCCGCCTGGCCAGTATCAGAATGTTTGGTCTGCAATCCCGGGAGATCCTGGAACGGTTTGGTATCTCGAAGGTTCTGGACCCGACTTTGACTTTGTGCGGCAAACAAGTTTTGGCGCGCTACGCAAACTTGATACTGCTACTGGTCTGACTCAGGTGGTGAAAGCGGACATCTATGTTGCTTCCCCTCAGGATAGCCGGCGCGACAGATCTGCTGATCACGACTTCGAGCATCGTGCCTTCATATCAGCCACAGCAAATGGTGGCGTGTTACTAGTCGAAACCGGCCTCGTCGGCGGGTACCAGATTAGCCGTTTCGACTCAGATGGCGTTGAAGTCGAAAGCCGATCGTTGTCGGTTTCTGGGGAGCTTGTTGGCGCTGTCCAAGACGTTGGCACCGACCAGTTATACGTTCTGACCAGCGCGTTCAACGATGATGGGACACTCGTGTTTGGGCTGTTCGCGCACTCAACTGGGTCGGGGTTTGTTGACATATGGCAGACAGTCGTTCCCGACATCGTAGGTGCAACTCGCCCAGCCCTTCATCTCACTGATATCGGACTGGCCGTGAGCTACCAGACTGAAGATTTCATTAACCCGCTCGGTCCCAGAAATTACGCATCTTTTGATTCCTCGGGAAATTATGTGGACACGTCGCTGGTGGAACCAGACTTTCTGCCGGCTGGGAACTCGGTTGAAATTGATCGAGGATCAAACCCAGCGATTTCTTACCTTGATGAGTCCGGCGCTCTCATTTCCAGTACCGAAGTGACAGCCAATTTGTTTGGCTCTGATCATGAATTCCTTGAGGTGTCAGACGTCGTTGACGGAGTGTTCCTTTTCTATGGGACGACGACCAGTGGTCTGCCCAGAAGTGATGGCGGCACGACACCGGCCGGATCGTTCGTCATGGCTATCGACGCAGAACAGATGGGTGGTCAGCTTGAAGTGCCGCTCGTTGTCGCTGACGATGGCGACGGCGACGGCATTCCAGATTGTGAGGAAGTGGTTGGTTTGCCGTCGATGTCATGGATCCACAGAGCCGACACACCCAATGAGTTCCCGTTCATCGTCACACTCAGCACATCGATCGTGCCCGACGCAAATGGAAACCCTCGTGGCTGGGACACGGACGAAGACGGACTTAGCGACGGCGAAGAGCTGCAGAGCTACGACGTTGAATCCTTCGAGTTCATTACTGATGAAGACCGGGCCGTTCTCCTCGAAACCGGCGTCACGAAGATCTATGTGGCGTCGAGCCTGCCGTACGAGCGTGATAGTGACCGTGACCTCAACACGGACTTCGAGGAAGTACTCGACGGGACAGATCCAATGAGGCCTGACTACGCAAAGTTAGCGGGTGCGATCTATCAGAGTGGAACGATTCTCCAGCCCGACGATCTAGGGCAAGAACCATTCCTAAGCAGCTTCTTTCAGCTTGAAACGACTGTCGTTGATAGCCTGACAATACAACTCGATCGCGAAGTAGTCACACCTCGGGCCGTCCTGAACTACAACGACGACTTCGATTGTGTCTCAGCTAACTGCGGGAACTGGTACGCCCAATTCGACTTCGATGACCCTCCGACCGAGGATCAAACCGAGATGGCAAGAGATCGGTTCAGGCAGGTCGTTGAAGAGCAGAATATCTTTGTTGCCGACACGGGTTTCTTCGGTCCGGACATCGAGCTTACGGATGCTGTGATCGCTGGTTTCCTTCACATTAACTGCGCCGCCATCGGAGCAGAAGGGTGTGTGGATGGCGACAGGGCTCAGAGTCTTAGTAGCGACTCGCTCGGTATTTCAGCGACGACCGCCGCACTCCCTGCGAAACTGCGTGAAGCAGAAATCCAGAGGAACATAGGCAATAAGAACGCCCAAGAACTAGAAAGCCACAGAACCGACGGGCCCGGGACACGGTGGAAGATAACAACCGGAGCGCTAACAGTCATTGTCGCACTGTTGGTGCAAGCCGAGAAACCGGATCCATTTCGGGCTACCCGACTAATCGAGTGCGAAGAAGTCATGTCGCTCGAATCGACCGAGGCGATAGTCGAGACACTGGGGCTCGGCAACTACGGAATCGACGACGGACTGGCGCTACCCCATTGCGCAACGCTTCCCGTCTACTACCCAGGGTCAGAACTCGGGCAAGCTACGTTGTTTCGTTATAACGCAATCCACGTTCAAGGCCAGCCCGCAATCTTGTCGCAACAAACAAGAGAATCCCACCGTGAAGGCACCAGTAGGTTCCCTGATGATTGGTACCGCGCAGTACCTTGGCGTTGCGGCTCCAGAAACCCGGACTTTCCAAGCGGAATGGTGTGTGATGAATACCCGAACCAAGCGTCGGGGGAGGCCGGCCCAAAGGCCGGGCTCAACAATGGATCGGCATACCAGGACACCCGGAATCAGAGATCCGCCAGTCTTTGCCCCATGAGCGCAGCCGACAACGGAAAAGAAGGAAAGGAGTACGGTAAATTCAAGCTCTCTTCTGATGTCCAAAACATTACCGGGGCTCTGTTCCTAGTCGTTCCAGATCCGACGCTGCCGACTGACTCCCATGGCAAGGTCAATCTGGACTTTGTCCGGGTGGGCGTGGGATCCTACTCAGGACCGGAGGCGCCGATAGAGGTGCAGGGCGTGGACAGGTGGAATCCGATATGTCGCCAATGATGGCGAGAATCGAGCGGGCCAGATGGGTGTATGTCCAGGCGGTAGATCTTGCACTCGATGAGTTCTATCTCAAAGGAGATATCCGGATACTTCGTGAGGGTCTTCCAGTTGGGGCGTCACGTGAGAGGATCCGTGAGTTTGAGGAGCTGTTCGCTCCGAGGGTCTTTCCTGACGAACTGGTTGATCTATGGCTACATGCCGGCGTTGGCCTGCCGGGACGGCCGCAGAATTCAACATCACTTTTTGGGTCGCTCGGACTCCTCACACCGGAGGGCGTCCTAGATCTCCGTCGGGGACTGTTCGACGATCCGATACCAGAATGCATGGTTCCAGTCGCTACCTATTCAAAGTCAATCGCTTGCGTCGAGGCATCAACTGAACCAGCGGCAACTGGAAAGGTGTGGGTCTACCAGTTAGAAGACCGTGTATTTGCGCCAGTTGTTGACTCGTTGGGTGAGTATCTAGATTTCACAATTCAGGCAACGGAGGCCTGGGCTGTTAGCGGGGAAGAAGACTTCTTGAGTGATGTTGCCGACCCCAAGTACAACGAGACCTGTTTCTTTATAGATGAACCGTCAGAATGGCCCGAGTCATGGGGCCCGCCCCGGCAGATCTGAGAACGCTCGCCACGGTGTTCGAACGTCATCCCAGTAGGGCCGCTCGAATCTGGCTCCCATCAGGTAACCCCTGGTGGGAGTCTTTCTCGTTCCCGACCCCTGAGATTCTTGCACCTCAAGCGACGATTCCGGCTGGTAGTACAGCCAGTCTGGAATCTGTTAGCCCGGTTACGTCAGCGACACGATCTTCACGGGGCGAACAGGGCTGGTGACGGACTAGAGAGCCCCGCTAGCGTCTAGCTGTGAGAGTTCAACCGGCGACTGCTGAAGAGATCGAACGCTTCTATGACGCTGCCCGGTCGTTCTGGCATCCCGTGGCCAGGACCGACGATTTACTAGCCGGTCAAACGATGGCCGTGAAGCTCTTGGCTGAGGACCTTGTGCTGTGGCGCAACGCCCAAGGGATGCCAGCAGTTGGCGATGACATTTGCCCGCACCGAGGCACAAAACTTTCGATGGGAACAGTAACCGGCGACGGTTGCCTCCAGTGTCCCTACCACCTCTTTGAGTTCGATAGCGATGGAGCTTGCACCAAGATTCCTCAACTACCGGGCAAGCCGATCAGCCCTAAGGTGCGGCTCGGGACCTATTCGGCCGTGGACTACGCAGGCCTGGTTTGGGTATGTCTTGACACCAACTCTGCGAACTCGACGAAGCCGCCCTTGGTTCCCCGAGCCGAAGATCCTGGCTGGTGGCTTTATGCCGGCGAGCCGCCGGAGTGGAACTGTCAAGCGCCACGCATGATCGAGAACTTCCTTGACCTCGCTCACTTTGGTGCAATCCATTCAGCCAACTTCGGCAACCCGGAGGTTCACGAGGTTGCGCCCTACAAGCCGGTCACCCATAAGGGCGAAAACGCCATCACGTTCGAAGTGAATTATCTGGCCCGCTATCGGTGGGCGCCCGAAGAAGATGGCAAGCCGGCGGTCCGGCCCATTCACTATCGCTACCGCTGCGACCTGCCGTTTGCTTCCTGGATTGAGACAAACGTGGAAGGCGAACACCCCTATTACACGTTCGCTGTTTGCCAGCCAGTGTCTGTCGACCAAACAAAGATCTACTGGCTCACCACCTTCACCAACGAAGTGCATCACAGTCCTGAAGAACTGGATAAAGGGTTCCTCCCGTTCTTCGCCGAAGACCAGGCAATAGTGGAACAGCAGCGCCCGGAGTGGCTGCCGTTGGACGTCAGCGATGAGCTTCACATGCCATTCGACAAAATCTCCGTTGCCTACCGCAGAGCCTTAGCCGAGCTAGGGTTCCCCACAATTCGGCTAGCACCAGGCTGACTAAGGAGCGCTCAATGGAAAGTGAACTAGTTCCGGAACAGCAGCGAGACACCGATGTCGTTGCCAATCTTGCGGTGACGTTGGACGGGTTTGTTTGTCGACCCGATGGTGCTGTTGACTATCTAGACAAGTACCCGCTTGAGGGGTTTGACTTCGCTGCTTGGGCGGATCGCATCGGCGCACTAGTAATGGGCCGCACCACCTATGAACAAGTTCTTGAGTGGGGATGGACTTGGGGTGACCGTCCAACACTTGTGTTGACTTCGGCCACCCACCTTGCGGTACCGGACGACGCAAACATCACGTTCAAGTCCGGACCAACTGCGCAAGCGATCGCTGCGTTTGCAAAAGAAACGCCCAAGAGACTTTGGGTGTTTGGTGGCGGAAGAGTTGTCACTGAGGCGCTCGCGGGCGGCGTGGTCGACACCCTCGACATCACGACGGTCCCCGAAGCCATCGGTGAAGGGTTGCCGCTTTGGACCGGTCCGTTCGCTGGCCCAATGCGCCCGATACTGACCATGCCGTTTGATAACGGAGCGGTCCGCCTCGTCTGGGACACCAACCCCACAGGCCTGCGAGCCTGAAATTCGGTTCTGCCTGTGCCCACGCCCGCATTCGGTTCTGGGCGCCGCCAGAAGCGTCTAATCGGTAGGGGTTGGGCTTAGAGCTTGCCCAGGAAGTCTGAACACAACGCTGCGAATCGTTCAGGATGCTCTTCGTGAACTAGCAGACGGGCGTTGTTGATCACCTCGAATCGCGTTGGTCCTGCAAACTGGGTGGTCATGGCCCGAGCGTGCTCCACCGGAAAGAAGCCATCCTGTTCGCCCCAGATCAACAGTGTTGGGCAGGTCAGATTCCGGTGCGTGGCTTCAAGCTCATCAACCAGCTCCGGGCTATAGCTCTTCAACATCTCGATCTGTCGCGTCATGATGGCAGCATCGGCCAGATGGGGATCTAACACGCTGGTGCGGAAGCTCCCCTCGATCAGATCACGGTCATAGAACAGGCCGCCGAGAAGCTGACCAGACCTCGAGAGCGTTGCGTTCGCTAGTAGCTTTCGCATGATGGGCAGTGAGCCCGGCAGCGATGTCATCACCTGTAGGCGTTCGATGAGTTTGGGATGGTGCTTGGGGATCTCGCTGCCAGTTATGACCAATGCATTCACTTGGTCGATCACCCTTTCGGCTACGAAACGAGCGATCATGCCTCCGCTGTCGTTGCCGACAAGAGTGAACGACTCAAGACCCAGCTCGTGTACGGCAGCCACAACGGCGTCAACGGCCCCTCGGATTGTTGTGGAGGTTTCGGGCGGCGTGATTGATTCTCCGCTTCCTGGCAGGTCGATTAGGTGGCAGCGGTAGCCATCCAGATTGGCAGCCACGTCTCGCCAGGTCTCTTTGTTGAGGGGCCAGCCGTGTATGAAGACGACGTCGGGCCCTTCGCCGACGCTGCGATATCCAAGCTTGCATGTGTCGATATTGATGCGATCTTCGGTGATCATCATTGTCTGTTCCTTCCAGGTTGCTTAGTTGTTGTGTGTATTCATCAAACGCTCGTAGATGCCGCGGTGCACTTACCTGTTGAGGTAATCGCCGGCTCACAACATCAGTCCTACGATGAATTTGTGGTTGAGAATAAGAAGCGAGAAGACTCGGTATTTCCTGCCTTGCTCAAGTATTGGCGCCAGCAACGGGGCATGAGCCAGCTTGATCTTGGGTTGACCGCAGACGTCTCGGCCCGCCACATCAGTTTCTTAGAAAGTGGCCGATCCAAGCCAAGCGTTGAAATGGTTGCGCTGTTGGCCGAAACCCTGGCAGTGCCACTGCGTGATCGAAACGATCTACTACGGGGCGCCGGATTTAAGGCGAGTTTCCCTGAACCAAGCGTCAGCGAACTTCTCGACGGGCCCCTCGGCGTGGCCCTAAACACGATGCTTGAACACCACGAGCCTTACCCGATGATGGTCTTTGACCGTCACTACAACGTGGTCCGGGTTAACAACGGGGGAGCGGCGATGTTCCTACTTCTAGCTGGGGTCGAAGATGCAGTTGGAGTGAACCTTATGAAGGTGTTCTTTCAGCAGGCGCCACGTGAAGTGATATTGAATTGGGAAGAGGCAGCCGGGGAGATTCTTCGACGTATCCAACGTGAGGTCATGCACCGACCCAACGATGAGGAACTCGCCTCTCTGTTGGCGGAGCTGCTAGAAAATGACGGCGTCCCCGAAGGTTGGAGAACACCTGACCTGTTGGCATCGAGCAATCCAATGGTTGCGGTGAAAGCCAAGATTGATGCCGAGACTGAGCTGAACTTCTTGGCCACCATCACGTCGCTAAACGCTCCGAGCAACGTGACACTTGATGAACTGCGAATCGAGAGTTACCTGCCAATGGACGAAGCCACGCGAGACTTCTTCGAATGACTAGTGCAGCAAATATCCCAACAGGAGTGCGATGACAGATTTCTACAGCGAGGCTCAGAAGAACATTCAAGAGCAATTCGAGTCTCGTCCGCTGGCTTCGGCTCTGGAGCAAGCGATCGTTGCCACCGAACTAGGCGATCGGCACATCAGCTTCATATCGACGCGAGACTTCTTTTTCTTGTCGACTGTGAACGCTGCGGGCGACCCGACCGTTAGTTACAAAGGCGGCGGCGTCGGCACGGTAAAGATCATCGACAATTACACGTTGGCCTTCCCCGCATATGACGGCAACGGAATGTTCCTGTCGATGGGGAACATAACCGACACGGCGAAGATCGGTATGTTGTTCATCGACTTCGAAACGCCTAATCGCGTCCGAGTTCAGGCAACGGCGAGCTTTAGTGCCGATGATGCTCTGATCGGCGAGTATCCCGGAGCCATCGGCATTGTCCGGGCCGCCGTTGATCGGGTCTTCGTGAACTGTGCCCGCTACATCCACAAGCACGAACGCGTCGAGGCCTCAAGTTATGTGCCTGACGAAAACGGCGAGCAACCTTTCCCGGCGTGGAAGCGAATCGATGGTCTGCAAGATCAGCTACCTCCAAAGGACCAAAATCAGGCAGCAGCCGCTGGCGGAGTGATCACACAAGAGGAATACGGCCAAAAGTTATTGGCCGGGGAGTCATAAGTAACGCTGGTTCTGTCTGACCCGTGCCTGTCTGGGTGCTGTTGCCATACTGGCTCTGTGAACTCCGACGTGGCTGAACGCTATCCCGAAGTCTGCCCACACATAATCAATCGCACACCACTTCGGATGAAGTGGGAGCAGCTGACGATGCTGCATTGGCGCTACCCGGCCGAAGAGGTTCAGGCACTGTTACCTGACTCGCTCACTGTGGAGACCTTTGATGGCTCGGCCTGGGTCGGGTTGATCCCATTCCAAATGCGGGTTGACGTTCCGTTCATGCCGGCATTTCCGAGGATCTTGCACTTCCCGGAGACCAACGTTCGAACCTATGTGACCGGCAAGTCAGGCAAGCCGGGCGTCTACTTCTTCTCGTTGGAGGCGTCGGCGCTAGTTTCAGTGTTAACCGCTCGCATCGGATACCAAGTTCCTTACTATTGGGCAGACATGTCCATCACCAGTGGGGGCAAACGGATTCGATACGAATCCAGTCGGTATTGGCCAAAACCCAAAGGTGCCAGCTCAGTGGTTGAGGTGGAGATCGGCGAAGCATATGGACCTGACGAAGCCAACGATCTAGACCGGTTCCTGACTGCCCGGTGGGCGCTTTATGGCGACCTTGGGCCGTGGACTACCTACGCCAAAATGTTTCATGAGCCGTGGCCGCTTCATCACGCGACCGTTACCCATTGGGATGACCAACTGGTAGCGGCGGCTGGTTTTGCCCAGCCAACTGGCGACCCGCTGGTTCACTACTCACCCAAGGTCAACGTTCGCTGCGGCTGGCCCGGTCGGGGTTGAAGCGTCCAAATAAATGCAGGTCCGCCAGTCCGGGCGATCTGACAGACTGGGGCGGTGGACGCTCTTTCCGAAGTCGCAGATGAGGTCAGTCGCCTGGCGGAAGAGGTCAACTTCTCGGGCGTGGTCCGGCTTGAGCACCACGGCGAGACAGTGGCTGAGTTTGCTCGTGGTTACTCCCGCCGGGCGGACCAGATCGACAATCGACTTGATACTCGCTTCGCCACTGCCAGCGCCACCAAGGGCCTTACTGCGCTCACTATTGCATCGCTGGTTGAATCCGGCGAGCTGTCGCTTGATGCCCTGGTTGGCGAGCTAGCTGGCGGCGACGTGCTTCCACTAGTTGACCGTCGGGTCACGGTGGCTCATTTACTCAGTCACACTTCAGGAGTTGGCGACTATTTGGATGAAGAGACGCTTGGTGACGACGACGATCACATCCTCGAGGTGTCGGCCCACTTGCTTGAGCGGCCCAGCGACTACCTTCAGTTCGTTTCACGTCCTCCACAGGTGTTTGAACCGGGCGACCGCTTCGCCTACAACAATGGGGCCTTCGTGATGCTCTCGATCATCATCGAGCGCCTGACCGGTTCGTTTCACGAAACAGTTGCTGAGCGGGTTCTTGGGCCCGCCGGAATTACCGAAGGTGGCTTCTTCCGGTCGGACGATCTGCCCGCCAATACGGCTCTGGGTTATCTGAAGAATGGCAAGACAAACGTGTTCCACTTGCCCGTAATCGGCGCGGGAGACGGTGGCATCTATCTGACCTTGAATGACGTGTCGGCTTTGTGGCGTAACTTCTTCTCGGGCGAAATCGTGTCGAACTCAATGGTTGAAAGAATGACCACGGCGGTTCACATGGGCGAAAACGGTGTGGGGTACGGGCTGGGGTTTTGGCTGCACCACAATGGCGACTCGGTAGCGCTAGAAGGCGCAGATGCCGGTGTCTCTTTCCGAAGTCTCACCCGTAGATCAACAGGGACTGGCTACACAGTGATTTCCAACACAACGACTGACGCCTGGCCCCTGATCAAGTACCTGGACGCCGAGATCTAGATGATCTCGCCGGTGTAGCTGTTCTGGATGAAGAACTCATAGGGCTTGCGGCGAACTTTTGTTTGCCACGCTCGTTGAACTCTTTGCATCTGCTTGAGGCGAGGCCAGGTTTTTAGGTCTTCGTCATAGATCGCCCGGGCCTCAGTTGCGGTAATTGGGTTATCCGGAACCACCTTAGAATTGAAGGCTTCGAGCACAGCGTCCATCCAGTTTTCAAGCTCGATCCGGTAGAGACTTGCTGCGACGTCGACCGCAACGGCCCTTGGTTCCTTCCACCTTGCAGCAATTGTCTGCATCTCTTTGTGAACGACGGATCTGATGGGCCACGGGAACATTGCCATGAAGGGAGCAATTTCCAAGTCGAGGTTGCCCTCTTCATCCCAAAGGAAAGGCGATCCAATGTCGAGCAGCTGAAGCTTCGTGCCGTCCCAGGTCCAATTCGAGAACTGGCAATCGACACTTAGTCTCGGCGTGATCTTGTTGAGCACGCCGCAAAGCTCTTGCAACAGTGGGTGATCAGGCGAAGGTTCGGTAGCCCGCATGACGTTGTCGGCCAGAAGCTCAGCGGGTTGGAAAGGCTGAACGATGTAGCCGAGAAGGACGTCGTTCGAATCAACAGCGAGAGTGGTTGTGTCCACGCACTTGATGTCTATGGCGGCCAGGCCAGCGATGTAGGTATCGATTAGTGCTGCGTAGTTGTTGATCTGGGTTTGGGTGGCTGGAGGTGTTCTCTTGCAAACGAATTGCGGAGAGTCAACAGGCCACCCCAGAGCGATCGAGACCTCGCCAAATCCGATCACCTTTAGTGCCGACATGTCCCGAGTTTCGAGCGCATAACTGACCTGGCTTTCCAAAAGCTGGAGTTGAGCGGCGGTTGGAAAGGCAGTCACGCCCACCATGTTGGCAGAATCGGGGTGTAGTGGCGGTGAACGGCTTAGCCGCGCAAGCCGAGCTCGATTGCTAGCTAGTGGGGTACTTGGGATTGAGGGGGTGCGTCGTATAAGTGTTGCGGTTGACATTGTGGTTCCTGTTCTGTGTTTTCTGATTGGGTTGTTTGTTTGTGGGTTGTTTGCTTGTGTTGTCCGGCGCCTTAGGCGAGGCCAAGAAGTGATCCGATCCAGAAGATCGGGAGACCGACGAACAGCGCCATGCCGACGTTGTCGGTTCGGTACACGGCTACTGCTGCGCCGAAGATTGCTAGTGCTGTTAGTAGATTTGGCATGGCCAATTGGCCGCCGTCGAGGAAGATTGCCGAAGCAACAATCCCGGCCAATAGCGCTGGGGCTACCAGCCCTACTGCAACTTCGGCCTTAGGCGAAGCGGGCAACCGGTCGCCAAAGATGATGATGAAGCCTCGAAGGGCGAAGGTGGCTAAGCCGGCAAGTGCGAAAGTAAGAGTGACGCTCATGACTTGTTGTCTCCGAAACTCATTCCTGCGGACTTCATTCCTGCGAAGACTCCAAGTCCTGCGGCTGCAGGTAGGGCTGCGGCGCCCAGCAGGCTTGAGCCAAAGATGACTACCACCGCTGCCATCGCCGCAGCGATCAGCGAATCATGTCCTTTGACTGACTTGGCCAACATCCCGCCGAAGGCCAGCGGGGCAGCCAGCCCAAGACCGAGACCTTCAGGCAGACCGGCACCGAGCTGGTAGCCGACGATCTGGCACAAGAGGAACACCGCAACCAGAGATCCCGTGATGGTCAGGTAGTAGCGCTGGCGCCAAGCGAGATCTACCCCGGCTGTGAAACGCTCTTGGCAAAGTAGAAAGGTTGCATCGACCACTGCAAAGACCATGAGCAGCTGCTTTGTGACTGACACATCGCTGAACCATCGAGCTACACCGGATCCATAAAGGACGAAACGCAGGTTGACCAAGATCACGACGGTGACAGTGGCGAACATCGCTCCGCCCGAGGCAATGACATCGGTAGCGGCGAGCTGAGCTGTGCCGGCCATAAGCACCGAAGCTGCGAAGATCGACTCGAAGGCTGTCATGCCGGCTGCGGCGCTTGCGCCACCGATGGCTAGCGAGAACGGGACTAGTCCTGCCGCGAAAGGCATAGCGTCCTTTGCCCCGGTGCGAACCGCCGAGACGACGACTGGTGCCGGTCTAGTTTCAGTGAAATCGCTGAGGCGTCGAAGCGTGGTCATCGGACGTACTCCAATACTCGGTCTGCATCACGCAGTTCTTGGGGAGTTGGTGACCGGAAGGTTTCTTGGCAGATCCACTCTCGGTAGGCGGCTTCACCGAAGAGTTCAGCAACCATTTGAGTCTGGCTGCGATGGGCGGCAAGGACGGCTCGTTTCTTGTCGAGGGCAGGACCCTCAAGATCGAGGACGTGTTCCGCCATCTCGTTGGGGACACCCGTTGGTTCTTCGGTCATCCAAAGACCGAAGTCGTCGTGCTGCTTACGCCATTGGTTCAACCAGCTCTCGGTCTTAGCGGCGTACCAAAGGTCGCCAAATCCTGCCGAGTTCCACGCTGCGGTGGCGATCGCACTGTTTGCTACATGATCCGAGTGGCCGGTTATCCCGTCCGGCCCGAACGTGACCACCAGGTCGGGTCTGATCTGCTTCATCACACCCGCGATCCGGGCCACCAGCATGTCTTGAGGTGGTGCGGCGACTTCGCCGTCCTCGATGCCGAGGAACCGGATATCGCGTACGCCGATTTCGGCCATCGCGTCTCGCAGCTCGCCTCGCCTTTGGGCCGACTTATCTGCGGCCGAGCGAGGGTCGCTTTCGGGAAACCCCTTCTCGCCATCGGTGATGGTCACGATGGTTACTGACCCGCCATCTTTGACCACCTGGGCCATGAGGCCTGCGGATAAGTACGCCTCGTCGTCTGGGTGGGACCAAACTCCGAGCAAGCGGTTGATCTTTTTGTTGTCCGTTTCGCTGTTCCGTTTCATGTATTTGACACTGACAGAAGTCGAATCTGGAGACTTGAAGACCAGATGGTGATTTCATGGAGACGTCATCAACATGTTTTGGCTAGATCGGCAGAAATGCCGCTATTTCAGTGCTGCGTTCGGGTCCAAAGCCCTGGCGGATGTCGAAATCTTCGGTCTCAATTGTGGATGATCCTGCTTTGTGAGCCGCTTCAGCCATCGATCGAACCAGCCCTGCCGGCCCGCACAGCGCCACATGACAGCCCTCCATTCCATTGGGGAACCGGTCGTGGAGAACGCTAGGAGTCAGACGACCAGTGCTAGGAGTAAACAGGCTTAGATCGACCCGCCCGTCGGTTTCAGCTTGGCGAAGACGATCGACAATCGGATTCTCCTCAGCCGATCGGGCTGCATAGAACAAGACGGGCTTTGTGGCGCCCGCAACTGGTGGACGGTCTAGTGCAGCCAGAAACGGGGTTATGCCTACGCCGCCGGCTATCCAGACCGGCTGTTCATCGGCGCAACCCATGGGTTTGAACTCCCCGTAGGGACCTTCGATCCGCACGCTTCTTCCAACCAGCGTTGTGATCGGCAGTTTCGCCGACCAATCCCCGAGGTGACGAATGTAGAACTCAAGATTTGGACGCTCAGGAGCTGATGCAATGGTGAACGGGTGAGGTTCACTCATGCCTGGAATATCCAGCTTCAAGAACGCGAATTGCCCAAGTTCGTGCCCAAGTGCACGTCCTGTCGGCTCTAGCTCGAGACGAGTGGTAGATCCTGAGTGTTCGGCCTCCACCACTTTGTAGAGCCGTCCTTTGCCAATCATGTCTAGCCCGACAACCCGGCCGAGGTAAGTGGCGATGCCGGCAACCATCCAGAACCCGAACCACCAACCCCAACTCGAACTGTTGGCGTAAGACTTTTCAGCGGTGAAGAAATGCCAGCTTGCAAACACGAACGGGATACCAAGCAACTTGTGGGTCCAGCGCCAGAACCGGTAAGGAAAGATGCGGGCCAAACTCAACCCAACCAAGCCATAGAGCATGATTTCCCCGGCCCCTGCCAGATCCTCAGCCTGGTCAGCGACCGAGCGGGCAGCACCCGCGATGCCGCCCTCAATTTCGGGTTCGATGCTGGTGTGCAAGAACATGAACATGACCGCAAGCGCCCCGGCCCAGCGGTGAACTCGATACATCGAATCAAGTCCGCCAAATAGTGGTTCTAGCATCTTGGGTCGAAGTGCGAGCACAAAGCTCCAAGCCATCAGCACGATTGATACTGCTCCGACCCAAAGCCCCAGCGCCACGTTCCCACCGTCGCCGGTGGCGCCGGCAAAGGCTGGCCAAGACGCCAGACAGGAGGCGACCACGGCGAGTGGACCCAGGCTGTGTAGCCCTAGTCTTAAGCGTGGTCGAGCCGGCATCTTAAGATGCCAGTCACTTCTGTTTCCCAAAATGAAGCTCAGCGCTTGGTGCATGTAGCCAAGCCTGAAGCATCGAACCTGAAGAGCAGCTGAAGACGGGCCCGTCTCAAGCGAGTTATCCACAGATGTGGGCACCTAAGTACTTTTGAGACTTGACCCCCGGAAGGTAGGGTTTGGTGTGAAGTTTCAACTTGCGGTAAATCTGGAACGAATGGACGACAGCGCCAGCATGAAGCTGGTGCGGGACCACACTTTGGCGATGGTTCAGCTGGCCGACAAGGCTGGTTTTGAGATCGTCTGGGCCGCAGAGCACCACGCTTTGGAGATGACCATCGCCCCCAACCCCTTCCAGCTGTTGACCTGGTGGGCAGAACACACCGACCAGATTCGGCTGGGGTCCGGGGTTGCCAACGCCGCCTACTGGCATCCAATCAACCTCGCTGGCGAGGCCGCCATGGTTGACCTTCTTTCCGACGGTCGCCTCGAATTCGGCATTGGTTCAGGCGCATACCAGCGTGAATTCGACCGAATGAAGCCTGGTCTGCTGCAGACCGACTCCTACAAATACATGCAGGAGATGTTGCCGTTGGTTAAGCAGCTTTGGGCCGGAGACGTTGAACATGACGGCACCTACTGGCAGTTCCCGACCGCTACCTCTTGCCCTAAACCGGTACAGGTTGAGGTGCCGATTTGGGTGGCCGCTCGTTCGCCGATCACCTATGACTACGCCGTCGAAGTTGACGCAAACATCATGTGCTGGCCGCTCACGCTTCCGTTTTCTGAAGCCGAGAAGTACCGGCAACAGTTGGACGAGTCCATCGCCAAAGCCGGTGGAACTTACAACCGAAAATTCGCGCTGATGCGCCATTCGGCGGTCTATGACAACGAGGCCGATCGCAAAGCGGCGATGGCGGCCATCCGGTCGGTGCTTGGACGTTTCGGCAATCTGATGATGAAGAAGGGTGAGGTAGTCAACGGTTTCCCGGGCCAAGTTCCGCTGGCCGAGCTTGATGGCAACGCCCGGGTTGATCCGGCCATGTTGGAGGAGAACCTGATGTTTGGCTCGCCAGATCAGGTCGTTGGCAAACTCAAGCAGTACGAGGGAATCGGTGTGGACTCCTTTATCTACTACGCATCGATGGGCCTAGACCCCGCGGTGCAGATGCGCTCGTTCAACCTATTCATCGATCAGGTCATGCCTGAATTCGCTTAGAGGCTTTGATGAGCAACAGCGGAGCAAGCAACAAGATGTCGGGCGGGCAAGCGGCTGTAGCAGCGCTCCAGGCCGAAAAAGTCTCGCACGTCTTTGGACTAATCGGATCGGCAACGATGGAGATGTTCGATGCGCTCTATGACGCAGACGACATTAACTTCATTGGCGTTCACGACGAGAGAACCGGCACCCACATGGCCGACGGGTTTGCTCGGGCTTGCGGCCAGGCTGGGGTGATCCTCGCTGGTCAGAACGGGCCCGGGTCAACCAATCTCGTAACCGGTCTGGCTCAAGCAAAGGCGGCCTATTCCCCAGTTGTGTCAATTGCCGGAGCGCTAGCCACGGGTCACGTTTACCGCGATGCGTTCCAAGAAGTAGACCAACAGTCGCTGTTTACACCCATCACTAAAAAAACTTGGACCGTTCCTTCTACTGACCGAGTTCCAGAGTTGGTGCGTGAGGCGTTTCGGGTTGCGCTTAGCCCCCGACGTGGCCCAGTGCACCTGAACCTCGCCCGAGACGTCCTTGCCGCAACCGCAGACTTCCCGCCCATGCAAGCGCCAAGCAAGTATCGCAATCACAGCGTCCCGGCGGCACAAAAGGATTCGATCGCCCGGGCCGCAACCCTGCTGACTCAAGCCGTGCAACCAGTGATAGTCGCCGGTGGAGGTATCAAAGACACAGGCGGCTATCAGCTGGCGATAGACCTAGCGGAAGCGTTGAACTGTCCGATTGCTACATCGCCCGGACACGGCGATGCCATTGCTTTCAACCATCGGCTCAACGCTGGCCAAATGGGGCCACGAGGAAATCCTGTTGCGTCTCGCTTGGTAAAAGAGGCCGATGTGATCTTGGCGTTGGGAACCAGGCTGGGCTTCAACTCGACCTTCTATTCCTATGACAACGTCAACCCTGACGCAGCAATTATCCAAATCGAAATCGAACCGACCGCCATCGGCCGTTTCTTCGAAGTGGAAGTGGGAATTTGGGCCGATGCTCCAACGGCTGCGGCGCAGTTGACCGAGGTCATCCGCGCCACTCAACAACGGGCTGACGTGCAAGCCTGGACCGATGCATTCCAAGCCGAACGAGCTCAGTTCCTGGCCAACCGTGATGCCAACGCAGCAGAGACTCATCCGACTCAACCGTCGGGGCTGTTTAAGGCCCTACGCGCTGTGATACCTCACGATGCTTCCATCACGCTTGATGCCGGCACATTGTGCCTGCAAGCCACCGACGCATTGAACTACTACACGCCCAAGAGTCTGTTCACGCCGCTCGACTTTGGTTTGGTCGGGTTCTCATTTGCCGCCGGACTTGGCATCAAGCTGGCTAGGCCGGACACGCCCGTTGTCAGTCTTATGGGCGACGGCGGCTTCGGAATGACTATGTCCGAACTGTCAACTGCGGTTGACCACGGCATCAACACCGTGACCATTGTTATGAACAACCAGTGTTGGGGCGCAGAGAAGTCCTACCAAAAGGACTTCTTCAACCAGCGATACATCGGCGCCGACGTTACAAGTCCGCCGTTTGACAAAGTGGCCGAACTCTATGGCGGCTGCGGATATCGGGCCGACAAGCTAAGCGATGTTGGGCCGGCAGTCGAGGCGGCACTTGCTTGTGGCAAGCCAGCGGTTGTTGACGTGGCTGTAGATCCCGACGCCCTCTACAGCTTCCGAAAAGACAGCTTCAAACACCGGCTGAGTTAGCCGTTCCCCGGCCACGGAGGCCGCCTGCGTAACGCTGATTGGTCGGTTAGCTGACTTAGCCGTTCCCCGGCCACGGAGGCCGCCTGCGTAACGCTGATTGGTCGGTTAGCTGAGTTAGCCGTTCCCCGGCCACGGAGGCCGCGTGCGTAACGGCTAGCCGGCAGCGCTTGGTATCCCTGAACCGTCGGCGGCAACTTCCACCTCAAATTCCAGCAGGGTGGCGCCCATGCTCACTGGCTTTGGTGCTTCTCCTTCGGCGTTGGGCTGGGCATGGCTGTTGCGCGCCCCGTCACCATCTCTCCAAGCTTCATAAGAAACCTGGTCGGCCCACCGGGTGTAAACAAACCATCGGGTCTCGCTGTCGCCCGTAGGGCGCAACAGCTCGAATCCCTCAAAACCCGCAACGTCGGTAAGGCTGTTCATTCGAGCCGTGAACCGCTTCACGATTTCATCGCCCGCTTGTGGCGGGATTTCCAGCGCATTGATTTTCACAACAGTCATAGCAACTTGTCTATCGCAAAGGTGGTGCTAACCACCGAGCCAAGCCGGCTAACTAGCTAAAGCCATTGCTACATAAAGGCCGACTCCGGTGTACAACGCCGACTCATTAACTCGCATCAGGTTCGAGTGGTTCGGTTCCGCGTCAGCGGGGCTCACATCATCTGGACACACGCCCATCATGACCATTGCTCCAGGGACTTGGTTGAGAACGTAGCTGAAGTCTTCGGCCGCGAAGATTGGCTCGGGCATAGTTACGAATCTGTCTGCCCCAAGCAGCGCGGTTGCCACTTCGGCACTTAGGTCGGCCTGAGCCTGGTCGTTAATGGTCACGGGGTATCCGGGAATCACGTCGCTGTTGCAGCTGCAGCGATGCGCCGCAGAGGTCGATGCTGATATCCGATGTATGCCCTCGTGGATTTTCGTTCGGACTTCTTCATCGAAGGTTCGAATAGTGCCCTCTAGAAAGGCGGAGTGAGGAATGATGTTGTTTGTCGTGCCGGCTTCGAAGTGAGCAACAGTAAGCACGGCCGATTGAGATGGGTTTAGTTCACGGGTGATAATTGTTTGGAACTCACCCACCATGGAAGCCGCGGCAGGAATCGGGTCGATGCAATCTTGAGGGGCCGAAGCGTGACCTCCTTTGCCGTTCACTGTCACTTCAAAGCGGTCTGCGCTGGCCAGAAGCGGACCGGCCTTTGTGCCAAAGATGCCGTTGGGAACGTTTGACGCCACGTGTAGCGCGAACGCTCGATCAACACCATCCAGCACGCCTTCTTCGATCATGTATTTGGCGCCGTGGTAGCCCTCTTCACCAGGCTGGAACATGAAGCGAATCTTGCCCGAGAACTCGGACTTGTTTTCGCTCAACATGCGGGCGGCGCTGGCCAACATCGCAACGTGGGTATCGTGTCCGCAGGCATGCATCGCGCCGTCGTGGCGGCTTTGGAAGTCACTTACGTAGTCTTCCTGAAGCGGTAAAGCGTCCATGTCGCCTCGGAGCAGAACTGTAGGCCCCGGCTTTCCGCTGTCCAGATCGGCTACTACCGACGTTGTCGATTCGCCCAGCGTCACATCCAACCCCAGACCGGTTAGGGACTCCACGATCTTGGCCTGAGTCATTGGAAGCTGGAGCCCAATCTCGGGTTCAGCGTGAATCGACCGTCTCAACTCAACTGTTTGATCTTGAAGTCCGCGTGCTTCTTCCAGGAGGTCAGGTCCGACTGATGCGAGGTTCGTCATGGGTTGAGCTTTCCCCAATCTGGGCAGGCACGCAATCTAGAAGTCAGGTATCCAAACTGAGATAGCGGTTCCGACGCCAAGTTCGCTCATCACCACAAAGGTTCCGCCACAAGATTCGGTCCGTTCTTTCATGGAAAGCAGACCGAATCGGTTACTAGGGACGAGGTCTGGCACGAAGCCGATGCCGTCGTCGGAAATGGTGAGAAGTGTGCCGCCTCGCTCGCTACGAAGTTCAGCGACGACTGTTTGCGCGCTTGCGTGCAGGTCGGCATTTGCAAGGGCCTGGCGAGCCACTCGAAGCAATTCGCCTTGGGCCCTTGCCGACGGACAAGCTGTCATATCGTTGATCAGATGGATTCGCCAACCGGCCCGGATGCTGATTGACCGCAAAGTAGACATCAGCGTTTCAGCAAGCGAGGACTGGCCCGCCAATTGTGGAAACAGACTGAAGAACATGTCACCCAGGCTTGTGACCGCAGCCCTGCTTTCTTCCCCGATCGCTTCAAGCGACTCCTTAAGAGCCTCGTTTTGGGTTACCGCCGCCAACTCGGAGATGGACTTGTCTAGCTCTGCAAGTCTGCGCATCGAATCGTCGTGTATCTCAACGCTGATTCTTCGGCGTGATTCTTGTTCGGACTGCTCCAGCTCAAGCCGGAGCTCTCGCCTGCTGGCTAGTGACTTGAGCCCCGCCTCGTGATTCAAGTCGGTCACTAAGGCCACTCGGATCAGGGCCGCCAGGCCAAGAAGGATCTGAATCTGGACTTTGTCGAACTCCTCCGGGGCTGAATAGAAACCAGCAGTGAGGATTCCCACCGGGGTGCCGTCAACATCTGATATCGGGCAGATGACCGCAGCATCCACGCCAACGATTCGTGCCATTTCATCCGAAACTGCATCGTTTTTTTGGCGCGTAACGACGACAAAATCTTCTACACCTTCGGTAAGCGTTACTAGCAAGTCGCTTAACCCTGCTGAGTGAAAGTGCGGGACGAGGTGCTCAGGCAAGCCGAAGCTGCTGACCCCTCGGTAGCGCTCATCGTCCCAGCGCAACACCGAGCTGCGATCACACCCCAAGATGGAGGCCGTCACTTCGCAGATGCTCTCGAGCCGCTCCACTATTGGGGCTCCCGAGGACAGAATCGCCGCCACCTGAACGAGGCGGTTAACTATTTCTTCCGCCAGCCCATTTCTGCTGTGTTCACTGGACGTCATGTAATGGCTCGATCGAAGATCTGAAGCGGAATCCAGATTCTCATCTGTGTGCCTGACGTCGCGCCGTCAGAAATATCCAACACTCCGCCGGTGTGTTCAACACGGGTGCGCATTGAGGCAAGCGTGGACTGGCCCGAGCGCACCGCTGCTGGGTGGATCCCGGGTCCATCGTCAGTCACAAGCATCTCTGTGCCACGATCGACGGTTCGAAGCCTTACCTTCACCTGGGTCGCCTTGTTCTGGGTCTCGATGCTTGTGAATGCCTGAAGCGCTGCTCGATACAGCACGGTTCCAACTTCGCGAGTTGGTTCCATTTCAAGTTCGTTTACCAGGCTGACCTGCCATCCGGTACCCACCGCAGTTCTTGTCAGCACTTCCTCAAGGGCAACGGCAAGCCCCTCGCTCTCTAGGCCACGGGGATGCAAGTTCTGAAGCAGATTGCGAAGACTCTCGGCCGTTCGTGCACCTTGATCGGCAAGGCCTTGCAGCGCAAGTTTGGTTTCGGGATCGGTTTCTTTGTCTGACAACAGGTTTAGCTTGAGGCGAATTGCCAGCACCCGTTGCATGGAGTCGTCGTGGATTTCGCGGCTAATCCGGCTGCGTTCTGCATCCTCGGCCCGAGTCAACTCCCCAATAAGTTCTCTTCTGCTGGCGATGGTGCGAACACGGGTGACCCGCTCGCGGTCAGAAATCAAAGCGAGCTGGGCCATCTTGGCGGCGCCCAACACAAGTTGTCCTCGGGTCTCGTCGAACTTTCCGATTCCCGTTCGATAATGGGCCCCCATAATTGCCAGCAACGAACCGTTTGGAAGGAAGATTGGGGCCAGTACGAGGGCCGTGATCTGTGCCAGTTCAGCTAGCTCGGTGGCAGTTGGTTCGGCCTTGACATCGTTGATAACCAGGTATCCGCCAGATCGGGCTACTCGCTGAATGACTGGGCCCCCAACCGGGACTCTGTACAAAGGAAACAAATCCACCAGATCCCCAGGAATACCGTGTGAGTACTTGCCGTAGAGGTACTCGCCATCGCGCAGCATGATTCCAGCGCTGTCACACCTGAGGATAGAAGTGACGGCTTTGCACAGTGTTTGCATTTGCTCCTCTATTGACAGACCAGAGCCAAGAGTTTCACCAATGCTTATGAGGCCATCGACAAGATCTGTTGTCTCAAGCGTGTCCATCAGGCTCTAAGCTATTCTTTAAGAGGGTTTCGGACCAATGTGTGCAGGGTGGTTGGGCCAATTGAACGAATTTCCAGAACGCCTGATCTGCCATGAGTAGCAGCGACCGCATCGTGCTGGTCGAGGACCATGCCATGATGCTAGACGGCCTTGTAGCAGTGCTTTCGACCGAAGATCGCTTCGAAGTGGTGGGAACAGCGCGTTCCATTGGCGAGTTTTGTGAGTCTGTAGACAATTGGAACCCTTCGGTTGTCGTCGCTGACTATCAGTTGCCCGATGGTCTGGGTACACAGATTCCGACAATGCTTGAGCGCGCCAAGCTTTCAGCGCCTGTCCTTCTTATTTCGGGCGTTGAGCGGTCACGGATTCTGGATGAGGCCGTTGCCGCTGGATGTGCCGGGTTTGTTAGCAAAAGTCTCGAAGCTCGGAGCTTGATAGATGCGATTGGCTTCGTTGCGGCTGGAGGGTCAGTCTTTCCCTCTTCAGTAATCGCCAGACAGTCCAATACCTCTGGGGCCCGCCTCGGTGACAGTCTCACAATCCGCGAACGCGAACTATTGGGGCTGCTAGCAAACTCAAAGTCAGTAGATGAGATGGCGACCGATCTCAGTTTGTCAGCCCACACTGTCCGTAACCATGTCCGCTCGATCCTTTCAAAGCTTCAAGCAAGATCCCAGCTCGACGCGGTTGTAATCGCGGTTCGGGCCGGACTCGTCGAAATCAATTAAGTGAGACGTTTGCCGGAGGGCAGGCGCTCATTGAATGAAAACGCCTGCCCTCAGATCACAATTGCGGCGACGCGGCGATTCGTCTCACTGTGAGATTTCAGCATCGCAGAACCGTGAGAGTTTGTTAATGACTAATATCCCTCATTCGTATGACACGAATTGACCAGGTTGGCGTCGAAAGTAGGCGAAATAGCTCTCAATTGGACGTCGAACGCCAAAGTTAGGGCTGGAGTTGGTGCTGAAAAATTGTCTGACGCCCCCGCTAAGGGGAGCGCTACAGTAATTAGCTCACCTGGAGAGGTGACAGAGTACGGTCGATTGTGCCTCCCTGCTAAGGAGGTGTCCCTCCGGGGACCGTGGGTTCAAATCCCACCCTCTCCGCTTGAACATATTCGGGCTCGGCGCTGATGGCGCCGAGCCCGTTGTGCTTTGTGAGAGACTTATCAACGTGCGCTCATCTTTCGGCTCATTAACCAAAATCGTCGCGTTCACCATGGGTCTGTTCCTCGTGGTCGTTTCTGGCGCAACAGCTGTAGCTGCGGAGGAACCTGATGAGGTTGTAGCCCGGCTAAATCGGGGCAATGGGGTCTACGTGGCCTCGGACCGGTCAACTGACTATGACGCAGCCGCTTTACAACAAGCGCTTAGCCAGGCCGAAGAACGTGGCCTGAATGCAGTTGTAATCGTGCCAAGCGATCCTTTTCCAAACAACGAAGCGTTTGCACTTAGGGTTCGTCAATCAGGCGAGTATGACCTTGTGATCTCCTTCGGACCCGAAGATGAGGTCCACGCCTCGCTCATCGGTAGCAATGATGCTGACCCTCTTCGCGCGTTGGGTGCGGCGCGAGCCGCGTCAAGCCCCGACCGAGCTGTTGAAGCATTTCTAGCCGACATGGTCACGGTGCGAGTTCGTGAGACCCCAAGCATGGTTGGCTCGGTGCTTAAGTGGGCCATCGTCCTGGTTGGCATTCTGGCAATCGCAGTTGCACTAGAAGCTGTGGTGCGGCGCCGCCGGGCCCTTAATCGGGCCCAGAGTGGTTCTGACGGATCCACGTATGCATAGCAATGCCGGCTGCTACTCCGGCATTGATTGATCGAGTGCTCCCATATTGAGCAATTGAAAGCGTTTCGTTGAGTGCTGGCCGCATTTCAGCTGACAAGCCAGGCCCTTCCTGCCCGAACACAAGCACACAAGCGCTTGGCAATTGAGCTGTCTCAATTGGGATAGATCCGGGCAAGTTGTCAATCCCGATCACTGGCAACTGGTGCTCTTTGGCCCATTCAGAAAACTCATCAACAGTGGGGTGATGGCGGATGTGTTGATAGCGATCGGTGACCATTGCCCCTCTGCGATTCCAACGTCGCTTGCCGACAATGTGAACCTCGGCCGCCATAAAGGCATTTGCAGTCCTGACGACCGTTCCAATATTGAAGTCGTGCTGCCAGTTTTCAATGGCCACATGGAATGGATTTCGCCTTGTGTCAAGGTCGGCCACGATTGCTTCCATGGTCCAATACCGGAACTTGTCAATGACGTTGCGTCGGTCACCGTTGGCCAACAGCTCTGGATCGAACTTGGGATCAGTGGGCCACGGGTCCGGATGTGGACCCACACCTACTTGGTCTGAAAGTTGCTTGTCCCCGTCATCCACCCGAAGAACCTACCCATTAGTTTGTAAATATGCCTGCGGTTGAATGTGTTGTCGAAGTTGAATCTGCTCTGGGCGAATGCCCGGTTTGGAGTGTTGCCGAGCAAGTTCTGTACTGGGCAGATATCGAGTCGAAGCTGCTGTTTCGCTATGACCCAAGCGCTGGCAAGTATGAGCGCCGTTCCTTGCCGGGCCGGCCCGGGTCCTTCGTCCTTACGCCTGAACCGGGCCAGCTGGTGGTGGGGATGGAACATCAGTTAGTGAAGTTCACATGGTCGACGAACGAGATCGAACCTCTGTTTGAGGTGGAAGACGCATCCCTGGCAAACCGGCTCAATGATGGCCGGTGTGATCCGGCTGGCCGCTACGTAGTTGGCACAATGTGGCCAGCTAGTGAGGAAGGCCGGACTACGGGAAGCCTCTACTCAATTAGCAGCAACGGAGCCATCGAAACTCTGGAAACCAATGTGGGTGTGCCTAACGGAATCGCGTTCGACTCGCACCGCCACAAGATGTATTTCGCCGACACGCCAACGGACAAGATCTGGGTTTGGGACTATGACGCCGAGACCGGCATCAGGTCAAACAAGAAGCTGTTCTTTGATTATGCCCACATGCCAGGAAAGCCCGACGGCGGTTGTATCGACGCCGAGGGTTGTTACTGGTCAGCATCGGTGTATGGCTGGTCAGTTATCCGGATCGACCCTGAGGGCAACCTTGACCGACGAATCGATTTGCCGGTGCAGAAGCCGTCCATGCCAGCATTTGGCGGTTCGGATCTAACCACGTTGTTTATTACCACGATTGGCACCGGGGGATCAGTTCCGGCTGAGGCCCCGAAAGACGGATTCGTATCAGGCTCGCTATTGGCTGTAGATCTGGCCACCACCGGAATACCAGAACCAACATTCAATCGTTGACTCACGTGGATCGCTGGGGCCGAGTTGTCCTAGGTTTCCAACCATGAGTTATGAAAAGGGCCTGCTGGAAGTCGCCGACGGAGTTTTCGCTTATCTTCAGCCCGACGGGGGTTGGGGATGGAGCAATGCCGGGTTGGTAGCGGGTGACGATTCGTCGCTGTTGGTTGACACGCTCTTCGACTTGAACCTGACTCAGGCCATGTTGGATGAAATGTCGAGCGTCATCGACACGAAGCCGATTAGGAACTTGGTCAACACCCACGCCAACGGTGACCATTGCTACGGGAACCAACTGATCACCGGGGCAGAGGTTATTGCTTCAGAAGCATCGGCGGCAGAGATGGAAGAGCTGCCACCTTCGATGTTGGCAGCCATGATGCAGGCCGACTTCGGGCCCGAAACCAATGCTTACCTTCACGAGTCATTCGGGAGCTTCACCTTCACTGGCATCGAGCCCCCCAAACCAACCTCAACATTCACTGGAGAGCTCCAACTGGAAACAGGCGGTCGCGTCGCTGATCTCATAGAAGTGGGTCCAGCCCATACTGCGGGCGATGTACTGGTTCACCTCGCCGAAGATTCGGTTGTGTTCACCGGTGACATTCTGTTTATTGAGGGCACTCCACTTGTCTGGAATGGTCCGTTCCAAAACTGGATTGATGCGTGCGCCCGAATTATTGACATGGACTGTGAAGTGATTGTTCCGGGTCACGGCCCGTTAACTGATGCTGCCGGGGTTCAGGCAGTGGCCGACTACCTCGGCTTTGTTCACGCTGAAGCAAAGATGCGCTTTGCTGATGGGATGTCTTGGATCGACGCCGCGAAAGACATTGACCTGGGTCAGTACTCAGACTGGCTGGACGCCGAACGTATTCTCATTAACGTCGACTCGGTCTATCGAGAGCTCGACCCCTCGAGGCAACCCACCAACGTGGTAGAGCTCTTTTCTCAGATGGCTCGGTACTAGGCAACGCTGGCTTGCGCCCGGCTCGATCGTGCCGGGATTCAACTGTGCCAGGATCTAGTGTAGATAGATGGGTCAACACAGAATTGTTGGATCGCTTGTTGGACTCGTCCTGACTATTTGTCTCGGCACCAGTTGCGGGTCGGCGGACTCCGCTTCAACTACCAGTAGTTCTGGCGACACGTCAGTTGCTCCAGAAACGGCCGAGACCACTACAGCGCCAGTGCCCACAACTGACGGCGGCCCCGACACTTTCGAGGCTCC
Organism: uncultured Acidimicrobiales bacterium; assembly: GCA_937922785.1. GTDB lineage: Bacteria > Actinomycetota > Acidimicrobiia > Acidimicrobiales > SZUA-35 > CALAJQ01. Next base: position 29,601 of record CALAJQ010000033.1, read on the forward strand.
AGAGGCCACTGAGATCTCTCGGGACATCACCCTTGGGTTAACTCCGCTCCCGGTCGCAACTGAACGCCATCAAGAAGGCGAACCAGCAGTTGGGCTGATAGCTCCATCCCTAGTTGCCCCTGGAGTTGTCGTGCCGAGTGACCAGCCGACGCTGATACTTGTTGCGGCTGGGTCTTGTGCTGATTGCGAGGCTGCGGCGCAGCGGTTGACGTCTCTGGCCGCTGAATACGATGCCGTCGCGATTGTCATCGGACCCGAGGACACGCCCATCATGCCCGAGCCATGGGTTGTAGTTGCGTCTGATGATGTGGCCCGGGCATTCGGAGGTCGAGCCCGCCCCACGGCGCTGGTGCTCGGGCTTGAGGGCGAGCTGCTTTCCCGAGTCCGCCCGTACAACCGCGAAGGCACCGAATATGACACCGAAGACATTCGATTTGGTCTGCAGATTGCGACCAACCAGATGCGGGGATCGAAGGTGGGGCAAGCAGCTAGCTATTTGAAGGAGCCGCGCTTGGGGCCGTTGCCAGACTCGTTTTTTGCCATCGAGATCGACGGTGACGCCGTTGAAGTGAACAGCTCAACAGGTGAGGTACTAAATCGAATCCCCGGTCTCGGTGTTGATGATGACGAAGAGATTCAGAGCCAGGTATTTGATGATCTCGTTTCAATCCCAAACTCAGATCAGCTTCTCCTCAGTGAATGCTGTGAGCCAGCAGCCGGATTTATGGGCTTGTTGAGTGGTTGGAATGACTTTGATCTCAACAGTCGTGTGTCGGGGTTTAACGCTTGGGAGGTTTCCCCGGGCCCCGACGGTCGGCATCTTGCCTTCAGCGGTTATGTGCGGTTTGTATATGAGGTTGGATCTGAACCAGTTGGAATTGATGACACGATTGGGGCTAGCAACGGTTCGAATCCAGACGTTGCGTGGCTACGCGACCGGCTTGGTGTGGCCTATCTCCACAGAGGGAACGTGCCAGCTGTCGTAGAGATAATCGAGTTTGATGCCGACTACCTACCGATCTCTCGGCGGAACTTCGAATTACAGGGGCCGGCCAGCGCCTTTGACGTTAACGCTGACGGCAACCTTGTTGTTGTGGTGAACCCTCCGGCGGGCCAGGCGGCCAGCGGCCAGGTCTATGACCCCAACACCGGTGAGTTAATGGCAGAGTTCGCGTTGGAGGCTGGTGTGTTTGACCTGGACTATGACGTGTCTGGCCGATTCCTTGCCTATGTAGACCGTGACGGGATCGCCCGATGGCAAGGTGGGGGAAACTCGGGCGTTCTTGGCGAGGGTTATCGCGCGATCAGCTGGTAGCGGCGCCAGGTTCTGCGATCGGTTCAGCATCCCACAACTGAACTTGGTGCTCATCGCCATACAGAAGCTCGGCAGGACTCATCTTGTTTATGTTCCCTGTTAGGCCTCTGTACATGCCGAGCCCGCAGAGCTGGCGGAGCTGGGGAGAGAAGGTAGCCATGATTTCGGGCGGGATGCCCAGCTGTTGGTTCTCTTGCTGGCGGATGTAGTCGGCGCAATAGTTCATCGCTACGCCAACTCGAACCTCGTCACTAGTGTTCGCGCCGCCTCCGTGCCAGGTGCTCCCATGCCATACCAAGACACTGCCCTTTGGCATCTCGGCTGCGATTGATGGAAGCGCAGGTTCAGTAGCGAAGTAGTCGGGTCCGTGGTCCCACAAGTGGCTACCGGGCACCACGCTGGTTGCTCCGTTTGCCTCGGTGAAATCGGTTAGGGCCCACATCGAGTTTGCAACCGTTGCCACGTGCGGCTTGGCAAGGGGCATAGGTTGTAGGTCCGAGTTGTCCGGTTGCCTTCGAAGCGATTGTTACTAGGAGCGTTCTTGAGCGATGCTTCGAGCACTCTGACAGCATCCAGCAGTGCATCAATCGTGTTTGGGTCGATAAGTCGCTCAACAATGGTGTAGCCATCTGTCTTGAGTTGTTCTAGATGTGGTGTGAGATCCATGACCGCTTCAGCTTGGCGGCACTACTGACGGTGGTCAAATGGCGTTGTTGAGAACCGCCATTTTGCCAATTCGCGACAAACGGGCTGAAGTGGACGTCTAGTTAGTAACTAAAAAGGGGTCAATATGAATATGACAAAGGCGCTAGGCGCCGAATTTATTGGAACGCTCGGGCTTGTCCTGGGCGGTTGTGGTGCAGCCGTTATGGCTGCGGACTTCGGAGCCAGTGAGGCCGGGACAAGCCTCGGCTTAGGTTTTCTCGGAGTTAGTCTTGCCTTCGGTCTAACCGTGGTGACCGGTGCATATGCGCTTGGCCACATCTCAGGCGGACACTTCAACCCAGCCGTAACTGCCGGGCTAGTAGCCGGTGGTCGATTTGAGCCTTCAAAGGCTGTGCCGTACGTGGTGGCTCAGACCGCTGGCGCCATCTTGGGTGCCCTTCTGATTTTCCTAATTGCTGGCACACCCGACATTGACAACAGCGCAGCAGGTGCGTTTGCCGCAAACGGCTATGGCGATCTTTCGCCGAACGGCTCTGCGTTGGGAACAGCCTTTATCACTGAAGTAGTGATGACGGCCATGTTCTTGATTGTCATCATGGGGGCGACGGCAAAGAAGGCTGCTCCAGCCATGGGTGGCTTGGCCATCGGTCTGATGCTGGTGCTAATCCACCTCATCTCAATCCCGGTCACTAACACCAGTGTTAACCCAGCCCGTTCAACTTCACAAGCCTTGTTTGCCGGTGGCGACTACATCCCTCAGCTTTGGCTGTTCTGGGTTGCACCAATCATCGGTGGCGTAATTGGCGCTCTGATCTACCGTGGCCTACTTGGCGACGCAGAAGATGACATCGCACTAGCCGCCTAAGTCAGCAAGATCAGTTAGTTAGTTAGCAAGACCCCGTTAGGCGGGCGCACCGAGTCGTTCATAGGCAGGAGCCAGGGCTTTAAGGTCCGGCATCACCTCCGCAGCGAACAACCGTGCGCTCGCCTCGGCGTCAGCGGCAGGCATGCCGGCGTAGCTGAATACGCCCATGTAGCCGTCGTTGTATGTGTTGTCCTGAATCGTGAGGATCTTGTCTTTCACCTGATCGGGAGTACCCCAGACTTGAAGACCCAGGAAGAACTCGGTCATCTTCTCCATGCCGCCGGGTGCGTTCAACATGTCGTGCATCTTCCCGTGGAACTCATATCCGGGAGTGTTCTTTAGGTGGTCTTGGTCAAACTCATAGTGCTTGACGATTGAGTCCCAGTAGCCGCCGATGTATTTGCGAGCCATGGATTCGGCCTTGTCGGCCGAACCGTCCACGTAGGTCCAGCCTGCAACCATTGGCGGCGGTGGCTCTTCGCCAGTGGCCGCGCGGAACGTCTCACGGTAGGTTTGAAGTTCTTGGCGAACGGTCTTCCAAGGCTTCTGCGGAACAATCAGAATGCCGACCCCCATCCTGGCCATGATTTCGGTTGACTCGGGTGAGATTGCCGCTGCGTAGACCCGACCCTTGAATGACTTGTTTGGGCGCGGACGGATGTCTTTGCGCGGCTGACGAATGAACTCACCGTCGAACTCACACCAGCCCTGTTCCAGGCCGGTCAACAACATTTCAGCCGATTCTGCGAATCGCTTGCGAGCTTCTGGCATCGCTACTCGCATGCCTTCAAACTCAACCCGGCCGGTGCCGCGACCCATACCGATGATTACTCGCCCGCCGGACATGATGTCGAGCATGGCGATCTCCTCAGCAACTCGCATCGGGTCGTGCCAGGGGAGTACACAAACCATCGACCCAAGCTGAATCCGTTCGGTGCATGCGGCCATGTAGGTGAGAAACTGGAACACGTCCGGGCACATTGTGTAATCGGTGAAGTGGTGTTCAACACTCCAGATTGAGTCGAAACCCAATGGCTCAGCTAAACGAGCTAGGGCCAGATCCTGGGCGTAAACCTCAGCATCGGAAACTAACTCTCCGGGGTTCTGAAATATGACCGACATCCCAACGTGCATAAAAACAAGCTAGCTAATAGCTAGCTTGTGCAACGAATTGGCCATTAGCCAGAGTTAGCCGTAACCGAGAGCCCGTGTCGGCTTCACCAAAACGACCGTTCGTTTTTCGGTGGCCATAACCCGGTCATACTCAGCCCAATCATCATGGGATCCTCCGGCGTCGATAAAGACCTGACGCAAAAGGCCTGGGATGTGTTCGGCATCTACACCTTCAAGAGCGTGTTTTGGCCCGCATAACTGGACGGGGCCGTCGATCGCCGCCCAGTTCCAACCAACTCGCCAAGCCACCGTCACATGAGGATTGTCGGCCAGTAACTTCAGCTTGTGGGCCGACCCATGCACCACAAAGCCCACAACGTCAGAGCCGTCGACTGGGTGGCTTGTCATGGCGGCGTTGACAAGGGTGCTGTGAACCGACCCGTCCGATCGCGCAATCGAAGCTATGGCCAATCCGGAATCGCCAGCGGCTAGACGCTTGATTGTTGACTTGTCGCTTTCGGTGAACCCTGAAGACATAACCTCAAGCTAGCCGCCACCCCCAGGGGCCTCGCAAGCGAGACGTTTCTGTCCACCAAGATGTGAGTCCAATAGTTGCTGGTCCGCAGCCAATTCAGTCAACTCACAGCTTCGTCCAAGATCTAAGAAGTCGATCAAGAAAACTTGCCCGCCAGCTCCTGCGGCGATGACTGACTCTGCGTTGGGCGACGTCGCGAGGGCCCAAACATCGGACTCTGCGATGATTAATGCGGGTCCTAGTTGAGCATTCGGTATTCCCTCGGTGGCATTCCAAAGGCGGACTTCACCCGACCGATTGGATGTGTAAAGAACGCCGGAACTCTTGCCAAACTCAACCCCTACAGCACCGCGGCTTTGCGGTCGGAAGACATGAATAGGTGTTGGGTTTGAGTTGCCCAAGTCGCTCGTGCGCAGAACTTGAACTTCCTCGTTCGCTGAGGCAGTCGCAAGCAGCTTCCCATCCGGTGAGAACGCCAAGTCCCAAAGGGTGTTGTTGTCGATCGTTACCAGGCTGCCCTTACGGGAGCCGTCTCGGTTCCACATTTGAACATGTCCTCCAGCGCCGGAAACGCCGATGTATTCCCCGTCGGGTGCAATCGCCACGGAAGTGGCTCCTCTTGGCATCAAACTGTCAGCGTCGGCAGTTGATGTCAGCTCGCTATCCCAGAATTTGATTGAGCCATCATCGGCGACGCTCACAAGCCAATCGCCAGCAAGGCCGGCCTCGAGGCCACTTATTCGCGATTCGTGGGCCTTCACCTCTGCAAGCAACGTGCCGTTGAGGTCATAGCGACGAAGCATGCCGGCACTATCTCCGGTAACCAGTGAATTATCGGTGTAGGCGATTCCGAAAGTAGGACCGTCATGTCCGCTCAGCACGGTTGTTTCGCTGGTTGCAAGGTCAACAATTGTGACCATTCCGTCACCGCCGAGGGCAACGTGGGTACCAGCCAAGTTCTGGTCGGCGCCGTACACATCGTGATCAACTGTTGTTACCAAGGCGGGTGCCTGCTCTGGTGCTGACCAAAGCCTGACATCGCCGTCGCCGCTTAGCGAGGCCACCAATGTGCCGTCGGCTGATGCCGTGAGTGCCCCGTCGGTGATCTCGACCTCGTGCCCTACTTTAAGATCCAACGATTCGCTCATTGTGAACTCGGTCATTGTGTCGGGGACATCGCTAATGCGGAGAGTGCCTAGGTTGGTTCCACCTACGACTGAACCGTTGCTCAACAGCGCTATCGCCTTTACCCACTCGCCGTCGGCATTTTCAAACAGGGTTCCAAGGACCTCTCCGGTGGTCACGTCATGGGCGACCGTTGAGGTGGAGACTGAAATCAAGCCATCACCGTCGGGGGTAAACAGCATCTGCCAAACATCACTGGTGTGGGCTTTGCTTTCGTGCCTGATTGTGCCAGTGCCTAAGTCGAGTAACCGGGTGGTCCCCTGGCCAGAGCCGAACGCCAGACTGTCCCCGTCGGGGGAATAGGCCACGCTCAATAGATCTTCTTGTGTTGAGAACAGAACCTCGGGGCTTCCTCCGTCTAAGGGCACGCTCCAGACGTTTCCGTTTTCGGTGGCCGCCGCAATTGCGTCGCCGGAAGGGCTGAATGCGAGGGACCAAACGGGTGACCCGGCTTGAACGAGTGGCCCGCCCCCGATCGGCAATAGATCGTCCTCGATCGACTGATCTGGATCCAGCGGCTCTATATCCCACAGCCAAATTTCGCCCCGAGCGTCAGAGGTGACTAGAAGCTTTCCATCGGGGCTGAACGCAGTTGATTCAACGCCTTGGGTATGAAGTGAAGCTGAAGCGATCGTGTTGCGGCTTGCGACCGAGATTAACGAGACCTGGCCTGACCGACTTCCAATTGCCAGCATTGTGCCCGGACTATTAAGCGAGATGCTCTTGCCCCCGCCAACGGGAATGGGTTGGCCTTCGGGCGCTAGGGGCCTGTTCGCCAATGCCAGCCGGGCCTCCACCATGGCATCTTGTGGCCGGGCCTGGCTCCCGTCATCTCGGACAACTGCTTCGGCCGCAAGCATCAAGGCAGTTATCGGGTCGTCGTCGCGCATGGTGTCGGTCTGAGTCGCCCACGCGTCAAGCAGGCTCCGTTCTGCTGCGTCTGCGTTGTCCTGTGCTCGCTGAAGCCCGATAACAGCAGCAACCGACGCGGCAAGGGCCAACGCTGTAACCACCGATAGGCCAGCTATAACTAGCCTTCGGACCTTTTGGCGGCGCTCAGCCTGTGCTGTTTCTCGATCTTGCTCGGCCTGCTCAACCGCCTGAGATTCCTGGAGGAACCGTTGCTGGTTCAGACTGAACCGAGCTGACTCCTTACGCTCTATCGCAGTAGCTAAAGCGGTGCCCCGGTACAACAGGCCCGGATCCTCATCTTCACCCATCCAAGCTTCTGTGGCGGTGTCCACGCGTTCTCTAAGTCTTAAGTCGTCGCGTCCTTGATCGATCCAGGTTCGAAACCGCGGCCAAGTAGTGATGAGTGCTTCGTGTGCGATCTCAACCGTTGCTGAATCAATGGTTAATAATCGGGCGTCGGCAAGTCGCTCCGCCAGTGCTGTCATTTTCGGGTCCTGGCGGACCTCATCCATTGGTATCCGCCGGCGAGTGTCGGGTGAGCCGGCGCCCGCGTTCACGAGGTCGAGGAACAAAGTTCGCATCAGTCCTTGTTCGTGTTCGCCCAAAGCGTCATAAGCCTCGTCGGCAGTCTTGGCGATGGCTCCGCCTACACCACCGGCAGCTTCAAGCCCATTGACTGTCAGAAGATCGTTGCGGCGACGGAGCCACGTCTCCATCAGGGCGTGGGCAACCAAAGGTAGAGCACCCGCATCATCTGGAGCTTGCTCCAGGATTCGGTCTACCAGGCCCGGTTCGAGGGCCAGACCTGCCTTGCGGGCTGGACCCTCAATCGCCGCTCTCAGCTCGGACCGGCCAAGTGGGCCAACCAAGACACTGTTGCGGTTGATGGCCTCGGCCAGCCAGGGATGCTCCGAGCACGCCCCGTAGAAATCAGCGCGTACCGCAATCACTGTTCTAAGTCGACCCAAGTGGTCATGTGATGTCTGGGCGAGTAACGCAATGAACTCGGCGGGATCTCCCGCACCTGTGAAGATCTCTTCGAATTGATCGATAGCCAAAACCACACCGGACCCAACAGTTTCTGAAGGTGGCGGTAGCTGCTCTAACTGGCGCTGGAGCGATGCAAGCGGGTTTCGCCCAGGTGCAAAAAGAATGGTCTTCCAGCCCTGACTCCCCGGCAGTGCTCCCTTGGCCAGCGCGGAAAGTAGGCCGGCTCTCATAAGTGAAGACTTGCCAGAGCCAGAAGATCCGCCGATCACCAAAGTGGGGGTTGTCTGGAGCCGGGCAGTCAACTCGTCTATTAGACGCTCGCGGCCGAAGAAAAACTCAGCGTCCTCTGGTTGGAAGGCAGCTAAGCCCTTGTAAGGACAAATTGCCCCCGAGACCGACGGTGTGAAACCGGTGGCATTCGCCGCCGGAGCTGATCCAAGAGCTTCGTGGGCAGCTGCACCCCAAGCCCCGATTGTCCGGTATCGCTGTTCCGCCCTTGCGGCCAAACCCTTTTCAAAAAAGCCCTGCCACTGTGGCGGGACGCCGACCAAGGACACCTCGAGGTCAGCAGGCGGCGGCGGTGGGCTACCAGTTAACAGATTCCAAATAACTCCAGAAGACGCGTAGACGTCGGTTGCTTCGGTTATCGCAGCTCCGAGCTGAGACTGTTCGGGGGCCTGGAAGTGCATCGAACCACCAAGCACTGTGGCCTTAGCGGGCTCGCTGGCGATGCTGGTCTTGTTGTCCATCACCTTGGCCAACCCCAGATCACAGATCATTAAGGTCTCGTCAGGCCCGAGAAGGCCTCTGCGAACGTTGGTGGCCCCGGCAAGTTCAGTGCCCTGAGCGCCAGCAATAAGGACGTTCCCTGGCTTGATGTCTCTGTGAACAATGTCAGCCTTGTGTAGTGCTCCGAGGCCTCCCACGAGGGCATCGATCACCCGGCCCAGATCGTCGGTGTCTACCAGACCGGGACCTTTGGGGATGCGGTCAGAAAGCATGCCTCCAGAGGCAAAAGGCATTACGTAATACTGGCGACCGTCCTCGAGCCGACCAAGGTCATGGATAGCCACAACGTTGATATGGCTGACTCTGCGCAGCAACTGACCCTCATTGAGGAAGCGCTGGGAAATGTCATCGTCGTCTATGAACTGCGCATCGAGAATCTTGATTGCGACGTCACTTCTGAGTCCCTCGTCAAAAGCTTTGACCACGGTGGCAAAGCCACCGCGGCCAAGTACTCGGCCAACTTGGTAGCGGCCGATTTGTTGTGGCAGCCCCATGGGCGGCCGCAATGTCAAAGTGAATCGCTCACATCAAAACACTGAACGAGATCTGGATCCAGAACGACGTGGTCAAAGTCAGCTGCGGTTACGCAAAGCATCGTCGAGTCGTCTCTCATCGACACGGACACCGCACCCTCGGTCAGAAGGGTGGGCCCGGCATCGGTGGGTAGCCAGTTCCCCTGTTCAACACCGTATTCAGACTCGGCGTTGGCACTTACCTGCTGGGCGGAGTATGTGTCCCAGTAGAGATGAATGTGGTTCTTTGCGAACTCCGGCGCAAAGTTTGGGTCCCAAGTTATTTTCAGCTCATCCCCCTCACGCTCAACGCTGGTGATCGTAATCTTGCAACCATCAACGGGGCAGGCGTTTGTGAGTTCCTCGGCTGGAAGCAGTGTTGTGTCTCCGGCTTCGTCCCCGCCGCAAGCTGCTGTGAGCAAGAATGCGCCGATGATTATCAGTAGTCGAACCTTCATGTGTTCCTCCTGTGCAACATGTGTCAACAAGTGAGAACCTAACAAACCAACCCCCTAGTGGGAAAGTGGTCCTACGGCACGGGATCTGTGTGATCTGGCATACACACACGGTTTGAGCGGATCCGGACCGGATGTCTGAACGTCTTCAGACAGCGGCCTCACGCCACATAAGCTCAAAAACAATCGCAGGTTGTTCGATGCCCTTAAGCACCGCTTGAACTGGTTCACCAAATACCAAGTCCCCTCGGCTCGCTGTGATTCGCTGCACCAAATCGCTTACAACGATCTGACCACCCTCGGCCAGGGAGGACACCCGTGCCGCCTTCATTACATGATGTCCGAATACGTCGCCCTGGCGGTCCATCAAGCCTTCACCAGTGTGCATGCCAATACGAACCTTCTCGTCTGGGTGGTGTTCGTCAAGTTCTCTCTGGATGCCGATTGAAGCCATGACCGCCTGGCGCGCACTTTGGAAGGTCATCATGAATCCATCGCCTTGATTCTTGATGATCCGGCCACGATTGGACTTGACGTGTTTGGTTACAAGCTCGGTGTGTTGGCTGAGAACCTTCATCCACTTCGCATCGCCCATTGCCGATGAGCGTGCGGTTGAGTTCTCGATGTCGCTAAAGACAATTGTGAGAGTTCCACTTTCGCGGGTCGCCCCTGACTGGCCAATCGCACCACCGGAGGGGCTAACAGCGTCGGCCAGTTTGTCTATTGAAGTAGAGGTCGGACCCCGGTCGATGATGGTGCGGCTGAACTCTCTTGAAGAATCTCCGGCCATGGCGAGCGGGTCCAAGACGGTAAGGGTGCAATCGCCAATGGCGACATGTTGACCGGGAGCAACTGGGGTTGGACTGACAATCCGTTGGCCTTGGAAAAACGTGCCGTTTGATGAGTCAAGGTCGGTAACAATCAGATGACCGTCTTCGGGGGCAAGCTCGAGAATTAAGTGACGCCGTGACACCGCAGGGTCTAGAACGATGAGACCATCGCATTCTCGTCCTACGTCAAGAGTCTCCGCAACCACGATCCGCATGGTCTGGCGGCCTGGCATCTGCACCAATACAACTGGGTTCGATACAGCGCTCATATCTCCGAACTTAGACGACATTCGCGAAACTGAGAAACTAGACCTTTGGACCTACGCCGATCCTGGGTTTACCTATTGACGTGATCAGAAACCGAAACGAAAAACGCTAAAGAGCCAAGCTTCGAGGGGCGATAGATGATGCATGGTCAAACAACACGATGCAACCGTTTGGTGCGCTAAGCACCCTGCAGTGCTGTTTGCTTGGAGCCTACTACTGGGCTTCGTGTTGGCTGCCTCCGACGCCCAATCTGGAACAATTCAGGCGCTGGCTCAAGGTTGCCCTGCCGGTACAACGCCCTTTTCAGTCAACTGGGGAGCCGCTGGGGGAGTGGTTCTAGACGAGCCGATTCAGAATGATGGTTTCACAAAGACCTTCACCGAAGTTGGCGGAAGTCCGGTTGACATGACGTTGTCAATCGCTGATCCGAGTGGGATGAATGAGGATCAAGACAACGTGTTGGTGAATCTGCCGACGGCCGACGGTGCTTGGGATGGGCCGGTCTACACCGGAACCGATGTTGAGGTCGATGATGGGTTTCTGACTGCCTCGATCACCTCGGCCAATGCTGACCAACCGGTTCAGTTCTCACTTGAGTTCTCAGCACCTGTACTGATTCCCAACTTCGCTATCTCCGACGTTGACTTCATCGGTAACAACGTGGCGGGCCTATCAGCGCCACACGACTCGTTCCAGGATGAGATTGTGCTGTCGGCCTTCCGAGGACAAACGCCCGTAGAGATAGTCGCTTCGACCGGTAGCGCAGACTCGCCCGTGGTCACCGTCGATGATTCGGTCAACGGTTCAATCACGGTTGTGGGCGGCCCCTACGACAACTCAACCTCCGGTGACCTACAAACCAACGATCTCGCGGGCCTAGTTGCACTTTCATCGGCCTCGCCAATAACCAAAGTTCAGTTCGACTACTCGAACGGTCCCGATGATGCCGCCGGTGACGCCGACGCGCTGGCAGCTGCGGGCGGAGCTTGGCCCCAGGCCAACTTCGCCGCACCGCTGACTTCGACTGATGTGGGCGTTTCGAATAATCACGCAGTAAGTGTGAACAGCTTTGTCATCTGCACCGGGACGCTGTCGCTGGGAGACACCGTGTGGGCCGACATTGATGCCGACGGCGTGCTGGATCCGGGCGAGCCTGGCGTAAGCGATGTCGAGGTTGCACTGTTCGACCAAGATATGGCTGAGATCGCCAGCACGGTAACCGATGCCAACGGCGAGTATGCCTTTTATGACCTGCCCCCGTGGGACTACACGGTGATAATCGGAACGGTACCTGGTGGCTACGTGAACTCTTTCGACCGAGACTCGGGCACCGCTGCTCCAAACAACAGCTCGGGAATCATAAGCCTCGACGCCACCGACGTTGAAGATGCCGACTTCGGATTGGCTCCGCCCTTGGGCACCATCGACGGCACCGTGTTTGCATCGCTCGAGGACGATGGCACGTTCAACCCTGCTGATGGTGAGACGCCCATTGCAGCAGTTGAAGTTGCCTTGCAAGGCACCGACCTTGCGGGTAACTCCATCGTACTAAACGCTCTTACCGAAGCTGACGGCACGTTCAGTTTCACCGATGTGCCCGCAGGCACCTACACCGTTACAGAATCTCAACCCGCCGGTTTCACCGACGGAACTGATACCCCCGGTACCCACGCATCGAACATTGGAAACGATGTTCACGAGGTCATCCTCGGAATCGGAGACTCCTCGGCAAACAACTTGTTTGCCGAGGAGGGAACCGTAGCGATATCGGGAAGTGTGTTTGAAGACTTCGACCTGGACGCTGAGGTCGACGGAGGGGAGCCCATCATTGCGGGAGTACAGATCTCGCTTTCGGGATTGGACGATGCGGGCAATGCAGTGGCCTTGGCTGCCAGCACCGACTCGCGCGGCAACTTCACCTTCAATCAGTTGAGGGCCGGCACTTACACGTTGACCGAAACCCAACCCGACGGTTTCCTCGATGGTCCTGATGCTGCAGGAACCGCTGGCGGTGATACCTCCACGAACGATGTGATCAGTGGAATCGTGATGTCGGCTGACACCACTGCCACCGGATATCTATTCGGCGAGGTTCGTGTAGCCACGATCTCAGGCTCAGTTATTGACGACCTTGGGGCACCAATACCCAACGTCGAGCTTACGCTCTCCGGCACAGATGATCTGGGCGATCCTGTGTCGGAGACCGCTCTTACCGATGGCGACGGAGAGTTCATAATCTCGGACTTGACCTCGGGCACATATGACCTCGTCCAAGGCGGAGTAGTTGGCTACCTCGACGGGCCCGATTACGTCGGGTCTGTTGGTGGGGATGACAGTGTCAACGATCAGTTCGGATCGATCTCAATTGCCACCGGCGTGCAGGCCACGGGGTATGTGTTCACCGAGATCTCCAGTTCGATCTCAGGAACAGTGGTGGACAATGACGGAATCGGCATCGAAGGGGTCACGCTAAATCTCACTGGCGAAGACGACCTTGGCGGGCCGCTCAGCCTAAACACTGTGACCCGCACCGCACTTACTGATGCCAACGGCGACTATTCCTTCCAGTCGCTGGCGTCAGGCAGCTACAGCGTTGCCGAAACGCAGCCACTTGGCTACGGCGACGGCGGCGAAACCGCAGGATCGGCGGGCGGAGCAGTCTCAGATGACCTGATTGCCAACATCGCTCTGGCCGCCGGAACCCACGCGATCGACAACGACTTCGACGAGATCAAGTTGTCGCTGGGCGGGAACGTATTTGTCGATGCGGAGAACAACGGACTATTCGACCGTCAAGACACACCACTAGAGAACGTTGCTATATCGCTGAACGGGACCACTACCAAAGGTCAGAACGTCTCAGTCGACACAGTCACTGACTCCGAAGGTAGCTACGAGTTCCCCAACCTCGAGCCCGGTGACTATTCGGTAACTGAGACCCAACCGCTTGCTTACGGTGATGGCATTCACAGCGCAGGTAGTGACGGCGGCGATGTGTCAGTAGCCAACGTCATTTCCAACATCGTGTTGGACTCCGCCTTCCCCAGCACCGGCAACAACTTCGCCGAGGTAGCGGCCGCCGTGGAAGGAACGATCTTCACAGACGACAACAACGACGGCGTCGCCGATTCGGGCGAGCTGGGAATAGAGAATGCCTATGTGTCGCTGACCGGCACCGATGATTTCGGCACTCCCGTAGACCTGCTATCGGTCACGGGGCCCGATGGGTTCTACCGCTTCGACGCTTTGTTGCCGGGCAACTACACAGTCACGTTGACCGCCCCCGAGGGTTACCTCGACGGCATCGATACCGCTGGCTCCGCTGGTGGCGACTCTTCAACGGTTGCCAACGAGGTGTCTGGAATTGATCTTGACCCCGGAGCCAATGCGACCGGTTACTTGTTTGGTGTGATTGTTCCTTCGTCCATTGGAGGAGTAGTTCAGGCAGGCGTCGAGGTCCCGATTGAGGGCGTAGCGATCGTACTGAACGGCACCGACGATCTTGGTGGAGCGGTTAGTGAGAACGCTCTTACAGGCGTCGACGGTCGCTTCGGTTTCGCCAACCTGCGCCCAGGCAACTACGCGCTTACCCAAACTCAACCGACTGGTTACGGCGACGGCGCCGAAGTTGCGGGCTCAACCGGGGGCGAAGCAGCCGTAGATGACCAGATCTCTGGCATCAACCTTGGGACCGCAACCGACGACTCTGGCTATGAATTCAACGAAGTTACCTCAGCAGTTTCGGGAGAAATATTTCACGACCTCGACGGCGATGGAACCCGAACTCCCGACGAATCTGGCATCTCGGGCGTGCCCATCACTCTTACCGGCACCGATGACCTCGGTGATGCAGTCAGCCGCTCATCCCAAAGTGATTCAGACGGCACTTTCAGCTTCGCGGGACTGCTGTCGGGAAGCTACTCGGTGTCGGCGGCTCAACCGCCGGGGTTTGCCGATGGAACTGAAACTGCAGGGAGTGCGGGCGGCACGTCGAACGGGGTAAACGATGTGGTCTCAGACATTGCTTTGCCACCAGGGTTTGTGGCCACTGGCTACACATTCGCTGAAACCGGAGCGGTTGTTGCCGGTACGGTCTGGGTCGATTCGAACGGCAATGGGATCCCTGACGCCGATGAGCCAGGACGACTCGAGGCGGTCGAGCTAACTCTTGTTGATTCAACAGGAGCAGCAATTGCAACGACCTCTACCGATGCCAACGGTCGGTACGGCTTCGGCTCCGTCGTTGCTGGCACCTACACCGTAGATCAGATCCAGCCCGAGGCGTACGCCACATCAACACCCAACTCGTTGAGTTTCACCGTGGAGACTCAGGGGCTAACCGGGATTGACTTTGGCGAATCGCCGGCATCGATTTCTGGATTGGTATGGAACGACAATTCGAATCCGAACGGCGTGAGGGAGATCGACGAACCTGGCGCCGAAGCAATTCGGATTCAGCTCGTCGATGCCGACGGAGTCGTGCTGTTCACAACAAGCACCAGTGCCGACGGAACCTATCGATTCGGCGACCTTCCAGCTGGAAACTATGGACTTATCGTTCTCAATCCAGACGGCTCTGAATTGACAATCCAAGGTGCTGGTGCAGACGCTGCCACTAATTCTGAATTCGGCGCCGACACCGCTACAGCCCAGATCGTGCTTGAGCCGGGTGTTGACCTGGTGTCGATCGACGCAGGCATTGTTGATGAAGGCACCTTTGACACCCAAGACACCGACGGTGACAACGACCCCGTCGGCGACGCTGCTACCGATCCGCCAGCCAGTGATCCGGCAGCCGACAGTGAGGCGGCTGAGGTCGAAGCCAAGGTCACCGATCTGACGATCTCCATTGACAGCAACACCACAGCACCAAGAACAGCCGAGCCGATTCGCCACAGCGTAACCACGACTAACTCGGGCAATACGGTTATCACTGGCGGCATCATGGTGAAGGTCGAGTACCCGGATGGGCTTGTCATTCGAACCGTAACCGAAGCGCAGAAGTCGCCGATTCAATTGTCAGTGGCATCACGCTTCAAGGCAGCAGCCACCGACCCAGTTGTCTGGACGTTCCGACGAGACGGTCAAATCGTTACAGCGTCATGGAGCGGAGACCTTGCACCCGGACAATCGGCTCCGGGATTCAACATCGACTCGATCGTCATCGCTGAAGACAACGTTGGCATTAAGGCAACCGTGGCAACTGCGGACGGCACGGTCGAAAACACCCTCGACAACAACTCGGCAAGCTATGACGTAAGCGTCGACTCTCAACCGCCAGTTCTAGCCTTCACCGGAGCGTCCTCGCTTTGGCTCCTGTTGATGGCAATCGTCCTTCTGATCCTCGGATCGTTCTTCAGGTGGTTTGCGTCCGCCGTGGCCCCCTCGGAGAACCGCCAATAGTTGGTTTGGTGTCTTCATAACGTGAATATCTGCAAGGTCAGAAGGAAATCAGAGACCGCCGGCCGCACACCGGTGGTCTCTGTGCGTTACGTGCTCTACTGTGGCTGAGCCAGCAACCAACCCAGCAAATCACGGAGCGCTAAATGGTTACGAGTACAGAACTAGCCAGTATCGAGTTGTTCGAAGGGCTCACTGGTGACGAACTCGCGTCATGTGCCGAGATGATGAATGAAACCGAAGTGCTTACTGGCGAGAAGCTGACCACCGAGGATGACTACGGCTACTCGTTCATCGTCGTTCTCGACGGTGCTGTGAAGGTCAAGGTGGGTGAGGAAGTCATTGCCGAGATGGAGTCAGGGGACTACTTCGGCGAAGTAGCTCTGCTGCAACACCAGAAGCGCAACGCCACAGTTTTTGCCGCCAAGCGATCCAAGCTGGCCAAGATCATGACGTGGGACTTTGAGAAGTTCTTGGAGATCAATCCACTCATTAAAAGTCGGGTTGCCGCAGCAGCCGCAGCGCGCGCTGCCCAAGACCAGGGCTAGTGATACCAGTCGCTAGGTCAGCGGCTTAGCGAATCGCAAGTTCGCCACTTTGGCTGGGTTAGCGAGTGCGTCCATGGCAACATCAAAGTCCGGAAGCGAGTAAACCTCGCCGTCGTCGTTGATCATGACAAAGCGATCGAGTCCTTCAAGGAAAGTCCGATCGTGGCTGACCGCAATAACAGTTCCCATGAAGCCGTCAAGCGCCTTCTCGAGCGCTTCAGAGGATTCGATGTCGAGGTTGTCTGTTGGCTCGTCCAGAAGCAGCACATTGTGCCCCTCTAGCTCTAAGCACAAAATCTCAAGGCGAGCTTTTTGACCGCCTGAAAGGGTTTCAAACTCTTGCCGGGCGTTGTATGCCAGCCCGTATCGAGCGAGCGACTTCATGGCCTTCTCGTCATCTTGCACCCTGTCCCTGACGATCTCAACCGCTTCTCGTCCGAGAAAGTCAGGCCGATCGTTGACTTGGGTGAAGGTTCCAACCGAGGTGCGAGGCCCAAGGGCAATGGAACCAAGGTCAGGTGGTGACTCAGCGGACAGCGCTTTCAGAAGATGGGTCTTGCCCGTTCCGTTCGGCCCAATCAACCCGACCCGTTCGCCGAAGTGAACTTCGTCGGAGAACGGAAGGAAGAGATCATTGACCGAGACGTCCTGCAGGTTCAGAACTCGACGAGCTGAATCTGCTCCTCGCAGGTTCACTTTGATGTGCTGGTCTGCCACGGGGGCCGGAGGCGGGCCAGCCTTGACGAACTTCTCCCAACGAGTTTCGGCTGCGTTTGCCTTTGTTGCGTTCTTAAAGTTCTGAGCCGCCCGGGCCTTCATCACCTTCATGTGGGCGTGAAGGCGTCGCTCCTCCTCGTTCCAGCGTTTGAGGGCTCCGCCGAGAAGCTTCTGTCGCTGTTCTCGTGCTTCGGGGAAAGTCTTGTAGGAACCGCCGTGTACCCAACAGCCCGAGCCTTCGAGCACAATAAGTTTTGTTGCTACTCGTTCAAGTAGCGATCGATCGTGGGAGACCATCAAGATGGTGCTGGCGCAACGTTCAATCTGATCTTCAAGCCAAACTCTTGTTGGAATGTCGAGGTAGTTATCTGGCTCGTCAAGAAGCAGGACATCGGCTCCGGAGTTAAGAAGCAGATCCAGCACAAGGCGTTTGCGCTCGCCGCCCGAAAGTTCGCTTACAAGCCGGGTCGAGAAGTCATCGACTGGGGTCTTTACGCTACGTCCGGCTGCAGCGCTCCAGCTGGCCTCTAGCTCGTAGCCGCCGAGGTCACCCCATTCGGTTAGCGCTTCGGCGTAGGCCATGCCGTCGTCGGTCCCGGCGGCCATTGCCTTCTCGGCTGCAACGAGGGTGCGACCTGCTTTTTGTAGCTCTGGGAGGGCCACTTCGATGAGCATTTCGCGCAGGGTGTCGTTTGGTCGACCCATCCCTGCGTCCTGGTTCATTGTCAGAAACGACCCGCCGACAGAGTGCTCGCCTCCGTCGGTGGAGATTTGGCCTGAGAGGATACGCAAGATGGTGCTCTTGCCGCCGCCGTTAGGGCCAATGATCGCAGCGTGATCACCAGGGGAGACGCCAAAGCTAACGTCAAAGAACAACGTGTCAGAGCCCGGTGGTGCGTAGTCAAGTTCAGAAACAACGATGCTGCTCACAGGCCTCAAGCGTGCCGGATGGTTTGGCTGCTTCCACTGGCCAGATGGCGAACTAGGTTTCGGGCGACCGGATCTGGCGCAACACCCTCAGAATCGACGCAGTGCCGAAAGCCAGAACCAACACACCAATAATGATCCAAGCAAGTGTTGATAATTGTCCTGAGCCGGCCACGACGATGTAGGCATAGGGCGCCAAGAAGGCTGCGGCAGCAACCACACTCCAGATCTGAACCTGACGCCAGTCTCGCGCCTTGGCCGCTTTCACCAGCTTTACCTGGCCGTAGGCGTAGGGCCAAGCGGTAGCTACATCGATAATGAGAAAGATCCAAGGATTAACTCCGTTGTCACCCAACGTGGGCCAAACAACCAAAGCTCGAAGAATTGAGTAACCAAAGATCGCGCCGATCCAGGCCTTGCCCATCCAGCCGACGCCGTCGCCCTCTTCTTCGAGAATCTCTTCCATCGGTGACCACCTTAGGCTCACTGATCTGGGCCCCTACTTCAACAAGATTGGATTCTCAGTAGGGCGACGGGTACACATGTCCGGTTCAACCAGACTGCCAAATACCTGAGTCATGTCACGTGGCCAAAGGCTACCTATGAGTACGATATAGGCACCTCAAAGGCCTTGCTTGTTGCCGGAGATTTATGTCAATTCGCCCATGGATTGAGCAAGAATTCGGCGTAGTGTGCGGCCGTGGAGCTGTCGCCGCCGTTCCCCGGACTCGATGTCCGCGAAGTACGGAACCCAACTGAATTATTGAAGGCCCGCAGGCTGCATGCTGCGTGCTACGTCGCCGCGGACTACGTAGGTCGAAATCAACTCTCTGCCGAAGGAACGATTGACGATCCTTGGGTGCCCTTCAGCGACTACCTAGTTGCGGTCGATATTGACAACGATGAGATCGTTGGCACCGCTCGTCTGGTTAGGCCTTCGATTCAGGGATTCCCCATAGCACGTCACGGTCCTTTGTTTGAAGACGTTCAAGAAGCGTTCGCAAGACTGGACCCCAACCTTTGCATTGAAATCTCCGCGCTGGCGACTGCCCGCAAGGGCCTTCAAAATGCTCTGATCTCTTCCGCCCTCTACCGCAGGCTTGGGCAGCTTGCGTTGGATCAGGGGCGAGCCTATGTGTTTGCGGTAATGGACGCCAGGTTGGCCCGATTCCTGCGGAATTCACTGCTTTCCCCATTCGAGCCAATTGGTCCTTCTAGACCAGAACGATCTCAAACGACCACGCCCATGGCTGTTTATCTACCTCGGGCCTTACGCCACTACCTTGAGCAAGAGCCTGAATTGTTGGAGACCTATGCAGCTGGTCGCTCATTCAGCGAGATAAATCAAGTGGAGATTGACCTGAGGGCCAAGGCTCCCTATGACATTCGAGCAATGGCTGAGTCGAGCCGTTCGTCAAACTAGGTCAGCTTTAGTCTCTAGTTAACTCAAGGCGTAGTTGCGCCGATGTGTAGACCATGCGCAAGGCCTGGGGATTCATGATTCTGGTGGGGTTTGCGTCTGTCGCGCTCGCTGCATGGCTTGGTGCTGCCGCCCAGATCGGGGTTCGAGCAGCCAGTGCAGTTGTCTTTGTTGCGGCCGTGGCTGTCAGGCTTGGCCGTGACAGCCGCGTTGAGCGGGAGCCTTGGTTGTTCAGCGCAGCTGGCGGTGTCCTTGCGCTGGTTTCGGGGATCGTAAGAATTGCCCATGGAGCGGCCACCGGCCAGGACAACCCCTTTCCTTCTTACGCAGAGATTCCTGGCTACGCCGGTTACCTCATGCTCATTCTTGCTACACATTCGTTTTGGGCTCATCGCACCAGCCGGCGTGATGCGGAAGCGACTTTGGATGGAATCCTGGTTGCTGCTGCCGGCGCAGTCGTGGTGTTCACCGCTGTGCTGTCTAACTATCTTCGTGACCCATCCTTTAGCGGGTGGGCTCGAGGTGGCAATGTTGTCTACACCCTTTTGACGCTGGCGCTGGTAGGCCACGTGGCTCGCCTGGCAATTGGCCCGGGCGTACGAAATACACCATGGAGGTTTCTTGCTGCGGCCTCAGTGTGTCTTGTGGCCAACGACCTGTTTCTGTTACTTGATACGACTGGGTCGACCTGGGCTCTGGCTTTAGCTCGGTCGGCGTCGCCAATCGTCTTTATCTTCTCTGCGGCCGCAATCTTGCACCCCGATGCTCATGAGCTGACCTCGGAGTCAGGAATTGAAGAGTCTCGATTGTCCGCCGGGAGATTGGCCATGTTGGCGTTTGCCCTCCTGACTCTTCCCGCCGCGCTCCTTGCGGCGTTGGTCAGAAACACTGAGCCAGACTTGCCCGTGCTGGTTGCCGGCTCGGTGGTACTGGCTGCGGTAAGTCTTACGCGAATATCGCTGCTATTCCGATCCACCGAGCGCATGGCGGACTTGGAATCGTCCCTTGCCCATAGCGGGCGTGAGCTGCTCGATGCCAGCAATGAGATTGAAGTTGGCGAGACGCTCGCTCGGACGGTCGATCTTGTTGTCGGCGAAGGGACTCGCTTTGTTGGAGTTATCGGAGGGGCGGCGAGCAGGTGGTGTGTAGCTAAGAGGATTGATTCTCTAAGTCCGGCCGAAGTAACTGCCGTTGGCCTTTTCGATTCAGATAGCTACGCAACAGAGTTGCTTCAAAGCGCTAACTCCGAACACTCCATAATGTCCTTCGATCTAGGAGAGGGTGCCTGTTATGGAAGCGTCACCATAGAGATCCCCCAAGGCCATGGGCGGGTTTCAAGCCTTGCGTTGCAGACAATGGTCGCTCAGTTCACCCAGGCTCTAGCGTCACTTCGTTACGCCGAGTCCCGGTTCGAACGTAGAACAGAACAAAGGCTCAGGGCCCTAGTTGAGCAATCATCAGACCTCGTTGCGGTAGTCGACGAGACCAAAAAGATGGTCTACGTCTCGCCCAACTGCATGAACGTGATGGGGGTTCCAGCCGAATCGGTTTCAGGCCGGAGCCCGCTATCGAGCATTCACCCCGAAGACGTTGAACCGCTCCGCTCGCGACTGAGGGACTCCTCAAAGTCAGCTGAAAGTGTTGAGGCATTCGAGTGTCGCGTACGGGTGGGCGACGGCTCCTATCGTTGGTTTGCTGTTACCGCCCGAGATTTCTTTGACGACCCTGAGGTTGGGGGCATCGTAGTTACGGCTCGCGATGTGCACGACGAGCGTGAGACCAAGGTTGCTTTACAACGCAGCGAGCAGTGGTTCCGAGGATTGGTGCAGCACAGCTCGGATGTAATTGCTGTTCTAGATACCACTGGATCCTTTACCTATGCCAGCCCAGCAGTAGAGAGTCTGACCGGCCTTAGCCCTGAAAAACTCGTTGGTACCAGTTTCGCGGATCTGGTGGACCCAGCTCACGCAGAGCAGATCAGGCTGCTCACCGAGGCCCTGCAGGCAAAGCCAGGTGGCGTGACAGACATCGAGCTGTCCATCAAGTGTCCTGATGGGTCTCATAAGACCGCAGAAGTAACGATCACTGACCGGATCGATGACCCTTCGGTTGGCGGGCTGGTTCTGAACATCCGCAACGTGACTGACCGCAAGTTGCTTGAGGAGGATCTTCGACACCAGGTTCTGCACGACGATCTCACTGGCTTGGCTAGTCGAGTCCAGTTCACAAACTTGTTGAGCGAGGCCTTGGGGCCGGACCGCCGGGCTGGTTCAGTTGTGGCGGCAGTGTTTATTGACATTGACGACTTCAAGAACATCAACGATTCTCTTGGTCACAGCGCTGGCGATCAGGTCCTGGTTGAGATCAGCAACCGACTTCTTGGTCGGATGCGCCTGGGCGATAAGGCCGCCAGGTTTGGCGGCGACGAATTCGCTGTTCTGCTCGGTGACCTATCCCAATCAGAAGTTGCCAAAGTTGCCGACCGGATAGTTAAAGAGCTGTCGGAGCCGGTCATGTTGATGGGCCAGAAGGTTCAAACAAGTGTCAGTGTCGGTATCGCCATGGATACCGACGGCACCCAGAGCCCGGAAGATCTGCTCCGCTCGGCCGACGTTGCGATGTATGAGGCCAAGGAACAGGGCAAGGCTCGTTGGACCATGTTCGAAACCGGAATGGCCGACCTCACTCTGGAACGTTTCGAGATTACTAACGCGCTGGGACGAGCGATCGAAAACGATGAGCTGATGGTTTACTACCAGCCAATCGTTGACCTGAGAACAGGCCGAACTGTGGGCGTTGAGGCCCTCGTCCGCTGGGACCATCCGGTGCGGCGCATGGTCAACCCCTCGGCGTTTATCCCTGTTGCTGAGCGCAACGGCCTCATAGTTCCGCTTGGTCGAGCTGTTCTGTGCAAGGCAGTTTCCCAAGTTGCAGCGTGGCGCGCTGAAGGGCTTGACCTTTACGTGACGGTCAACGTTTCAGCCGTGCAACTCCAGCAAGAAGGCATCGTCGCAGACGTCCTAGAGATTGTTGACGGGGCGGGAATGGATCGCGGAGCAGTTGTTCTTGAGCTGACGGAGTCTGCGTTGATAAACGACACGGCACTGGTGGTTAGGAAAATCGACGCCTTGAGGGAGGCCGGTCTGCGCGTGGCAATCGACGACTTCGGAACTGGCTACTCAACTCTGACCTACGCAGACGAGTTCAGCGCCGACATTCTTAAGATCGACCGTAGCTTCGTAGCGAAGTTGGAAGACCAAGACGAATCCACGATCGTCTCGACGATATTGTCCATTGCTGACGGTCTAGGGGCTGACACCGTTGCCGAGGGCATCGAAGTGCCGGCCCAGTTGAGTCGCCTGGTAGCGCTTGGCTGCACCCTCGGCCAGGGTTACTACTTCGCCCGACCTGCTCCAGCGGACGAAATTGAGACAGCGCTAGTGCGAGAGTTCCAAGGCGAGACCTTCGCCAC
>CALAJQ010000034.1 GCA_937922785.1 uncultured Acidimicrobiales bacterium
ACCAGTAATCGCAGAACCACCATCATTCCCAGGAGCCGACCAGTTCACATCAACCTGAGTATCACCACTAGCCGAAGCACTAACACCAGTCGGAGCATCAGGAACAGTGGCCTGAACAGGAACCAGAACGCTGTTCGAAGACGCACCACCAGAAGAACCAACATCATTCCGAGCAGTAACCGTCGCCGTATAAGTAACCCCAGGAGTCAAACCATCAAACTGGAAACTCGTCCCACCAACAGTCTGAGAACCACCACCGTTATCCAACGACACCGTGTAATCAATAACCGCCGAACCACCATCGTTCCCAGGCGCAGACCAAGACACAGACACGCTCGTATCACCAACAAGCGAAGCAGAAACTCCAGTTGGAGCATCAGGAACAGTGGCCGGAGCTTCAACCACGACCTGGTTACTTGATGCTGACCCGCCGTCGCCATCGGCGTTTGTGGCAGTAACAGTTGCAATGTAGGAACCAGGCGCCACTCCCGAGATGTCTGCGGAGGTTCCGGTGCTGGTGGTCGAGCCACCGCCGTTGTCGAGACTAATTGTGTAGCCGGTCGCTGGATCCCCGGCCGCTGGTGCGGTCCAGTTCACGGTAATCGTGCTTCCAGATACGGACGCGCTAACACCAGTTGGGGCGTCGGGAACGGCAGCTGCTACCGGGGCTGCTAGTGCCCCAACCAGAGTCAGCCCTGCCAACAGTGCCATTATTCGTCGCTGCATCTTGCCCATCCCTTTTGAAAGCGTCGCCGCTTTAACCACCGTTCTGCCAACGGTAACCCAGTAATCATACCCGAACCCAATATTTGATAGGTGAAAGAACACAGTCCGAATCGAGCCATTTGCGACTATTTTGAGCCTCAATGGTGCGCTCAGTATGTTCCGCGTGGCACGATTAACACATGCAGCGAAAAGGAGCCTCAATCATCGCCGGATCCGGAGCTGTGGTTCGCCATCCACGCCTAACGGTGGTGGCTGGCGGTTCGGTCATTCAAGGTTCTGATGACTTAGGGCGCAGCGCCCTGAACATGGTTGACGCACTGGACGCTGCCGGCGATTGGAGCTTTGAAGCAGTGGCTGCCGCTTTGCACCAACTAGTTCTTGGCGAAGATCCACGAGGCGTTGCTGCAGCACTGGCTGACGACGACGGTGAGGTGCTGCTGTTTGCCTTCGACCGGGCATCAGCCCAAGGCGGCGACACCACTGCATCGGGCGACGGCCGCTCGGGGTGGAAAACTGAAGTTGCCTCTGGTTCAGAGGTGCAACTGCGTCTTGACAACGTGCCGTTCAAGGCTGCCGAGACCGACATGGAACTTCGCGAGGGGCTAGTTCCGGGCGCGGGGGCCCTGCTGACAGTTACACCGTTCGTGCCTCAGGACGCTCCGCAGGCCTCGCCAACGACTTCAGCTCCCGTGGCCCAGACCCACCAGAGCATGCCTCCCCCACCGTCACAACCGAGCGCTGGCGCGGCCTTGCCACCGAACTACTTGCCTGCGCCGCCGCCCACCCAAGACAACAAAGTCCCTTCGTCGCTTCTTCCGCCGCCGCCAGGCGAATGGCAACCAGGACCGCCCGTAACTGGTCCTGGTCCTAATCCAGGTCAGAGCGGCGATCACATGCCCCCGCCACCAGCAGGCCCAGCCACGAATCTGGCACCCCCCGCCAGCGAACCACCTTCGGGTCCGCCAGCCATGGGCAGCAGTTAGCCGAACACCCAATTCGGCGAAACAGAACCTGATGGCTCTTGGGCCATGAATCGGTCGCGGGCCGCCGTCGCCGCAGCACGGAGGGCTCCCTCCGGGTCAACTCCTGCCGCACGGGCCTGTTCGACTACTGCCATCAATACTCTGCCCACCTCGTCCTCATCAGGCGGAGTCTCAAAGATGACATCAGTAAGGCGTTGTGCGGTCTCGGTCACTGGCTGGCTGACTCGGCTTGCTTTCTTCAACACCTTTTCGGCCAGCGTCAGGGCGGGAAGGGTCTTCGGGATTCCGTCCATAACCGAGGTTCGGCCCTTTTCAGCGATCTTGGCCTCTTCCCAATTGGCTACGACCTCATCGGCATCGGCCGCTTGATCGCCACCAAAGACATGAGGGTGACGCCCGACCAACTTGTCGTGCACTCCCCTAGCTACGTCAGCAATGGTGAACTGGCCCTGTTCGGAAGCCAGCTCGGCGTGGAAAAGGATCTGGAACCACAGGTCGCCTAGTTCCTCTTCCAGATGCTCATACCCTTCACCTGAGGCAACGTCAACACCATCGATTGCTTCGAGAACCTCGTAGGCCTCTTCCAGAAGGTGGCGCCTCAAGGACTCGTGAGTCTGCTCGGAATCCCACGGGCAATCCTGGCGTAGCCGATGCATTAGCTCAACCGACGCTAGGAGCTCTCCCGCTACCGGAGCAGCCAGATGTGGGATGTACACACTGGTCAGATGGTCAGCTTCGATCGTGCGATCCAAATCGGGCCAGGCAACCTCGACGATTTGTTCATCTGGTGTTCCGAGGGCTTTGCAAATAATGGCCTTTTGCTCTGGGCCAGCTTCAACTGCGAGCTTGATATCACTTAGCACCCAGTTGGCATGAGCGTGAGCTACCAAAAGCGGGCCTCGTTCTCCCGCCGCCTCACTAGCAAAGCGGTGGCCGTCGATAAGGCGCACGCCATCGTCGACCGGATCGATCCGCAGCCTGGCCCAGACGACATCAAGGAATGAAAGGGACGGGACAAGCTCGACGTCCAAAGATGAGTCCTGATCGGCCGCATCGATCAAGTTCCTAACCGACCGCTCCAAAACCAGCGGCGAGCCGGGAACCACATATAGAACTTCCCCGAACTCCTTTGCCGACTGAATCAGCTTGTCGGCAATGGCTTCATAGACCTCCTCAAAGGTCTCTAGCGATTCATAAAGCGAATCGAATGATTGAGCATTGGGAATCCGGGTCGCGCTTGGGTGTTGGGAGGTGCGAAGGTAGGTGTGCTCGCTGGCCGCGATTGCATTCAGCGTGGCTTCGGTGATGTCGGAATCGCCGCCGGGGCCGAGACCGCAAATGACGATCTTCGCCATGGGTTAGGCCGGAATTACGACAAGCGACACTGGGTCCCACGAGCCGAGCTGGGGATCGATAGTTACCGTTGCGGTCCCAAGTCTTTCTTCGGCTAGGCGCTGAGCTCCGGTCAACTGACCGCTCGATGCAATGTCATCTTCAAACGCATCAACGATGATCACGTGAAATCCGAAGTCAGTCTGAACCGGTCCCACGACCTCACCCACGGTCGCCGCATCAACGGCTGCTGCAAACTCGGGCACGTACCCAGTCGTGGAGGCACAACCAAGATCCCCGCCCGAAGGTCCAGATGGCCCAGTTGAACGTTCGATAGCAACTTCGGAGAAGTCAGCACCGCCCGCGATGTCGTCGATGGCGGTCTGCGCTTCTTCTTCGGTGGCTAACAGGATGTGACGGACACAAGCCAGCTGAGCGGGAGGAAGATCTGAGGACAGGCTGATCAGCTGACCTTGCAGATCGGCAACAAGATCGCCGTATGCACCAAGTTCATCGAGGAGTTTGACGCCATCTCCTTCTGGGCCAAGTAGCGGAGCAAGCGACTGAGCCACTTCGTCTCGGGCCTGGGCACGGTTGGCGTCGGTAACTGTCAGGCCACGGTCGTCCAACATTTGGTCAAGAGTTGCTCGCAAGATTGCCTGATCGATCAACACGTTCTCGATCGGCACTCGCACGCCGCCTGATTGGAGAACAAGGTTCACAAACGTGGCGGAGTCCCGAAAGTCCTGATCAGCTTGAAGGATGTCTTCGTTGGTGACTATCACCTCTGAACCGTCGGGGAAACTAACAACGGCTGCATTTCCACTGGGATCAAGACCGATTGGGTCAGGAAGTGACAGAGGTTCTGGCGGAGTGGTCTCGGCCGGGGCTGACTGGTCATCCACCGGCGGAGCAGCGGTTGGCGGCGGTGAGGTCTCCAGCGCGCTGTCCCGGCTCACTCCGCAAGATGCGGCCAGCAATGCAAGGACTGCCGCTAGGCAAATCATCCGGGTAGTACTACGAGCTCGGTCTGTTCTAGGCACCTCACAACTGTAGAGCTTTGGCGACCGTTATGGACCTACCGCCTGATGTGAGGAACAATAGCCAGATGCGAATTGCGGGTATTCAGCACGACATTGCCTGGGAGGATCCAGCCACAACGATGGCGGCAGTGGCGCCCATGGTGGCAACAGCGGCTGCTGGGGGCGCAAGGTTGGTCGTGCTCAGCGAGATGTTCAGCTGCGGTTTTTCAATGGCCCCCGAGCGTGTAGCTGAAGCTGCCGACGGCCCGTCAACCACTTTCATCACCCAAATGGCCAGCAAACACGACCTCTTTGTTTGCGGGTCAGTCCCCACCAAGGACCCCTCGCTTGAGATGCCGGTTAACCGCTTGACCGTTGCATCACCAGACGGAATCGTCGGTTCTTATGACAAGATTCACCCTTTCACCCTGGGCGGCGAACACAACCACTACGAGGCAGGTGCTTCCCACCTGACGGTTGACATCGAAGGTGTGCGCGTCAGCTTCTTCATTTGTTATGACTTAAGGTTTGCCGACCATTTTTGGAACCTTGCCGATGACACAGACCTCTATGTGGTCGCTGCGAACTGGCCGGCCAAGAGACGGCTCCACTGGCAAGCGCTGCTGAAGGCTAGGGCTATCGAGAACCTTGCATATGTTCTTGGTGTCAACCGGGTTGGAGCCGACGGCAACAACTTCGCTCACGCCGGGGACTCAGTACTTCACAGCCCATTGGGTGAGACATTGGCCAGCGCTGCTGAGATCGAAACCGTCATGTTTGGCGAAGTTGACCCGGACGAAGTAACCACGGTGAGATCTCGCTTCGGCTTCTTGAACGACCGATAGCTCAAGATCTGACCGAGATCTAGGGCTCAGTGGGATTCTGTTCTGCTGCTTCTTCCAGCGCTGCTTGAGAAATAGCTCGAGCCCGGCGACCGGCTGACACTGCTGTCAGTTCACTCAGGTTTGCAACAAAGAGCACTACGGCACCAGCAACCAAGGCTGCCGAGATTACGATTCGACCAGCTACCAACAGACCGGTCAACACTGCCGCCCCGGCCAGCACAATGGCAACATAAATCCCGCCGATTCGCAGCACTGCCCGGAACCTGCGCCGCACTAACTGCTCCAGCAGAATTACCACGGCCCCAACAACAATGCCGACACCGGCCAGTTCGACGGAGTCGAAATACAACACAGCTGCCAGCAGTATCAGCAACGCAGGAACACTGAGGGCCGCCCACATTGCAAGCAACCAACCTGCGCCGTGGGGTGCAGGCAGCGGAATGGCTGGGTGACTCAGATGACTTCTTACGTTCAGCTTGTATTGAGACCCCTGAGCGCGATGACGACCCAGGTCGGTTACCGCAGTTCGTTGCCTAAGCAGCTCAGTCAACTCGAGGCTCTCCGCTTCCACAGCCTCTTCGGCGCCTTCAACTCCACCGGCACCAGCAGTAATAAAGGGCAGCAGCCGGCCTTTGTTTCTGATCTCGGTAGTGAGCTGCTCACGAACTTCTTCGAGTTTTGTGTTGCTCAATCGATGGCTGTCGGCTGACGGCGGGGGTGTTCCGGCCAGCCCGGCGAATCCGAGCGGATCAACCCAAGAGTCCCTTAAGCCGCCCGATCGGTCGAACTTTGGTCCTGACGGGCCCCGCTCACCGTTAGTCGGGTCCTTAGTGTCGAGACCCCAGAGACCCTGATAATCGGCAATGAAGCTCGTGTCGTCGTCCACCTCGACCAGATCCCACTCAGAGATACTTCGGCCGTCCCCAATTGCAGAGTCGACAAAGGGCACACCAAGCGCAGGACCCAACCCTCGTTCAGTTGCCACATCGGTAATGCGCAGCACACCCTGGATCCAGCGTTGGGCCTTAAGCGCCCACCTGGTTCCGGGAACATCAATTCGGGTTACGTAGTCACCTGGTCGGAAGTACAGGGCGTGGCTGCCTGCCCCGGCAAACAGCACAGCCCGGTCGTCCTGTTTCTCAACCTCAATATCGGTCCAATGACGCCGCAGATCAGGGCCCGTATGTTCGTGGCTAGACGCAGCGATCCACTGCGGGGTCAGGTCTCCAGGGTCAACAAAGATCCAAGCCTGTTCCCAGTCGGCTTCGTGATCATTCACTCCCCGATAGCCAGAACGCCAATCGTTCATGGCATAGAAGTAGCTGTAGTGCAGAACAATCCACTCACCTTGCCTTAACGCTCGGGCGTAAACGGTGGGACGGTCATCAAGGTTAAGTCGGTGACATTTAAGGGCCGCAGCCGTTGTTGTCATACGCGGAGTTGTTGGCCGAACCAGGACACTTAGCAGGAAGATGGCATCCAGTACACGGCCGAAGATTCCAACGCGACCCAGGCGAGGCGACAGTAGTTTTCGTGCCAGCCGCTTGGCCTCTTCACGCAACACCGATGCCCGTTCATGGTCAGAAACGAACCGCAGATGAACCTCTGCGCCCAGAGAATGATCTAGATCCTCAGTGCCTAGAGATCCGGCCTCTCTAGCCACAGCGCCGTCGATCCAAAGCGAAGAGTTCGCAACGTAGGGCTCGACGTCGCACGGGAAAAACAGCTCGCGAGAGTCATATCGAACGACTGGCGCAAACTTCTTAAGCAACGCCGCAGAATCCACTGAGCCAGACTAACTGGCTAGATCTATGAATTCGATTAGTGGGTCTATCAAGCCAGCGTGTCGATGTTGTTGAGCTCGGCGAAACACTGTTGGAGTCGGTCTCCAAAGGAGATCTCGCCGGCCCTCAGCCAGGAGCGAGGGTCATAGCTCTTCTTGTTCGGAGCATCGGGGCCTTCGGGATTGCCGAGCTGGCTCTGGAGATAGTCGTGCTTGTCGGCTTCATAGGCTCGGACTCCGTCCCAGAACGCCCACTGAAGGTCGGTGTCTATGTTCATCTTGATTACGCCGTAGCTGATGGCTTCTTGGATGTCAGCCGCACTTGAACCAGAACCCCCGTGGAACACGAAGTTGATGGGCTTGTTCGACTGGGTGGAGTGCTCGCTCTGCACGTGAGCTTGTGCATCCCGCAAGATAGTCGGCGTAAGTTTCACGTTGCCGGGCTTGTAGACACCATGCACGTTGCCAAATGCAGCCGCAATCGTGAAGTTAGGCGAGATCTCCGACAACCGCTCGTACGCGTAAGAAACCTCCTCGGGTTTGGAGTAAAGGTCAGCTTCGTCAGCGTCGCTATTGTCGACCCCGTCCTCCTCGCCACCCGTGATTCCCAGCTCAATTTCAAGCGTCATTCCTAGAGGATCCATACGCTTGAAGTACTCAACGCAGGTATCGATGTTCTCTTCCATCGACTCTTCGGACAGGTCAAGCATGTGGGAGCTGAAAAGTGGTTCGCCCGTAGCCTCAAAGTGCTTCTCGCCCTCGTCTATCAACCCGGAGATCCACGCCAGCTTGTTCTTTGGGCAATGGTCGGTGTGCAGAATTACCCGAGCGCCATAAGCAGATGCCATCGTCCGCACATGCGCAGCTCCGGCGACCGACCCAAGAACCGATGCCCTCGTCGAGTCCACTGGAACGTTCTTGCCCCCTACGAAGGCGGACCCGCTAGTTGAAAACTGGATGATCACGGGGCTGTTCAAGCGGCCAGCCGTTTCCATGGCGGCGTTCATCGAGTTAGATCCAATGCAGTTGACCGCAGGAATAGCGAAGCCTTGTTCTTTGGCCAGCGCAAACACTTCTGTAACGGCGCCGCCGGTTAGTACGCCAGCAGGAAAAGCATTTTGCATCGAAGTCATATGCCGACGGTAGCTAGGGCCCGCTGCACCTAACTACTTTTGAGACTTGACCCCCAACTATTTGTAGTTGGCTTGGCTTTCTTTCCAGGTACCACTGTCGGCTCGTGGTTCCCTAGGCAGTCCTAGGACCCGTTCGCCGATGATGTTCTTCTGTACTTCGCTGGTGCCGGCGTAAATGGTGCCGGGGCGAGCAATAAAGAACGATGCCATCCAGTTTCCTGGTGTGTTTGCGGTACCGATTGGAGGTGGGCCCAGTCCGCCTCTGGTCTCGGTGCCATATCCGGTCATGCCTTCGGCTCCAAGCACGTCCATTGCACACTCGGTCAGCTCTTGGTGCATGTTGCTCCAGAACAGTTTGCCGATGGAGGACTCCGGCCCCGGGGCCTTACCGGCCAAGTACCGGGTTAGGGCTTGCTTGCCTCGGTACTTCATGATCTGAACCTGAGCGTGGAGCTTGGCGATTCGCTGCCTAACTAGAGGATCTTCGTTGGCACCAGTACTGCGAGCCAGCTCGACAAGCTGACCAAGCTCGGCCTCAAAACCGAGGTGCTGGGTAGCCGCGCCGACGCCACGTTCGAATCCGAGCAAGGTGTTACCAACCGCCCAGCCATTGTTGTATCCGCCAAGCACGTTCTCCGCACTCACTCTGGCGTCGGTAAAGAAAACCTCACAGAAGTGGTTTTGTCCGGCCATGTTGGTGATCTGACGAACTTCGATTCCAGGCTGATCCATAGGAACCAAGAAGAACGAGATGCCCTTGTGCTTTGGCTGGTCAACGTCGGTCCTGGCCATAACAAAGATCCAGTTGGCCGAGGTGCCCGCCGAAGTCCAGATCTTCTGGCCGTTCAGAACAAACTCATCGCCGTCCTTGTCTGCCTTGCAACCAAGGTTCGCTAGGTCAGAACCGGCATTGGGCTCGGAATATCCCTGGCAGAACAAGTATTCGCCAGACAGAATTTTGGGAATGAACTCTTCCTTCTGTTCATCGGTTCCCCAGTGCAAGATGGTGTTACCGACCATCCCTATGCTGAAGGCGTCGTTAGCGCCAGCTGTGGGAACACCAAGGGCCGCAAACTCTTCGGCCATAACTACACGCTCGAGGTTTGTGAGTCCACCGCCCCCGTACTCAGCGGGCCAGTTGGCCGCAAGTAGCTTGTTGTCGTTAAGGGTCTCTCGCCAAGACTTCAGGAAGACATCACGTTCGCTTGGGTCAAGCGCTCCGTAACCTCCCCATCCTTCGGGCAAGTTGTCGGCAAGGAAGGCCTTAACCTTGGAACGGTACTCTTCAGCTTCGGGCGGGTAAGAAAGATCCACACGCAGAGGCTACGACAAGTCGAACACAGACTCCAAAAAGGCAACTAGGTCGTTTGCTACGTCGGTCTTGCGCTTAAGGCCAACCTGGATCTGTCCACCGAGAGCTCCAAATTCAACTGGCTTCCAAACTGAGCCCTTGTAAAGCCGATCGATCCGAACTTCTTGGGAAACCTTTAGCTCGGCAATTGGACCAAGCTTGGCAACCAGCTCTGGTCCGCCAAAACCAGGACCCTTGATTACAACAACCTCGGTGATTCCGACCTCAGAACATCGGGCCCGCAGGAATCCAACCTCAATCAGCCGTTCAGCAACTTTGGGAATCGGTCCGTACCGGTCTTCCCACTCGGCCCGGATGTCGGTTACTTCTTCCAGGGAGCTCACCGCAGCAAGGCGACGATAGGCACCCAAACGTTGAGGCCCGGAGTCGATGTAGTCCTCAGGGATGTGAGCGTCAACGGGCAGGTCAATCTTGATCTCAACTGGAACCTTCACGGGTTCACCATTGAGTTCGCCAACTGCTTCTGTAACAAGCTGACAATAAAGGTCGTAACCGACGGCTGCGATGTGGCCGCTCTGACCGCTGCCTAGGAGGTTTCCGGCACCCCGAATCTCTAGGTCGCGCATGGCAATCTTAAAACCAGAACCCAGCTCTGTAGCCTCGCCAATTGTCTTGAGCCGTTCGTAGGCCTCTTCGCTAAGAGCTGCGTCGGGTTGCGTGAACAGGTAGGCGTACGCGCGTTGTCCCGATCGACCCACCCGCCCTCTTAACTGATGCAACTGACCCAAGCCAAGGCGTTCGGCACGGTCCACCACCAAAGTGTTAACCGTGGGCATGTCGATACCAGATTCGATAATCGTGGTGCAGACTAAGACGTCGTATTTGCCTTCCCAAAAGTCCAGCACGATGGTTTCCAAAGTGCCTTCATCCATTTGACCGTGAGCCACCGCAACTCTGGCCTCGGGCACTAGCGCCCTAAGTTCTGATGCCACCTTCTCGATGCTGCGCACCCGGTTGTGCACAAAAAAGACCTGACCTTCACGCAACAGCTCTCGCCGAATTGCCTCGGCAACCGGACGCTCATCGTATTCGCCCACGTAAGTGAGAATCGGCTGACGATCGGCGGGAGGGGTGTTTAGCAGGCTGAGATCGCGAATGCCGACCAGACTCATCTCAAGAGTTCTTGGGATTGGCGTGGCTGTCAACGTGAGAACATCTACATCGGTTCGGAGCTTCTTGATTACCTCTTTGTGGCTGACTCCAAAGCGTTGCTCTTCATCCACTACTAGCAATCCAAGTTTGTCGAACTTGATATCTTCGGAGAGAATTCGGTGGGTGCCAATCAATACGTCGACCTGGCCCGCTGCCACGTCGGCTACAACTTTGCGGGCTTGGGCGGCGGTGAGGAATCGGCTTAGCACTTCAACACGAATCGGGTATGGAGCGAAACGGTCGGTGAAGGTCTGAAAGTGCTGTTGTGCAAGCAAAGTGGTTGGCACCAGGACCGCGGCTTGTTTGCCGGACTGGATTGCCTTGAAGACGGCACGCAAAGCAACTTCGGTCTTGCCGAATCCGACGTCACCAACGACGAGGCGATCCATTGGAACCTCACGCTCCATGTCACCCTTGATTTCTACAACGGCCATCGCCTGGTCTGGAGTCAATTCGTAGGGGAACGCGCCTTCAACCTCGGCTTGCCAAGGAGTGTCTGGGGCAAACGCAATGCCCTCAGCACTCATCCGGGTCTGATACAGAACCACCAGTTCTTGGGCAATCTCAGCAACGGCTGAACGAACCTTGGCTTTGGCCTTGGAGAAGTCAGCACCGCCGAGACGATGCAAGCTTGGGGACTCGCCGCCGGTGTAGCGACGGATGAGATCAATCTGATCCGACGGCACATAAAGCTTGTCGTCGCCCTTGTAGTCAAGGAGCAGGTAGTCACGGGAATGGCCACCGATGTCACGCTTGACCATGCCTGAGAAGCGGCCCACACCGTGCTGATGATGAACGATGTAGTCCCCGCGCTGAAGGTCTTCGAAGAAACCTTCGCTCTGACGCTTGCGGGGTTTGGCCTTGCGATGCGAGCGTCGTCGTCCGGTCAACTCCGCTTCGGTAATTACCGCAACGCCAACACGCGGCAGAACAAAACCCCGCTCAAGCGACTGAACCACAATGTGGCCGCCGGGAGAAAACACCTCTGGCATCTGATCACCGTGTTGGGCCAGACCGGTGACTCCCCATTCGTTCAGAATGTCAGACAGCCGCGAGGCCGAACCGACACCGTCGGCGCACACTATTACGCGAGCCCCCTCGGCAAGTTGCTGCCGAAGCCGCGCTGCCAGCTGTTCGCCCGGAGGGTCCCACCCGGAGGAATCAAAGACGGCCACGTCGGGACCTTCAGGAACCGGCGTCGTACTAATTACTGGAGCTTCGGTCTTGGCCAG
This sequence comes from uncultured Acidimicrobiales bacterium, assembly GCA_937922785.1. GTDB lineage: Bacteria > Actinomycetota > Acidimicrobiia > Acidimicrobiales > SZUA-35 > CALAJQ01. Next base: position 11,581 of record CALAJQ010000034.1, read on the forward strand.
AAGCCGATCGAATTCGATGTGGAGCCGTGGAAACTCTCTGCCTTGGTCTACTGACCAAGTTTTGGCCAGAGTTCTGGCGAGGTCTTCCTCCTCGGCTAACAGATCCGCAGCGCGGTCTCGCATCCGACGAGGCTCAACCAAGATGACCGTGGAGTCAGAATCCAGCTGGTCAGCCAAGACGATTTCCTCAGGAGTCAGCCAGGGCAGCCAGCTTTCCATCCCGTCAAAGATCAGACCTTCGGAAAGTCGTTCCCATTGCTCACGACCCCAAGGTTCGGACGCAATCAACTTCTCAGCGCGAGCCCGAACCTCTTCGGTGACTCGTAGCTCACGACACCCGAATATCTCGACCGACGCGATGTCATCGATCGAGCGTTGGTCATTTACCGAGAACGTTGTAAGTCTCTCGACCTCGTCGCCCCAAAGATCAATTCGAACCGGGCTGTCCTGGGTACAGCCATAGACGTCCACGATTGAACCGCGCATCGCCACCTCGCCCCGGTGCTCAACCTGAGGCTCCCTACGGTAACCGAGCTCAACAAGTTGGCTAACCAGTTCTGCGGGATCGCACCGATCACCGATGCTCACCGAGACCGGCGCAACATCGGTAGCACCCGGACCAATGCGTTGGATCAACGCTCGAACCGGCGCAACAACAACTGCAGGGCAACGGTCTTCGGTCTGCAATAGCCAAAGTGCCCTTAGTCGCTGACCCATTGTTTCCAACGATGGACTGACCCGTTCGAACGGAAGGGTCTCCCAAGCCGGAAACATGACAACTTGGTCTCCAAGTAGAACGCCAAGGTCATGGGTCAAGCGCTCGGCTTCAGACGTCGTTGCTGTGGCGACGAGCACTGGTTTTCTGCCCGTGCCGTCAACAATGGCCGCAATCGCTGGTGCGCGGGCGGTTTCTGGAGCTGCCAACACGGTGGCGGCCCGACCGATAACACGGTCTAAGGCTTGGTCCCCGCCAATGAGGCGGGGCAACAAAGAAAACGCGCTCAGTTTTGCCTCGCTTTGACTACTGGCCGGCTAGGTCTGTAGAGCCAGGACGCCGGTTTACCAAGTTCATTGCGGCATCAATGCCGTCACGAACTAGAAGTTCGATTGCCTCTGATGCTTGGCTAATTGCAGTGTCGAGCTGAGTGCGTTCGGTCTTCGATGGCTGTTTCAAAACAAAGTCACGAGGTGACTGGGCCGCCTTTGGCTGGCCGATACCGATTCGAACCCGAATGAAATGACCGGAGCCGCCGTGCTGGACGATTGACCGCAGACCATTGTGACCGGCCAGTCCGCCGCCTTGCTTGAGCTTCAGCCGCCCAACAGGAAGATCGAGCTCATCGTGAACAATGACCAGGCCATCACCGTGGGTAATCCCATAACGACGGGCCAACAATCGAACAGATTCACCCGAGTTGTTCATGTAGGTCTGGGGGAAGGCAATTGCCACCCGCTTCTGACCGACCCGAATTTCAGCGGTAAGAGCCCGCTGCTTTGACTTAGCCAAACGCTCGCCATAACGGTGGGCAAGACGTTCAACCGCTTCAGCGCCCACATTGTGACGAGTGCCAGCAAAGGACTCTCCGGGATTGCCTAAGCCAACAACTAGAAGATCTGCTGGAGTTCCCTTGCGGGGACCTTCTGCACTAGTTCGGGCAAAGACCACGTGCTGACTCTACTCTTCCTCGTCGCTTGCATCCGAGGCGTCGTCTGAGCCTTCACCGTCTTCTGAGCCTTCTCCGTCTTCGCCCTCTTCACCTTCAGCAGCTTCTGCGTCTTCTTCAACAGGCTCTTCGATTACCTGTGGAACAGAGGCTACTGCGATGACGGTTTCTGGATCGACTTCGGTGACAACACCCGCTGGCAACGAAATTGCAGCAAGGGTGAGACTGTCGTTTTCGAGCGACATAGCTGAGATGTCGAGGTCGAGCTGATCAGGAATTGCGTTCGGAGCGACCATGACGGTAAGTACGAGCTCACGCTGTTCGATGACTGCACCTTCTTGGGCGGCTTCTTCGGCTTCGCCGACCAAGACGATTGGTACTTCGATCTCAATTGGCTTGTTCGGATCAACTCGGAGGAAGTCGGCGTGGGTAACAACCGATTTGATCACGTCCCGCTGAAGTTCACGGACCAGAACGGTTTCGTGGTCGCCAGCGACGTCAAGTGTGAACACGGTGTTGAGGCCAGATTCTGCCTTAAGTACGTCGCGAAGATCGTTGTAGGCCACCGAAACGGTTACTGGATCCTTGCCCATGCCGTATACAACACCGGGCAATTGGCCGGTGCGACGCAACCGACGAGAAGGCCGTGTGCCTAGTTCTCGGTTAGTTGTTGCTTCTACTACGGGTTGGTCTGTGCTCATCACTATTTCCTCGAGTTAAGAGATCGCCGTTCGGCGCGTAGCCGACTAGTGAGCTTAGCGCCGTTAATTCTGGTTTTGGCCCTGGAATATGTTGCTAACTGAGGTGTCCTCGAAGACAGCCTTGATTGTCTCGGCAATCAACGGAGCCACCGAAAGCACTTCCAACTTGTCGAAGCGCTCAGAATCAGCCAATGGGAGGGTGTTAGTGACGATTACGCGCTCAAATACCGAGTTCTTCAGCCGGTCGATGGCTGGCCCAGAAAACACTGCGTGGGTGGCAGCCGCAACCACGGTCTTGGCACCCCGTTCAACCAGAAGTTCTGCTGCGGAACAAATTGTTCCGGCGGTGTCGATCATGTCATCGATAAGGACGCAGTTTCGGCCGTCGACCTCACCAACAACCCTCTTGGCTTCTGACATGTTCTTCAAAGTCTTGGATCGGGTCTTGTGCACGATTGCGAGATCAGCGCCCAGAGTCTGTGCGTAGCGTTCGGCAACTTTCACGCGGCCAGCATCGGGAGACACCACTACTAGGTCTTCAGCAAATTGCTTTAGGTGGTTAACCAACACCGGTGCTGCGGTTAGGTGGTCAACTGGACCGTTAAAGAAACCTTGAATCTGGCCGGAGTGAAGATCGACAGCAACTAGACGAGTGGCGCCAGCGGCGGAGAACATGTCGGCGATGAGCCGAGCAGTAATTGGTTCGCGACCACTGCTTTTGCGATCCTGGCGGGCGTAACCGTAGAAGGGCATTACAGCTGTTATGCGCTTGGCCGATGCCCGCCGCGCCGTGTCAACCATGATGAGCTGTTCCATCACAGCGTCGTTCAGCGAAAGATCTCCAACATTGGCGTGGCTCTGCATGATGAACACATCAGAGCCTCGGATGGATTCGTCGAAACGGATGTGGGTTTCACCGTTGGCGAACTGGTCGGGGTTGGCGTCGGAGAGGCCAATGCCGAGTTCGTCTGAAACTTCTTGGGCGAGTTCGATGTTGTGCCTACCTGAGAACAGGTGAAGCTTCTTCTTTGTGACCGATTCCATTCCGTGCCCCCGGATGTTCATTGCGACCTAGCTGCGGCGACCTAACCGCGGATGCCAGCATAGAAGGGACCCGTGCGCGTCCCATCGCTTATTTCAGTTCCTGGCGATAAAGATGCGAATGGTCCAACCGCACAGTCTCGGCCGACATGCGCATGTTCCCCAACCGCCTGTTCCACGATGCTGTTTGCCCCCACAACACACTGTGCCAAACGCACGTTTGGACCGATGTCGCAACTATCTCCAATGACGGTCCTGCCCTGCAACATGGTGCCCGGAAAAATGGTTACGTCGGTTCCAAGCTGGACGGTGGCATCTATGTAGGTCCGATCTGGATCGATCATCGTCACGCCGCGCTGCATCCAGTATCTGTTGGTGCGGCGCCGCAGTTCCGCTTCGGCCTCGGCCAGCTGCAATCGACTGTCAACTGGTGCGGCGTCCGCGATTTCACCGACAGCAAGGCTGGTGACCGGATGTCCGGAGTTGGCAAGCACACCCGGAACATCGATTAGCTGATGTTCACCGTTGACCTTGTCAGGATCGGTCCTTCGAACGGCCGGAGCTAATAGGCCGCGCCGAACGCAGTAGATGCCTAAGGGCATCTCGCTAAGTTCACTCGAAGGATCGACATCAATTGATCGAATTGCGGCGCTGACATTGCCGTGTCTATCCCGAATAATGCGCGGTCCAGGCTGGCCGTGAGCTGGTGCCGACAACACCGTGCACGCCGAGTTCGACTCCTGGTGATGGGCTACCAGAGCCGCCAGGGTGCGGGGCTGAATAAGGGGAACATCTGCTGGCAGCACAAGAAGGTCCGAATCGTCATCAAAGTCATCGAAGCCACTTAGCCCGACAAGGGCAGCGTCACCGTTGCCGTAAGCCTTCATCTGCTCAACAAATCGAACGTTGAAATTTGGCGGATCTTCCAGAACTCGCTTCGACACCCGGTTAGAGGAAGGGCCTGTCACAACGACGCCCTGCTTTACTCCAGCCGCCCCTAAAGCGTCTAAAACAAAGGAAATCATGGGGCGTCCACACAGCAAATGAAGCGGCTTAGGGCGCTGGGAACGCATCTGTGCACCGGTCGCTGTTGCGATCACAACTGCTGAAAGAGATCTGGTCGGCATTTCCATTGTTTATCAACTCACACAGACGTCGTGTTAGACCGATAGCGTATTGAGGTCTATCCCGGGTAGTTCAACTGGTAGAACACTGGACTTTGAATCCAGGCGTTGCAGGTTCAAATCCTGCCCCGGGAGCTAAACACACTGTTTCAAAGACGAGCGTAAGTTCGACCCTGGTGACGCTAACCTCAGGAGCCTCATGGGATCTCTAATTAAGAAGCGACGTAAGCGAATGCGTAAGAAGAAGCACCGCAAGCTTCTCAAGCGAACTCGCGTTCAGCGTCGTAACAAGAAATAGAACTAACTTACGGTTTGGACTATGCGATGCCCTTCTCCAGGGTATTCGCCGTAGACGAACCAGGTTGAGCCGCTACCGGCCAGAATTGGTCTTTGACCGGTTGCGTCGGCGAAGGCATCTCTATACCGAACTAGATCTGGAGCAACGGCTATGGCCGCTGCCTCCAGATCGTTTGGGTTTTCGGCCTGTGTCGGGCCGCCAAGATCATCCCAGGCCCGGTAAACAGCTGGCGTCGAACACGCAACCGGTGGAGTAATCAAGGTCAAGGTCTGGGCAACGAACGGCAACGGCTCAACTATTTCGCCGATACCGCTGACGCGTGCTCGGCCCCCGACAGTACAAAAGGCCACGTCAGCACCAATGGACGCTGCTGCTTGAAGATCGGTAAAACCGGCCCATCGCAAGATCGCCCCGGCATCACTTGACCCGCCTCCCAGTCCAGCCTGGCTAGGAACGTTCTTGTGCAGCGTCACGCCTGCGGTTCTGCCTGCCAACGCGAGCGCCTGGTTGACTAGGTTCGATGGCCCCGTAGGAATGTCATCTCCCCCACCAATCACCCTAAGACCATCGCCTTCGGTATCGATTTCCAAGATGTCACCGAAATCAAGCGTGACCATTTCGGCCTCAATTAGGTGATAGCCATCGTCCCGCAGACCGGTCATGCGAAGTGACAGAGTCAGCTTTGCTGGAGCATGCACAGTTTCAATGGCCATTTGGTCAGGCTACTTGGCTGCGGCCTGCCGCCTGAAGACGCAATAGGGCTCCATCGACGTCAAGGTAACAAATGCAATATTGCGAGACTTGGCGAAGCTGTCGATAACAAAATCGAGCTTCAGGTCGCTCGCTGCCTCCACTTCGGCGACGGTGCCCCGAGGCGTCGACTGGTGAAGTTTAAGGCCATTGGCATCGGTGAGTGTCTGACGAAAAACGTCTCCCGTCAGCACATACTTGGCCCTCAATTTGAGCAATTCCAGCGACTTCAACTGGTATGGCGCAAACAGAATTCCTAGACGATTCCAACCGTTAAGCACCAATCTGCCGCCGGGCCGCAACACTCGGGCCGCTTCAGCAATGGCGGTGGCTCTGGTCTCGGACTCAAGGATGTAGTCCATCCCATGGAACGCCACCAAGACAACGTCGAACGATTCGTCCGCAAAAGGCAAGGCGGCCAAATCGGCAATACCAAGCTCGATGCCAGCCTGCTCCCCCGAAGCTGCGAACTCCAACGCGGCAACCGGGTTGATCTCGATCGAAACAACATTTCGAGCCCCAAAGGACCGAATCAGTTTGGCTGAACGCCCAGTTGCACCGGTCCCAACATCGAGAACGTCACTTTCAGAAGTAACCAACTGGCCCAAAATCTCTGACTCCGCTGGCATCTCAGTGTCGTGCCGGAAGACGTGGGTATAAGAGGCCTGCTTATTCGGACTGAGAGACTGTTCCGCCATCGCCTGACAATAGTTCGGCGGTAAGCGCCGCCCAGCCATGAACATCAAGAGTCTCGCCGCGTGCGGTTGGGTCTACCCCGGCGTGCATGATTTGTTCCTCGGTTAGAAACTCGCTGACACTTCGGCGCAACATCTTGCGCCGCTGACCAAAGCCAGCCCTCACCAGTTTCGCTAAGGGTTCAAACGGAACATCCACTAGAGCCTGTTCGTGACGCTCGATCCTGACCAATACGCTGTCCACTCGAGGTCGAGGCAGGAAGACTTGATGACCAACGTTGCCCACGACTTTTGCGGTTCCCCAATATGCCCGCAGCACCGACGGAATTCCGTAGGTCTTTGATCCGGGGTCAGCGGCCAGCCTCTCCCCCACTTCCTTTTGAACCATCACAGTCCAAGACTTCAACTGAGGTTGACCAGCGAGCAGGTCAAGAACTAACGGGGCGGCCACGTTGTAGGGAAGGTTGGCAACGACCCGCCACTCCCGGTCACCCAGGATGGGTTTCCAGTCAAGTTCCATTGCGTCAGCCTCGATCACCTTTACGTCGAGGCCGTTAACCACGTCACGCAGAACCGGTACCAGAAACTTGTCTAGTTCAATTGCAGTTACCGACGCTCCGGCCGACACCAGACCCAAAGTCAATGACCCCAGACCGGGCCCAATTTCGATAACCGAATCGCCCGCTTCGACGCCAGCGAGCCTGACGATTTTGGCCACCATAAACGGGTCGCACAAGAAATTTTGACCAAGTGCCCTGCTGGGAGTTATGCCATGGCGTTCAAGAAGCTCACCAATCTCAGATCGGTTTAACAACTGAACGTCGGACGAGTGATCGGTCACTTAATCAAGCCGGTAGAAGCGGGCTGCGTTTGCCCAAGTTGCCGAAGCCATCTGGGCCACGCTGACCTTTTGTTCGGCTGCAACCGCTGCTCCGACTAATGGCACGTTGGCCGGATGGTTTGCCTTGCCGCGGTGCGGGACTGGCGCCAGATACGGCGAGTCTGTCTCCACCATGACTCGGTCGGTTGGAGCAATCGCAGCAGCCGCTCGAAGTTCGGGCGCGTTTGGAAACGTAACGATGCCACTGAAGCTCAGGTAACACCCTCGTTCAAGTGCCTTGCTTGCCTCGTCGGGGCCACCAGTGAAGCAATGAAAGACGGTGTGGACGGGTGTGCCCGCCGAGTCCAGAATGGCAAAGGTGTCATCCCAAGCGTCGCGCGAGTGAATGACAAGCGGCAGGTTGTGCCGGTTGGCCATGTCGATCTGAGCTTCGAAGGCAACAGCTTGAGCAGCCTTGGGTGAATGCTCATAGAAGTAGTCGAGCCCAGCTTCACCAACGGCGACCACCTTTGCTTCGGTCAGCAGGTCCTCGAGACCGTCGGTTCCGTTTTCAGCTTCGTGTGGGTGGATGCCGGCAGTCGCCCAAACGTTTGGAAACTCGCCCGCTATCTCAAGCGCCTCTTTACTGTCGGCCAAAGTGCAGCCCACGGTGATTAGTCGATGCACGCCAACCTCAGCCGCTGCGGCAACGATCTCAGCCGGTGTGCCACCTTTGCGTTCTGCGGTTGTGATGTGGCAGTGATTGTCTGTCCAGCGCAGGTCTTCACTCACGAATTCTCCTCGACCTTTAACCGAGGAAACAGCGGAGCACCTTTTTCAACCTCAAGCCCACCTGGGTAACCGCCCCACTGGGCGGCGCCGGGCAAAACCTGATCCGCCGGCGAACCTTCTAGGCCAATTCGACGCCAGATCTCATCAGTGGAACTAGTAAGTGCTGGCGACGAGAGAATGGCCGCGATCCGCAACACCTCGATGGCATCACCCATAACGTTCATCACCTCAGGCGAGCCGGCTTCCATCTTCCAGGGCTCGTTCTGCTCTAGGTAGACGTTGGCGGCCTTGATGATGTCCCAAGTTGCGTCCAGGGCAAACGATGGTTGCATCTTGTCCCAGAAGTCAGCCGTCTTGGCGTAAGCGTCGGCCACTACTGCGGCAAGTGGTGACTCAGGATTTGGTGTGGGGCCAATACCGCCACACTTCTTGCCCACCACTGTTGCCACCCGGTTTAGAAGGTTGCCCAAGTTGTTGGCCAGATCGGTGTTATAGCGAACGACCATGCCTTCGTGACTGAAGTCAGAGTCTGGTCCGAAGCTGACATCACGCAACAGGTGATAACGGAACCCATCAACGCCAAAAGTGCCGGTGAGATCAGCTGGAGCAATTTGGGTTAGCCCTGTTTTGGACAACTTCTTGCCTCCAAGCAGGAGGTAACCGTGCACGTTGATTTGCTTAGGGGGTTGTAGACCGGCCGCGATTAGCATTGCGGGCCAATACACACAGTGGAATCGCAGGATGTCCTTGCCGATGACGTGATGGACATGGGGCCACCATTTCTCGAAAGACTCTGTGTCGGAACCGAATCCGGCCGCAGTGGCGTAGTTGATTAGGGCGTCGTACCAAACGTAAAAGACATGGCCTTCGTCCCAGGGAACAGGAACTCCCCAATCAATCGAGGTTCGCGAAATTGACACATCATCAAGGCCCTGCTTGATAATCCCTAATGCCTCGTTGCGCTTGCCGTCGGGACGAACCGCACCGCTCTCGAGCCAGGCCGTAAGCTCATCAGCCAAGGCTGAAAGCTTGAAGAAGTAATTGTCTTCCTCCAGCCACTCCACAGGCTTTTCGTGAACAGGGCACGTGTTGTCTGGGCCGAGATCGTCTTCGACGTAGTAGGCCTCACAACCGACACAATAGAAACCGGCATAGGTGTCTTTGTAGATGTACCCGTTGTCTTTGACCTTGGTCAACAGTTCTTGGGTGGCCACGTGGTGACGAGGTTCGGTTGTGCGGATGTACTGGTCGTAGGCAACGTCAAGTGAGTCCCACGTGTCTCGGAAGCGTTGGGAAGTGAGCTGGGCATGTTCTGCCGGAGTCCGACCGTTCTCTTCAGCGGCCCTTTGAACCTTCAACCCGTGCTCATCGGTGCCAGTAAGAAACATGGTCTCATCGCCAAGGAGTCGGTGCCACCTAGCAATTGCATCGGCGGTCACCGTTGTGTAGGCGTGACCGATGTGAGGGGCATCATTCACGTAGTAGATGGGTGTAGTGATGTAAAAAGGACTCACGTGATCAAGCGTACGGCCAACGTCGGTCATGCCAGGGCAATTAAACCCGACAATTCGCAGACCAAAATAGGCAGGGCAAAATAGGCACGGCCGACTAACAGGGGCAATTACATGGAACTGAACAACACCATCGACCTGGCCCGTGGCCTGATTGCAGGTTGGATGACTGACCAGATCAACGATCGAGGCAACCTTCCAGTTAAGGGTGGCCTGGCTGTTGCCGTCATTGGCCTACTAGTCACCATCTTTGCCAGCGGCTGGTGGCGGGCACCGGGCGTGATCTTGTTGCTTGTTGGGTTGGCTGTCTTTTTAGTGGTCTGGCTAGTTCAACGGGCCGCCAAATTCGCTATTGCCAGGTTCGCAACGCCCCAAAGCCTCGCCGGGCGCCAGGAAGAGATCCAGGTTGCGATCGATGAGATGGATCTACCCACCTCACCAATCGCCATTGTTAGGTTCCTAGGACGAATTCGAAAAGGCCCAGGCCCCGAGCTGGATCGCATCGAAGCAGTCGTTGGACGACTGACATCAAAACTCGAAGACTAATGGGACTTAGTTGATGGTTACGGTGCGGGTACCGGATCGCCACGACTCGTTGCCCGCAGCGTCATATGCCTTTGCGTATACCCGGTAGGTGCCATCGGCCAGAGTGAGACGGGCGGTCGTGCCGGTCACATCGATAAGCAAGCTGCCGGTGTTCAGGTCATACAGCCGATGGCCTACAACCCCAACGTTGTCGGTTCCGCTAGTCCACTGGAGGTCAACAAATCCGTTGCCGGAGCCAACGATCCGGGGCGCCCCAGGAGGACTTGGACGCTGGGTGTCGGCCGGCCCCCCGCTGGTAATTGTCAGCTGACGAACACCAGAGCGCCATGAAAGGTTCCCTGCGGCGTCGAAGGCTCTTACATAAACGTTGTATGTGCCGTCGGGAGCGTTCAATCGCCCGAATGCGTTAGAGCTGGAGAACAACTCGGAGTTGTTCGCCGAGTTAAACACTGTGTAGCCGGTAACTGCGACGTTGTCGGTTGAACCATTCCAGGCCAAGTCCACGTAGCCGCTGCCAGAATCAGTCACGCGGGCAGCACCGGGAGTGCTTGGACGTTCGGTGTCACTGCCAGGGCCGGGGCCGCCATCGCCGTCGCACATCCTTACCACATTGTCCACTGGCTGCTCATTGGATCGATGCAAGGTTCCGCCAATCCAAAGACATCCGTCAGGCGCCCCGTGTATTGCCCAAACCCCAGGGCCGGTAGAACGGACCAGCGGGTTAAAGGAGTCAACCTGTAGACCGGTCGTGGCGTCGAAGGCAACTACCCAGTTGCTCGTGCCGACGTCGTCTGCTTGAGCCAGATCAGAGCTCGAAGCCGGGAACGGAATGACGTCATCAAAACGGGTGTAGAGGTTGGTACCAACCCGGCAGTGACAACCGGCGTAGACCCGGTTCCCTACCACTTCAAGATCCTGGAAGTCTCCTGTGCGGTTACTTAGATGGAAGACCTTCAGGCCGAGGTCGCTTTCGTTCATGACATACACGTAGTGCTCGCTGCCGCCAACCCAAACCAGGCCATTGTGAACCTCCACCGCTTGGGCGTAGTCACGGTTTGTATTCGTACGGAAAGGCTGAGTCCCAACGATGTTGTCGCCAGTGCTGGCTGAGACTGCGGCAAAGCCTCCTGGCTTGTCCTGTCCGTTGACGGTGCTGAAGAATCCGGTCATGTAGACCCGATCTGCGTTGCTGCTAGCGGCGATGTCCCAGGCCCGTCCGCCCGAAATGTTGGGGGCCCAGTTTGGGTCGTGTCGGCCGGTGTTAAGGGAGATCCGAGCCGCGCTGTTGACAGTGGTCGAGGCGCCGCCGGAATTCAGTTGGAAGAAGGTGCCTACTAGGTATACAAAGCCGCCTTGCACGTCAAGCCCGCGAACACTGGAGCCGCTGGTCACTCGACCAGCGAAGGACTTGGTTGCACCGGTAGTCGGATCCAGCGCAGCAAACACTCGCTGGTTCTGACCGTTAACTGTTGTGAAGTCGCCGCCTACAAACAGCGTTGAACCGTCAGGTGAAACATCCAACGCGTTAACGCTGTTGTTCACGCTGGGCCTAAACCCTGGAATCCAACGACCGGTCGAGGCGCTGAAGGCGGCCAGGAAGGGTTGGTTCTCGGTGCCGGCCCCATTGGTTACCTGGGTGAACTTGCCGCCAACATAGACAGTGTCACCGATCTGCTCGATCGCCCAGACACTGGTTCTGACCGGTTCAGATTGTGTGCCGGTAGCAACACCAACAACACCATCGGCATTGCGAGGTTGCGGTTCGATCTCCGCAGTTGCCGCCGGCGACATGGCAACAACCGCACCAAGCGAAATGATCAGTGCGAGGAGGCACCGAAGTGGACTGAAATTCTTGCGATACATGTTCGAGGCGCCTTTCGTGTTTTGATGTGACACTACTTAGCGAGCCGAACCGGATCGGGGATACCACTCGGCGACGTTTACGGTGACGTTAAGTGCTAGTCGGCCAAGGTTTCCCACACACGCAGGATTGCGGAGACCGATGCTTCAACATCCAATTCGGTAGTCTCAGATCCACTGACGCTGATTCGCATCGCCCTCAAGCCATGCCAAGTAGTAGGTCCAACCCAGCATGTTCCTTCGGATTGAACTGCAGCAACCACCGCATCAGTTGTCTCGTCATCGCCGAAACGCGCCATCACCTGGTTCAAAACGACATCGTGAAGAATCTCTACACCGCCTGCTTCCAGCTTCGACCCAAACTGTGCCGCAAGATCACAGCTGGAGTCGATCAGCTCGGCGACACCCACGCGGCCAAGGTGTTTCAGCACGGCCCAGGTGTCTATCGCCCTGGCCTTCTGACTCATCTGCAGACCTAGGTGCATCGGCGCCCTACCTGAGCTCTCCCCCAGATAGGCCGCCGCTGCCGCCATCGACCTTCTCAGATTCTGGCCGTCGGCAACAAAGGCCACGGCAGCGTCATAGGGAACGTTCAGCCACTTGTGGCAGTCAAGCGCCCATGAGTTGGCCAATTGTTGGCCGGCAACAAGGTGTTTTCGACGATCAGACGCTGCAGCCCAAAGACCAAAAGCTCCGTCGATGTGAGTCCACATTTGACGTTCAGTCGCCCACGCAATTGCAGACTCAAAATCGTCGCTTTGACCGGTGTTTACGTTGCCGGCTTGAAGACACAAGATGCCTGGACCCTCAGATATCGAGATCTTCTCTAGTTCGGATTGTTTGATACGACCCTGGTTGTCGGTGCCTACCACGGTCACGCGATTGCGGCCAAGGCCCGCAAGGCCAAGCGCTTTGATCAGGGATACGTGAGCCTCAGCGCTGATCACGACATTGACTTCGGGAGCTTGGAAAAGACCGTCGGCCTGAACATCGAAGCCAACTCGCCTAAGGACTGAATCCCTTGCTGTGATCAGACCAATTAGGTTCGCCTCAGATGCTCCTCCACAGAACACCCCCGTAGATCGGTTCGGTAAGTCAAGCAGTTCCTGAATCCAGCCGATAGCGACTCCATCCAATGTGGCTGCGGTCGGCGACATCGTTGCCAAAGCGCCGTTCTGGTCCCAAGCCGATGCAAGGGCGGCGCTCGCCCTGGCTACTGGCATCGCTCCCCCAGTAACAAAGCCGAAGTAGCGAGGTCCATTTGATTGGACGGTTCCCGGCGACCCGATCTGGTGAAGCATGTCAATTACGTCGCCAGCATCGGTTGGGTTTGTGGGCATCGGCTCTTCGAACTGGGTTAGCTCAGCAACAGCCTCGGGGGTTGGGTGAACATCACGTTGGGAGCGCTCAGCAATGTAGGACCGTGCGTATTGCGCGGCTGCCTCAAGCGACGCTTCTGGTGCAAGAGCCGCTTCGTTCGGTTGATCTGTCATTTATGAACCTGTCATTTGGAAGTTGGCCGAACCTGATCGCCTAGTGCCTGATCGCTAATGAATGACACAAATGTATTCCGCCACCGTTGCGACCTCTGAGTTAGACGCGGCAGTTCCATGGATTGCTGCCAGCACTCCAACCACAATCAGAACCGACGCTGCTGCGGGCGCAACTCTTGGAACTGGTGCCAAGGATTCTGGGGGCTCAGGGACTGGCCCGTCATCAATTATCAGGTGGACTAACGCGGCCATGGCCGCGAGACCAATTGCGATCCACCAAACGACCGAATAGCTGCCGGTTCGGTCGGCTAGTTCGCCACCCAAGTAGGCCCCCACAAACGCACCGATCTGGTGAGACAGAAACACGATCCCGAACAAGGTCCCGGCGTGGGTGGGGCCAAACTGTTGGTTAACAATGCCTCCGGTCAGTGGCACGGTTGAAAGCCACAACAAGCCGAAAACGGAGCCAAAGATCACAACTGAGAGATCTGTGATTGGCACCAAAACGAACGCTGCTATGACAACACCGCGCAACGCATAGATCCCTGACAACAGCTTGGTCTTAGATCGAGTCGTTCCAAGATGGCCCGCCAACAGCGATCCAAACACATTAAACAGACCGATGAAGGCCAGGGCTCGAGCAGCTGAGGTGGGTGAAACTTTCAAGCCTTCTGCATAGGACACGAGATGAGTTCCAATGAATGTGACGTGGAAACCACAAACCAGGAACGCCAGGTTCAGAAGCAAATAGTTTCGCGACGATCGAGCCCGCCGCAACTCTTGCCGTAGCGGTTTCACCGGCGATTGATCAGACTGGCCGGATAGGCCAGGTTGCCCGGCCTCCAAACCCTGTTGGGTTAATGCGGTTCCCCGAACCCACGGGGTGACAATAGAAATGGTTGCAACCATCGCAGCCAAGATCACAATCGTGTCTCGCCAGCCGTAAGAGTCGATGAATGAACGCGTAATAGGCACAAGAAAGAACTGGCCAACTGAGCCCATCGCTGTCACGATGCCCAAAGCCATGGACGCCTTTTCTGGGGGCGCCATGCGACCCACGGCGCTAAGCACAACCGAAAAGCTGGCAGCACCGGTGGCGATTCCTGTCAGGAAACCAGCTGACAGATACAGCATGCCCGGACTCTGAGCCGTGGACATTAACAGGAGGGCGCCGGCATATCCCAGTGATCCGGCAGCCAGCATCCGGGCGCTTCCGAACTTGTCAGCGAGTGCTCCGGCGAAGGGCTGAGATAGCCCCCACATGATGTTCTGGATCGCAATCGCCAACGAAAACTGCGCTTTCGTCGACCCCAGAGAGTCGACCACCGGGTCCAGGTACAGCCCAAAGGTGGAACGAGCGCCCAGAGACAACGCCGTTACCACCGAGCCGGCGACGATGACTACCAGTAGGGATTTTCCGTCTCGGGTACGGCTTCTCGCCAACGATGTCATAAGTCCAACGATGTCATAAGGGCTGACTATGTTAACAACACGGGTCTTGCCCTCGGGCAACTCGACTTGCGGTTCAGCCGCCAACTCTGTTGCCTAACCGGATAATCGGTACCTCATGTCCAAAAATTCAACCCAAAATGCGCCAGCACGATTCTCACCAGACCTCTTCAAGTTTCTTAGCGATCTAGCTAAGAACAATGAGCGCGAATGGTTTCAAGAAAACAAAGCTAGATATGACTCGGCAGTGAAAGAGCCCGCTCTTGATTTCATCCAGGAGTTCCAAACGCCGCTGGCCAAAATCAGCCCTCACTTTGAGGCAAACGCCAGGGCCTCAGGTGGCTCGCTGTTCAGAATCCACCGAGACACCCGCTTTGGGGCAGACAAGACGCCCTACAAACTAAACACCGGTCTGCACTTTCGTCACGAGCGGGCCAAGGACGCGCACGCTCCGGGCTTCTACTTGCACATCCAACCCCGTCAGTGCTTTATGGGAGTCGGTATCTGGAGGCCCGAGTCGAAGGTGGCCTATGAGATTCGGGATCATATTGCTAGCAACCCCAAAGCGTGGAAGACAGCGACCCGCGCCTCCAAGTTCGCCAAGCTTTTTGATCTTGAGGGGCAGTCCTTAAAGCGACCTCCTAAGGGCTTTGACCCAGAACATGAACTCATCGAAGACCTCAAGCGCAAGGACTTCATCGCCACTGCGCCGCTAACCCACAAACAAGTGACGGCGCCTGACTTTGCTAGCGAGTTCCACAAGATGTGCCAGGCCGGGGCTCCATTCATGAAGTTCCTGTGTGACGCTCTGGGCCTGAAGTTCTAGGGCCTGAGGTTCTAGGCCTGAAGTTCAAAGCGCGGTATCAACTAGCCGGGGAGTTCCAATGCGAGCGAGTAGATCCGCCGCTTGGACTCCCCGGTCATGGCCACTACTTCGGCCACGGCATCACGTTTTGACTTTCCAGCTTCCAGTTCGTTAACGAGCGCTTCGGTAATAGCAACATCTGTTAACCGGGCGCGCTCGGCCGGGACTCCGTCAAGCACAATAACAATCTCGCCCTTGGGCGGATGCGTGGTCCAAAACTCGGCACCGGCTGCAAGGGTTCCCCGCCAGAGCTGCTGGTACATCTTGGTCAGCTCTCTGCCAACAAACACTTTCCGATCAGGACCCAGCGTTTTAGCCATCTCCCCCAGACTCTTAGCCAAGCGATTGGGCGATTCGTAAATGACTGCGGTTCTGGTTTCGCTTAGCAGCTGCTCGAGCCGGGCTTGGCGCTCCATACCCTTTCGAGGCAGGAAACCTTCAAAGACAAAGCGGTCGGTATCAAACCCACTAACAACTAAGGCGGTCGAAACCGCCGTTGGTCCGGGAACAACATCAACCCCGAAGCCTGCTTCTATGACAGCTGAAACTATGTTTCTACCTGGGTCAGAAACTGAAGGCATGCCGGCGTCAGAAACCAACGCAACTCCAACGGCATTTTGAAGGTAGTCAATGATTTGTTTGGCCACTGCGGACTCGGTGTGCTCGTTGGCGACCAGCAGTTTCTTACCGGTGGCGCCTATGTGAGCCAGCAACTTGCCAGTCCGACGGGTGTCCTCGCAGGCAATCACTGTCAGTTCGCTTAGTGCTCGCTTAGCCCTCGGGCTTAGGTCCTCGAGATTTCCGATCGGCGTTCCCACAAGCGTGAGTCGCCCCTTGGCGATCATTCGCGAACTTCCAGCTCGTCACCGACCTGAACGCCCCAACGAGCAAATGCGCCGGCCTCAACCTCAACCACGGACTTGGCCTTCATCACAAACGGCGAGATGCGGTAGGGAACCATTGTGACGATCTTTATGACGCGATTGTGTGCATCAAGAAACGCCACGTCGATATCAAACTTCATCATGACCGTATGTACCGACTTGGTGTCAACCAGCATGACGGCACCTTCAAGCGACTCGCGGCCTAGAAGACCTTTGGCCTTGGCTCGGCGGGTTCGGTGAACTTCGAGCGAAGCCAGAACTTTTGCGTTCTTCACAAGCCAACCCTGTGATGGCTTGCCCGACGTCTGACCTGTCACTCGACCGTGCCCATCTCTTAAGCTCTCCTAGACGTTGAATCGGAAGTCAACAACGTCGCCATCGGTGAAAACGTAGTCCTTACCTTCGGCGCGGATCTTACCGACGTCTTTGGCTTTGGCCCATGAGCCAACTTCGAGCAGCTCATCCCAACGGATGACCTCGGCCCTGATGAAGCCGCGTTGAATGTCAGTGTGAATTCGTCCTGCACACTCTGGGGCCAAAGAACCAACGCGGAACGTCCATGCTCTGGACTCCTTTTCGCCAGTAGTCAGGAAGGTCCGCAGTCCTAACACGTTGTATGCAGCGCTTAGGAAACGGGGCAATGCCCCTTCGCCCAAACCAAGGGCATCAAGCATTTCCGCTCTGTCTTCGGCGTCCAGCTGGGCAGCTTCGGCTTCAAGCTGGATACAGGCACCAAAAACAGTGGACACCTCTACTCCATCGACGGTTGCAGTCGCTACCGAACCCAGTTCTTCACGGACTGGTTTAACATGAGACTCGACATCGTCGAGTTGATCCTCATCAATGTTGACCAACGCAAGCACGGGCTTGTTGGTAAGCAGGAAATAGGGCTCAAGAATCTCGCTGTCGGCCACTGATAGGTCCGAGCGGTATAGCGGCGTACCTTCTTCGAGGATCGCAAGTGCCCGCTCGACGGCCTCAACTTCGGCCTGGAGAGACTTGTCCACTCGGGCGGCTTTGCGCTTTTTGTAGACCGACTTCTCTAATGCATCGAGATCGGCCAAAGTCAGTTCGATTTCCAGAATGCGCAAGTGCTCCAGAGGATCGGTGGGACCAGGTACGTCGCCATCTGTGAATGCTCGCAAGACATAGACAATTGCATCGACCTCACGAATTCCACCGAGGAACTTATTGCCGAGGCCTTCGCCTTTTGATGCGCCTTCAACTAGGCCGCCGATGTCGGCAAACTGAACTGATGCCGGCACAACCTTCTTCGAGCCTGACATCTCGGCCAGCTTTTCGAGCCGGTCGTCAAACACCTTGGCCACCCCGATGTTGGGGTCAGTAGTTGCAAACGCATAGGGCGCAGCTAAGGCCGAGCCCCCAGTTAGTGCGTTGTATAGCGATGATTTGCCGGCGTTAGGCAGCCCGACGAAGCCAAACTTTTCCATAGGAGATACGAAGGGTACCCGGCTTGACTAGAGGAAAGTTTCTACTGATGGGGCGCCAAGAGGCTGATTAGAGTGGTCCTAGCCGAATGGAGGTGCTGTGGAGGTTCTAGAAGCCATTGATCGAGTCATCTATCTGCTCGATCGAGATCTCGCTCCCGTCCAAAAAGTAAGAGCGTTCATGAAGGCGCGAGCAGCCCTGGTCGAACTGGGGGCCGAAGAGGTAGCGGCAAGAGTGGCCGCTGGCACATTGACCAGCGTGCCCCTCGTTGGCAGTACCACCGCCGCAATAGTCACCGCGGCAGCCAAAGGTCAACCAATTGACTACCTTGACGAGCTTGAGACAACAACAACTATTGACCTAGGCGAAGGAGCGGAGCTTCGGGCCAAACTAAAGGGTGACTGCCACAGCCACACCACCTGGAGCGATGGCGGAGCGGCCGTCATGCAGATGGCCAATGCGGCCAAAGCGATAGGTCACGAATACCTTGTTGTGACTGACCACTCAGCCCGTCTGACTATTGCCCATGGGCTAGGTCCAGAACGCCTTGCCGAGCAGCTAGCCGAGATAGCTCAACTCAACCAAGAGCTATTAGAGTCCGGCTCGACGTTTCAGATTCTCACCGGCATGGAAGTCGACATCCTTGCCGATGGATCGTTGGACTTGGCCGATGAGTTGCTGGCTCAACTAGACCTGGTTGTGGGCTCAGTTCATTCGCAAATGAAACAAGACTCGGCCACCATGACCCGTCGTATGATCACAGCGATCGCTAATCCCAACGTTGACATCTTGGGTCACTGCACAGGTCGCAAGATTGCTGGCGGAGCTACTCGACCTCCGTCGAAATTCGACGCCGACTACGTTTTTGCGGCGTGCGCTCAAACCAATACAGCCGTGGAAATCAACTGCCGGCCAGAAAGACAAGATCCACCAGATGAGCTGCTGGAACTTGCGCTCGAATGGGACTGCCAAATCTCCATTGATTCCGACGCCCATGCGCCTGGCCAGCTTGAGTGGGTGAACTACGGATGCGACAAGGCAGCCCGCCACGGCATCGAGGCTGATCGCATAATCAATACGCTCAGCGCAACAGAGCTACTTGGTCGATTGGGCTCCGGCGAATCCACTAGTTGAAAGGTCCATCAGCTTCTTTGCGTTGACCGCGGAGGCATAGAGGAAACCTTGGCCAAGTGGACACGACAGACCTTGAAGCCTCTCGGCCTGCGTTCTGCTTTCAACGCCCAAGGCAACAACCATTATTCCGGACTCTTCAGCCCGGCCCAGCAGCGACTTCAAAGGAGCCATCGTGTCATCACCACTGGTGATTCCAGCTGTTACTGCACGGTGGAGCTTGATGTAGTCCAGGGGCAGCCCGGTGAGCATCTCCACAGAAGACTCGTTGGTGCCAAAGCCGTCGATTCCCATCAAGAACGTTCCGGCAAGCGCCCGGTTCAAGGCCAGGTAGGCCTTTCGGTTCGAGCGAACAACAACCTCGGGTACTTCGATTGCCAAACGGCGGTCCGGATAGCCTTCGGTGGCCACGGCCTTCAGCCGGTCAAGCAATGCCGGGTCTTCCAGCTGAGAGGCTGAAAGGTTGATCATGATGACCTGCTCGAGCTCTGGATCCTTCAGCCATGTACCAAGTTCTTCAGCAACGCCGTCAACCACAGTGATTCCCAACGTGCCCATCAAGCCGCCATGCTCGGCCGCCGCTACAACTTCGGCAGCCGACAGGCTGACGTCACCGCCAAATCGAAGCAAGGCCTCAGCTCCAACGACTCGACCGGTCCCCATTTCCACAACCGGTTGATAGTTGAACTGGATCTGGCGACGCTCAATTGCCTCTCGCAGCTTCCGCTCGGCGACCTTTTGACGCTCGCTGCGGCTTCGCGATTCCGAGTCATGAACTGCCACCCTGTTGCGACCCTTGGTTTTTGCCTCAAACATTGCGGCTTCGGCGGAGCTTAGAACCAGGTCGCCACCTTGGTTGTCTCGTACGACTGCTACACCGATGCTGGCAGTGATCGCCAAGTCCTGTGGAACCCCGGCAAGAGTTGCAATCTCAGCTCGGATCTTCTCGGCTAGCTCTTCGGCTATGTGCTCGTCTTCAAGCTCACATGCAACGATGACAAACTCATCCGAAGACATCCTGAACAGCAGATCGGTTCCGCGGACTGTTCCGCCCAACTTCTCACTAATTCGGTTAAGCAAGGCAGTGGCATCCACTGGACCAAGACGGTCCTCGACAACCTTGTAGCGATCCAGGTCTATGAACAGAACACCTACACCGCCTGAGCTGGCAGCAGCGATTGACCCATCAATGACACTGACAACCTCAGACCGGTCGTTGATTCGCGGAGCATTGGCGGCCCTGTTGGTTGCGATAATCGACACCAGTTCAGTTTCACGCGGCCCTGGAAGCCCAACCATTGTTAAGTCACAAAGCACCTCGGACTCATCGGCGGCCAACATGGATCTGGTTCGGTTCCACCGCGTACCGGCAGGAGGAAGCGGTGCTTCGCCTAGTTCGGTTGTTGAAGGCAGGTATCTGGCAAAATCTCTTCTTTCGCCAAAGCGAGATCTCCAAAGCTTGGAAGACCACAGAACCGACCCTGTTTCTCTGTCGGCCACCAGCAGAGCGAGCTCAGCTGCGTCTACCGCGGCCTGAACACCCATGAGGATCGATTCCAAGGTTGGATTGTTCGAGGTGCCAATCGAGATCGCCGGAGAGACGTTCTCAGTGTCGATTTTGTCGAGAGCCTGCTCGATTTCCCGTGCTGTGTCTTGCTTGATGGCATCGGTTGGCGAATCAGTGCTGCGTCGGCGACGCTCAATCTTGGCCGGAGCACCATCGGCTCTAACGACGGGTACATCTTGAAGCCCAGCGCCACCGCCTGACAAGTTACGTACGTCAGCGCCTTTAAGTCTTTGATCCCATGAACGAACCACGGGCGTTTCATCGGCATGAAATTGGCGGGCCTGAACCAATAGTTGGCAAGATTTCATGTCAATACCGGTGTCGCGCCGCTAGGCTTGTCTGGATGTCGAAGCGTCGCAAGAAAAAGCGTCTGAACGCACGCCGCAAGAAGGCCAACCACGGCCGGAAGCCAAACGCGGGCCGTAACTAGCCCGTTTGCGTTTCAGGTTCCAATAATTGTCCGGATTGTTGATCTATGACGGCGATTGCGGCTTTTGCACTAGTGCAGCTGCTTGGCTTATTGACCAGTTCCCGCCAGAGGTTCGCGTCGAATCGTGGCAAAGCTTGGACATCTCCGAGTTCGGCCTGACTGAGACTGATGTCCAGTCCTCTTCGTGGTGGGTCGACGGTGACGGTGCAACGTTCGGCGGCGCACTAGGAATAGGCCTTGCCCTTAAGGTAACTGAGCCTCGTTGGACTCGACTGGCGGGCAGGTTGGTGGATTGGCGTCCGGTTAGACCACTTGCCAAGGGCGTCTACCGGATCATTGTCACCTATCGCCACAGACTGCCCGGCTCAACCGATGCTTGCCGGATGCGCTATGACCTACCCGCTGACTGATCTCAGCCGAAACAGTGTCAGCCGAAGTTGGCCAGATAGCCGTCCTTGAACCGTTCGAGACGATTTGAAGCTAGCTCGACGTCGGCTGACCGCTCGATCACTTCGATGTATACCTTTACCTTTGGTTCAGTTCCAGACGGCCGCACTATGACACGGGTTTCGTCGGAATAGAGAACTACGACTCCCGCCGTTGGCGGCAATCCTAAGTAGCCCTCCCCCATGTCGTGGACTGCGACTACCTCGATTCCATCAACCGTTGGCGGGTTAGTTACCACCGCTGCTACCAGCTCCGTCGCTGTCGGCCCCGAGGAGCCGCTGAGCCTGATACTTAGGGGCTCTTGGAGGTAATTGCCAAACTCGTTCGCCAGTTGATCTAGCCGGTCCCAAAGCGTGATCCCGTCGGCGGTGTAGCGAGCCACCATTTCCAATGCCATTAGTCCAGCGGTGATCCCGTCCTTATCACGGACGCGGTCGCTTACCGCATAACCAAGCGCTTCTTCATAACCCAGGACATACCTTGACCCGTCAGGGTCAAGCATCGGCCGAGCCACCCACTTGAACCCGGTCAAGGTTGTGATGCACTTCACCCCCGCTGCCGAAGCGACTGCTTCGAGCATCCGACTCGAAACAACCGAGCTAGCAACCACTCGTGGACCCTTAGTGTTGCTAAAGATGTAGTCAGCCAGCAATATTCCGACTTGGTCACCAGACAGCTGGGTGAAGCCAGCTCCGTCTCGAGATTGGATTGCCAGCGATAGCCGATCTGCGTCGGGATCATGAGCAACTATTAGATCCGTAGTTTCATCAGCGGTGGCAAAGGCTTGGTCCATTGCTCCGGCCTCCTCAGGGTTCGGAAACTGAACCGTCGGGAAAAGCGGATCCGGGTGAAATTGGGATTCAACCACACGTGCTGGCGTGAACCCGGCGGCTTTCATGGCGGACATGAAATGGCTGCCCCCCACCCCGTGCATTGCGGTGTAGACGGTCCGCAGTTCGCGACTTGCTGCCGTCGCCGGCTGGAACAGAACCTCCATCGCTGCGTTCAGGTGGGACTCTACGGCCTCGGCCCCCAAGACCTCGATCGCCGGATGGTCCATCGGGACCCACCCAATCTGTTGATCACTAGCGACGACCTCGTCAATCGCTGCGGCAATTTCTGCATCGGCCGGGGAGACCAGCTGAATCCCGTCGGAGAGGTACAGCTTGTATCCGTTGTCGGCTGCGGGGTTATGCGAAGCGGTGATCATCACCCCGGCTGATGCTCCGAGATCCAGCACAGCGTTGGCTAAGACAGGGGTTGGACCAGGTGACTCCATGATCGCAGCTCGACCACCCAGTGAGGCCACCACCCCAACCACGTCGGCGGCAAAGGTTTCTGAGTTATGTCGGGCATCAAAGCCGACAACTACAAACGGGTTGGGCTCTAGCCACTTCATCAGGCCAGCGGTGGTTTGGCGAACTACAAGAGAGTTCATCCGCATCGGACCTGGGCCCATCTCAGCCCGAAGGCCGGCCGTGCCGAAACCGATTCGTCCCGAAAATAGGTGCTCCAGATCCGTGGAGCCGCTGGAAAGTGCCTTCGAAAGCTGCTCTCGAGTCCGCTCGTCAGGATCGGCGGCGATCCACCGCTCTACCTGAGCAACAGTCTCTCCTGGCAGCCTCTGAGATGAGTTCACACTTCGAGTGTCCCATAGCGGCATGCTTGACACATGAATCTGGTGCAAGGTGTCCGACGCAACTGCGAGCGAGTCTGTTGCGACTTGCAACTCTTAACTGTTAACTATGACAGTCTTGCCGTCTATGCATCGCGCTTACCAAGGCGCACCGACAGCACCGACAAGCGGGCGCCCGGATTCGACGGATCTGCTGAGGAGCTAGAGCGGCAACGCCTTCGAATTCTCAGCCTTGACACCATCAACTTTGGTTCCGGGTGGCATGACGTCGTCTCGAAGCGGCCGGGGTTATCGGGCGCTCGGTCTATGGCGGCAGGACTAAGTCAGTTCGAAGCCAGCCACGGAGCTTTGTCAGCATCGGTTCTCAAGTCATTCGACCCGCCCATGTGTGCTGAAGTCTTCGGGCAGGATCTGAACAATGAAGAGTTGGCCGAGTTGATGACTCTTTTCTCCCAGGCATTGGGGCAACTGGCGGATCTACTTTCCCACCATGGCTCAGCTGGCCGGCTGATCGACATGTGCGAATTTTCCGCCGTCAGATTGGCCGAAGAACTAGCCAGCCTAGAAAGCTTTGCCGATGTTGGGTTCTACAAGCGAGCCCAGATCGCAGCCGCAGACCTTGCGCGTAATGGCTTGGCCGAATTCGCCGACTTGGGTGAACTCACGGCATTCGCTGACAACCTCGTGCCTCACGTTCTTTCCCAAGACGAAGTCATAACGCTTGACCCAGACCTGGCAAGGACCATAAGCCAGGGTCAGCTGCTCGAGCCTGGCGGTCAACCCGAAACCGAGCTGAGAGCGTCGGCTGTACATGTTGTCGAAATGCTCACTATGTACCGGCCCGATCTTCGAGCGATGGATGTCGATTTGGCGCTGTGGGAACGCGGCGGGAGTCGGGCCTACAAGGAACATCGCCGACCACGGTGTCGTTCCCGCTATTACTGAGGCTGGTCAGTTGGGTCTAAACTCTCAGCTGTGAAGTTCGTAGCTGAGAACTCAGTAGCACTGACGAGGCAAGCCCTGTCAGAGTCAGTCGACCACGGCGAAGAGGTCGTGGGTTGGGTCGACCTCACTTCGCCCAACCTGGTTGACCTGCTAGATGACCTCACGTCGGGCGAGGGCGGCGAGCACTTGGTCGCCCTTCGCTGCAGTCTTTATGACATTGCCGACCCATCCGCTACCCGTGGGTTGGCGTGCCTTGAACAAGCAAAATTGGCGCTTTACGCAGACCGTGATGACGTCGCCACCCAGGCGGCTCAAATGTTCCCGCGACTGCAGATATTGACTCCCAATACAGGCGTGTGACATGCGTCGCACAGCGGGCCGAGGGGTAGACTGATTCGGTGGGAGACTTGAAGGCAGCATCCAAAGCTATAGATTCCGATCTTCGTGTGCCCCAGCTGCCGCTGCCCCCATCGGGACCCGCACTTGTACTGGTCGGCGCCGATGACCCTGGGCTCCAGCAACGTCTCGATGCCGGGGTCGCCAGAGACTCAAGCGGTCTCGATGTGCGCACTGATTCGCTCTGGGTCCAGGTGAACAACGGACTCCGAGCGCTTAGCACCGTGGTAGCAGTGGCAGGAGCAAGAGCTGACGAGGTCAGATTCACTCACGCCCCGGTATCCACCGACGGCGCGGAACTCATGCGCCTGGCCGTCCTTGCCCCCTCGCTAGTGGGTCTAGGACGCCAACTTGAGCTTGGCGACTTCGCCTCCAACCCGCCAAGCTATGAGGTTCGATACCAGCCAATTGTTGATCTCGAAACAGCCGAACCCCTCGGTTTTGAGTCCCTGCTTCGTGCCACTGCGGGCAAGCAGATTCTGGCCGGCGACGAGCTCCTTGCCAAGGTGACAAACAACGAACTCCAAGATCTCGATCGTTTCGCCCGAATGCTGGCCGTTGGTGGCGCAAAGTCGTGGATCGGCGAGGGACTGCTGTTCATGAACATCATGGCTCCGGGTGGCCATTTCGACTTGGACGGCGCCCTAGCCACGGTTCGGCTCGCAATAGAGGCCGGCCTAGACCCAGATCAGCTGGTGTTCGAAGCAGTTGAAAGCAACCGCTATGTAAGCCTGGGCAAAGCCTCTGAGCAACTGGATCAGCTGCGCTCAACGGGTGTACGGATTGCGGTAGATGACGTCGGTGACGGGTTCGCGAGCCTTCGTGTCCTTTCAGTCTTTAAGCCCGACATCGTAAAAATCGCTGGCGGCCTAGTCGCTGAGCTTCCAGAGATGGAAGCGAAGTCAGTCGTTCAAGCCATCGTGGAGATGTCTCACCGGATGGGCGCATGGGTAGTTGCTGAAAACATCGAAACTGCCGCCCAGCGCTCAACTCTGCTTGAGCTTGGTGTTGACTGGGGCCAGGGCCATTTACTCGGCCCACCATCAGCTCCAAAAATCGGTGCTGACCCGCGCTAGCGGTTCGCTCCAAGCAACTACAGGCCCGCGAGCTCTCGAAGACTGACTAGCGGTCGAGGCCCGACATGGCTGATCACTTCAGCCGCTGCCAAGGACCCGAGACGGCCCGACTCGGCAAGCGACATGTTTTGGGATAGACCAAACAATACGCCAGCAGCGTATTGATCCCCTGCCCCGGTGGTGTCGATCAGTTCGCCTACGTCAATTGCCTCAACTTCAGTAATCGAGGACCCCTGCACCATGAGAGAACCCAGCTTGCCTCGGGTCACGCACGCCAGTTCCACTTCATTGCCAACTCGTGCAACTGCTTCATCGAAACCGACGCCGTAGAGCTTTGTGATTTCGTCCTCGTTTGCGAACAGAACATCAACTGGGCCGGCGACTAGTTCTCGAAACTCGCCATTGTGCCGATCCACACAGAATCCGTCAGACAAAGTAAGAGCAGACTTTCGACCCGATGAAGCGGCGAGCGCCATTGCGTGGCGGATTGCATCTTTCGCCGACTGCACATCCCACAAGTAGCCCTCACAAAAAAGAAGGTTGGCGGATCCAACGAGCTCTTCGGGAATGTCTTGTGGCTCTAACAGACTTGAGATGCCTAGGTAGGTGTTCATCGTTCGCTGAGCATCAGGGGTAACCAAAATCATGCTCCGTCCGGTAGCGGGACCGTCGACGGCGTTCGCACTCCCGTTGGCCGAATCGGCGTGCTCGTAGGCAAACTCGACGCCAATGCTCTCCATGTCTTGGCCGTACACAAAGCCCAAATCATCGGTAGCTACCTTGCCAATGAAGCCAGCTGACCCACCCAAGGAGGCAATTCCTGCCATGGTGTTGGCAACCGAGCCCCCTGAAGTCTCTGTTGCCTCGCCGAGAAGTTGATACAGCTCGTGGGCTCGGGAATCGTCGATCAGATTCATGGATCCCTTTACAAGATCCTGGCTGGCTACGAACTCGTCGGTGGTCTTGGTTATGACATCCACGATCGCATTGCCGACGCCTACTACATCTAGTCTTGAGCTGGTCACGGCGACGACCTTACACCTAGGCAGGCCATTAGCGGCGCTAGTCTCAAAGCGTGAGTATTGATCCTTATCGACTTCCCAACAACGTAACGGCCCACAACTACAAGCTTTACCTGGCGCCTGATCTTGATGCCGATACCTTCACAGGTCACGTCACGATCGAAGCCGAGGTAATCGAAGCTACGGCCACAATCATCTGCAACAACGACGAGCTGGCCATCAGCGAAGTAAGCGTCAACGGCGTTCAGTGTGAGTCTTTGCTTGACCCCGACACCGAACGCATGACTATTACCGGACCCGAGGAGTTCGGAGTTGGCCCGGTCGAGATTCACATCGTGTTCAACGGCAAGTTCAACGAGAAGCTGGTTGGGTTCTACAAATCAACGTTTTCAGATGACGACGGCAACGATCACGCACTAGCCACCACGCAATTCGAAGCAACCCATGCCCGCAAAGCCTTTCCGTGCTGGGACGAACCTGCAGCGAAGGCAACATATGAAATAAGCCTTCGGGCGCCCTCAGGAATGAATGCAATCTCCAACGCTGCCGAAGTCTCGCGGGAACCCCATAGTGACGGCACCGGTGCAGAGATAGTTCATTTCGCCCGCACTATGAAGATGAGCACTTACCTGGTTGCGTTCGTCATTGGTCCGCTCGAATTCTCCAAGACAGTCGACGTCGACGGAACTCCGCTTCGAGTCGTCCACATCCCAGGCAAGGGTCAACTGACTGACTTTGCGCTTGACTGCGGCGCCTTTGCCTTGAGGTACTTCAGCGACTACTTCGGTGTTGGATATCCAGGTGACAAGTGCGACCTCGTGGCGATCCCCGACTTTGCTTTCGGAGCTATGGAAAATCTGGGCTGCATCACGTTCCGAGAGGTGCTGTTGCTGGTCGATCCGGCAACGGCGACTCAACCCGAACTCCAGAGAACCGCCGACGTGATCAACCATGAACTTGCTCACATGTGGTTTGGTGACCTAGTCACCATGGTTTGGTGGAATGGCCTTTGGCTGAACGAAGCCTTTGCAACGTTCATGGAGATGCGTTGCACCGACGCCTACCGACCAGAGTGGAAACGCTGGGTTGACTTCGGCTTGTCTCGAACTGCAGCGTTTGACACCGATTCCCTGGCTTCAACTCGACCGATCGAGTTCAAGGTGACAAGCCCGGACGAGGCTGAAGGCATGTTTGACGTGCTTACCTATGAAAAGGGAGCTGCTGTTGTTCGAATGCTTGAGCAATACCTCGGCGAAGACAACTTTCGTGGCGGAATCAGGCGCTACATGGCGGACAACGCATACGGCAATGCCGAAACGACTGATCTTTGGGACGCTATCGAAAGCGAGACCGGTCAGCCCGTTAGAGCAATCATGGACAGTTGGATTTTCCAAGGCGGCTTCCCGCTTGTCTCGGTGAAGATCGACAGCGAAGCAAACACTGCAACTCTGCACCAAGAACGATTCACCTACGTTGGTGGCGATGAGGCCCCTGCTCAAGACTGGAAGGTGCCAGTCATGTATCGCCTTCAGGACCCAGCGACTGACGCCACTCAAAGCCGTCAAAGCGTTCTGCTCGAACCAGGCGAGTCAACGACTATTGCCTTAGGTGATTCAGGCTTGTTTGTCGGCAACGCTGAAGGCGCAAGCTTCATTCGGGTCGCTTATGACCCGACCCACCTAGACGCCCTGGCCGGAGCTGGTTCAGCATTGGGGGCTGTGGAGCGATATGCCCTAGTCGACGATGCGTGGGCCGGAGTTCTGGCTGGAACCATGACCGCACCATCTTTCTTGAACTTGCTTGAAGCGATGTCGAGTGAGACAGATCGCTCGGTGTGGCAGCGCATTATCTCGGGCTTTGCAAGCTTGGATCACCTCGTGAGCGGCGATGCCCAAGAAGACCTGGCGGCCATAGCCCGCGACGCCTTCTCCCCTGCTCTTACGGCCTTGGGCTTGGCTCCCGAACCTGAAGACGATGACCGGACCAAACAGCTCAGAGGTGACCTTGTTACCGCTATGGGCAAGATTGCGAACGATCTGGAAGTGCAAGCTGAGTCTCAACGAACAGTCTCTGTAGGGCGACGCAATCCTGAGTTAGTGGACCCTGCCCTTATGGCCGCAGCTGTTTCTGTGACTGCTTCCATTGGAGACGATGCGGACTTTGCCGACTTTGTTCAGGAGTGGAAGAACGCTGGCACACCTCAAGAGGAAGTTCGGTACCTCTACGCCTTGGCCGACTTCCCCGATCCTGAACAGGCGACCGAGCTGAGGCAGATGATCCTCGACGGTGAAGTCCGATCGCAAAACGCAGCCTTTGTTGTGGCCCGACTTCTGGCAAACCGCAACAACGGCCGCGACACATGGAAGTTCATTACCGAGAACTGGGACTACCTCAACGACTTCCTGGCCTCGTCATCGATCCCACGTATGGTGGCGACGATTACTTCGCTGGATCATCCCGGTGACGATGTCGCCGCAGCAGCGTTCTTTGCCGACAACCCGATTCCCCAGGCCGAGCAAACACTCGCTCAGATCCTCGAGCGCCAGCGGGTTAGAGTTGCACTTCGTCAACGCGAGGCACAACGTTTAAGCACCGCTCTTGAAGCCTAGTAACATCTAGCTTTATCAGTTTGTAAGTAGGGATGTAGTTAATCAGTGGCGTTTTCGTCTTCACTTCAAGCTTGGGCGGTTGATCCATACTCAATTCAGGTCACCTGGGGTCAGCTTCCTGCAGGACAGATTCGTGCCAGAGCCGGCTCAAATCAGTGGCTACAGGAACATGCTGGGGGTGCCGGGGCAATCGAGCTTGATGGACTTCGGCCGGGTTCGACTTATGAAATTCGTCTGATCGTTCAGCAAGGCGACGAAGTGTCAGCCAGCCATACGCTAAAGGCGTCAACGCTAAAGGCCCCGCCAGGGAACGAGTTGGCTCGAATCGCCACGATCTCTGACCTTCATGTGGGAACCGGTCACTTTGGCTTCTTAAAGACAATGAAGGAAGTCCCAGAGCCAGACGAACTGCATTCGGTTCGTTGCGCACGGTCTGCAATAGCGGCTGCGGTCGCTTGGGGAGCCGAGCTTCTTGTTATCAAAGGTGACGCCGCTCATCATCGCGAAAACTCCCACTATGAAATGTTGGGCAACCTCGTCGACGAATTCACCGAACTTGACATGGTTCTGCTGCCTGGCAACCACGATGTCGACAGCGCCTCCGGGATCGACTTACCCCAGACAGTGGGCAACAGAAAACTCAAGTTTGAAACCGAGGCTGTGTCGTTCGACCTTCCCGGGCTGAGGCTTGTCGCCACAGACACGACAATTCCCGGCCGCGGATCAGGTTCGATCATCCGAACCCAGGATGCAGTGATCGACTTGTGCGCCTCGGCTCCAACAGACTCTGGGGTCATGTTGGCAACACATCACCAATTCCAGCCTTGGCGGATTCCCAACATTTGGCCTGCTGGGATTTCCGGCCCAGAAGCCAAGCCTTTCCTGGGCCGGCTTAACGAGGTAGCCCCTGGAGCAATCGTGACTTCGGGCCATACCCACAGATGTCGTTCTTACATGCGCAATTCACTGTTGCTAACTGAGGTCAGTTCAACCAGTGACTTCCCAGGGTCCTGGGCTGGCTACATCGTCTATGAAGGCGGGATAACACAAACCGTCAGGCGCATCGTCACCCAACCAGAAATGGATTGGTTGGAATACACCCAAGGTGCATTGTTGGGTGCTTGGGGCAAGTGGTCCCCTGGGTCGTTGGATCAGCGCTGCATTACGCATTCGTGGGTAGACAGAAGCTGACGTTGCCGCCGGGTCCCTCCCCAATTGCAATTGAACCACCAAGTGCTTCGGCCAAAGTGTGAGCGATAGCCAAGCCAAGCCCGGCTCCACCGTGAGCGCTACGGGCCGGGTCGGCTTGGGAGAACCGGTCGAAAGCATGGGGCACAAACTCGGGCGGAAATCCTGGACCTTCATCGGTTATCGCAACAGTCACATCAGTTCCAGAGGTCCGCGTAGTCGATACACGCACCGTGCCGCCACTTGGCGAGTATCGAACGGCGTTGTCTAGCAAGTTCCGAAGAAGCCGCCCAAGGGCAGTGTGATCAGCATCGACCTCAACGGCTGCCTGGCTATCGGCCAGCAAGCGAACCCCGTTGTTGGCAGCGGCAGGACTCACGGCCTCAACCGCCTCATCGATCATTTCTGAAAGATCCATTGGCTCAACCTGAAGTCCTAGCTGACCGCTGTCGGCCCGGGCCAGGAGGAACAAGTCTTCTACAAGATGATCAAGCGCCATCACGTTGGACCTCATCGCGCGGATATGAGTTGGGCCATCAGCGACCCCATCATCCAGTGCGTCAACCGACGCCAACAAAGAAGCAAGTGGGGTTCTCAAGTCGTGACTGAGGGCGCTTACCACTGCTCGCCTTTCGGCATCAGCGGCACTTCTTTCGGCCTCAGCCCGTGCTAGAGAGCGAGTCAATTCGTCAACGGCGTCGCCCACCTCGGCTAGCTCGTCGGTTCGTTCGATATCACACCGGGCTGTTCGGTCGCCTTGGGCTACCTGGCGCAGGGTCTTAGCCACTCGGTCCAAGTCGCGCGCTAGCGGGCGAGAGACTCTCCACCCGACAACAAATGCAGCCAATCCGGCAAGCAGCGCCACTAGTGCGACGTATCCAACGTCGTGTCCGGAAAGGGTCATTGCCCCACTCCCGATAAGGGAGCCAATAACCGCAAGCAGAGGACCAACGAAGGCCAATGCTGGCACGGCTTGCTTGAGTGTCAGGCGCTTCATCAGCAGCGGCAGAGTGAAAGCTGCAACCAGGGCCATCACCACCAGCAACACAACAAACAACGACGCGCTGGCGCCGTCGTCCATCATCGGTGGTTCCTTCAGTTGGGCCAGTAGCCGTGAACTCTTTAACACGGCGGCCTAGGGGTCGAACCGGTAGCCGACGCCGTACACAGTTGCCAGGTGAACGGGCTTTGCGGGATCGGCCTCGATCTTGCGACGCAAGCGGCGCATGTGCACTGTTACCGTGCCGGGATCTTGCCATTCTGGGTTTGAACCCCAGACGTCGCGCAACAAGTCAGCTCGGCTGTGCACTTCACCGGGTGTGGACGCCAACCGAACAAGAAGGTCGAATTCTTTTGGTGGTAACTCGACATCACTTTCGTTCATCAGACAACGCCGCCCCACGACATCGATGTCGAGGTTGCCAATCTGGATGCGCTGGGGGCCAACCGGGGCGACGCGTCGAAGGACGGCCTTCACTCTTGCTACGACCTCCCTGGGCGAAGCGGGCTTGGGCAAGTAGTCATCAGCGCCCATCTCGAGCCCGGCTACTCGCTGGCTTTCTTCGCCTCTGGCGCTCAACACAATGACAGGCACGGTGTCCCCAGCGTCGCGGAGACGCTTTAGAACTGTCAGACCGTCGGTTCCGGGCAGCATTAGGTCAAGCAGGATCAAGTCGGCCCGCTTGGTAGCCAGCATCGCCAATGCCTGATCGCCATCGGCAGCGGCCCTCACCGTGTACCCCTCCTTCTCAAGATACTGGGTGACGATTTCACGAATCTGTGGTTCGTCGTCAACCACGAGCACGTCCGGAGCGAGTCCAGAGGCGCTGGGGCCAGCGTTTGCGGATGCGTTCATGAGTATTAACAGTAGGTCAGGTCGCCTGGTATCGATAGATCCCGTCCCAGCGTTAAGAGCTTGTTCACAGATCTAGATCTCTCAGTAACGGCAACAGACCAGTTAGCGAGTCTGGGCACACCAACCGGTCCTTAAGCCAATCGTCCAGTTCGGCAAACGGGATTTTGTCTGAAGCAACAACCTCCCCGTCGTTGAACTGGATGGGTCCATCCCACCGAAGGAGGTAGGCCCTGCCGACAACCAAGCTTTCGTCACCGTCATAGACCAAACCGCCAAGCGGCGTAAGCGGCTGTCCGAAGATTCCAGCCTCCTCCCCTAGTTCTCGCTCAGCTGACAGGTCCCACGGTTCCCCGGCTCCACAGACCCCACCAAATGCCAAGTCCCACCATGACGGGTAGACCTCTTTCCAGTGAGCGCGTTGATGCACGACCAGCCGATGTGCCCCATCTATGACCGCAACATAGGTTGCGCGGTGTCGCAGTGTTTCGGCCCGCATCCGTTGCCGGGTAACAACTTCTTTCACTGAGCCGTCCACATTGACCCAATCCACGAGCTCTTCCAGATGCCGCGAGGGTTGGGTCATCGAGGTTGCAACGACTCAGAGCGATATCGGACGAGCATTTCGCGTGGCCTCGACCAGCTGGTCGAATCTCGAAAGCGCTATTTCGTTCAGAACTTCAGAACGGTTCGGGGCCAATACAGCTTCTTTCCAGATGGCCCGACCAGCCATGAACCCAGATGCTCCGTTGTTGCTCGCTGCCTCGACCTGACCAATAAAGACCTCGAAAGATGCCCCCCAGCTGAGCACCGCCCATGGAACATCGGTGGCGCTGTCCAGCCTCTGACATGCCGCGTCCCAACGTTGTGGCGAAGCGCCGTCTGAGGGGAATGGCATCTTGATCACATCGGGACCGAGAGACCCGATGCGCTCGGCTGAGCGCACCACCACTTCCTCGCGGTCTTCGACGTTGGCAACTTCGTATGGAACGGGTTCAACAAACAGAGGCAATCCGACTTCGGAACACTGAGCAACCACGGAACTAACAAGCCGGTCCTGATGGGCGGTCGCCTCGCCTCGATCTGGTCGGTACAAGATGAGGAGCTTGGCAGCAGTTGCGTTGGCCGCCGCTGCTTGGGCCGGTGTCCAGAACAGGTCGTTCACTAACACGTCAGGGTCGGCCAAATATCCTTGGGCTTCCAACGCGCAAAACGCCCCCACGCCGGCAGCAACCTTGCCTTGGTTCCAAATTTCGTTAATCGAATACTCGGGGTCCAGCATTACCCCTGACGGTCTAGAACCGAAACAATCTAAAACGTCCTGCTTGAACTGAGTTAGCACTTGGGGCCGAACCGAATCAGGATCAACGGCATCAAACTCGACCCTGAGACTGTCTCGGTGGTCCAACGCCAGAACCGTAAGAACCCCTCGCTCATCCAATACTGTCGTCATGGCGAGACTATTGGGAGCTCCCACCCATTAAGATCCCAGTTGTCTTCAATCCAGGTGTAGTCGCTGTGGAAACAAGGTGGCGTGGAACGCTCGGAGTCCACGGGCTCCCCAGCTAAGAAATTGAGGAAGAACATGTGTGATCCAGGAGCACCGACGCTGGAGTGATAACCCTTTGTGACGGTGACAGTCTCACCGTCTCGGGCACTAAAGATCTCTTCGAACTCTTCGTCATCTCGCCAGTTGCGATGCATGCAGAAGCCCTCGGCGGGGTCGGTCCGGAAATAGTAAGTCTCTTCGAAATAGGGAGACCCTTCACGTCCGTCATGACAATGTGGCGGCCACCCGCTCCAGGTGCCGCGAGGCACATAGACCTCAAACAGCACAAGCCGTTCCGCCGGTAAGTCCGGGCCCAAAATGTGGACGACTTGGCGGCGGGCCGCGCCACCGCCTCTGATCTCGTTACGCATCTCGCTAGGTTCAATCAGCCGTATTGGGTACTTGCCCTCAGCTGGTGCTGAACCAAGAGCGCACTGACCGGATCCGGCCACAGCAATCTCGTGCCCAGGTGGAATATAGAGAACTTGTGGCATTTGGGTAAACACAGATTCTCGTGAAAGCTCGAACTCTTCGCCGCTGACGGTCACGTTGACGGTTCCCGCTAAAGGAATGATGGCGGTCTCACGATCGGAGTATTGAACCCGATGAGCTCCCCCATCTCCTGAAGACGGGTTGTCCAGAACCATGAACGCTAGATAGGTCCAACCTGCGCTCTCTGGCGTAACTGACAGGGCGACGGGGCCGCCTTCTGACAAATCGGGTGCGTAATGTCCTTGGGCCATTGCTTCTAGACCTTTCGTTCCGGAACGATGCCAGTTTTCAGCATCTTCTCAATCTCTTCGACCGTTGGCATGTCATCAGAGCACAACAGTCTTGCAGCCACAATTGCGCCGGCAGCGTTGGCAAAGGTCACCATTTCAGACGGGGTCCACCCACTTAGCAAACCGTGAGCAATCGCAGCACCGAATGCATCGCCGGCTCCGAGTCCACACACGACTTCTACCGGAGTTGGAGCCACGGTGCCCTTGTAGCCCTCGGCGTCAGCGACCAGCACTCCGTCGCCCCCCATTTTCACTATGGCCAACTGGACGCCCTGATCAAGCATCCTCTCCGCTGCGGTCTCTGGGTCCTCGGTGCCAACTGCGATCCGGCACTCGTCCCGGTTACCAATCGCCACGGTGCATTTGGAAACCATCGGGGCAATAGCGGCGGTCGCTTCGGCCTCAGAAGGCCAGAACATTGGTCGATAGTCGAGGTCAAGGACGGTGTGGGGAAGCCGGTCTCGATTATCCAAAACAACCCTAAGCGTCGAGCTGCTGGGCTGGAAGGCAAAGCGGGAGGCAGGAACCCAAAGGACGGGAACTTCAGTTACCAAGTCCATCGGGATGTCTTCTAACAGGAGATGCTCATCAGGGGCCGATGGTTGACGGTAGAACCAGATCTTTGGATCCTCAGGTGGGTCAAGCTCGGCAAAAACAACTGGAGTCGGCAGCGCGGGATGAGTGCTCACCCAACTGGAGTCGACGCCAAAACGGTCAAGGGCCGCCCGGACATAGCCGCCCATCGAGTCGCCGCCCACCTTGGTAACAAGCATCGCCGAATGGCCCAAACGAGCAACAGCCACGGCAACATTTGTTGCAGTGCCTCCTATCGCGCTTTGGAATGTAGAGACATCAGACAGTGGTACCCCAACCTGTTGGGGATACATGTCAACGCCGGTACGACCAATGGCCAATACGTCGGGAAGTTTCGCCATCTGAAGATCCTAGGACCGAGGTCTAGGAGTATTGCGCAGCTAGCTCCAGAACCTTGTCTTGATCGAACGCCCCACGCCAGCCAAGTAGCGGTTGGCCGGAAGGGTCTAACAAGATGGCGTTCGGTTGACTGCGGATCTGGTAGAAGCTCCAGGTATCAAAGCTCGGGTCCCAGTACATTTCAACGCCATCGGTTCCGGTGCTAGTTAAGAACTGCTGGGCTTCCCCAAGTGAGTCCTGTGCCCCTAGGCCCACGACTCGAACTTTGTCACCGTGTTCTTGCACAAACTGTGCAACTTCAGGCGCTTCGCGCCTGCATGTGGGTCAATGAGGCGCCCAGAACCAAACCAAGATGGCTTGATCACCACCAGCTAGCTGGCTGCCGAAGTTTACTGTGGACCCTTCGTTGAGACTTACAACATCAACTGAGGGGAAAGTCTCGCCGCCTGCTTCGCCACTAGGGGCCGAGGCAGCGGGTTCTTCGGTGGATCCGCAGGCGCCAGCAGCGAGCCCAAGGGCCATCACTACCGCGGCTGCGCGCGTTTTCATAGCTACAGACACTCAACTATCAACCGATTGATAGTTACCGCTATTCCGCAACTTCGAGCCTTTTTGTGAACAAGCTATTAACGAACGAATACCTGAAGCGTTAGTGCTGTTCAGTTGAGTGGAAGAACTTGCTGAGGAAACATGACCACCGAACCCACCAAAAGCCAAAATAGCCACCAATCCGGCGCCCAAGAGCTAACTAGTGCGCCGCACCTCATTAGTGTGCCTCGCGCTGGCTTGAGTGGCGCACTCGCCGGAGCAGGAGCGTTGGCCGCCGGTGAGTTCATCGCCGCGTTCTGGCCCCCTCGGCCTGGCCCCGTTGTTGCAGTCGCTAACCGGGTCATCGAGTTTGCTCCGACCTGGTTCGTGAACTTCGGCAAGGATCTGTTCGGCCTTGCCGACAAGCCGGCCCTAGTTCTGGGAACCATCATCATTGCGTTGGTGATAGCCGCCGGCCTGGGAGTTGCAAGTCGGACTAACCGAATGATCGGCGTGGCCGGCATCGCGACTTTCGGATTCTTGGGCTTGTTGTCAATTGGTACCGACGCTCAAGCCGGGTGGATCTCGGCTTTCATCTTTTCTCCGATCTCAGCCGGAGCTGGAATTGGCCTGCTGCAGTGGCTGTTGAACAGCGCCGCCGTTCCTGCCCGCCGCGCTGACCTCGCCCAGCCTCAAACTAGCCAGCAGCAAGACCCCCGCAACCCCGCTGTCAACCGACGAGGCTTCCTTGGGGCCGCTGGAATCGCGGGTGCCGGCATCGCTGTTTCAGGTGTTGCGGGAAACTGGCTCCGGGGTCGGTCTGCAGCTGAGACCGCTCGATCGGCTGTTGTTCTAACTGGAACCAGCTCTGAGGCAGCTGTCCAAGAACTGATCAACACCGCCAACGCACATCCGGTTGCTCAAACACCCGGGATCTCTCCTGCAGTTGTTGGAGGTGACGACTTCTATTTGATCGACACAGCCATCATCAAACCTCAGGTCGATCCGGCCGATTGGTCGCTGACGATCGACGGCATGGTCGACAACCCATTGACCTTTAGCTACCAGGATCTGATTGATCGGGCCTCAGTGACAGCACCCGTAACGCTGAGCTGTGTCTCAAACGAAGTTGGCGGCGGGCTTGTAGGCAATGCTGTTTGGCAGGGCGTCCCCTTAACCGAACTGCTTGAAGAAGCTGGCGTTCAGCCCGGCGCGACCCAGCTCCGGAGCCAATCGGTTGACGGCTGGAACTGCGGTTTCCCAACCGAGCTTGCCTTCGACGGAAGGACCGCCCTTGTAGCGGTAGCCATGAACGGCGAGCCGCTGCCGGTCAAACACGGTTTCCCCGTGCGGCTCGTGATCAGCGGGCTGTACGGCTACGTGAGCGCAACAAAGTGGCTTGAGTCAATAACGCTTACGACACTTGAAGATTTCGATGGTTACTGGATCAGCCGAGGCTGGAGCAAAGACGGACCTGTCAAAACCCAAAGCCGCATCGATACTCCACGTACCAGAACTTCAGGCCACTCGGCCTCTGAACCGCTTCCGATTGCTGGAGTGGCATGGGCGCCGGACACCGGAATTGAAACCGTCGAAATCCAGATCGACGACGGCGACTGGGTCGAAGCCGAGCTAGGTGAGTCGATGGGAATCAACTCGTGGCGCCAATGGCTCTATGCATGGCCAGATCCGTCACCGGGTGTTCACACAATTAGCGTGCGAGCAACCGACCAATCGGGCTACACCCAAACTCCTGAACGAAGGCCGGTAGCCCCAGACGGCGCAACTGGTTGGCACACAGTCGAGATTCAGGTGGCCTAACCCCAGTCTTGGTTGCTGGTCAGTATTTATTGCCTGGTCTATTGCCTGGTCTATTGCCTGGTGACAGCGTCTGGGCTGAAAATCTGCGTGATCCGTGCAAAGCTGGTTTCCAGCCACAACGGGAGAGACGGATGAAGTCGGACCGCTATCAGCTTGCCATGCTCGAAGAAAACGCCACTGCACGCCAGCTGGATGAGTGCAACGAGCACTACCTGCACCAGTATGACCTGGACGGCAATACCTTTGTCTGCAAAACAGACTCCCGCGGCCGAGCTGAGCCGATGGCGGGGTCGCCGGTGGACCTAGTGCTAGATGCCAGCGACGGGTTCATCCCGCTGTGGGATCGCAACGTCACCTTGCGCTGGAGATTCCAAGAGCAATCGATGGCAGTCTTTGTGGATCCTGAGGCAGCCAAACGCTATCTGCGTGACCTAATCGGTCAAGCGTTGTTGTTGTGGACTGAACCGGCAATGCCAGTTCGGTTCAAGGAAGCTCAGGACGCTTGGGACTTCGAAGTTGCGGTGAACGCAACAACCGATTGTGACTTCCGGGGCTGCACCTTGGCATCGGCCTTCTTTCCCGACGGCGGCCGCCACGAACTACGGATCTTTCCCACCATGTTCGAACAGTCGCCAACAGAACAGCTCGAAACGATGGCTCATGAGATCGGGCACATCTTTGGGCTGCGACATTTCTTTGCCCAAATCTCAGAGACTCAATGGCCGTCTGAAGTGTTTGGCAGCCATCGCAAATTCTCGATCATGAACTACGGCGTCGACTCAATGATGACCGCTGAAGATCGGACCGATCTCGCTAATCTCTACCAGCTTGCCTGGCGGGGATCTTTGCGAAGCATCAACGGAACACCAATCAAGTTGGTTCGCCCTTTTAGCGATGGACGGGTTGCGCCGAGTACTGACCCTGCCTGTGACCCATCGGTAGTTGCCTGTTAAGGCAGGTACGGCATTGGGTCGACGGGGTTGCCATTGACCCGAACCTCAAAGTGCAAGTGAGGCGAGGTCGACGTGCCAGTTGAACCGATGTAGCCAATAACGTCTCCGCGGGCGACAAAGTCACCAAGGCTTGATTCGTAGGAACTCATGTGAGCATAAAGAGTTGTGATGCCGTCGCCATGATCGACCAGGACTGTGTGGCCGTAGCCACCACGACGCTTGGCCCAGATGACCTCGCCACCTTTGGCTGCATAGATCGGGTCGCCCGTACTGCCACCGATGTCCAAGCCCGTGTGGAGGCGCCTTGTTTTGTAGATCGGGTGAATTCGATATCCGTACCCGCTACCAACACGACCGTTGTAGGGCCACTGAAATCCCTGGACTGAGGGGTCCGACGGATCTGGCGGTGGCCGGTCTGGATCGTTGTTGTCAGGATCGTTCTCTTGCAGGAATCGAGTGATGTCATCGACCGCATCGGTGAGGGTGCCAACTCGAGCTTCCCAATCTGCGACACGGCGGTCCATCTCGGCCTGAAGCACGGCCTGGGTGCTTCGCTCGGCTGCCAAGCTCTTGAGAGACTCGCTTAGCTCTGACTCCAGAGCCAAGCTCTCTGCATTAGCGGCGTCCAAGGTTGCCTTGGCGATCGAGTGATCTTCTTCAATAGCTCGCAATTGGTCCAGAACTTCGGTTGGAGCCGTGTTGGACTCTTTCAACATGAAGTCTTGACGTACCGCTTCGTTAATGTCGCCAACATCGAAGATGATGCCTTCTCGTGCGGCAGCTTCCAAGAAACCAGCTACCGCAAGGTCTGTGACCTGAGACAACAGTTGTTCAGACTGGTCTCGAGTTTCTTCTAAGGCAATCGTGGCCTCTTCAGCTTGAGCTAAGGCGGTGCCCAGTTGCAACCGGGTGCTCTCTAGTTGTGCTGACTTCTCTGCAACCTCAGCGTCGATTGCGGCCAGCGCAGTGGCGAGATCCTGGCTTTCGAGCTTCGCAAAGCTGAGTTCTTTTGCGGCAGCAATCTGCTGGCGCCGGAGTCTCTCTCGCTCTACCTTCTTGGCTTCGATCTCGGCCGAGTTGTCCGCTTCGGCGGTGTCGGTGGACTCTTCGTCGTTCGATGTTTGAGCGAGGGCGGGAGCTGAAAGAAGAGCTATGACGATTGTCGCTAGTAACGCTCTAGTCAGTCGGCCCATTACTTGCGATTACTCCACATCTCAATAGAGGCTGCCTTTTTCTGACTGCCTCTAAACGCTGTCTTTAAGTTATTTCGGCGCGGCATGGAAGAAAACCTCCACTACCCACCGGCGACCATACTAACGCAACGCTAGGGTCGGTCCATGCCTGAGGACAGAGAGATCATGGATTGGCCCATTTACGGCACTGGGATGCGTGAATTAGCCCAGCAAATCGCCGATAGCGGCTATCGGCCAGACATGATTCTAGCAATTGCCCGGGGCGGCCTATTTGTGGCTGGATCCCTGGGATACGCGCTTTCGGTTAAGAACCTCTACGTAATGAATCTTGAGTACTACACTGGTGTTGATTCTCGTCTAGATGTGCCGGTAATGCTTCCGCCCTATCTTCACAAGTTTGACCTCACAGACGCAAAGATCCTGGTGGCAGATGATGTGGCCGATACGGGCCACACGTTGAAAGCCGTTCACGACTTTTGCTCTGATGTAGTGGCAGAGTCACGTACCGCTGTTCTGTATGAGAAGTCCCATTCGTTGGTTAAGTGCGACTATGTCTGGAAGCGGACAGACCAGTGGATTAACTTCCCATGGTCCACAGAGGCTCCGTTAGTTGACCCGACAGATGGCAACACCATACTTGACGCATAGTCCGGCTAATCTGTACCGCAGGAGGATCATCCACCATGGTTCGTCGCATAGCAGGAACAATTTGCCTCGCCAGTTCGCTGATGATGATTTTATGGCTCGCAACCGGCGCGACCGCTTCGGGCTTCGTGAAATTTGCCTTGCTCGGAATTGTCGGGTCAATTCTCGTTCTCTACAAGTTCGATGAGATCGCGGCTCGGATGCCAAGTAACCGACCAGCGGTAACCGGGACGCAGCTTCAAGGAGCCCCGGACGGAGTGTTCGGCACCGAGCTACCTCCGGAGGCCTTCGCAGAACCAGTCCTGGAGGCCAAGCCGGTAAATCTCAGCACTCGCACCGAGATATTCCACCCCCGCGAAGACGCCGAAGGCGATGATGGTCAAAGCGACCAAGATGGCTCAGTCCTAGTCGCCGAACGAGACACAGACACAGACACAGACACAGACACAGACTCCGGGG
Source organism: uncultured Acidimicrobiales bacterium (assembly GCA_937922785.1). GTDB lineage: Bacteria > Actinomycetota > Acidimicrobiia > Acidimicrobiales > SZUA-35 > CALAJQ01. Next base: position 52,685 of record CALAJQ010000034.1, read on the forward strand.
AGCAACTGGAGTCCACGGCCGAAACAAACGGCTCAGCTCCGCGCAAAGACAGCGATGGGACCAGCGAGACCGACGAACAAGCCAACTCCGTTGAACCGGTCCAGGAAGATTCCTTGGTTCAGCCAGACCCAACACAAGAAGTTGTCATGACAAATGGAAGTGGCACCACAAGTGTTGTGGCGTCATCGGAACCAGTGTTCATCCAACTTGCGGACTACTCAGACGATGAGTTGGTTCAATCCGTGAGGGCTGGAGAGGCTTCGCTTGTGTCGACTTTGGCCGAAAGCGGAATGCTCAGCACCGAGGGGCCCGTCACCGATAACGACGTAGCAACAATGGTCTTCGTAGCAGTATCAAGCGATGACCTGCTGCGCGCCCTCATCGATGGCAAAGAGGCCGAAGCCCAAGCTGCGGCTCTGTCTTACACTCCCGATACGCCGCAGTTGTACGAACCGGCTGCCCAGCTGGTTGAACCTCGTAGCTAGATCGAGCCTCTAAAGTGCCGATCGCTAAACTCCAGCGGCCTGGGTTCCGTTACTAGGTGATGTCTTCAAGACTAAAGCTTGCTGTTATTGGTGTCCTCGCGTTGTTTGCCACCTCATGTGGTGGAGACGATCCACTGATTCAAGCAATGGCCGATGACATGGCGGCCCAGGCCGATGGGTTGTCAACCGACCCCGCCGAAACCCTGTGCATTTCCCAAGCCAGCTATGACGCCCTCGGCGCTGATCGCCTAGCCGAGCTTGGAATTACTGTTGAAAATCCAAACCTGTTAACCGCCGTCGTCGACGAACGCGAAGCAGAGAAGCTGGTGGACGGACTCTACAGTTGCGTCGACGTCAACGAAATGATCGTTTCTCAGGTCACCTCCACCGGATTGCCTCCAGCTGCGGCGGACTGCATCATTGAGACCTTGGGCGAAGACGGCGTTCGACAATTCATCTTGGATCAGTTCCAAGGCGAGGAACTATCGCTGACAACTGACGTACGGACCGCCATGTTGAGTTGCCTCGGAGCTGGCGGCTAGCTAACCCGTGAGGTCTGAGCTTCCCAAAGCTTTGGGTACAGACTGCAATCGACTCGATCGCCCGGGGTTAGGCCCTGGTTGGCCATAAATTGGGAATGGTCGGGGTCCATCCCTTCGGGCCTGAAACAGACCCTCACGTCGTCACCAAGCCATTGGGTGTTGAACACTTTGAGATCTCGGTCTTGGCTTAGTAGACCGGAACCGCCGTGGATGATGCGGGCGTTGAACAACGCAACGTCACCAGGCTCCATATCCCAGCTGAGAATTTCGTACTTGTCCCGATTGCCCTCAATGTCAGGGAAGGGAACCGTGTCTGAATTGGCGAAAGAGACGTGATCTCGATCATCCTTGGTGAGATCGCCAAAGTTAGTCTGGGCAAACTTGTCGGTCCAAAGATGGGACCCTTTCACGAACTCAAGAGCGCTCACCTTCGCCACAGGAACCAACGGCGTCCAAGCCGAGGCGCAGTCATAACCTTCGACCGACCAAAACGGCTCATCTTGATGGAAGGGCGTGCGGAACTGACTTCCAAGGCTTCTTACAAACACGGCGTCGAAGAAAAAATTCACTGCCGACACGCCCATCGCTTGGCCGGCGAGTTCGGCCATTGGAGAGTTCAAGATGAAGTCGCTGTAGTCCGGATTGTCCTGCCAGACCATCGAGTCATAGAAGGTCGTTTCACCGTTGTCTGACCGGTTCCAAATTCGGCTGCGGTCCGATGGGTTTGCAACGGCCTGGTCTAAGCCACGGCGCAGCGTCTCGATCCAGTGCTGACTAATTACCCCTCGCAGGCACGTAGCACCATCACGGGCGTACTCGTCAATATTCTTCTGTGTTACCTGATTCTGCTGTGGTGTTTGGCCCGCGACGTTCATCGGGCCAATGGTATTACAGCTCTACAGCAGCTGGAAAGTAGTCATCTTCGAAGTCGAGGTAGTCGTCTTCGAAATCAGTTTCGTGACGGCCATAGTCATCCAGGTAAGTGACCTTCTGGCGCTGTTCTGTTTCGATTGCGCCAGCCCGAGCAGCCAAACCGATGAATCCTGCGAGCAGAACATCCATGCTGATCTGAAGAGCCCAGAAGATGCCGCCAAAGGCGATTCCCAGCAGCAACGAGGTGACGACTGAAATGCAAAGTGAAAGGAACACTTGGCGACGGCGGTTCTTGGCCGGTTGCGCTCTCCAAGCTGCAGGGCTGAAAGTCGTTCGCCGTTCCTTTTCACCATTCTGAACTGCTAAAGACCGGCGTGGTGCCTTTGCTAACTGAGTCAGCTGACGGTTGAAGTCGCCGACTGAGTCTGTGCGGTCTCGTTGAATCAAACTTTTGATTAGTGGGACACCAAGCATCCAACCCCAAGCGGCGGCTAGAGCAGCGATGACGATTACTGGTATTGAGGGCATTAATTAGATTCCTGAAGTATGAGTGTTGGTAACTGTTAAGACTGTCCGCGCTTGTAGGTTCCCGATTTTCCGCCTGTCTTTTCCCACAAAGCGATTTCGCCGATGACCATTGCCTTGTCGGCTGACTTGCACATGTCATACACAGTCAAGGCGGCAATTGAACAAGCGGTGAGCGCTTCCATTTCGACGCCCGTTCGATCGAACGTGTCGACTTGGGCCTCAACCTCGACATAGTCGTCGCCGACTTCGAAGTTGACAAGTGCGGCGCCAACCATCACCGGATGGCATAGCGGTATCAGATCGCTGGTTCGCTTTGCAGCTTGGATCCCGGCGATACGGGCGACAGCAAGCACATCACCCTTTGTGATGCCACCTTGAATTATCAGCGAAGCCGTTTCTGGCTTCATCATGATCCGACCCTTGGCAACGGCGCGGCGGTGCGTCGAGTCCTTGGCGGTGACGTCGACCATGCGGGCACGGCCCATGGGGTCTAGGTGGGTGAAAGCGCCTTCGGTCACCGCAAGATACTAGTGCCCCGCCACTAGGTAATCTGCCATGGTATAGGCGAGATTTTCCTGAGTCTGCTAGCGGTTTCGGACTCTAACCGCCGAGTTGGCTCATCGACTTGGACGGTCGAATGAAATGGACCTGACCGATTGCGTGGCCCGCCCACTTACGGTGAACTTCGCCGGCAACCAGTTTCAACAAGTCAGCATCGCTTGCACCGTTACGCATTGGGTCAAGCAGGTCAACATGGTCCAACGCAAACAAGCAGTTCCGAAGCTGACCGTCGGCAGTTAGACGGATGCGGTCGCAGTCTCCGCAGAACGGCTTGGTCACGCTGGCAATGACGCCGAACTCACCCTTGCCATCGTCATAGGTGAAACGCTCTGCTGGGGAGTGACCACGATCCATCGGAGTGAACGCGAAGTGCTTAGCCGCTACGTCGAGAATCTCCTGGTAGCCAACAACTCGCTTTGGCGACCATTCGCCTTGGGCGTCCAAAGGCATGAACTCGATGAACCTTACGATGACTCCTTTATCTCGACCCATCTTCAGGAACTCAAGGACCTCGTCATCGTTGATACCCCGCATAAGCACGGCGTTCACTTTCACCGGCTTGAATCCGGCGTTGACTGCAGAGTCGATACCTTCCAGAACTCTGCCCAGTTCGTTTCGACGGGTCAGTTCCAGAAACCGCTTCTCGTCAAGAGTGTCGAGGCTTACATTTAGTCGCCTCAGGCCGGCGTTTCTCAGGTCTGCAGCGACCAGAGCGAGGGTGGCCCCGTTGGTAGTAAGCGACATGTCAACATCGAGCCGAGCAAGCTTTTGAACCAGGACCGGAAGTCGGGCACGAACCGTCGGCTCTCCCCCAGTAAGGCGAATCGACTTCACGCCTGCTTGTTCAACCAGGAGCTTTGCGACCCGTTCGATCTCTTCAAACGACATGATGTCTTTGCGGTCTAGCCACTGCATGCCCTCTTCGGGCATGCAGTACGCGCAGCGGAAGTTGCAGCGATCGGTTACCGATATCCGCAAGTCAGTATGAACCCGGCCAAAGGTGTCAATGAGAGAAGTAGTCACTGTTTCCAAGGTTAGGCCCCCAACCGCATATAAAGCGAGCCGCCCCACCTATGCATCTGTCTGGGCGTAACGCCCGGTGGGTGAGCGTTACGCCCAGACAGTTCCAGGAAAGTGATCGATCTGGCCAGGCGAAATCAACAAAGTACCGTCGCTGGTCGGCGTTGATTTCATACTGCGAGAGTGGGGGCGGGTATCCCGCTTGCTTGAAGATGGCCTTGGCAGCACGCTCGTAGCTACTCAACACCGAGGCTCCAGGCATTCGAGCCTTGAGAATTTGTCGAATCTTAGGCAGGCCGGGTTTGCCCTTGCGTGAGAGTTCTGCAACCCGCTGTGCGATGTCACGATAGGTGAAGAGGTCTCGATTGGTAGCTTCAGTTAGTTGCAGCCCGATCGTGTCGTACGAACTAGCGAAACTGCAGTCCAGTACCGAGCGGAGCGCAGTGGTAACTGTCAGACCCGAACGCTGCGTGATGTCTCCCGGGTGCAAGTCGCGAGATTCGTGCATCTGTACTCCGGGGGCCAAGACCCGCCAGCCCTTGGGCCCAATTAGATGGACTCGCCCTTTAGAGCTGCCAGGGAGACCCCAAATCTTGAGAGCCGTGGCGTGACCAAGTGCTTGCTGGGTAGACATGGTCTTGGCGGCTAAATGAATCAGTTCGTCAAAGCCATATGTGACTTCGACCACCCTGAAGACACCTCGTTTGGTACGCACGAGATGGCCGGTCTTGCACCATCTAGTAACGGTAGATTGCGGGACTCCCAGTGCCAAAAGTTCGGCGGTGGTGACAAAACCGCCAGTACGAGACGCAGCCGCCTGGACCTTCTGATAGCGAGCAAGTATGGACGGCATGGCGGACCCTTGATTGATGACAATCTCGGAGGCTCACACGGCACTCGAAATATCCAATCTAGCGGCTGGGCCCCGACGCACCGCTCGCGCCAGGAAAACTACGCATCTGTCTGGGCGTAACGCCCGGTCGGTGAGCGTTACGCCCAGACAGACGTTAGGTATTGGGGAGGATCTTGAGCACAGCAGCCCACGATTGGGAGCTGGGGTCGATGTGGGCGAAGTGGTCTTCGCCTTCAATCAGCACCTCGGCGAGATCCAGACCAGCTCGAAGCGAGTACTTCGGAGCCACAATGTCATCGGCGGTGCCACTGACCACAACTACCTCGGCTGACCCTTGTTTGGGCTGAGCTATCTCATAACGTTCTGGCCACTCGTCGGACGTGCCCCCCAAGAAATCCAATACCGCACCGTTGCCGATCCGATCTGCTGCGCCTGCGTACAGATCACTTACCGACCCTTGACCTATGACCAGCTTGGGTTCGACAATTGGCTTTGCGCCGGGGACGCCTTCGGGCAACAGGTTCCTTGACCCCGACCACAGTGCCAGGTGCCCTCCGGCGGAGTGGCCAACAACCGACACCCGATCAAGATCGAGGTAGTAGGTGCTTTCTAACTCGGCCAGGTAGTCAATTGCCGCGGCGACGTGTTCCAGAGTATGAGGCCAACCACCTTTAGCTTCACCGACTCGCCCGTACTCGATGTTCCACACCGCATAACCGTTGGCGTAGAGGTCGGCCGCCAGAGGCTCCATCAGATCAGAACTGAAGGCTCGCTTCCAGAATCCGCCGTGCACCAGCACTACCACGGGAACTGGTTCGTCAGTTGCTGGAATCCAGAAGTGGCCATAAGTACTGGCATCTTGTCCGTACGCGATTTGTTCAAACTCCACAGCGGTGGACACTTTGGTTTTACCTCCGCAGGCAGAAGCGAGCATTGTTACAACAAGACAGGCAATCATCAATAGCCGTCGAGGTCTCACGATCTACCGGAGGACCATTACCCGCACTCGTTCCCCAGCGTCGGGGCCATCGCCGTCGGGCAACATCGCCAAGCCATTTGCCGCAGCCAACGCTGAAAGCTGATGCGACCCCTGCCCACCAGCGGACCTGACCCACCAGCCACCGTCGGGCTCTTGGCGAACAACAGCTCGATGAAAGTGTGTCTTGCCGTCTGAGCTGCGTAGCAACGGTTCATCGCAAAGCGCCCAAACCCAAAGCCTCTCGGTGTCGGGGCGACCCATCATCTTGAGCAAGGACGGACGAGCGAACAGCTCGAAGCTGACCGAAGAACTGACCGGGTTTCCGGGCAAACCGAAGATAGGCGTGTCGAGCATCTCGCCAAACGCAAACGGCTTTGCGGGCTTGATGGCGACTTGCATCCAGGCCAAGTCGCCAAGGCGAATCAGCACGCGCTTTACGAAGTCAAAATCGCCCATCGAAACACCACCAGAAGTGATCATCACATCGCACTTGTCGGCCGCCGCCCGCAGTGCTGTTTCAATTGCGTCTTCGTCATCAGGAAGCGAGCCCAGGTCGATTGGAATACAGCCAGCCTCTTCAACCAAAGCCAAAAGCGTTGGACGGTTCGAATCACGGATTTGGCCCGGCGCTAACGGGGCAGGTCCGACTACAAGCTCATCGCCAGTTGAAAAAACACCCACACGAGGACGAGCATGAACCACCACAGTCTCACGACCAAGGCTGGCCAGTACACCGAGGTGAGCGGCTGACAATGTCTCACCGATCTCAAAGACGATCGTTCCAGGCGTCAGATCGTCGCCTGCTGGACGAACGTGGTTGCCAACTGGCACCGATGCCAGCACGTCAACATCGTCGCCTTCGGTCTTGGTCAGCTCAACCATCACGATGGCGTCAGCGCCTTCCGGAATTGGGGCGCCTGTCATTATGCGCATCGCCTCGCCGGCCTCTAATGGGCGAGGTGCCACAGCACCAGCTGCCACTGTCGCCACGATTGGCAACCGGACCGGGGCAGTCTCTGAGGCTTGGGCCACATCTGCGGCCCTTATCGCGAACCCGTCCATCGCCGTGTTGGGGAAGGGCGGGATCGACTCGGTGGCCACGATCTGCTCAGCCAGTACTAGACCACGCGCATCAGCGATGACTACCGAGCTGGGGGGCAGAACGGTGATGGCTTCAGCGACCCGAGCTTTGGCTTCCTCTAGCGGAATCACACCAAGCCCTCGCGCTTTGCGACCTCGGCGATGAGCTTGCGTAAATAGGGGCCTAGATCGTCGCGCTCCAGCGTGTAGTCGATGATGGCGCGCATGTAGTCCTCCTTCATTCCGGTGTCGTAACGACCCTCGGCAAAGGTCAGGCCAAGCATTGGTTCTCGGTCCATGAGCTGCACCATCGCGTCAGTTATCTGAATCTCACCGCCAACACCGGGAGGCGTGCGGTCAATCTCTTCAAAGATTGTGGAGGTAAAGAGGTAGCGACCCATGATGGCCAAGTCGCTCGGAGCTTCGTCAATCGGCGGCTTCTCTACCAAGCGGGTCACCTTCACAGTACTACCCGCAGCATTACCCGCAGTGTCGCCCTCGATCGGTTCAATCTCGGCACATCCGTACTTATTGATGTCTTCGTGAGGCACTTCCATAAGGCCGACTACCGACGAACCATGCTGGTTGTAGGCAGCGATCATGTTCTTCAGCACGCCGCAGTCCGGATGCATCACGTCGTCTCCGTTGAGGACAACAAAAGGCTCATCGCCCACAAAGGCTTTGGCCTTGCCAATTGCGTGCCCTAGACCAAGCGCCTCACCCTGGCGAACAAAGTGGACGTTGGCCATCTCGGCTAGACCCTTCACAAGGGCGGCTTCGCTGTCCTTGCCTTTGGCCGCCAACGCAGTCTCTAACTCGGGGTGGCGATCGAAGTGATCCTCTAACACCTTCTTGTGTCGTGAGGTGATTATCAGCACGTCTTCGATTCCAGCGTCCACCGCTTCGGCAATGATGTATTCGATCACGGGGCGGTCCACTAAAGGCAACATCTCTTTGGGAACAGCCTTAGAGAATGGTAGGAACCGGGTTCCAAACCCGGCGGCGGGGATAACTGCTTTGGTAACTCGCTTAGTCATGGCGCAACCCTAGGCCCTCTGGCAGCGACTTTGGAGCAACAGTGCGATACCCTCAGAATCGCTATGCCGACCTATGAATACCGCTGCACCGAATGTGAAGAGGTCTTTGAGATCTTTCAGTCCTTTACCGAGGACACTTTGGAGACTCTCGACGGCGAAGATCACACTCACAAGCTAAAGAAGCTGTTCTCGCCAGTAGGCATTTCTTTCAAGGGTTCAGGCTTCTACAAGAACGACTCTTCGAACAAGAAATCATCGACTAGTCCTGCACCGTCAGGGAACGAATCTGGTTCATCCAGCTCAGATTCTGGCTCATCGAAGTCGTCAGATTCTTCAAGTTCTTCCGGGTCATCAGACTCCGGAAGCTCAAAGTCCGATTCGAGCAAAGGCTCCTCAAGCGACTCAAAGAAGTCTTCTTCTTCCAACTAAGTCGTCTGCCTAGCGCCGTGTGACAGGCGCCGCCACAGCTAAAGAAGTAGACACCAGTGTCAGACACAGCCAATGTTTCGCGCCCTCCCAGCGACGGTCGCTTTTCCCACGTCATGTCCCAGATCCGATTTCGCCTAAGGCGGCTCGACCGAAGAAGGTTGGGAGCAATTGCGCTGGCCGTCGCGGCGGCTCTGATGACCCGAAGCGCGCTCACTCGGGCGTCAGCCATTGAAGCAGGACTCGGAATCAGAGTTCCGGTAGTGGTGGCTACTGAGCCTCTGGTCGCCGGCTCGATCGTGGGCGAAGGCCAAACAGAAGTTGAGCTGTGGCCCGCCGCCATGGTGCCAGAAGGGGCCTTTCGCAATATCAACCCAGACGCCGAGATGGTTGTGAACTCCAACATTCTTGAAGGCGAGCCAATCACCCAAGCCCGAGTCAGCTCGGGCAACCTCGGGCTGCGCCTGAATGAGGTAGCGGTAACGCTCCCCCAACCGCTCGCCAAGCCCCCGCTAGAGGTGGGCTACCAAGTGGAACTGGTTGGCGTGGTTGGAAATTCAACCGACTTCCTGGCCAACGCAACCATTTTGACGACGGGTCGCATTGTGGCCTTCAGCGACGACGCAGTGACGGTCGCAGTCAGATCCGAAACAATGACAAGGCTAATTGAGCACAACGCCGTGGGTACCGTTGAAGTTGTGGTTACGCCCCAGAGAGGCTGACGTCGCCCACTACCAAGGTGGGCGCGGCCACGCCCGAGGGCAAGTGTGTTCGGTCAGACCCGATCCGTTCGATGTCTAGCAACATTCGCTGAAGCGTCGACGCAACAGTGCACTCGCTGATTGCTTCGGCCAGTTCGCCGTTGCGAATCATCCGACCTTCGACCCCTACCGAGAAGTCGCCAGAGATCGCGTTCACGCCAGAATGTAGACCAGCGAGCGAAAACACCAGCACGCCGAAATCAGTCTTGGAGATGATGTCTTCCATTGAACCGTCTGACCCCGCTCCGATTGACAGAGCAAGCACTCCGGGAGAAGGCAAGCCTCGAGTGCCCCTTGCCGCTGATCCAGTTGAACTCACCCCAGCTCGCCGGGCGGTGTACGCGTCATAGAAGTAGCCGTCCAAAACGCCATCGGTCACTAAGGAGTTGTGTCGGCAGGCCAGACCCTCACCATCGTGGGTATCAGCGCCAAGAGACTCAGGGTCGGTCGGGTTGTCGGCGAAGGTCAGACCTGGCGCTGCAACCTGCTCACCAATGCGGTCGGCGAACGGAGTCCTGCCTTTGAGGACCCGGTCTCCTGAAAGCATGCCCGCTGTTACACCGATGATGGTCGCGGCCAATCGAGGTTCCAGCACGAGCGACACCTTGCCTGATTCAGGCTTGGTCGAACCGAGTAGGTCGGTAGCTTGGCTTCGTGCGCGTTCAACGACAAAATCTGAATCGAGGTGTGATGGGTGTCTGGCAGCATCCCAGCTGTAACCAGTTTGAGTCCGTTCGCCGTCGGCGGCAAGAGCCTGCACGCTTACTGAGGAACCAGTTGCTCGAGTAGTTGCGGTGATGCCCGAGGTTGAAGCTAAGGCAAAAGCTTCAGAGGAGTCGCCGTAGGCGGCGGTGCGAACTCCGGTAATCCGAGAGTCAGACTCACGTACTCGCCGTTCAATATCGATAGCAATCTTGATCTTGTCATCAGCGGTGACGCTTTCCAGATCATTCCAGAGATCGATATCGACAGCGGCGACGCCATCAGGTTCGGCTACCCCCGCCCACTCGTCGGCCTCCGCGAAGGTTGAGTTATCTCGAGCGTCAGCAAGAGTTCCGAGCAATACATCAAGATCTAGCGAACCAGCACTGGCGAAGCCTTCACGACCTTCGCGAATTACTCGAACTCCAGCCCCAGCTGAACTAGCGCTGGTGAAGCTCTCAACGTCGCCCTCATAAACCCGGACCGTTGTTGATTGACCCGCAGCACAGGCCACTTCGATCTGTTCGCCCGGTTCGGCGCGTTCTACTAGCTGTTGGGCCAGCGACAAGAGTTCTTCGGGTTTCATGCTGCGGTGCCACCGATGGTCAGTTCGGTTACCCGAAGTGTTGGAACACCATCACCTACTGGCACCCCCTGGCCGTCCTTGCCACAAGTACCGGGAGGACCCATCTCGAAATCGTTGCCGACTGCATCAATTAGTTGCAAGACTCGAGGTCCGTTGCCGATTAGCTGGCCTTCTCGTAGCGGAGCGGTGATCTTGCCGCCTTCAATTAGGTAGGCCTCGGTCATTCCGAACACGAAATCCCCAGACGCTGTGTTGACCTGGCCGCCACCTAGCTTTGCGACGTAGACGCCGTAGTCAACGCCGGCAATTATGTCTGCGGGGTCTTGTTCGCCCTGCCCGAGGTAGGTGTTTGTCATGCGAACCATCGGAAGGTGCCGATAGCTCTGACGCCGACCATTACCTGACGACGCTCGCCCTTCGGCACGGGCCCGGATGCCGTCCCACATGTAGTCCATCAAAATGCCATCTTTGATTAAGACGTTCGATCCAGCCGGTTGACCTTCATCGTCTATTGCGTAGCGACCCCACTCGTCGGCCATGGTGCCGTCATCGACAATGGTCACCAGTTCCGACGCGACCTTTTGGCCGACTTTGCCAGCGAACGCCGAGGCGCCTTTGTTCACCAAGTCGGCCTCGAGGCCGTGACCACAGGCCTCGTGAAACAAGACTCCGCCAGAGCCTGGGCCAATGACGACCGGCATCGAACCCGAGGGTGCGGGTCGGGCCGAGAGTTTGGTGACGGCTCTTGTTGCTGCGTTAGCGGCCAACTCGGCCACGTCGTACTTCTGGAATAGTTCGAAGCCCATTGAAAGCCCGACGGATTCGTATCCGGTTTGAAGGCCCGCATCGCCCGAAGCCACAGCGCTGACTGCGAACAAGGTTCTGGTTTGGTCATCGTTACCGTTCACCCCGTCAGTGTTCGCAACTTGGATGCGTCGCCGTGTGTCTGCGTATCGGGCGCTGACCTGTGAGATCGATCCCGAGTGTGAGCGGGCCGATGCATCGGCGGCTTGTACAAGTGAAACTTTGTCGGCTTTACCGATTGTTTCAGGTCTGATTGCTACTGGTGCCGGGCTGACATCTTGACCACCAAGAGCTTCCGGTTGCTTGGCGCCACCGTTAACACGAGCGGCTTGAGATGCGGCCTTGGCTGCTGCTGCCAGGCCAGCTTCTGAAAGGTCTGCGGTGTGAGCAAAGCCGATGCTCTCACCGTTTAGAACGCGCAGGCCAACACCGCGGTCTCGGCTCGAAGCCAAGTTCTCGATACGACCGTCATCGAGATTGACCGAAGAACGCTCGACGTCTTCGGCAAACAGCTCGGCAAAATCCCCCCCATTTTCTAGGGCAATGCTCAGAGTCTGTTCTACAAGCGAGTTTTCAATCACACTTACAAGCCTACCGCCACAGCCTGCACTGAATCTTCACCAGCAGAATCGGTCTTATCCACAGTCCGGCGGCTACCGTAGGGGTGTGGGTAAATTGCTTGCCAAAATCACTAGCCCAGCCGATCTTCTCCGACTCAGCGACGATGAACTTGCGGAGCTGTCAGCTGAGATTCGCACCTTCATTGTCGACAGAGTCAATGAAAATGGCGGACACCTTGGTTCGAACCTGGGGGTCGTCGAAATGACAATCGCCCTGCACCGGGTTTTTGACTCCCCCTCCGACGTAGTTCTGTGGGACACCGGACATCAGGCATATGTCCACAAAATGCTCACCGGGCGCTCGGAAGACTTTGACTCCTTGCGTAAAGAGGGCGGCATGTCGGGCTATCCAAGCCGCGTTGAATCCGATCACGACTGGATCGAAAACAGCCACGCTTCCACCGTGTTGGGTTATGCCCATGGGCTGGCGACGGCGTTTGAATCTAAAGGAATCAACCGTCGAATCGTGGCGGTAATCGGAGACGGCGCTCTCACCGGCGGAATGGCGTTCGAAGGTCTGAACAATCTGGGACATTCTGGCCGTGACGTAACCATCATCTTGAACGACAACGGCCGTTCTTACGCACCGACTATCTCACTTCTTTCCGAGAGCCTCGTGAAGATTCGATCGAACCCGCTTTACATGGACCGTCAGCGCCGGTTCGAGAACTGGAATCAGAACCTGCCGCTAGTGGGCAAGATCTCATCCCTTGGAGTCCGAGCTACCAAGGCCGCTATCCGTGAGGCCTTCGAGCCTCGGGCGTTCTTTGAACCCTTAGGTGTTCGTTACCTCGGCCCCTTCGACGGGCACGACATCAGCGAGATGGAAAACGCACTACAAAACGCCAAGGAGTTCGAAGGGCCGGTTGTTGTGCACGTCATGACCCACAAGGGCCGTGGCTACGCGCCAGCGGAGAATGATCCCATCAAGAACATGCACGACATGGGCGGCGTCAAACCCGAAAGCTACACCAACGCCTTTTCTGAGGCCATCGTAAAGCTGGGCGAGGAACACGACGACGTGGTCGCAATCACCGCTGCGATGCCAGACTCCACCGGCCTCTTACCGTTCCGAGACCGGTTCCCAGATCGCTTTATCGATGTTGGGATCGCCGAGCAGCACGCCGTGACCTCTGCCGCTGGCATGGCGATGGGAGGACTCCGCCCGGTGATCGCCCTTTATGCAACTTTCTTGTCTCGTGCCTTTGACCAGACCAACCTCGACGTCGGTTTGCACAACCAGCCTGTGATCTTTTGCCTTGACCGAGCCGGCATCACTGGCGAAGACGGGCCTTCACACCACGGGATCTACGACATGGCCCTGTTGTCCAAGATCCCCAACATGACAATTCTTTGCCCAAGCTCATACCAAGAAGTGCAGCAGATGCTGATGGACGCTTACCGAATCGATGGACCTGTCTGTATCCGCTGGCCTAAGACCGCAGCGCCGTCGGTTAGTGATGCCGAGGTCGGGTCGGGACTTTCAGCCAGGAAGGTCCGAAGTGGCACAGGCGTTTGCTTGATCGGCTTTGGCAAGATGCTTGGCGCAGCCCAAGAAGCTGCGGATCTCCTCGAGGCCGATGGAATAAACGCCACTGTTTGGGATCCAAGGGCTGCAAAACCTCTTGACCCAGCGCTAGTTGAGGACGCTGCTACCCATGACATCGTTGTGACCATCGAGGATGGCCTGGCCTCAGGCGGCGTCGGAGCAATGGCGGCCAATGAGCTGCGCGACGCGCCATGTCGGGTTGAGGTGCTAGGAGTTCCAACCGAGTTCTTGGCCCAGGGCAACGCTGACGCCATCTTGGCAAGGCTAGGCCTGAACGGCGAGGGCGTTGCGGCCACAGTGCGCCAAATCGCGTCCCAACCTAGGCCCGTGGGTAGCTGACTAAATTTGCAGAACTGCTAGAACGTCTGCTTGAGCCTCAGCGGGTTCACAGTCAAGGACGGGCTCGCCGTCGACTTCCACTTCCAACAAAAGTTCACTAAAGGCTGTGGCCCCGTCGTTGTCGTCAAGCCCATAGATCAACACGGCCAGGCCCACCAGCTGGAGTTCGCCATTGCGTGTAGTTGCGGGGTCTCGCTGTGCTCCCCACACAAAGAATCCCGAACCGGGTCTGAACCGAAGCTGTGAGTCGACGCCACAGATAGAACCAATGTGGGGGTCTCGCCCATTGACTGAACCCAACGCTGTGTTCACATCTAGAGCTCTGTCATCTAGAGCTCTGTCATCTAAAGCCCTGTCATCTAAAGCCCCAGCCACTGATGAGACCTTGATAAGTGACACGTCTGACACACCTTGGGGCCGCTGCTCGCGAGCCGAGGCATTTACTATCTGGCGAAGCCAGCCATCGGCAGACTCGGTCTCAGTTGTTTGAAACGTAAACGCCGATCTATCTAGATCGGTGGCCCGCAAGGTAAGTTCGTCCAACCGAAGAAACGGCTCGAAGGCAAACCCACATCCCTGGGTAATCAGTGCACCGATCAGCAACCCGATGAGCAGGGCAGTACGCATCGTGGAACCCTAGCGAGTCTCTAGCGATCTTTCGGTGGGGCCGCTTGACGTGCCAGCTTGATGACCTCATCAAGTTCGCGCGTAATTTCAGAGGCTGGAGCTGGGCGTCCGAAGAGATAGCCCTGCACCAAGTCACACCCAGCGGCTCGCAACACTTCTGCTTGGGAGTGAGTTTCGACACCCTCAGCAATCACGTGACAACCCATATCGTGAGCCAGGTTGATCAGGTTCCGGATGATGATCTCGTCCTCTTCTGCCATCCCGAGGCCTTTGATAAGGGCCCGAGGCAGACGGATGACATCAAAGCGGCATCGCCTCATCAAGTCTGGTGAGCCAAGACCAATACCGAAGTCTTCTAGGGCGATACCAACTCCGTCAGCCTTGACGCGTTGGATCGTTGGCCAAAGGCTATCGAGTTCAAGTCCGGTGGTGTTTGCGTTCAAATCCAACAGAATTTGGGTGGGTTGCAGCCCAGCCTCGGCAATCACGTTGTTAACAACTTGCTGGAACGCCCGGTTCTTGATGAAGGAAGGGTCAAGGTTGGTCGCCCCAAAGAGCGAAGGGATGTTCAGTTGCTTGGACCAGTTGGCGATCTCATCTGCACACTTGTGAAGAACCCAAGCGTGGAGAGGCACAACAATTGGTGAGGCTCTCAACGCGTCGAGGAATACACCGGGCTGAATGAGCTCGGCGCCCGACGGTCCCGCATCAGGCGAAAGCCATCGAAGTACTGCTTCGAAGCCAACAACAACGCCTGCAGTTAGCGAAACTATTGGCTGGTAATAAAGCTGGAACTCATCTGCATCGAATGCGCGCTGCAGGCGAACTGCCAGGATGTCAGGCTTGCGCCGCACGCCATAGGCCTCGTCGCGTACAACTACTCGGCTGCCCTGTTTGCTGCGTGCTTCTGCCAAAGTCGATTCGGCGTCAACCAGAAGCAGGCGTTCGCTCAGCTCCGGGTCGCTCATGACTCCAGCTAGCGCAATCTCAACTGGAACTACGAAGTTCTCAAAGGCAACCTGTTCGGGCAAACCTTTCATGATGGTCTCCGCTACCCGGTTCGACTCCTCAGCGCCAAACAAGCCTGGCCAAAGAACGGCGAACTCCGAGCCCAGGTAGCGAGCCAGCTGGCCCCGCTCCCCAACGGCCGAAGCCAGCCCTTCAGAGACCGCCTGAAGCACCTCGTCACCAACAGCGGAGCCGTAACCGGAGTTGATCTCGACCAGATTGCAGACCGATACCAAGAACATTCCGAAGCGGTCACCGGTGCGACGATTTCGAGTTAGCTGCTGGCTTAGCCAGTTCTCCAACTGCCAACGATCAGGCAAACCAGTGAGGCCATCCACATGTTCCACCGGCGCGTCAATGGAATCGATTCCATTGGGCGTATCAGTTGACCTGCGAAATACCATAGAAGTCCTGAAATTGACTTCTATCCCATCGGACGCTCAGGGGTCGGTCTTAAGGCATCCGGCCCTCTTCAGAGGTGCAATATTCGCAAACACGTGTAACTGATTCAACAACTAGCTCGGCCGTGTTAGCTCTCTCATTAGGACCTCTTGGACAACTGACGCCAAATGAGTACCGTTGTCGTCGAATATTTTTCCAAAAGATAGTCCGCGAGACCCACGCAATCCCATAGATGAAACGTCGGCCAACATCCATTCTGTGGGTTCGGTAGGCCTGTGAAAATACAAAGCATGGTCCAAACTTGCGCCCATATAGCGCTCTCGCTGATCTTCTCTAGACAAATTGTCAGGGTGAACCGTACGCGCCGGCCCGGTCATGATTGCGTCACTGAGGAACGCCAAGGCACAGGCTTTGATTTGCCGATCAGGCAGTGGTTCAGAAAGTAGACGCAACCAAGTTGCTTGCCGTCCAGGTTCAAGATCGAACTTGTAGCGATCAATCATGGACCCCCAGCCATCGTCGATTCCATCGGTCGGACTACCAACGTCAGGCGGCGAAAAGGCCTGAACATCAACAGCATCTTCGAACTTTTGGAACGACGCGGCCATATTCAAGATTGCGCCGTTGGATTGACGAGCCACGACACGCCTCGTTATGAACGATCGGCCGTTTCGAATGCGGTCGACCTCAAGCCTGACGGGCTCTGAACTTGTGCCACCGCGAATGAAGTATGAGTGAAATGAATGTACGTGGAAGTCCGGGTCAACCGAGAGTTGAGCTGCTCGAAGCGCTTGAGCCACAACTTGGCCACCAAAGAGGCGTCCCCATGGATAGCGCGGCGCAATTGCCACAAAGGTGTCTGGCCCTTGCGGTTCCATGTGGACCAGCTCAACAAAGGTCACATCGTCAATCTTCTGAGGCTTAATCATTCGGCTGCGTGCGCCTGAAGTTCGCTGAGCGATGCCCATTCCAGCGTTCGGGCGTGAGTTGCTTCGAGAACAACCTTTGGCGCCATTCCCGCGTCAAAGGCCTCCTTCCAGCGTGCCGCACATAAGCACCACTGGTCACCCTCTTTGAGCCCACTAAATCCATATTGAGGCATTGGAGTAGACAGATCGTTGCCTTGGGCGGCGCTGAAGGCTAGGAAATCGTCGGTAACCCGAGAACACACGGTGTGGACCCCCATGTCTTCTGAACCAGTGTTACAACATCCGTCACGGTAAAACCCAGTCAGCGGGTCTAGCGAACACGATTCGAGCTCTGTTCCGAGCACATTCTTAGCCATGACTCCTATTGTGCTCTGTACTGACAGCGATGGTTGCCAATGCGCCGTTTTCGCGCCGAAAGCCGTTGGTCATCTAGCCTCGGACCATGGACTTTGCTGAAGAGCCCGACCACGACGCAATTCGGGACGGGATTCGACGAGTGTGCGCCGATTTCGGAGACGATTACTGGGCCCAGTGCGATGCAGCACATGAGTTTCCTTGGGATTTCTATTCCGCAATGGCCGACGGGGGCTGGATCGGAATTGCGATCCCGACTGAGTTTGGCGGCGGCGGCCAAGGCATAACCGAAGCGTCGATAGTGCTTGAAGAGATTGCTGCTTCGGGTGCCGCCATGAACGGCTGCTCAGCGATTCACCTTTCAATCTTTGGCATGGAACCAGTTAGGAAGTACGGATCAGCCGAACTAGTCGCCGACGTACTACCACGGGTTGCCTCGGGCGAACTACACGTCGCTTTTGGTGTCACCGAGCCCGATGCCGGCACCGACACCACATCAATAACGACCCGTGCAGTTCGCGATGGAGACATCTACGAAATAACCGGCGCCAAGGTCTGGACAACCAAAGCTTCGGTGTGTGAGATGTGCCTGTTGTTAGTTAGGACTACCCCCCTGTCCGAGTGCGAGAGTCGGACCGATGGCATCTCTTTGTTTCTGGTAGACCTTCAGGACCCAGCTGTCGACATCACCCCGATTCCGAAATTGGGGCGCAACGCCGTGGTTTCATGTGAAGTTCGTTATGACCGTCTCCGAGTCCCTGTGAGTCGCCGGATCGGCGAAGAGGGTGAAGGATTTCGCTACATCCTCGACGGCCTCAACCCCGAGCGCATCCTGATTGCGGCCGAGGCTTTGGGAATAGGTCGTGCCGCAATGAACAAGGCGACCGCTTATGCAAAGCAACGGGTCGTTTTTGATCGACCAATCGGCCAGAATCAGGGGATTGCCTTCCCTCTTGCCGAAGCGCACATGAAACTGCACGCCGCCGAACTCACAGTGCGGGAGGCCTCGTGGCGTTATGACCGTGGGCTTAAATGCGCTGAAGCGGCGAACACCGCCAAGTACCTGGCTGCCGAGGCCGGGTTCTTCGCCGCCGACCGGGCACTGCAAACCCACGGCGGATTTGGTTATGCAAGCGAGTACCACGTTGAGAGGTACTGGCGCGAAGCCCGGCTGATGAAGATTGCACCAGTCAGCCAAGAGATGGTTCTCAACTTCATATCCAACAAATCTCTAGGTTTGCCCAAGAGCTACTAGGCCTGCCGAAGAGATACAAAACGAAGCTGATCCTTATGCGACCTACAGAAGCCCGAATCCAACCGCTAGAACAAACCGACGATCCAGAGCTTTCGGAGATCTTGTCTAAGACGCTCTTGCGCGACGGCAAGCCAATCAACATCTTTGGCGTGTTGGCCCATCACCCGAAGCTGCTGAAGCGGTTTAATCTCTTTGCCGGTTTCATGTTGACCCAGGGAGTCGTGCCGTTTCGTGAGAAGGAGATCGTCATTCTGCGAATCGGCTGGAATGCACAGAGTGTGTATGAGTTTGGTCAGCACACGCTGCTTGGATTAGAGCGAGGCCTGACCGATGCCGAAATCAAAGCCTTGACTCAGGACCTTGACTCCCACAACTGGACTGAGGATGATCAGGCTCTGATCACGATGGCGGACGAGCTGGCCGCTGATGACTGCGTAACCGACCAAACGTGGGCCAAACTAGCCAAACGTTGGGATGATCAAGCCATGGTGGAGCTATTGATGTTGGCAGGAACATACCGTTTGGTTTCAGGCTTCTTAAACAGTGCCGGGGTCCAATTGGATGACGGTGTACCCGGTTGGCCGCAATGACGCTAGGCCTCAGGGTTGGGGTCATCGTTAGTGCAGCACTGCTCGCTAGCTGTGTCTCAAGCGAGGTCGCAACTGAGGAGTCAATCGAACTCCCAACAACCGTGGCGGCATCTGCGCCGTCGACCACAACAACCACAGCAGCACCTACAACCGCTCCCCCGTTGACAAGGCCACGTTGGCTTGGCCTTCGAGCCCTAGCCACCAATCCTGACGGTTCATACAAGCCAGTTGACACACCCCCACAACTACTTAATCGGTCTTTTGCAACCGAGGACTCGCTGCCACCGCCGCCTTCAGAAACCTACGTGTGGACTATCTCCCCATTTGAAGGCGAGCCGCTGAAGCGCAGCACCTACAAACCAGACTGCCCTGTCGGCCCAGAGTCGCTGAGCTACCTCACCATGTCGTTCTGGGGGTTCGATGGCCTTCATCACACCGGCGAGATGGTGGTCGATTCCGAATGGGCTGAGAGCATCGTTTCAGTGTTCGCCCAGCTACACGAGGCTCGGTTTCCCATTGAGGAAATGCGCCTGGTCACTCCGGCTGACCTAACCGGGATCTCCTCAGGTGACACCAACAACACAACCGCGTACGTGTGTCGCGCTGTTACTGGCGGTCGCCGATGGAGTGATCACGCGCTAGGTACAGCAATCGACATCAATCCGTTCCACAACCCATACCAGCGTGGTGAGATCATCCTGCCTGGCTTAGCCAAGGCCTTCATGGATCGCGAAGAACTTACGCCGGGGATGATTGGGCGCGACGGCCTGGTGGTGAATGCGTTCGCCGACATTGGCTGGAGTTGGGGTGGCGACTGGAAGACGGTTACCGACTACCAACACTTCAGCCTCAGCGGCAACTGACCCATAACACGCTTCTGTCATAGGTTTATCGGGCTATAGCCCGATAAACCTATGACAGAAGCAAGGTGTTAGGTCTGGGTGCCGACCTTTAGCTCGTTGAACGGAACGGACTTGTCAACACTCGGTTCCCGAGGAAGACCTAGAACCCGGTCACCAATGATGTTCCGCTGAATTTCGTCTGTGCCGCCAGCGATTGTTGACATGTATGTTGCCAGCACGCTGCCCGACCATTGCTTGTCCCCTTCGTCGCTCCAAGCCATTACGGCATCTCCAACAACGGCCGGGATCACCTGGCGCATCTTCTTGGCAATCACCGCGCCATGAAGCTTGCCTAGCGAACCGCCAGGACCTGGTGTCTTGCCAGCCTTCATCTCGGCCCGAGTTCGCATTGACCCCAATGACTTTGCGGTCTCGTGAGCGTAGATGTCCATCAACTGTTGGCGAACAAGCGGATCCGTGCTGGTGCCACGCTTTTGGGCCTCGGCCACTAGTCGCTTTGAATGAGGTCGACTAACGCCGCCCTTGGAACCCGTGCCAATTGCCACTCGCTCGAACATGAGCATTGCGATCGCTTGGTTCCAACCATTGTTCAGCTCACCGACCAACCAGTCAGCTGGAATTGATACGTCGCTAAAGAACACCTCGTTGAAGTGGCGGTTTCCATCAATCTGATGAATTGGGACGACCTCAACACCCGGAGCGTTCATGTCGACAATAAACATCGAGATGCCGGAGTGCTTGGGAACCTCGGGGTTGGTGCGGGCGATGAGGATCCCGTACTCGGAATGGTGGGCCAAAGTGGTCCACACCTTCTGCCCATTGATTACCCAAGTATCACCGTCACGCACAGCTTTGGTCTGAAGACTGGCTACGTCTGAACCTGCGCCCGGCTCGGAGAACATCTGACACCAGACGTCTTCAGCACTGATGGCTCGGGGCATAAACTGGCGCTTCTGTTCTTCAGTTCCAAATTGGTTCAGAATTGGGAGAGCCATGCCGTGAGAGATCGTCAACTCACCAGTCATGTCTGGGTAGCGGGCATAGAGATCTCGCCAAATGTTCTGGTGAGCCTTGGTAAGGCCGGCACCGCCGTAGGCGGGGTCATACTGGAGACCAGCCAAGCCCGCTTCGGCCGCCTTCTTCTGGAAGGCTCGGGTTGCCGCCATTGTTTCGGCGCCGCGAGTCTCTTGTCTGAACTCTGGCATGCCGGTCGCGTTGGCGTTTAAGAACTCAGTGCAACGCTGGCGGAACGCCTCGGCCTCGGCGGGATCTAGGGTCGTGTTGTCAGTTTCACTCATCGGCTCAAACTTAGATGCAGCGGACCGAGCTGCCCAATTCGGGCGTCAATATGAGCTGTACCGGAGCAGTTAATAGGTCGTAGAATCTCACGATGGAAACAGTGAGATTAACCACCGCCCAGGCCATCGTTCGATGGATGATGGCCCAAAGAACAGTCCTTGATGAGGGGGCTGAGGCACCCATGTTTCCTGGGATCTTTGGAATCTTTGGCCACGGCAATGTGACTTGCCTAGGCCACGCACTGGAAGAGGTGCAGGACACCTTCCCAACTTGGCGAGGCCAAAACGAGCAGGGCATGGCCTTGGCTGCGGCCGCGTACAACAAGGCCGTTAAAGGGCGCCAGATCATGGCTGCAACTTCCTCGGTTGGACCGGGCGCCACCAACATGGTGACAGCCG
Organism: uncultured Acidimicrobiales bacterium; assembly: GCA_937922785.1. GTDB lineage: Bacteria > Actinomycetota > Acidimicrobiia > Acidimicrobiales > SZUA-35 > CALAJQ01. The sequence goes on from CALAJQ010000034.1 coordinate 74,155, forward strand.
CCGCAATGGCCTCGGCCAATCGCCTGCCTTTGCTCTTGTTTTCGGGCGACACCTTCGCTACCCGAATCCCCGATCCGGTTCTCCAACAGGTCGAGAACTTTGGCGAACCTTCAGTAACAGTGAATGACGCTTTCCGGTCTGTAACTAAGTTCTGGGATCGAATTGTGCATCCGGCCCAAATCGTGCAGTCGTTGCCAGCGGCCCTGACCACCATGGTCGATCCCGCCACTCGTGGCCCGGCCTTCATCGGTCTACCTCAAGACGTGCAAGCCATGGCTTATGACTACCCAGTTCGCTTCTTTGAGCCTGTAGTCACCGAAATCCCAAGACCGCGTCCTGACTCCACCGAAGTCGTTGCCGCTGCAGAGGCAATTCGCAACGCCCGCAAGCCGTTGATAATTGCTGGCGGAGGCGTTCACTACTCAGTTGCGGAGTCCACGCTGGCTTACTTCGCTGGCGATCATGGTATTCCCGTTGTAGAGACCGTTGCCGGCAAGTCTTCCCTACTAGGAGATGACCGGGTCTACGTTGGCCCGATCGGGGTGACGGGTTGTGAGGCTGCAAACAACCTGGCCGAAGAAGCAGACGTGGTGATTGCTGTGGGCTGCCGCCTGCAAGACTTCACCACCGGTTCTTGGACTCTGTTCAAAAACGCCGAGACGAAGATTATTGGAATCAACACCACCCGGTTTGACGCAATCAAGCATCGGTCGATGCCCGTGGTTGGCGACGCCAGAGAAACCCTGCGTGAGTTGGACAAACTCCTTGAAGGCTGGGTTGCACCCGAACAGTGGATGGAACGAGCAGCTGAAGAGAAGGTTGGCTTCCGTAACTACCTAGACACAATCGGCGCTCCGTCCCAAGATCCAGACGCAGTGCTGACTTATGCCCAAGTAGTGGCCGCGGTAAACCGCGGCGCTGGTGAAGGCGACGTGTGCCTGGCCGCTGCCGGCGGCTTCCCAGGCGAAGTAAACAACGGTTGGTGGAGCAAGGGAATCGGCACGTTCGACTGTGAGTACGGCTACTCCTGCATGGGGTATGAGACTGCCGGGGGCTGGGGTGCAGCAATGGCCTACGGCCCTGGAGGCGGGGCCGAAAACGACGGCGAAGTTTTTGTGTTCTGCGGTGACGGTTCTTATCTGATGATGAACTCTGACCTTTATTCGTCGGTGCTATCTGGGCACAAGATGATTGTGCTTGTCTGCGACAACGGCGGGTTTGCTGTAATCAACCGACTTCAGGTGAATCAAGGGGGCAAGCCTTTCAACAATCTCTTGGCCGACTGCCGGGTAGCCGGTGACGTTGTTGAGGTTGATTTCGCCTCTCATGCTGCGGCGATGGGTTGTGGCGCAGAGAACGTCAACGACGTTGCCGAATTGGAAGCTGCGATTGGTCGGGCCCGGGCAAGCGACCGGACCTATGTGATCACGATGAAGGTTGATCCCTACGCTTGGACCGACGGCGGTTGCTTCTGGGAAGTAGGCGTTCCTGAAGCTTCAAACTCTCAAAGTGTTCTTGATGCCCGAGCCGAAATGGACAAGGGGAAGACCGACCAACGAATCGGCTATTAGGCCGTCTTCGCAGACCGTAGCGGTCCAGTGTTGCTAACCAGCGTCAGCATCAAGTCGGTGATCACGACAACACTAAGCCCAGCCATGATGCCCGTCGCGTTTGCGATGAGGTCTCCAACTGCCATTGTTCGAGTTGGCGTGAATACTCCCTGGGCGATTTCAAGCCCGAGGCTTGCTGCAAAGAGGCAAACCGCCACAACGTCGGCTCGAAAGCGTTTCCTAGTTGCCAGACCAATCACAACCATGCCTGCGCCCCAGAGAATTACGTGACCAACTTCATCGGCTTGGAAGCCAAGGTCTCCGCGGTCAATGAAGTCGACAGCAAATCGGCGTTCGATGAACATCCCAAGCCTCAGGAACCGGGCCACGGCTGCGGCCCAGAGGCTAGGCATTCGACCCGACATCGACAGAACAATCGCTACCGCTACAAAGCTTGCGATCGTAAGATTGCTTTTCAGCCGAGCCGAGAGCATTGGTATATCCGCCATGGCCCAATAGTAGGGCTATCGAGAGCGCATTAGCAGTCAGTGAGTTAGCTCAGACGAGCCAGTTCACCAGTCTCTCGTTCGTGGCGGAACGCAGAAAGTAGTGTGCGCACATCAGGCAATGGCGTACCGAGAGATTGCGAGGTGTGCAAAGCGCTTAACGACGAGTCGTTCGGTACGCCGCCTTGAAGGTGTGCCTCATCAGGCGGAGGCCCAAATCTGAGCAAGGACGAGTCCAGCTCAAACACTTCACACGCAGTCTCTGCCAACTCGCGCCGGGTCACCGCATCAGAGCCACAGCAATGGAAAATCCCTTGTTTTCCCTGGTCAGAGATAGCCCGCATTACCGTGCCACACATGGCCGCCAGCGAAGGAGAAGCCTTCATGTTGATGTTCTCCGCCTCCCATACTGTGAAGGTGTCGCCCTTCTCTAACGCATCGACGATCGAAGCGACAAAGTATCCGAATCCGGGATCTTGTTGACGAGGGTTGGACGGTCGAGCCCAGTGATGGCCGTTGACTCCTGAAACCCGGGCCACTGCTCCCCCGTTCTCCAGCGCAACTTGCTCTGATGCCACCTTCAACACGCCGTAGTAGTTCAGCGGGTTGGGGGCAGCAAACTCGTCATAAGGTCCACCGACTCCATCGAACACCCAATCAGTTGAGACCAGCACGAACGGTATGTCGGCCTTAGCGGCCGCCCGGGCATAGTTGCGGGTAGCGCCCACAAATGCATCCCAGGCCACTTCTCGCTCGACATACATTCGCACGTAATCGTTCATGATCGCCGAGTGCACAATGGCGTCTGGCTTTTGGGCCTCGACATATGCGGCCACGGCTGTTCCGTCAGTCATGTCGACCCGTTCGGTGGCGACGGTGTCGCCATGCTGGTCGGTAAAGACTTTGGCTATGTTCGATCCCACGAAGCCTGACGCTCCGGTGATGATTGCGTGCATTAGATGGCCACCGGCCTGTTCTCTTGCGCCGATTGTCGGGCAGCGGCGCCGATGACTAAGGGTGCTCGACCATCAGCGCCGGTTACTGGTGTTGGTGTTCCGGACTTAACGGCGTCGACAAACTGTCTCCACTGAGCGATGTATGAGGGGATGTACCGCTCTAGGAAGAAGTGAGGTACCGGAGCGCCGTGGCTTCCGGCTGAAGTCCGGACCACTGTGTGGTGGTTGGCATGGTTCTCCGAAGTTGCGACTCCTTGGGATCCAAACGCCTCCACCCGTTGGTCATAGCCATATGCCGCCTGGCGACAGTTATCGATGGTGGTCACCACTCCGTTTGCATGCGTTAGCAGAACGGTGACCGTGTCGTAATCGCCGGCCTCACCAATTGCCGGATCCACGGTCACAGAGCCTTTGGCATAGACCTCTACCACGTCAGAACCAGTGACAAACCGGGCCATGTCGAAGTCGTGAATGGTCATGTCATTAAAGATTCCACCGCTCACTTTTACATAGGAGATGGGTGGCGGTTCTGGGTCTCGACTTGTGATGTGAACTTGGCGCAGGTCACCGACTGACCCTGCAAGCACGGCCTCTCGCACTGCCGCATGCCCAGCATCGAAGCGTCGGTTGAATCCAATCTGAAGAGGGACTCCAGCCGCAGCTACCGCGGCCAGCCCTCGATCTACCTCTGCTACGTCAAGACTAATTGGCTTCTCACAGAAGATGGCCTTTCCAGCTTCCGCGGCTGCAACCATAAGGTCGACATGAGTATCGGTACTGGTACATATGGCAACGGCGTCGACGTCGCTTCGGGCGAAAACGGCTTCGGCTGAATCGGCGGTGTCGATGCCAAGACGCGCAGCAGTTTCGGCTGCCGATGGAGGATGCACATCAAATACAACGGGAACCACGGCTCCCTCTGTTCGTGTATGGACCAGGTCGGCGTGCATCGATCCGATGCGGCCCGTCCCGAGTATTGCTATTCGTAGGTCATCAGTCATTTTGTTGAGTCCTTAAGTGGCCTGGGCCTAGCTAGGTTCGCCCCACGCAGGTGTCAGAGGCGGAACGCCACCCTCACCTTCGGCGCCAAGTATCGATTGGTCATAGTTAATTACAGAGCCGGTCATCATCCCAGACTCGGGAGAGGCCAAGAAGCAGATACTTCGAGCCGCTTCCTCAGGATCGATCAAACGCCCAAACGGTCTCCCAGCCGCGGCGGCCTCAAGCCAGTTGTCCTCGGCTCCGTGAAAACGCTTCTGAATGACGTCTTCGCCTGGAGTGGCCATCCATCCGGGCTGAATGAGATTCACCCTGATCCGGTGACGCATTAGTGAGTAGGCGGCATTACGGGTGATGGCTTGAAGGGCAATCTTAGATGCGGAGTAGGGATACAAAAAGTCTGCCCCTGTAGTTGAAGCAACGCTGCCCACGTTGACAACAGTTCCTTGAATACCTTCGCGTTTCATCACCTTGGCTGCCGCCGAAATTAACATAGCTGGTGCTCTGGTATTGATGGCCAGCATTGCGTTCCACATGTCTGCGTCACAATCCCAAACCGACGCCCTAACTGTTAGAGCTGCACCGTTCACCAAGCAATCGACGCGACCGAACTTTGTATCGGCGGCGGCAATGATTTCATCGGGGGCGTCTCGGTCAGCCAAGTCGGCCTGAACAAACATGGCGTGGTCACCAATTGCGGCCGCAGCTGCGACACCCTTGACTTCGTCTCGACCTACCAGGACAAGACCCGCTGCCCCACGCTCTGACATCTGGCGAGCTACGGCGTTGCCAAGCCCTTGGCTACCTCCAGTGATGACTGCGACCTTGCCTTCAAAGTCTCGGCCGGTTCGAAGCGAAGGTTCAGAGGCCGACACTGGCAACGTCCTCCCAGCTGTTGGAGCCCCATGAACGAACTAACGCGTCCTGAACGCTTACATAAGCCAAAGCCTCGCTGAACCCCGGCTTGTGTTGCTCACCAGAGACCACCGCTTGGAGGAACTGAAGGCATTCGATGACCTTTAGATCTTCGTAACCAATGGCGTTTGCGTCTCCGGGCACAAAAGCCCCGTGGAACGGGTAGCGGTCACCGGCATAGACCTTTGTGTAGCCGTCGTGAGTGTTGTTGCCATCAACGAGGAATAGGTCCATTTCGTTCATGGTCTCTAAGTTCCATCGCAGGGCGCCCTTGGTGCCGTAAATGTCGAACGCCATTTGGGATTGTGGGCCCACGATGCAGCGTGAACTTTCGAATGTGCCGACCGAGCCGTTGGCGAACCGAGTCATGCATCCGGCGTAGTCTTCGTTCGTTACTGGGCCTGTCGGGTCTCCCGGTTCTCCTCGGTCATAGTGAGTTCCGCCACCCTTAGGCAGTGGTCGCTCGGTTATGAAGGTTTTCTCCATGCCAACGACCGACTCGATTGGGCCATTCAGCATCATGCCAAGGTCCATTGCGTGGCTCAAGATGTCGGAGCTAACGCCATAGCCAGCGCCTTCGTGCTCGAAACGCCATGACAAAAGCCCCATGGGATCGGATCCGTACATCGAGAAGAAGCGGCCCCGGTAGTTCGTGATCTCGCCAAGAACACCGTCATCAATTAGCTGCTTGGCATATTGCACCAACGGCGCCCAGCGGTAGTTGTATCCAACACCAGTAATGACCCCAGCCTCGCGAGTGGCCTTTTCAACGCGCGCGGTCTGGGCGGGTGTGCCGCCAACAGGTTTCTCACAAAAGACTGCTTTGCCAGCTGCCGCCGCAGCCACACAAAGTTGTTCGTGCATCATGTTCGGCGTGCCGATGATCACTGCGTCAACGTCGGGGTGGTTGATCGCCGCCATCGGGTCATCAGTTGATTCGGCGAACCCGAACGAACGCACAGCCTCGGTCCTCTGTGATTCCACGTTGTCACAACAGATCACCAGTTTCGGATCGGCGGGACGATCCGGGAAGAGTGTGGGAATTCTCAAATAGCTTCGACTGTGGGCTTTGCCCATCCAACCGAAACCGATTACCGCAATACCTACTGTTTTCAAAACCATCTCCGGTTACTTAGCGCTAGGCCTGTTTAGAGCTAGGCGCAAATTTTAGCTTTTAGGAACAAGACCGTTGGCACTGGTCATGGGGCACCTCGGATCTAGGTCGGTGTTCGACCAGGTGTCGCGAACCCAGTGGTGGGCCGGATCATCACAAAATGCCATCGAACGTTCTCCGCCCGGACCGGCCAAAACGTTTAGGTAATACATGGTGTAGCCGGGCGCTGCGATGCAGGGTCCGTGATAGCCACGCGGCACCAGAAAAAGGTCACCGTTTCTTACTACTACGTTCTCGTCGATTTCGAGCTCGCCGTTCGGCAGCTGACCGGTGTAGGTGCGATGCATACCAAAGCCCGAAGGCTCATAGGCGGTGGTGCCGGCCTTGCCGATCCGGAAGTAATAGATCTCTTCGTTGTTGACTTCACATTCGGGCGAGTCATCGTGTTTGTGCGGCGGGTAACTGCTCCAATTTCCGTCCGGTGTAAGCAGCTCACAGCACATCAACTTGTCGGCATGATCCCAGCGATCAGGCGTCAGAAAGTTTGTAACTTGGCGAGTAGCGGGCCCGCCACCTCGTGCTTCGGTCTCAACTTCGTCGGCCGGACCGTACTTTGGGCCATAGACCTTCTCACAAACGGCAGACGGAAGCGCAACCTCACAGCCGTCAGCGGAGCTAATGGTGAAAGCGGTGTCGCGCCCAACGTAGAGAAAGTCGGTCACGCGGGAGAACACCGACTCTCGACCTTCAAGGTCAAACTGTTGGGCGTTGTTGCCGTCCTGGCGAACGGTGATTTGGCTGGCTCCACCCGAAAGCGGGAGGATCGCAAGCTCGGAAGAGCTGGCTTCGATTGTGCGAGACTCACCGGCCTGAAGAGTGAAGACTTCCAGGCCGCTGTAGGTCCATCCGGCTTCGTTGGGATCGATCTTTAGATCAGACCCGTCCGATGAGGCCAGGGATCCGCTGGGGCGATGTAGATCAGCCATGGACGATCTCCGCGGAAATACCTGACGCCTTCAATACGTCTCCGTCGGTTGGATAAAGCAAGTTGCGTCCTACGACTAGACCCCGGATGTTTGGGATCTTCATACATTGCTGCCAGCGGATGAAGGCCGCTTCGTCTTGGCCGACAACCCCACCGCCCAACATCAGGGCCGGCAGCGTAGTGGCCTCCATGACTGATTCGAGCTCGGGGATGACTGGAACCTTCAGCCAGCTGTAGGCGGAGGTGACCCCAAGGCTGTTGGCAACACTGATCGCTCGGATGAGAAGCTCGGCCGAATCTGACAACGCCAGTTGCCGCTGATGATTGGTTTCATATGGCAAAGGTTCAATCATCGCCATCAAACCTTTGCTTGCCAGCGAGCTGATATAGCGCGAGCACAACTCGAGCGTGGCCAATGTCCCCGGGTCGCCATCGTGAATACGAAGCAACATCTTGCCGCCTTGAAGGCCAGCAGCCTCGATGTCGCTTGGTCCAAAGGCGGTGTGTCGGTCATCCATTGCCCACGCAGCGCCGTCAAGCCCGCCCCGGTTCATCGTGCCTATAACAACCTTGTCTTCTAACGCGCCAAGGCATGCCAGCTCTTCAAGAATGTCAGGCGACGCCATTACCCCGTCGCACCCCTCAACCGACATTGCCACCATGATCCGACCTAGTAGGTCACGGCGGTTGGCCATTGCCAAGCGATAGTTACCCACCGCCGTGACACCACGAGCGGTGTGGTCAGCGGCCACGATGTAGAGATTCCCGTCCCCGCGCAGCATCGAGGTGGGGCGGGACCGCTCAGCCAGTCGCCGCCGCAGCTCTGCGGGATCGTCAAGCCGGAGGGTTAGCAAACCCTCATACTCAACGTCGCTAATTACCATCTAGCTAGTCTCGGGCCATTGCGGCTTCAAGCTCATGCTGAAGCTGTTCTAGTTCTGCACCGCCGGCCATCAGCTGGGTTAGCTCGCTTTGGGTGATCTCTGACTTTGCGAAGTTGCCCATTGATTCTCCGCGGTTCAAAATCAGGAACCTGTCGCCAACCGGATATGCGTGAGCCGGGTTGTGTGTGATGAAAATAACGCCCAGACCACGTTTGGCCGCCTCAACGATGTAGCGCAACACGACACCGCTCTGGCGAACACCCAGAGCCGAAGTCGGCTCATCCAGGATCAAAACCTTGGCGCCAAAGTAAACGGCTCGGGCAATCGCAACCGATTGCCGTTCACCACCAGACAAAGTGCCTACCGGCTGCTCTGTGTCTCGAATGTCGATGCCCATCTTGGCCATCTCGGCCTTGGCGATCGCCTTGGCTTTCGGCTTGTCAATCCACTCGATTGGCCATACTCCCTTTGTTGGTTCTGAACCAAGGAAGAAGTTACGCCATACCGACATAAGCGGCACCATGGCCAAGTCTTGGTAAACCGCGGCAATGCCTTTATTCAAGGCCTCACGAGGCGAGTTGAAACGGACCTCTTCGCCCTCGAGCAAGAACTCGCCTTCGTCGTGTTGGTGCACTCCAGCGAGAATCTTGATGAAGGTGGACTTGCCGGCGCCATTGTCGCCGAGCACACAGGTGACCTTGCCGGCCAGCACTTCGGTGGTCACGCCCTTGAGAGCGATGATGTTTCCGTAGAACTTGCCGATGTTGTTGAGTTCTAGAACTGGTTTGTCGGTCATCGGGCTGCCTCCGCCTTAGATCGTATGAAGTCGTTGGCGATCACAGCCAGAAGCAGAATTACGCCCAGAAAGACGAACCGCCAGTCAGAGTTCCAACGAGATGACGGGATGCCCTGCTTTGCCATGGCCATGATGATGGCGCCGATGGCGGCTCCGATTGCCGAGCCATAACCACCAGTCAACATGGTGCCGCCTACCACGGCCGCAATGATGAATTCGAATTCGAGACCGTCACCAGTACTGGCCTGGATCGTATTGAGCCGGAAAGCTAACAGCGTTCCAACTAGCCAGGCAGCGCCAGCTACCAACATAAACAGCTGGGTCTTGGTTCGCTCTGCGGGAACACCAATCTGGCGAGAAGCCTGCTTGTTGCCGCCTACTGCAAAGGTCCAGCTACCGAATTTGGTTCGGGCAAGCACCCAAGCGCAAGCGGCGGTGAATCCTAGAAACCACAAGATACGCACGCTGAACTTTGAGGGAGGGGCTCCGGCATCAATTTCGGCCTGAACTACAAACAACATCCGCGCAACCACACCCATTACGGCCAACGACGAGCCGACGATAACAAGTGTCCTGCCAAGTCGCTCGGCTTTGTCATCTGGAGATCGCCGTTCAGCGAAGAGCAACGTAGTGACCGCCCAAGTAGCCATAAGTGCGGCGAGAACCAGCATTACCGCCAAAACCTGAGTCCGGAACTTTGGGGTGACTGATTCGGCCCTAATAAAGAAGGCGGTGGCCGCAACCAACAAAGCTGTCAGCATCAAAACTGCGGACCTAGCCGTTTGGGATGTGTAGCCAGCCCGGCTTGATGAGATCAGCAAGAAGACAGCGGCCGTAGCACCCAATCCGACAAACAGGATTGCTCTTAATCCTTGTTCGGTGACCATAAAGAAGATGTCTTCACTGTTTTGAGAGTCGAAGTATCGGGCGGCAATAAACGAAGCTGCCAAAGCGACAAGACCGAGTATCAGCGGCCTGGATGCGTCGGCGGTCAGGGTTAGACCACCCCGATCATTCAGGGACTCATAGCGCCACATCGCCAGACCAATAAAGCCGACAAGAATTCCGAAACCGATGAAACCAGCGCCAACGACATCGCCTTGAGTGCCGCGTGTGTTGTGAAGGTTGAAGATGCCAACAAGACCTAGAACAATGCCAGCAAGGCAAACACCCAGACCCAACATGTTCTGCGTTTCTTTACGGCGGAATCGCAACTCGTAGAGGGCAATAACCAACAGGGTTAATCCAGCGACGACACCAAAGGTGTAGAAGGCATCGCGAGAGTCCCATTGGTGCAGGTTGCGCTCCCACTCCGCTGCAAAGATTCGGTTGAAGAAGGCGTAGCCCTTATCGCTAGCACGGTCTTCGGAAAAGATGGCGAGGTCGTTCATCTTGCCAACCTGAATCTGATCAACAAGAAGTTTGGCAAAGCCGAGCTTGGAACCAACCAAAATAAAGAACGAGGCCAGCGTCACAATGAAGCTTGGAAGCGATGTCTTGTTAACTAGCGTTCCGTTAAATAGGCCCAGCCCCATCGCCAATAAGAACGAAAGCGGTAAAGCGAACCACAGGCTCAGCCCGGCACCACCCATCTCTCCGGTCACGTCCCGGACGAGTAACAGAGTGATGATGCCAAATGCGCCGGTCGCCGCTCCGGCGGAAAGGTCGAACTCGCCCCCGATCATCAGCATCGAAACCGCGACAGCCATGATTCCCAAGGTGGCGCTCACATCCAAAATGGAAGCAGCGCCGCTAGTGAGACCGAACGGGACTGAGACGGCCCAAAAGAAGATCCAAATTGAAACTGCCGCAATTGCGGCTCCGATTTCAGGACGCACCAAGATCCGGGCAAAGACGCCCCGATAAGCAAGCCGCTCGTCCCCTCCAGCAGCTGATGCAGCCGTTGCGTCGGCCACCCTTGTTGTTGACGGTGTCACTGGTGACGCTGTCTCGCTCAAAGAACTATCCCCCTAGAAGTGTTGCGTTCCACCTGTCGTGAACGCTCCTTGAAGTGTGATGGCCGAGGCAGGCAGATCCCGCCCCGGCCATCGATTACTTCATTGCTTATTGCATTGCTGCCAATTGTTTCTTACCTGGCAGCACTAACTCAAATTAGCGAGTGCCTGCGGCGACTAGCTCTTTAACTGCACCAGCGTTTTCAGGTGTAACAAAGCCAGGTCCGGTAAGGATTGGCAAGCCACCACCAGCGGTGTTCTGGTTTGTTGCTTCCAGGAACATAAGGACTACTGGAAGGTAACCCTGTAGGTACTGCTGCTGATCAACAGTGAAAGCCACGTCGCCAGCTTCAATGGCATCGATGATTTCAGGAGTGATGTCGAAGCCACCAACTACTACGTCACGACCGAGGTCCTGAGAAGCAGTAAGGCCAGACATTGCAATAACTGGTCCAACGCCCAAGAAGCCGTCGATGTCAGGGCTAGCTTCCATCAGAGCCTTGATGCCGTTGATCTGTTCGGTCTGGTCGGCGTCTAGGCCAACAAACTCATCAGTTACTGTTCCGGTGAAGGTGTCCTTCAGCCCGTTACAACGCTCGGTCAGACCAACGTTTGACTGCTCCTGGCGACCACAGAGAACGTGAGTAGCTCCGGCGTCGTTGAAGCGCAAACCTGCGCCCTGACCAGCAATGAACTCAGTCTGTCCAACGTGGCTAGTTGCACCAATGGTCTGGTAGTCGTTAACGCCAGAGTTGATGGTGTAAACGGGGATACCCGCAGCAACTGCGTCCTGTAGCGGGCCGATCAGCTGATCGGGGCTAGGAAGAGAAGCGGCGATTCCGTTGGAACCTTCACCAATCGCAGTTGCGATGTCGGTGACCATCTTGCCTGGATCGTTGTTTCCTGGCATCCAAACCAGAGTTACGCCCACGTCAGCGGCAGCTGCCTCGGCGCCCTTCTTAACAACAGACCAGAAAGGTCCATCGTCAGAGTGGGTGATCATGTGGAAAGTTAGATCTCCACCCTGGGTTAGGTCTACGTCAGCTTCGGTAGTCTCAGGCGCTTCACCTTCGTCGCCGTCATCTTCCATTGCTTCGGTTGTTTCAGCTGAATCATCTCCAGCTGTGGTTGTTGGATCGTCAGCTTCGTCACTCGTATCGCCACAGGCTGCAGCGAAAAGAGTGAAAGCGAACAGCAAGGCCAACAGGCCCTTTAGTTTCTTCATCTAGGTTTACTCCCCTTCAATTGATGAACCAGACAAGACCAAGTTGGCCTCGTTCTGGATGTACACAACGCTCTGTTGAACGTCGCGAACTGGTCCCTCCCCCTCTGTGGGTTCGGTTGCAAGAGCACAGTCTTGCTCAACTACGTAGATCCCGCCATATTTAGCTGCTTCCAGATTGTCAATTATCTGACCTATGGGTAAATCACCAGATCCCAAAGCAGTAAAGAGGCCTTGTTGAACCGCTTCCATGAGCGTGATTTCACCCTTGTTTAGGGGGTCGATCAGGCTGAGGTTTGTGTCCTTAAGGTGAACAAGGCCAACGCGCTCGGGATATTCGGTTGAGAAGCGCAACGGGTCAAATCCGCCCAAAGCGAGGTGACCGGTATCTAGAACAAACTTGACGTTGCTTGACCGCAGCAGCCGCTCGACGTCTTCTTCGGTCTCGATTGTGCACCCGAAGTGCTCATGGACAACTTGGGTCAATCCGTGTTCTGCACAGATCTTTTCAACCTTGTCAAACATCATGACCAGGTGATCCCACTCGTCATCGGTTAGATCGCGCCGGGGAGCCCAGTCATAAGTCATCACAGGGGCGGAAATGAAGTGGGTTGCGTTGGCTGCGGCAAGAAGGGTCGCCGCATCCAGCGCTTCTTGGAGCGTGAATTCAGCTTGGGCAGGATCGTGCAGGACTAAGGGCACAAACGCCCCAAGGAGACCAAGTTGGTGCTTGCCCAACAACTCATTCAGAGCTTCAGGATCTTCAGGCAACCAGCCAGCCGAACCGAGCTCTGTATGGGTAAACCCGGTGGCGGCCATCTCGGCCAAGACACGGTCGGGGGTCATCTGGTATCCCCATCCAGGCACTTCGCATATTCCCCACGAAATCGGGGCGGTTGCTACTCTTGAAAAGACTGACATATATCTACTTTGACTTTCTTGAACACGTTTAGAATCTAGACCCATCCGATAAGCAATGCTTATCAATTAGCCAAGAAAAGCTTACCAATCAATGAAACAGCTAACAGACGTCGATTCCCAGCTAGAAGACCTTATCGGCGAGTTCATCGAAGGGTCGGGAACCTTTGTTATCCCGCAGGCTTTCAGCCCGACTCAGATCGCAACGGCCAGGCAAATAATCATGTCTGAGTCCGATGCCAATGCTAATACTGCAACTCATTTCCAAGGCGCAGCGGAAGACAAGATCGCGCTACAAAGACGAGTTTGGAACCTGCTGAACAAGGGCTCGGTGTTTAGTGAGATGGTGCAGCACCCTGACGTAGTGGCGGTCACATCTGCACTGTTGGGATCGGCGTTCAAGCTTGGATCTATTGCCGCCAACCGACTTCTGCCGGGAGGGCCTGGCCAAGAGCCGCACATCGACTACCCCTACTGGGACTTTCACAAACGAGAAGAGTTTCCAGCTCGTATGAACTCGAGCTTCCCTCTCAACTTGCAAGCAACAATCTTGCTAGACGACTTCACACCCGAAAATGGTGCCACCGCCTACATGCCTGGATCCCAGGCAAACTTGTTCTACCCCGATGACCGCGACACATTCTTCGCCAATTGCTCACGGATGACGGGTAAGGCCGGTGACTGCATCATCTTTAATGGCATGGTCCATCATTGCGCCATGCCAAACACCTCCGATGCCGATCGCACTGCGGTACTCATCGAATACCTGCCAAAGTTTGTGATTCAGCTAGAGGACCAAGCCAACGGGGTCAGCCTAGAAATCATAGAGTCTGCGTCGCCGTTGCTACGCCAGCTAATTGGGGTCGACTACAAATTCCCTGAGCTGCTGGAACAGGCCGACGCTGGCAACACCGAAGGTCGGCTTGCAGATTCTGAGGCGTAAGCGCATTTCTAAGCTTGCGCAATTAGTTGCAGTGAATGTTGCAGTTGCTGGCCTCCTAGCAGCAGCGTGTGCCAGGCCGGGACCCACCGACTCCGATCTGGTTTCGGCAACGCTTCGTATAGACATCGACGGCTGCCGCCTTAGCAAGGTTAGGGCTACGGGCGTGGCGCTCAAGGGGGGTTGGATCGCAACGGTCGCTCACTCCTTTAGCGGAGTCGCTAGTTATTCGGTTGTGGGTCGAGACGCCGAGTTGGTCTACCTGGATCTTGAGAAGGACCTTGCGTTGTTGTGGGGCGAACCACCCGAAGATGACTTCAGCATTACTTTGGCCGATGACCCAGCGGTACGTAACGCGCGGGTGGTCAGCTATCCCACTCCGGATGACCCAGCTCAGGTTTTTCCTGTAGAGGTACTTCGGTTGGCGAACGTGACCCTGGACGGTGAGGGCCGCCGCAAGGCGCTGGAAATAGTGGCCGACATAAACCCAGGCGATTCTGGTTCACCGATGGTCAACGCTGACGGCGAGTTGATCGGCATCGTCTTTGCGACAGCTCGAGGGGCCGACTCTGGGTGGGCGATATCTGTTGAAGAAGTGATAGCCGCTCTGGACCTGGCTAACCGAGAGTCGATCACGCCGCCAACCTGTAGCTAAGTTAGCTCCATGCCTGACCCCACTGCTAGGAACTTAGTCGTCAGAGAAGACTCCAATGGGCTTACCACGCTCACACTAAATCGCCCCGACAAGCTGAACGCCCTGACGGTTGCAATGTTCTCAGAACTGCGAGATCACGTTCAGGACATCGAACGAGACAAGACCGTGGGGTGCGTGGTCCTAAAAGGAGCAGGACGCTGCTTCTCGGCCGGCCACGATCTTGCCGACATCTCCGCAGGAGAGAAGGTCCCGACTCGGGGCTGGCACTCGGAAACGTTACGGATGATGGAACGCCTCGCAAAGCCGGTGATCGCTGCGGTGCATGGCCACTGCTACACCGGGGCGCTGGAAGTTGCCCTCGCCGCGGATTTCATCGTTGCCTCAGAGAACGCTCGCTTCGGCGACACCCACTCCAAATTCGCTCTCACTCCAGTCTGGGGAATGAGTCAGCGGTTACCGCGCCGGGTCGGAACCGCAACGGCCAAGCGGTTGATGTTCACCGCCGAAACCATCAGGTCCGCAGAGGCACTGCGGATTGGGCTGGCTGAAATGGTTTATCCCGACGCTGAGTTTGATGCCAGCGTTGAGTCGCTTGGTCGATCCATCGTTGCGAACTCACCATTTACTCATGCTGCAAACAAGAGACTTCTGGAAGCAACTGATGGCCAAGCAATGGACACCGGTCTTCAGTGGGAAGTTCATGAAACCGAGGGCCGTGGTCCAGACATGAAAGAACGTATCGCCAACTTCTTTGCCTAAGTGACTCGAAGCAATCCGGCTGATCCGAAATTCGGCGCTCGAGCACCAAAGCTGGCGGTCACTGCAGGCGGCACGGAGATGTCTGCCAAGTAGAGCTCGCCGACATGAGGCGACTTGCGTAGTCCGGTCTTCGGCAAGGCCAAGGTGACCGTTGCGTCGGCGTTGACGCAAACACCCGGAGTCTCCCCGGTTGTGACGTTAAGGCCACTTGGATTGTCGAGCGACACAACGGTGTGAGCATCAGCTAGTGCTTGGATCAATCGCTTGCTCTCACCACGTGGCGCTCCCCTTAGCGAGTAGCCCACAAGAGCGTCCAGCACTACGTCAACGGCGGGAAGAACGTCGACCCGTTCAATACCCATACGCTCTAAAATGTCGAGTTGGTGCGCTGGAACTGGGTTCATGGCATGGCGTTCGCGGGTAGTCACAACCACCACCTCGACGCCGGCATTAGCCAGATGTCGAGCAGCAACAAGACCTCCGCCACCATTGCCACCAGACCCGGCAGCGACCCCAACCGTTCTGGGTGACGCTGAATCGAGTACAACGCGGGCAAGGGCACGGCCCGCGTTCTCCATCATCTGAATGAGTTCGATGTGGAGGTCATCAATCATCACCCGATCGACCTCGATCATGTCGGTCTCAGTTATCCACGACAGCTCAGTTTCGGCAACGGTGGGGATGTCAGCAGCGATCATTATGGGGCAATTTAGTGGAGGAACTTATGCGTCGCAGAGGAACAGTTTGACCCCTTGCTGGGTTAGACATCGGTATGAGTAACAAGGGCGAGTTCAAACGCGACACGCAATACATCACTGACCGGATCCTCGACTCACCTGATGCCGAGTGGCCAGTCGAGGCCGGTCGCTACCGGCTGGCGGCCGCCGCAGCTTGTCCGTGGGCCAACCGCACAACAATCGTCCGACGCCTACTTGGGCTGGAGTCAGCAATCTCTCTGGCTTTCGCCGGGCCAACTCACGACGCCCGCAGCTGGCAATTCGATTTGGATCCGGGAGGCGTTGACCCAGTGCTTGGCATTGAACGCATTCAAGATGCTTACCTCAAACGTTTTCCGGACTACCCCAAGGGCATCACGGTGCCTGCCATCGTCGACGTGCCCTCAGGTTTGCTAGTCACAAATGACTTCGCCCAGATGACCATTGACTTCTCAACTCAGTGGACGGCCCATCATCGAGATGGCGCACCAGAGCTTTACCCAGACCATCTTCGCGACGAGATCGATTCGGTCTCCGAACTCATCTACCAAGACGTAAACAACGGCGTTTACCGAACCGGTTTCTCAAGCAGCCAAGCCGCATACGAAGATGCCTACCGCACTCTGTTTGCTCGCCTCGATTGGCTGGAAGAACGACTTTCGACTCAACGCTTCCTGGTGGGCGACACAATCACCGAAGCCGACGTGCGACTTTTCACCACGCTGGTGAGGTTCGACGCTGTGTATCACAACCACTTCAAATGCAACCGCAACAAGATCAGTGAGATGCCCGCACTTTGGGGCTATCTCAGAGACTTGTTTCAAACACCGGGCTTTGGCGACACGGTCAATTTCGAGCAAGCCAAAGACCACTACTACATCGTCCATACTTCAATTAACCCAACAATGGTTGTCCCGACTGGGCCCGATCTTCGAGGTCTCGCCACCCCACACGGCCGACAACAATTAGGCGGGCGACCCTTTGGTGACGGCACTCCCCCTGGGCCACCGCTGCCTAGCGAAAGCTTCGGCTATCTAACCGACGGCAGCTAGTTCTCTCCCTTAGGGTTTGAGCATCCAGTGAGGGTCACCCAGCCCGCCGGGAGCGTGTGAATCGTGGCCCCAGTCTTGTGTGCGATCATGTGAGCATATGAGCAACTTCCCACGTGATGCAGTTCGAGCTCTGCCGAAGGCCGAACTCCACGTTCACCTTGAGGGAACTGTTGATGCAACGACGTTGCTTACCCTCGCCGAACGCCACGGCGTTAAACCACCAGCCGATGACGTTGCCGGCATTGACCAGTGGTACAAGTTCGATGACTTCCCCATGTTCCTAGAGCGATACTTCGCAGTGCTGGGATTGTTGCGAGAACCCGAGGACTTTGCGTTTGTTGCCGAGCGCTATATGACCACCGCCCATGACCAAGGAGTTGTTCATCTCGAGTTCTACGTGTCGGCCACCGGTCACATTCTTGAGAACCAAAAGAAGTGGGCGCCAATCCATGACGGAATCGTCGAGGGATGCAATCGAGCAGCGGCAGCCACTGGAATGTCTTGGGGTCTAATTCCAGACATCTCTCCTCACTTGGGGTCCGAAGCTTGCATACGAGCGATGGATGAAGTCTTTGCTCATGACCTAAGCCACGTGCTAGCAGTTGGCATGGGCGGCCCCGCCGACAACTGGTGGACTCAGGACTTCTCCCCGATTTACGCAAAGGCCAGATCACTAGGTCTTGCCGGAGTTGCCCACGCTGGCGAACACGGCGGAGCCGACGAGGTTCGTTTCGCTTTGGAGCAGTTTGGCGCTGAACGAATTCAGCACGGGATCGGGGCCATGCAGGACCCCGCCGTTGTCGAGTTGTTGGTAAACAGCGGCGTAGCGTGTGACGTCTGCCCTGGCTCGAACCTGGCGCTTAAGGCAGTGCCCGATGCTGCCTCTCACCCACTGCCGGCCATGCTCGACGCGGGAATGACAGTCACCCTTGGCAGTGACGACCCGCCGATGTTTCAAACCAACCTGCTTGATGAATATGAAAGAGCCTGGGACTGGTGCGAGCTAGATCTTGAAGGCGTCAGCCGACTGGCGCAGAACTCTTTGGATGCGGCGTTAGTTGTTTAATGACTAGGCGTGCTTGCCCGGCTCCCAACCATTGTCCGACAACACCTTCTGACCGAAACTAGTTGGCTTGGCCTCTAAGTCCGTAGCCAATGTGTCGTTCCAACGGTTGAGGTATCCAAAGAAGGAGATGGTGGCCACTAGCCCGGCGATCTGTTCGTCGTCGTAATACCTATGCAGTTCGTCGAAGTGTTTTTCGTTTGTGGTGTTCGGCACTGTGGCGGCCTCAAACGCCAGCGTTAGCGCAGCTCGTTCGGCGTCATCGAAGTGTTCACTTTGGGCCCAATTCCAGAGGTCGCCAAGCTTCTCTTCTGATACTCCCAAATTGTGCGCCGTATGAGCAGTATGGGCTTGGCAATAACGGCAGCCCGCCGCTGTGGAGGCGATCTGGGCGACCATCTGATTCAGAGCCATCGGGATTCTAGGGTTGGTCAATACAACCCGGCCAAGCTCTGAGAATGCCTCAAGCAGTCCGGGCACTCTGGCCATAGTGGGCATTGAGTTCGGGACAAAACCCATCATTGCTTCAACAGCGGCGAACCGATCTTTGTGTTCGGTTAGCTGCTCGGGCGGAAGAGGTTCGATGCGGGCCATAGCGAGAGTTTTATCAGTTACGACGTCTTTGGTGTTAGGCGTAAGATCGAGCCCATGCCTCAGACCAGCTCGGACCCACAACCACTTTCTTGGCAGATTGGCGTTGTCACAGTCACCCGAGTTGAAGAACGAATCTCACCTGTGTCTTGGAACTGGCTTGTTCCTGAAGCCGCTGCTCTGGTGGAACAGTCCAGGCCCTGGGTTGACCCCTACGTCTCCGAAGACGGAAGCAAACTCCATCTCTCTGTTCACAGCTTTGTTGTTCAGACACCAGAAACGCTGATGGTAATTGACACTTGTGTTGGAACACGCGAGCGCTCCCTTCCCGGTGACCCCAACTTCGGTGAACGACTTGCCGCCGCTCTACCTGGCGGTCCGGATGCTGTCGATGTGGTGGTTTGTACCCACTTGCACTTTGATCACGTCGGGTGGAACACGATTGAGCGAGATGGCCAGATGGTTCCAACCTTTGCAAACGCCAGATACCTGGTGAGCAAGGGCGAGCTTGAGGCTCAACGCGATGAAGAGGACTCAGAGTCCTACGCCGAGTCGATCGCTCCCCTGCTGGCAGCTGGCTGCCTCTATGCCGTTGACTCAGATCATCAGATCGACAGCTGGGTGTCGCTTGAGGCAAGCCCTGGCCACACACCAGGCCACGTCAGCGTGCGAATCACCGACGGGGACGATGTTGGGCTGATCACCGGCGACATTATCCATACCCCTATTCAGCTGGCCTATCCCACCGTTCGGTCGAACTCCGACATCGACCCGGCCACAGCCATTGCTACTCGACAACGAGTCATCGAAGAGGTCGTTGACACCGACGTGTTGTTGCTGGGCACTCACTTCGGACCACCAACTGCGGGCCATCTTCGCCGGCACACAGACGGAATCCGCTTCGAGTAGACGAGTAGAAATGTCTCCTCTGAACCGTGCTTGACCTCGAGTCAGGTTGAGGTCTTACCTTGTGAGCATGCACTCAACCGACAAAGACTCAACCGGCGAAGACTCAACCGGCGAAGACTTAACCGAGACGCTCAGGCTTTCAGAACTCGGTGGAACAGTGACGTGCTCACTCAGCCTCGGCGATCGCGCTGTCCGTCAGCTTGAGTGGGCCGACCTCGGGTCGCTGTCTCTGACGTCAGAACGCATCCCTGACGGCGCCGCGTCTACCTATCCCATAGACATGGCCGACGCTGTCGAAGATCTGGCTAACCGCGAGAAGAGCTGTTGCGGATCATGGCTGGATGCGACTACCGAACGTGTCGGCGACACAATCCGCCTCGAAATCACAACGAAGAACCCAGATGGGTTGGCCGTGATTTTGTCAATGTCGGGACACCCCGAGTGAGCAACTAACGGTTGCGTTTGTGGTTCTTTGCCTGACGTTCGTTGCCACGTTTGTAGTTGCCGGTTAATCGAGCCATCAGTTCTTGACCGTCCCCATCAGCAATGTCATCAAGAAACTCGGTGGCCCTGCGACCTCGCAAGGTGGTTGCAGTTTTTCCGCGATGGGTGATGACCACGTCGCCGCCTTTTCGTTGCGACCATTCAAACCCATTCGGCGAAGCCATCGGCCCAGACTACTTGACGTCGCATACTGGTGACCCGGTATTTCGTCGCTTAGCGGCCCACTGTTGTTGTGTGATCTCATAGGCGACCTCCCCGTGTCTTGTCACGAAACTCAAGCTGGCTCTGCTGCACCCAAACTTTTCTGAGATTTCTTTTTGGTTTGGGGTGTTTGGGGCCTGTTTTGGGCTGATGTTGTCATAGGCCACCGCGATAATGGTGGTGTGAAGAGTTCGGCGGAACAAACACAGAGAACACAAGCGCTGGCAACTATCGCGGCCGGGTTCGACATGTTGGACACAGTCGGCCTCCGTCCGGTTGATGAAGCCGATGCTGTTGTATTGATCAAAGACCTAGAACAAATCCGACGCCGGAGCGAACACGCCGCCGCGGGTTTGTTGAACCAAATCGAAATCTATGACTTCCACACTGGTGACGGCTACGCGTCCCCGAAAGCAATGGTCCGCCACCACGCCCGCCTCTCCAACTCAGAAACTATGGACCGGCAGCGTCGAGCGAAACTATGTGTCGACCTGCCCGAAATCGACGCAGCCTCTAAGGCCGGTGAAATCCCAGTAGATAACGTCAACCAACTCGCCAGGGCGTACGCAAACCCTCGTATCAAACACGAGGTTATGGACCAGGAAACCTGGCTGCTCCATGAAGCCCAAGAACTAAGGCCAGCCGCGTTCAGAGACAAACTGCGTGACTGGGTTGAGCTTCATGACCAAGACGGCCCCGAACCAGAAGCAGACCGGCAACATAAGAACCGGAACTACCGGTTAACCCAAAACTTCAACAAATCCTTCACTGGTGAACACAACCACGGATCAATCCAGGGCGCTTCGATGCGGGAAATCCTTGACCACTACATAGACGCCGAGTTCAAGGCTGATTGGGAACAAGCCAAACTCATTCACGGTGACAACACCGCCCTATGTCACCTGGAGCGGACACCACAGCAACGTTCAGCTGACGCCCTGTTCCAGATCTACCAAGACGCAGCCGCCAACCCCCATAGCGCCGTCCCAGTCCAGTTCGTCCACAACCTCGTTTGGACACAAGAAACCTTCGAATACTTCCTAGCCCTCTACATGGGT
>CALAJQ010000035.1 GCA_937922785.1 uncultured Acidimicrobiales bacterium
CGAAGGCATCAACGCCAAAATCCGGCTCATCAACAAACGCGGCTACGGACACCACACCGCCGCCACCCTCACAACAATGATCTACCTCACCCTCGGCAAAATCATCATCCCCCTACCCACAAAATAGACAGGAGTCGTACATACGTTCGATACCCTGGCGAGGTGAGTGAGGTTCGAAGGCTTGATGCAGAACTCTTAGAACGTATCCAACCCCACACTTTTGCTGGGAATGATCTACTTGCTGTACCTGAACCGCTGAAGCCCTTGTTTCCTGCAGGCGGGCTTCAAAGAGGCTGGTCATTAGGATTGGAAGGGTCTGGGTCGTGGTCAATTGGGCTATCGGTGATTGCCTCAGCGCTTGGAAATGAAGGTTGGCTAGCGGTGATCGGCGCCCCCGAGTTGAACTTGGCGGCAGCTCATGAGCTTGGAGTCAGGCTTGATCGGATAGTGGTAATTGAAGACCCTGGCAGTGACCGTATGGCCACTGTGACCTCGGCGGTGATGGAAGCTGCGGAGGCGGTTGTGGTGTCTTCGACGGCATCAGTGACCCCTGCTCAGGCTCGGCGTTTGTCCACTAGGGCAAGAGAACGAGGCACCACGATGATTCATCTTGGGCCTAGCCGTTGGCCAACAACAAGAGATATCGAACTGACCACAACGGTTGAAGAATGGACTGGTCTAGGCCAAGGCTTTGGGTATCTGAAGCATCGTAAGTTGAAGGTTCAAGCTCAAGGCCGACGAGCCTATGGGGCCAACAAGTCAGTAACCATCTGGCTGCCTGGTAAGCGAGCTTCGACTAGCGAACAAATTGCCGCAAGGCCGGGAAACAACATATGACACCTGCGGTAACTCGCATGATGGTCCTTTGGTGTCCTGATTGGCCAGTGGTGGCTTGGGGTGTTGGGTTGGACGAGCCGACAGCGGTCGTTGTGGCTAATCGAGTCATAGCAACTTCTCCGGCTGCGCGTGAATATGGCATTAGGTCGGGTCAGCGTCGGCGTGAGGCTCAAGGTAAATGTTCCGAGCTTGCCGTTTTGGAGCGAGACCAAGAACGCGAAGCACGTCTGTTCGAACCGGTCGCTTGTGCGCTTGAAGCTTTGACTCCTCGAATTGAGGTTTCGGGGCCAGGCTTGTTGGGTTTTCCAACTCGTGGCCCCTCTCGCTATTTCGGTGGTGACTATGCCCTGGCTGAACAAGTTGCTCGCAGTGCTAGCAACGTGTTGGCAGGCAAAGGGGAGGTGAGAGTAGGCGTGGCTGATGGGGTCTTTGCGGCCCGCTTAGCTGCTCGCTCGCCTGCAGCTCGAAATGGGCCGGCCATTGTGGGTGAAGGCAGTAGTGCGGAGTTCCTGTCTCCTATTTCTGTTTCGACCTTAGGTAACCCGAAGCTAACCGATGTTCTGTCTCGCCTTGGTTTAACAACACTTGGTGCCTTTGCTGATTTGAAGACAAGTGACGTAGTTGGCCGTTTTGGGGCTGAGGGTCAGCTGTCGCATCGTTTGGCGAAAGGCGAAGATGAGCACCCTCCTGATCTCCGTCGTCCCGAGCCGGATATGGCAACCACCTGGAACTTTGATCCACCAACAGACCGCATAGACACTTGCGCGTTTGCCGCAAAAGCCTTGGCGGATGAGTTACATGCGGCTCTAGATGCTCGGGGCCTAACTTGCACTCGGGTTGGAATAGAAGTCGAGACAGTTAGTGGTGAAGTGCATCATCGGCTTTGGCGCCACGAAGGTGCTTTGTCTGCTTCAGGTTTGGCTGATCGGGCTCGTTGGCAGCTTGATAGCTGGAACCTCGGGAGCACAAGAAATAGCACAAGAAATAGCACAAGAAGTAACGCAGCCCGCTCGATTGGTGGAGGAGTTTCAAGGCTTACGCTCATCCCCGATGAAGTTGTTCCAGCTACTGGCCGCCAGTTGGGATTGTGGGGTGGTCGGGCTGAACGAGCCGATGACATAACCAGGGTGGTGGCTCGGCTTCAGGTGATGCTTGGCCCTGAAGCGGTAACCGTTCCCGAGTGGCAAGGAGGCAGGGGGCCGGGTGAGCAAATCAGGCTGGTTCCAGCGGCCACGGTTGACATCGGTGAGCCTCGACCGTCTACCGAGCCGTCGTGGGTTGGGGAGCCATGGCCGGGGAAACTGCCAAAGCCAACACCTGCCCAGGTCTATCCAGATCCGGTGCCAGTGGAGGTTCTCAGCGCTGCAGGCGTGCCGATTGGGGTAGATGGGCGTGGTGAGATTTCAGTTCCTCCAGCCTTAGTTAGCGGGCAGAAGGTTTTGGAATGGGCTGGTCCTTGGCCTTGTGATGAGCGTTGGTGGGATCCACTAACTCATCGTCGCAGGGCCCGGCTTCAAGTGGTCCTAGCCGACGGAACAGCCCATCTTTTGGTGGTTGAGCACCGAACTTGGCACTTGGAAGCCACCTATAACTAGCGTTTTCTGGGTAAATCTGCCACAAGGGTAAGGTTCGCCCCTAAACCGCGCCGATGACATGAACCTATGACTCGGGTATCACTTCTAAGGGGCTTCCAACGTTCGACTAATGATCCGAACCTGGAACGCATCCTGAATGCCCGCCGTGCAGTTGTAGTGACTGGCGCAGGGCTATCGGCCCCTTCAGGTTTGCCAACCTATAGCGGTGAAGGCTCCCTGGTTGTGCCCGACCAGGCGCCTGCGAATGTGTCCGATCTGGCGACTAGGCCCGATGAGGTCTTTGCCTATCACAAGGCAATTGCTCAGGCTATGGGGATGGCTCAGCCCACTTCTGGTCACCGGGCATTAACCATTTGTCAGGACCGCCTCGCAATTGCCGAAGGTGCGTTGACAATCTTCACACTTAACACCGACGACCTACATGAACTTTCCAACGCGACTGTGCACCACGTGTACGGTCAGCTCTCCACCGAGGTCTGTGTTGCGTGCGGAACTAAGACGCCGGCAAAACACCAAAAGAGTCTTTGTCCTTGTGGCGGGCCGCGGCGGCCAGACATCTGTTTGGGTGGGGAGATCGCCAAGAAGTCTGCAGAAGCAGAATTCAAGCGCACCATGCGCTACGCCGACGCCATCATCTGCGTCGGGACTTCTGGCGAGAGCGACATAGTCCGGCGTTGGGTCCGAGTGGCCACCGATCACTACAAGGCAGCCAGTCTGTTGTTGACCCGGGATCCGCAGGAACAGTTCGGCGACATGTTTGAAACCGTCGTTGACGCAGACTCCTCAGAGATCAGGCACTACCTCCCTCGATAAGTCGCAGACGCTAGCGAGGTCGTTTCGACACACGTTCGCAACACATGAATGGGTGAATTCACCCAATGAATAAGGGAGGCGACGCCATCGAGCCGAAGAAGCCTGCATGGGTTTGACCAAGCGGCGGCTGGACTTTCGACCACCAGTCCTCGACAAGAACATGCACAAGATCATTGCCTGCAGGCGAGTGATACTGATCACCGGCGCTGGATTGTCTGCGCCTTCAGGTCTACGGCCTTACAACGGTGCTGCGGCCAAAGAGCTAGACCCAGACTCGCCGAACCATGCAATCGATTGGGAAATGCGGCCTCGTGAAGTCATTGACTATCACCGCCGCCGTGCGATTGCCGCCGCCGAAGCAGAACCAAACGCTGGGCACCGCTCCATAACGGTATGTCAGGAGCGAATGGCCGCGGCCAACGGGTCTTTGACGATATTCACCCTAAACACCGACGAACTGCATGAGCGGGCCAACTCACACGTGCACCATGTGTATGGCCAGCTCTCGTGGGAAGTGTGCTCTGACTGTGGAACTCACACTCCGGCCATGCACCGAGTTTCAACTTGCCCGTGTGGTGGCAAACGGAGGCCTGACGTTTTGCTCCGAGGCGAGGGTCACAAATATGACGCCGAGGTCGCATTCAAAGCAGCTGTAAAGCGATCAGATGCGATCATTTGCGTAGGAACCTCTGGGGAGAGCGACGCAGTCCGAGCTTGGGTGCGCGTCGCAACAACGCATTATGGTTTGCCTAGCTTGCTGTTGACTAGGCACCCGACAGACACCTTTGGCGCCATGTTCGATTCTGTTGTCGACAACGCCTCACAGGAGATTCGTCACTACTTGCCCCGCTAGTTGTGGGGTAGACGCTTATGAGTCGAAGCTGATGACGCTTCGCGCGACGTTGCCCTTCTTGAGGTCTTCGAAGGCCTCATTAACCTGCTCCAGCTTCACGGTCTGAGAAATCATGTCGTCAAGGTTGAGGCGGCCTTGCATGTACATGTCAACAAAGCGTGGCATGTCCGTTCGGAATTGGTTTGAGCCCATGTTCGAACCGGTGAGAATCTTCTCATCAATAAGCGTTACGGCTTCGATCTCGATCTTGGTGCCAACAGGGACAAGGCCGATAACTGTGGCCTGCCCACCTGAGCGCAGCATGCCGTAGGCCTGCTCTGAAGTGACCTTCAGGCCGACGGCCTCGAAGCTGTAATGAACGCCACCAGTTAGCTCTCTCACAGCTGCGACGGCGTCTACTGCTGAGGCGTCAACGGTGTGGGTGGCTCCCATGGTTTTGGCCAAGTCAAGCTTGGACTGCAGCATGTCCACCGCAATGATCTTGTTGGCGCCAGCTATGCGGGCACCTTGAATCGCAGAGAGGCCAATACCGCCACAGCCGATGACGGCAACGCTTGTGCCTGGTTCGACCCGGGCGGTGCGGAACACTGCGCCTAGGCCGGTGGTAACGCCGCAGCCGATCAACGCTGCGCGGTCCAGTGGCATTTCCTTGTCGATCTTGACCACGGTGTTTTCGTGGACGAGCAATTGCTCAGCAAAGCTCGACAGGTGCAGGAACTGGCTAACTGGTTCGCCGTTGCGGCTTAGGCGAGGCGCGTCGTCGGCGCCGCGGACAAGCTCGGTGTTTTTGTTCATGCAGATGCTGGGCCGACCGCTTATGCAGTTCTCGCAGTGTCCGCAGAAGGCCGAGAGGCAGGTGATCACGTGATCGCCAGGGGAGAGATAGGTAACCGAAGACCCAACCGCCTCTACAACACCGGCTGACTCATGGCCAAGAACACACGGTGTTGGGTACGGGTAGAGACCTTCCATGAAGTGCAAGTCGCTGTGACAGACTCCGGCAGTGTGAGTCCTTACCAGGACCTCTCGTGGGCCGGGGGTGCCCAGGTCGATGTCTTCGATCTCAAGTTGGCCAGGAACGTTGTTAAGAACTGCTGCTTTCATGGGACTGATTGTGGCCCAAGTCTTGCGCCTCTGCCACTTTGTGAGCTTCAGCTGCAAGCTGTCGAAGCGGAAGCCCAACTTTGGCCGCTACGTGTACCAGATCATCGTGTTCAGGCTTAAGTCCGTAGGGCCCGATTTTGATGCGGACCTCATAGCCGTGCAGGAGTACCGAGGCGTTCTGGCGAGGTTGGACAAACTTTGTGGCAGCGAACTGGCGGATGCCAAGCGATCCAGTCTCGGAGCTCACGATTTTGCGCAAATCGATCGCTAGCTCTGGTGAGGTCAAGACTCTCAGCTGGTGTGCTGGCCGGCCTTTTTTCATTTGAATCGGAACGATCCAGGCATCGTCAGCGCCCGCCGCAATTAGCTTAGAGATCACGTAGCCCAGAATCTCAGGCGTGACATCGTCAACGTTGGTCACAAGTTCTACAGCGGCGACGCCTTCTGAAGCGGCATCATTGGTCTGAGTTGTTGTGTCGGGCAGCTCTAGGACCACTGCACTAGTTACGTTCGGGTGGCCTTCGGGGTTGCGTCCGCCTGCACCGCGCGCTGTTCGCACAACTGCCCCCGTAGGTAGCTGGCCAAAGTGGGTTGCCATGGTTGCGATTAGTGCAGCGCCCGTTGGAGTGGTTGTTTCGCCTTCGATGTCAAGGCCGCTAACTTGGACCCCCTCGAGTAAGGCCACTGTGGCTGGGGCGGGTAGAGGTAACAGCCCGTGAGCCGCTGAGACCGTGCCATAGCCCAGGCCGACAGGTCCGGCATGAACTTCGCTGACGTCGAGCTGTTCCAAGGCCAGCCATGCCCCAACAATGTCAACTATGGCGTCGACCGCGCCGACCTCATGGAAGTGGACCTCGTCAATGGTGGTCCCATGCTGAAGCGCCTCAACCTCGCCTAAGCGGCGAAACGTCTTGCGAGCACCAGCTCGAACAAACGGGCTCAGATCACTGGATGCAATTAGCGCATCGATTGT
Organism: uncultured Acidimicrobiales bacterium; assembly: GCA_937922785.1. GTDB lineage: Bacteria > Actinomycetota > Acidimicrobiia > Acidimicrobiales > SZUA-35 > CALAJQ01. The sequence continues at coordinate 6,176 of CALAJQ010000035.1, forward strand.
GGACCACATCCGATGGTGATGGTGCTCGGTGGTTTCAACATTTACGCGGGTTGATGCAAGCCCACAGCGCTGAACAGCCGAGGTTGAGATCGTCCAGCCATCGATGTCGAGAGTGGTGAGGGCTTCTCGGATTCTGTCAAGGTCTGCTCCCAGGCCCACCAAGGTGCCCAACATCATGTCACCCGAGACTCCAAAACCGGGGTCTATCCAAAGCGCACGCGTCATAGCTGTACAGGCGAGATTGCGTTCACGAGCTGATAGCCGCTCACGAACTCATAGCAAGGAACCGGTGTGCGGCGCACGCTGCTCCGTATCCGTTGTCTATTCCAACCGACACAATTCCGGGAGCACACGAAGCCAATGAGCCAACCAGTGCCGTTATGCCTTCGAAGCTTGACCCGTAACCAACTGAGGTTGGAACCGCGATTATTGGCTGAGGGACCAGACCTGCCAGCACGGTAGGAAGTGCGCCTTCCATGCCGGCGAAGGTGATGATGATGTCTGCATCTTCGAACTCGGTGAGAGCGTCTTGCAGGCGGTGCAGTCCGGCAACTCCAACATCGGTAACACTGCGGGTCAAATGGCCAAGTGACTCCAAGGTGAGTCTCGCTTCGCCCGCCATTGGCAGATCCGATGTTCCCGCGGCCACCAGAGCCACGGAGCGTCCAGTTTGGGGCCGAGGCCGCCACATCATGGTTGATCGGCTTGACTGGTCGGGGTTGAGGTCGGCCAGTGAATCATGTTGGTCATCGGTGATTCGAGTGGCGACCACCGTGTCCACGCCGGCCGCAAGCATGTCTGACACGATTGCGACGCAATCGGAGGTTGTCTTGCCCTGGCAGTAGACCGCCTCAGGTAGATCTATTCGGCTCGTGCGATCGAGGTCAAGGCGCGCTCGGCGGGTTTCGGTGTTGGGTTCGCTAGTCATTTGGCCCGGGCGTTTCGCTGGATAGGGCGTTGTTCAGGTTGCCCGACCGCAGGCCGGCCAAGTCCAAAGTCACATAGGAGTAGCCGGCGTCTTGGAGCGCTGACACGATTTGTTCCGCCCCCGCAACTGCTTTTTCCATTTCAACCGCTGGCACCTCGATTCGGGCTGTGTCGCCATAGTGGCGAACTCGCACGTCTGGAAAGCCCATGGCCCGCAAAGCGGATTCTGAGCGATCGATTCGAGAAAGCAGTGGCACCGCAACTGGCGTGCCATATGGAATGCGGCTCGAAAGGCATGGCATCGCTGGCCGATCCCAAACTTCGATGTTCCAATGCTGGGCAAGAGCCCTGATGTCCGGTTTCGAAAAGCCAGCCTCGACCAGTGGGAACTTTGCGCCTCGCTCAGCTGCGGCGTGCTGGCCTGGTCTGTGGTCACCCAAGTCGTCGAGGTTCACGCCAAGCACAACGGTCGCGTTTCTTGCCTCGGCCAGAGGAGTTAGCTGATCCATTAGGGCGCTCTTGCACCAGTAGCAACGATCTCCGCTGTTCTCTAGATAGCGCGGGTCGTTAAGTTCATCGGTGGAAACTGCGGTCCACTCAAATCCCCAAGTACTCCCAAGTCCTTGGCAAAGCTCAAGCTCGTCGCTGGCCAGTGAAGCTGAGTCCGCAGTGGCACAAAGCACTTCCGAGCCCGGTAAGAACTTCGCCGCTGCAACGGCCACGAGTGTGGAATCGACCCCGCCTGACAGGGCCACAACCACTGGCCCGACAGCAGTTATTGCGTTCTGAAGCCGTACTTCAAGTTCAGCTATCGCACCGCTGTTCATTTGCTCAGGTTAGAGGTGTTGGTCCCCGATCAGCTAGCTGGGAACCCATGTCGATAGTCTGGACCGATGTCTAGCGACAAGCCTATTAATCCGAACATCGACTATGCCCGTATCGAGGCTGCAGTCAAAGAGATTCTCCACGCCGTTGGCGAGGACCCAGAGCGCGACGGCCTTCTAGAAACGCCAGCGCGAGTGGCCAAAGCCTATGCCGAGACATTGGCCGGCTACAGCATTGATCCGTCGACTCATCTTGATAAGCAATTCGAGGTTGATCACGGCGAGATGGTCATCGTCAGGGACATCCCTTTTGCCTCTACTTGTGAGCACCACATGCTGCCTTTCATCGGCAAAGCCCACATCGCATACATTCCGGGCCCCGACGGAAAGGTCTGTGGTCTTTCGAAGCTAGCTCGATTGGTTGATGGATACGCCCGGCGGCTCCAGGTGCAGGAACGGCTCAACCAGCAGGTTGCCGACGCGTTGGTGAACCGACTTGGCGCCTGTGGGGCCATGGTCGTGCTCTCAGCAGAGCATCTCTGCATGACAGTCCGGGGTGTTCGCAAGCCCGGTTCATCCACCACAACCTCAGCTGTGCGCGGAGTCATGAAGGAATCAGCAGCAACTCGGGCTGAAGCGCTCAGTCTGATCCAGGCCTAGACCGCCAGCGGAAGCTCTCCGTCAACAAATCGCTGCGCCATCACTGCCAGCACAACCCAATAGCCATCAGTGGGAACGACGAGGTCTTGTGCGTTCAGCACCACCTCCTCATACCCGCCTTCTGTGGTGTGTCTCTTCGCGCCGATGTCGGGCTGATCGGGGTTAAAGAGCCGCACGAAGTCTTCAGTGCCGATCTCAACTAGCGCTGATACTTCATCGGCTGGCGGCCGATAATCGGCGAGCGGTCGATCGTCGGCCATGAAGAAGACGTGGACCCGTTCTCTGTTGGTGTGACCCTCGCCCAAGTCGTCGGCCAACAGGCGCACGCCCACGGGCACCAGTTGGTCAATTGAGGCATCGATGCCTAGCTCTTCGCGCAGCTCGCGAATCCCATCGATTGGTGTCTCTCCTGCTTCGAGATGGCCAGTCACCGACAAATCGCATAGGCCAGCGAAGGTTGCTTTGTTTGGTGATCGCTCTTGGAGGATCACGCTTTTGTGAGTTGGCCGCACGACCAGACAGTGGAACGTCTGGTGCCATAAGCCCTGTTCATGGACCAGCGAGCGGGGGAGCGCCTCCACAAAGAGCCCCGTTGGTGTGACGACGTCCAGCAGCTCTTCATTGCTCATCGGTCCAGTGTGGCAGACAAAAGTTGAAGAAAGTGATTGACCTTTTCAAAGTTTGAGCGTACGCTCAAATTATTAGGAATTGAGCAATCGCTCAAATCTTGAACAACAGGCAATGCCAGTCGCAGATTGCGACCTAGGCAGTCGCAGATTGCGACCTAGACAGTCGCAGAATGCGATCTAGATACAGAAAGAGAAGATCAAAATGGAAACGTTCACCACCGAAGTAGCCGAAACAACTGCAATCGGCTTCTACCTCGTTTATGCAGTAATTGCAGTAGGTCTAGTTGTGTGGCTGGCCCGCACGCTTAACCGCAATGGGGGCGTCTTCCTGCGAGATGTATTCGAAGATCAGGACATGGCCGGTGCAGTCAACTCGTTGCTTGTAGTTGGTTTCTACCTACTCAACCTTGGGTACGCCCTGTTGCTTTACCGGCTGGATCCGTTCTATGAGAACAACGTTGCGGCCTTTAACGACTTGGTCTATCGGATAGGCATCTTGGTTGTATCGCTAGGAGTGATTCACCTGTTCAACATGATGGTGTTCTGGCGAATCCGTAACTACGGCAACAAGGCTCAGGTAGCTGCTCCAGCGCCGACAATGTTTATGCCACCGCCTCCAGCTGGTGGATCAGGTCCCTACCCAGCAGCGAACCCGGTCTAATGGGTCCGGCCCCTAGGCAGCTCACGGTGGTTTATGACCCAGGCTGTGAGCTGTGTCGGCGTTGCAAGCGATGGGTTGGTGGCCAGCTTCAGTTGGTTCCAGTCACCTTTGTTGAAGCAACCGATCCGGCAATCTCGGAATGGGCTAGAGGTCTGGTGCCCGTGGGAGACGAGCTGGTCGTGGTATCGGAATCCGGTGCCACCTGGTATGGGCCCGATGCGTTTGTGGTTGTTCTTTGGGCCCTACGACGCCACCGCAAGCTGTCAGGTCGACTCCAATCTCAGGGGCTTGCCCACCTCGCACGAGGTGCATTTGTTGCCTTGTCGGGCGGGCGAAGCGGCATCTCGGCCTTGCTTAGTGATACGAGCACCAATGTCGAATGTGAGGACGGGTCGTGCCGTGTGTGATCGTTTAGGCCACAATGGCGACTGTGGCCGAACGTAAGATTTCCCGAACTGGTCAAGAGACCCGAGATCGCATCATCGATGCTGCTCTGGAAACAGTTCGGGATCAAGGTCTTGTAGGTGCCAGTGCCCGAGCGATTGCTCGGACGGGCGATTTCAACCAGGCTCTGGTGTTCTACCATTTCGGGTCGATTGAAGATCTCCTCCTGGCTGCAGTTGAGCGAGCTTCAGAGCGCAGGGTCGCTCGCTTCGAAGAAGAGCTTGCTGAGGTTACTGAATTGGCCGATCTCGTGGCAGTCGCTTCAAAACTGCACGGTGATTCTGACGACGCGGACCAGCCAGCTCTAGCGGCAATGGTTGCGGGCTGGTCGGCAACTAGCGATCTTGGTCCAAAGATCATGCAGATTCTCAAACCTTGGGATGACATGGTCGCCGACGCCTTGCGCAGGTGTTTCGAAGGCTCGCCGTTCGCCCCGCTAATTCCCTTTGATGACTTTGCGCACCTTATTTCTGCGCTCTTCCTAGGTATGGAAATGATGAGCCGGCTTGATCCAGACGATGCGCGCACCGACCACCTCTTCCAATCGCTGTCAGCGTTTGCGACTCTTGGTGGGCCGCTGCTGCAAGCTGGTCAGGTTCAAGGCGGTCAAGCTCAGAGCTGATGCCTTAAGACGGTCAGCCGACGGGTGGATCGGGTGATCGCAACATAAAGCAGGCTGAGCCCGTTGGGTTCGGCCAAGATTTCGCCAGGTTGTATCACGAGGACCTCGTCGAACTCCAGGCCTTTGGCTTGCCATGGTGTCAGGTGCTGCACTCGAGAGTCGGCGGTGTAGTTGACGTCAGCCGAAGCCGAGATGATCGCGATTCTTGAGGAGTTCGAAAGTTCCCGAGCTTGGTCCAAGACCTCGCTGACCGATCTGGTCATGTTGTTGGTCTCGATCTCAACCGGTGGGAAGCCACTTTCCCGAATGCCCGTGGCCGGAGTCAGGTTTGGGGCAAGCTCAGCTAACAGTTTGGCAGCCATGTCGTTGAGCTCGATGGGGGAGCGGTAGTTGATTGTCAGTTCTTGGTAGGCGTGGTCCTGAAGTGAGTTCGGTAGATGATCGGCCCAGGTTCCTGGCGTGCCGATCGACCGCTGGGCCAGGTCGCCGACGATAGTCATCGAGCGATCAACCGAGCGGCGTTCGATCATGCGCCACTGCATTGGGGTCAGATCTTGGGCCTCATCAACTATGACGTGACCGAACTGCCAAAGCCGTTCCGCCTTGGCCAGCTCGGCAACAGTTGACCCACGTTCCCATCGGTCATCGGCCCCGCTAAGCCCTAGTTCGGCTATGTCCTCTGGGCCTTCGTCGTCATCGATCTCTTCATTGAAGGTATCGCTGTAGGAATCGGTCATGTCCGCCACCCGAATTCGCTGCCATTGGTCTTTGGGGCTTGTGGGGCTTTGGCCTCGGGGGTGTGATCGCCAAGCCGTAGGCCATCGGGAGTCGGTTCGCCGAGAGCCAGCCCACCTGGTGGTTGGTCTGCCAGCTCGACGCTGAGCGGATCTGTGTCTGGGTCGCTCTCTGGATCTTGGTCGATTTCCTCATATTGTTCAGCAAGTTCAAACTCATCCGCAGCGTCGCGTTCAGCGATGCGCTCGGACGAGAAAATGGCGTCGCCAACCGAACCGAGCAGAGCGTTCAGCTCATCAAGAAGCGGTACGTCGGCGTCGCTCCACCGGGCGGTTTCAAGCTCGGCTTCGCCGGTCCGTGGCCTGAAGAGCAGCTCGAGTTCATCATCGGTTAGATCGGTGCCAGCAGCTGCGGACCGCAGCAGCGCTTTCGAGCCGAACAAGTCATTGAGGGCTTGTTCGGGGCTGAGGGTGGGCCAGTATCGAAGCTGGAACACTTCCAAATCTTCTGAGTTAGAGAAGGTCTCATGAGCATCGGCCAGGTTGCCAAAGCTGGGGTCATAGACCTCAGCGGAGTATGCGTCGATCACCAGGCTCAGGAAGTTGATGGCCCCATCGTTGTGAATTAGGTGTCGTTGTGCTCTGTCAAAGAGGCGGCCGAGCTCTTCGGCTTTCTTCTTTACCCGTCTTGAGCCATACCAAAGCACGAGGTCTTCCCGAGGTCGGCGCTGGCGATCGCGAACTGCATTTGCCAGCAGGTCGGCCATGACAAGGCGGCCTTTGATGTTAGACACCTCGTGGCTTTCAACAAGACCTCGCCGGACACCGGGAAACAATGCGGGCGGGGTACGAGAGATGACTCCGGTTTCGCCCAACGATGGCAAGACATTGGAAATGTAGCTAAGGAACTCTTTGGACGGACCCACTATCAGCACGCCGCTGTCGCTTAGGTCAGCCCGTTGGTCATACAACAAGTAGGCCGCTCGGTGAAGTGCCACGACTGTCTTGCCGGTGCCCGGACCACCCTGCACTACCAACGCACCTTTGCTAGAGGCTCGTACAACTGCGTCCTGCTCGGCTTGGATCGTGGCTACGACGGACCGCATCTGACCGCCAGTAGTGGCTTGGACTGAAGCCAAGATGGCGGCCTCGCCGCGCAGCCCTGTGGCTCCTTCTAACGAGTCGACGTCGAACACTTCGTCTGAGTAATCAACCAACTCACCTTCGTCGTCGGTGCCCTCTTGGCCGTAGTGAAGATGTCTGCGGCGAGTAACGTCTAGCGGATCCAGAGGGGTGGCGCGGTAGAACGGAATTGCGGCCTTTGCTCGCCAGTCGACCAGTAACGGATCTTCGTCATCGATAACGCTTAAGCGGCCTATGTAGAGCTTCTGGAGTTCTTTGTCGATTGTGTGGCCAAATGCCAACGCGTCGCCCATTGCTTCCAGGTCATTGACTCGTTTAATGGCATGCATTGCGCGCTCAGCACTTTGTCGAACCAATGCCGCCCGAACAGCTGTGTCGGCCTCGGCGTCTTCGTCCTCGATGTCACGAATGCCCTCTTCTGTGGCTTCGACTGCCTCATCGTTTAGGAGCCCTGCCATCGATCTCGCTTTGTCGATATGGCTTTGGTGGACCGTTCGAATCTTTTCGAGCGCGGCTCTTTCGGCGATGAGTTCGCTGTCGGTTGCGGCGTCGTCGGCTTCTGTGTCAGATGGCGGCGAATGGTTGGTGTTCGATGCGATGCAGTTAAGGATCGCAGCTCCATACTGGTTTCGTGGAAATCTTTGCCCCATGGGACGGCCGTCGTGTACCAGTCACTCTCATCGGCGGGTACCTCGGAGCAGGAAAGACCACATTACTGAACGAGATTTTGGCCCGTACTGACCGACCGATTGCGGTGATGGTTAACGAAATTGGTTCGGTAAATATTGATGCGTCGCTTATCAAGTCAAAGTCTGCCGACACGGTTGAATTGACTGACGGATGCGTTTGTTGTGACATCTCCAACGGTTTGGCCGAGGCGTTTCAATCACTCACCGAACGCGACGTTGCACCTGATCATGTGATAATCGAGCTGAGCGGGGCCGCTCAACCTCAGCGAGTAGAGATGTGGGCTAATTCCCCGGGATTCAGGCTAGATGGTGTTGTTGTTCTTGCCGATTGTGACTCCTTGGAGGCAAATCTTGAGGGTTCGGCCTCTCACTTGGTTCGTGCTCAAATTGAAGCCGCCGATTTGCTAGCGATGACGAAGCTTGACTTGGTCGATGAGCAAAAGGAAGGGCGGGTCAGGTTGGCTCTAAGTCAACTTGCACCCGGCGTGCCTTTAGTGTCGGCAATCGACGTCACCGGGTTGGCCCCTCTGGTAGCGATTGGCGGCCGCCGACCTGACGGTGTTGGTGACACTCCACCTCAGCAACTGTTTGATGTTCACACCGTCAGCAGTGTTGATATTCAGCAACCGGTTACTCGCGATGAGCTCAATTTGGTGCTGGACGGTCTTAGTGATTCAACTGTTCGAGCCAAGGGTGTGTTTGGTGCACCCGACGGCACGAAGCTGTTGGTTCAGGTGGTCGGGAGTCGCCGACTCATCACTCAGTTGCCTCAGGCGGAGGATCAGCAAACGACACCCCTGGTCGTCATCGAAGCCCCGTAGCCGCTAAAGCTGGCGGAACGAGATCGGGTCTCGGAGTTAGCGACGTCGAGACTGAGTGGTGAGGGCGGCGCCGGCAGCTATGGCCATGACGGTGCTAAACACTCCAAGACTCATCGACAGCACAACACCTCGTAGTTCTTCAGGTGCTGACATTGTTGCCAATGGCACGGCAAATGCTGCTCCCATAATCGAAGTCGAACAGACTGCGGTGATGAGAGGCGAGGTTCTCACCCAGGTACGATCTGGGGAGGTAACCGGGCGTACGGATCGGGTTTGGACTACCTCGGCCGTAGCAGAGTCGGTCTGGGAATCTTGTGATTTCATTGCGGCGGATGTCATCTCTTGGCTCCTAGTTGATGCAGCTTCCTGCTTCTTTAAACATCGGCCAAAAAGCCCCTTTTCTTGAGGAAGTGTGAGTACTTTCACCCAAATTTCTTGTTGATCCTGACCTTTGGACACACAATCAATCCGGATTTCTTCGCTAGAACAGCCCTTGCTAAGGTTTCGCCGGATCGAACGGGAGAACGTCATGTCAGAGTTTGCGGGGCGCGTAGCAGTAGTAACCGGGTCTTCCAGTGGAATCGGCGAGCAGACAGCACGCCGACTTTCATCATTGGGCGCCAAAGTTGTAGTTAATTCGTCTTCATCAGTTGAGTCAGGAAATGCTGTGGCGGATTCGCTGCCAGGCGACTCGATTTATGTTCAGGCCGACATCAGCGACCAAGCCCAAGGGCAGGCGTTGCTAGATCAGACGATCTCAGAATTTGGCCAATTGGATTACCTGATAAATAACGCCGGCTGGACCACGGTCGTGCCCCACAAGAAGCTTGATGAGTTGACCGATGAGATCTTTCAGAAGACCTTTGACGTAAACGTTTTTGGAACTTGGTGGCTAACGAAGGCAGCAATCCCGCTGCTGCGAGAGTCCGACGATCCAAGTGTGGTCACCATGACCTCGATTGCCGGTGTGAGACCAGTCGGAAGTTCCATGGCTTACTCAATGGCAAAGGCGTCGCTAAACCACATGACCAAACTGTTGGCCAAGAGCTATGGCCCGATCAGGTTCAACGCTGTAGCGCCAGGTCTTGTTGCCACCCCTTGGACCGAGGACTGGGATGCGCAGCACGCTGCGGTGGCAAAGGCCGCATCAATCGGGCGATCAGCTACTCCCGACGATTGTGCCGAAGCTGTGTTGGCGCTTCTTCGAAACAGCTACACCACGGGCCAGATCATGGTGGTTGATGGTGGGCTCACCCTTTAAGGGGTTCCTGTGGCGGTCTTGAACTCTTCGCCGTCAGTAGCCCATCGCATCACGCCACCTTTGGTGAGATCACCGGTCTCTAAGAGTCGGACCCAATAGTCCTTGCCTTCAGCGTCTGCGACACGACCTAGGACATTGCGATACATCAGATCCACAAATGCGCTGTTGTTTAACGATCCATAGGTGTTTTGAAATTCATCCGACAACGCAAATTGGTCGGAGATGAAGTTGAAGCTGTATCCCGACGACCGAACCGCACGCCAGTAGGTAAACCCAGCGGGGTCTGGATACCGCAGGAAATAGCCGCAATAGATTCGGAACAACGTCCCAGCTTCAGAGTTGTTTACTGCAGGCTCCCAATCCTTTAGCAGCGGGCCCTGGGTGCAGTCAGCGTCGCTGGGTGCAGGCGGCGGGGGAGTCGGAGGTTCTGGCTGTTCTCCGCTGGCGTCACTGTGAATTACCCCAGCGAGCAGTCGGATGTATGCCGATTGGTAATAGATGGCAGGTTCAGTAATGGCCCAGCTTGGTTCGGCCTCGCTTGCAAGGTTGAATTCGGCGTAGGCCTTTTGTGGTGGTTGGCCTGATGGCGGGCTCATTGCGCCGGGGTAGAAGGCGTTGGGTCCGCCTGTCACGTAACCAGGGGCCGGGCCGTAAAGGTCATCGGCGACGCTGTCGAAGTCCGAATCATCCTGGAACCAGAAGTGGAACATTTGATCTACAGACTTCTCGGCGCCGACGCCTGCCATGTTCGACAGGTACGTAAGGCCCAGTGGGTTAACTCCGTGGAAATACTGCAGTTGAGTTGCTGCTCGCTGGCGCATCTGCGCTTGTTCTTGGGCCGTGCCGTAGCCGAAGTCGGCCAACGAGGTGTTGGTGGCGCCGGTGTTTGCGCGGGGCAAGCTTGACCCCCAATGGTGCTGGGAGTCGGGCATGTGAGCTCGATAGAGATCGGCGTTTGCATCAAACTTCAAGGCATCGGCCCACGTCAGCATCGTCGTGACGCGGTCTTCAATCGCTGCCACATGTGAGTCGTCAGATCCGGGCAGAGTTGTGTAGAACAACACTGCATCTCCGATTGCGGGTCGATAGCGGCTGAAGCCTCCGTCTGTCATGGCCGAGGTATCGGCCAATCGGGTGTCGATTGCCTGGAGGTAGCTCGGGTCATTGGTCAGGCTGTACAGATAGATTGCTGCGACAACTTGGTGGTCTTGTTGAACTGCAACATCCCAGTCGGCGTCGCCGGCTTTAACTTCACCGTTGTCGCAGTCAGTCCTCACGGGGTTCGCCAGGTACCAGTCATATGCGTCTTCCGAACGCGTTATGAGATCACTAACTTCCTCCGCTAGTTGTGGCGAGCCTTGATACACAACGGCGGCGTGGGCGAACATCGCTGATGCGGCAATTGTTGAAGATGAGCACACTTCTTCATAGAACCTTGCGTTATCTGTAGCGCTTGGAGGCAGTGCTGCCTCATGGCCCAAGTTGCCCATCTTGATGAGGACACCGCCGTCATCGTTCTGCATCTTCTTTAGCCAGTCGACCTCCCACTTGACCTCGTCCAATACGTCAGGGATACCGTTGCCGGATTCTGGAATGCCGACCGCATCGTTGAAGGCGCCTGGATGATCAGTGAACGCAGACAGAAGCTGGTGGACTGGGTCCGCTGCAAATGTCACGTACTTGTTGGTGTCGCCAGCGTCGAACCACCCGCCGCTGAGGTCTCGCTCGAGGGCAGCGTTGGTTGGGTCATCGACTGAACGAGCTTGGGTGTCTTGGCCGGGGCCCACAAAACTTGCCGTGTCATTCCAGGCCCCTCCCAGCTCGATGGGGTGGGCTACGTTGGCCCGCTGATACCAAAAAACCTTCAAGGCAGCTTGCATCAGGTCGCCATAAACGTCGCTTCCAATCTCGAATTGGTGACTTCTTTTGTCGTTGGCAACGTCGTAGATGTAGTAGGAACCGGCGGCTGTGACCGATGTGAAATCGAACCACCAGCCTCGATCGCCAGATTGATCGTGCACGGCTCCACCGTTCCAGGCCACTGGGGAGCCGGAGAATATCGCCGCGTCATCGTCCCAGCGGCGAACTTCAAAGCTGTTGCCAGGGACGAAACTTTCGCCTGCGTTAAATCCCACTTGGGGGTCAGAGATGACCGCAACCTTGGGACTGCTGGGCAAGTAACCAATCTGATCGACCCGAATGAGAGGTTCCACCGAAATGGTCTCGCCAGAGCCCGCTGCGCCTGTTACGTCATAGACCGCCACTGTGTAAGCGCCGATTAGCAACGTTGCCATTGCGGCGGTGACAAGATGCCGGATTGGTCTCGACAGGGATTTGTACATGTACCCCAGCTATACACGGCCGATCATGAAGATGTGGTGAAGGGGGCTCCAATATTGGTCGACCGAGGCGCTGATCAGGAACTTTAGCTTCTAATCAGCGCCCACTGGCCTTCGAAATAGACTTCGTCGCCGCGGCGAAACAGATGTAGGTGGGAACATCCAAGCGACGAAGTCTGAAGGTTATGTACCCCGTTCTACAGGTGCTTAAACCTGATACTTGCTTAAACCTGATATTTAAATGGAACTGCATATAACAACATGCAGTTAGCTGATGCGATCTCTGACTTTGGGAAGCACCTCAGTCGCTACTCTTTCGGCTTCTTCAGCGTGGGGCCACGCAGACAAGATGAACTCGTCCATGCCAAGATGCCAGTACTGGGATAGCTCATCGGCAATCTCGTCTGCGGTGCCGACTATTGCTGTGCCGCAATTTACCCGGACCTTTGAGATCCCGTTCCAAAGGTGCGATCCGATCCTGTGGTTGTCGGAGTTGGTTCCTAGCTGGGCCTTCTGGCCGACTGCCGCGGTGCCAGTGAATGCCTTCTGGCGGGCAGCAAGGACATCGGGTGAGGCCTTCGAGAGGAGGTCCTCGGCCCTGTTCCACGCGTCGGCGTTAGTGTCACCAAGCACCAGGTGAGTGCGTAGCCCGAACTTTGGTTTGCGGCCGGAAGTCTCGAAGTGGCTGCGAGCTCGGTTAAGCAGCGCTTCAGTTGCCTCCAGTGGTTGAATCCAGGCCAGCAGGACATCGGCCCAGTCGCCGGCCAAGGACAGCGCGTTGTCCGAGGCTCCGCCCAGATACCAACGCAGCGATCCGGCAGGAGGCGGAGGTGAGACTTGGGCGCCTGCCAATGAGACGGTCTGGCCTGAGTAGTTGACTGGTTCGCCCTTCCAAAGCTGGCTGCACGCATCCATGAGCTCGCGGGCCGAGGCGTAGCGGTCGCTGTGGCTTGTGGTAACTCCGAAGCGTTCGAAGTCACCCTGTATTCCGCCCGGCACGATGTTGATGTCAACTCTGCCATTTGAGTTGTTGGCTAGTGCAGCAGCCATTTGAGCGAACAGTCCAGGAGCAACAAAACCGGGCCGAACTGCGATGAGTAGTCGGACGCGCTCGCTGGTCGCTAATAGGCCGGTTGCGGTAGTCCAAGTCTCCGCAAGCGGAGCTTCAGATCCAAAGAGGCCATTGGCAAACCTGGTGGGGATCAGCAGGTAGTCATAGCCCGCTGACTCAGCCGAGTTAACGACGGCCTTTAAGTTCTCAAATGTTGGAGGGCGCTCGGCTTCATCGGTGCCGATGTAGTGACCGTCTCCGTCAACTGGGACAAACCATGCAGTACGAAGATCTTCAACCGATCGAGAGTTCTGGATCACCGGACCAGTGTGACACGCCCAAAGTGTTCCCGTTAAGGCGACGCGCCAACCGCTCACCTAGTGTCAGTTGTGTGAGCGAACTCGAAGTGTTTGACGAAGATTGGACCAAAGCACTAGCGATAGCGGCCCACCCTGACGATATGGAATACGGAGCGGCGTCGGCAGTCGCTCGCTGGACCTCTCAGGGCAAGGAGGTTGTCTATCTGCTGGTGACAAAGGGCGAGGCCGGGATCTCAGCCATGGCGCCAGCCGGGGTGGGACCACTCCGCATGGCTGAACAAGAAGCCGGTTGTGCTGCGGTCGGAGTGCATCAGCTGGAGTGGTTGGACCATCCCGACGGACTTGTTGAGAACAATCTAGAGCTTCGAAAGGACCTGGCTGGCGCGATTAGGTACCACAAACCCGACGTCGTTCTTTCGTGTAACTATCGAGACAGCTGGGGAGGACCTAGCTGGAATCACGCCGACCATCGGGCGGTCGGGCGGGCGCTCCTGGACGCAATCCGAGACGCCGGCAACCCGTGGCTGTTTCCTGGCTTTGGTGGCGACCCGTGGGATGGGGTGAAGTTTGCTGCTTTCAGCGGATCGCCCGAATCGACCCATGCAGTCGATGTGACAAACACAATCGAGGCGGGCATAGCGTCGTTGAGATGTCACGAGGTTTACCTTCAGAACTTGGGAGGCGAAATGGCAGACGCGGGACAATTTCTTCGAGACAACGCCGTTGCGATTGGGCCTTCGATTGGTGTTGAGATGGCAGCCTCGTTCGAGGTGATCTACTAGGGCGCTGATCTATTAGAGCCTGGTTTGATTGGGTATGGCCAGGGCTGGGCGCGGCTGGCATACTCGCTTCGGTGGAGACAGCATGACCAAAAGCAAAAGAGCCCACCGTCGCGTGGTTGTTGCCGTGGCTGGGTTGTTGACTTTGGCTGCCTGTAGTTCGGATCCTCCCCGAGGAGAGACGCTTGCCGGGCTGGCCAACGAGGCCATCGTCCCGGCCTTTGCCCAGCTCGCCGACTCGACAACCTCGCTGCAGAAGGCCATGGTGACACTGTGTGAGTTGCCTAGCGAGCAGAACTTGGCCGATGCGATTGAGGCGTTGGCTGCAACAAGCTGGGCATGGGCCTACAGCGAACCAATGTGGGCTGGTCCAGTAGAGGCCAGGAATTCCTACGATGTGATTGATGGGCAATTGGCGACGGGTCCTGGCGGACTTGGCCTGATCGAGTCCCAGATCTCAGTTAACGGGGCGCTGGACCAAATCACTGAGCCTGATTGTGCAGAGCTAACGCGGGTATCGACCCTGATAGCGGATGAGGCCGACGCCGTGTTTGAAGCCTGGACTGTGAGTTGGAACGGGGGAGCCGGGTACGTAGATGGACTGGCCACCTCTGACGGCGACGATCTTGACATGATTGTCAACGACAGCCTGGTGCTTCTTGAAGCGATGGCAGATGACGAGATCGGCGTAGCGGTTGGAGCGGCGTTCGAGACCGCAACGCTTGACGTGATTGATGAAGGCCCGGCCGGGCTGGGAACATCAGATATGCGCGGCCACGTCGCAGGTCTGCGGGCCATCTTTCTTGGCTCTGGGTCTTCGGGCACAGGGTCTGGTCTAAGTCTTTTGTTGGACGACACGACCACGGCCACCTTGACCCGTCAATTTGATCGAGCCGAGGCAGCCCTAGACGCCGTCGGATCGCCGCTAAAGGCAGAAATTGAAAACTCCTTACAAGCAGTAGGCGAGGTTCGGGACAGCTTGATAGAGATCCAAGTCACTATCTCCACTGAGGTAGTTTCACAGCTTGGAGTAACAGTCGGATTCGCCGATGCTGACGGCGACACCGGAAGCTGAGCCGGCGGCCCCGGCGCCAGCAGCGCTGGAGCCGATTTCTGCTGACTCGGTCGCCTTTTTCCGAATCGGCTTTGGCCTGCTTATTGCGTTCAGTTCGTTTCGCTTTCTGGCCAAGGGCTGGGTCAGCAGTCTCTACCTGGAGCCGGCTAATCATCTGACGTACCCCTTGCTCGATTGGGTCCGACCGCTGCCAGGGGTGTGGATGCATTTGCTAGTTGCTGGGCTGGGCTTGTGCGGACTAAGCATCGCTGCGGGATACCGCCATCGATTGAGCCGTGGTCTATTCCTGGTCGGCTTCGTTTACACCGAAGCGATTGAGGCAACGCTGTATCTGAACCACTACTGGTTCCTAACGGTGACCGCCCTACTTCTGATAGCTCTTCCGGTTCAGCACCGTTGGTCGATGGATGCGCGGGCCGGTCGGGTGGTTCAAAGCGCGACAGTGCCAGCGATAACGCTGTGGGCAATACGGGCGCAGCTGGGTGTTGTCTATTTCTTTGCTGGCGTCTCAAAGTTGAACCCTGACTGGTTGCTAAAAGCCCAGCCACTACAGCTTTGGCTAGCCGATCGGACAGACACGTTGATAATCGGTTCGATGCTGGATGCCCCGGCGGTTGCGTATGTGGCTAGTTGGAGTGCAGCTCTATTTGATTTGACCATTGTCGGCTGGCTGTTGTGGAAGCCGAGTCGGAAGTGGGCCTACGCAGTTCTGGTCATCTTTCATATTACGACCGGCGCCCTTTTTCAGATCGGGGTGTTCCCGTGGGTCATGATCGTTTCGACTCTGGTCTTCTTTGAACCTGACTGGCCCCGCCACCTGCTGGCCCGATGGCAGAAGCCTGCGGTCGGCAAACCACACGCCCGCTTAGTCTCGGGCACTTCGATCGGGCGGCTTGCTACAGCTAGTTTGATTGCTCTGGCAGTAGTCCAGCTGATACTTCCGCTTCGCCACTACGCCTACGACGGGAATGTTCGTTGGACCGAGGACGGGTACTACCTGTCGTGGCGGGTCATGCTTACCGATAAGGCTGGCTTTGTTCGATACGAGGTGACAGATCCGGCCACACAACGAACCTGGGAGGCCGGGCCCGAATTGGTGCTAACTGACTGGCAGGCCAACAGCGCAGCAACAAAGCCCGGGCTAGTACACGCGACAGCTCAGCTAATTGCTGACCACTATGAAGCACAGGGCCTTGTCAGAGTTGAGGTAAGGGCCATTGCGTGGGTGTCAATGAATGGCGGGCCGGCCGAGCAGTTAATGGACCCCTCAGTCGATCTCGCAAACAGCGATCGCACTATCGGCCCGAGTCCTCATGTTTTGCATCGCTCGAACTGAGCTAACGGACCCAACTCCCTATCGCACAGAGCCGCCGGATCTCCAGTACTCGCCGTCACCTCTGTCTAGGAATCCGTTGTCTACCAAATAGCGGCGAAGGGTGGCCGTGTCGGAGTCGACCTCGCTCAACGAAGCATTCACTTGGCGTTCGGTGTAGTGCAGACCTGGCTCAAACCGCTGCGCGATCTCTTCCAGTAGGACTAGTCGCTTAGACCGTTTGGACGGCATGTGAATTAAACGCCCATCGCGAAGACATTGATCAAGTATGCGCTGGCGGTCAGCTGGCTCGTCGGGGAACGAGGTTGGGGCAGCATCAGGAGCGCTTTCGCGAGCAGCTACCTTAAAGGCTGCCTCCAGAAGTAAATACTCCTCACCGCTTTGTTCAACAAGCCCACCTGTTGTGAGCCGGTCTAACGCATCCACAATTGTTCGCGTTTCGAGCCCAGACGCTCTGGCTATTTCAGATGTGGTGACCGAGCCCAAAGCGAGTGCAGCAACCACCTTCATTCGTTCTGGTTCGGCAAGTAGGCCAACTAGTTTCTTCGCATCCAACACCTGAGCAATCGTGTCACACTCGGCGGGTTTGGCAACAGATTTAAGAGCTCGGACCGCTTGCTAGTGCCATGATGAGACGATGAGAGTTGCATCAGTTCAGTACGCGTCGGATTTCCTGAATCGGGAAGGAACCTTGGCCAAGGTGATCGGAGCGATGGAAAGCGCTGGCGAAACCAAGACCGACCTTGTTGCCTTCCCCGAGACCTTCGTCTCCGGCTATCCGTTTTGGGCTGATGTCACTGATGCCTCGTTCTTTGATAAGCCCGAACAAAAGCAAGCCTTTGCTCAGTATGTAGATAGCGCGGTTGAAGTATCGGCAGGTCATCTAGACAATGTTGTGGCCGCTGCGGCTGACCTAAAGCAATTTGTCTACTTGGGTATCGCAGAGCGATCGGTTTCTGGAACTTCGATCTATTGCTCCCTGGTTGCCATTCATCCCGAACAGGGAATCTTGGGAGTACACCGCAAACTGAAGCCAACCTTCGGCGAGCGACTGATGTGGGCCGACGGTGACGGAGCCGGACTTGTTGCTCACAGCTTTGGTGGCACGAAGCTGAGTGGCCTCAATTGCTGGGAAAACTGGATGCCACTGGCCCGAGCCGCCATGTACGCCCAGGGGCCCAAAGTTCATGTTTCGGTGTGGCCTGGATCGCCCGCGATCACCCATGACAACAGTCGTTTCGTTGCCCAAGAAGGCCGCCTGTTTGTTGTGGCCTCCGGTGCGGTTCTACGAGCAGAACACATCCCCCAGGACTTTGCTTTGCGTGATCAAATGATTGACACCCAAAGCCGCTTCGCCAGCGGAGGGTCCATCATCGTGGCGCCCGATGGCACTGTTTTGGCCGAAGCCGATAAGCACGCAGAGACCATTATCTACGCAGACTTGGACCTCTCGATGGTGGATCAAGAACGCCACAACTTTGACCCATCAGGTCACTACAGCAGGCCTGACGTCCTCGGCTTAACCGTGGATCGCCGGAGACGCGGCCCAGCGACCTTCGTTGACGGGTGAGCAGACTTAGGGCCGGTCGTGCAGGTGCCATCGGTTCGCCCCGATGAGATCTGCGCCATAGTGACGGACCTGTATACCTGCCGGAGGCAAGGTTGATCCGGCGACTATGTCGTGCTCAACCGCTAAGGCATAGGCCACGTCCAACTCAGTGGGTGGTCGCGCTACGACGAACTGAAGCATCGTGCCGTAGTTGGCCACAAGTTCTGCTCCAAAGTCGCGTTCCCATGCCTTGAGGTCATTGCCAAGTGCCTGGACCCATTTCGGTCGATCGTCAGTTGGCCAGAATCCAAGCGAGCGGACGACCGAGGCGCCATCTGGGACTGGCAAGACGAGGAGCACCGTATCGTCGGTCTCGTACCAAAAAATGCTCTCAGGATTTGCTTTGGCCCGGACGGTTTCGTCGCCAAACCTATTGCGCTCCCAAGTCCACAGGTACTTGTCCAAATCCGCCGGAGTGCTCAGGTTTGCCGAAGCAAGTTCTGACGCTGTTGGGGTTGCGCCAAACCGGGTTTGGGTGGCCCGCAAAAAGTGGGAATCGATGAGCGGCTCAGGAAGTGGGAACTGTTCGTGTTGTGCGTAGGACTCGGCCCGCAATATTGACAGCCGGTCTTGGCTCGCGGTCTCAGGTACGAGCCGGAAACTCTCGTCAAGGTAATCGGTGGTGTCGACGTCGATCAGCACGGCGTAGCACCCAGATGGATTTACTGCGTCTTGCACTGTGCGCCACAACGCCACTTGGTCTTCGCCTTGGCTCAGGCTGATCACGGCGGCGGTTGATTCATGAAGCTGAACCCACTGGATGTCTCGTTCCCCTAGGTCAAGTGACAAAAGCGTCTCCGCACAGGGTGACTTAATTGTCTGTGTGTCGGTGTAGCTCTGTTCCTGTGTCTGAGTCCTAGGTGTCTGTGTTTCTGATGTCTGTGTTTCTGGCGCCGGTTTTGACGCCGCCTTCGGCTCGGTCTCTTCGCTTTCAGGACTCTCGGCCGCCTGTTCGTAGTCCTCGATGCGGTCCTTTATCGCTTGTGCGGCGTCGGCAACGATCTTGAGTACGTCTTCGGTGAAGTTACGGGCCTCGCCCTTAGGTATCGACTTGGTATCGAACTTGAAGGTGCGTTTTGCGTTCGTGCCTATCTGGAACTTGATTTTCACCATAAGAGCATCGGAACGCGTGCCCCGCAGGTTAAGAAACACACAAGCTCGCATCAAAAGTGGAGCAAAAAGCCTTGGGCCCGCTGGCGATTATCGCTGCAGCGGGCCCTGGCTTGATCGCACCCACAAGGGGAGAGGAAGAGAGTGCGACTCGCTCTGTGTGTTTGTTAGCCGACTGTTCCAGAACCGGTTATGGCAACTGGACCTGCGCCTAAATCAAAGTTCACGTGATCTTCGGCGTCGGCGCCAACTTCAGCAACCAGTGGCTTCAAAGCGAAGGGCGCTGGGCTGTTGTCATCGGCGGGTTCAACGCTAACGACAATGGTGGAACCACGAAGGTCAGTTGGGAATTCCAGACCTTCAGGAGCGTTGGTCAAGAAGTCTTCGCCTGGGTAGTTCGGTCCGTCGCCGGGTCCTGAGAACAGGTTCGAGTCATCGGCTGCAGCAGGGTCTGTGAAGCGCCCGGTGCTTACTGGTTGACCGTCGATAACGGCCCAACCTTCATAGACCCAACCGGCAGGAAGCTCGGGAACAACGAGGCTCGTTGACGGGTCAGGCAGGTTCAGGAACCAGACTCCGGAACGCTCGTTGTCTTCGGGGTCATCGGTAGGGGTTGCCAAGATGAACGAACCGGAAGCGTCGCTGAAATCAGTACCAAGAGCGGCAGCGAAGTCGATGCTGAGGTCGAATGAGCCGTCAGCATTTATTTCACCGCCCAGGATCTTTGCATCAGCAGGTGCTGGGTCCGGATCGTCCTCGGGCTCGATTGAGATCACAACCGCAGTTGCGCCTTCGTGGCTGTATAAAGCGGAGTCAGACTCGATGGAGCCATCTTCGGCGATGTCGAATACGCCGCTGCTTACCGGTGCTCCGTCAACGATTACCCAGCCTTCGTAGTTGAAATCATCACCGAGGGGCTCTAGACCGTCGAAGCTGATATTCAAGGCAGGGCGTCCGTCCTCCATGGCGTCATCTTCCATGGCGTCGTCGGCCATTGCCTCTTCGTCGTCGGCCATTGCCTCTTCGTCTTCCATGGCTTCTTCGTCAGCCATCGACTCCTCGTCTTCCATTGCCTCTTCGGCAACAGTTGTTGAAGCTTGCGCTGAAGCCGAATCGGCATCGTCGGCGCCACAAGCAGCGGCTACTAGCCCGAGAGCTACCAGCAGCGCTACTGCTTTGGTGAGCCTTCTGGCCCCTGATTGTTTGGTCGGGCTGGCTTCAACTATGTCTGAATCAATTTCGTTGGTCATTTGTTTGCACTTTCGATCTTGGGGATGTGTCCCCGGCTTGGGGAGATGCATGATTTAACCAACCGTTCTGCCAACCGATGCCAAGATCGCTTTGTGTTCAGGATCAGTTCATAGAGGTGTGAACACCGTTCATATCGATGAACCAATTCGGTAGGGTCGGATCATGACCGCCCTTCGCTTGTTGGTCGCCACCTCAGACGCGACGGCTTCAGCCTCGGCCCGTAACGACAAGGTCATGGCCATTGCCGAGTTCCTTAAGAACGTTGACCCGAACGAGGTCGCTTCTGCGATCGGGCTACTTAGTGGTGAGCCGAAACAAGGTCGTGTCGGCATAGGTTGGGCCACGGTGGCCGCCACCGTCGACGCAATACAGGTGCCTGTCGAGTTAGCTAGCGAGACGGTCCCAATTGAAATTGCGGACCTGGATAAAGCCATAGAGAAAGTGGCCAACACCCACGGTGAAGGCTCAAGTGGCCAGCGACGCGCAACGCTTCAGGCACTGTTCGAACGGGCAACGCCAGCTGAAACTCAGTTCCTTCGAGCCATCTTGACTGGCGGGCTTCGTCAAGGTGCGGCTGCCGGAGTTGTGGCCTCGGCCGCAGCCAAGGCTTATGGGGTGAAACTGGCCGAAATAAGACGAGCGGCTATGTTGCTGGGAGATCTTGGTGAGGCGGCCGAAATAGCTTCAACTGCCGGAAGCGCCGGACTCCAGGCCGTTGGGTTAGTGGTAGGCCGTGCCGTCCAGCCGATGTTGGCTTCCACCGCAACATCGGTGTCAGATGCTCTCGAACACACTGGGGTCGCATCGGTTGAATGGAAGTTGGATGGCATTCGAATTCAAGTTCACAAAGCGGGCAAAACGGTGAATGTGTTTACTCGAAACCTGAACGACATCACCGGCCGGACCGGTCAGGTCGTGGAGGTCGCACACGCTTTGAACGCAGACTCGGCTGTGCTTGATGGTGAAGTTCTCGGGGGAGTGCCCCACTTCTTTGACATTCTCCACCTGAACGGGGAAGACCTTTTGACTGCCCCGCTCCTAGAACGTCACGAGGCACTAACCAAAGTTGCGCCCCAACATCGTGTGCCAGTTGTCGTGACGTCTGACCCTGCAGAGGCCGCTGCCCAGCTCGACGCGGCCCTCAAGGCAGGCCACGAAGGCGTCATGGTCAAAGGAGTGGATACAACATATGACGCCGGCCGGCGAGGCAAGGGCTGGCGCAAGGTCAAGCCGGTGCACACCCTTGACCTGTTAGTCCTTGGGGCCGAGTGGGGACACGGTCGCAGGACCGGTTGGCTGTCTAACTTGCACCTGGCCGCCAGGGACGAGGCCACAGGAGAGTTCCTGATGGTTGGCAAGACCTTCAAAGGCATGACCGACGCGATGCTCGCTTCTCAGACGGAACGATTCTTGGCGCTGGAGACAAGCCGCAAGGGCATTGCCGTTTTCATTCGGCCCGAAGTTGTGGTGGAGGTCGCGGTGGACTCGAGCCACGAGTCAACTCGTTATCCCGGCGGGGTCGCTCTGCGATTTGCCCGCGTAAAGCAATACCGGGATGACAAGACACCCGACCAGGTTGACACCATTGAGGCAGTAAAACTTCTCAAGACTGATCTACCAGCCGGCGAAAGTTGGTAGCAACAACCGATGGCTCTGGGCCCTAGCCCGCCGAACAGGTTACGTAGTCGCTATCACCATCGGCGTAGCGGGCCTTGACTCGGTATGTGAGTGTGCCGTTGCGGTTGGAGTCAACGAACTGTTCTGGGGCTGCTGCGACTTTGCCTCGCCACCACCATGTTCCGCCGTTGACTGAG
>CALAJQ010000036.1 GCA_937922785.1 uncultured Acidimicrobiales bacterium
TGCGGACTATGACGATGCGCCATAACGCGTTGTTGCCTTGGCGGTTTCCTCCCCGGTTGAGTCGGTGACGGCTGACCCGCCCGGATGATGCTTCGATTGGTGACACGCCGCAGACGGCTGCGAACGCTGCTTCGGAGTGCACGCGTTGAGGGTCATCGCCGGCGACCACGAGCAGGGTTGCGGCGACCTCTAGCCCAACTCCTTTCACCCCGAGAAGAGCCGAGTTGATCCGGGCGCATGTTGGGGCAATTACCGAGTCGAGTTCTTCGATCTTGATAGTTAGAGACTGGTAGTGGCGGCCTAGGTGCCACAAAGCGAGCTTGATTGTATGGAACCGATCTGAGGATTCACCGGGTCGAAACCCGGCACGTATTACGGCCCGTTCGACAGCTGTTAATGGTTCAAGTCGGGCTCGGAGCTTGTCTGGTGCAGTCAGAATTAGGTCCCTGATCTGCAAAGCTGCTTGGGTCCGGACTTTGATAGCGGACCGCCGTGCGATCCTCAACGCTCGAAGCCCTTCGACTTCTCCGTCACCATTCTTGGGCTCAGATGTCGCGTCTCCGCTCAAAACTGCACGGGCGGCAGACTCTGCGTCAACTGAATCAGATTGGCCCTTAAGTCGGCGTCTTTGCCGATTCGGCCGATTCACTTCAACCACCTCGACACCCTGACCGATTAGATGTCGGGTTAGGCGGGCCCCGTAGGATCCGGTTCCTTCCACTCCAACCCGAACCAACCTGCCGTGACTAGCCAGCCACGCCAACAACTGTCGGTAACCGACTGCGCCAGCAGGTGACGGCTCGGTCCCCAAAACCTGTCCGACATGATTAATGACCGACGCGACATGGACCTTGAGATGTGTGTCGACCCCGCCGACCACATCCCCTTCAAAATATTACATCATGGTTATTGCCTTCCTGTTATCCAATAGGTGTGGCACCACCGGCCAGGCAGGACAAGACATGGATGTGGAACGACCAGGCTCCTATGAGGTCACGTCCGTTCCGGCCGGTTGGTGCGTGATCAGCGCTGCGCAACAACAAGTCGACGGATCAGTGTCAAGGCACACGGGCCAGTCACAGGGAGAGCCAAACCTGGAGTCACACAACACCAACACATCATCCCCGAAACCCGCAGGAACAGAGATGAATAGTTCGATGTCATAGGGCTTTGGCTAACTTAAAGAGTATGGGAGTTACCGACCACCGGCATTTGTATGTGACCTGGCGCCAACCAAACGGCCAAATTGTGCCCGTTGGTAGGCTGACGCAGTTGCCCGGATCGCATCGCCGGGTATCTTACGAATTCGCCTATCTGAAAGTTGCAGAGCGGAGCGAGGGATTTGAACTACTCCCAGGGTTCCCCGAGCGTTACGAGAGTGCTCGCTTGTTTCCCCTATTCGCCAACCGCCAAATGCCGCAGGAAAGGCCAGACTACGATGCCTTCGTCAGAAGCCTGCACCTGGACGCCGCAGCCGATCCCTTTATGGTCCTTGAACGAAGCGAAGGAATGCGCGCGACGGACCGGATCGAGGTCTTCGCAGCACCCACCCGTACTCCGGACGACCACCCGTCAGCCTCTTCTTTGTCCGTGGCATACGACACGTTATTGGGGACTACGACGCAATTTCCCGGCTGGAGCCGAATGAAGAGTTACAGCTAATCGATGAGCCGCAGAACGAAGTCAATCCTCGGGCTCTTCTTGTTTCGACACGGACAGATGAGCCGTTGGGCTACGCACCCGATTATCTGGTAGGGACTATTCATGAACTTAGGGAGCACGATGATTCAGCGTTGCAAGTAACTGTTGAGCATGTCAACCCTCCGGGAACACCATGGCACAGTCGACTGCTTTGCAGAATTACATGCACCTGGCCGACGAAGTATCAGCCACTTTCAGGTCCGGAGTTCCAGCCGATTGCAACCAACAAGCTCTAGTCATCTAGCGTGCGCATGAAGACAAACAATCCTCAAGTCATGCTCACAAGGTCTTATGGGTCGCTTGATTGGCCGACTCCATAAGATTTCATAAAGACTGGCTGCGTCACAGCGACCCGGCTATGTCCGAGACTTTAAGCTGGGCGCGTGCGCACCTGTTAGACCTGACGGGTCTTATAGTACCTGCCGATTAGACAGATCCTGTATCCGGTGACCGGCTGGGGCTCCGTGCGCCGTTGTTGGATCCGTCGATTGCGATCTGGTTGAACTCCCGTGCCATGTTCAAAATGGACAGCTCGCGCTCGCCATGATCGTCGCCGAAGAAGAACTGCAGTTCATCCTCCCGAGTTCTCCGCCAGCCCTGCAATCGGTATAGAGCCTGTGCGATCCACGATGCGTGAGCCCGCTCAGACCAGACTTCTTCGTCGAAGTCGTCGGGGAAGTCTTCGACGGTCTGCTCGGCTGGTCTCAGCGGACCTCCGCCGAGACCGACTGCGCCGTACTCAAAATTCGCCAGTGCGAAAAAGAAGGGCACGCGTACGGTTGATCGAGCGTCCATCCATTTGGAGACATCAGCGCCGACCTTGACGCGACCGAATCTCCACTCGTCGATGAACTGTGAGATGTAGCGTGCGCGGTCGCCATAGTCGGGCAAAGACATGCGATGCACAGAAAGAATATCCTCGGGGTCGTTTGTCCTCCGTTTGCCGTTCATACCTTTTCGGTTTCTGAACACGCTGCCATCATCGTCCCGATGGGCGTGAAACCTTTGACCACAATCGCTGCAGTCCTGGGTCGCAGTGTCTCCGGTTATCGAACCAAGCATCACTCTGTTTTTGAATGAACACTCAGGGCAGCGCACCAATTCTTCGCGAACTACTCGCTCGGTCTTAGACTCAATCGTGTTCCGAAGATCTGAGAGTTCACGCTCGAGCATCTGAGCCAGCCGCGGGTCCTCAAGGGCGACCTGGTCTACTGCCCGATCGATTGAATACACGAGATCCTCACCTAACGCTTTCGGCAGGAGCCGATCTCGAATCTCCGAAAATTGTTGGGTCTGGGTCTCATCCAAACGGCGGACCCTCGACGAGACCTCGGCTAAGACCTTCGATGTCTCGCTGTTGAGCCTTTCGGATCTTTGGTTTTGGGCGTTACCAAAACCTAGCTGTGCTATAGAAATGGCGAGTTGCGCAGCGAAGGCAACTATGGCCATGATAAGAGCCACCGTGCCCAGAGTGTCTGAGTCCCCTGCTTCTGCTACCACAAGCAGAGCAATTAGCAGTGAGACAACTAGAACTAGAAACAATGCAGAAATGGTTCTCCATCTGACCTGCAAGCTGCCCGAGTCTTGGTCGGTCTGATCACCCATGGTTTCCTCGCCTTAAACCAGCATCCACAACAAGGGTCAGTATATTCAGATCCCGTACCCTGTCAATGAATCGCGGTCCTGGTGTGTTATTGCCCGAGTTAGGGTAAATTGCCGTCGGCTGAGCGTGTCGCGTGACTAACTGGTCGAGAGGCCAGCACATGGCAAAGCGTCTAACTGGTGGGGATCCGTACGACGAAGACGTTCACCTCGTGGTCGAATCACTCACTACGGCGGGCGATACTGCCGGTGAGTTGGAGCGACAGAGAACGCCAACCGGAAGCATCAACCCGCAACTTACGCATGTGCATGGTCGGCGAAGTTCAGACTCCCTGAATATCGACGCAGCGACAGCTTCACTGGAGGCTCTCGTGACCGGCTGAGTTTCCCGCCCCTTAAGGTTTCAAAAAGGGTCGTGCGTCATTGTTTGGCATTGACCACAAACACCGAAACACGAACCGAAACCACAACAACCGGGCCAGCCGTTCAGCAGGTGTCGGTGTTGGCCCAAGGCGAGGGCCGGCACCTGCATTTCCTCAACAACTTGGCCACCATAAAGGTGAGCCCGGGGTCCGACGGGTCAATGAGCGCCGTCGAGTTGCTGGCTCCGAGGCTTTGGCCCTCCTCTGCATTGGCATCGGGACGAGGACGAGCTAGTTGTGGTCCTGAATGGTGAGGTTGCTTTCCGCAGCGGCGACACCGAAACCATCGATACCACCGGCGCGTGCGCGGACCGTTCGTCGGGTGGCCACGCGCCCCGCTAATGGGGCTCACGAGCCATCCGACTCAAGCGGCCCCATATTCATGTCGTTATAGGTCCATACTTATGTCGACACCACCTCAGCGGCCAACTTCGCCGCCAACCATGCCTGCGCATTCCGCTCCTCACGCGTCCTCGCCTAGAGCTCAGGTTCCCCCCTTCGCCCCAGCTCCAGTTCAGCCGGGCGCTTTCAAACAATCCGACACAGGTTCCGGAAGGACCTTGAAGGTGTTCTGGCAAATTCTTGTTGGCCTGCAGGCGGCAGCTGGCGCAGCCCTCCTCGCCATAGGCGCCTTGCTCTATGGCTCGCTTAACGATCTTGAATCGACCGGTTTCGAGGACTTCGAGTTTCTAGGTGTCATTGTTGGGTCGATCTTCGCTTTCGTGGGCGGCCTGATACTTGTCTGGTCGCTAGTGATGCTCTACTTCGCTTCAAAGAAAAAGGTGGTCGCCGCCATCATGGGCGGAACCCAGGCGTTGTTATGGACGGTGACCGAACTCAGTCAGATACAGCAAGCGGGAATCGGGAACATTGGGTTGCCGACAGGCCTGTTCTTTGCTCTGGGCTTCTTAGGCCTCAACGCTAGCTATCAGCAGTGGCCGGGCAAGTAGAAGCCGCAGCGCGACGATCAATCATGCCACCGTCGGCGTTTGGACATTTCGCTTACTCCGGTCCTTGGCGCGCGACGTGGATCAGTAATCCTTGCTCCAGTCGCTTTTCTCAGTCACGATGTGGCGATGGCACTCCAGATCACCGATGAGCAGGTAGCTAGCTTCCAGCGTGACGGTGTAGTCATGTTGCAGTCGATGTTCGACCCCACCTGGATTGAGCTGTTGAAAGCCGGCCTGGCCGAGCATCGCAAAGCCCCATCACCTCGGGCTCGAATTTGGGATCGGGACGAGCAAGACCGCACCATGTTTTGGGACTCGATGGCGTGGCAAGGCGTGCCGCAATATCAACAGTTTGTGTTTGAATCGCCAGCCGCCGAGATTGCCGGCCGAATGCTTGGCTCACAACAAATCAACTTCTACTTCGACGCCGTCTTCGTACGCTCGCCCGGCTCACAGTTTGAAACCCCTTGGCATCAAGACGAACCATATTGGAGTGTCTCCGGCCACGATACCTGCACCGTCTGGATGCCACTGGAACCAGTGAAAGCAAAGAACGCCTTGGCCTTCGTGCCCGGCTCTCACCTTGGGGGAGTGGTGTTTGATCAATACGACTTCGGCACCCTCAACCCCGACGGCAAAACAGACGTCGACCGAAGCGACTTTGCCGCCATCGCCGAAGCCGACATCCCCGACATCTCGTCAAACCCCGAAGCCTTCGGCGTAGTCAGTTGGGACATGGAACCCGGAGACTGTGTCGTCTTCAACAGCAGGATTCTCCACGGCGGTTCGGGTCAGCTTCCCGAAGACGTCGGACTAAGCGTGTTCACTTCCAAATGGTTAGGCGACGACGTGCACATAGCATTTCGCGAACAAGGCATGGACCCTGACTTCAGCGAAATCATGAAAGAACACGGCCTCGCCCCCGGCGACCGTCCCGCCACCGACCTACTCCCACAAGTCTGGCCCTAAATCCTCGGTCAAGGTCTGCCCGCAACCCGACACTCAGGCGCCGTCCCTTAAGGTTTCCTAAAGACTCCTGCGTCATTGTTTGCCATGACCACAAACACCGAAACACGAACCGAAACCACAACAACCGGGCCAGCCGTTCAGCAGGTATCAGTGTTGGCCCAAGGCGAGGGCCAGCATCTGCATTTCCTCAACAACCTGGCCACCATCAAAGTGAGCCCGGGGTCCGACGGGTCAATGAGCGCCGTCGAGTTCCTGGCTCCTAGAGGCTTTGGCCCGCCCCTGCACAGCCATCGAGATGAGGACGAGCTAGTTGTAGTACTCGACGGGGAGGTCGCATTCCGCAGCGGCGACACCGAAACCATCGCTACCACCGGCGCCTGCGCCTATCTGCCTCATGCCATCCCGCACACGTTCCAGGTGCTGTCCGATACCGCCACGATGTTGTCGGTCACCTCGTCTGCTACCACTCGCCCACAGTTTGACCAGATGGTCTCCGAGTTGGGCATCCCAACCGACGACGCCACGATCCCGGATGAGATGGACATCGACCCGGGCCAGGTGGCAATGATCTGTGGCCGGAACGGAATCGACGTGCTTGGCCCGCCGCCAGCGCCGCTGAAATAGCGCCGCACTATGGTTTCTTCTATGGCCCCAAACATCGCGGGAGTTGAAGACGGCGGAGTACCTCCTACCCACTTCGCCCAGGCTCGTGGCGCCCGCATCGCCTACCAAGATTTCGGTGACGGACCGACGGTGGTGGCGGTGCCGCCGTTGGCCCAGAACATCGAAATGGCTTGGGAGCTACCGGAGGTTCGTTTCATGATGGAACGCTTCGGTTCGTTCGCCCGCTGGGTGCAGTTCGACAAACGAGGAACCGGCGCATCCGATCGTCGCAGCCAAGTTCCAGGTCTCGACGAGCGGGTCGAAGATTTACGGGCGGTTATGGACGATGCCGGTATCGAGCGAGCTCTCTTGTACGGGGCATCCGAAGGCGGGCCGATGTGTGTGCTGTTTGCGCTGACCTACCCCGAACGGGTCGACGGGCTGATCCTGCACGGCACAACCGCATTGTTCCAACCGCCCGGTCTCAGCGATTCCGAAATCGAAGAACGGAACCGACGTGATCAATACATGGCCGATGTTTGGGGCACTCCAGAATCAATAGTTGGCCCATTGTTCTCGCCGTCAATGGCTGATGATCCCGACTACCGAAAGTGGCTGGAACGTTACGAGCGACTTTCGGCCGACCGGGCATCGCTGCTTGACCTGCTCGGGATGCTTCGCAGCTTTGATGTGCGTGAGGCCTTGCCCGACCTGGACGTGCCAACACTTGTGATGCACCGCAGCGGAGACCAAGTCATTCCGGTGAAGTACGGCCAGGAATTGGCGAATCAAATCAAAGGCGCTCAGTTCATCGAACACGAGGGAATTGACCATTTCGGGTTCGCCGGAGACATGGGCTGGTTGTACGATCTGGAACGCTTCGTCACGGGCACGGTCGCTGACCACGGTGACCACCAGCGTCCGCCGGGTCGATCGACCAAACCGACAGTTCGCATCAACACGCTCGGCCGATTCGCCGTTGAAGTTGACGGTGAGGAAGTACCGACATCATCTTGGGGGTCCCGACTGTCGCGCCAACTTTGCAAACGTTTGGTTGCGGCCCGGGGATGGCCGGTCACTCGTGAGGAACTGTTCGATCTCTTATGGCCCGAAGAGCACGACATCTCCAAACTCGGGCCCCGACTGTCGGTGCAGTTGTCGGCGGTTCGCCGAGTGCTGAACGGGGGAGTGATCGCCGACCGTCAGACTGTTGCGCTCAACTTGGACGAAGTCTCAACCGACTTGGAGGACTTCTTCGCCACCGATACGGACGAAGCCGCCGTCGCCGCCTACACGGGCGACTTCCTCATAGAAGATGTGGCAGAAGACTGGACCGCTGGCGCCCGTGACGAAGCTCGCAGCAGCTTCATCCGCTCGGCTCGACACGTTGGCACGAGGTCGCTGGAGGGTGGCGACTTCGAACAAGCCGGCGCAATGGCAAGACGGTTGATTGGTGTGGACCGCTACGACGAAGACGCTCACCGTCTATTGGTCACCTCACTTGTTGGCTCGGGCGAGACCGCCGAAGCGAGGCGGGCGCACGAAGCGTGGGTGCAAGCCTTGGCCGAGATCGACGTGACGGTCCCACCGTTCGAACAGATTTAGGGCACCGGGCCCGGCGTTAGACCAGTGTTGCCGTCAGGGTCGGAATCGGAGCAATACTCCAGATCGCCTCGGTTACAGGTCCAAACTTAGGACCGGCCACAATGTCTCGATGCCTGAAGGTCACACCATTCACCGAGCGGCCCGCAACCAGAACAAGTGGTTCAAAGGCAAAGTGCTGGAAATGCGTTCACCCCAGGGCCGGTTCGCCGATGGCGCCGCACGACTCAGCGGGCAAAAGCTCACGAAGGTCGAGGCGAACGGCAAACACCTTTTCTATCGCTACATGGATTCGGGCGACGTGTTGCACGTACACCTCGGCCTGTTCGGCAAGTTCAAGATCCGCAAACCCCCGTTCCCGGAACCTTCCCCCAACGCTCGCTTCATCGCCTGGACCGACGAAGCCCAACTGCACCTAGCCGGCCCCACCGCATGTGAGTTACTGACTCCCGAAGGAATGGACGCGATCAAGGCTCGCCTCGGCCCGGACCCGCTAGTCGCCGGAGTCAACGGAGCCGAACAGATCCATCAAAAACTAGCCCGCCGAAAGTCGCCGATCGGCCGTGCCCTGTTAGATCAAAGCGTGATCGCCGGGTTGGGCAACGTGTATCGAGCCGAACTGCTGTTCCTGGTCGGGCTTCATCCGTTCACGCCGGCCAACGAAGTTCCGCTCGAGAAGATTTCCGAGTTGTGGGACCTGTCAGTCACCGAACTGAAGATCGGCGAGAAGTCCGGGCGGATCGTCACCGTCGACCCCGCTGAAATGGGCAAACCAAGCCGAGCCAAACTGACCCGCTACGAACGGCTCTACTGCTACAAACGTGCGGGCAAGCCGTGTCGCCGCTGCGGGGACACCATCGTGTCCGCTGAGGTCGACAGCCGCAAGATCTGGTGGTGCCCAACCCACCAACCACTCACCGCTTGATCGCCGAGCCGCCGCAGCCAAAGACTACGGCATGGGTCCAGCGCTGCTGGAAGGGACCAAACTGGTGCACATAGGTATGTTCTGGTTACTCGCACGCTCGATCCTGGTCGAGTCTGACCACAGTAAACGCCAACCCTCACCTCAGGCGTTAGTTGGGGTCAGACCTTTAGCCGGCTGCTGGTGGAGTGGGTGGAGATGGCTCTGGTATGCGAGAAGGTTGGCCTAGTGCACGTCGAACGGGATCTCAGCGAGCTTGAACACTCGGGCGTTTTCGGCTTCGCTGCGGTTCAGGCTTTGAACAAAGGCGAAGGCAGCGGCCGAATCGCGGTGTTGACTGTATCGGCCCTTGCCGGCAGCGTCTCGATACACAACCATGCAGCTGCCTTCGGCTGATTCCTGGTGACGAGGGTTATGCGGATGTACTGAGAACCCAATTTGTCCAGCGTCTTTGCCTTGGCTGCCGGAGAGTTTGTCTAAGAAGCGCACAGCATCACACTAGCTCTCGGCGAGTTTTGGCGTCCAGGTTGCCCAAGGCTAGAAACCGGGGCCCGTCACTTGGTATCGGCCAAATGGAGATTTGGTGCAATGCCCGGGTCCGATTCTGCTGAGAACGACGTCAACGCGTGCATTTCTGCAGAACCGGACGGCAGATTTGGTGTAAACAGGACCCATGGGCGTCTTTGATTGTGCGTCGTTCAGAAGGCGGTCACGCCTGGCCGTATCGGTGCTGGCTGCGCTCGTTTGTTCTTTGGTTATTACGGCACTAGCTCTAGATCCTGCTTCGGCAGCTCCGACGGTTGACATCCCTGTGGTGGCCGAGTTTCAGCCTGAGTTGCCCGCAGGACACACCATCACGAGTGCGGCTCTCGCTCGCGACGGGTCGTCTATTCTCTTTGCTCACGCAGGAGTTGATGGCTCCGATCCCGCTCTGGTTCTGATGGCAGCGGACGGTTCATGGACTGAGACAGCGCCGGTTGAACTCACTTCGATTGGACCGATTGACAGCCGGATGGTGTCCGATGAGGGCAACTTTGTCGTTTTCCTGGCCGATGACGCGGCTTGGTTGTGGGCTCTGGAGGGTGGTACCGCGTCGCCGATCCGCCAGATCGCCGGCATTACTGGCGCCAGCATTTCGGGCAACGGAGACCACGTGGGTCTGAACTACCCCGACGGCCTGGCCTACCGAATTTTCCGCCCTACTGGATTCGTTCATGCAGTGGGTGGGCCGATGACTTACATGGACGAACAGAATCGAATTCTCAGCCCAGTTTTCAGCTCCCGTCTCGAGGTGCACGTATGGGTGATCGAAGGTGGCGGTGCCAGCTGGTATTACAACGAAGAGCGACTGTGTCCGGAAAAGGTGTATCGCTGCAACGATGGCGCTGCGCTGTTTCTTCTCGGCTCAAACACCGCGGGGATGATTCACGAAACCGAACGCGGTGCCGTCTACTTGGAACTCACAAAACACCTGTCATTGGATGACCATTTTGTGATTGCGGACGGCCTGACAATCTCGCTCCACGACGCGTCGGGCGCGCATGGCTTTCTCAGGCAACTCAGTCTCCGGGACATGATTGAACACCCTGACTACGGCCCCAAGCAGGCTGAGGTTGTCCGGCTATACCAGGCATACTTCGACCGATTCCCTGACTCTAATGGAGTGAGATATTGGCTACGGATCCAGGCGCAGGGTCATGACGTGCAACAAATTGCAGCGTGGATGTCAGACCAAGAGGAGTTTGTCAACACCTATCAAAACACGACCAACGATCAATACGTGGAGATGATTTACACAAATGTGCTCGGTCGCGATTTCGATCAGGCCGGGTATCTGTATTGGTTAGGTCTACTTGACGCGGGAGAACTCGATCGGGCAGGCGTTGTCTACTGGATCACCCGCAACACCGAGTTCATCGAGAACTACCCGTTCCTATAGGGGATGTAGTCGGTAACGAGCCGTTCGAATTGGTGTTGGTTCCAGATGAGGATGCGACCGGTGAGTTCGGCGCGACGATAAGGCCCACTGGGCCCTAGTTGGCTTGATGTGGCTCTTAATCGTTGGCTTTTGCGCACCTGCTGGCCGGCCCCTAGGGGCTAGGGACTTGTTGTCCTCGTTTCGCCTGTGATCGGATCGCGGGTGAATGACCAGCCGGCTTGATGCAAAAGAGTGTGGTGATGGCGACACATCAGCGTCAGATTGTTAAGCGTGGTGGGTCCGCCGTCGTGGCGAGAAACAATATGGTGCACATCGCACCAGTTCCACGGCCGGTCACAACCTTGGAACTGGCAATGACGATCGCGATAGCGAATCGCTCGGCGCTGGTTCGGGGTAATGTCCGCGGTTGGTGATGAGTAGTCCAGCTTCTGAGACGGGCCGTCCAAGATCCGTCGCCACGAAGCATCACACGACAGCTGTTCGATGATTGGGTAGGGCACCGGCCCTGTGGCCCACAAGTCGGACAAGCCGTCTTCAATCTCTGGGAGTTGATCGGCCATCGAGTAGTCGCGCCCGACCCCGGATGAGCTAGGCAAACTCAAGCTAACAACAGCTTCGATCACGGCTCCACCTTGGCGGCGGCCATGGGGCTCTAGAGGCTCAACATCAGAACCGGACTCGTCTTCTTCTGGCCCATAAGCCAGGGCCATTTCGGCTAGAGCGTCAGCCCGGCGCTGGGCGAGTGAGCGCTGGTTCAAGGAGTGCTTCGGGTCCGGTTGACCGGCCACCGAATCAAGAGTGACAGCGACAGTGGCGAAGGCAATTGCGTCAAGATCGAAGCGTCCCGTTCCGGATCCGTCGAGGCGTTGTTGGATCCAAAGGCCCCGGGTGTTGTAGCGGTGAGCGGTATCAGCTTCGGCTGCGTCGAGGTCGGCGGCGTGAATCCAGCGAGCGATTGTGTCGCTGAATCGATCTAACGTTTGACGACTAGCAATCTCCAGCAGTCGGCCCTCATCGATGGTGTACTGGTCGCCGAAGCGAGCGGCCGCCTTGGCCAGAAGACCGGCGTGACCTAACCCGAACAGGCCCTCTAACAGCGCCTTCTTGGCGGCATCAGAGTTACCGATGAGCCGGCTGATCTTTGTGTATTCGGAGGCTTGGCGGGCTGTGGTTTGTTGGGTGTAGGCGACGTAACGTTCGGTGCTGGTGTAGCCCAGCGCCTCGGGAACTCGGCGGGCGTCGATGTCGGCCAGGGATACAAGCCACCTGATTTGGGCTAACTCCATGACTCGCCCGATTTCCTGGGCGCGACGCTCGGCAGTGAACGGCACCATGGTTTCGGTGGGTTCGGAAAGCTCGGTAAGAACCGTCTTGACTTGTTCACTTAGCGAACTGGTCATACACATACAGTAGTTAGGGGGTATGACAGTCAAAGCCCAAAAACGGGGTGTTGGCGAAAGAAATCTGAAAGAAATCCCAAGAAAATCTGAGACGAAAAGTGCAGCGGCTTTCTAAGCGCTGGGGTCAGTCATTGGGAGTTCCGGATTGGCGGTGATCAGAACAGCGTTGGCCCACCAGTAGTCGCAGATCGGTGTTGCTTGGATTGATCCGAACCCGGCATCGGCTAAGTCGACCTGCCACGACGCGGCGCTTTGTTCATAGGTGTGGCGTTGTCGATTGGGAGCGAATTGGCCAAGCAATACCGGAATTAGGAAGCCATCTACAACCGTTGGTTCATTCGCATACTCGGCCACTCCCACCTCATAAGTTGCGGCCGCATAGGCCGCGTGCTCCGGCGACTGGTCGGCGAAGTCGGGCACGTCGAACTCCACCGCACTTAGCGAGTTCACCCTTGTTGCCAACTGGGCCAGCGTGGCAGCACGGTCGCCCGGGTCGAGATTGTGAAGCGCAAAGGTTGCCTGGGCGTGACCCCAACTCTGGTTGGGGTGTTCCGACAAGTAGTCCTGGATGCTCGACTGAGTGGTGACCACGGCTGCTGGCAAAGGCTCCAACGCAGCGGCGGCCAGTGAAAGCAGTGCGCTTGACGGTTCCAGCAAGTGCACAGTCTCACACGAGGCCGGAATAGTTCCGGCCGTGATTCGGCCGTCGCCGCATCCGATGTCAATGAGAGTGGCGGGCCGGAGCGTTTCGTTAAGACTGGCCAGAGCGGCGATGGTGGATTGATACAGGTTCACGTTTGACCCACCGGAGATGAACAGTTCGAACGCGGCAGGGTCGGTGTAGGGATCTTCAGCTGAGCTTTGGCTGAGATGGTTTGCCAAGTGGGTCGCTAGCGGGGAGGTGTCGACGATCTGCTCGCACAACGTTCGAGCATCCGTCGTGTTGCCTTTGGCGATCTGTAGCAGCGCTTCGGCGACGGTCATGGCGTCAAGCTAGGCCGCTTTCGGAGCCAAAGCACTGGCTGACTAAGCACTGGTTTCCCAAGCTCTTGCTTACTCAGCACTGGGGTCGGTCATTGGCAGTTCCGGATCGGCCGTCCATTCCATGAGGCTTCCGTCATAAACCGACACGTTGGTTTTGTCGAACAGGGCAAGGGCAAAGGCGTCAACCGTTGCGGCGATGGCTCCGCCGCAGTAGGTGATGACCGGCCGAGCGTCCAACAGCCCGGCCTTTGTGAGGTGGGCGTGCATTTGATCTGGGCCGACGAACCCTGCGGTTTCGGCTTCGATCAAGGACCGGTAGGGAACGTTCACCGCACCCTTGATGTGGCCCGACCGTGGCCCAAATGGGGTGCCGGTTCCGTTGAAGCTGTCTTCGGGCAACGCGTCGACTAGGCAGACAGGGCCAGCCGCGCCGTCCGGGCTGGAACCTTGAACCGCGGCCAGCACGTCGTCTTGGGTTGCTCGGGCCGACTCCCAACCAGTGGCGGGCACAAAAGGTGCGGCATCGGGGATGGTCGAGATTTCGTTCGTGAGTGGGCGGCCTTCGGATTCCCAACGCTCAATGCCGCCGTGAAGAATTGCGCAGTCAACGCCATAGTGGTGCAGCGTCCACCAGGCTCGGGTGCACCACATCGTGCCCGAGTCGATTCCCTCACGTGGGGTTCGGGCCGTGATGACCACCTTCGTGTCCGGGCCGACTCGGACTGCCGCCAGTGTGTCGGCGACCTGGCTCGGCGTGGGCCACATCCAGGGGAGTGATGCGTCGGGGTTTGAAAGCACACCTTTGCCCGAAGCGACGTCGAAGAAGACCGAGCCCGGGATGTGGCTGTCTGCGTAACATTCGAGCTTGGCCCGGTTCTGTAGTTTTGACGTGAGCTTGGCGGTGACGTCTAACACCCGGACGTCGGACCGGTCCAGATTGTTGGCCAGCCATTCGGTTGTGACCAGGTACTCGGGTTTGGCAAAGTCCATTGGCTTCTCGCTCTCTTTCGTGTCGCGCCCTCCAACATCCCAGATTTCTGTCTGGAGTTGCAACCGATGAACGGGTGGACGTCCGGTCAACCCGCAGCTACGGGGCTACGAGGGTCGGTGGTTCTGACGATGAACAGATAGGCAATCATTGCGCAGATGCCAAACATCCCCGCTTCGATATTTAAGAGAGTTCGCGACGTTGTGACTTCAAGCAGCACTCCGGCAAGAACAGCCCCAAGGCCCATCCCCAGGTTAGAAACAGCGCTCATCAACCCGCCGAAGCGGCCCAGGATGTCGGGAGGGCTAAGCAATTGTGCGGTCGATTGGGTTCCGACGCCTGACGCCACTCCCGGGAATCCGGTGGCGCCATAAAGCACCATGTAGACCCACACCGCTGTTGTGAATGGTGGAGCGTTGATAAACGCAAACGACACGACGCAGAAAAGTAGGTACCCGCCAGCCATCAGATGCGCAGGCGCGATTCTGGCGGCCAGCGCCCCCACGGCGGCTGCTCCAAGCAAGCCGCCGATCGCCGAACTTGCACGGACTACCCCAACTTCGCTTCCGCCGCTACCGAGATACTCGGTCAGGAACACGATGAACAGAACAGGGAATCCGCCAAAGATCACGTGCGCGATTCCCTGCACCCAAAGTATGGCGGGTAGCCCGGCGTGAGCCCTGACTGTTTTGATCGCCGCCCTGACCGACGTGTCAATCTTGTTGTGGTCACGGGTAGCTGGTCGGGTGTTGGCCCGATCGCTCAAGAGCCAGGCGGTCACGGCTCCCACCAAGAACGTGGCAGCGTTCAAGAAGGCGACTGTTGTTAATCCTCCAAGTTCGAGGGCGATGCCTCCTGCCGCGGCCCCGACCAGTCGAGCGATTGATCCGCCAGCCGAGAATGCCGAGTTGGCGGCCACCAGTTGTTCGCCTTCCACCAGCCGCGGTAACAACGCGAACGAGGCAGGGTCGTTCACGCTGGTGATCAGCCCTTGAAGGGCAACGACCACAGCGATTGGCCAAACTCTTTCGTCAGTCACAACAAGTAACGGGCCAAGCGCGGCGATTTGCAATAGGTTCGTGCTTACTAGAGCTGGCTTCAGTCGCACTGCGTCGGCAATCCGACCGCCGATCGGGCCAAACAGGAATCCAACTCCAAGCCGCAGCACATAAACAAACGCCGTCTGAATCCCAGATCCAGTTTCGATAAAGACAAACAGCGGCAACGCCAACTCAAGCAGCCAATCGCCAATGCTGTTGACGGTGGCGCCAGTGACCAACAACCTCACATC
This sequence comes from uncultured Acidimicrobiales bacterium, assembly GCA_937922785.1. Classification (GTDB taxonomy): domain Bacteria; phylum Actinomycetota; class Acidimicrobiia; order Acidimicrobiales; family SZUA-35; genus CALAJQ01. Next base: position 15,374 of record CALAJQ010000036.1, read on the forward strand.
GCGGTTTCGCCAGACCGACTGTGTTCCGCCCATATGGCGACTCTAGGACAAGACTGAACAAGCGCCTGTTGGATTAACTTGCGACAGCTGAATCGCCGACTCTTGTTGGGCTTAGCCTTCGGTGTCGGTGGCGCTGAGTCCCAACCAAGAGGTGCACTGATCACGTCGGAGGTCGGTGTCTTGCGACTCTTCGAATGTGCTGGCGGTCCGGGCTTGAGGTAGGGCGTTGGAGAAGAATTCCTGCAGGGTTCTGCCGGTCAGCTCGGCGTAAATGATTGCGGGCGCCCAAGTCTGTTCCCGGCTGATCTCATCTAACGCGGCAGCTGCGGCTTCCAGGTCACCAGCTGCCAGTGACTCCTCCCAATGCCGCACCCATTCGCACCCAAGAATGATCTGGGCCCCGAACGGGTTGAGGCCCGGGCCACCCGACTGCAGGTCGCTTAAGTCAGAACCCGGCGGCAGATCCTCGAAGTAGGTGGCTAGTTGCTCGGAACGAGTTGGAACACCAAGCTGGGCAAGAATGTCTGACTCCGACTTCAGTTCAAGCGGACCAATTTGTTCAGCGAGCCCGCTAATGGTGTCGCCCTGGTCGGCCTCGTCATAGAAACGTCGGCTGATTGTGTGCAGCGCGCCGTCCACCATCACCAGAATCTGGGGTTCGTATTGGGCCTCGGTGATCGCGGTGAGACCAAGGGTTGGATAGCTGTTGGTGTCGACCAAAGTCGCCGGCTCTTCTGGTTGGCTCAGTCGGGCGTAGAAGGCCGCCCACTCGGGAAGAGGGTGCGAGACGATTTGCACTGTCTGCCCGGGTTCAGCCTCAAGCGACAGGGTCGTGTGGGCAAACGAATCGGCTTGGGAGTGGGGGACCGGTTCGAGTCCTTCGGGCGGTTGGGCTAACTGAACGGCGTCGCCATCAATGGTTGCTGCGGTGAGTGCGTCCAGCAGTTCCTGGCGGGTGATGTTCAAACCAGCGGCAGAGATCAGGTTTCCATCGAGCAGCGTCAGCGCCTGAAGTTGCGGTTCCGGTAGCGGGTCTAGTGCAACGCGGGCGGTTCGCCCATCGGCGAGGGTTACGTCTTCGAAGAGCGTTGGTCCGTCGATCAGGTCGATCGTGTCAAGACCTTCGGTCATTGCGATGCTGAGGAACGATGAGTCCAACGGGTTGGTGCCTCGGCCCATAAACAGGATGGACTGTCGGGAGTTGTCGAACCCTGGCTCAATCGGAGAAGAGACATTCTTCAGCTCCCATTGGGAGCTGGCTGGAATCAGATACTGACGCTCGGCGACCGGTGGGGCCGCGTCTCCGGGGTCGGTGTCGCCAGGGCTGGAGTCCTCGGGGTTGGTGGCACCAGGGCTGGAGTCTCCGGGGTTGGTCGTCTCGGTCGCTGCCGGCGCTTCGGTAGCTTCGGTCGATGGCGTGGGGTCGGTGGCGATCACAACAACGTGGGGATCGGGTCTGAACGCTGCGGCTAACCCGACAATGCCAAGCAAGACAAAGGCTGCGACGCCGATTCGCTGGTTGCGTTGCTGGCGGGCTTGGGCTTTAGCCAGATCCCGTAGATCGGGGGCCGGGACGTTGGGCACATGGCTTTGCAGGAGCTGTTCGATGGCAGCTTCTTCGGCCGAATCGGTTGTAGGGCTAGCTGACATAGGTGTCCTCCTTAACGAGTGTTTTGCGTAGGAACGATCGAGCTTGAGCGGTTGCGGACTTCACGGTTCCTTCAGCGCAGCCCAGAGCTTGGGCAGTTTCGGCCACGCTTAGCCCGGCGTAGTAGCGCAGGATCACGGCCGCCCGCTGCTTTTCGGGGAGCTGATCTAGCAGGCTGAGTGCCTCAACCGGATACTCCGAGGTTTGGGTCAATCGGGTTTGCTGAGCTATGAAACCGCGATTGCGTTGCTTAGTGCGAAGCCTTCGCCACCACGAGATTTGGGTGTTGATGGCAACGGTGACCAGCCAACCCCAACCCGACTGAAGCGAACGAACATGGTCCCAGTTCTGCATCAGCTTCAAGACTGAGTCTTGGGCGAGATCTTCGGCTAAGTCTCGATCACCGGTTCTCAGCTCCAGAAAACCGACAAGTCGGCTGTAGTGCTGCTGCACAAACTCTTCCAACTCGCCGTCGAATCCGATGTTCACAAGTCTAGGAACGCCTCAGCCCGCAATTCGGTTCAGTCGGTGCAAGAAAGATTTCGCTTGCGTCAGGTGGCGCCCAGAGTTACGAGCCGGAGATCCGGGACCGACCGTGTTCGGAAGACGCTGGTTGCCCAACGCCGGTTACCCGATGCCCGAACGCCGCCGTCCCGTCCTAGTCTCGGTCTGCCTACCACGAGAGGTATTCATGACAGATTTTTCTGCAAGCCGTTCAGCCTGGGCGGAAGCATCGCGGATTCGTCCGGGAGATGCGGGCGTCTACAAAGACTGGGTCCGGGTTGGGGTAAACAGCGGATGGCTGCGGCTGGTAGCGGCCTCTGGGGGCGCTACTTCTTTCGCCGGTTGCTATCGGGCCGGTGAATTGCTGGCGGCAAGAACGACGCACCGAGAAAATCGCGAAAAAGTAAACCCCGACAGAGCAAGTGTGGCAACGCTGTTTCAGAGTTCTGGAATTGATCTAACGAGACCTGCGAGATTGGCGTTCATTGCGCAATGGCTGCTCGGGTTAGAAAAGCCGAACAAGAAGATAACTACCGCCCTGATCACCGATTTCTCCAAACACCAGAGCTGGGAGCCGAGCGATATCACACTCGATCGAAAGCCGTTGAAGGCGAAAAGCCTTAGGTTCGGAGAACAGCAGCTAACGCTGTGCATGCTTGACTTTCGCACCGCGTTTCTCGCGGTTTGCGCTATTGATAGCTCGCTAGGTATGTTCGAAACACTGACTTCATTTCCCGAGGATCCGCTGTTCTGAAGCTGATCCAAGTTGTAACCGCGAAGGAGCCGACATGTCACGATTCATACTTGCCCTGGTCTCGTTCATTGCTGGCATAGCAGTTTTCGACATTCTTGCCGACGCCGGTTCAGGATCGCTGGGCCGAGTGTTGCTGAACCTAGTGCTTTCCACTGGCGCAGTTCTCATTTTGTATTACGCCGGCGAATGGCTTCTCAACCGCCGCAATCAACCATCGGCCTAAGTCCTATGGCAATGACGGTCGACCAGTGGTTCGCCGAAACTAACAACCCAATGGCAGGGGTCATGCAGGCCGTGCGGGCGATCATCCTCGAAGACGAGGACATTACTGAGACCGTCAAGTACCGGGCACCAGCGTTCGAGTACGACGGCATCATGTGTTATTTCAACTGGTCAGCCAAGAAGCGGGCCAGCCTCATCTTCCCGTCGGGGCGATCGATACCGGGTGAGTTTGAGCACTTCGAGGACGGCTCCAACCTGCAACGCATGATGTACTTCGACAGCCTCGACGACGTGGCCGCGAAGGCCGACGCGCTGCGAGAAGTAGTCGGCGCATACGTCTTCCAACACTCGTGAGGGTCAATAGCGCGCTGGCTGTCACGGATTTTGGCCGCTGAGGGCTTTACTTATATATGGCATTCAAATCGTTTCTTAAGAACTCGGGTCCATTCCGATTGGTCCGTGCCATCCGGTGGCCGTGGCAGTCCAAGTCGGCCCGGAGCACCGAGCACTTCGCCGACGTTGCTGACCGCTTGGCCGAGAGCCGTGGAGACAACGTCACGGCGCTGCCCGCTGACCGCAGCAAGTCATCGATCGAAAACGTCGCCGCAGCAGCCAAGGACTACGGCATCAGCATCTTTAGTGGCGAAAGCGACTCGATGGGTAAGGCTGCAGGTGGCTATCGAGCGTCACGAAAACGAAGAGATCGCAAACGAAGCTAATCGCTTTCCAGGGACCGGCTTCGAGCGTCGGTGGCCAGCATGAATAGGCAACGGTTCGGCTTGGATTATGCTCGCTTAAGCGCGGGTACCCGCTCTAAACAAAAGGCATGAGGGGGTAGCCGAAATTGTTTGACACCGGGGTTTCAGTCAACGTGCGAGTTGACGTGCTTGGACCGTTCAGACTGATCATTGACGGCGTCGAAGTTGCGGTGTCTCGTCCGCAGGTTCGCACGGTAATGGCCTACCTAGCGTCGGTGCAGGATTCGGTTTCAACCGGCGTCCTGGTTGAGGCCTTGTGGCCCAACGCCATCCCTGCTGACCCCGCCGCCGCACTTCGAACGGTCTTGTCTCGAACCCGTTCGGCCCTGGGCGTCTACTCAGACCGGCTTGAGGGAACTGGTGACAGCTACTTCTTGGCTGTCGATTCGGACTGGGCGGAAATGTCTCGACTTCGGGAACGGGCCAAAGGCGGCCGCCGGGCCGAAGACCTACCAGTTCTGGAGCAGGCCCATCAGTTGTGGCGCGGCGAGCCCTTCAGCGGAGCAATTGACTCGCCCGAGATGGACACAAGGCGCGCAGTTGCTGGACAGTCGTTAGCGTCGGTTCGCCGCACGCTGCTTGGTGCTTATGCCATCGCCGAGCGATACACCGAGGCAGTTGAACTAGGTGTTGAGGTTCTGAAAGACACACCAGAAGATGAGCACATCGCCTGTGTGGTGGCCCGCTCCCTAGCCCTAAGCGGTCGAAAAACTCAAGGCATCAAGGTGCTCGAGCAGACCAGATTGGAGCTTCGGGAAAGAGGACTTGACGTCTCACCAGCGCTGGCCCAGACCGAAAGCGAGATCCTCCAAGGCGCAACTGACCTAGCACTGGAGGAAAGGCACGCCGGATCGCCACCCGGATCCGGCCACTTCGTCGGGCGCGAAGCTGAGTTAGCAAAACTTGTTCACCTGCCACCTAAGTCAACCGTGCTGGTTGAGGGGGAGACGGGTATTGGGAAAACCTCGTTGCTAGGCCGTTACCAGGCTGTGCTGGCTGACCAAGGAGTTCCCGTCGTAACCGCCACAGCTTCGGCCAGCGCAGGAGCTCCCATGCAAGTGTTTCGAGAACTGGCCAGTGCCTTTATAGATATGGACGCAGACCTAGCGGAGGAACAGCGGGGCCCGCTTTCGATGTTGTTGCCTGAACGGGTGAAGGGCGACAACCGTCCCTCCACTCGAGAATCACTAGTGGCAGGCACCGTCAATTTCATTGCCGCTCGGGCCGAGAGCGTTGATGCGGTGGTCATCGTTGAGGACGCCCAGTGGCTGGACACAGCCTCGTCGCTGGCGTTGCGTCAACTAATCGAGTCGGATCGATGTCGGATCGTGCTGACGTCTAGGCCCGGTCACACAGAGCGGATTCTCGGGAACGCGAGAGACCGAGTGCAGATCGTAAGTCTTGGCCCCCTATCGCCCAGCGAGTGTGATTCGGTTGTGCTCAGCGCCTTGCCGACGGCATCGAGCGATCAGACCGCGCGCTACCACGAGCGGAGTGGCGGAAATCCTTTCTTCCTTCACATGCTTATTGATCTGGCCCAGCAAGAACTAGAGGTCGATGACGCGTTGCCGCCGGTAGTGCTTGTGGCTGTGCAACAGCGGCTTGAGGCGTTGAGCCGTGATGCCCGCCAAGTTCTTCAAGCCGCATCGGTGGTGGGTTTGGAGTTCAGCGCTTCAGTTCTTGACGAGCTTGACCATCGGGCCGAGGCCGGCCTGAGGGAGGCTAAAGGAGCGGGCCTTGTGCACGAGACCGGTGAGGTTGGCGTGGTCACATTTAGGCACGCCATTGTTGCCGATGCCGCTTACCAGTTGTTAGGCGAAGGCGACCGTGTTGCTCTTCATGACCAGGTGGGCCGCGTTCTTGAAGCCTTCGGTGAAGAACCCATGACTGTGTGGCCTCACTGTCGGCAGGCGTCGTCGCTTGATGCCTGGCGGGCGATCGAGTTTGCCGGAAGGTCAGCGAACCAACACCTTGATGCTTATGACTGGGACGGAGCGCTGGAGGCTGCGTCGTGGGGGCTGGACTACCACGCAAGTTTTGATGCTGACGACTTCGGTTCGCCCCACAAACTGGTGGTAGCCAAAGCCCGCGCCCAGCTGGCGCTTGGTATTCCGAACAGTCATCTCTTGCTGATCGACGGCGCTTGTCGGGCTCGCAAACACGGCGATGATGACACGCTAATTACGTCGGTTATCGAACTCTGCAACAGCGGATCCGTCGCCCTGACTGGTATCGAAATGGCACCGGTGAAGGAGCTGATCGAGGCGGCGCTTGCCAGCAATGTGGAGGACAGCCGCCTTCTTGAAGTGAAGGCCGCCGCGGCCCGAGCCTTTGTGTATTCCGAACACGGTGAGTATGGCCAGCGGCTTTATGCCGAAGCGTTCGCCAAGTTCGACCAGTGTGACCGTCGGGTTCAGGAACTGATCTTGCGTAACAGCGAGGCCGGTTTGTCGAACCCTGCCGACTTCGACCTGGCTCAAAGCGCCACCACTCGGCTTAGTAAAGCCGCCGACTTGAACCCTGAGCTGCGCTGGCTTGCCCGCTGGTTCCAGTTTCGAGATGCCTTGATCAACGCCGATGGTGACCGGCTGGCGTGGGGCCTTCGTGACCTCTGGGCGTTGTCGACCGGAGCCGAACGCAGGCACGCGTTCGTGGTGCTTGGTCAGACGTTCGATATGGATATGCAACGCTCGTGGGCGGCTGCAACTATGTCGCTAATTCACGAAGACTTCGACCTGGCCGAGGCGTGCGCCAACCAGGCGCTTGAAACCGGCATGAAGCAGCTGGCCATTCGTGACGATGGTTTCGGAGAGGGCTGGGTGACTGCCTCCTACGGTCTACTGCTGCTGGCGATCCGTCACGGGCAAGGCCGGCTAGCGGAGTTGGTTGAGGTGGTGGAAACCGATGCGCCACTGGTTCCAGCCTGGAATGTTGCGATCGTCATCACAAACTTTGCTGCCGGCAACATGGACCGGGCCCGAGCGGAACTGGAGCCGTTGGTTGCCAACAACTTCGCCGCGCTAGTCCCGGACCCAACGTGGACCGCCGCTACTTTCTTGCTGGCCGAACCAGTCATCGAACTGATGGACCTCACCGTGGTTGAACAGCTTTATCGGCTTGTCGAGCCTTACTCAGACCGGATGAGCTACAGCGGTTTGTGTACGTTCGGGCCGATGTCGCAAGCTCTTGCGACGCTTGCTGACGCGCTCGGATGGCCCGACGTTGCTAGTAGACATCGCTCCGATGCAGGCCAAATGACCCAGAACCTGAGAGAACGTTCGCAGTGGGGTTTTGACGAGCTGCGCAACAATCACAAGCCCTAAAAACCATATTGATATAGCTGCTCTACGGCCGCCGGAAACTCTTCGGAAACAGCCGAGGTTTACCGTCGTCGTTGACTGATGGCCGTACGTGTAGGCCTGTGTCATTGGCTTTGGCCATTGAACATTCTTTTAGGAAAGAGCGGCAATGTATCAACCCAAATGGCGACACCTCCGGCTGCAATTAGCGACGGCTGCGACCCTGGCGTGGGTCGTTGTTGGTCTTGGCGGTGCTCAGGCCGGAGCTTCGGATCTGCAGATCGACTCCGAGGTGGGTCAGCTTGTTGCCGAGTGCACAGCGAACGACGGAGTGTCGGTGTTCGGGCAGGTTTGGGACGACGCCGATGGCGATGAGCAACTTCTAAACGACGCGGGAATCGCCGGAGTTGAAGTGACGTTAGATCTGCCAAGCCTTGCCGCTACCCAAACCGATGAACTTGGTTTCTGGGCCTACTGCATTACTGATTTCGAGCTCCTTCCCCTGACAACTCAGCTAACCGTCGCAATACCCGGGCAGCTCGAGCCCGTTACACCGGGCGTTGGTCCCGAAGACGAAGACTCCGACTTGGTGGACCGTCCAACTTCGGCAACTGCGGCAACCGTCGAGTTCCAACTGTTGACCGAGTTTGAAGGCCGTGACCCTGAGACCGGTGAAGTTGTGGTGCCCCAATTTGAGGTTGACATCGAGCAGCGAACTCTGCGAATCGATTCTGGCTTTGGTCAACAGCGAGACTTCAACCCCTGTCCCGAATGGAGCGTCGACCTCGTCGATGCTGACCCCGAGGGTGACTGGGATAGCGACGGCATTGTCAACCGCCTTGATTCTCTGCCTTGTGACCGGGGTATCGCCAACCCGTGTCCGGAGTGGTCAGATCAGTTGCGAGAGGTAGATCCGCTTGGTGACTGGGATGGCGATGGGATTTCCAACATCGAAGACAATCAGCCGTGTGAAACCGAACGGCCTCCGCCCGCAAATCCGTGCGACTCTGGCAGTTCTGAGATTCCTCAGCTTGCAGCGCTTAGCCCGGCCGAAGACTGGGACAACGATGGGCTTGCCAACGGAAACGACCCGCTGCCTTGTGAAGCGGGAATCGGTAATCCGTGTCCGGACTGGAACGTGGGACTGCTTGAGTTCGAGCCCAACACCGATTGGGACGGCGACGGGGAACCCAACTCGCTAGACCCGCTTCCTTGTGATGTTGGAGTGCCCAGCCCATGCCCTGATGTCAACGATCTGTGGATCGAACAAGACCCTGGCGGTGACTGGGACGACGATGGGTTGTTTAACAGCGACGACCCAAACCCGTGCGTGCCAGTTCAGCCGAATCCTTGTCCGAACTGGACCGCAGATCTTGTTGAGAATGACCCCCTGGGGAACTGGGATGGTGACTCGATTCTTAACATCGAAGACGAGGCGCCGTGTGATGCTGTCGCTGCGCCAGATCCTTGCCCGAACTGGACAACACAGTTGGTTGACGAAGAGCCGTTGGCCGATTGGGACGAAGATGGCATTTACAACCTTGAAGACACCGAGCCTTGTGGTGTGAGACCTGGTCCGTGTGGGACCGAGGGCGCCGACGCTTGCCCGGATCCTTGTTTGGAACCGACTGCTGAACAGATTGAACTGGATCAGCTCGGTGACTGGGATGGCGACGGCGCATCAAATAGTGAGGATGAGGATCCTTGCGACCCAGCAGTCCCTGGGGAAAGCAGCAGCGGCGGCGGCTTTCCTTGGGGACCATGGGGCCCACTGGTAGCAGTGGCTGCGGTAGTAGGCGGGGGCGGTATCGCGTTGACCGGCCGAGGCGACGACGAGTTGCCCCAAGAGAAGAAAAAGAAGAAGCCCAAGGCGAAGATCACGGGCATCGACCTCTCATGAAGTTGCCCCACGAAGAAAGAGCATCAAATGTCTGACAATCAAGAAACGAGCGTTGCGCTAGGCGGCTGCGACGAAGAGGGCAACCGCGTGTTGCGAATGGTGTCGGTACTCGAACCGTCTTCGCCGTCGGACAAGATCCAATGGGTTCTGGACGGAGAACCGCTTGGCTCACCGATGTCGCCTGGCGAGCTGTCGGTGAAAGTACCCGGTGATGGGCAAGTCCATCTGCTGGAACTACGGGTGCTCTCGCCCTCAGGTGTGGATGGAGATAGGGCCGAGATCAAGTTTCCACTTTGCAGCAGTCAGGTTGTCGGCCATATTCGTTCGGTCGACTTCGCCGAGCGGCAAGACGACGGATCGATTCCTGTTCGCCTAATCTCCAAGGTCGAACCTGAGGGCACCGAGGCGACGGTGCAGTGGCACGTCGATGGCGAGCCTATCGAGGGACCTGTCTCGGCCGGGACCCTCACGACTTCTATCTCACTAGCAGGCGGCATACACAGCTTTGAGCTGAAGGTGATCGAACCCGAGGGTGCTAAAGGAGATATCGAAGAAGTAGAAGTCCCAGGTGTGCAGGTAAATGCGCGAATTGCTGTCGCCGAATTCTCGGAGGGTGACGAGATTCCCGAACCCCGCATGGCAGTCGCAATGGCTGACGGCGCGACGGCTGATCGAGTCCGAGCCGCCCAGGCGACGAGGGATCGGGCTGCATTAGTTGGCCGTAATGACGACGTGGCCGCCGAGGTGTCTAGACATGAGGCCGATGACCCAGCCGCTCTAGCTCAGCAAAAGCAAGATGCAGCGGAACCAGAACCAGACATCTTGATTGCAATTGATTCTGCGACCTTCCAGGGAAAGGGCACAACGGCATTTCTTCTGGCCGACAAGGTGAAGCTGGAGGTTGAGTCATCGGGTCGGACGGGGGATGCCCAATGGTCCCTCGATGGTGTCAATCTTGGTGGGCCAGTGAATACTCCTGGAGCCCACGTCTTCTCGATACCGGCCAATGGTAAGACGGCTGCAGAGCTAAAGGTTCGACTACTCCCATCGCAGCACCAGCCTCCACAAGACCCCTCCAGTCCACAAATAAACGTGGCGAAGACAATTATCGATGTCCCGGGCACGCCCAGAGCGGACCAAGCGATATCTACCGATAGCGGGAGTTTCGTAAACGCACAGGCAGTCTTTGTTGGAGGCTGCATCTACTCAGGAGAGGCAATTGAACATGTCTAGCAGTCAATCGAAAACAGCTGGCCCGACTCACAAAGTACGACTGACAGCGGATGGCGTTAACGCCACGAAGGGCCAGTGGCACATGGACGGTGTACCACTCGGTTCGCCGGTTGGCCCACCGTTCACCCTGGAGACAGTTGTCCCATCCGACGGTAAGAAGCACAGCTTTGCCATTGCCCCGGTTAACGGAATGCAGATGGCCGCCAATGCCAATAGTCGAGTGTTTCTCGGCGATGAGGCGGCGACGGTGCGCGCTCTGGCGCCGATTTGTGGACTAAGTGATGGGAGAGGCGAAGTGTTGGCTCGCCACACTGTTGGTGGCTGCAATGGCAAGGATGCCTTAAGTCAGGGCGACCACAACTTCCGAACCGTCACTCTGGAGTGTGATGCGAATCTTCCTGGCGGTGTGTTCGTCGAGTGGTTTCGAGATGGAACGTCGATAGCAATCGCAAGGAGCGACGGGCCGCCAGTTATCGACGACAGTTGTCCCATAGGCCCGACAGCTCGAACAGTAACTTACGGCTTGGTTAATCACGGGCCGATCAGCGCACCGCCGGTCGGCAACGGCGGGCAGCAATCGGTCGCAACTCCAAAGTACGACGACGAGGTTTCATTACAGATTGAGCCCTGCACCCTCGAGATCGTCGTGAAGAACCACGCTTTCAAATCTTGCGGATTCGACTCGAAGGCGACACATGAGTTTGAGTTGGCGGTCGCCGGCGATCACCCGACATGCTCTGTGAATTGTGACAGAACAGACGTCGAGTGGGTCGGCTCTGCGGTAGCACCTGGAACGGTCGAACTAAGGATCCCCGGAGTTCAGGTCCACGAAAAGGTTGGGTTTAGTGCTCTTGCCTCGCCAGGGATCTACAAGCCCAGCTCAGTCTTCAAGTTCAAGAGTGAGATTTGCGGTGCCTGGCCCACTGCTACTGACGCCACAAAATCGGCACCTGCCAAGGGCTGTTTGAGTCATACCTCGACAGTCGGTGATCTAAAGACCAGCAATTATCAGGACTTTTCGGACTATGTCTACGCACAAAAGTCGGGCCCGCTCGTCAAGGTATCGAACCCATTCATCGTGAACACGGTACCTAAGCGTGTGACCGCCGCACCAAGGCATCCTCTCCGAGTAAAGCCGGGCAATCTGGACATAGCAGCTTTGCGTCAGCGCCTCGACGACCGCAAGTTCTGGGAGGGATTGCTAGATCCCGCATTGCATCCCAAGCCCGCGGGCTCCTACGGCCAAAATCTCTACTTCACAAATGGCGTATTCACCTCTTACGAGCTCGCCAAGAAGATAGCTGCATTGGTAGGTGAGTTCTACAAATCGCCATGCCGACTTGTTTACAACGAGCTGGAGATGCCAGCCAAGGTAACTGATCTAATGCAGGTGGCTGATTCGATCGATTTTGGCGATCTCATGCCGTTTGCCAATTTCCAACCCAAGGACCTGGTGCCCAACGGCAGTGCGTTCAAAAAACTTGCGGGCGATGTGCAGGAGCTGTCCCGACTTCTCAAAGCGGTAAAGGACCTGGTCCAATGGACGAAGTCTGGGGCCGTCAAATGGATCAACGACGAGAGTGAAGCGGCCGAGACTGCTTGGGACTACGCCTGGACTCTGAACGGACCAGGTACTCCTAACCACCCCGGGCCACTTTATGATCGGCCGTTAGGTAAGACCGATAACGGCGCAGTCGAAGCGTTGGCTTACGTGGCCATTCTATATCTCGCTTGGCAGGACGATAGTGAAGTCGGAATCGTCGGCACCTCTCACGGGAGCCTTGTAACCGCTAAGGCCACAATGGCATTTGGCTACGCGTTCCCGATGGCGATTCCGTGGATGCAGCGCAAAGTTCGGATGGCGCACGCAGGATGTGTCGTGCACCGCAGCCGGCTTCCGCTACTCACTGAGCTTCTAAATAATTATGATGCTCACGCCGATGTGACGGACCCTTTCGCCACGGTCTTCGGTGGCCATGATCGTAAAAAGCTGGAGTCCTACTACGACTTCAAGTTCAAAGGGGGCGAAGCGCCAGCGCTATCTCGGTTGAGAAGCCTTGACGATCCGTCCAGTCGCGCGAAGACCTCAGCGGAAGACATGCACAAGTGGTTTATGCGTGGCTGGTTGCCGTTCATGGCTTCCCCGGTAGCGCCGCTTGATGCAATAGTCGCAAGCCATAACCCGCTGGTCGGTTGGAACAAAGAAACGCGCGACGAGCTCAAAGCGGGACTAGCCAAATTCAAAACCTACGGACCGATTGTCGGTCTGAGTCACTACCACTCAATAGAGAAGAACTACTTCCTTCTAAAGGGATCTGACCGGCATTTCTCCAACAAGAACTTTTTCCGGTAGCCCATGGCTGAGTCGAGAATTGTGACGAGGTCGGGTAGCGCGAGATCGTCCAGATCGGTAAGCGGATGTCAGACACATTCGAAATGGAGCAACAACAATGAGCGGTGAATTGAATTGGGAGTCGGCGTTTTCCGACGATTCTCTCGATGGTCTGATTGATAAGGCTAGTGACGCAAAACGCCAGGCGGAGAGCCTCATCGACAAGGCATCAGAGGCCAAAGAAAAACTGAGCGACACCTTTGGTTCAAACGACGAGGCTGATACCAGCCGGAATCAGGTGAACGAGTCACACGAAGATGTGTCCGCAGCGACTCCGCCAGCCGTCACCCCCGAGCCGGCGGTTTCTGCATCTCCTGCGCCTCAGCCAGAACCTGCTCGGCGTTCGGTATCAGTCCAACCTCCGGCTACCGGTCATCAGGCGTCGCCATCTGAAGTCGTGTCCGGTGGGCCAACTCAAACCCCAATCCAAACCCCAGCGACCGCGCGGAACAACGACGATGGCGGGGGCCTACCAGTCCGCAAGATCGTGGGAGCGCTGGTCGCTGCTGTGCCGCTTTTGATTGCCGGGTTTGTGTTCTTACGCGACGGAGGCGACGTTACTGCAGCGGTCTGCGCCGAGGCAGAACAACGAATTGCTGAAAGCGAGGCCGGCAACATGCTGGGTGACAGCGCAGACTCAGTCTTGCCGGACCGTTGCAAGAGCGACGAAGACGACGAGGGCACGACATCAACAACAACAGTCGACGAGGGAGATGAATCGGACGACGGAGACGGCGACGGTGGCGTTACCGGATTGGCCTTCGCCTTCCCTGATAGCCAGACCGACGATGACCTCGACGGGGTCGCTGGATCGGGTTGCACTCCCGGCGACGGCCCGCTGCCGGATGGAGCTTGGTTCGGGTACGCAACCAACCTGACCGCCACCACTGTCGACTTCGATCTGGCTTGTGCGTGGACAGGCCAGGCGGCAATCGACCAGGCCGCCACTCGTGGCCAGCAACTTGGTGCCGCAAGCATCTATGTCACTAACGACAACACCACGGGCCGCTCGTTGACTGCGGGCACCGACGCTAAAGGTTGGCCGCTGGTTTCGGGCGCCAATCCGAACTCGATGTCTTATCCCAACTTTGCCAGCGTTCCCGCCGACAGCGGCCTACCGCTACCTCTTCCAGTGTGGGTCTACATAAACAACGGAGAGCTAACTGAGATAGCCGTTGAAAACCCCAGCACCGTTCTGGCCGCCTCCACAACTCCGGTGTGGAACTGTGAGGAAGGAGACGGCCCGTTTGACGCAGTAGTTCAAGTGTTCGACATTCCCGCCAACGACCCCGACGGTGGCCTAAACATCCGACAGGCGCCTAACTCCGGCAGCGCCAAACTCGGCACCTATGGCAACGGCACCACGTTCAACCCGACAGGTGGTTGCGACAGAACCGCCAGCGGTTCGGTGTGGTGGGAAGTTACTGGACAGGGCATCACCGGTTGGGCCAACAGTCGATACCTCGACGGCCTCTAGACAAACCTGCACAGAGCCAAACCGCACAGAGCCAAACGGCACAGAGCCAAGCCGCACAGAGAAAACACGCGCATCGAGAAACCGCAAGAAGACTGAAGAAGAACTATGAACAACACCAATCAGAACAAGACCCGGCGCGGTCCGATACTGACCATCGCCTCGGCCATAGTCATGTTTGGGGCCGCATGCGGATCGACCAGCGCTACACCCGCAACAACGGTTGCTCAGACCTCGACGACGGCCCAAACCCCATCTACTTCATCATCGGTTGTTTCTTCAACGACCACTACTGCGCAGGCATCGACTTCTAGCTCCGCCACAAGTCCAACCACTGTGGCAACAACAACTACCGCTCCAAACGCAACAGTTGTTGTCCCGGGTAACACCTCTTGTTCGGCAAGTGAACTTCCACCGCCAGGCAACCCGTTCTCGCCCGTCATCGTGGCCGGGATCACCGCGGTTGATCCCGACAAGGGGCTCATAATCCGCTTCGATCCGACAACATCAAGCGGCGCACAATTCGCGCTGCCAAACGGCTCGGGCATGGGCACAACCGGACTGTGCGAGAAATCACCCGACGGAACAGTCTGGTGGGCGGTTGAAGATGGACATTGGGACGGATGGGCAAGTTCTCGATACTTGATCCCATACGTTGCTGGCACCTCAACTTGCCCCGCCGGGGTGTACAACCCGATTGGAAAGGGAACCGTCGACTCGATCCTGGGCGACTATGACGGCAACGGCTCGGTCGATGCGCTCTTCCTCGCATATGACGGCATCGTTCAGCCACCAAACCAATGGACGGGATCCACCGCAACAGTACAAATACAGTTCGCTGACGGAGGTCTGTCTACCGAACTCGACATCACCGCCAGCCTCGGCGATGGCGGACCCGGCCTCGGCATCTCGCAGATGCCTACCTTTCCGCAACGGGTTGACCCTGCCAACACTTTCCGCAGCGTTGCGGTGTTGGGGTCGACCTATGCAGGTTCGGCAACAGGCGCGGGCTTGTCTCACTTTGTCGGTGTGGATGGGTGTGACCCCGTGATCCTTACTGAGATCCCAGTCACCCCATCGGTGGGAAATCCACAGCGACCATACCTGTGTGATATCGGTGGTGGCGGACGCACGCAGTTGTACGCACTAGATGGCTTGAACCAGAGCTTTGACTTCCTGGTGACTGAGTACGACTTCCAGGGGTCAGCGTTTGTGCCGAAACCGCAGGCGACGGCTGGCAACGCAAGCACCGACCCCGACCCGACCTGCTAGATATGCTCCGGACCGTCAGATGGGGGACCGTGCCCATTGGCCTCATGATGCTCTTTATGACGTGGATGGCCTGGAACCTCGACAACCTGGATGCCGGGGAACAAGTTGTTACCGGCACGGTTACTGAGGTTCGGTTGAACGTGCCGACCGTCGCTTACAGCGATCTGTCGGGCCAACCTCAAATTGTCTTTGGCGAGGTTGAGGACCGGCCAGCGCGCATCGGCACAACCCGTGAGGTCGTGCTGACAGTGGACGCCTCGGCCGAGCCGCGGCTGCGAAACACGAATCCACGATGGCTAGTGAACGCCTTTGGCCTGTTCGCCGTTCTGTTGGTAGCCGGCCCGTTCATACAGTTGGCGTGGCGCCTGCTGTTAGGAGCCGGGGGAGTTGCCGCAGTTGCGGTCCTAGCGAAACGGTCGGTGCAAGCGTTCCCGAACAGCGGCCAACCTGGTTCAACCAATCGATCGGGCGGCGGCATAGTTGACGATGCCAAGGCGCTAGCTACCGCCGCCCGAGATGAATACTCCGACAGTCCGGCACTGAAGTCGGCAGGAAAAGAACTGGCAGGCACCACCCTTATCGCCGAGGGCATCGTCGGAATCGACAACCCCTTTACTTCACGTAATCGCGGCGGAATCTACTCAACACTTGTTGGATTGCTGGCCGCAGTTGGCCTGATTCTCTATGCACCGATTGTTGGCTCGTTGGTTACCGGAGCCGCCGGGGACGTCAAGGTGGAGGCGGTCATTGTGGACAGCCACGAGGTCATCTCCGAGGACGACGACGGAGCGACGCAAGTCTTCTGGCAGCCGGTCTACGAATACGCGGATCCCGCAACGGGTAGTGTTTACACCTTCGAGAGCTCTAGCAGTCATAAGCAGCAGCCATCGCTGGGCCAGATAGAAACAGTGGCCTTTCCTGCCAACAATCCTGCGGCGGCAATTGTCGTTCAGCCATGGGGTCGGTGGATCCGCCCGGGAATCACCGCACTTGGACTAGCAATAGCGCTGGCATCACTGATTGCTTTGGCTATGCGGATCACCGCACTTGTGTTGGGCATCAAGCTTTTGCGCGCCGGAACAGCCGAGCGTCGCGAGCGTGGAGATCATCGGCCGACGCTCGCGGTTCTGCGCGACGCCGCCTCGGGCGTGATAGGCCGAACAGAGGCCCAGATGCCAGATGGTGCGAGAGGCACAGTGCTTAGTGCCCTGGTTGCAACCAGACGACAGGCGAAGGGCGACGATGTGATTCGTGCTGCTCGAGAAGTTGCGGGTGCAACAATTCTTGCTGACTCGCTCTTCGGGTTGGAGAAGCCATTCGATGGAGAGAACACCCGCCTCGGGATATTCGGGAACGCCCTGTTCGTCGTGATGTTCGGAGCGCTTGTGTTCCTTGGGGGTTGGGTGGGCAACCAGCTGGGTTATGTAGGCGACCGGCAGGTGGCTTTGGGTGAGGTGACCGAGTTTGTTGATGACCGGGCGGTTGTTGAGTACGTCGATCACCTGGGCGAGCGTCGGTCGATCGTTGAGTCAGACTCCGGTAGCAGAGCGGTTGGCAACAACGTGCGGGTCGTGTTTGACGAAGATGCCCCCGAGCTTGGTGTGGTCTCTCAGCGGGGGGCGGGTGCGATCCGCTGGCTCTTTATTGGTTCTGGAGTGCTTGGCATCCTGGGACTCTTGCCGACTGTGCTGATGCAGTTGGCGGGCGTCGCGGCCGGGCTTGGTCTTCTGGTTGGTTTTCGCCGTCGCCCAGCACGTCATGGTCCAGCGCATTCTGGTCCAGCGCGTTCTGGCGCGGCGCGTTAGGACCCAGCCCGTCCGGACTTAGGACGTTTGGCGGCGATTTCGTCTGGGGATGCGGGCCGGGTTTTCCAGGCTCGCGTTGGCATAGCACTGCAACGCTTCGTGTCCGCGTCGGAGTCCGGGTCTTTACTGCTGGCTGATGGTGTAGGTCCGCGTCGGGGTGGGCCGTGGGTCCAGTAGAGGGTTTGGTTGTTGTCGTGCAGCTGTTGATGGCAGCTGCTGCACATCAAGGCCATCTCGTCGATGTTCGTCTTACCAGCTTTGGGGGAGTTGAACGGTGTTAGGTGGTGGGCCTGGCATCTCAAGGGATTGGCGCCGCATTGGACGCAGCCTTTGTCTCTGGCGATTAGCGCCCGGACTTGAGCCGGTGTTGCTAACCGTTTCTTGCGGCCGTGGAACAGGACTTCGCCTTCACCGTCAAAGACCGTTGCCAAGAATGTTGCCTTGCACGAGAGGCGTTCTAGTAGTTGGGCAGGTAGTCGCCGACCGTCAAGACTGAATGCCTTTGTTGGTCCGTCGTCGGTCCAATCGGATGCGTAACTGATCACGTGGAATGCAACATCACGAGAGCTAAAGGCAGAACAGGACGCAGAACTAGATCCATCGTCGGGGGCCGAAGCGCCGCCTCCGGACATCAACTCGGCGAAGGCATCGAACCGTCGCTGGTCATAGGTGCGGGGGTGATCGGCAACCGACACATTGCGGCCGCCGTCGGCTTGGAACAACTCGTCGGCCTTGGCAACGAGCCAGTCCTCGATGAGGTGAATAGTCTCGGCGTCGCCTTCGGCCATGAGAGCTTCTGTGCCGCGGCGTGTAGTGAACCGGCTGACCTTGCGGAGGCGACGTTGGCGGTCATATCGAGCGTCGTGTTCGTCTTGGGCCTTCTGCTCGTCAACCCATTGCCGAGCAACTGCGTTGGCTTTGTCCGGACCGGCCGCTTTCACTTGCTCAAACAGTTCTTCCGACGTTGCGCCCGCTCCACCGGTTTCGCCTGAGGCATAGGCAATGGCGTCCAGCTCGCTTTCACCAATGTCACCCTCGGCCAAGGCGTCACCCAAGGAACGGTTTTGGGCAACGGCCGAGGCTCGTTTTGCCACGGCGGCTGCAACTCGCTTTGAAGCGCCGGTTGCCCGGGCGGCTGATTCGTTGTTGCGGTCGGAGTTTCCGGCAGCTTTCATGTCGGCCAAGACCTGGCACTCGAGGGCGCTCAGTCGGCGGCGATGACCTGCTAACAAACTGACCGTCGCACAGGTGGCGGGCGCGTTAGATAGGTATTCCTCCAACCCGGCAAACATTGCGTCTGCGACCTCTGGTTCGAACCCCGCCTGGGACTTACCTGCCATAGACCCCACAATAACAAGGGCCTATGACAGTGTTACACGATTGGCTAACTTGCGCGAATATCCGCGAAAACCGGCGCGGAAAACCGGCTTCAACAACCCTTTCTAATTGCCCACGCGTGAGAACCTCCGCGAGATTTCTTCAAGATTGTGTCCGATTCCTAACGAGCTGTTCGTCGTGCCATTAGAAAGCGGATCAGGTTGGTCCGCCTAGCCACAGGAGGAAATCGAAATGCCTAAGTTTGTATTGACCTATCACGGAGAAGCCGGCGGGATGCCAACCGATCCTGCTGAAGTTGAAGCAGTCATGGCCGAGTGGGGCGCATGGTACGGAAGCATGGGTGAGAGCCTGGTTGACGGGGGCGCCCCGTTCGGCGAGTCATCGGCGATTGGTCCCGACGGCAGCACGACCGTAGCGCCCGCGTCGCTATCTGGGTACACGGTCATCAACGCGGCCGACATGGCTGGCGCTTCGTCGATCGCCGCTGGCTGCCCGGTCCTCAAGAACGGCCACACCGTTCAAATCAGCCAAGCCATCGACATGTAAGAAGGTTTGCCTTCGACGTCTGCCCGTCCCGATCCAGAATTGGGTCGGGACAAACGGAGGGCAGGGCCAACGCTGGCGAAGTTCCTGATCTGGTCGGCGCTGTCGAGGCAAATAGGCCTATATGTTTTTCGCAATGAAGCCCGGATCGCCGCTCTGTGATCTATCGCCACAACAACACTTGTGTCGGCTGTGGTGAGATTCCAAACGAGGCGTCCGACTAGTCGTTGGCGCCAGCTCCATCGTGCTAGGAGCGGTGGAAGTGTTGTCGCGTGGACTTTGAAATCATCGAGCCATTCGGCAACGGCGTTCGTTTGAATCGCATGGGTAGTCATCGAAGCCCGGGGGTATGGATGCCGCCCGACCATGTCGATGCTTCGCACAGACTCTTCACAGCAGCTGCACAGATACGGTCGGCGCTCCATCGCCACCAGGATCCGATTCTTGGCGGTCTACCGGCGCACCAGGTCCACGCTGTTACGCCGGTTTGAAGAGCTGAGATTTTGGGCATCTCCGTTTTGGGGTGGCGTGTTGTCTGGGCGAAAGGCGTCGGACTCTGGTTGGCGACGGCTGTTACAGTTGACTAGTTCAACATCTCGCTACGAGGAGCCAACTCCAATGCAAACTCCCGATGAACTTCGTCGGCGGCTCATTGAGATCGACGACGAGAAACGCGGGCTCGCATCGGATGCGTTTGCACTCAAACACAAGTTGAACATCGAAGCTGACGGATTGAGACTAGAGCTTGCATCCCAACTCGGATCCGAGATCGATGCTGCCAACACAGGCTGGGCAGAACGTGCTGGACGCAAAGGTTCCCACAGCGTCAATGAAGAGCAGTTGATCGCACAAGCACGCATCGTGTCGCCTAGTGAGGGCGGCAGTATCTGAACCTACCTGCGAGGTTTGGACCAGCGATCAGGCCCAGAACTTCCACCACGGCCGCTTGCCGCCGCGCTGGGTCGGCTCCTGCTGCTCACGCTCACGGCCGGCGACGTCGGCAGGACCGGAACCAGACCCTGCCGACGTTCCACCCGAACCCCCCAGGTGTGGAGATGGGTCGACTGAGTTGCCAGCCTCGAAACCGAAGCCCGGTGGAAGAGGCGGGTTCTTTAGGACCTTTGCGGCAATCCGCGGATACCTTTTCGCCATCTCAGCTTGGTCGTCGAAGTCCCAATCCGGACCTAGATCGCCAACCTTTGATCCCGGTCGTGGTGGTTGAGTCCCCGTGCGATCTGCGTATAACTCACGTGAAAGATACTGCGGCCCTTCCAGCTGATAACCAAACGAAGCCGGTACGTCAGCGAGGCTGTCGGGGTCAGCAACGACGCTCACATAAGTCTCAAGGCCCTGCATCACTAGCCAAGTTCTGAAGTATTCGAAGGCGTCGTCGGACATTCCGCCGTTGGCCAGATAGCCGGCCCCCCACACCGCATTGGTGTAGGCACCTCCCAGTGCGTCCTGAAAATACTCGTGGAAGTCGGCTAGGTCATCGTCGCTTAGCGATTCCAGGGCACGTCGAAGATTCGCTCCGACTAGCCGCGGATCATCGCCCTTGGTTTGATCAATAAGATTCCAGAACTCATCTTCAGACATGGTGATTACAGCTTTCAGCGGTTGGCCTGCGGGCGTAGACAGTCTTGCCTGAGAACATCCTCACACTTATTCGGAATCCAAGCAGAAATAGCTGTCCCGACACTCTCGTGAACCAATGTTGGCGGGTGGGCACTGCGGGGGGTTCTGTGTTTCTTACTGCAAGTGCCCGCAGCTTGGACCGCCGATGGGGCTCCAACGTCAAATCCGACAAGAACGTTTGACTGCAGCCAACGACTACGGCAGAGGAACTAGGGCGAAAATACTGCTCCCTCGGAATACTCAGCTGGAGTTCCCGCCCGGCTACCACCGTCAACGATGACCTCTTTGGACTGTTGCTGAAGAAGTTCCATTCCGACGATCAAGGGGATTAGGACTATCGCAGCAATAAACGCATACTCGGCCAGCGAGGCGCCACGTTCGGTGGCCCTGACATGTAGGTGGCAAATGGACTTGTTCATCGGGTCAGCTCCGCAAATCTGAATGCACCAATTCCATCGAGATCAGTTTGGCCCCCCAAGCCCTCAGGCAGTGCGGCGGGTGGAATGACCAGCGCTGTAAGCGCATGGGCAAGATGGGAGGGGTTCGACGCCGAGAAGTCGACCCCGGGATCGAATATGTTCGAGCATCCACTGTTGCTGCAGTTTGTTAGAACTCGTTGTAGATAGATCGGCTTGAACGTGGCGAAGTGAATTGGGTTGTCGCCGAGGTCCTCACCCGGAAGCATCTCAGGGGTGTAGCCAAAGCGTGGAGACGCTTGAATGTCGTAGATGTCTTGCCCCTCCTTTTCGGTGTTAACGGTGAAGATCGGATCATCACACGCACCTATGCATCCAAGGCCATAGTCTGAGTCTGACCCAACAAATCCGCCGTGGTCATCCCATGGCAATCCCTCGTAATGCAAAAAGCATCGCTCCATTAGCGCAGTAGTGCGATCGCCCGCCCCCGCCTTGGTAGGTCCATAGGTGGCGATCAAGTATACATAGACCTGGGTCGGCATGTTGGTCATCCAGATGTCCTCATCCTCATTGAGGCCACCAGCGTCGCCAATGAAATTCTCCTTGTGGCAGGAATAGGGCACGTCGTAAGTGAAATCTATTGCGGGGTCGATGAACTCCCAGAGTGGGGTGTCGTCGACAACCCCGCCACCGAAAGACACAGTGTCGAATGTGCTAAGGCTTGCGGCTCGGCGAAGACGCGAGCCGTTGCCATCAGGGGCTGTGATGCTTCCATAAAGCGCGTCGCCAAAACCATTGGGGTTGTTACCGGTTCCAGGGTCTGCCGCGTTGGGGCGAACGGCGTGGGGGTCTGCCAAACCGCATACGTTCTGGTCGACCATCGCCGACGTGCCGGTAAACACGCTCAGCTCATGGTCCAAGCCTTGAGCGATGCCGTCATGAAACTGTGAAGTTCCATTGCAATCCTTCGTTGTGCCAGCGAGCGGATTTCCGAAATGAGTTAGTTTGAGTCCTCCGAAACTTCCTTGAATCGG
Organism: uncultured Acidimicrobiales bacterium; assembly: GCA_937922785.1. Classification (GTDB taxonomy): domain Bacteria; phylum Actinomycetota; class Acidimicrobiia; order Acidimicrobiales; family SZUA-35; genus CALAJQ01. The sequence continues at coordinate 37,601 of CALAJQ010000036.1, forward strand.
AGTGTCGCAACCAAGGCCCGCAGGAATGTTGCCGTTGCCGGACTTGAGGCATTGAGCGCCTCTCGCCCCATTCACAAGAGCAAATGGAAAAACTGTGCCTGCGCCCTTCGCAGCTGCATGGGCAAACGCTGTGTGTTCTAGCTGGCTGATACCGACCAGTCCGGCGAACGATGTTTCCACAGTCCGGATGGGGAGGCGAACCCTGATCTCAGTCCAATACGGGTTTCGGGCCAGGCAGTTCGCGCTGGTGTAGGTGACCCACCCGGGTGGCAGCGGTTCGCCGACACAGGTGTTGAGGTCGGCCGCGGTCAACGGTGGGTCACCAAGATTGAGATTGAGTGCGTCCACCACGGTTGTTACAACGACCGTTTCATCACGCAGGTCCCACACTGCGGCTATGGCAGCCGCATCTACAGCTGACTGGTCTTGGCGTCTGGCCAGCATTACCTGGCCGATATCAAAAATGATTGATGAAAAAACCAGCATTGCAACGATCGAAATCATGACCAGAAGCAAGATGGCGCCGCGCTCATGCCGGCCATCCGCACTTCGCGTTGTCATGGGCAGTCCGTTAGGCCCGATGTCGCTGACCATCCGGCGTTACGTTCCAGCCTGAACGTGACCTCGCTGCTAGGGGTCAAGTTGTTGAGAAATTCGGCGTAGAAGTTAGTGAGCTGCTCCAGGTCGCGCTCGACTCTGATCGTTGCCATGTCGCCAGCATCGGTATCTGACGCGTTTTCGAAGGTGAGGCTCACTCGCGACAATCCTGGCTCCTCAAGTCTCAGGCAGATCTCAGCGATCAAGTCATCTCTCTGCTGAGATCCAGAATTGTCGTTGGGCGAGTAGTTGACTGCAACAAGTCGAGCGCCCTCGCGGGCTCCGTGCCTCGTATCAAGCACCTGGTAGAACACCCAACCAAACTCGACGATGGCAAACAATATGCCAACCAGGATCGGCACGATCAGAACAAACTCAACTAACGAAGCACCCCGCTGCTCTCCGTCATCGCCCAAAGACGACTGCTTGCTGGCTCTAAACATGCTTGTACCTTCGGCAGCTAGCAGCTTCGATGGAGGTAAACTCACCGAAATTTCCGTCAGTGAGTAGATGTCATGGCGTAGTCAGGGGCACTTATTCCGCTTGCGGAGCGGAAATTTGATTGCCACAAGTGCACTCTTGGAGAGGATGCGTTTGCCATTGGGCGACTGCGACAACTAATCGACGTGGAGATTCTGTACTCTCGTCGATCATGCGACCGCGATCAGCTTTGACGGCAGTCCGAGACTAGTGGGCTCCAGGAACCAATCCAGGAGCGTGAACGTCAGATGAGCATGTCTTCGATCCGTTGTCGGCGTCTACTGTTCCTTGCGGCCCTGGCCCTGTTAGTAGTCTCGTGCGGTACTACCGTGAGCGACAACGTCGATTCACTTGGCGACAACGTCGATTCGGGAGCGCCACTGCCGGTGGACCTTCCGGTAAACGCTGCGGTGGAACCAATTCGTGTTCGCGTTATCGGTGAACTCCTAAACGGCACAATCTGTCCCGGCGGTCAGCGACCGTGTCTGCCTCTTTATGGAGACACACGAGGACTTGACGGCGTCGTGCAGTTGACAGGTTCGATAACTCAGAATGTGGTTGAGATCGAGTCGATCGAGCAGTACAAGCCGTACTCGATCTTGTTTGAATTCGCCGACCGGTGTGAAGGCAAGCGTCCGGGCTCAGGTGACTTTGAGCTGATCCAAACTGTCAACGCATATACCGAATCGATTCCGGACGACTACGCAACGTTGTGGAGTTCTCCGACCCAAGTTTTTCATCTAGGAGTTGTGGGGGACCCGGCTCCTCACGAGCAAGCCATGATCGACTTGGGCCTGGCTGACCGGGTGTGTGTGGTTGGTGGCTTTGCCCGATCTGACGCCGAACTAGAGGTAGTTCAAAACGAACTTTCTGAAGTGGTCGTCGATTGGCATGAGCGGCCAGATGTTGGTCTTGGTGGCTGGTCACGTAACGCGTTTCGGGGAGCGGTCGAGGTTGGCCTGTACCGGGCGGATCAGGGCATGAGGAATGCCGTGGTCGACAGGTTCGGCGACTTGGTTGTGTTGGATGCGGCGGTGGAAGTGTTGAACAGCAGCCTGGAAGATTTTGACACCCGGTTCGGCCCAGACGGTCCACCACCAGTCGAGCCGCAGCTTCATATGGTCTGTGGCGCGGTCAGGTTCGATGGTGACTCGTTTGACTTTGACACGTTCCCGGCAGCTGACGCCGACCTGGTGGCATTGCTCGTTGAAGGGTTCGGCCGGGGTGGTGGTTTTGGTGACATTGAGAACACGAAGTGGGTGATCGCAAGCAGCGACGCCACTTCAATCGGAGTTGTAGGACGACAAGACACCGACCCACCTTCGTATCTGGACGCCATAGTTACTGGCAGTGGCGACGCTCAAAGAATGACGAGCTGGGGAGGGTGCCGTCTCGAGGTTGCAGCGCTTGGTCTTCGCGGGGCGGAGACCGTCCTGGACCCTGACAAAGAGCCCGGCCCCGAAGCAAACACTCTGTCGGTTCTGATCACGGAACGAAGTTGTGCCGGCGGGCAGCCCCCAGCGGGTCGTGAAGTAATTCCGGTGATCACCGAGACTGACACTGAGGTGCACATTGTGGTTCTTGTCGCCCCCGTTAGGGGTGGCGCTACATGCCCTGGCAACCCGCAGTATCCGGTGGAGGTCCAGCTAGATCAACCGTTGGGCGACCGGATAATTCGAGATGCCCGAACCATCCCACCTGAACGACGGACCTGGTCAGCAAACCCAGAAACAGTCGGAAAGGTTGCCGGAGCTAACACGATCGACGAAATCCTGGCAGCAACTGACTACACAACCGAAGACGCCGAAACGCTTCGCCTCTACCGAGCCTTCCTCAACCGAGAGCCAGACGTCGATGGTGCTAAGTACTGGATTGCTGTTAGGCGGGACGGGGCAAGTCTGGATGACCTGGCCTATGGGTTCGCAGTCTCAGTCGAGTTCACCAGCGAATACGGAACGCTCGACAACTCGGCGTTTCTGACGGTGCTGTATGAGAACATGCTGGGCCGCACGCCTGACCCCGAAGGGTTTGCCTACTGGTTAGACCTAATGGACACGGGAGAGCTAACTCAACATGGCGTGGCCAGATGGGTGGTAGCGAACGCAGAGTTCGTCAGCCGATACCCCTACGCCCCAACCCGGTCATAAATTATGGATATTGAAGTTGCATCCGGTTATGACGCTTATCTAGACCGCACCTGGAGTTTGTCTATTCGGTCGTTGGACTTTGCTCCTGGCAGGCACGCCTTGATTGTGGAGGTTGATGGCTTCAGTGGCGGCGGAGGTGGCGCGTATGACTTGGCCCAATCCCCACTCACTCAGGGAGGGGGTCACAACGTTCTCTCGTTAGGACCGGGTTCGGTCGCGGTCACCGGCATCGTTCCAACATCTGAATCTGCTTCAGTCATTGTGAATCGAAGGGGCGGAGCCTCGATTGATGGTCATGTCGTTCAACTCCCTGACTCAGAGCTGAGCGGGTTTCTGTGTTTCAGCCCACTGGATGGCGAGGTCGTGCAGATGACTTGGGACACGGGTGAACACACGATCTGGCTTGATCTGTCGGGATTCAAATAGCGTTTGCGCGACGACGTATCATGACCAACAAGACATTCTGCGGCTTAGCCCATACCTGCCGTCTGCTTGACTGGAGTCGCGATGCCCGATCGGTTTGACCTAACAAAGCCAGAAGAATTGTCGGCGTTGTTCAGGATCACAGATGACTATTGCCGGCTTGTTAATCCAGAGCGACTTACCCCAGCGGATGTCGAGCGACTAGAGCGTGGCCGGTCTTGGTTGGAGGCCATGGTTTCGGTGGTGCCTGATGCAATGGACGACGGCTACCTGACGTCGCCGGTTCTGGACAATCCAGCGTCATCTGCGAACGACGCCCGGATCTCTGCGATCGAAGCGCTCGATTTATTCAGAACAGCCAATGATGAGGCAAGAGTCGTGGCGGAGCGGTTGCTTGTTGATCACAAGAAGACGATTTCATTCCAAGGTGGCAGATTCAGTCATCTGTCAATTGCACAGCACCTGGCTAGGGTTTCGAATCTTTCCAGTGTGGACCGCAACTGGGTGTGGGACTCTTCTTAGTCTTCGGTGTCGGGCCCGAACTGGTTGAGAGAAGCGCGTGGGATATGTTCTAGGTTCATGGGCTTCTTTGATGACCGACCGGAACCTGAGCCTGAGCCTGTGCCTGTGCCGGCGGTGCCCAAAGACTTGCCAGTGTGGGTTGGGCCACCAAAGCGTTGCTTGCCTGCGCTGTTGGATGAGCGGCTGGTCGTTTTCCGGACCGATGATTTGATGTTCTTGATTCACGACATTCGCGTCTATTCCGTTGGCCTGACTTTTGAGGCCTTGTTGTTCTCCAGGTTGGAAGAAAAGGGATTTGGAATAACTCCATGGGAGCGTCGGCGTCGGCCCCTCCGTCCTGGCGAGATTGACCGGTCCGACGAGAAGATGCGGTTCGGGGTTGAGTTGGCCGACGGAAGATCGTGGACAACGCTCGATGATGTTGACTCCCAGACCGGCGAAGAACACGACAAACCCGACAGACTCGGCGGACCCGAAGAACCCGACGGTCCGATTGTCATGGCTCGAAGTGGCAGCGGGGGAGACGGCGAGTGGAGCATGAAGTATTGGATGTGGCCGCTACCTCCTTCAGGCCCGCTCACCTTCGTTGCCGATTGGCCTTCTCGGGGCATCGCCGAGGCTCGGGTCTCAATCGACGCCGACTTGATTGTCGCCAAGGCAACCGAAGCCGAGGTCTTCTGACGCACGGGTGCAAGCCACCGACGCTGGCTGCAGTCGCTTCCGCAAGAAGCGAGAAGCGAGACCGTCGGAGTGAGCAGTCCGCCAGCAATTCAGTTGCCGGCATCGCCGGTCGGAAGGTCGAATGTAGATGAGTCCCACACAATCTTGTCGTCGACGTCGTATGCCTTGATTCGTACGTCAACGCCTGACTCGGTGATCGGGAACGCTGCGGTCCCAACTTTTGGCTTTTGCTGCATCGTCTCTGCCCCTACAACTATTTCGACCATCACGACTGTGTCGGGCAAGCCGCTGACGATGATTGCCTCGTCTTGGGTGGCAGAGACGAATGGGTCGTCCGGGCCAGCCCCAAGCTGCATGTGCCACCCCGGGCCCTCGGATGAAGAGAAACCGGCGCCTTCGATCGTTGCGGGAGGAAGCTCGTTCGTAAATGTGTCGGGTGCCTCGCAAAACACTGCGGTCCTGATCGCTATACATGTGGCGTCTTCGAGCCAGGGGTGGTCGGCTATCAGGGTCGCTGCCGGTGGCCCGACTTCGGTGTTGCCTACTTAATGTATCCGCAAGTATCGAAGCACCATTTGTTGGGCGACTAGCAACAATTCGCTGGAGGCGCTGACCAACGAAGGTTCACGGCAACTTTAGATCCTTAGCCTCAGACCATCAGCCTCGACCCTTACTTGGATTTGAGGCGGTGTCAGAGGCTCGGACCCATCACAGGCCCCGCGTTGGAATTCAGATGGTTCGGACATGGGCCTCGTGTACACGCCAAGGCATTCGGCGATCGAGTACCAGCTGACAGAGCATTGCGCGTAGCCAAGGCGGTCCTGTTCATCGAGCGGTTCGATGTAGACATCCGTTCCGTCACCGAAGCCTTCAAAGTCTTGAGGCTGTGAGTCGTTCCATGCCGAGACGCACTCCTCGAGAGACACGGTTTCTCTTCCGCAAGAAGTCAGTAAAGACACCAAAAACAATGCGGTGGCAATGATCTTGGTGGCCACACGCGGTTTGCTGTCGCCCAAAATCCCCGGCGTAGAAATCATGTCTGCTTCGGTCCCCAAGTCCTTCACGGCCTCGGAAGAGAAGTGATTGTGAGGTTTGTTTCTGGAATGTCCATCGCTGGCCACTCGATGTGGAGGGTCATTGACTCAACCGGCGGTGGCCAAAGTTTGAGGCTTGCCTGTTGGCCGCCGTGGCCCGCGAACAACATTCGCAATCGGTCCGAAGATTGGGAGCCGATGTCTTCCTCACCCCACGCAAACTCACAATTCTTGAACCCGGTGCCGGTCATTGCTTTGGCTCCGTTTGGGTAGCTGACACCGAATCGGCAGATGTCTTCCGGGCGGTTGCCCAGGGAGAAAACTCCCGTCTGATCATGGCTCTCATGTGGGGCTCGGGTTACCGCCCACGGGAAGCCCGGGCTTACGCCAGTCATCCCGGGTGACCATTCACGAATAACTACTCGCAGCTTCAAACGTACGTCTTTTGCTCCGATCGCGAGTTCGTCGATCAGTATGAGAATCCGGCGATCCATAAACAGGATCTCGTTGTCTAACTCCACCCTTTGTCGTGGTTCGTCTCGGGTGGTTCGTGCCCCGGGGTCCTCGGTCCAGGCTGGGCTGCGGTTGTCGTCGGTCGCAACCATCGACTGGGCTATGTGATCTTGGGTGAGTGGTTCAAAGAATGTCATTGCGAGCCCCGTCCAGATAGTGAAACCTGTGCCTCATCACTCGAATGTATAGAAATTCCGGAGTTGCTGTGGTGCAAGCGGCGTCGCTGGCGCCTTAAGGGGTATGTGGTTGATGCGACGTTCTGATTCATGAATAGGACCGAGGCAAACGACTTCGAGTTGTTCTTCAACTCGATCGAGCCCGGATTGCGCGCCGCGCTTGTCACCAAGTTCGGCCCCGATCGTGGGCGTGATGCTGCGGCTGAGGCTTTGGGTTATGGCTGGCGGAACTGGGATCGAGTTAGCACGCTCGAGAATCCGGCGGGCTACCTATATCGAGTTGGCGATCGGTGGGGACGACGGCAACAAACAAAGAAACCGGTGGCATTCGAACCGCAGGAGATCGGAGGAAGCCCTCACATCGAGCCAGGTCTCGAGCCTGCTCTCGAATCGTTGACGCTTCGTCAACGTGAGGCGGTGGTGCTGGTTGCAGGTTTCGGTCTAACTCACAGGGAGGCGGCAGACCTTCTTGGGCTTCGTCGATCGTCAATTCAGAATCATCTCGAACGAGGCCTTACCAAGCTGCGTTCAGAACTCGGAGTACAAATATGACACTTAAGGACGAAATCAGGGACCATATTGACACTGTCGCTCCACCGATCACCTTGGACGAGATCGTGGCGGCAGACAACGCTCAGGTCCGGACGACTCAAGTAGATATCGTGACGGCGGAGCACTCCGCAAGACGAGGCCATCGGCGCCGATGGACGCCATCGCTATTGGTTGGAGCGGCGGCGCTTGTTCTTGGCGTGTTGACCATCGGCGCAACCGACCTGTTCGGCCAGCGCGATCTGGTCGAAACGACAGATACCCCCGCTATCGACCTTGTACCTGGGGCGTGGGAGCAGCTGCCGGATCGAGAAGGACTGTTCGTTCCGTCCGATGTGGTTGAGACGATTGAAATCCCGGGTGGCGGCAGTCAGACAGGCATCAGCTCGATAGCGGTTTCCGGACTTACTGCCACCGACGACGGATATGTAGCCGTGGGCAGCGAATCAGTCGGTTTCGTCGAAGTGGCGGCGGTCTGGTCGACAAATGACGGGGAGACTTGGACTCGAATTGGTGCCGGTTCTCCTGCCTTCGGTGAACTGGGTGTTGAAGTCGGCGACATAGGTCCAACTGGATTCTCGATGAGCGACGTAGCTGCAGCTGGTGAGAGGATTGTCGCGGTTGGCCGACAAAACGCGGACACCGTTGCCCCGACGGCATGGACGGCATCAACGCTGGATGGGAACTGGGAGCGAGTTGCTCTCCCAATTGAAGAGCCAGGTTTTTTCTCGGGGCTCAGAGTTGCCTCTACCTCAGAGGGTTTCGTCGCAGTGGCGAATCACAACAGAGACTTCGATACAGGCCGGGGCAACCGGACCCTGGTTTGGGTCTCACCTGACGGTCTCGAGTGGATCCCGGTGACTGACGCAGGGTTTGCTGATGGAGAAGCTATCAGCGCGATCGAAACCCACGGTGACCGAATCGTGGCAGTTGGAACTTCAGACGGATTCAACAAACCCCGAGCAGCTGCTTGGATATCAGACGATGCAGGCCAAACATGGACCCGTGCGATACTGCCGGACGCCCCAGACGATCGGCCGGTGACAAGCATGGTAGATGTCGCGGTCGGCTCCGAAGGCTTGGTTGCGGTAGGTCACCAGGCAATCAGTGGTGACACTTCTTGGGGGCAACGCGATGGTGGGTCCAGAACACTTAGCGACCAGCAAGACATCATTGTCTGGTCCAGCCCGGACGGAATTGAGTGGAAACAGTCAGGCGAAGTCCGCGCACCAAACCAAATCACAATCGATCCCAGCATCACCGCAGGTCCCGGCGGATATCTAATTAGCTTCACGACACTCACCCCCGAAACGATCGAAACTTCAACCTGGCTGACCACGGGTGGAGCCACGTTTGAAGAAATCAACGAACCAGGGGATTACGTCCACAGTGTCACAGCCTCGTTCGAAGACAGCTACGTGTCGATCGCCAAAAGCCATCCATACCGTGTGGCCCCCAGCGAGTCCGAGTCACAACCGGCAAAGCCTCTCCAGATTTGGAAGCTCCCATTCAACTGATCTGGTCGCAACGGCTTGCACAGTCAGATCGTCTTAGTTCAGCGGCGTTGTTGTTATTGGCCAATCCGACGTTGTGACGTAGAGCGTGTCGGTCAGTATTAGGATTTTCCCGTTGGCGTGGACTGCGTTGTAGGGCAGTTGGGTGGCCGGTGATGGCCCGACTAGGTCCCAGGTTTGTTGTGTTGGATCGAACCGGATTAGTGCGGCCGGATTTTGGTTGTTAAGGCCGCTTCCTAATTCGCCTGGGTCGATGACTAGATGGGTTCCGGTCCACAGCATGGTTCTGCTTCCGATGTTGCACTCGCATCCGTCTGGTTCGGGGAGCGCTTCGGGTAGTGCTGTCCAAGAGTCCGTACTTGGGTCATACATTGATCCAACGGCTCGTTCGGAGTCATCGGCAGTAGGGGCGGGGAGGGCGCCCCATATCATGAGGTGGCTACCAGTCCAGGCGATGCTTGGAGCGGCTGGCCAAGCCGGGGGGTCGGGCAGGGTGCGCCATGAGTCGTTTGTCGGGTCGTATGCGAGGCCTTGGCTGAGGGTGCGTGCAACTTCGGCGGGCCAGATAAACATTTCTGTGCCGCTCCAGGCGACTTGGCGGAGGCGACCCAAGTCAGTTGGGGGAGTCGTGGTGCTGGACCATTCATTGTCGGTTGGGTTGTAGCTCGCAACTCCGGCCGGTGTTGTGACGAGCATGACCGCGCCGGTCCAGACCGCTTCGGTGAACTCGCTAGAGATGGGCGAGTTCGGAAGTACTCTCCACGAGTCAGTGTCGGGTGAGTAAGCGGTCGCCGAGGTTGAGTTCTGGCCGCAACAGATGATGAGTTCGTCACCTGTCCAGATTGCGGCGGCACCGAACGTTCCATCTTTTGGGCCGGCGGGGAGTTCGCGCCATTGGCCCGACTCGGGGTTGAACGCGAAGCCCGGCTCGCCAGCGGCGGTGTTCTCCACGCTGTCGTTTTGGCCTCCCCATATAAGCGCTTCGGTGCCGGTCCAAACCATCACCCCGTTTGGCATAGCTATTCCGTCTGGTGGATCGAATGCCAGCCACCCGTCGGGCAGGGTGACATCTTCGAGTTCGTCTTCGGTTGGCGATGCTGTGGTGGGTGTCTCGGTCGGTCGTTGTGAAGTTTCAGTGGTGGGGGTGTTGCCGGCTGTAACTTCTGTTGGCGGCGATGCGGTAGTGGTTAGCCAAAGAAGTCCGGTGGCTGCAGCTACGGCGAGGGCGGATGCTGCTGCGTATCGTTGCCAGCGTGCCCTCTCATTTGAGGTCAGGTCGATCGGTCGGCGCGGTTGGTCAGGCGCATGTTCGGCGAGAGCGTTTAGCCGGTCGGTGATGCCGTCTTCGAATGGAGTTCTAGCGTTCATTGGAGTTTCTCCCGTAGTTCGCGTAAACCTCGGTGAGCGAGGCTGCGGACAGTGGACGGTCGGCATTGCAGAATGTCGGCAATCTCTTGTTCTGGTAAGTCGACGAAATAGCGGAGGACGATCACCGCACGTTTGCGATCTGACAGCGATCTGAGCGCGTCACGAGTCTCGATCAGATCGTGAGGTAGCTGACTTTCTGAACCAACGAGCAGTATGGCGTTCCGGTGCTGCTGCTGTTCGCGGCCCTTTAGCCGGAATCTTGAACGGCACTCATTCACCACGACAGCCCGCAAGTAGCTTGGCGGATGTTCGATCGAGCCGAGCCGGTGGGCGCAGCGAAGGAATGAGTCGTGCACCGCATCTTCTGCCTCGGCCGCTGAGCCCGTAAGCAGGAACGCGATCGTGACTAAAGGCCTGAATTGCTCGAGGTAAAGAGTTTCAAAGCCCTCGTCAACACGATTCAAGGGTATGTCCACGCTTACTACAGTGCTCGCAGGACCAAAATGGTGCACGGCACCCCTAAATAATTCTTCTGTCGTGTTCATCCGAACCGGTTTGGATCTTGACCCCGCCGATAATTTGGCTTGTCGAAGAACTAACTTTCTTGGCATGGCAGTTGACCCTCGTAAGCCCGTTAGAGAATCAGCTGCATGACTGTGCCTAACTCGGTTGCGATAAGGATGGTGGCCGCGATTGTGTTGGTGGTGGGGCTGGCGGGCGTGACGGTTGCAATCGTCCGGGCCGGCAACGTCGATCAGTCAGTTGCTGTGGCCGGAGGTTCGACTACGCCCTCGACAATTCAAACGGTTACTGCTCCGACGACCGAACCAGAACCACAAACAACGGACCCAGTCTGTTCAACGCCGGAATTGCCTCAACCGCTCGAGGCATACGTCGAGACCTTGGTCGACGCGTACAACCGACGTGACGCTGGAGCAATAGTCGGCGTGATCGGTCAGGGCTCTGTGACCGATTCGAGCCTTCAGCTCGGGCAGCAGGATAGCTACGGCACCATCGAGGAGTGGATTTCGGAGGTGGAGCGAGTTGGAGATGTCTTGGAGGTTCAGGGCATCGGTGGGCAGGGTTTCAAGCTTTTTGCCAGTCGATCCAATAGTGCATTCGAAGCATCAGGAATTGAGGCGCTCTCGTTCACTCTCGAAATTTCTTCAAGTGATAGTTGTGAAAGTCGGATTCGGACGACCAGCGAGATCAGCTCTCCAGACGCGTGCACCTACCAACAGGTCGTGGGCGTGATTGCTAACTCAGGATGCGCAGACAACTTCGAACCGAGGATGGGACATCTAAGTGCTTGGACCGGAGATGAGCTCCTTATCTTGGGCGGATCAGCGGGAACGGGCGGAGATGCACTACTGACTTCAGGTCTGGGTCGATCTGAGGAGGGGTGGCGGGATATCGCGCCGCTTCCGGTTCGGCTAAATACATGGCCTGGGGTAGCTACTCGGTGGGTTGGTGATCGGTTGGTCGTGGCTGGTTCAACGAGCGAGGGTGTTCAGGTGCTCAGCTATTTTCCGGTGGAGGATCGTTGGGATGTTTCTGATCCGCTTCCCGCCGATCGTTATGGACCCGGAGCTGTCGTGATCACCGACGCTGAGGTCGTAATTGCTGGCGGCTCAAATAACGATCCGCGTGACACGGCCTGGATTTATGACTTGGCAGATCAGACCTGGGAACAGTTAGCTGACCCACCATTTCAACCGGTTGAGAACATGTCCGGAGTCTGGACCGGCACCGAGGCTCTATTCATTGGCGGTTACAGCCGCAGCAGCAAATCACCGGCGGTGGCCTTTGACCCAGCAACCCGCCAGTGGCGGTCGCTGGCCCCGATGCCCGGCCATTGGTTGGAACCCGACCAACTTGTATGGACCAGTGAGGTCGTAATCGTCGTCGGTGGGAACAGTGGGCCAGCCCACCCGACTGAGCTCTCTGTTTATGATCCCGGCGCTGATGTTTGGACTCTGACCGCGCCGTTGCCGATCCAAGCAGTCGAAGACCTGGCGGTTGGCTGGACCGGTACGGAGCTTCTCTTGTGGGGAGGTTTCGGTACCTACAATCAGGGAGTCTCCGGCGAGGGCGCGGTCTATGACATAGCAACAGACTCATGGCGAGTTATGGCTGCTTCGCCCCTTACAGCGCGTTGTTATCATTCCGGCGAAGTGACCCGTGACGGCTTCGTTATCTTCGGAGGATTGGAAGTTTGTGGCGACCCCGGCATCCTCGCCCGCGGGGATGGCGCGATCTATGACCCAGAGTCCGACACTTGGTCGGTGCTGTCCAACAGCTAGCTTTAGGTGGGGTCTGCTCTTTGTCTCCACGAGCGAACCGTCTGGCAAGTTATTAGGGGCGGCGCGGATTAGCGATTCGTCAGGATTCGATCGAGAGTTCGAGCCATTACGTCGCCGAGCGGATGCCGTTTGGGCACGTAGTAGAGGACGCCGCCGACAGCATGTTCGAGTTCGAACGCTCGGCCGCGGATCCAGGTGGCATCGTCAGCACCGCATGCCTCGCGAAAGTGTTCACGCTCGTTAACGGTCAGGACAGCCCAGGCCGGTGAAAGGTCCTGCGCGAGGTCGCCGATTCCGACGCCGCCCCAGTCAATGATCGCAGTGAGCACTCCGTTGTTCAGAAGCAGATTGCCGGGTATCAGGTCACCATGAACGAATCCTTCCGTGACCGGTTCATCGACTACCTCAAGTGACTCTGCAACGAGCCGCTTGACCGCGGCGACGTCGACAAGACTCTCAGCATTCCAATCTGGGTCGTCCAACCATCCGCTGAGTCGGTCGAGGAGCGGTTCGAGCGGACCTCCGCGACTTCCTCGCGGTCTACGGTTGGCTTCGACGCCAGTGATCGCCCCGATTGCCGGTACCAAGAGGCCGAGATCTGCTGCCAACGATTGGAGTTCTGTCGCGCCCAGGCCATCCCGCAGAGTCCATGCATCAGACCCGTCGATCCATTCGAGGACCGACCATTGGTGCGGGAACAATTCGTGCGGAGAGCCGATGTGGCGCACCTTGGGTGTCTTAACCATCGAACCGACACGCGAATGACCGATCGCTTCCAGCGCTGCGATCTCCTGGGAAACACCTGCCGCTGCGCCTGGCCGACGAGGGAGCCGAACAACAACATCTGGCTCGTCGTCGAGTCGCACTCTCCACATAGCGTTGTCCGTACCGGACGTCTCCAGATACTCAACCGGACAGCTCGACCAGTGGGCACATTCAGACCGCAAAAGCGCTCTGACGATCGGCTCACTGGTGTCGGGCTCGTCGTCGTGAATCCTGGCTGACACTCGTCCATTCTTGCCCAGTCGACGATCGTCTGGCGCAGTTATGATCAGATCAGTCAGACGATTGGTTCAGGCTTAGCCCCTATGGAACGCTATTCGGTTCAATCAATTCGGGACTTGGTTCCGGTGGAGGATTGTTTGAGGCTTGGCCTGGCCTGTACAGCGATAACAAACGGAGGGTTTCTTGCTCCAGGAGAGTACGTAGGGTCTGGCAATACAAGCGTATTGAGGTCGTCCCGTTCATTTCCGGAACCGGACCCGTCGGTGGTGGAAGCGCTCAGAGTGTTGGCGGTGTCTTTGGGCGCTGACATGGTGGAGCTCGGTCGGGGGAGCGGCCAGTTTGTGTTGCTCCCGGCTGAGGATTAGGGCGAAAGGTCGTTGGCGTCTTTGGTTTGGCTGGGTTTGACGATCCCGTAGTAGACGTTGTGTACACATGACTTCTTTGATCGGATCCCGAACGTTGAGCGTGCATAGACAAGCAGGATCTCGTTGCTTCGAACGACTCTTTCCAACGTGATGCTTCGGTCACCCATGTAAAACCTCACAACGCAGTTGCCAGCTTGAATTGGAGTAGTTGTTAAGGAGTCCCAGGGATCTGGTTGCGTGATGGAGAGTTGGCTGCTCCCACCGGAATGGTCGATGCCGAGAACGATAGGGAACAGTTGGGATGCACGACTTGCCACGACAAACAGCGGCCGCCGGGCGTAGACCACCAGCGTGGCCGTCTTTTGAGCTCGGATGTTGCGGAGTCGGCGTCTGTGAAACCACCTGACCTCCGGCACTTTTTCTAACCCGTGGAGGGCGATGTCATCGTTCATGGCGCGGTCAAGATCCAGTAAGAGTATCGCTCGCTCGGATCTGGCTTGTGGATCATGATCAGCGGCGCAATTATCTCCGGGCTATCTCTCTTGCCATTAGGTGGCGGCAGGTAACCCGTCGACCATGCCAGCGTCCGTAGCTGTGTTTCGCCGGTTTCCAGTTGATCACACGGTGTAGGGTCGACGTTGATAGCTACGGGTCGGAGAATGCCAATGCCTACCAATGAGCCTCTGTTCATCAGCGCTGATGCGTACCAGGATGATGTCCTGGCATTGCCCGTCGCCGACTTGGAGTCGGCGGCCTCGTACTACGCGTCATCGTTTGGCATGTCTGAAGTGATCCGATCGGATGACCCGATCCCGCAGGTCGTTCTCGAAAGAGACGGCGTCCAAATCGGATTCGCTGTGAATGGTGGAGATAGCTCGCAAGATGGCGCTGCGATCCGTGTCACGGATGTCTTCCAGGCACGTGATGAACTGGAAGCGAAAGGCGTCGAGATCTCGAACTGGAGAGTCGACGAGCGAGACGGTGAGAAGTTCCAAGTGTTCTTTGTTGTTGCGCCTGATGGCCTTTGCTACTACTTCTACCAACCACTTGGCTAGAGCGCGTCGGTTAGCAGCTGTCGACGATGGCGTGGTGATAGTCGTTGCGGATTTGCGGGTTCAACTACGTACCGTAGGCACTTGCCAAGGTTGATGGTGTCATCTACGCCGACTGTGTTGTTTGGTACGTCGATAGTTCGATGGCCGACGCAGCGTCGGTAGGCATTCCCTGCGACCCAGACTCGTGAGGAATGTCGGGCTTTCTTTGTGTTTTCCCCGCAGGGCTAGCCGGTTAGGTTCTAGCCTTCCTCGAACTCGCTCAGGTCTGGTGTTTCGGGCCAGTTCTCTATTAGGCCTTCTGGATTGATCAGCAGATCGATGTCATCGCCCCAATCTCCTGGCACGACTCGGTTCGGGACGTAGCCAGTTCTACTGAGTAGCACGTTCCCGTCCCCGTCAAGCAGCGAGTACGTTCCGGTGTCGTTGACGTGAAGGTGGATCTCTGTCCTCGATTCGCGATCGGTTGGCCAGTTCTGGATCTGACCAGTCGCGATCTCGATTTCAAGGGTCAGGTTGCCGATGTGTTCGCCGGCTTCAAAGTTCATGCCGACGATCTCCTGGCTAGTTTCGAATCTCAGGCCGGGCAGGTCTGCTGGGATTTCTGCTTCTGAGACCTGCTCGCCGACAATCGGGACGTCGATCTGAATGAGCCTGGCGTTTCCATAATCCACAGGCCACACAGTAGTGCCCGGTAACACCTGCGATCTGCGTTCCATCCTGGGCGAGCGGCGGGACGTATCACGGGGTTTGTGTCTGGGATCTACAGATTTGACCCAACTAGGTCGAATCTGATCACACCAAGGGCGACAAGGTGAACTTGTAATATCGACTGTTTGCCTTGCATGCTGGTTTCATGAGTGTTAGCAGCTACAGCGTGTCGGACCGGGGACAGATGGCGCTGCCAGCCGAGACGCGTCGAAGGTGGAATCTGACCGACGGGGGAGCAGTGGAGATCGCGGATCTCGGGAGCGCTCTTGTCATCGTGCCAGCCGGGAGCGGAGGACTGCGCTCCATCGTTCAAGAAGCTATAAGCGAGGCCGGTGGTTATGCGGCGTTGGCATCGTCAGTCGTAGACGAAGAACCTGATCTCGCTTGAAGATCGTGCTGATCGATGACCACCTCCTATTTCGTGTTCTTCTCGGTGAAGAACCTAAAGCGCCTCGCCCACCGGGCACCACAATTGCGACCACATGCCTTTTGTATCACCGGCTCTGTCGCGCCCTAACCAACGACACGGTTATCGGAT
Organism: uncultured Acidimicrobiales bacterium; assembly: GCA_937922785.1. GTDB lineage: Bacteria > Actinomycetota > Acidimicrobiia > Acidimicrobiales > SZUA-35 > CALAJQ01. The sequence continues at coordinate 53,579 of CALAJQ010000036.1, forward strand.
CGATTTCCAGGCAGCTCGGAAACTTAGGCGCCGAAACTGCCTCCGGCGTGCTGGGTACAGTCATCACTCTTCCCGACACCATTGAGCTGGTCTCGCTCAGAACCTTAGGGTGCCCATGGGTGAACTAATGGGTTCGGGTACGCGACTCAACCTCCTCTCCCTTGAAGCACTAGCTGCTGCCCAGCATCTCTCAGCGGATCAATGCATCGCCGAAGCCGACAACAACCCAGAACTTCGGACCGCAGCTTCATCTCTTGGAGTAGTTGTTCGAGTCATTGGCAATAGTCCCGAGCCCACGTTGAGATGAGTCTTCCTGAAGATCAGTGTTTTGACTATTTGGTCTTTCAGTTTGAGGGCTTGTTGGGTGATGTGGAGTTCTTGTTGGGTGAGGGGCATCTGTTCCAATGGTGGCAGTCCGTTATGGAGGCAGAACCGCAGTTGGAGCAGTGGAAGCCGTATTTCGTTGGCGATTACAACGGTCGGATTCGTGGACGCAAGCTTAAGTCGGTTGAGTCAACTCATTTCACTCAGACGCGAGAGGATTTGGAAGCGTGGAGCATCGTGGTGGGGCCCGATCCAACAAGCTTTCTTTCGGTTGCAATCTCGACCGCTCGCTTCGGTCGGGAGAAGTGGATGATTACCGGCAGTGTTGCCCGCACGCCTGCGACTGAGCAGCCGTTCGTCGAACTTTGTGAGGCGGTGGCTGCGGCAATCAACAACGACGACGTTCAATGCCTCGGGTTTGCTGGCCACAGCTACTTGGCAGGGCATGGACCCTTCAGTTCCGCTTTCTTTCTGCTTGGCAAGGTTTTCGGCAAAGATGCCGTTTTAGAGACCAGGGTGGCTGGTATGCATTGGATGAATCTGACGCCGGTTGACCTGCTATCGGAGACTCAACTAGCCGAGCTCGGCGCCCTGGGCGCAGCAATCATTGAGATTGAGAAGGTCGTTGTTGTTCGTCTTTGTGACCGGCCGTCGGAGCTGACCGCTGGTGTTGTCGATGGGGCTATGGCTGTTGTGAAGCCGCTGCTTCCGAGGATGCATAGAACGTTGCCCGACGATTGGTGGCTGCGTGGTGAACGTCAGCCGTGGCTTTAAGTAGGGGCGCAAATGGGTATGAGGTTTGAATCAGCTCGGGTTTCAGCAGCGATGGGTCAAAGCATCATCGACTCTGGGGATATTGAAGACTGCTACGCCTCACTCGACGGTGCTGCGGCTGAACAATTGCTGAACCTGGATTCGATGTGGGCGGTTCCGATGGAGTTGATCAACTATGGCGAACCTCGCGATGAACCTCTGTTTGTTGGAATGCAGATCAGCGACGAAGAGAATGGTCAGTTCGCATTTGTTGGAGACATTGGAACTGTGACCCGGGTATCGGCCATCTATGACGATGTGTCGAGAGATGTGTTAGCGGATCGGTTCGATCGTGTTGATCTTGTCGGTCTCGGGTTGCACAGTTCCGAGTCCGCCATGCGAGGTGCAGAGTTCCGGGAGTGGTCAATCGAGTTGGCTTGGCGGACGGTCGTGCATCTCAGGACGGCATCTGAACACAATCAGGCCATCGTCTCGATCATGTCGATGTAGTAATTCAACAGATCACGGCCTTCGCTGGTCGTGTCACAAACGGATCAAGTAATCAAGAGCGTTCGTCGATGACGTTGCATGGGTGAAAGTTGGCTTGGACGTTTTGTGGTGCTCACAATGGCGTTGGCACTCTCGGCTTGTAGTACAGCCGGAGACACGCAGGATTCGGCCAACGATTCAACAGTTCCAGCGTCAGAGTTGGCCTCCAGTCCCGACGACTTTGTCATAGCGTTCGAGGACAGCGAACGACCGGACGGCATGGTCTCGGCGGAAGTCGATTTTGAAACTCGGGTTGTCAAAGTAACGAGCAACAAAGGTGAGCCAGACGAGCTGGCCATGTGGGTAGAGGTGCCGACGACCTGGTCGTTCGACCCCGGGAGCGGAAGGTTCTCAAAGGATGCCGAAAACTGGATGGAGGTCGTCACAACCTGCGACGGACCTTGTGAGCCGAAGGCGTGGGACGTGACGCTGTTCTTGCCTGGAGCGTTTGGTCAGCTTGCGCGTGACGAGTTCGTTGGATCAGGAACCTCGGGTTCGAGCTACGATCCCGCTCTACTTGGCACAGCTGCCCAGTCAGCAGGCGATGATTCCCACTCCGTGACCAAGATCTATCAGGTCGATAGCGCTAGTTTCGCTTCGTCGTTTCACTACCACTACGACGCCTCGCGAATCGCATCATGCAACATCTCGGTCGTCGGCGTGAGTGTCGGAGTCCGCGGCGACTACGTCAAGTTGTGCCGGCAGATGTTTGTGGATTGGGTGCCGCTAATCGAACATTCGCCGGCACCGCAGTCGCCTGAAATCGTCGTGTTGCCCAAGGTTGCGTCGCTAATCGCTCAGGCTGAGGCGGGGGATACGTTGACGAGCACTGAGTTCACCGTCGAGGAACGGCTGGTCCCTCTTGATTCAGGCGACGACGCTCCGACGGTGTCAATGTTGGTCCCGGGTGATGGGTCGTTGGCGGTTGTTTCCGATTCGTTTACCGAAATTGGGCTGGGTCAAGATCTGTCTGTCTTCTCGGATCTAAAGGTAGAAAACCAATGCGGAGTCCGATGCGGGCCGACAGATTGGGAAGCTGAACTCAACGGATTTTCGGGCCTGCTTGGGAGAGAGCGTGCTCGTTTGGCGCCTGACAACGATTCCCCGCTGAGCAATGGCTGGCTTCTAAGTGGCTGGGCAATCGATCGTGACGAGTATCGCGTCTTTGTTATGCGCTGGAATCACGATGGTTCGCAGCACTTCAGGTGCACCGCCGAGTTGGATTCAGAAGACGAACGATTCGTGACTGACGTGACCGCAATGTGCCTCAGCGCCGTCCCAGCGTGGCCTAACTGATTCAGCAGTTTCGGTTAGCTCGCGAGCGCTGTTGGCTAGTTGCGCATGAAGGCGACGAGGGGCTCAAGGTTCTCTGGGTCGCGATCGGCGGTTCTTAGTGCGCGTAGGTAGGCAGCCCGGAGCGCCGTGTTGCTGTCGAAAGCGTTTGCTCCCCAGGTTGGTGGCGCGAGGTCAAGCGCTTGGCTTAGGTAGTCGGCCGCAGCGCGGGCGTGTCTACCGTTGCCGTTAGGGAAGGGGTGGATGGCCACGAGACGGTGGTGGAATCGGGCGACGGTATCTTCGCGGTTGTCGTGGACGATCCAGGTCCTGCAGTCGCGTCCGAGTTCGCGCACAGTTGGCGAAATTGACTGCCAGTCGATGCCAATGTTTCTGTTGGAAAGTCGATATGACCCTGCCCAGCTCCACACATCACCAAACATCATTTGATGCAGCTTTCGGAGCCATATGTCGTCGGTGACGTCATCGACAGACGGTGGCCGGATGGCTTGTCGGGCTTTGAGGATGTTCGCTGCCTCGGCGTCGTTTAGGTCGCTTCGCGTTCGAATCCAGCTCGGTCGGAGCCCATGGGCTTCATCTTCGTCGATTGGTGTGTTGCCATCGCTGATTTGGAACCGTGGATCATCGGTCAAGACCACAGCCCTCTTTTGTCGATGTGGAGCCGGGCCGCTTCGTCGATGCGCTCACGGCGCGATTCGACATCTGGTCGTTGATTTTCTAGTGCCATTGTGTGATCCACGGCAGCGATCTCCGCAGCAGCTTTGGCCCGTGCCTTTTCCCAGACCATGACGTCCAGGTGTTGGTCCGGTACGAGTACGTATTCGACACGACAACCGAGGGCTGCAGCGACGCGTTCGAGCGTGGCGAGGGTGAGTGATCGGTCTTGTTCGGCTCGCTCGATCTGGCCGATTCGCCCTTTGGACAGCCCGGCTCGTTTTGCGAGCTCGTTGCTTGACATTCCGAGCGCGTCACGTATTGCGCGAACCCACCCGCTCCGTGGCGCGACGGTGGGGGTTTCGCGGTGGCGCGTAAGGTCGCGTTCTAATGCCGCTCTGGCTTTGGACCGGTCCATATTCGTGCCTCCATCAGCAATTCGTCTAGTTAAAACTAGATGAATAGGACAATCATGTCTAGTTAAAACTATCCGCAAGTCCTTTAAACGGCTAGTTATATATAGGCGTGATGGTCAAAATAGGCCAATTTGGGTCTATTTCATGTGCGGAGTGCTACGGCTGATGTTGGCGGTTTGAGTACTTGAGCGATGCCAGAGGGTCGGTTTTCAGGGTTGGTCCACCCATCAAAGGTGAACTACATGATTCGCTCGGCCTGAAGGAGTCGTGCTTCTCGGTTTGGTAACTAGTTGCTGTAGGGGTACCGCAAAACGAACTCGGTGTTCGCTGCAATCCACCGAACAACGCCACCTCGGGTCAGCTCACCATCGTCTAACAATTCGAGCCAATAGTCGAAGCCGTCTTGGTCATATTCTCGCCCCAGAACGTTCTCATAGACTGCAGCCAGGTATTCGCGGTTAGTGGTCCCGGCGTAGTTGTTGGCGAACTCGTCGCTCAATGTGAAGTAGTCGGCGATTTGATCGAGGGACTGACCTTGGGTGTTGATGTCAATCCAGTATCTTGCGCCCGACACATCGGGTTCACGATCGAAGAAGGCTTGATACAACCGAAGCACATCACCGTGCTTGGTTTGCTCGTAATCACATGCCTGGACAATTTCGGCAACAGAAGAGGCTTCAGCAATTGCCCCTGAGCCCGGACCGCTCCAGTGAGCGAAGCCCGTTTGAGGCGTGCCGCCGACGAATGGACCGTAGCGAAAGAGCCGCAGATATACGTCGTTCGCTGCGAGAGCAAAGCCGGTCCCGCCTTTCACTGAGCCGAGCGTTTCCCAAGCACCGGAACTATTGCGCTTCATTAGCTCTGCGTAGGTTAGGAGAACCAGTTCGCCGCAGCTGTTGTATTCGATTTGGAGCGGAGTTGTGGTTAGTTCTGGCGGGCCGATCGGGACCCAAGCCTCGCCATCCCATGTCGAAAGCCACGGGTCGCTATTCGGTGAAATACCTGTTGCAACCAAATCTCCTTTGGGCGAAATGGCAAGGTCTGTGTACACATCTGAATAGGCGGGACCACGGTCAAGCCAACTCGTTCCGTCCCAAGACCATAAGTTGATGGGGAACTTGCTACTTGCGACGAAGATGTTGCCAAGGTTGTCCGCGGTAACAGCTCCTCCGGAGAACGTCTCTGAAATACCATCTCCAATCGCCGACCAACTAGCGCCATCCCAACGAGCGATACCGCTGGCACGTTCTCCATCCGGGGTTGAATTGAAATTGCCGGTGGCAATAACACCGCCAAGACCATCGGCGACTAGAAACCTTGTGTCCCCGCCTCGAAGCGCGGGACTCATGAACTGCCACTCTTGACCATCCCAGTATTCGAAGATGTCAGATTGCGCAATTAGCACGCCGTCCGAAGTCACGACGAAGTTCACTACTGGACCCGAGGTGTTCGCAGCGGTCCACTTTTCACCGTCCCAGTAGCCGGCAGTCATTAGCTGAACGTCGCCGCCAGACACGAGGGTGCCACCCACAAAAACGGTGCCGTCAGGGAGTGTGGCTATTGCGTCCACGCTTCCTTTCACACCCGCCCCGTACTCTGACCCATACATTTCAGACCAAGTACCGTCTCGCCACTGAGCGATTCTGAACACGTTCAAACCGGCGAGCTCAGGCGGATCTTCAGAGGAGTAAGTGTTGCTCGTAACTACGTAACCTTCGCCAAACTTGGAGACTCTGTCGACGCCGTCTGAACCCGAATCAGCTATCGGGTCCCAACTCGTGCCGTTCCAACGAACAATGCTCTGCCCGTCGCCCGCAATCAGTTGGCCGGTTGAATCCAGGCTAAGCCTGCCGACTGATGTTTGGTCTGGCGAGAGAGTCCACGATTCGCCGTCCCACATCCAAAGCCTGTGACCCCTCCCGGTGTCGAAGTTGTAGGTGGGAACGAAAAGCGTCCCCGAAGCGTCAACGATTAGTTGAGATGCGATTCTTGATTCGGGTGTTGACATCGGTCCGTCTGGGCCCGCGTTGCTGACACCGAGATGGTCACTGACATATAGCCTGCCATCTGGACCATACGCCGCCTTCATTCCATGGAGCCGACTGGGCAGGTCTCTGAACTTGGCCCATTCTGTTCCATCCCACGTGAACACCGCACCGTTGGTGCGCGAGCTGATTGCGACGACTGCCACCTCATCGTCGGCGGAAATAGCGAGCTCGCTCACGCCCATCTCGAACACGCCACCTTGCCAGTCCGGGTGGTCATAGAGTTCCAAGTCGGACCAGCTGGTTCCGTCCCACAGGAGAACCGAAGCGGCACGGGCGGCGAAGATCCGGCCTTGAGAGTCGACGACAACATCGTTTGGAGCCAGTGAGATTTCTTGTGCCAACGGGCTCCAGGAGGTGCCATCCCACAGCGCAATGTGATTGGCTGGCTGGCCGTCAATGGCCGTGAAATCACCCCAAACGTAAAAGTTGCCCTGACCGTCTTCGGCGCCGCCGTCGATTCGCCCGTTGAAGCCTCGACCCCAGAATTCATCGGACCAGTATTGATCTCCGGCTTCAGGCTCAGCCTGTGCGATCGCCTGCTGAGGTACTACTAAGAGCATCAGGCAAAGCGCGATAAAGGCTTGCGCGGAAGGTCTCAAATGCGTTCGCCAAGTTGTAGCCACCCCCTTTGAAGTTACCGCACAAGTTAGTTTCGCGCGGCGCTGGCATCGTTGGTCGTAGACGAAGAACCTGATCTGGCTTGAAGATAGGATGCGATCGCGATGAGTGTTTATCGATTGCGTGTCCTTCAGTCGAGCTGGGGTTTGTGGGTCGATCTTGGGCTTTCTTCCTGTTTCGTTGACGGCGATCCTGGGGACGGGCGACCGGTTGCTGAGCGGGTTTGGATGACCGTTGCGCCTGAGGTGTTTCTCTGGGAGGAAGGGGCAAATAGTATTGCAGACGGGATTCGACGGATCGCGAGGCAGCTGATGGCTAAGGCGCCGTCGAGTCAGAGCGCTCTTGTCATCCGTGTCGAGAGTCTTGAGTTTCCTTGGGTGGACTTTCAGGATGACGCTCTTGAAGCGGCAGTAGTTGGTTGGGCTGCAGAGCTGTTGGGGATCGAGGATGACCCGGCTGTCTTCTCCTTTGACAAGGCGCACAATCGGTACGTGATCGAGTACGACGATGAGGTTTGGAGTCAAGAGCCCCCGCTCTCAGATTGATCCGGCGAGTCATATCCTTATATGCAATACCGAGAGATCGTGAACCGAGCTTGTGTCGGACGCGCCAGAGACTCATCGCCTGATTGGCAATAGTTGGCAACTCTGGCGGTGGGTTCGGTCTAGGTTTAGCTGGTGGCATTCAACACACATACCGATATTTCTGAAATCCATCCGACCAATGAATAGGGATTCCCGCAAATGGCGGCTTGGCATTGTCGCAACCATTCTCAAGTTCTGGATCTTGCTCTGGTTAGGCGTAACGTTGGCGACTCCAATCGGTATCTACGCAGCCTTCGTGGATGAGAACAATGCTCTGAAAGGAGTTGCCTTCCTTGTCGCTCTGGTTGTCGAGTGTTTGATCGGATGGTTTGTGGTTCCGAAGTACTTCAGGAGTTACGTGCAGTTCCGACCAGGCGGAGTGAGCCTTTACCGAATGGGCGAAGTGATCTTGGATTCAGATGATGTAACGATGGAAGTCCCCCCGAGAGGGTTTGACGGATTCTTACCCGGAGCCGCTCGGGTCATAAACTACAGGAATAAGGGTGCCTTACGACCCCAGAGTCTGGCGATTGCTTACGGTGGTCAAGCCATGTGGCATTTCCGGCTGAACGCCTTCATCGCTGATGCCGAACGCAACCAGGTCCCTGTTATTTACATGTCTTTTGAAGACTGAGGAATCCCGGCTCGCGGCGCGAGTAACAGTGATAGACAATGTTCTACGGTGTGGATATGTCAACTAGGGGAGCGGCGGGGGCCTTAGGTGCGTGCCTGATTTTGTTGGTCGGTGTCATTGCGGCCAGTCCAGCATCTGCGGGAACGAGGGCGATTGAGGAAGGTTGGGTCGTGCCGTTTCCCGAGAGTGTTCTCACCTCGGTCTACAACGACTTCTTGGTCTCTGGTGACCTGAGTACCGCGGTCACCTCGAGGTGCTACAACGGCGGTCAAGGTGGCGTGGCCTTCGTCGATCTGGCCACGGGCACCGAGTCCACGATCACTGGGGCCCCTGAGAGATGCGGATCCACATCGCCCTGGGGTGACCCAGATCCGCCGTATGGGACCTCTGTTCACGCAATAGCCCACGACGGGACCGCTCTTGTCTCGGCCTCTTGGGAAGGTATCGAACCGGGCGATGAAGACGGAGGCCAACTCGACGTATTCCTCATCCGTCCTGACACAGGTGAGATCGAATTGATTTCCGGTGGCCTCGACCTGACTTGGATTCTGGGCACTGCGATTTCCGATGACGGCACCCGAGCGATATTCCGGCCATCCGACGGCGACACCACTCATCCTTTCTACCTGTGGGATAACGGTGTTGTCAGAGAGGTAGCAGGCGATGCCGGCGAGCCAACCTTTGACCCCCGCCTGCCCAAGATCAGCGGAGATGGACGCTTCCTGTTTGTGTCGGTGTCGGTCGAGTTTCTCGAAACCGGTCAGCTTGCCCGAGTCGACCTAGACAGTGGAGAGATAGTCACCATCGATTTCACCCCAACTTGTTGTGGGCTTGAGCACTACGCAGTTTCCAAAGACGGATCCAAAGTGGCATGGGTCGGGCCGGGGGAAGAGTTCGACGATTTGTTCTCACCCAAAGTCACTGTCGTCGATCTGGCTGATCCCGAAACTCCCACTTCTCAGGTCTTCACTTTGCATGACGGCCCGCTGCAGTCTCAGCCGATCCACCTAACTGACGATGGCTCCAAGGTGATTGGCAGCAGCCGCTACTTCAACCCCGGTGGTGGCGCGTCGGGTTACACGGCTTGGTCGCTCGATATCGCAACTGGCCGACTCACCCACTTTGTTGACGAGAGACCAGGGGGCGGGCCTTGGCTTGTAGTGGACGCGATTTCGGCCAATGCCGACAAAGCTGTTATCTCGACGATGGGCCCAGTTGGATTTGAGCCTGCTTCTCCTCGAGTTGTGGACGGAGGTCGGATTGCCACTCGACAATACTTGTGGGATTCAGCACTCACCCCGCCGCCTCATCCGGGAACCGATGCAACAATCGCAGCACAGATCCAGCGGTTGTACTTGGCGTTCTTCAACCGGGCTAGCGACCCGGAAGGGCAGAGCTTCTGGGTCGGCTGGTTGATACACACTGGCGACCTTGACCTGATCGCTGAACAGTTTGCTTCCAGCGAAGAGTTCCAGCTGCGCTACGGGGAATTGGATGATGAGGGTTTCGTCGACCTTTTGTACAACAACGTCTTCGACCGAGTACCGGACGCCGAAGGAGCCCAGTTCTGGCTTGATCAACTTGCAAGCGGCGCGACCAGGGCTGAGATCATGGCGGCGGTCAGCGAGTCGCCAGAGTTCATCGCTCGAACCAAAACCCGGGCTCCTGTAAGTGCCGATGAGATTGCGTTGAAGAGGTTGTATGCGGCTTATTTCTTGCGTGACGCCGATGATGCTGGACTTCGATATTGGCTCGGACAGATACAAGCCGGCACAACGATGGAAGACGTCAGCGAGGCGTTTGCGGCCACGACTGAGTTCGCATCTTCATATGGCGAACTGGAAGATCACGGCTATCTAACGATGGTGTACTTGAACGTGCTCGGCCGTCATCCCGATCCCGACGGGCAAGCTCACTGGATGGCCCGCCTAGCGTCGGGAACATCGCGAGGCGAAGTGATGTTGGCATTCAGCGAATCACTCGAATTCGTGACGACCACCACTCAACGACAACCGTAGTTTAGCCTGTAGGGATAGCGGAGTCTGAATTCGTCGTTGGCGGGTATCCAATAGCCTCGTGCGAATTTCGGTCACGCACAGGCTGCCAATGCGAGAACCGACGTCAAGGCGTATGTTTCTCGCACGACCAGCGCCGTTGTTCTCAAGTGCTACTAGTGAATGGTCGATGTAACGCCATGCTTCTACGATTACTGGCTGCCTTGGGACTGTTTGCCATCGCCGGTTCGGCCTGTTCGTTTGACGAAATCGGTGAGATTGCGGTCGAGGCTGATTCCCGAGAACAGGAATCAGTCATCTTCACCCCGTCGATACCACAAGAGGCTCCAGAGTCGACTCAAGTTCCGTCGACCGAATCTGCGGCCGAGCAAAACTCGACTTCGGTAGCTGAAACTGATTCGGCCCCTTCGGCCAGTGAGCCGACTGCGATTCAGCTCGAGATCATTGAATGGCGGACCTTCCAGCGTCAGTATGCTCAGGGGCAGTTACCCAATGGCGAGACCGCAGAAGAGTCGGCGTGCATCGTCGAGGTTGCTATCCGCTCGGTGCCAGAAGAACTGCTCCCGCAGCTGACCAACCCTGCTCGAGAGTTGCTTGAGTTTTCGACAATCGACGTCCTTGCTCAAGCCTTGGCCGATGCCGAACCCCACTGCTTGTAGGACTGTCTAATGGGGCGAGCTAAGCGACATCGGTCGGTAACAAGTGGCTCTTGGACTGTGCGTTGCGTGCAACCGAGAATGTTTGCTAGTGGGGATGCCGGAGTCTGAATTCGTCGTTGGCGGCTATCCATCGAACGACGGCTCCTCGTGAAAGCTGATTCGTGTCCAATAGGTCCAGCCAGTAGTCGAATCCCGCCTGGTCGTACTGGCGGCCGAGGACGTTTTGGTAAACCGTTTCAAGGAATTGAGAGTTTGTTGTGTCTGCGTAGTCGCGGTTGAACTCTGCGCTTCGGGCAAAATCTTCGGTGATCTGATCGACGTTGTATCCGGAGGCGCTAACAGCGAGCCAATACTTCGCTCCCAACAGATCTGGTTCCCGGTTAAAGAACGCCCGGTAGAGGCGTAGCACGTCGCCATCGGTTTCGGACTGGAAGTTGCATGCCCCAGGAATCTCAGCGAGCGACCGAGCATCGATAACCGAGTATTCCGTCCCGTGCCAAATGGCGCCTCTGCCAGTCTCACGCGCATAACCGAACAGTCTCGTACCATTGAGATAGCCAGCCACGGTTCTGCCGCCCGTGCCCAAGCTGACGAGCTGGTCACCTTGGAGCTTGAACAGCTCGAAGTCATCGAACTCAAAACTGCCACCCTCAAGCAATAGGTTTCCGCACCCGTCCCAACCCAGTAGCGAAACTTGGGCCGGCGCGTCTAGCAGGTCAGTCCACGCGGAACCGTCCCAGCGGAGAGGATCAACTTTCTGTTCGCCCAACATGGATCCTGCGCCGACGATAAGTCCGCCAGCGGGGTCAACCACAAGTTCTTTGTAACTGGCGCTAGGGAAGTCGCCGATCTCGGTGTGCTGATCGCCATCAAATTGCCAAACTACGGATCGATTCTCACCCCGTCTAATGCCCAACATGACCAAGCGACCCTCGACGTCAATCTCAAGGTCGGTAACGGTGAACGGGGCCTCGACCATGTCAACCCAGCCGTCACCGGCCTGCCTTCGAATGACCGTGAGGAACGGTGCGATCAAGTTGGCGGTGTAGAGCTGGCCGTCCGGGCTGATCGCAGCTACCAGGTCAACCGGGAACCCGACCGGGTCAGGTTCCACAATCAGATCGTTTCCAACAAGCAGAGCGATCGAATTCTCATACCGGACATAAACCTGCCCGTTGCTACCCAAACCAAGCCTCGGGAAGCCAGCCTCGAATGGGTCGGTGCTTTCGACCCAAACAGATTCGTGCCAGCGCATAACTTGCCATATGTTGTCGCCCAAAAAACCGAGACCGTAGATCGTGCCGAAGTTGTCCTGAACCATATGTCCAATACGAGGGCCGCCTCTCGGGAGTATCTCCCAAGCTCCACCAGCTTGTTCTTGGGCGGACGCCACGGATGCCACGGATGGAACACCCAGCACTAGCACTGCTGCGGCCAATAACGTTCTCAGATACTTAACCACGTGAGATCCCCGCTTCGTTTGGCATCAAGGTACATGCACAGGCCTAGGAGGATCTAGCGCGTGGGTGCTCAGCGCGTTTCTGCCAGTACCCAATGGTCGGGTATTTGCCGCGAGAGTATGTGGTGGATGGCTTTTTCGATGGTCTCTCTAGAAAGGTCTGAGACGAAGAGATCGGGTGGTTGCATATAGACGCCAGCGAGCTCGGTTATTTCGGCGCCGTCATGGCTTCTTGCGGTGTCAAAGAAGTCGAACGTCCATACGTTCAAACCGTATAGGCGGCCGTCTCCGAGGGTCACTATGACATTGCAGAAGTCATCCACGTCTTGGACTTCCTCGGCTTCGATCCAGATTGTTACGCCGTCGAGATCAACCTTTGCGCCTAGGTCGTCGGGGACAGCAAGACGAAGGGCGCGGATCTCTTCGATAAGTGGCATCAGGTAGTTGCGGGCGAGCGCGATGAGGTCGAGTTCGTTGTTAGAACGGGTTGTAGTGTCCCGGTGGAGGTAGATGTCTTCGAGGTCTTGGTTGTGAGGGCCGACCATAATGAAGCTGTCGCCTCCAAGCCCATCACGGCCCTCTACCCATGAACTCCACGGCGCTGGGTCTGCCCGGGCTTCGACTGATTCGAGAAAGTCGAGCGCACTGGCGCTGAGTTCAAGGTTCCCACTCTTGTCGAGTTTCTCAGCGTCGTTAAGCTCATCGGTGAGGACACCAAAGTTCACCCACTTGTTCCTGACCGCGCCCATCGTGGTGAGGTCTGCGATTGCTTTGTCGGCGGATTGCCAAGTTCCTATGATCCGTCCTTCGCCGTGTTCCTCCGTTAGATCGAAAGCACCGGACTCGTGGACCGGGGTCGACTCTACAGCGAGTACTTCGTGAAGCGAGGCCTTGATAGTTCCCTCCGAGGGGTAAGCCGAGATCCAGCGAAGTAGGACTTTTTGGTCTGGGAGAACATGACGACCGAGTAGCTGTTCAACTGTCCGGCCCCTGTTGAGAGCGGCCACTACTTGTTCGAACGAGAGGTGTCGCATGTGGCGATGGTAGGTCTCTTAGCGCGCTGATCGCCTCTAGCAGTTCAGGCATTTGCGTGGCTTAGTGTTTGCCGGCGCTGGTTGGCCAGGCGAAATCGCACCGGGGAGTGGTCGGCGGGTCTCTTGGTTTGAGACTCCTGATTCGTGGATCTCATCCCATGAGGCTTCGTGTTTCGGATGAGCTTCGTTTCGACTGTATTGACGGGGGTGGCTTCGATGGCAGCGAGATAGATCTGCCTGGAGCGGCGATTCACTTTGCGTACGTGAACACGGAACTTGAAGTAGCCGAGATCTCGTGTGCCTACGGCGACTAGCAGAGCAAACGAGATCATGAGTTGTCTACAGCATTCGCCGCGATGTCGCCATGTCTGCTGATCTCTGTTTGCCTCTATCTATCGGGAACTGAACGGTCTGTACCTTCGTCTTATGTATATGTGGATCCGTGCCCGCGTCGTTCTTTGCGCTGTCGCTTTGCTGATTTCGGGTTGTGTGGCGGCCGATGAATCTCAGGCTGCGGAGCAACCGCTTAACAGCAGCTCTGCAGAGTCGTCAGCCGACGACAATTCCGCAACAACCACAACGACGAGTTCACGTCTTCGGTCTCCACCGCCGCTGCTGGTTGTAAGTTCAGGTGGAACGGTCGAAAGTGCTTCACGGGGGTACTGTTGGATCGACGAGTGTGCAGAGCACGCCGGGCTGGAACCACCGGTTGTCATAGCCGACGGACCAGTCATGCTCACGTTCGCGGCGGACGGCTTCGAGATCGAGCTGGAGGCAGAAGGCGGTTGTACGACTGGCGCAACTGGCCTCGACAAAATAGGGGATCAGGAGTGGGAGCTCATCTGGACTGGTCCACCCGGGCGAAGAGTCTTCGTCGCGAGAGCTAGTGGACCCGACGGCTCCGCCGACTTCAGTTTCGCGATCGATGCCACTGTTGGGTTTGGCCCCGACGTTCCTGACGCTGGTTTCAGAGGCTTTTACTCTCAGGCCGAGACCCCTCCATCGCCCGAACTCCTACTCCGATTGTCGTCGTCGGATCCCGAACTTAGAACGCCGAAGTCGATCATTCTCAACATCACTGGTGTCGATGGGCGGGCAACTGAACTCGAAATCACCGAGCAGCAAACTGCACGGGATTGCATGGTGATTTATCAGGTCAACGGCTTCGCGACCATCGACATTATCGACCAGATTGGGCTCGGCGATTGGGCCTATGAATTCCTGCTCGAAACAAACGATGGTCGATGGTTCAACGCTGGCTTCGGTCCAGGAGACACTCAGGTGTTAACTCCTGACGTTCTCACCGCTCTTTCGTTCGAACCGACCGAACCGGTAGCGGGATCATGACCTGCTCCCGCCC
>CALAJQ010000037.1 GCA_937922785.1 uncultured Acidimicrobiales bacterium
GCTCAGGAACCAATTCGCCGCTACGCCCAAAGCGTTGGCATGCCATTTGTTGACCAGCGGTGGCTTGGTGGCATGCTCACCAACTACAACACCATCTCAACGCGTGTTGGCAAGATGATCGAATACGAGCGCATGCGCGCCGCCGGCGACTTCGAAGAAATGCCTAAGAAGGAAGCTCTTCGCTACACCCGCGAACTTGAGAAGCTTGACCGCAACATCGGCGGAATCAAGACCATGGCAAAGCAGCCCGACGTTGTGTTCATCCTGGACACCATCAAAGAGCACATCGCAGTCACCGAAGCTCGCAAGTTAGGCATCCCCATCGTTGCTGTTGTCGACACTAATTGTGACCCTGATCTAATTACTTTCCCGATCCCGGGCAACGATGACGCCATCCGATCTGCTGACCTGATGACTCGGGTAATTACCGAAGCAATCATCGAAGGCAAGATGATGCACGCTTCAAAGACTGGTGCGCCAACCTCTGCTGAAACCAGCGTTCGTTCAGAGGCCGAAGAGGCAGCCGTTGCGGCACAACAGGCTGAAGCTCTACGTCAGGCCACCGAAGCCGCCAAGATCCGCGAGGCAAAGATTGCCGCTTCAACTCCGGCAGAAGCCGCGGTGCCCGCACCAGCCGAAGCAGCACCAGCTGAAGCCGCCGCTGCGCCCGAAGCAACCCCAGCGCCCGAAGCAGCCCCAGCTCCAGAAACCGCACCAGAAACCGCACCAGAAACAGAGTAATTGCAATGGCTTTTTCAGCTAAAGACGTACAAGAACTACGCAAGGCGACCGGCGCCGGCATGATGGATGCAAAGAAGGCCCTCGTCGAGACCGACGGCGACTTCGAAGCTGCAGGCCAGCTGCTGCGCGAGAAGGGCTTGGCCAAGGCCTTGACCCGCAGCGACCGTGACAACGCCGAAGGCCTTATCGCGGTCGCCCAAGATGACAGCGGCGCAGCGCTAGTCCATCTCAAGAGCGAGACCGACTTCGCTGCCAAGTCTGATGACTTCCGCAATTTGGTTCAGTCCATGGCTGACACAGTCTTGTCCGAGGGCGCTGACGCGCTTAGCAAGTTTGATGCAACCATCGAAGACCTCAAGCTCACAATCAAAGAGAACATCGAAATTGGCACCGTCGCTCACATCCCAGCTGTGGAAGGGCGCAAGATCGATGCCTACATCCACGGTGGCGGAACCGCTGGCGTTCTTGTCGAGGCCGAGGGTGTCGACGACGAACTGCTGCACGAGATCGCTCTGAACGTTGCCTTCGCCAAGCCCACATACTTGAACCGCGAAGACGTTCCAGCCGAAGAGGTTGAGAAGGAGCGAGCGGCCCTACTCGAGATCACCAAGAGCGAAGGCAAGCCAGAGCAAGCTTGGGAGAAGATCGTTGATGGCCGGGTTAACTCTTGGCTGGCAGAGCGAGTTCTAACTGAGCAGGGAATGTTTGGCGAAAAGGAAAAGGTTGCTAGCAAGATTGGCGACGGCACCATCAACAGCTTCGTCTTTGCCCAGATCGGCTAATCAGGCTTCCCAGTTAGCTGGGGTCTAACATCTGATCATGCCCAATAGGACCACCTGGGGTGAAGACCTCATTTTCATGCTGGGTGCCCTTTGGATTCTCATTGGCCTTGGGCTTGATGGCTGGGCGCACGCAAACCAACCCGAGCTTGAATCGTTCTTTACGCCCTGGCACGGGGTTTTCTACAGCGGTTTCATAGCGTCGGCTGCATGGGTGGCGTTCCTAATAATGCGTCGCAGGCCCCATACCACTTCGTTCCTCGAAGCTGTCCCAGACGCCTATCGACTTTCGCTGGTGGGTCTTGGAATTTTTGCTGTTGGGGGAGTAGGCGATGGTTTTTGGCACACGATCTTTGGCATCGAAACCAGCATCGACGCACTGCTTTCACCAACACACCTCGTCATGTTGTTTGCCATGTTGCTGGCCGCAACTGCACCACTTAGAAACTCCTGGCATGACCCGTCCTCGTCCTTCACCCAGACCAATCTGAAGGCATTCTTGCCGCCACTGATGTCGGTCACCTTTGTGGCTGTAGCAGTTTCATTCTTCCATTGGTACACCAATGGATTCGACAACTGGTGGGTGTCGATTGAGTACTTGGGACCCGATCAGGACTACGCCGCTGCGCGCGGCGTTCTGGCGACCTTGACCACGACGGTCATCTTGATTGGATCTGCGATGGTCCTGCTTCGCCGTTGGCGTCCGCCGATGGGGAGCTTTGTTCTCATGTTTGGGTTTGTAGGTTTTTTCATGGCGCTGTTGGACGCATTCGGACAGGCTTGGCAGATCATGCCGGCTGTCGTTGGCGGCCTTGTGATGGATCTTGCAGTTGCCCGAAGTGCCACGCCAACTAGGGGGGCTCGGGTCGGGGCAGTGTTAAGTCCACTGTTTATGTGGAGCGTTGCCACCATTGCATTCCATATTGCTTGGGGTGTTGGCTGGACACCAGAACTGTGGGTTGGACAGATTGTTATGGCGTCACTGGCTGGCCTCGGTCTTTCACTAATCGCATTTCCGCCCGAAGTTCCTGCTGGCCTGACCTAAAACACCCGCTAACCTCGTGAAAGAGCCTTTTTTTGGGAGTTGTGAATGTCAGAGAAGCCAAAGTGGAACCGAGTCCTCCTCAAACTTTCAGGAGAAGCCTTCGCAGGCGACAAGGGATTCGGGATAGACGGGTCAGTTGTTCACAGCATTGCTGACGACATCGTCGATATCCACGACAACCTCGGCGTCGACGTGGCTGTAGTCGTAGGCGCAGGCAACATCTGGCGGGGAATGGCCGGGGCGAAAACGGGACTCGATCGCGCCCAAGCTGACTACATGGGCATGTTGGCAACAGTCATGAACGCTCTAGCACTCCAGGACATTCTTGAGCAGAAGAACGTCGCTACCCGCCTCCAGTCAGCAATTCGGATGCCACAAGTTGCTGAGGAATACATTCGCCGCAAGGCAATTCGTCACCTAGAGAAGAAGCGCGTTGTGATCTTTGCTGCTGGTACCGGCAGCCCATTCTTCACAACCGACACCACGGCGGCCCTCAGAGCCGTCGAAATGGACGCTGACATCTTGCTGAAAGGCACTCATGGAGGGGTTGACGGCATCTACACCGCTGATCCAAACGTTGACCCAAATGCAACCAAACTCGACCGCCTGACGTTCCAGGAAGTGCTTGAGAAGGAGCTTCGAGTTATGGATACAACGGCCATCGCCCACTGCAAAGAAAACGAAATGCCAATCGTGGTGTTCGACCTTATGGAACCGAATAATCTCCGCAGGCTAATCTGCGGTGAGTCAATAGGTACCCTGGTTTCATGAACGAGCTGGTCGAAATGGTCTTAGAGGACGCATCGGACCGTATGGGAAAGGCAGTTGCGCACTCGCGCAAAGAGTTCTCATCGATCCGTAGCGGTCGAGCCGCGCCTCAGCTGGTGGAGAATATTACAGCTGAGGCCTATGGAGTGAGAATGCGAGTCATCGAGATGGCTACGATCTCCATTCCTGAACCGCGCCAACTGTTGATTACTCCTCATGACCCGGCCAACATCGAATCCATCGAAAAGGCGATCCGACAAAGCGATTTGGGCTTGTCACCGTCAAACGACGGACGCACCCTAAGACTTAACTTTCCACCTCTAACTGAGGAACGCCGAAAGGATTTGGTTCGCGTTGTTAAGAAGATGGCAGAAGAAGGTCGGATTGCCATCCGTAACATTCGACGCGAGCTGCGCAAAGATCTAGAGGCAGCGGAGAAGGACGGGCAGTTCTCCTCCGATGACCTTGCTCGGGCTGAGAAAGATCTAGACCGAGTCACACATGACAATGAAGCCCACGTCGATCAGGCGTTGGCAGACAAAGAGGAAGAACTACTCGAGGTTTAATTGTGGCTGAAAACGAATCCCAACCGCCAAGCATCTTCGACGTATTCGAGCCGCCGCCTGAGGTAGACCCTCAGCGCTTCGGCCCCATCCCGGTAGTGCCCGGAGAGGGCGCTCAGGCACCCGACGTCAATTTGACCGCGTCAGAGTCGCCGGCTGGCTTACCGCATTGGACTGCGCCTCCTACCGGACAAGTACCCCAGGTTCTGGGCGGAGAAAAGGACCAGGTCTGGACAGACCTCAAGGGTCCGTCCTGGCATGGCGAAGACTCTGGCTGGACCGGAGATGACCTATCAGTTGTATTTGCCGACGAAGACTCGGTCGAACATGAGGACCTAATGGCCTTTGAAGAACCAGACTCAAAGGTCAACCAGGCCGCAGCCGCAGCCGCAGCCGCAGCCGCTGCGGCGTCCGAGCCCGAGGCAGTAGCAGTTTCGGGAGATCGCAATCTGATGCAGGCTGTTGCAGTCGGCGTTGGGTTGGCTGCTGTGGCCATCGTGGCGTTACTGATCCATAACCTTGCGGCCCTCGTTCTTATCGCAGTAGTTACTGGCGTTGCCTCAGTGGAACTTCTTGATGCAATGCGCAAAGCCGGCACCCATCCAGCTGTGCTGTTTGGCATCTCCGCAGCCGTTGCAATGCCACTGGCGGCCTATGCCCGCGGCGAACAGGCAATCCCTCTTGTCATGGGCCTTACAATTGTGTTTGGGTTCCTTTGGTATTTGGCGGGCGCAGACACCCACCGCCCAGTGCTGAATCTTGGCCTAACGATGTTCAACGTGTTTTACGTTGGAGGCCTCGCCGCCTTTGCCGCACTGATGCTGAACTTTGACAATGGCAGAGAGCTGTTGCTTGCAACAATCGCAATCGTTGCAGCTTCAGACATCGGCGCCTACTTCGGTGGCAAGAGCCTTGGTAACAAGTTCTTCGGTGATCGGATGTTCCATCCGGCAAGCCCAAAGAAGACCTGGGAAGGCGTCTTGGCTGGAGCTGTTGCTGCGGTCGCAGCCGCAATTGCCCTTAGCTACGCAGGCATCAGCAACTACGAAGCCAGCGTTGCCAACGCAATCCTGCTTGGTCTACTTGTTGCGATGATGGCTCCACTTGGAGATTTGGCTGAGTCGCTGACCAAGCGTGATCTGGGCGTCAAAGACATGGGAACGATCCTCCCCGGCCACGGTGGAATCTTGGATCGGGTTGACGGTCTTCTGTTCGCACTACCAGCGGTCTTCTACCTGACTCGGGTTCTCGAACTCACCTAAATCGGTGATTGCGGGCACAATATAGAGATGAAGACAGTTGCCGTTGTGGGCTCTACGGGCTCAATTGGCACCCAGACCATCGATGTGGTCGGCCAATCGGTTGATCAATATCGAATCTCCGCACTGGCCGCTGGCTCCTCAGTAGAGGCGCTAGCGGCTCAAGCTGTGGCCGTTCAGCCAGAGGTTGTGGTGATCGGCGACGCAGCGCTAGGTCCGCAGCTGCGCACGCTGGTACCAAGCCACATCGCGGTTGAGGCAGGCAGCGAAGCCATGGCAGCTGTCGCCGCCGAGGCCGACATGACAGTCAATGGAGTGGTTGGCTTCGCTGGTTTGGGAGTCACCCTTTCGTGTCTTGAGTCCGGCAAACGTCTGGCACTGGCAAACAAGGAGTCCTTGATCGCCGCGGGCCCGGTTGCCCAAAAGGCTCGCCGCACTCCGGGGGCCGAGTTGATCCCAGTCGACTCTGAACATGCAGCGGTCCACCAGTGTCTGCGGGCAAACGACGAACCGTCTCGCGTAAAACGCCTCCAGATCACTGCTTCAGGCGGACCCTTTCGAGGAAGATCTCGACAAGATCTAGCCGATGTGACCATCGACGATGCTTTGGCCCACCCGACCTGGTCAATGGGACCAAAAATTACAATCGATTCGTCGACGCTGATGAACAAAGGGTTGGAAGTTATCGAGGCTCACGAGCTGTTCGGAGCACCTGCCGGTGATGCCGGCTACGGCATCGGATTTGACGATATTGACGTCGTGGTCCACCCGCAGAGCATTGTTCACTCGATGGTCACATTTACCGACGGTTCCACGATCGCTCAGCTCTCAAAGCCCACCATGATGTTGCCAATTGCCTACGCGTTGGCCTATCCAGACCGGTCTGTGACGGCGTATGGAGAAGTTGATTGGGCTGGGGATCTAGCTTCAGCAGGGACTCTGGAGTTCTCCAGGCCCGATGTTGAGGCATTCCCGTGTCTCGGCCTTGCTTATGAGGCTGGACGGCTGGGTGGGACCGCTCCAGCGTGGATTTCAGCGGCCAACGAAGTGGCCGTGGAGGCTTTTTTAAAGGAAAGGATCCGATGGGTCGACATTAGTGACGTCATATCCGACGCACTTTCGGTCCATGATGGAGACCCCGGCGACACCCTGGAAGGGGTAATCGCAGGAGATGCGGAGGCACGAGCCATCGCATCAGAATCGGTTCGTAGGCGAGGAGCCTGATGCAAAGCAGTACCCAAGACGTTCAACCTGAGCAAAATCAGCGCCACCTGGCCCTCGGCGATACCAATCCCGATGCAATTGAAGAAGAAACCAAGCCCTTTGGTGGGCTAATCCTTCTTGCTCTTCTGGCGCTTCTGTTCTTTATGGGCGGTCGAAACATCTTTCTGACCACAATCGGCATCATCGTGATGATTTTTCTTCACGAACTAGGTCACTTCATGACCGCCCGGTGGACAGGTATGAAAGCCACTCAATTCTTCATCGGGTTTGGGAAAACGATCTTCTCGTTCAAGCGCGGCGAAACCACCTACGGAGTCAAGGCGCTTCCCGCTGGTGCCTTCGTCCGCATTCTGGGAATGCACAATCTCGATCCAGTTGATCCGGCGGATGAGCATCGGGCATATCGAAACAAGTCCTACCCAAAGCGAATGCTTGTGATCACCGCAGGGTCGATGATGCACTTTGCGCAGGCGCTCATTTTGTTCATCTTGCTAAACGCAGTGTTTGGTCGCGCTGAACCCATTACCGATCAGTGGACAGTCGATGCGTCTTCGTTCACTGCTGAAACTGCATTGGATCCTGCTCCCGCAGAAAGCGCGGGAGTTTTGGGTGGAGACGAGATTCTCACCATCGCTGGCGAGAGCGTCGTCGACTGGGAAGACCTGCGAGATGTTGTTGGTAGTAGACCCGGCGAGACCGTCGAGCTCACCGGCACGCGTGTCGACGGCACACCCTATGACGCGATGATCACCTTGGGCGTGCGTGAAGACGACACTTCGGTTGGCTTCTTGGGCGTTCGCCCCGAGTTTGAGACCGAAACTGTAAAGCCCGGCGTGGTTGCTGGCATCGAAGAATTCGGCACGGTCATGAAGGGCAGTGTCGTGGGCATGGCCCAACTGTTCAACCTGGACACCTTCATTAACCTCGGCGGTCAGGTAGTTGAGGGCCCAGGTGAAGTTGATATCAATTCAGATGCCGCTAACCGGCCACTTTCGATTCTGGGTCTGATCCGCCTCGCAAACGACATCAACCCTCTCATCTTGCTGGGGTTAGTCAATGCCTTCGTTGGGATCTTTAACCTTGTTCCCTTGCTGCCCCTCGACGGCGGCCATGCTGCTATCGCTACCTATGAGCGGATCCGAAGCCGAAAAGGCAAGCCTTATCACGCCGACTTCGCGAAGGCACTACCGATTACCTACGTGGTGGTTGTGTTGTTGGGGCTTCTGTTCCTAAGCACCATTTGGTTAGACCTCACGTCGCCGATCACGGCCCCCTAAGGTTTGTTCTGATGGACACAGCAGTTGAATTTCCTAGGCGCAAGACACGCCAAATCATGGTTGGTGACGTCCCGGTCGGGGGAGGGGCTCCGGTAACGGTCCAATCGATGACCATTACCAAGACGGCTGATGTCGAAGCGACATTGGCCCAGATCTATCAGCTGGCCGCAGCTGGTGCTGACATTGTCCGATGTACTTGCAACGAACCAGAGGCTGCCGAAGGGCTGGCCAGGATTGTGCCGCGCTCACCGGTGCCGATCGTCGCTGACATCCATCACCAGTACCGACGGGCGCTTGAAGCACTTGAGGCTGGTGTTCATTGTCTGCGTCTGAACCCGGGCAACATCAGGAACCCCGAGCACATCAAGGCAGTGGCCCGAGAGGCCAAGGATCGTAACGTTCCCATTCGAATTGGCGTTAACGGCGGCAGTCTGGATAAGGAGTTATACGAGAAGTACGGAGGCAAAGTCACGCCCCAAGCCATGGTCGAAAGTGCTCAACGAGAGCTTGCGTACTTCGACGAGGTGGACTTTGACCTCATCAAGATTTCGGTGAAGGCTTCAAACGTCCCGCTGATGATCGAGGCATACCGTCAACTTGCTGAAGTGACCGATCACCCGCTTCACCTTGGTGTTACCGAGTGTGGACCGCCGCCCGGTGGAATCTTGAAAGCCACTGCCGGTATCGCAACTCTTCTTGCAGAAGGCATCGGCGACACAATTCGTTATTCGTTGTCATCGGACCCTGTCGATGAGGCCAGGCTTGGTCGTCAGTTGTTGGAGTCGTTCGGGCTAAGGGAGCGCAAGAACGTTGATCTGATCGCATGTCCGTCATGTGGTCGCGCCGAGATTGACGTCTACAAGATTGCCAACGATGCCCAAGACGCTTTTGCTGACAAGCAAATCCCGCTTCAAGTGGCCGTCATGGGCTGTGTCGTGAATGGCCCGGGTGAAGCGCGTGACGCCGACATCGGCATCGCCGCTGGCAACAAGCGAGGGCACCTGTTCATTCGGGGCGAGAACGTGGCTGTTGTTCCCGAAGATGAAATGGTTGACACCTTGGTCGAGTGGGCCACGTTCATTAATGAAGAAGGCATGGATGCTGCCTTGGCCAGAGCCCTCAGCACCAAGGATGCCGCTCGCAAAGCCGCTGAAGAGGATCGCCAGCGGAATCTGAACGAAAAGGGCGAAGACGCCAACGATTCAGAAACAGTTGTGGAGCTCATGAAGAAGGCCCGCAGCTAGATCTGCGCCGCCCACAACGCCGGAACTGACCTGGCTACCAGCCACCAATTCGCAACTGACCTGGGAACCAGCCAAAGAATCCGAACTGACCTGGGAACCAGCCGGGTTTGACTGGCTACACCGCCAGAACGGGAGAGTTTGACTGGCTACACCGCCAGAACTGCGGAGCCGAGAGCGCTCGTTTTAGTCGGTGCCCATTTCCTTGCGGATTTGGGCTAGGCGCTCTGCCGCTTTGGCCTCATCTAAAGCAGCCTTGGCCTTTGCTTCATCCATCTTGGCGTCGAGGTCTGCCCTTTTGTGATAGTTCTCAGCCTCGTCGACCTCTTCCCGAGCGGCCTCTTTGACCTCTTTTTCGGTCATTTCTTCCCGAGCCTCTGCCTCGGCCACTTTGGCGTCAATCTTGGCCCGGGCCTCGGCGAGGGGGTCGTCTTCGCTTGTGATCTCTTCTTGAAGATTCTCAAGCTTGTCTTCTGAGCTAGCCCGGAGATCGTCTTCGCGATTTTTCAGCGCCGACTCGGCTCGGTCGCTTAGATCGCTGACACTCTCTTTGATCTCAGACACTTCGGTCAAGAACCATGACTTGAATGCTTTTTTGAGTCCCACGTCTAGATCCTAGGGCTATCCTTGTCTCGGCATGCCGATTGGCGTGGGCCTTTGGCCCGCGCTGTTTCACTTTTGTCCCAGATTTTACGCCCCAGGAGGTGCCATGGCCATTGCAGAAGAGGTATTTGAACTTCTCGAACCTGTAGTCACTACTGCTGGCGCCGATCTGTTTGACGTCGAGTGGAGCGGGACTGTCTTAAGAGTTCTGGTTGATACCGAAGATGGCGTTGAAGTTGATGCACTCGCTCGCATCAACAGGCTGATTTCGCCCATTCTGGATGAAGACGATCCAATTCCTGGGCGTTACACCCTTGAGGTGTCGTCTCCCGGAGTCGAAAGAAAGCTTCGACGCGAGGTCCATTATGAGCGGGCTGTGGGGGAGTTAGTGGTGGTGAAGACAACTCCGGGAAACACCCCTAGAAGAGTTAAAGGCGAACTCAAGTCATTTCTTGACAACACCGTCACAGTTGCTGCAATTGAAGTTGATGGGACCGATCAGAAGACCCCGGAAGAATTTTCGTTTAGCTTGGACGAAATTGAACGAACAAAGACCGTCTTTAACTGGGGTCCAACACCTAAAAAGGGCGGCAAGGCCAACCAAGGCAAGCCAGGCCACAATAAGAACAAAAACTAAGAACAAAAATTAAAGAACAAAAACTAAGAACAAAAATTAAAGAACAACTGAAGAGATTTACAGGAGTAGCAATATGAGCAACGAAATGACAGACGCACTAGAAGCGCTTGCGGAAGACCGTGGCATTTCAGTGGACAAGCTTTATGGCATTCTTGCCAACGCTTTGGAGTCCGCATATCGCAAGGACCCAGATGCTTATGAGTACGCATGGGTCACGATCGACCCCAACACATTCGAAATTGGCGTCTTTGCCCAAGAATTAGACGAAGATGGCGAGCCGTGGGGTGACGAATTCGACGTCACGCCCGACAACTTTGGTCGAATCGCTGCTCAAACCACCAAGCAAATCCTTATGCAGGGCATCCGCGATGAAGAGCGCGAGATGAAATACGAAGAGTACGCAGGCCGCGAAGGCGACATCGTCACCGGCATCGTGCAGCAGACCGACAGTCGCTACACCCTTTTGGATCTGGGCCGAGTTGAGGCTCTGCTTCCACAAGCTGAACAGGTGTCGGTTGGTCCACGCCCCGAAGCTGGCACCCGCCACAAGGCATACATCGTTGAGGTCCGCCGTACTGCAAAGGGTCCTCAGATCGTTGTTTCCAGGACTCACCCGGGATTAATCAAGCGTCTCTTCGAGCTTGAAGTTCCCGAAATTGCGGACGGAATCGTCGAGCTAAAGGCCGTCGCTCGGGAACCCGGACACCGAACCAAGATCGCAGTTCACTCAAATGACCAGAACGTTGACCCAGTTGGCGCGTGTGTTGGAGCCCGTGGCTCGCGGGTTCGGATGGTTGTTAACGAGCTGAACGGCGAAAAGGTAGACATCATTCCGTTCTCTGAAGATCAGTATGACTTTGTAGCTAAGGCTCTAAGCCCAGCCAAGGTCAAAGAGGTTCGGCTCTATGAAGAGACTGGCACTGCCGAGGTAATCGTTCCCGACTTCCAGCTTTCCCTTGCCATTGGCAAGGAAGGCCAGAACGCTCGGTTGGCTCACCGTCTAACCGGGTGGCGAATCGACATCAAGAGTGAGACCCAACTGGTTGAGGAAGCTGCTGCGGCAGAGGCTTATGCCAGCGAAGAGTGGGCTCAGGGTGAGTGGATCACTGATGAAGACGGTGAGCAGAAGTGGCAGCCCGCCGACGGTTCACCCGCCATGACTATGGAAGAGTGGAACGCCCAGACCGAAGCAGCAATAGCAGCCGCAGAAGCTGAAGACTCAGAAGAAACTCAAGATTCCGAAGATTCCGCTGAAGCTAGCGACGCAGGCGAAACAGCAGAAGAGTCCACCGAGGTTGAGGGCGATGCCGACCCAGAAGCGCTAGAAGACCCAGAAGCTCTAGAAGACCCAGAAGCTCTAGATTCTGAGCTCACTGAGGTTGAGGATGGTTCGGGCGATGCCGGTGACGAAGAGGCACCAGCAGACTCCGAGGAAGAGTAAAGTCGCCAAAACGGCTCCAGAACGCACCTGTATCGGCTGCCGGACTCGCCGTCCGACAGCTGATCTAGTGCGTTTTGGGAGCGCGGACGGCCACCTCAAGATCGGCCAAACAGTCAGCGGACGGGGCGCTTGGTTGTGTGCAGAGACCGTTGACCAGTGCTTTGAGACCGCCCGCAAACGCAACGCTGTTGTAAGGGCTTTGCGTCAAGATGTGACAGACGCCCAGCTAGATCAGCTAGCCGAGGCGCTATCGGACACTAAAGACAGTGGTTAGGCCTGCACACGGCGATATCGTTAGAGAGTTGACGTTAGGTCTACCTAGCCCCATGAGGATAAGAACAACACTGTGCCAGCGAAAATCAGGGTTTATGAATTAGCGCGAGAGTTGGGAGTTGCAAATTCCGACGTACTCGACCTGTGCTCAGCTTTGGGCATTGGGGCTAAGAGTCATTCCTCTTCTATCGTCGAGCCACAGGCTGACCGCATCCGCCGCAAGGCTGACCGTGAGGGTCTTCGAAACACCGTCGTGTACGAGGACGAGCCTGCTGCAAAGGTTGAAGAGAAGCCAGTCAAGAAGAAGGCCGTCAAGAAAAAGGCCGTCAAAAAGAAGGCCGCTAAGAAGAAGGCAGTGGCCAAGAGCGAGCCGGTTGCCCCAGAAGCGACGCCTGCTCCCAAACCGAGCCAGGCCGCTAGTGAAGATTCAGCTCCGGCTATGCGTCAACCGGCCAAGAAG
Organism: uncultured Acidimicrobiales bacterium; assembly: GCA_937922785.1. GTDB lineage: Bacteria > Actinomycetota > Acidimicrobiia > Acidimicrobiales > SZUA-35 > CALAJQ01. The sequence goes on from CALAJQ010000037.1 coordinate 12,312, forward strand.
GTTGTCAGCTCACGACCGGCCCCACCTCCTCCGCCAACGACGCCACAACGAACTCAGGCTCCTGCTCCCGCTCCTGCACCAGCCCCGGTTGCTCAAGCTCCTGCACCTGCACCTGCACCCGCAGCCAGCCCAGAGGTTGCTGCTCCTGCAGCCAAGGTAGAGGCGCCAGCGCCCGCCGCCCCAAGCGCGCCCGCTGCCCCAGCCGCAGAAGCGCCCGCGGTAAAGGCAGCCGAAGCACCCGAGGCAAAGTCAGCACCAAAGGGTGCGCCCACACCTCCAAAAGGCCCGAAGGGCCGCCCAATTCCTCCTCCTCCCGGTCCGCCCCGTGGTCGCGCAGGCAAGCCCATCCCACCTCCTCCCGGAGCTGGTAAGGCACCAGCCAACCCCTCAGGCGGCAGCAGTCGCCCTGGAACCGGCTTCCGCTCTAGCGGCCCCCGTCCTGGCGGCGGTGCTGGCGGCGGCGGCGGATTCCGCAGCGGCCCTGGTGGCGGCGGTGGAGCTCCCGGTGGCGGCGGTCCAAACCGTGGCGGACCTCCCGGCCGAGGCGGTCCAAACCGAGGACGGCCACGTCGCAAGAAGAGTCGTCGTCGCAACCGAGAAGAACTACGTCCAATGGACGTGCCTTCATACTCAGCAGACGATGCGTCGGTACCCACTGGAACCATCGTCATCGAGCGAGCATCGACCGCCCAAGACCTTGGTCCGAAGCTGAACCGTACTGTCGCCGACGTTGTGCGTTACCTGCTCCAAAACGGAGAAATGGTTACTGCCACTCAGTCGCTAACAGACGAAATGATCGAAGGCTTCGCTGCAGAGATCGGCGCAGAAGTGCGCTTGGTCGATCCCGGTGAAGAGCAAGAAGTTGAACTTCGTAAGATCCTTGATTTCGAGGATGAAGAAGACGAAGACATCATTGCGACCTGGCCGCTACGGCCACCAGTAATCACTGTGATGGGCCACGTTGACCACGGCAAGACTTTGCTGCTGGACCGAATTCGAGAGGCCAACGTTGTTGACGGCGAAGCTGGCGGTATCACCCAGCACATCGGCGCCTACCAGGCAATCAAAGATGACAAGAGAATCACCTTCCTTGACACCCCTGGCCACGAAGCTTTCACCGCAATGCGGGCTCGAGGTGCGGACGCAACCGACATCGTCATCCTTGTAGTTGCCGCTGACGATGGCGTTATGCCACAGACTCTTGAGGCGCTAAGTCACGCACAAGCTGCCGAAGTTCCAATTATCGTCGCCATCAACAAGATGGACCGCGAAGGCGCCGACCCAACCCGGGTTATGACCCAGCTCTCTGAGCGCGGTCTTGTCCCAGAAGAGTGGGGCGGCGACACGATCATGGCTCCAGTTTCAGCCATGACCGGCGACGGCCTGGATGATCTTCTTGAAAGCCTTCTTGTTGTTGCCGAGCTAGAAGATCTCCGGGCAACCCCCGACGGTCGATCCGCTGGAACAGTACTTGAGGCCCACCTCGATATCGGTCGTGGACCTGTTGCCACCATCTTGGTCGAGCGCGGAACTCTCAAGGTCGGAGACCCGCTGGTTTCTGGTGCCGCATGGGGCCGTGTTCGCGCTCTTATCAACGACAAGGGCGAAAACGTAGATGAAGCCGGCCCGTCAACTCCTGTTCAGGTCCTTGGTCTGAACGAGGTAGCTGACGCCGGTGACAGCTTTGTAATTGCGCCAAGTGAGAAGATTGCAGCCAAGATTGCCGCCACTCGTGAGCATTGGCATCGTCTGGCCTCCCTGGGCCGTGATGCTTCGGCCACCTCCGGCGGTGCAAAGCTTGAAGACATCTTCCAGCAGATTCAAGCTGGCGAGTCAGCAACGTTGAACCTAATTGTCAAGGCCGATGTAAACGGCTCACTAGAGGCCGTTACCGATTCGCTGCGTAAGCGTGAGCGTGACGAGGTGAAGCTTGCATTTGTCCTGCGTGGCGTAGGTGGTATCACCGAAAACGACGTTCAGTTGGCTTCGGCATCTAACGCGACCATCCTCGGGTTTAACGTCCGACCGGACCGCAAGGCTCGTGAACTGGCGCATCAAGAGCAGGTAGAGATCCGAACATATGAGATCATCTACAAGCTTCTTGAGGACATCGAGAACGCAATGCTTGGTCTACTCGCTCCTGAGTATGAAGAAGTTGTTACCGGTGAAGCTGAGGTGCGTGAAGTCTTCCGTTCGCCAAAGGTCGGCGCAATCGCTGGTTGTATGGTCCGCAACGGTGTCATCACTCGAAACTCCAAGGTGCGGTTCCTTCGTGAAGGCGTTGTGATCTGGAAGGGCGCAGTGCAAAGCCTTCGTCGATTCAAAGATGACGTGCGAGAGGTTCAGGCCGGCTTCGAATGCGGTATCGCCCTTACTGACTTCCAAGACCTTAAGGGTGGCGACATCATTGAAACCTACGAAGAGCGTGAGATCCCCCGCGTCTAACTCGGCGAATCTCATCGAGGTGTTAAATGGCTCGAAGACCATCATCTAAGCAACGCAAGCCTGCCGCCAAGCAGCACTACGCCCGTACTGCCCGGTTGAACTCGCTGCTACAGCAGATCGTGGCCGACTACTTTGACCGTTCCGAAGACGGTGAGTTTGGCTTCCTAACGGTGACTGGCGTCGAGGTGGACAATGACCTCAACGTTGCCGAGGTGTTTGTTTCCTCGTTCGAGATCGATCCTGGATCCGATTCTGACGCGGCCGATGCATTACTTGATCAGCTCGACAACCGTCACCGCAAGCCAATCAAGCGTGCAATCGCTGACCAAGCGCAGCTCCGTAAGACCCCTAACGTTGTTTTTAAGTTCGACCACGGCGTTCAAGCCGGCAATCGGGTGGAAGAGATTCTGAGGAATCTCGGCTCAACCGCAGATGCCGGTGATCAAAGCGACGTCACACAAGAGGATCTTGATGGGCCGCCGATCTAAGCGTCCTGATAGCGGTATCTCGGGTTGCGCGATCGTAGATAAGCCCGCTGGCTGCACCAGTCACGACGTGGTAGATCAACTTCGTAAGAAGTTTGGGACAAAGAAGGTGGGTCACGCCGGAACACTGGATCCCAGTGCGACGGGTGTGCTGGTTCTTGGCGTTGGCAAGGGCACTAAGATGCTTCAGTTCGTGACCGGAACCGACAAGTCTTATTTTGGCGAGTTGGTGCTGGGTGTGGAGACTGACAGCCTCGACGCTGACGGCGCAGTCACCGCCACCCACGAGATGTCAGTCACGCCGGACCAAGTTGCCGCAGCTGCAGCGAAGTTTGTTGGTGACATCGAACAGATCCCGCCAATGGTTTCTGCGGTCAAAATTGACGGCAAGCGGTTGCATGAGCTGGCCCGCGAAGGAAAAACCGTAGAGCGTGAGCCTCGACCTGTCACAGTTCATCGCTACGACACTTCACCAACCGAGGACCCGCTGGTCTATCGGATCGAGGTGGAGTGCTCGTCGGGCACTTACGTACGCACGCTTGCCGCCGACGTCGGAACAGCCCTCGGCGGGGGAGCGCACCTGCGTAACCTGCGCCGAACCGCGGTTGGTCAGTTTCTCGAAAGTGAAGCTGCCTCAGTCGAAGACCTTGAGTTGTTGCCGCACACGCAGCTCCTTAGAGGACTCCCTACCCTGCAGGTGGATGACGTGGTGGCCTCCCAAGTTCGCCACGGTCGCTCGTTGGGACCCGCTGGCGGAGCCGGACGATTGGCGGTTGCGGACGAATCTGGAGAAATATTGGCCGTGTATGAGTCGCGAGATGGTGAATTCAAAGCAGTGAAAGTATTGGTAGCCGAATAATGGACATAATTAACGATCCGCAGGGCTGCGACCCTGCTCGGGGCCAGCATGTTGTTTCGATAGGCGTCTACGACGGAGTCCACATCGGCCATCGCCAGGTGATCTCCCAGACACAACAACTGGCTAGGGACCTAGGCACGAAGATGGCAGTTGTTACCTTCGACCCGCACCCGGCGCTTGTAATCCGTCCCGAGAACGCGCCCCTCATCCTGACCGATATTGAACAAAAGCTTGAGTTGCTGGCCGCAGCTGGAGTGGACACCACTTACGTAGTTCCGTTCGACTCCAGCCAGGCTTCAGAGACCGCTCCTGACTTTGTGAGCCGGGTGCTTGTGGGCTGTCTGGATGCGCAAGCGATAGTTGTCGGTCACGATTTTCACTTTGGCAAGGGTCGTGCTGGAAACGTCGAGGTGCTCACCGAGCTTGGCCGACAACACGGCTTCAGTGTTAACGGAATCGAGCTTCTCGAGCGACCCGACGGGCTAGCAGAGCCCGTGAGCTCAACAGCTGTGCGAAGAGCGCTGGCTGGAGGAGAGGTAATGACCGCTCAGACTCTGCTTGGCCGCCATCATGAGGTACGTGGCATTGTGGTCCAAGGCGACCAGCGAGGCCGTCTGATTGGATTCCCAACCGCAAACGTAGACGTGCCAGCTGAGATAGCTCTTCCGGCTGACGCAGTCTATGCCGCTTGGTACATCACCCCCGACGGGGAGCGCCACGCCGCGGCGGTCAACGTCGGCAAGCGACCTACCTTCTACCAAGATGCCGACCGAAGTCTGCTAGAAGCCCACTTGCTTGACTTTGACGGGGATCTTTATGGTCAGCCCGCCCAAGTGCAATTTGTGGAACTCATCCGGTCTGAGCAGCGCTTTGACGGAATCGACGCGCTTAAAGCCCAGCTTGTGGACGACATAGCGGTGGCTCGGACCCACCTCACCTAGCTTCGGAGATAGCTGGTTGGCTATTGCAGTGGGCGGCCTATGCTTACGGGTTGGCTGCTGACCACGCATTGCGGGCCCAGCGGCTGGACCTAAGAGCCAACTTCTAATTTGGAGCCATCATGAGCAACCCCCCTGCAAATCTTCCGCCAAAAGGCGACACCATCGCCAAGCATTCTCGTGGCGAGAACGACACCGGATCACCCGAGGTGCAGATTGCGCTGCTCACTGATCGCATCACGCATCTAACCGAACACCTCAAGACTCACAAGAAGGACCACCACAGCCGTCGTGGCCTTCTGATGTTGGTTGGTCGTCGCCGTCGTCTTCTTGGCTACTTGGCTGACATCGACGTAGAGCGCTATCGCTCAATCATCGCTGAACTCGGTCTGCGTCGCTAACTAGAGCTTCCTCCGAAGCTCGGCGCCGTCATAAAGAACGTTCGAGAGAGCCCTATTTGCCGCGGCTCTAGTGGCTGTATCGGTCTCGAAGTGACCGGTAGGGGCAGACGCTGTGATGAACTCTCTTCGAATGGGCGCCCCCGCTATGTGCATCACGTGGTGATCACCTCTCGTTGGTGTGACGTCTGATCCCATGTAGGCCTGCATCGCTAGGCCAATGCGTCGTTGACTACTTCTGTTGGGCAACGATCCGTGAATCAACCACGGATGATGAAGCGACATCTGGCCAGCGGCCAGCACAAGGTTTGACGTCGTCGAAATGTCGACCCCGCTTATTGTTTGTCCTCTAGTCAAGATGTTGTCTGGCTCGTAGAGATCGGTGTGGGCGGCTCTTCCGTTGCGGTGAGACCCGTCGACGACCGCAACACACCCGGTCTCGGGATTGCTCGGGGTGAGTGCCAGCCAAGCCGTCACAAAGTTGTCAGGCTCAAGCCCCATATAGGTGGCGTCTTGATGCCAGCTGACAAATGCTGAGCTATGAGGCTCCTTGACAAACATCACTGTGCTCCAAAGCACGATGTCGGAGCCCACCAGTGATCGAGCGGCATCGATGATCAAATCGTGCCGAACAATGTCGGCCAGAAATTCGAACTGTAGGTGCGCGTTGTTGCGATTCTCGCTATGGAGATGCTCTCCGAATTCCGCTTCGGCCTGTGTGTATTGCTCCAGTAGCTGCGCCGCCTCGGAGTTAGAAAGGATGTCGATCGGGGAGATCCAACCGCGTTCTTCAAACTGCTGTGTTTGTTGTGGGCTGAGTGGCATGAAGCTCCTATTCGGCGTGGGTGGGAAGCCGATCCCGAAGATGGGCGATGTGTTCGGTGGTGATTCCGCAGCATCCGCCAATAATCTGCACGCCCCGTCCGACCCAGCGCTCACAAGCGGTGCCATAGTCCTGTGGCGAAATCGTGTCGATGAACAACCAATGCGGCGGATCGAAATCGCCAGTCTGGGCGTATACGCCAACTGGTCCTGACCATTTGGCTTGAAGGACGTCAAGGCAGGCGTCAACATCGTCTACCTCAGTGTGCATGATTGCCATAGCCTCGATGTCGTAGTTAGCTATTGCGTCGAGAGTGTCGGCAAGAGTGTCAGTGCCCAGAATCATGTAGGGCACTTCATCTTTGATCATGCAGCTGAGTCCTATCCAAACCGGAACACGGCAATCCTTCACGGCTTCGAGAGCTGCAATAGTTCGGTCGATATCGCGCATCATCTCCAGAACGATTATCTCCGCTCCTGCATCCAGCAAGATTTTACACTGACGGCCGAATTCCACAGTTGCTGTTTGGAGATCGGGGAAAACTCCACCTTGGTCAGTGGTGGATATCGAACCGGCAACGATGACATCGGGCCGGTCGGCGCTTTCTCGGGCGGCGAGGGCAATCTCGACGCCACGACGGTTTAGCTCTTCGAACTGATCTTCAAGCCCAGCCTGAGCCAACACGTGACGCGAGCTAGCATAAGTATTGGCGATAATCATCTTCGCACCTGCAGCCATGTGATCTATATGGACCTGCTTTAGCTCCTCAGGGTGCGACACGGCGGCTCCACCACACCAGGCGCCAGCAACCATTGGTACCCCCATGAGCTCAAGCTGAGTGCCGACGCCACCGTCGATCAACATCACCTGATTCTCAGCGAGCAGTTTTCCAGCTAGGTCTTTCATCGGCCCAATTGTGCTTGGCTAATTGGCGAGGGACAACCGGCCTTAGGGGGTCCCCTCGGCCCGATGACTAGGGCGCGGCGGAAGCCCACCTGGGTCCGGCGGTGAGGGTCTCTCGGGGGCAGCCGGTTCCGAGCCTGGATCCCAAGGTAGAGACTTAGGGATTTCAGGTCGACCAGCACCAACGGGAGTGAGATCTTGAGCTGCTTGTTCGCCGGTGACGGCTGGTTCCCGTCGAACAACCTCAAGCACTGTTGGGGTTAACTTCTTGTTCTTCTGACGTCGGTAAAGGAGTCCGAACACCAACAACATCAAGATCGCCAGTATTGCTGCGGCGATGCCGACTCGAAGTTTGCCTGTAGATTCGGCGTCGGTCAGCGTTTCTTCGAGCTGGTCTGCGCCTTGGGCTACTTCTTCAAGTTCGTTGGCTTCGAAAGCTGCACCGATCTTGATGAACTCGGCATCTAGATCTTCACCAATCAGGCCGACCTTTGTGAAAAACGCTGGGTCAGCCTTGGAAAGATCATGGGCGGCTACCAGCTGTTGCGCGCTGGCCTTGAGCTTGGCAAGGTCTTGGCCCACCTTCTCCAGATCTTCGATCGTTTCCGCCTGTTCATAGTCAGACTCATATCCATCCGGGAACTCAACATCCACTTCGGCCGCTGCCCCAACAACCTGGTCACGCAGGTCTATCTGCGCTGCGGCTGAGGCCAATAGTGGTTCGCTGGCACTGAACTTCCATTCGCTCAGAGCTGCACGGACGCCTGCAGGCGGAGCCCACTCGCCACCGTCGTTGACCAACTCTGCATAGGTGGTGCGGGCCTCAAGACGATCATCTAGCTGATAGCTAATTGAGTCCGACACCACCCAGTCGGCGAATAGTTCAGATAGATCGTCATTGGACGGTGACATGTCCATCTCGAGTAGGTCGAGGAAGTACCGCCAGTCATGAGTTCGCCGAGCGCCAGTGGTGAAATCGGTTTCGCCAGGGTATGCAGATCGCCCTTCATCGGCAGCTCCAATAACCGAGCCCAGCCCTTCGATACCAACCTGTTCTGCGATCTCGTTCATGACCTTCCAAGAGGCCTCATAGGCCCACTCCTCGGTCTCGAAGCTGGAGACTGCGCCAGTCCATTGAGAAAGGGCTATGGCGTTGTCGTCCAAGTTGGATGCTTTCGGCGGATCGCGGCGTTCGCCGTCGAGGTCCTCCATCAGTGTGTCGGCAAACTCATCCGCCAGACCTTCGGTAATCCAGCGGTCAGTAAAGAGTCCATCATTGAACCAGACGTGGCCCAATTCGTGAAAGATCAAATGACCGTCTAGCTCATCGCCTATCTCGATGGATGTGTCCTCAGGGTCATACCAGCCGCCGTACCCGTTGAGGTAGGGCGAGTAAGACTCGGTGATTTCCAGGACGTCGTCGACCGGCCACTCCAGACCAGTCATGTCAGTCAGCAGGGGAGTGCCTTCGGTGATCTGGTCTCGAACGAAGCTAGACCATTTCGTGTCACCGGGCCAGGCTCGAAGTTCAAAGTCCTTGTCGTCAACTTCGAATGATTCACTACGCAGCGAATCGGTGTTGGCGGCGGCTACGAACCCGAACACAGTTTCATAGAGCGGCACTTCCAGGTTCTCAAATATCACTCGTCCGTCGTCTTCAACGCGGCGTTCTAAAGACTCCAGTCCGAACCCCTCGTTTTCTCCGAAACCGGGTGGGAACTCGATCGTGAAACCGACCTCTTCGGCGCCGGTACCGTCGTATACGCCAAAGCCGGCGTAGGCGGGGTTGACTTGAACGACGGCATCGTTTCTTGGACCGTCGCTGGGCAACACGTACCTAATTTCGATGTTTGCAGTCTCGCGGTAGAAGATGTTCCGTCTGAAAGTTATGTCCAGCTCTGAGAAATCACCGGCTTCGATGCGCTCATAAACAAGGTCGCGTCCATTGTCGGTCACAGTCAGTTCGATCGCTTCACCCGGGATGGTTACATACCAACCCGTGAAGTAGAACTGAGTCACCCCGCGTCCGGTCGAACGGTTGGGTTTGTCTGCGGTCACCGCCATCTTGGTTGACACAACAACGCGTTCTTGGTCAGGCTCGACGACGTATGTATGCACCACAGAGGTATCGACGTCGTCTATTTGTTCCTGGGCCTGGGTTGGCGGCGCGTTAAACAGAACTGAAACCACGGCGACGGTGAGCATCGCTCTTAGGGCGAAGCCCGTATTAATCCGCATGTTGAAGCATCGGGCTACAAATATTCCCGCTTAACAAATATTTTCAGTTAGGGTCGTGGTTCGTCACTTACGAGCACATCAAATGCCCCGGTTTCGGTGTCAGTAATGGTGACAGTGGCATCGTGAATGACAGTGGGTTCGGCAGCTGTAGCGGCGTCACAAATCATTGTGTTGTCTTGGTCCAGCACTCGAGATCGGTCTCCACAGTCGATTGACACCTCAAGCGGGTTGTCTCCATAGAGCGCCTCGACTGCGTTGTTTTCAATATCTTCCAGTGTCGGTAGAAGTACGACGTTTTGGCTTTGGACGTCGATGTGGTCTTCGCGGTCAATAAGCACGGCCCACTCGATTGTGTCGCCCTCTCCGGTGATTGATCGACACGTGAATTCCGAGCCAACTTCGGGTTCAACAACTTCATCACACGTAGTTGTTAAGGGGCCGAGACCTACTGCCTTGGCCAGGTCGCTATCGATCAACTCGATCGCAGCCTCTTCGGCCGATTGGCCACCGATTTGAAATTCGAACGAGCCGCCACAAGCACCCAAGACAAGAACGGGGGCGGTTAACAGAAGGAAACGCTTAACCATCGGACCACGCTATGTGGCTAGCGTTCGAAAGACGAAATTTCTCTTCTAGTTCCGAGTGGTCAAATCTACACAGAGTTAGTTCTTGGTGCAGCTAATTGAAACCGCCAGCGAGCTAGTAGCGCAGAACCTTGTGCCGCTCTAAGCCTGCCGAATCGGTTGGCTGATCGGCGCTGATCACGGTGGTGTCGCCCCTTGCCACCTGAATGCCACGTCGTAGTCGGCGCTTGAGTCCCTTCGCGCCCTGAACGCGAGTGAGGCGGGCCAAGTACTTACCTTGGCGCAGAACCCATTTGGGGTGACGCAGTCGAGCCCTTAGCCAGCGGCTTTGGACGTCACACATGAACTCCTCAAGGTCGGTGCGGGTTAGGTGTTCATAGCTGATGACCGATGTGCTGTAGCCGTCGAGTTGGTCCCACGAGTCCAAGACCAGCGATCCATTGTCCTTGACCTCTTGATAGAAGCGGGTTCCCGGAACCGGCGTCGCCATGGAGATTTGGATTGAATCAATATCCAAAGTGCATGCAAAGTTGAACGTGCGCTCCAACGACTCCTTTGTTTCGCCACTAAGCCCGACAACAACGGTCATATGAGTTTTGACCCCGTGCTTAATGCAACTATCGACGAGCGGTTGAATGTTGCTTACTTTCAGAGGTTTATCCGTCTGGCGAAGAACCTCGGCGTCTGCACTGTCAAGCCCAAATTTCACACCGATGCATCCGGCGTCGGCCATTGTCTCCAACATCTGTTCGTTCAGAGCAATGGCGTCGGCAAGAACCGACCATTTCATGTCGATCTTGCGGCGCTTTATCTCTTTGCAGAAGTCCTTCACGAACCCGCGGTGCGCCGTGAAGTTGTCATCGTCGAAGTAGATCTCTTTGGCTCCGTGATTGTCCCGAAGTTCAATCATCTCGTCGACAATGTCGCTGACGTTGCGCCGCCGGTGACGGCTGTCGTCATAGAGCACTTGCACCCACACACAGAAGTTGCAGCGGTATGGACACCCCCTCGTAGCATGCATATCGAAGGTTGGTTTTAGCTGATTGAATCCATCGTGGTACGCGCCCATGTCGTTATCGAACCAGGCCGGAAACAGATGCCTTGCTGGCCTCGGGAGATCGTTCAAGTCCTCAACGGGCTTCGCTAGGCCCATCGCTGTTTGAAGAGTCCCATCGGCTCTACGGGTAGCGACGCCGGCAACCGACATGACACTTTTCTCGTCGCGGATTGCTTCAAGGAGGCCGAGCAGTCCGTATTCGAACTCACCCATCACCGCATGGTCTAGGTCTGGGCATCGATCAAAAGTATCGATTGCCTCTGCGCTCACATGGGCGCCTACCAAAATCGTAGTGGCTTCGGTTTTCTCCTTGAAGATCTGAAGATGAGTGGCTACGTCATCAATCATCAACGCATTTGGCTGAATGACGATGACGTCTGGATTTACATCAATGACGGCTTTGCGAAAGTCATCATCGGTCAGGTTCAGAGGGATGGCGTCAACCGCCATAGCTTCGAACCCAGCATTTTCAGCCAATGCTGCGGCGTAGCCCATGAACATCGGGAACATGGAAAATCGGGGTCGCTCATCTTCGCGCTTGATCATCGACCAGGGGAAACGAATGCCAGCACCCATCATGTACCGTTCCATGCCTTTGCCGATTGGTCGACGTGAGGCAGGATTTGCAAAGACAACTCTCATGATGCGACTTTCCCCTTCTGACTAATTTCAAGCACGATTTGATTAGGTTTAAGCACCGAACGTGTGAATTGGAGCGCTCCGATCGTGTACCGACGACGGGTGTGGGGTTCGGTGACAAACCGGTAGAGCCAATCCAGACCGACGCGATTTACCCACCGAGGAGCATGACTGCGAACCCCGGCATACACAGCCAACGAGCCGGCGCCACAGTGGAAAACGATGGCTCCTTTACAAACGTCGGCCGCCATGTTGCTTATCGATTCTGAACGGGGAGACCCGGCGCCAATTAGAACGACTTCTGCGTCGCAGTGTTCTCGTAGCAGCACGCGCACATCAGAATCGGACGCGAATCCGCTGCTGGTGCCAACCAGATGCAGCCCCGGGGACCTGGCCACAATCTTGCGGGCAGCATCCACCACGTATTCTTCCTCAATTCCGATTACCAGCAGCCGGCCCGTCAACAAGCCTGAGTCGAGCAGATGATCAAGCAGGTGATGGGCAGGTAATCGTTCTGTGCTTGTATGGCGAAGTTTCAATGCAAGTTGGACGCCGATGCCGTCGACACAAACAAAGTCGCAAGCTTGCAAATGCCTGGAAACTTCGGGCTCAGAGGTGGCCACGTTGATCACATGTGGATTCGCATAACCCAGAACGATTTGCTTAGTCGCTCTCTGGCGCTCCTTCAGTTCGCTTGTGATGGCCGTTAGGCCAGCAATCCGAAATCTAATCCCGCCCACTTCAACCAGACTCATGTGTTTGCGAGCGTCGCGATCGTTAGGTCAGTATCTTTTCCTTGAGTGGGTCGTCGAAGGTGATCGGCGACGTCGTCAACTATGGACTCGAGGTCATGAAGTGGCGCCCAACCGGTCTCGGCCTGGGCCCTGGATATGTCCGGAATCTTGTCAAATGCCTCAATCCAGGTTGGTCCGAACTTTTCGGTCGGATCAATATGAACGATTTTTGATTTGCTGCCCAGTCGGTCAACGATGAATTCCGCCAAGCCACGAATTGTCACGACTCCACTGGGTTGACCGAGGTTGTACAAGGCGCCTGCGCGACCCTGTGCCTGGACTGCCAGGATGCCTGAAGCCAGGTCCTGTACGTGGCAGAAGGCGCGGCGCTGCTTGCCGTTGCTGTGAACAGGTAGGGGAGTGCCGGCCAGTGCGGCGGACACAAATGTTGGCACCACAAAGCCAAGTCCTGGGCTTTGACCTGGGCCAGAACAATTGAACGGCCTGATCATGCGCAGATCAACTTCTTGTGCGGCGCACTTGTTGTAAAGCACGTGCTCGGCAGTGAGCTTTCCAAGCGCGTATTCCATCCTTGCCCCCCTGCGTGGGGGAACGACCATGTCTATGTCTTCAGAGTGTTTGCCCGCCCTGCCGTAAACCTCCGACGATGAAACATAAAGCAGCGACGCGCCAGCGTTTGCTGCCACGGACTGGGCATGGCTAGCAAGATCAATGATGTCGCTGGCAATCTGACCGGTTCGACCCAGAATGCCCAACGATCCGACCGGGCTTGCCAGGTGGTAAACAGCGTCGAACCTTGCTGTGAACGGATTGAGGGTTCGCTGGTCGGCGATGACTATTTCAGCGTGAGGAGCAAGATCGGAGTAGTCGGTGACGGTACCGCTGAGGTCGTCGATGATGGTTAGCTCGATGTCTGATTGCTCGCTGAGTAGTCGGCGGCAGAGGTTGGACCCGATGAATCCGAGGCCACCGGTAACTAGAACACGATTGGATGTCACGAGTCTCCTAACACGATTCGCCGTGCGTGAAATGCTTCGGCGTGGGCAACTCCGATGTGGGAGCCCCTAAGGGCGGCCAAAGCCCTAACAGTCTCGGGCGAACGGTGTCCTCTTACTTGGGACCCATACAGCGAGTAGGCGTGGAGCTTTGCCTCGATATCGATCTCGTGGAAGACGTTTGGGGTCTCGGCTCGATGGGACGGCCAAACCACCGAATGGGGCTGTTCATAAACTAGAACCTCAGGGACGAACCAGTTCTGGTCATGGGGTCTAGTTGCCACGATCCCGGCATCAAAAACAGCTCGATGATCTTGGTTGTAAGAGCTGTCCGGAATCAGCACCGTGTGAGGTTTGAGTCGGTTGATTGCCTCTTCGAAGGAGCCAATCAGTTCTGCAGCAGCGAAGTTGTTGACGGGATTGTCCAACATTGAGTAGGCAAATCCGAGCTGGGACGCTGAAGCCGCTACTTCAGCTTTCCTTACTTCAGTCGAGGGGCGATCTTCAACGCCGGCAAACAGAACATGGGCGTCAGCACTCAAGAATGCAAAGCAGCCCAGCACTTCGTCGTCAATATGAGGAGCCAAGATCAGCCGCCGCATTTACCCCACCTTCCGCCCAATTGAAGCTACCACCGTGACTCCTAGAGCGAAAGCGCTGTGCCAGCAGGTCCGCCGGCTAGGCCGAAAGCACTACAAACGCTACATACCCACTATTTAGTGCCGACTTGGGTAGCCTAGATAGCGGTCAATGAAACGTTCATTGACTTGGCCGGTCAGCGACCAGTTTGGCGTTCCCGAAGCAACTGAGCTTCGGTGGCAGCAATCTGGGATCTGGTCTGCCGTACGCCTAGCGAGGGTCGCTATGGCAGAAAATTGAACCCAAGGAGAGTGTCCATGAAGGACGCCGTATCCGTTTCAGGAACCGTCACCGGTGGTGACGGACCTGACATGCTGCTTGAGACTGGCAAATTAGCCGGTCTAGCAAGTGGATCAGTAATGGCTCAGATGGGCGAAACCACGATTCTCGTGGCCGCCACAGGAGCTAAGACAGTACGGGATGGAATTGATTTCTTCCCACTAACAGTTGACGTTGAAGAGCGCATGTATGCCGCGGGCAAGATCCCCGGCTCGTTCTTCCGTCGAGAGGGTCGTTCAGCAGACGCTGCAACTTTGACCTGTCGCCTAATTGACCGCCCACTACGCCCCTCATTCCCTGAGGGCTACCGCAACGAAACTCACATCGTTGTAACCGTGCTTAGTGCCGATCAGAAGAACCCCTATGACGTTCTGGCAATCAACGGTGCCTCGGCTGCACTGATGGTTTCCGACGTGCCGTTCGACGGCCCAATCGGCGCTGTCCGACTTAGCTACACCGCCGACGGCGAGTGGCTACCTCATCCCACCTATCAAGAAGGCGACGAAGGCAGCTTCGAAATCGTTGTTGCTGGCCGAGAGCTAGACAACGGCGATGTTGCGGTAATGATGGTGGAAGCTGGCGGCACTGAGAACTCATGGCCGAACTACCAAAATGGTGCACCAAAGGTTGACGAAGCAGCACTTGCTGAAGCTCTTGATGAGTCAAAGCAGTACATCAAAGAAGTGATTGCACTTCAGAACCAGCTCGTTGAGGCCAATGGTGGCCGCAAAGAGACCATGGAATTCCCAGCCATGATCGACTACACCGAAGAGCAGATGGCTGCTGTAAGTGCCTTCGCTCAGACTCGCATGGTTGAAGTTCAGTCAATTGCGGACAAGGCAGAGCGTGGTGCAGCTGAAAACACACTTCGTGATGACACCCTGGCCGCAGTAAGCGAGCAGTTCCCAGACTCAGAGAAGCAGTTGAAGGCTGCGGTTCGATCGCTGTCGAAGCAGGTAGTCCGCTCACGCATTGTCAACGAAGGCGCCCGTATCGACGGTCGTACTCCTGGTGACCTGCGAGCACTTAGCTCCGAAGTTGGAGTCATTCCTCGGGTCCACGGTTCGGGCTTGTTCCAGCGCGGTGAGACCCAGGTTCTGAACATCACAACTTTGGGCATGGGACGCATGGACCAGATGATCGACGGGATCGACCCCAACGATCGCAAGCGCTACATGCACCACTACAACTTCCCTCCTTACTCAACAGGTGAGACAGGGTTCATGCGTGGACCAAAGCGTCGCGAGATTGGCCACGGCCTCTTGGCCGAGCGTGCGCTAGTTCCAGTGATTCCAAACAGTGAAGATTTCCCTTACACCCTTCGTTTGGTATCTGACGTTCTAACTTCGAATGGTTCAACCTCAATGGCTTCGGTCTGTGGTTCCACTCTTTCGTTGATGGACGCTGGTGTTCCAATCAAGGCTCCGGTTGCTGGAATTGCAATGGGCCTCGTCTACCACGATGGCAAGTACACCACCCTTACCGACATCCTCGGAGCCGAAGACGCTTTCGGCGACATGGACTTCAAGGTTGCTGGAACTTCAGAGTTCGTAACTGCGCTGCAGCTTGACACCAAGATCGACGGCATCCCGGCCGACGTTCTGGCTGACGCTTTGAACCAGGCCAAGGAAGCCCGCCTCAAGATTCTTGAGGTTATGGCTGGAGCCATTGCGGCTCCCCGAGACGACGTTGGTGAAAACGCTCCGAAGATCATCAGCTTCGAAATTCCAATTGACAAGATTGGCGAAGTTATCGGGCCAAAGGGCAAGGTCATCAACTCAATTCAGGGTGAGACCGGCGCAAACATCACCGTCGATGACGACGGCGTTGTTGGCATCGTAAGTGTTGCTTCTGAAGACAAAGATATTGTTGCCGAGGCCGAGCGTCAGATCCGCCTCATCCTCGATCCTCCAACTGCTGAGGTTGGCGCTACCTACCCGGGCAAGGTTGTGAACATCACCAAGTTTGGTGCGTTCGTCAACGTTCTTCCTGGCCGTGACGGTCTGCTACACATCTCAAAGATTGGTGGCGGCAAGCGCATCGACAAGGTCGAGGATGTCCTCGAACTTGGCCAAAGCATCGACGTAGTGGTTGAAGACATCGACCCCAACGGCAAGGTCAGCCTCAAGATGGCAGGCGACGATTCAGCTCCAGCACCTTCAGGTGGCGGTAGCGATCGTGGCAGCAGCGATCGTGGTGGCCGTGACAGTGGCGGTCGTGGCCGTGACGGTGGCAACCGTGGTTCACGAGGCAAGTCAGATGATTCCGACAGCGGAGCATCAGATGCGCCCAGCACATCAATGAGCTTTGAAGATGACTTCCAGTCAGAAGTTGCCGACACCTTCGGCGACCTTGGTCCAGAAGGCGCACCGTTAGCTGATGACGGCGGACGCCGTCGTGGCGGCGGTGGCCGTGGACGTAGTGGTGGCGGACGTGGCCGAGGCCGCAACTAATACCGCTTAGCACTTTCAGATAAGTGTTGGAAAGGGAGTGGCTTAGGCCACTCCCTTTCCGCGTTCACTAGCGCTGACTCGCGCTGTGAGTGAATCGATTGTGCGGTGTAAGTTGGCGGTTATGGGATCGCCAGCGAAGTCGATTGTCAGCTCACTGGTGGCGCTCGTGTGTTTCTTGGGCGTCACTTCCCAGGTCGCTTACGCGCAGGAACTCCCGGTCGAGCCGACTTGGTCTGAAGACTTCTGGCTTAGAGGCTTTGACGATCCGGTGTCGGCAACCGTTGTGGCACCTGACGGAACGCTTTTTGTTGGGGGCGAATTCACAGCCCATGATGGCCAACCAATGAACTACATCGCTCAGTGGGACGGGCAGGCCTGGTCATCGCTGGGCACAGGTCTTGACGGACCTGTCTGGTCCATGGCAATTGACTCAGACGGGTCATTGGTGGTGGGCGGGTACTTCAACCGGGCCGGCAACGTCGCAGCTGCGGCAGTAGCTCGATGGGATGGCGAAGTTTGGTCTGGTTTTGCCGATGGCCTAGGAGACGGCAAGTCAGCGGTTTCTAGCATTACCTTTGATGCAACCGGTCAGCTTGTTGTGGCTCAAGTTGTTGAGGCCTACGACGAGCCTTACCGAGGCTTCTTCGGTACCGACGTAGTTATCTCAGCCTGGGACGGTTCGGTCTGGTCGGCAATGGGTGAACCTAGGTCGATTACCCAAACCGATACTCGACCACAGCTGACAGCAGATGAAAACAATGTTCTGATTAGCTCCGCCGGCCCGAGCTTGTCAGCGTGGGACGGCACGGCCTGGGTTGATGTAGGGCCGGACATGCCAACGTTCAACTGGGCAGTAAGGTCTCTGCGGACAACTCCATCTGGCCAGGTTCTGGTGGTTGACATCCAGAACACGATCTATCAGTGGTTCGGTGGTGAGTGGTCAGAGTTTTCAACGCTTGAGGACGAAGCCTTACGCCCCACCGACATCATCGTTAGGCCCAGCGGTGACATCTACTTGGCCGCTGAACAAAGCATTCCGACAACTCCTGAACGCAATCAGATCTTTGTGCTGGTCGATGGGCAGTGGGAGTTCCGGGCAGAAGTGGAGGGCGGCGACATCGCAGCACTTGGGTGGTTCGATTCCAAGCTGCTAGCTCACGGATCGTTTAACGCAACTGGGAACAGCACTGGACGCACGGCGGCTTTTCTTGCCGTGCTTGACCAGCCAGAGCTGCCCGCGCCGCCTTCATGGCTGTCGCTTGGGGCCGAGGATGATGCGGGAAGTGACAACATTGGATTCGGCCTGGACGGGACCGTGCATGACATCGTGGTTGCCAGTAACGGAGATGCATATGTTGCCGGCGGATTTGCTCATGCCGGAGGTGTAGTCGCAAATGGTATTGCTAAATGGGACGGGCAGCAGTGGTCATCGCTGGCTGGGGGAACCAACGGAGTGGTGGCCTCGCTGGCTATTGATTCTCACGGCGACCTGATTGCTGGCGGCTACTTTTCCCAAGCAGGCGACGTGCCCGTTGCCGATATCGCCCGATGGGATGGCTCAGCTTGGAACCCGATTGGTACCGGTTTCGCTCGTCCTGAGAACTTTGGTCTGAGCCTAAATGTCGAGGCGCTAGCAACTGGTGCTGGCGGGGTCATCTACGCCTCTGGCTACTTCGAGACATCGGTTCAGGGCACGGCCTTAAACGGAATAGCTAGATGGGATGGCGTTAGTTGGCAGCCACTTGGCGAAGGCCTCGAAGGCTTGATCCAGTCGTTGGCGCTTGGCCCCGACGGGTCCTTGGTCGCGGCAGGGTCGATCTCAAACGGTGTCGTCAGGTGGGACGGACAGAGGTGGTCATCGCTGGGCTCACGATTTGTACGATTTGACCCAATCACTGACATTGCCGTGAAGCCTGACGGGACGATCGTCGCTGCGGGTTCGTTCGATGGGAACTTTGGTGTTGCCCACTGGAGCGGGATCGATTGGGTTCGTCTGGGCCCTCCCGTCATCGAAGACGGGCCGTCACCTGCGTTTGAGCTGCCATGGGAAGCAGCTGACTTTCAGGATGTTTACGCGCTAGAGATCGATAGTTCAGGTGGAGTTCTGGCTGGTGGGAGGTTCCGTGACGCTGGCGGGCAAGTGGTCAATCATCTAGTTCGATGGGATGGCCGCGGCTGGAAGGGCTATGGCCAGGGTCTCGACGGGGCCGTGACAGCGCTTGCGTTCGGTCAGGACGACCAGCTCGTAATCGGCGGCCGGTTTGTCAATGCTGGCGGTGTGCCCGCTGCTCGCATCACAACACTTTCGGACTGGCGAGAACCGTTTGTCGGTTTGATTGCCGAGGCCTCAACATTGGCCGAGATCGTTAACGCGACCGACTATGACCCTGAAGTCCACGGCGAGGTTCTGCGTCTATACCAGGCCTTCTTCCACCGAGAACCCGATGTAGGCGGAGCCAAGTACTGGATTGGATTGAACGGTGATGGTTATGAGATCGATGCCATTTCCAAGTTCTTCGAAGCCACCGATGAGTTCAATAACAACTACGCCGAGGCCACGAACGAGGAGTTCCTTGGTGCCATCTATCTAAACGTGCTTGGCCGGAGCCATGACGTAGATGGCTTTGAGTATTGGTTGAATCTCTTGGAGACCGATCAACTAACTCGTGGTGATGTTGTTCGGTGGATCGCGGCGAACGAAGAGTTTATTAACAGGTTCCCGTACGGCATGACGGCCTGAGTCAGAATACGGCCTGAGTTAGAGCTCCAGCCCCTTGGCTACCACTGGGGCGAGAACCATGACTTCCGGAGCACCGGAAAGGTAGGCGCCAAGGGCTTTCAT
>CALAJQ010000038.1 GCA_937922785.1 uncultured Acidimicrobiales bacterium
GGCTCTCTGTCGTTGATTGCCCCAGGCGATTCTGCTGTGGTCCGCTACGACACAACAGCCACAGTTGACGTGCTTCCCAATACTGCCTCTGTGGTTGCCGAGCCCGCAACGGCCACGGGCGTGCCGTTTGGCGCCGGAACCGTTTCAGCCAACGACACGACAAACGTGGACGTTCAGAACCCGGCGATCGAACTAATCAAGACCGCAGTTCCTGAAGGGACGCCATGTGATGGCGTTGACGGATCAACTCTCGAAGTAGCGAGCGGGTCCAACGTCTCTTACTGCTTCACCGTGAACAACACCGGCGATACGGACCTGATCAACGTTTCGATTGATGACCCTACTCTTGGCATCACAGGTCTAGCAGTGGCCGACATCGCCGTTGGCGCTTCGGCATCAGTTGGCCACGGCCCGGTCCCAGCAAGCGATGTTGTGAACGTTGCAACCGCGACGGGTACTCCAGCTGCCGGCGGAGTTGCTCTGCCTGGCGCAGTCAACGTGAGTGATTCCGACGATGCCGTTGTGAGCAGCCTGGTACCTGGAGTGACGTTGAACAAGACAGTTCTGGCTGGCTCAGACGTGAACTCTTGCCCGGGAACCGAATTAGTTACCGCCGGCAACGCCACCTCTGTTGTTTACTGCTTTGAAGTATTCAATGGCGGCGAGACCTACCTCAACTCAATCGCCATCGCTGACGCCACCTTGGGCATCACTTCGGCCGACATGACACCAGTGGGCACCATCGACGATCCACTTGCCCCCGGTGATACCAACACCTACGCCTTCGTGGGCTCGGTTAACGGCGATCTCGTTAACACCGCAACAGTTACCGCTAACCCGGTGGACAGTGGTGGAGCCGCATTACCTGGTGCAACGCCGGTGACCGATGACGACACCGCAGAAGTAAACGAAGCCGCAGCCGCCATCGACATCGTTAAGACCGTCTATGCCGGACACGATGGTGGAGCTTCTTGCGCTGGCGCCAACACGCTGGTTACCGAAAACGGGCCAGTTACCTACTGCTTCGTAGTTACCAACTCATCAGCAGAAGTTCACCTAGCAAACGTAACCGTCGACGACCCAGCACTAGGCGCCACGTTCCCCGGCACACTCACCCTCGCTAGCGGTGATCCATCACTGGTTGCTCCGGGTGCGTCAGTCAGCTTCTTCACTGAAGTGACAGCTACCGCCGATTTGACCAACACTGCCTCCACAACAGGAACACCCGCTGACGGCGCCGGAACGCCAGTTCCCACCCCAGCACCAAACGCAAGCGACGACGCCACCGTAGACGTGGTCGCACCAGCAATTAGTCTCGACAAGACGGGCTATGCCGGACACGACGGCGGCGTTAGCTGTGACGGGAACGAAATCACTGCCGGAGTCAATGGTGCTCCCGTCACCTTCTGCTTCACCGTCACCAACACCGGCGATACGTTCCTCAACGGAGCAACCGTGAACGACGCCTTGTTGGGCGTCAACCTTTCAATCCCAACTCTCTTAGCTCCTGGCGAGAGCGCAACTGTTTCTCACGAAACCACAATCACTGCTGACGTGGTTAACACCGCAGACACAACCGCAATGCCGTCAGATGCTGGCGGAGCACCGCTACCTGGAATCACTGCACCAACCGACACCGACACTGCTGAGGTCGTTGTCATTAACCCTGACATCTCGATCGACAAGACGATATACAACGGGTCCGACGGTGGAGCCACTTGTGGCACTGCCCAGAACGTAGCAATTGCACTTACCGGAGAAGCTGCGACCTACTGCTTCACCGTCACCAACACCGGTGACACCACATTGAACGATGTAACAATCTCTGACCCGACCCTTGGCATCTCGCTTGACTCAACCAACGCGTCAATGTTGTCAGGCTCGCTGGCCTCCATGGCACCTGGCGCCACCGCAACGCTATTCCTAGACGCCGTGGCAGGCGGGGCCGACGTGATCAATATCGCCTCAGTTACTGGCACTCCCGTAAACGGTGGCGGCACTCCGTTGCCTGGCGTAACACCACCAACCGATGCTGACGACGCCGTGCTAAACGTGATTGCGCCTTCGGTGACAATCGCCAAGACAGTGTCTGTTGATGGCACATGCCCCGGCGGCGAGCTTGCGAAGGTTGTTACCGGAGCTTCAGTTACCTATTGCTTCGACGTGTCCAACACTGGTGACACGCACCTCATCAACGCAGCGATTAACGACGACATCTACGGAACCCTTGACACCGGCAACACAACGCCGGTGTCTGGATCGCTTAGCCTCATCGCACCGGGCGAAACAGCAACCGTTTCCTTTACCGTCACTGCCACCGCAGACGTTGTCAACACCGCTACTACAACTGCCCAGCCCGCAGAGTCCGATGGCACCCCGATGCCTGCGGCCCCAACAAGTTCTGGCCCCGACAGCGCTGAAGTTCAAATAGTCAGCCCCTCTATCGCCATTGCCAAGACCGTTTATGCCGGCCACAACGCGGGAACCAGCTGCCCTGGTGGCGAGCTGGTGACTGGCCTTGCTGGTGATGCAGTCAGCTACTGCTTCACCGTTACCAACACTGGCGACGTGACCTTGGCAGCCGTCGCCGTGGACGACGCAACTCTTGGAATCAACCTGCCGGTTGCCGGACCATTGGCTCCTGGAGCGTCAGCAACCGTTGTTCACGAGGCAACCATCACCGGAGACCTTGTAAACACCGCAACCGCAACTGGTGACCCTGCAGAGGCAGACGGCACTCCGTTGCCTGTGACTGACCCTGTGGTTTCAGCACCTGACAGTGCCGAAGTTGCAGAAGTAGCGCCTGGAATCGTCCTTGAAAAGACTGTGTATGAAGGCCATGATGGCGGGGCCAGCTGTGATGGCATCGACTATCTGGCGGGCCAATCTGGCGACGCAATCACCTACTGCTTCACTGTTACTAACACTGGTGACACTCACCTGGAGTCTGTAAACGTCGATGACGGTGACCTAGCCCTGTCGATCCCGGTGGCGGGCCCCATTGCCCCAGGCGCCTCGGCGACTGTGTTCACCGAGACCACAATGACCGGCGACTTCATAAACAACGCCAGCGCCACAGGAACCCCTTCGAATTCAGGCGGCACCCCGTTGGCTGGAATTGCTCCAGTTACCTCGCCACTCAACCCAGCCGAAGTAGACGTAGTCGCTCCCGACATATCGCTCGAAAAGACAGTGTCAACTGATGGCCTTTGCCCAGGCCTTGAATCTGTAAGTGTTGAAACCGGCGACGCCGTTACATATTGCTTCCAGGTAACAAACCAGTCCGATGTTGCACTAGCGGGTGTGACACTCGACGATACCGACCTTGGCATCACCGACGCTGATATGACGCTCACTTCAGGTGACCTCAGCCTTATGGAGCCGCTTGATGTGGCAACACTGAGCTATGACACCACTGCGGGTAGCGATCTTCTGAACACCGCATCAGCAACCGGCCAGCCAGCATTCTCCGGAACTGGCAACCCGCTTCCTGGCACGGTTCCTGTGACCGACTCCGACACCGCCAGCGTGGATGTTGTGCTTCCCGGCTTGAGCCTGGCCAAGACCGTCTCAACCAGTGCTAGCTGCCCGGGTGTAGAACTGGTTCAGGTTGGGTCAGGAACAGGTGTCACCTACTGCTTCGAAGTCACCAATACCGGCGATGCTCATCTCAGCAATGTGGTCATCGCTGACGATGTTTACGGTCCCCTCAACTCGGGCAACACAACGGCGATCACGGGATCGCTCAACCTGGTTGCTCCCGGCGAGACAGTTGTAGTGAGCTTCGGCGCAACCGCCTCAGGCAACGTAATCAACACCGCCTCTGCAACCGGCCAGCCATCCGATGGTGCCGGAACTCCACTGGCGCTCCCTGCGGTTACCTCCGCCGATGACACTGCCGAAGTTCAGGTGATCACGCCGGGCATCTCAATTGCCAAGACTAACTACGCCGGGCACGACGGCGGCGTCTCCTGTGACGGCGGCGAGTTGGTCACCGGCCTTAATGGCGATGACATCACATATTGTTTCACCGTCACAAACTCTGGAGACGTCCACCTCACCGACGTCACAGTTGATGACGCCGACCTCGGTATCGTCATAAACGTTCCAGGACCCATAGCCCCGGGAGCTTCAGCCACAGTATTCAGCGAGCCAATAATCACCGGTGACCTCATCAACACCGCTACAAGCACCGGCACGCCATCAACCCCAGCTGGCAATGCGTTGCCTGGAACTTCACCAGTGACTTCAGCTCCAGACACTGCTGAAGTTAACGAGGTAGGGCCCGCTATTTCGCTGGCAAAGACCAACTATGCCGGGCACGATGCCGGTGCATCTTGTGACGGGGCGGAACTTGTCTCTGGTCTGAACGGTGACGCCGTCACGTACTGCTTCACAGTCACAAACACCGGCGATACTGACCTCGCCAACATCACCGTCGATGACCCCGACTTGGGTATCAACCTTCCAGTCGCTGGACCAATTGCGCCAGGTGCTTCGGCCACAGTGTTCAGCGAAGCAACCATTGCGGGTGACCTAATAAACACAGCAACAGCAACCTCTACTGCTGTGGATGGTGGCGGAACTCCAATTCCAGGAATCCCTGCTGTCCTATCGGCTCCTGACACCGCCGAGGTCAACGAAATCGCACCTGGCATTGCTATCGCCAAGACTGTCTACACAGGACACGACGCGGGCGCGTCTTGTGCCGGAGGAGAGCTAGTAACGGTGTCCAACGGCGATGCAGTTACCTACTGCTTCACTGTTACAAACACCGGCGATACCAACCTGACTGCCGTTACCGTCGACGATGCCGACCTCGGCGTCTCACTACCTGCTGCGGTCTCGCTAGCTCCCGGAGCAAGTTCATCAATCTTCCACGAGACAAACGCGACCGGTGACCTCATCAACACCGCGACCTCTTCGGGAACTCCGTCTGATCCAGGCGGCACCCCACTTCCTGGAGTTCCACCGGTTGTCTCACCACCAGACACTGCCGAAGTTGACGTGGTTGAACCCGCCTTGACTATCGCCAAAACCGTCTACGCTGGCCACAACTCAGGCGCATCTTGCGCAGGCAGCGAACTTGTCACTGGTGTAAACGGAGCGGCCGTCACCTATTGCTTCGTGGTCTCGAACACGGGCACGGTTGATCTAACCGACGTCACCGTTGACGACGCCGACCTCGGCATCAATCTTGCAGTACCAGGACCAATAGCCCCTGGTGCTTCGGCCAGTGTGTTCCATGAGAGCACTATCTCCGGTGATCTCACAAACACTGCTGACGCGACCGCAACACCTTCAGACCCCGGCGGCACACCGCTGCCTGGCATTCCTTCGCTAACTTCGGCGCCAGACACTGCGGAAGTAAACGAAGTTGGTCCTGGAATCGCTATTGCCAAGACCAACTACCCAGGCCACAACAGCGGCGCATCCTGTGACGGTGGCGAACTAGTCACCGGACTAAACGGCGACACAGTCACCTACTGCTTCACAGTTACAAACACCGGAGACACCAACCTCATCGACATCACAGTCGACGACACCGACCTCGGCATCAACCTCCCAATCGCAGGACCAATCGCTCCAGGCACAACAGCCACCGTCTTCCACGAAACAACCATCGCAGGAGACCTCGTCAACACTGCTGACGCAACAGCGACGGCAGCCGATGGTGGCGGAACGCCATTACCAGGCGTACCCCCAGTCACCTCAGGACCAGACACAGCTGAAGTAAACGAGATCAATCCGTCTGTGGGCATTGCCAAGACTGTCTATGCCGGACACGACAGCGGTGCATCTTGTGCTGGAGTCGAGCTAGCAACGGTTCCTAACGGTGCTGCTGTCACCTATTGCTTCGCTGTCACTAACACCGGAGACGTTGACCTAACGAACATCTCAGTTGACGACGCCGACCTAGGCGTCAACCTCCCAATAGCGGGTCCTATTGCACCCGGCGCAACTGCATCGGTATTCCACGAGACCACCGCCACAGCAGATCTGGTTAACACCGCAGACGCCACCGCCACTCCATCGGACCCGGGTGGAACTCCGCTTCCTGGAATCCCTCCGGTCACCTCACCACCAGACACTGCAGAGGTTGATGTTGTCAACCCAGACCTGGCGATCGCTAAGACTGTTTACGCCGGTCACAATGCGGGCGCATCTTGCGATGGCAGCGAACTTGTCACTGGCGTCAACGGAGCAGCAGTCACTTATTGCTTCACAGTCACCAACAATGGTGATGTCGACCTGAGCAACATCAGGGTTGACGACGCCGACCTCGGCATCAACCTCCCAGTACCAGGCCCAATAGCTCCAGGGGCAACAGCAACCGTCTTCCACGAAGCGGCCATCACTGGTGATCTCATCAACACCGCTACCTCAACCGGCACCCCCTCCGATCCAGGAGGAACGCCCCTACCCGGCACTACGCCAGTTACATCACCACCAGACACCGCAGAGGTTGACGAAGTTGGTCCCGGCATCGCAATCGCGAAGACCAACTACCCAGGCCACAACAGCGGCGCATCCTGTGACGGCGGCGAACTAGTTTTGGGTCTAAACGGCGACGCAGTCACTTACTGCTTTACAGTTACCAACACCGGCGACACCAACCTGATCGACATCACAGTCGACGACGCCGACCTCGGCATCAGTCTCCCAATCGCAGGACCAATCGCTCCAGGCGCAACAGCCACCGTCTTCCACGAAACAACCATCAACGGAGACCTCGTCAACACCGCAGCCGCAACAGCGACGGCAGCCGATGGTGGGGGAACTCCTCTGCCCGGCATCCCTCCAATAACATCGGGTCCAGACACAGCTGAAGTTGTTGAAATCAACCCGGCCCTGACTGTCGCAAAGACTGTCTACGCAGGACATGACACTGGCGCATCCTGTGTTGGCGCTGAACTGGCGACCGTGACAACCGGTGACGCAGTTACTTACTGCTTCACCGTCACCAATACCGGGGACGTTGACCTAACCAACATCACAGTTGACGATGCTGACCTTGGCATCAACCTTCCGGTCCCCGGACCAATCGCCCCCGGCGCAACTGCTGATGTCTTCCACGAGACCACTGCCACAGCAGATCTTGTGAACACGGCCACAGCTACCGGCACCCCATCAGACCCTCCAGGAACACCAATCCCAGGAATCCCACCAGTCACCTCACCACCAGACACCGCAGAGGTCGACACCGTCGACCCTGTTCTCACGATTGCCAAGACTGTTTACGCTGGCCACAACGGCGGCGCATCCTGTAACGGCAGCGAGCTAGTCACCGGTGTGAATGGAACAGCGATCACTTACTGCTTCACGGTCGCCAACACCGGAGACGTCGATCTAACCAACATCACAGTTGACGACACCGACCTTGGCATCAACCTCCCAGTAGCGGGACCAGTCGCCCCCGGTGCTTCGGCCACAATCTTCCACGAAACCACCATTACTGGCGACCTCGTGAACACCGCCGACGCAACAGCAACGCCGTCCGATCCCGGTGGAACCCCACTACCAGGAACTACGCCTGTCACCTCACCACCAGACACCGCAGAGACCAACGAAGTTGGCCCCGGACTGTCGCTGGCCAAGACCAACTACGCCGGCCACGATGGCGGCGCATCGTGTGATGGCGGCGAGCTTGTCTCTGGCCTGAACGGCGACGACGTCACCTACTGCTTCACGGTCACCAACACCGGAGACGTTGATCTAACCAACATCACAGTCGACGACACCGACCTCGGCATCAACCTCCCAGTACCAGGCCCAATAGCCCCCGGGGCTTCGGCCACAATCTTCCACGAAACGACCATCACCGGCGACCTCGTGAATACTGCTGACGCAACAGCTACACCGTCTGATCCAGGCGGAACACCACTACCAGGCTCCACCCCGGTGAATTCTGGCCCTGACACTGCCGAGGTTGTTGAAATCAACCCAGCCGTCAGTGTGGCTAAGACTGTGTACGCAACCCACGACGGCGGGGCATCATGTGACGGTGCTGAATTGGTGACTGTGACAACCGGCGACGCAGTTACTTACTGCTTCACCGTCACCAACACCGGAGACGTAGACCTAACCAACATCACAGTTGACGACACCGACCTAGGCATCAACCTCCCGGTCCCAGGCCCAATCGCCCCCGGCGCTTCGATCACAATCTTCCACGAAACCACTGCCACAGCAGATCTCGTGAACACGGCCACAGCTACCGGCACCCCATCAGACCCTCCAGGAACACCAATCCCAGGAATCCCACCAGTCACCTCACCACCAGACACCGCCGAAGTTGACGTAACCGCACCTGGCCTGAGTATTGCCAAGACCGTCTATTCCGGAACTGACAGTGGTGCGTCATGTGATGGAGTGGAACTAGTAGCCGGAGCCAACGGCGACGCCGTGACTTATTGCTTCACCGTCACCAACACCGGAGACGTAGACCTGACCAACATCACAGTCGACGACACCGACCTCGGCATCAACCTCCCAGTACCCGGACCAATCGCTCCTGGTGCTTCCGCGACTGTGTTCCACGAGGCCACTATCGCTGGCGACCTAGTCAACACTGCGACTTCAACCGGCACTCCCTCCGATCCTGGAGGAACGCCACTACCCGGCACCTCGCCGGTTGCCTCTCCCCCAGACACCGCAGAGGTTGACGAAGTCGCCCCGGCAATCGCTATTGCGAAGACCAACTACGCCGGCCACGATTCTGGCGCATCCTGTGACGGCGGCGAACTAGTCACCGGCCTAGCAGGCGATGCTGTTACTTACTGCTTCACCGTTACCAACACCGGAGACACCAACCTCATCAACATCACCGTCGACGACACCGACCTCGGCATCAACCTCCCAGTACCCGGACCAATCGCCCCCGGCGCTTCCGCGACTGTGTTCCTCGAAACCGCCATCGCCGGCGACCTCATCAACACAGCCACCGCCACCGGCGAAGCCGCCGACGGCGGAGGAACACCACTAGCGGGCGTACCTCCAGTCACCTCAAACCCCGACACAGCAGAAGTCGATGAAGTCGCTCCTGCCTTGGCGGTTGCCAAGACTGTTTATGCCGGGCACAACAGCGGAACTAGCTGCCCCGGCGTCGAGCTGATCAGCGCAATCGACGGAGACGCCGTGACCTACTGCTTTGTTGTAACCAACACAGGCGACACCGCGATGAGCTCGGTAACGGTGGATGACGCCGACCTTGGAATCAGCATCGGTATTGCTGGCGAACTAGCCCCAGGCGCATCGTCAACCGTCTTCCACGAGGCAACTTCTTCCGGCGACCTGGTTAACACAGCCACCGCGTCAGGACAGCCTTCGATTCCAGGTGGACCACCAATTCCAGGCGTTGGCCCAGTTACGTCACCACCTGACGACGCCGAGATCGACTCAGTAACTCCAGACCTGACTCTCGCTAAGACGGTTTATTCAGGTCACGACAGTGGCGCAGGTTGCAGTACTTCAGGCGAACTGGTTTCCGATGTCTCCGGTAGCCCGGTTACTTTCTGCTTCGAAGTAACAAACACTGGCGACACTCACCTCGACACAATCACGATCGACGATGCCGACTACTCACTTGTTGCGGCCTCGCTTCCGATCGCCTCAGGCGCTACGCCGTTAGCACCAGGCGACACAGCCACGTTCTACCTAGACGAGAACATCAGCGCTGATGTCGTCAATACCGCTACTGCAACAGGTGTTCCAACTGACGCTGGTGGCACACCGCTAGGCATCACGGAACCTTCCGA
Source organism: uncultured Acidimicrobiales bacterium (assembly GCA_937922785.1). Taxonomy (GTDB): domain Bacteria; phylum Actinomycetota; class Acidimicrobiia; order Acidimicrobiales; family SZUA-35; genus CALAJQ01. Next base: position 9,759 of record CALAJQ010000038.1, read on the forward strand.
CACCGACACCGCCGAAGTTGATCTCATCGGGCCGGGGCTCGATGTATCCAAGACTGTCTCTACTGGCGGCACCTGCCCTGGAGCCGAGCTGGCAGTTGGCGAAACCGGCGACTCAGCGACCTACTGCTTTGTTGCAACCAACTCTGGCGACACCCATCTCGTTGACCTGGCGCTTAGCGACGCAACGCTTGGCATTACAGATGCAGACATGACCCAAGTAGGCGGGTCGCTACCAATGGCTCCAGGTGACACCGTTACCTTTAGCTTTGCTGGCACGATCAGTGCTGACTTGATCAACACCGTTGACGCATCCGCTCAGCCCGCTGACCCTGGTGGCACCCCGCTACCAGGCGTGACGCCGGTTGCAGACAGTGATTTTGCTGAGGTCCGCATAGTGACCCCGGCAATATCAGTAACCAAGACGGTTTCTACCGATGGTTCATGCCCAGGCACCGAGCTTGCGGTTGTTGGCTCCGGAGCAGAAGTTACCTGGTGTCTCGAGGCCACAAACACCGGCGACACTGCGCTCACCAACATCATCGTCGATGATCCGCTTGCTGGTCTCGCTGGTCATAGTCCAGCACCGGGAGCAGTGCTGCTCCCAGGCGAGTCCATGATGGTTCCGGTTGTTACAACTACCACTGCGGACGCAACCAATGTTGCTACCTTCACTGCCGATCCATCAGACAACGCCGGTGACCCTCTGCCAGGCAACTTGGATCCGGTCACTGACAACGACGACGCATCCGTTCAGGTAGTTAATGCCTCAATCGACCTAGCCAAGACAGTTTCCATAAACGGAACATGTGGCGGCGTTGAAGAGGTGACGGCGGGCAGCGGCTTCGCTATTACCTACTGCTTCGAAGCAACTAATACTGGCGACACCGACCTGGACTCTGTGGACATCACCGACCCAACGCTCGGCATCGCAGCTGGCACCCTCGCGATCGACACCATCATCGATGATGACAACGCATTGCCGTTGTCACCAGGCGGCACAGTGACCTTCCACGCAGATTCAACCGTCACTGGAACTTTGGTGAACACCGCCACTGCGTCTGGCGATCCGGTTGACTCTGGCGGAGCACCAATACCTGGACCCGGCGGAGCCCCAATGGCGCCGGTTACCGACGACGATTCGGCAACCGTCACACAGGCCAACCCAGCCATCAACATCATCAAGACTGTGTACGTCGGCCATGACAGTGGCGCTTCTTGTGGCGGAGCCAACTCAACAGTTGCGCCTTCAGGCTCGGCAATCACCTGGTGCTACGAAGTAACCAACACCAGCACCGATATCGACCTGGCGCCGATCACAGTGGCCGACGCTGACTTGGGTGTTGCTTACCCCGGCGCTATCGCACCTGTAGTTGGTGATCCAACTTCAGTGGCGCCTGTTGAAACCGTCATGTTCTTCTACGAGGACACCTCAACCGGAGACTTCGTCAACACAGCCAGCGCTAGCGGTACTCCAGTTGACGGCGGAGGTTCCCCAATTCCAGGCGCCTCGACTCCACCAACTAGCGACACCGCAGAGACCACAGGCGCCGCTCCGTCGATCACAATCGACAAGACAGTAGCCAACGGGACCGATGCTTCGGCCTGCCCCGGTGGCGAGCTTGTTACTGGATCAACTGGTACTGATGTTGTCTACTGTTTCGAGGTAACCAACAACGGAGACATCGATCTGGTCAACGTGGTTGTGACCGACGCCGAGCTTGGTGTGACACTTAACGTGCCCGGAGTAATGGCACCGTTCGACACTGTCACCCTCCACAGCCCAGCAAGCATCACTGCGGACTTGCTGAACACAGCAACCGTTAGTGGTGAGCCTGCTGACGCGGGCGGCACTCCTCTGCCCGGCATTCCCCCAGTAACAGACTCCGACACCGCCGAGGTTGACTTGGTCGGACCGGCTATTGAGGTTGAGAAAACTGTCTACCTTGGCAGCGACTTCGGAGTTGGCTGTGAGACCAATACAACAGAGACCGTGGTAGCGAACGCTGGTGACAACGTGATCTGGTGCTTCGAAGTAACAAACACTGGCGACACTACGCTGGACAACGTGGCCCTTACCGATGGCCCATTGGGCATCACACAAGCCTCAATGACCATCATGTCTGGTACTACTCCACTGCTACCTGGCGAATCGATTCTCTACGCAGTGGCAACAGTGCCATCGGGAACAATCGAGAACGACGTAATCGCCGACGCAAACGCCGTAGATGGCGGGGGAACTGTGATCGGCACCGTTACCGACACCGATACCGCGACGCAGACGCTAAACGAATTCGATGTTGTTGTCTCGAAAGAGGTGCAGTCCTTCGATAGAGCAACTGGCCGAATCGTTTGGACTGTTGAAACAGTCAACGAGGGGCCAGGAATTGCTCCCGGACCGATCACGCTTACAGACGTGTTGTCCACCAAGGTTCGTTTCGTGAGCGCCACCAGTCCGGACTGGACGTGCACGACAGATGGTCAGACCGTGACCTGCACGTACCCAGAGGACATCGCCGTGGGAGAGAAGCTGACGCTTGCAATCTCGACCGACTTGACGGCTTCGGCCAAGGGAACCGTCGATAACACCGCTTCTGTTCTTGTTAACGGCGCCACAGTCGGCAGCGAGACGAACTTGGAAAACAACGATTCCGAGGCCGAAGTAATTGTCTCAACTCCTCTGCCAGTAACAGGCGCCAGCAGCGCCGTGCTTGCGCTAATAGCTCTAGGACTGATGGCAATCGGTTCGATGTTTATGCTCACTCCTCGACTTGGACTAATCGCAGTCAAGGACGACGAGGATGAAGACGAGTCGACAGACCCAGACGCCTAGAAGCTAATCCGTGTTGTCCTCCCGAGAGGCCAAAATGGTCTCTCGGGTTGGGACTAGCCACAAGATGTAGCTAACACCCGCCAAGCCCACGGCCAACACAAGAAGGCGAACCCATGTGGGCTTGATCAAGAACAGGGTGCTCAGTGCGACCGCGGCGGCGATGCATGAAATCGCTAGCACTTTGGTCCGCTTAGGCATGCCGAGTCCTGCCCTGAAGTCAGCAACCATTGGACCGATACCTGGCATTTCAAGCACCCATTGTTCAAGCCGCGGGCTCGATTTCGAGAAGCACCAGGCGGCAAGAATCATAAAGACAGTCGTTGGCAGACCCGGGACAATCACCCCGATTAGACCGATCCCGGCGCACACCAGGCCCCCAAGAAGCCAGGCGAGCCTCATTCGGAGAACTAACCCAACAGTTCTAAGATGTCGCGTGCTGCGAGAACCAGCAGCAGTGCGATAACTGCGATGTGGAGAACTGTTACCTGCTTCTTCCACTTGTGATCAGCAGCCCAAAACCGCCGAATACTGAACACGTTTGCGGCCAACGCAACCGCACCAACAGCGAGCCCCAGAGTTGGTCCCACGCTGCTTGACAAGTTCAGGAAGGGTGCCGCAAACGGCAACAGGATATAGGTGAGCAGGCAACGAATGCCGGAGATCACGATTGACTTCGAAAAGCCATTTTGTGCGGCGGTATCGGCGGCCACATCTTGAGCCGAAGACGTAGTTGTCATCAGTGCCACCGTACTGGCTAGGGTTCCATAATGCAGACCCCGACACACAGACGATTTGTGTGGGGACCGCTCCTACCAGGGGCAATGGTTGCAGCCACACTGATTTATGCAATGACGTCAGTGCTGGCGCCGGACCTTATCGATGAGTTCGGCTTCACAAAGGCCCGAGTCGGTTGGATACTGGCGATCTTCTCGATCACCTCAGCTGCCGCGTCGCCAATAGCAGGACGTGTGACTGACCGAATCGGAAGCCGCGCGGCGATGCTCATAATCTTCGCCAGCAGTGGAATTGGATTCCTTTTGTTCTCCCAGGGCGTCGGTTTCTACACCCTTGCTGGTGCCACCCTGATCATCGCCTTTGCCCAAGCACTGGGAAACCCCGCCACGAACAAGTTGATCGCAACTCAATTTGAAGCTGGCGAGCGCGGACTGATCACGGGGATCAAACAATCTGGAGTGCAGGTTGGCACGCTGGTGGCCGGGCTGTCATTTGCTGCAATCGCTGCAGCCTCATCGTGGCGAACCGTGCCGATACTTGCCGGCCTGTTCATGCTGGCTCTCGCGCTTTACGGGTGGCGAGTTCTACCCCCTGACGCTCGCATCGAGTCGAGCGACAACGGGCCCGCGATCGGCGGCAAGGCTCAGTTGCCAAGGTCGGTACCGCTTTTGGCCATCTATGCACTTCTGATGGGCCTAGGTGGCAGTGCTCTGTTCGGGTTCATGCTGTTGTATGCGGTTGAACAGATTGATATCTCAGATCTCAACGCTGGATTCCTGGTGGCCATAAGCGGCGCTGTTGGGACTCCGGCCCGGATCGGCGCAGCGATCTTGGCCGACCGAACCGGCAAGCCGCTGCCGCTGTTGGTCGGGCTATCGGGTTTTGCCGTTGCTTCCGCCCTCGCGCTTCTCGGCGCCAACGCTGGCGGCTACCCACTTCTGATTGTGGGCGCTGTGCTCAGCGGTGTCGGGGTTGCCGCCTGGAACTCAGTGGCAATGTTGGCAGTCATCAACGACGCCGGCCCCGAGCTTGCTGGACGCGCTTCAGGCGTGGTGTTGTCCGGGTTCCTCAGCGGGCTTGCGATCTCACCACCGATATTTGGCTACTCGGTTGATGCGACCGGTAGCTACAACTTAGGACTGTCTGTTGTGGGCATGTTGTTTGCCGCCGCAGCCATTGTGGTTACTTTCGCGATCCGGGCGGGTCGGTAAGAAACTCGTGAATTAGCGGCGCGAAGTGACTAAGCGGAGCCGAAACGTAGTCGGAGTCAAACGCTGGCCCGTCGTACTTGGCGCAGAACTCTGCGGTGTAGTCGAAAAACTCTGAGTCCCGATAGGCCTCGCGAGCGTTGCCGTCCAAGCCGATGTAATCCCAGAAGTAGTAGCCCTGGAAAATGCCGTGGTGCTTAACCATCCAGTGGTTTGCCTCCGACACGTACGGCTTGAGGATGGTAGCGGCAATGTCGGGGTGGTTGTAGGGCGAAAGCGTGTCACCAATGTCGTGCATTAAGGCACACAAGATGTATTCGGGATCCCGACCGTCAGCTTCGGCCCGAGTGGCAGTCTGGAGGCTGTGCTCAAGCCGGTTCACGGGGAAACCACCGTGGTCGTTTTCCAAAGCGGCCAGCATGTCAACACAACGATCTGGAACCGCGGCTTGGGCGTGGGCCAACTGCGGAACAATGATCTGCCAGTCTTCCTTCGTCGATTCTTCGAAGTTCTTGAACGTTGTCCTGGTGTGAGCGTCAATCTGGGCCATGATCGGAAGCTTAGAACGTAATTGTCTTCGGTGAGAAAGTGAGCCCTGCTTGCCTTTGGTCTTCCTACATCTGATGAAGTGTGCGGGCACTTCGATTCATGCGTCGCTACAAAGCTTGTTTGATCCAGATTCGTTTTGCCCTGAGCGGTTCCATCTCGGGGTTACGCGAGGCGAACCAGCCGAGGATCTATCCCGCTACCAGGTCTTTTCGGGCCATTTCGACGCCCTCGACCTGCCTCACTTTCCCGCCGAATCGCAAGTGTTCACTTCTCTTCGCGACCCTTTGGACCGGGCGCTGTCCCACTTTGACTTCTGGCGATCCCATGACGCTAGCTACTTGGAACAGGCCGGTCTGTTGGGCACGCTGGCCGCAGTTGAGATGACGGCGATGGAGTTCTTCAATTCTGATGGCGGCGACTTCCGAAACAACTTCGATAACTACTACGTGCGATCACTAAGTGGAGCTCGCCGTGACGGTCGTTCGTTGGAAGGCAGAGAGGAAGAGCACTTCGAATTGGCGGTTGCCACGCTTGGTTCCTTTGCCCACATCGGCCAAACTTCAAATGTAGATGCCACCATCGATTGGGTTGCCGAACTGTCGGGTCTTAGTCCTGCCGGGGCAGCGCGGCCGCAGATGAATCGCTTTAACAGCTGGGACGGAAACCCGCTGCTGCACAGAGTGGAACCGACACCCCGAACTCCCGAGCTGGTCGCCCTAGTGGAAGAGCGCTTGGTCCTTGACCGACGGCTAATGGCCGCCGTTGGTTTGTAGCCGGTTCTAGCCGGCGCTCGAGGCAGAAGCTTGAAGGACCGCTTCCAAGCTGATTTTCCTGCCGGACCAATCGACTAGCAACTGATAGTTACCTTCGTCGGTTGCAACGTCTACTTGAATTCCCGACGCCGACTCGGCGTTTATAGCGCTCGACGCCAAGTCGGCCAGGTCGACGCCCGAGGCAAGTGCTTGGATAGCTGCGGCGTCACTACGGGAGAGTTTCTGAGGTTGGGCAATGAGGTTGCTGGCTGGAGTCCAACCGATTGTTCCGTCGGCCATGGTCACTCGGCGCCAAGTTGCTGAGTTGGTGTGGCGTACTCTTTCAGCTACCCAGAAGTTGCTTTCCCACGGCTGAAACTGGCCCACGACCTCTCCATCGGTGCCCGGTACGTCGTAGACGTAAAGCGCTTCGGCCGAGATGGGCGTAGCGATCCAGCGCATGCCGAAGGCCGAGACGGGACCGCCGTTATCGGGCTCGGCAAACGTCACCTCAGCTTCAACAAACCCGACGACTTCAGGCGCTGGCGCTTGTCGGGACGACCGCACTGGCTGGATGTCAGTTTCAGCGGTGCGAGATATGAATCCGGCCGTGCTGTTGGCGGCCGACCGGGCATCGACACAGCCAGTAGCTAGCAGGCAGATCACAAGGAGAGGCAAATGTCGTCGCTTCAGAAAGCGGGTCTTTAGGTAGCACGTCTTCACACACCAACAGACGCTTCAGAACCTTGGCCGGTTCCAGTCGTCACGAATATGTAACTAGTGGTTCTCCCCATGCGCCGAGGTCGGGTTCGACCCCAAGACCCGGTCCCGATGGCAGGTCAATCCAACCATCGGTGTTCGTGATTGGGCTAGAAATCATCGGATAAGCCCGGGATGTATAGGGTTCGGAAATCCACGTTCCCTCGTGCTGACTAGGCAGACAAGAGGCTGCCATGTGAACACAACTAGCAGCCAAGATGTCGCCGCCCCAGGTGTCATCAACGGTGTGGGGAATCCGTCTCGCCGCTGCAATATCTCTGACGGTTGCCATTGGGGTTAGACCACCAACGCGTGAGATCTTCATGCCAAAGCCTTGGGCCAAGCCCGAGCTGACGGCATCCATAATGTTGGCGATGCTATCCGCCGACTCATCTAGGAAAATTGGGTGGCAGACCTTGCCGGCAATGGCGTAGTGATCGGCCAAGCTGTCGCAGGGCTGTTCCAACGCCAGTGCAATATCTCTAGTGGCCTGGGAGAAGTTGATGGCCTGGCGCTGGGTCCAACCTCGATTGGCATCGGCCAGCAGAAGGGTCTGCGGCGGCACTGCGGCAGCAACTGCTCTTACGGTGTCGATGTCTTCATTGAGTGAACGGGCACCGCACTTCACTTGGATGCGTCCGAACCCGGCGGCTACTAGCTCGGTTGCCTTCGCTGCACATGCCTCGGGGGAAGCGGGCATAACCCCGTAGTAAGAGGGGATGCGGTCTCGATGGGCTCCGCCTAACAGGTCCGCAACCCGGGCGCCATATGCCTTGCCGCTTAGGTCCCAACAGGCCACGTCGATTGCCGACTTGCCATAGACCGACCCAGAAAGTGCTTGGTTCATTGCCTCATAAACAACGCCGGGCTGGCGAGGATCGAGACCCAGTATGGCTGGCGCAACTTCGGCTATTGCTGCCCTTGCGCCCAAGGCGTGCTGGGGTTGATAGGTCGGACCAAGTGGGCAGGTCTCACCGAAGCCGAGGGTCCCGTCGCTGGTCTCTAACACCACAACTGTGGTGTCGAGGTTGGCGACTTCACTGGTAGACATCTCATACAGGCCCCCAGCAACTTCAAGATCGTGTTGGTAAACCAGCACTCGTGCGATTTTCATAGCTCGCATCTTGGCTCATTAGCTGCCAATTATCGAACGCTTCGCAACTTCTTCCAGCATTACCTCGGTGGCGCCTCCACCAATGGGCAAGATTCGAGCATCACGAGACAGTCGGTCAACTGCACTCTCGCTCATGTAGCCCATGCCCCCGTGGAACTGAACACAGTCATACATGACTTCGTTCACGATCTCACAGCCGAATGCTTTCGCCCCCGACATCGCTTTGACGTTGTCCTGGCCGTTGTCGCCCATCCACGCTGCGTGATACATCGAGGCACGGGCGGCGTCTACCTTGGCCTGGTTCATGGCCATCCGCTGGCGGATAGCGCCAAGCTCGTACAAATTGCCGCCGAAAGCCTTACGGTCTTGGCAATAGCCGTTGGTGATGTCGATGGCGGCCTGGGCAGCGCCAACGCCCATACCGATCAGAACCATTCGCTCGTTCTGGAAGTTCTTCATTGTTTCGTAGAAGCCTCGGTGGGGAGTTCCGAGCAGCTGGTCATCGGCAACCCAAACATCGTCAAGCGTTAACTCGGCTGTGTCAGAACAACGCCAGCCGTGCTTGTCGAGCTTCTTGGCAACCGTAAAGCCCTCGGTCTCGGCCGGCACTAGGAACATAGAGATGCCGTACTTGTTGTCGTCAGTTTTGGCCGCGACGATAGTCATGTCGCCATAGACACCGTTGGTGATAAAGGTCTTGGTTCCATAGATTCGCCAGCCGTCGCCGTCCTTGCTTGCTTTGGTTCGGATTCCGGCAACATCAGAGCCGGCGTCAGGCTCGGAAACTCCAATGCTCAAAATCGTCTCTCCGGCCACAACGCCAGGCATGTATCGCTCAAGCTGTTGTGGCGATCCTGAGTTGACTAGGTGCGGGCCAGCCATATCGGTATGGACCAAGACCGTTACGTCAAACCCAGCAAAGGTAGAGGCACCCAGAGCTTCGGCGAAGGTCGCCGAAGCCAGATAGCCGAGGCCTAGGCCGCCGTATTCTTCAGGCACCCTCAGGCCCAACATGCCGAGCTTGCCCATTTTCTTCAGGACCTCACGTGGGACTTTGCCGTCTAGTTCCCACTGCTCGCCGTTGGGCATGACCTCCTTGGTTACGAACTCAACCGTTTGGTCATAGATCGCCTCAAGCTCATCAGTCATATAAACGTTGCGAGTTGCCATGGGGCCAGTATTCCCCAAATCTCACGACTGCGGTACCAGTTCGGCACTTTTAGTACCACAACCCGGACCGATTCTGGCGGTGTAGCCAGCCAAACCCGGCTGTTTCCCAGGTCAGAACCAAGATTCGCGCCGGGGAACGGCAAAATAATGTGACAGATTGGAGGGGTGAGTGGAAACAAAGAGGTGATGGCTACCACCGAGCAACAATTCGCAGCCGTATTTGATAGCTGCTACTCCCCCATCGTCGGCTATTCGATGCGCCGCATCCCAAATCAATCAGAAGTTGATGATGTGGTGGGCGAAGTGTTTATGACGGCGTGGCGCCGCTGGGATGAGGTCTCTCAAATCGAGAACCCTCTTCCGTGGCTTTACGGCGTTGCGGGCAACGTGATCCGCAATAGAAAGCGCTCGGTAGCCCGTCACCTTCGGCTTGTAGACAAGATCGGCTCTGAACCTCAGAGCCATCAAGCCGACCCAGCGGATGCAATGGCTGGCGAAGTAACTCAAGCGCTCAACCGATTGTCCTTTGATGATCGTGAAGTGCTGCAACTGGTTGCTTGGGACGGGCTTAGCCACATCGAGGCCGGCGAAGCGCTCGGCTGTTCAGCTAACGCAGTTGCGCTACGGCTCTCAAGGGCTCGCAAGCGCCTAGCCACCTACCTAGAACCACAAACGGTTCCGCACTCAAGTGATTCCCCTCACATCAGCAATTCAGAAAGCAAGGCAAGCCATGTCTCTTAATAACGATCAGCCCCAGGACCCGCAACTCCCTAACCCGGACCCAATCATGGACGCTCTCAAGCGAGCCAACCCAGTAGCTGCACGGGATGTGCCAACAGCACAATCTGCAGCAGCAAAGTCTTTGCTGGCCGAAGTCACCTCTCGCCCGGCTGGTGCAGGTTTTGATTCCTACTCAGCTCCGGCCGAGTTCGCCAAGCCAGAGCGTGCTGACCAACCCGGTCGCTACCGCTTCTTGGCTGCAGTTGCTGTTGCCATTGCAGTTGTCGCTGCCGGAATCAGCTTCGTACTTCCGGGTAGTTCTCAACCAGCCATAGCCGCCGTGCAAGCAGCTGCCACCGAGACCCAGAAAGCCATTTCGGGCGAAGTGCTCACCAGCGTTTCGTTTGAAGGCTCCGACGCAACCGAGTCAGGTCAGCTTCAAGGTTCGGTCAATGTGCTGTTCGATGCCGATGACATCGCAGTTATCCCTGGCGAGATCACGGTAGAAGGCGACGGATTCGACGCAAACGACGATGAAGATTTGAACGAGCTTGAAGATGTCGAACTTCGATACGTTGACGGAATTGCCTACGTCAAGGCCGATGGCGAGTGGATGGGGATAGACGCTCCAGGCTTTATCGGCGAGATGGTTATTGCCGAATACATCAACCCGACAAAGGTTTTGGCCGAAGTCAACTCACTTACAGACGCAACTGAGATTGGCTCAGAGACCGTCGACGGCGTCGACACAACTCACTACCAGTCAGAGATCAACATGGCCGAGGGCGAAACCTTCAACGCCACAGGCTGGCTTGGTGAGATCGCGAACGAGTTGGCGCTAGAAGCCGACGGTGTTGTAGTCATCGACCTCTATGTCGGTGACGACGGCTTATTGCGACTGATGAACATCACCGCCGACATCGAGTCAACCGATCCTGCCGAGGAGGGCGAGGCCACGATTCAGGTCTCAACCAAGTTCAGCAACCTCAACGGTGACGTCAACATTGAAGCTCCTGAAGGAGTCGAAGTGATGGACATGGGCGACCTCGGTGACGAGCTAGAAGAAGAGTTCGGCGAGGAATTCGACAACTAGGTCGGGCACACTCGGGGGGCTATGCCTCCTTTACGTTTAGATTTTGTTCAGTCGGCCTCCGACGTTGACCAGCTTCCTCCCTCAGAAGCTGAGATCACCGTCGTAGGCCGATCGAACGTTGGCAAGAGTTCTTTGCTTAACGCTCTTGCTCACCGCAAGAAGCTTGCCCACGTCTCCAACACCCCGGGCCGTACTCGGCTGTTGAACATGTTCGAGATACCCGACGTTGGCAGCTTCGTGGACTTGCCCGGATACGGGTATGCCAAAGCCCCAGCCAAGATGCGGGCCAGCTGGCAGCAGATGATCGAGGGATATCTGCTAGAGCGCGACAACCTCGTGATGGTGATGGTGCTAGTTGACGGGGTTGTTGGCCCTACCCAGCTTGATGTTCAGATGCTCGACTGGCTGCGGGCCTACGAAATCCCGCACCAAGTCGTTGCCACCAAGCACGACAAGGTCAAGTCTTCCTTGCGTGAGAAGCGAAAGTCTGAAGTTGCTAAGAAGTGTGACCTGGAGATTGGCGATGTCATATGGGTGTCGGCGGAAAAAGGCACCAACATCGAAAAGCTTCGCGGTCTGATAATCCGCTGGCTCTCCTAACAACCCACGCTTCTACCAACCACGCTTCTGTCAGAGGTTTATCGGGCTATAGCCCGATAAACCTCTGACAGAAGCAGTTTTTAGGGGCGTTTGATTTGGTCGAGGTAGAGGACTCGCACGGCTAGGGCCTCGCGAATCTCTTTGGTTAGTTCGTCGAAGAACTCTTTGCGGTAGGTGGCGTCAGTTAAAGCCGACACGGTGAACTGCAACGCCGTGAAGGCCATCAGAAAGCCGACCACTTTGAGAAGCTCAGACGTCACCTGGATGTCAGCCCCAAAGAGGCCGAACTCGGCCAGGATGTCCACTTCAGAGGCGCCGCCATTGGTCCACAACTGAATGGTGTTGAACCTCACTGTGACTAGTCCGAACAGGAAGTAGAAGACTCCCACGATCAGCATCACGAGAGCGATCTGCACGCCCATTGTGAACACAGCGAGAATGCCCATGTTGATGCGATCGCCCCTGGTTAGTTCGGGTGTGCGATCGAGATCGGCACTTATGCCTTCGATTGGCGCTCCACAGGCTGTTGCGATGCTGGCAGCTTGCTCACCGCTTTCGAACTTGGCAATGTCCTCGAGCTCGGCGGGCAGGCGCACAAGAACGAACAAAGCGGCAACGGCAACCAATCCCCCCGTTGCGGCAAAGAACAGCGGCCCCGTGAAGTCGTCGGCAACCTGCCAAAGCTCGGCGTTCATAAACAGGAACATTGTAAAAACTAACAACAGGGGCAACGACCTGATCATCAGGCCGAATACGTCACCAATTTGCTCGCCGAGATGGCGAAGCGCCCACTTGAGAATAGCGCCAAGGCCGAATCCGAAAATGAACCAAACAATCAACAGTTCAACGATCCCGGCCAGAACCGCAAGCACGAATGCTCCGGGGCTGCTGTTGTCAACCAGAACTCCAAGCACCGCCGGTGTAAGAACAAACACAAACAGCTCGGGCACCCCAACTCGGTCAGGTACCTGGAAGGCACGCCGGCCCCGTAGCCGGTTCACCCCAGCACCGATTGCCGCCAGAAAAGCGACTCCGGCAAGAGCGGCCCAGAGCTGGGACCAACCCTGGAATCGGTCACCGAAGGCCGCACTGATGCTTAACATCCAAAGCACAATCAGGGTTGGTACAGCCCGAGTGAACACATCGGTGGAAACGCTGTAGTTGTCAATCAGGTTCGGTAGCCCACGTCGAGCGAACCAACTCTCGACCGCTTCTTGCGCTGCTGGGCTCAGGACCGTTCTTGCCACTCAGGAATTGCGCCGCTTTAGCGTGATTGCGACTGCGCCCGGACGAGAGTGATCCACATCAGACTTTGGGACCACCAGGTTGTTGGCGTCACGGAACTCGTCGCCGTGACCTTTTACACAATCTGGGTCTGGCCCATCAAGCGGCATGCCGGTAAAGAACTTGGCAGCCATGCAACCGCCTTGGCACGCGTCATAGGACCCGCAACTGCCGCAAGCCCCTGGGTTGTCGGCCTCACGCATCTCGGTGAACAGTTCCGAGTGCTTCCACACTTCGCCGAAGCCACCAGAGTCTCGAACGTTGCCTGCCTTGAACTTCTCGTGAATCACGAACGGGCATGCGTATACGTCGCCGACTGGGTCGATCAGACAGACAATTCGACCTGCACCACATAGGTTCAAACCGGGCAATGGTTCACCGAGAGCTGATAGGTGGAAGAAGGAATCACCGGTGAGCGTGTCAGGGTGATCCATAAGCCAGTTGTAAAGCTCACGCTGCTGGGGCTGGGTCAAGCGCAACTCGTCGTAGGTGTCGACTCCACGACCTGACGGACGAAGCCGGGTGAGGCGCAGCTGAGCGCCGTATGAGTCGGCCAACATCTTGTAGTCATCCAGCTGAGTCACGTTGTGGGTAGTGACAACAACACTGATCTTGAAGTCCTTCATTCCGGCTGCGGCGAGGTGGTCCATAGCTGCTACCGATGCCGCCCAGCTGCCTTCGCCCCGCACGGCATCGTTGACCTCGGCGTCAACACCGTCCATTGAAATCTGGATGTCGAGTAAGTCCATCGCTGCGAAGCGTTCGGCTGCTTCGGCGTCGATGTAGGTGCCATTGGTTGAGAACTTCACGCCGACGTTCTTTGAGATGGCGTAGTCAACCAGTTCGTTGAAGTCTCGTCGGATCATTGGCTCGCCGCCACCAATGTTGATGTAGAAGACCTGAAGATCAGCCAGTGAGTCAATGACGGCCTTGGCTTCTTCGGTACTTAGCTCGTTTGGATCGCGCCGACCTGAAGAAGACAAGCAGTGCACGCAACTTAGGTTGCAGGCATAGGTGAGTTCCCAGGTCAGGCAGATCGGGGCGTCTAAGCCACCTTTGAGTTGCTCAACCAACGGCGGAGTCTTAGTTACTTTGGTGTTAGAGCTCATCTTGGGCCTCGATCACGCCTGCGTCGAGTAGAGACTCGAGGGCTTTGTGGTAGTTGGTTCGGGATGCTTCGGTTTGGGGCGCTACCACGGCACTGATTGCTTCGTCCGCAGAGGGGTAATCCCCGAGGTTGCTGACTAGGTCAACCAAGACTGGTGATTTGAGGAACACCAACCGACGAGTGTCAAAGTGGTAGGCCAGCGCGCCAAAGGGCTCGGGCCGAAGCCCGATTTTGGTACTTTGAGAATAGGCAGTTGCGCCGCTAAACATTTGCTTGCGGGCTAGGGGCTAGTAGACCCCGCACATCCCATCGATAGAGATTTCTTCCACCAAGAGTTCCTCTTCAATGAGAGTCTCTTCAGCCGGGGCCTCTGCGCCAATTGAAAGGTCTTGTGCCTCGGTGGTTGTGGTGTCTTGGGTACTGCTCATGGAGCCAATCTAGCTGGTTATGACAGTGTGGGGAAACCGAGGTCAACCGATGAGGTCGCCGGGTCGGGCCAGCGAGTGGTGGTTACCTTTGGCCTGCTATAGAACCGCATGCCCTCAGGGCCATACATTGTGGTGTCGCCGAAGAAGCTGTCGTTCCATCCACCGAAGCTGTGATAACCAACTGGTACAGGCACCGGCACGTTTATACCAACCATGCCTGCCTCAACCTCGTTCTGGAATTTGCGGGCCGCGCCACCGTCACGGGTGAAGATTGCAGTTCCGTTACCCCAGGCGTTCTTTTCAATCATGGCTAGTCCTTCGTCAAGAGAATCGACTCTCACCACACTCAAGACCGGGCCAAAGATCTCGTCTTTGTAAACCGACATATCAACGGTGACGTTGTCTAGCAGCGAACACCCCAAGAAGAATCCGTCGCCGTCGAAGGAGTTCTTGCGGCCATCCAGAACTACGGTGGCTCCGTCTTTTTCGCCTGAATCGATGTAGGACGCGACCCGTTCTTGGGCCTCTCGAGTAATCAGCGGACCCATCTCCGAAGCTGGGTCAGTGCCGTCGCCAATTACCAGCTTCTCGGTCCGTTCCGAGATTGCGCTGACCATTGCATCGGCCGAACTTCCCACTGCAACCACTACTGAGATCGCCATGCAGCGTTCGCCGGCCGAGCCGTAAGCGGCCGAGACCGCAGCGTCAGCGGCCATGCCAATGTCTGCGTCGGGGAGAACCACCATGTGGTTCTTTGCGCCGCCGAGGGCCTGAACGCGCTTGCCGTTGGCAGTGCCAGTGGCGTAGATGTACTTGGCAATTGGAGTGGACCCGACAAAGCTGATGGCCGCAACATCAGGGTGTTCAAGCAATGCGTCCACCGCAACCTTGTCGCCGTTGACAACGTTCAACAGACCGTCAGGGAAACCCGCCTCGTGGACAAGCTCGGCGATAAACATTGGGGCTGATGGGTCACGCTCGGAAGGCTTGAGAATGAACCCGTTACCCGCTGCTAAGGCGTTGGGGATGGTCCACAGAGGAATCATGGCTGGGAAGTTGAATGGCGTGATCGCAGCTACGACGCCAAGGGGACGACGGACCGTTGTTACGTCGATGCCGGTTGAGGCGTTCTCTGAGTGGCTGCCCTTTAGCGCCTCGGCCATGCCACATGCGAACTCGATGTTCTCTAGGCCACGTGCCACCTCTCCTAGTGAATCGCTAATAACTTTGCCATGCTCGGCAGTTAGACGAGCCGCAATCTCGTCCTGATTGGCCTCAACAATGTTGCGAAAGTTGAACATCAATCGGGTTCGGCGAGCGATGGACATCTCGCCGTAGGCCCTTTGAGCCTTCTTCGAGGTCGCCACTGCGGTGTCAACTTCTGCGACTGAGGCCAAAGCAACTTCTGCAGTCTGGGCCCCCGTTGCTGGGTTGAAGACGCCCTTAGTCAGGCCTGACGTGCCAGCAACCTGGTTGCCGCCGATGATGTGTCCGATTTGCTTCATGTCTAGATCTCTATCTGCTATCCGTTCGAGCTTGATTGTATGAGTTTGGTATTTAGTGGTTCGCAGCGACGCTGTCGGCGGCGGCGTTTAGTGCAACCAGACCGCGGTCGATTTCTGCCGCGGTGACGTTCAGCATGGGTGTCATTCGAACAACGTTGCCATACAGGCCGCCCTTGCCCACAAGAAGGCTGGCGTCCTTGCAGGCCTCAAGAGATGCCGATGCGTGAGAAGGAGAGGGCTCCATAGAGCCTGGTTGAACGGTTTCGAAGGCTTGCATCAAGCCCTTGCCCCGAACATCGACGATCCAGTCGTGCTTGTCGGCCATGGCTTCAAGCCCTGCCCGGAAGCGGGCACCCATCTCTTTGGCGTTGCCCTGCAGGTTGTGTTCAAGGACATAGTCAATTGTGGCTAAGCCGGCCGATGATGAAAGCGGGTTGCCGCCAAAGGTTGAGAAGTTGAGGACCTTAATCGAGTCCATGATGTCGGCCCGGGCCACGATGCCCGCCAACGTGATGCCGTTTCCGACGCCTTTGGCGAAGGTCAACATGTCAGGCACGATTCCATGTGCCTGATAGCCCCAGAAGTGGTCGCCAGTCCTGCCCCAGCCGGTCTGCACTTCATCAGAAACAAAAAGAATTTCCCGGTTGTCCAGCTCTTTCTTCATTGCCCCGAAGAAACCGTCTGGCGGCGTCGCAAACCCACCGACGCCTTGAATCGGCTCGGCGATCATGGCCGCCACGTCGCCTGAAGAAGTCATGTGCAAGAGCTGGTTCAGGTCATCAACACAAGCCGAAGTGAAACCGTCGTCGTCAAGGTCTCGGAATGGGCTGCGCAAGCGATACGGGCCCTGCACAAAGCTGACCTGGAGCCCAGACAAGCTGGTTGATGACCACGACGAGTGCGAGGTGATTGCTTGGGAAGTGAACGAACGGCCGTGGTAGCTGTTGCGCATCGCCAAAATCTGGTTGCTCTTGCGGTAGCTAGTGGCCAACAGAATGGCAGTGTCGTTGGCTTCGGTGCCGGAGGGAGTGAGGAACACGCGAGCATCGGGAATTCCGGACAGCTCGGCAATCCGTTCAGCCAAAGCGATCATCGGCTCACTCAGGTACAAGCTAGACGTGTGCATCACCTTGGCTGCCTGTGATTGAACAGCTTGGGTCACGGCGGGGTTGTTGTGACCAATCATTGTGGTCAAGACGCCACCAAAGAAGTCCAGATACTCGTTGCCCTCGAGGTCATACACCAGGCTGCCTTCGCCGCGGTCAATCGAGATCGGGTCCGAATAGTAGGGACTGAGGAATGAAGGAAGGGAGCGGCGATATCGGGCCAGGAGATCTTCAGTAGCGGTCACGGCTCTGAGGTTATATCGAATCGATGAGAACGAGTAACGTTGCTGAGTGGCCAATTCGGACATAACACTCGACCAGCTCCTCACGTTGCCCGGCGTCAGCGAACACTGTGAGCTTGCGTCGCCCAAAATAGGGGTCATGGCTTATCACGGCGGCGAGCTGGAGAAGGTCACCGATGTAGTGGCTCAAGAGGTGGCCAGTCGTTCCGGAGCGTCTCTTTACATGGTCACCCAAGAACTAGATCCGCTTCACCACATCGCCTCGGCCCGAGTTTCTCCTGATCACTCCGAGCCATTCGCAACGTTTGTGGGCCACGTCGACACCGCAATCACGATCCACGGGTATGGCCTGAAAGAGCGGTCACGTACCGTTCTGCTTGGGGGCCAGAACCGGGAAATGGCGGCAGAGATCGCTGAGGCTTTGCGACCCGAGTTGCCCAGCTATGAGTTCTGCGACGACATCGA
>CALAJQ010000039.1 GCA_937922785.1 uncultured Acidimicrobiales bacterium
CCTGCGAACTCGATGCCGTCTGCGGTCCCAACGAAGGGAACGCTGCCTTCACCGAATGCGTAGGTGATGAGCCCGATGTACACAGACTGGCCGAACGGGGCGGTTGGGCCCGGCATGTTGCCTGTGCCCCGGTAGAGCTGCCAGTTGTCAGCCGCGCCGCCTGGGGTTGTGTTCGGGACTTGCCAATACACGGTCAGCGTACGGTCGCTGTTGCCAACGATTCGGATGTCGGCCCGGCCATTTGGCGCAGTGTTTGCGCCGATGTCGTTCACTCTTGAGACGCCGTCCACAGTGTTCTTGCCCTCGATCGTGAATTTAGTGCTACCCCGATGACCAACAACAACGTGAGCGCTATCGGCGGCAGCAAGGTCGGTCGAGTGAACCTGGATTCCAGAGAACATGAAGGTTGAGCCCGCAGGGTTTGGAGCTACCTGTGAGTTAGACAGCGAACCAATGCCGATGTTTCGAGCCACATACTCGAACGGAAAGGTCACAAGCTTTGCGTCAAGGCGCCCCTGGTCATCATTGAAGTGAAGCGTCTTGTTGCCTTCGTTATCAGTCAGTTCGGCGCGGTAGCGACCATTAACGCGGCCAACGTTCGGCAGAACGTCAGGTTTGGTTGTGGTGTACCCCAGCAACGGGCCTGTTCCGGCGAAGTCGTCGGAGACTCCGCCTGCATCATGAGTAGGCGCAAACTCATATGCGGAGATGAACTCGGGATTGGCGGTGACATAGAAGACCATTGCGGGCCGACTCAGAATCGTGCCATCTGGGTTGCCGCCTGAGAGGTTGGTCCCTTTCAACGTGTCGAGCCAGTATTCGAACCCAGCCTGGTCATAGTCACGGCCCAAAACGTTCGTGTAGACGAGTTCAAGAAACACCTCATCTTCGGTGCCGTCGTAGTTGTTGGCCCACTCCGGTGAGACTGACATGAAACCAGCGACCGCCAATACATCGTGGCGGATGCCGTCCTCTGCACCGTTGTTCACCCGGATCCAATACTTCGCTCCGTCAACATCAGGAGCACGTCCGAATATGGCTTGGTAGAGGCGAAGGATCTCAGCGTGCGAGGCACCGTTGTAATCAGGTTGATCCAGAATCTCCTCAACTGACGTGGCGTCTTCCACCAACGCCGCAGTCGGTTGCACTGTCGTGGCCACAAGCCCCATCGCCAGCAGGCAGCTGCACACAGCAATCATCCTCAGACGAACAGTCAGATAGTCATTGCGCAGTCGCATCCTCATTCCCTTGGCTTCGACCACTCGGCCGAAATTCTTGAGCCGCCAACCATGACTGGTGCAAGCACAGCTCAGAGGGGAAGTTCAAGTCGCCTGCAACTGAACGAACCGCTTCGCAATTGTTACTCAGGTCACTTGGCGCGACAATCTGCGCATGAATCATTTTGAACGCTTGGCCGGGTCGTAGTGCGCCGAGGGAAACAGCGCAACGCTCCCCCACCATCTGGGCCCGCAACCGTTGCCCCTCCGATGGGCGGCGCAATGGCCCCTCTAACAATGAACGACCGCGACGCGATTATTGATCACGCATTTGCGATTCTTGAGAACATCGGAATGAGTGGTTTGACCGACCGGTACGCCAGCCCGATCATCGAGGCCGGAGCGCGACACCGCGATGACGGCCGACTACTGATGCCCCGTTCACTTGTGGAAGGCGCAATCTCAAGATCTCCTTCATCAGTTGAGTTGCCTGGTTTTGTCGAAGAGTTGGGCCTGACCATTGGAGGTGCGGGCGTTCACATCGGAACTGGCGGTGCAGCAGTGCAAACTCTGGACCCGGTCGACGGCAGCTACCGGGACTCGACGCTTTATGACCTTTGGGCCATGATGCGCGTGTTAGACGAGAGCCCCAACATCCACTATGGCCTACGCCCCTTGATAGCGCGCGATGTAGGCGTTGAGCTTGAGTTAGACATCAACACTGCCTTCGCAGTTACCGCTGCAACTGCAAAACCCACCGGCCTCAGCTTTACCTCGGCCGCCTCGGTGGATCCCGTTGTCGACATGCTAGATCTCGCTTTAGGTGCGCCCGGCGCGTTTGCCAAACAGCCATTCTCAATGGCAGTGGTCGTTCATGTCGTCCCGCCCCTGCGTTTTGCCGAAGAGGGCTGTGAGATTATGGAACGGGCCATCGAGCGAGGGATGATCATCCAAACTTGTTCGGCTGGCCAGGCCGGAGCTACGAGCCCGGCTTCGCTTGCCGGAGCCCTTGCCCAGGGTCTAGCCGAGATTCTGGCCGGAGTTGTTCTGGCTGATTCCATGAAACCCGGGCATCCCTGCATTCACGCATTCATGCCATTCGTCTCCGACCTCCGTAGCGGCGCTATGACTGGCGGCAGCGGCGAAGCAGCCATCGTCAGCGCGGCGGCCGCCCAGTTGCTGCGTTCACTTAACCTCCCGCACGCTGTGTCGGCGGGCATCACCGATTCCAAAGTCGCCGACAGCCAGGCCGGTTATGAAAAGGGTTATACCGTTGCGCTGTCAGCCCACTCAGGCGCAGACATGGTCCAGCTGTCGGTCGGCATGCTCGGGTCGATCATGGTGGCAAGCCCAGAAAGCCTAGTGATCGACAACGACATGTGCGGCGCCATCTTGCGATCGGTCCGTGGCGTCGAAGTGGAGCCCGACTACCTCGATTTGGCTATCACCGAGTCGGTGGTCAGCGGTGATGGCCACTACCTGGGGCACGAGCAGACGTTGCAGCTGATGCGCAGCGAATATGTTTATCCCGACCTTGGTGACCGTTTGAGCGTGGCCGAGTGGGTTGATGCTGGCAAACCCGAATTGTGGGACGCGGCCCGAGTCCAAGTGCAGCAGATCTTGGCTGGAGGTCGTCCTGAGCACCTCTCTCGTGCAGCAGAGTCCGCTATCCGTAACCAATTCGATATTGAACTCCCGGAGCTTCCATGACCGCTGACGTCGCCGCACGATATGAGATTGTTGTCATCGGCGGAGGGGCGGTTGGCGCGTCGATTTTATGGCATCTCGCCAAGGCGGGCCGGAACGACTCTGCGCTGGTTGAAAAGCATGAACTCACCGCTGGGTCAACCTGGCATGCCGCCGGGAACGTGCCAACGTTCTCGAACAGCTGGTTAGGTCAGCGCGCCGGAAACTACGGATGGCAACTCTATTCAGAGCTAGCCGCCGATGCCGAGCACCCAATTACCTATCGGCAAACAAAGGCGTTCTGGCCTGGCCACACAGCCAGCCGAATAGATCACTTCCATCACCTCATAGGCGTTTCAACCGGCCTCGGATTTGACCTCGAAATCATCTCCACAAAGGAGATGGAATCACTCCATCCGTTCTGGCAAGACGATGGAACCGTGATCGCCGGTTTGCTAGATCCTTACGAGGGCGACATTGACCCAAGCGGCCTGACTCAGAGCTTTGCCCGTAAAGCCCGGGCAATGGGTGCCGAGGTTCGCCGTCACACAGAAGTTACCGATATCACAGACACTGGCGGCGGCTGGATCGTGGAGGTCAAAGGACCTGACGGGCCGTACTCAATCGAGTGCGACATTGTCATCAACGCCGCTGGCTTCTATGGCGCGGAAGTAAGCAGGATGGCCGGAGTCGAGGCTCCGCTAGCAGTTCTCGAGCACCAGTACCTCGTGACGGGCCCAGTACCCGAACTGGAGACCATGACGGATTTGTTTCCTCTAGTTCGCGACCCCGAAATCATGTTCTACCTGCGCCAGGAACAGGATCGTCTGCTGTTCGGAAACTACGGGCACGCGGGCCGAACGGTTTGGGAACAGGGAGCACCCGCGGTGTTCAACTCGGCCCTGTTTCCTGCATCCACCGACGACATTGCCGAGGTGGCCGAGCTGGCAATGGCCCACGTTCCACTGCTCGGAGAGGTGGGTGTGGCCGAATTTGTAAACGGACCAATCACCTACTCACCAGACTCCAACCCACTGGTCGGCCCGGCTGCTGGTGCCCGCAATTTCTACCAGGCCATCGGTGTGCAGATCGGCATCACTCATGCCGGTGCTGTCGGCAAGGTGCTCACAGAAATGATCTGTGACGGCGACACCGAATGGGACGTTTGGCCATGGGATCCCAGACGGTTCGGCAATTGGGCCCTCGTTGGTACCGGAGCAAACACGTACGCACGAGCACGAGTCCGCGAGCTTTATGAGCATCAATACGCCGAACCGTTTCCACACAGAATCTGGGAGTCAGCGCGCCCTGTCAACCAGAGCCCGCTGTATCAAACGCTGGAAACTAAGGGCGCACGGTTTGGTCAGATTGCCGGCTGGGAACGCGCTATGTGGTTCGGTGGGTCACCTTATGACCACAGCACAGCCAGCTATCGGGACGAGCATTGGCATAGCCAGGTTCAGGCTGAGTGCCTAGCTGTCCGAGATCATGTTGGTGTAATGGATCACTGTGGTTTCACCCGGTTTGAGGTGTCGGGACCCAAAGCTGTTGACTACCTAAACGAAGTGTTCGCTGGCGCCCTACCGGCTGTCGGCCGTGTTCGGCTCTCCTACATGCTTCGACCAAACGGAACCGTCTGGAGCGAGGCCACAATTGCTCGGCTTACCGATGACAGCTTCTTACTACTTGGCCCAACCGCAGCTCGAGAACGTGACTTCGATTGGCTTCAGCACCACCTGCCGGCCGACGGCGGGGTCGTTCTCAAGTACGGCACACAGCGAACTTCTACGTTGATGGTTATGGGGCCGCGCTCTCGAGAACTGTTGTCACGTCTTAGCGACGCTGACTTATCGAAAGAATCCGCCCCGTGGATGTCTGTCCGAGAGATCACAGTGGCCGGAGCTCCGCTGACTGCACTTCGCGTCAGCTATGTCGGAGAGCTGGGTTGGGAACTCCACCTCAACGATTCCGACCTGGTTTCGGTCTACAACCGTCTGCACGAAGCAGGCGAGGATCTAGGCCTTAGAGACTTTGGATCCTACGCACTCAACTCGATGCGGGTTGAGAAGGGCTACCACGGCTGGGGTAGCGAGTTTGGAGTCGAGTACACACCGTTCGACGTGGGGTTGGAGCGATTCATCAAACTGGACAAACCAAACTTCATCGGCCGAGCGGCCGCCGTGGCCAACAGCACCCGGGCGCCCGGCTGGTCCTATGGGATTTGGACAGTCGATGGTGAGGACCCCTGTTGCGATCCGGCGCCGTCAGCAACAATCAGAATCGATGGCGAGCCGGCGGGGTTTGTGACCTCGGCAAGCATGGGCTTTCGCACCGGGCAGCGAGTCTTCCTGGGTTATGTGAAGGGTGACCACGCTGACGCCCAGTCGGGTTTTACCGTTGATGTTTTTGGGAAGGCGCTTGCCGCCACTCGCCATAGCCAAGGGGTTTATGACCCCTCACACGACCGACCCAGAGGCTGACAACACGCGCCATCACAGTCAGCTTGACTCTCAAGGTTGCCGACCGTCACAGGCTCAGATCGACTTCGCGTGCCAAGATGCGGCGTGCCTCCCGCACGCCCGACCCGATCGCACCTTCAACAAACCCAGAGTGCTCTCGGTATGTCGCTTCGCCAGCGAACAAGACTCGGCCGGCGACCGGTGCGGCCAACTGTTCGTAGTGCTCGGCTGTGACGCCGATAACCGGCGCCGAGTAGCTGCCTAGCGAGAACGGATCCACGCCCCACCCCGTGACGTGCACCGCGGTTGGCGCTCGGTATGTGTCGGGGAACATCTCCTTGAGCACCTCGCCGGCCCGCTCGATGAACGGCTGCTGATCTTTGGCCATGTCATCCACCTGCTGGCCTGTCAGGAGGGCCACCAGCGTGGGGCATCCTGCGGAATCGGTCGTGTCGACGAATGCCGGGAAGTCTCCGAGCACATCAGAGATGTAGAACAACGATCGGGGCTTGTCCTTCTTCGCCCGCCAGAACGACTGGTCGAACATCAGAACTATCTTCTCAACCGTGCCGACGCCGACGCCCTCGATGCCCGCCAGCTTGGCGGCCGGAAGTGGCGGGTCGAACTTGATCGTCTGTGCTTTGAGAACACCGTGTGGTTAATGTCAGCCCACAGCACAAACTGGTGGAAGAACTTTCGCGATGGCGACGCGCCGGTCTCCATCGAGATCGCACGCAAGACTGTGACAGGAACCGCTCGGCTCTGGGACGGCGACACCGACGAACTTCGAGAACACGTGAACCGCTACTTGTGTGCGTTGCCTCGCGACGCCAAGGTCTATGGCATCAAGCTCGACCAAAACAAGGTGCCTATCGAAGCGAGCCTCGCCAAGGCTGCTCCAACTCTGGTCATGGTCGAGGTCAGCCTCAAGCCACCTGGATGATGCCACGACCGAGCGAACAGATCTTCGTCTAGTAGTTCGAAAAGTATTGCGAGTGGAACTTGCACTTAATTCTTGCGTTCTCTAGGTTCTGCTGGCATGGACTCCGACAAACCGATCGATGGACGACGGGCGCGCCGCGAGAAAAGTCGCCAGGCCGTGATCGAAGCAA
>CALAJQ010000040.1 GCA_937922785.1 uncultured Acidimicrobiales bacterium
TTCGGCTGATACGGCTGTGACGTTGGAGGGTTCTTCTGGTGTGATCAATGGGATTGATTCGGGTTATGTGTTTGGTGATATGGCGGTGTTTGCGAATCAGTTGAATGGGAATCCGAACTCTGGTGAGTTTGATGTGACCGGGACCTTCGTAGTTGACAGCCCGGCCGATTCCACAGATCCGACGGGCTCGGTTTCAAGTCCTGTTGAAGGTTCGCTAGTTCCGCCGAGTTTGGTGACTATTGCGGGCTCGGCCTCTGACGACCAATGGGGTGTCGAGAGGGTTCGTGTTCAGGTCCGAAGGGTGATCGCGTCAACCGAGTACTGGAACGGGTCCGATTGGTCCACTACCTCCAGCTGGGTTCAAGTGCCGTATGAATTTCAGACAGGGACTTGGGAGTTAGTCGGAGTGGATATCGACGAAGCGGTTGATTACGAGATCCTCCTGGAGATCACCGACTTTGCCGGCAACGTAGCCTCGGGCTTAGAGAATCCCGTTGCGTCCTTCGTCGGGATTCCCTCAGCCAACGCGGATCTACCAATTTCAGTTATCGGGATGTCGGCATTGAACAACGTCCGGGTTACGACAAGCCGTTACTTCTATAGCTTTGTCGCAGAGCAGACCGGATCTATTGACGCATTCAGAAACTACTGGATCATCAACGTCTCAGGAACTGGCTATGCGGGCGGGAACGGTGGAACCGTTCGGGTGAATGTGGCTCCTGACGACGGCACGGGCAATCCGGACGAGTCAATGATGTTTGCGGGTACATACGACGCAACCTTCGGTCTTGTCGATGGCTACTACACGGGGAATGACTACGGCCAGTATGTGAACGACGTAATGTTGGGCGAGCGGCAATTTAGTCAACCGATACCTGTGCAGGCCGGGCAGCGATACTTCGTCATATTCGAAAACATCGACGCCGACCCGCTTACTAACTACGTAAGTCTGGATTTGGTCATTGACCTGCACTCTCAGCTTGGGATGTCGGCTCCGGCTGTTCCCAGTCCTGCTCGTCGCCCTGAGTTTGGGTTCTACAAACAGACAGATGGAATTGGCCCGTGGGTGAACAAGAACATTCACAATGATGGCCACTACCAGACTCCAATCTTCCAGGCCTCCTATGTAGATGGAGCCACTCAGGGGCAGGGCTTTATGCAGTGGCAGTTTGCGAACCGCTTCGTTTTGAGCGGGACTCGGGCTGTTAGAACAATCATCCAGCTTCCGGCGGATCGTTCTGTGTCGGAACTGTCAGCACGAGTGCTCAATCACCCAACTGGAACAATAGATCTTGAGCTCACAACAATTGATGGCGTTGTTCTGAGATCAACAACTGTGAGCGCCGACGGGATTGTCAACTACAGGGGAGAGACTTGGGTAACCGGAACAGTTGCGCCGCTCACGCTTGAAGCAGGTGAGAAGTACGCCCTAGTAGTAAGGCCATCAGGCGGCTACGAGGGCCGGGTTGTTCCTCTCCAGGCCGGAACCATCTACGGCTTTTCAGTTAACTCAACGTTCGCTTACGGAGAAGCACAAACCAGTCTTGATGGAATTTCGTGGACGGCTTGGGGAAGTGGATTGTTCTTTCAGAGCATTGCCGTCAAATGACCGAGACCGGGAGTGTGCAGAACGTGACCGACAACCACCTAGCCAGGTCGCATGATGATGCGGCCAGGCCCGATTTGTTGTACCGTCGCTTAGTCGGGCTTCGATCCGGCTTCGCTGGCGTCACGCATGACCAGCTGGTCTGTTGGAAGATCTGCGTTGATTCAAGCTATTCGTTGTGCCGTCAATAGGCAGAGGGACCATTTCATGAGAGTGCGCCAGCTAAAGATATCCGCAGTGTCGGCGCTGTTGGTTCTGTCAGTGTGTTCGGGATTATTAGTCGTAGGGGGCGCTCAGCCTGCTGCGGCGCTGTCAGATGACTCCGTCAAGATCCTGTTCACGGGAAACTCGATCACTGCTGGATGGTGTGCGCCTGGCGTGCCGGGTGGCGATCCCAACTTGGAGTTCTCAACTTGGCGTCAGCCGCTGTTGTTGGACCTAGCTGCCGACGGCTATGAGGTAGACGCTGTTGGCCACCTGGGCACGGCGGACTATCCGGACACGACGCCTGGAACTAATGGATCGTGTTACAAGCTGCAGGATGCTGAACATTCGGCAACGCCGGGGAAGGCCGCATATGAGCTGAATGCCGAGATGCCTGGCTATCTAGCTCAGTTCGACGCTCCCGATGTTGCAGTAATAATGGCTGGAATAATCGACGTAGGACGGGGTGCCAGTTTCGAAGCTGCAATTCACACCGAGATTCAAGGAATCGTCAACTCCATTCACGTGGTCAACCCGTCGGCCAAAATATTCGTGAGCCACGTGTTGGAGACCTCGCTTTACGCTCCATCGCGCATCGCTACGATCAACGCCAACATTGACTCCCAATTCACCGGTCAACCATTGGTTACGGTTGTCTCGGCCCCCGCCTCTTACGATCCGTACACCGCCGATTTACACACGGTTGACGGCCTGCACCCAAACCCAGCTGGCGCCCAGATTATTGCGGACAATTTCAAAACGGCGCTCACTTCTTCCTCGATCTTTAGCGGACAATTCAGCCCAGCAAAACAGTCAACGTATGGGGTCGCCACCATGGGCGTCTCCCAAACAGTGAACAACTGGAATGCGCTCACGTGGGAAATGGCACAGGTCGGCAACAGCGTGCTAGTTGGCGGCAACTTTCTGGACATCAAGAACAACGCAAATACCATTGTTGGCAACCAGCCCTATATGGCTTCGTTTGAAGCAGACACAGGTAAGTGGGAATCGTGGTGGCGGCCAGCCATTGGGGGGCCAGTATTCGCAATGGAGCATTCGCCTGACGGAGGTCTCTTTGTTGGCGGCGAGATTCAAACCTGGAACGGTCAGGCTGTAGGCGCGTTGGTCAAAATTGATCCGGTCACAGGTGAACTTTGGAGCGGCTGGTCAACGCAGATAACTACAGTCGCAGCTGGGCAGACAGAAGTCATTCGAGATCTGCAGTTGGAAGACGACGGCTGGTTGTATGTGGTGGGTGCGTTCGACACAGTAACTGTTGGCGGAACCCCCCAAGCAAGAAACGGAGCGGTTCGAATCAATCCTGCTACTGGCGCTCTTGATGCAGGTTGGGACCCGAGCGTCACCGGGGGAGCGGTGTGGGGAGTATCACGGTCCAAGACTCTGAACCGGACCTATCTGGCAGGGCACTTTGCCAGTGTAAACGGTCTACCCACGACTGAAGGATTCGTTTCAGTTGATGACAACGGCGACGTCGTCGACAACCGGGACTATGTGCCATACAACGACGACTGGTGTGACAACGGAGTTGCAGGACAGGGTCGGCCTGATTGTGCTGAGATGTTCGACGTGCTGGCAACTCCCGCTGGTGATGTGTGGGTAGGCGGGCTTGAGCATGCGCTGTTCGTGTTGGAGGAAGGCGGCACTGTAGATCCGGCCCGTCCTAAGTACACGCCCCCGAGCTACATGAAGTGGTTCCACTATTCAGGTTGTGACCCCACACTCGCAAGGAATAATCCTCCGAACATCGCGGTGAAATGCAACGGTCAAAACGATTGGTCCGGAGGAGACTTCCAAGAGCTCGAACTCATTGGAGATCGTGTTTATGCAACATGTCACTGCTGGTTTGATCTCACCTCGAGCGAGAGTCAGATTTTGGTGCACGCCAACAAGAGCCAGTGGGTAGGCGACGAAGGCATTGACTACTTCCAGTCTGAGATCAACGCCGTGGCAGCCTTTAACGCAGTCTCTGGAGATCACATCCCATCGTTCTATCCGTTGCTAGGCGGGGATTCTGGCGGCTTTGGTGTTCACCAAAATGACAGCGATGGTTGTCTGTGGGTAGCGGGTGGCATTAACAACTATGGTCCGCCAGGGGGAGTGCAACCGCTGGCCAATGACGTAGTTCGTCTTTGTGATGCCGCCGGGCCAGGGCCAACTGCTGCTCCGGACGGGGTACCACCGGTTGTGCCAGATTGTTCGTTTACCGTCTCAGGTGGTGACGCCACGGTGACGTGGACAATTCCAACTGGTGCAGAACGGGTGATCGTTGAGCGCAACAACAACGGCGGCGGCTGGTTCATTCAAGGCGGTGTAGACGCTCCAGAAACAAGCTTTACACAGAGCTATCCAGGCAACACGCTGTATCGCGTCAAGGCTCGCTATGAGGCTGATCAGATTTCGGCGACCACCGACTGTTCCGAGGACGTACCAGCTACTGATTCTGAGTGTCCGGCTGTGATGCCGTTGGGTGATATTGATTTTGGTGTTGCTGCGAGGGATCAGGCTTCTGGGTCTGGGTATTTGTTGTGGTCTTCTGAGTCGGTGCATACGAGGTTCTCGCCTTCTCCGTATTCGCGTAATGCTGATCATTTGATTGCGGTGCAGTTTGTTGGTGGTCAGTGGATGGTTGATAACAACATGGTGTTGACGCCGTTTACGCCTGTTGCGACTGATTGTTTGGTTGCGGCTGTTGATTTCTCGGCTGATACGGCTGTGACGTTGGAGGGGACTTCAGCGATCATTAATGGGATTGATTCGGGTTATGCGTTTGGTGATATGGCGGTGTTTGCGAATCAGTTGAATGGGTCTCCTAATGCTGGTGAGTTTGATGTGACTGGCACCCAAATAGGTGACTAGGGGTTTATTTCGCCGCATCACAGTCGATTGATAAGCGACTGCTAAATTTGAAGCTCAGTGCTCAAGCAGCTTGAATGGAGAGACTCGTGACGGGCGTACCGTACTTTCGGCCCAACATCTCAGAGGAAGAGATTGCACTTGTAGAGTCATCCCTCCGATCTGGCTGGCTCACTTCTGGCCCGAGGGTCGCGGAGTTTGAGGCAGCCTTTGCAGCCCAGGTCGGCGCCAAGTACGCAGTCGCGCTCAACAGCTGCACTGCAGCATTGCATTTGGCCCTCCTGGCCCACGAAATAGCGCCCGGCGATGAGGTGATCGTTCCCACGCTGACCTTCGCGGCCACGGCTGAAGTCGTCCTGGCTGTAGGCGGTGTTCCCGTCCTAGTCGACTGTAGGCCTGACACTCTGGCGATGGATTTTGACGCGGTGCGTCTTGCTATCACGCCACGGACTCGCGCAGTTATGCCGATGCACTATGGAGGATCTGCAGCGGACATGACCTCGGCGATGGCGATCAAGGCTGAAAATCCACAGATAGCAATCATCGAAGATGCGGCCCATGCCTTTCCTGCTTCTCACGAGCTCGGTCGCATCGGGAGTATCGGAGACTCAACCTGTTTCTCGTTCTATGCCAACAAGACAATGACTACTGGCGAGGGCGGCATGCTCACTACTGACGATTCGAAGATATGTGACCACGTCAGGCGTCTGAGTCTTCACGGTCTTAGTCGCAATGCTTGGTCGCGTTTCGAAACTAGCTCGAGCTGGGACTATGACATCGTAGAGGCCGGTTGGAAGTACAACATGACCGATGCAGCTGCCTCGCTGGGCCTGGGCCAGTTGGGCCGAGCGCAAGAGTTGGCCGAGTCAAGACGACAAATAGCGTTGGCCTACGACGAAGCATTTTCGGCAGTCCCCGGAGTCACCCCTCGAAGTGCGGGAGAAATATCGGCAAACGCTTGCCACCTTTATGTCGTTAGAGTCGATCCGAGCATCTGCGCAACCGACCGTACAGGGCTGATTGAGACCCTCGCTGATCGGGACATTGGCACGAGCGTGCACTATCGGCCCCTCCACATGCATTCTTATTATGCGAAGACTCGTGGCTACCAGCCTGAGGACTACCCAGTAGCAGCTCAACAATTCGAGCAGATCGTGTCCTTACCGATTTTCCCGGGTATGACTGATTCTGAGGTAGAGGCTGTTGTGAAGAATGTTACGGACGCGGTAACCGGTAGGGGATGAAACGAGTATTCGACCTCGTAGTGTCGAGTTTCGCGGTCCTGGTACTGGCGCCATTACTCGCAGCTCTGTCAGCCCTGATCAAGTTTAGTAGTTCGGGCCCAGTCCTATTCCGTCACGAACGAGTTGGACGGAACTATTCGACGTTCGACGTCCTTAAGTTCCGGACGATGCAGGCGGGGTCCTCCGGGGCATCGATTACTTCAGCAGGAGATCAACGCATCACCAATGTGGGCGCAGTCTTGAGGCAGTACAAATTGGACGAACTGCCACAACTGTTCAACGTTATTAGAGGTGACATGAGTATCGTCGGGCCACGTCCAGAAGTAATGAAATACGTGACGATGGACGATCGGTACGAGACAATTTTGCAGGTTCGGCCCGGCCTGACTGACCCAGCTTCTCTGGCGTTCCGTCATGAGCAGGACCTTCTGGGCAGCCAGCAAGACCCTGAGCGCTTTTATGTCGAAGAGATACTGGGACAAAAGATCAGCTTGTCGGTTGACTATGTCGAGAACCAGTCACTTCTGACTGATCTCAAGCTGATACTCCGAACAATACTGGCCATCCTCCGATGAGGATATTGCTAGTGCATCGCTATTTCTGGCCGGATACGCCACCTTATGCGTCAATGCTCAGGACAATCGCTGAGCATTTGGCAAGCGAGGGCCACGAAGTTCACGTGTTTACGGCCCAGCCTTCCTATGGGGGAAGCGATAAACATGAGACCCGTCCGAAGAACGAAAGACTTGGTGAGGTAACGGTCACACGGGCACGGTTGCTAAGCGAAAGACCTTCTCAGCTGAGTCGTCGAGCAGTGAACCTAGTCATGTTTGCAGCGCAGGTCGCAGTCAAAGCGATGCGTAGGCGTGAATATGACGTGGTCATGGCAGCTACGACTCCTCCAATACTGGTTGCATTAGCTGCGCGGCTCGCATCGCATGCGGCGGGTGCCAAGTTTGTCTATCACATGCAAGACATCTATCCCGAGGTGTTAGCAGCCAACAGGCACTCCCGGTTCACTGGTCGCATCCGACTATTGCGGTGGATTGATGCGTTAACGACACGTCGCGCTGATCGAATCGTCGTACTTTCTCGAGATATGAAGGAAACGCTCGGGATGCGGCACGCTACCGAGAACGTGAGGGTCATCAATAACTTCCTCCCTGATAAGTCTCACTCGAAGCTAAGCGCACCCAACCAGACAAAAACTCGATGGAAAGCAGACTCCTACCAGGTAGTTTTTGCTGGCAATCTTGGAAATTTTCAGGGGCTTGACAAGGTAGTCGCAGCATTCAAGGTTTTGAGCGAGTCCAGAGTTGCCGCACATTTGGTTCTTCTGGGTAGTGGGGTGGCCGAGCTAGCGTTGCGCGAGCAAGCTGACACATTGTTGGATGACGTAATCTTCTTTCCTGGTCGTGTGACCCAATCCGAAGCTGAGATGGTTGTTTCGTCCTCTGATCTCGCACTCGTCACACTCAACGAGGGCGTGATCGGCACCGCGTTTCCAAGCAAGACGATGACTTACCTCTCATGTGGGACACCAGTTCTGGCCGCAGTTGAACCTTGGTCTGAGTTGGGTGAGGTTCTGATCTCTGCTGGAGCAGGTTCGGCCTGTGAACTGTCGTCGACGGCGATCGCCAAGGCGATCATGGAATTGGAGTCGGCCGAGTCGATTCAGACCGAAGTTGTCACCAGCCTCGCTGACTCGTACGCGTCAGCCTCGAGTCGGTTGCCTCAGTGGTCGTCCCTAATAGGGGAGCTTTAGTGGCCAGCACCCGATACATCTTTCTTGTTGGGGCCGCCCGGTCTGGCACCAAGTTTCTTCGGGATGCGCTCGCAACTAGCGATGGCGTCGCAGCGATCCCGTATGACGTCAACTACGTCTGGCGCCACGGTAACGAGAGTTGTCCTCACGACGAACTAACTGCAGATGACATAAGTGACAAAACTGCCAGTCACATACGCAAAAGTCTGAACCGACTAGCGACCAAACATCACGCTGGCCCCGCAGAGGTCATCCTTGAGAAGACCGTTTCGAACACACTCCGCATGGACATGATCCGACGTGTGTTCCCTGAGGCGGAGTTTCTCTATCTCGAACGATCGGGTCTGGACGTTGTTGAATCCGCGTACCGGCAATGGACGATGCCTGCGGACCGTTCATATCTATTTGAGAAGCTTCGCTATTTCCCAATTCGCGAATGGAGATACGCGTTCTGGTTTGCGAAGAACATGCTTGGCAGCTCTGAATCGATCCCAGTTTGGGGCCCTCGCTACGCGGGGATAGACGTTGACTTGTCACAACATGGCGTCGCTGAGACATGCGCACTCCAATGGAAATTCTCAGTCGAACGGGCGCGCATAGGTGTAGATTCCGCCGACACAGTGTCTGTGCAATACGAGCAACTCGACCACCGTGAGTCCGGACTAGCGAACGTTTTGTCGACGCTCAAAATCCCATGCCCGGAGCAAGTATTGGGCAAGTTTGAAGAGCGGTTTCAAAAAACCACTAGTTGGCCCGGAAAGTTGCCAGCCACGGATCTAGAAGCCGTCGAGAAAATAGTGTCATCCGTGCCGACTTTTCTAACCGATTGACCCTGATGCGGCATCGGATAGGGCTAATCTGCCAATCGCACTGACAGATTTCCTGTTCTAGATCCGCAAGGCGAACCAATGACATCTTCTAAATCACGCACACCCATCCGCTTTGCGTGGAGTCGTCAAGGATCGGTTCACCGAGCGGTCATGCGCCAAGCAAATTCGGTCCTCGTGCGTTTGCCCGACAAAGTTAAGTACGGGGTTCTGAGCCGGATTAAAGCGAACGCACTGCCATACTCGGTGGTTGAGGGGCTTTCGGTCGTCCAGATCGGTGCTCCGTTCGACACTCTCGGTTCGGGGCGTTCTCGCGCTGCCCATCTCGGACTCAGCGTTGGCCAAAACGGTCACCTGTTGGTTATCGAGCCTTATGAAACTAGCTGCGTTGCCTTTCGTTCTTGGGCCTCGGCCAACCTTGCCTGTAAGACTCAGGTGGTTGCTCTCGCAGCTTGGTCCGAAGAAGGAACTACGGAGTTGTTTGTTGACGACCGGCATCCTGCCACCAACTTTTCAGCGGACACAGTTGATTACGATGACGATCGGCTCAGCGACTTCAAAGCGGTGTCAGTCAGGCAGTCGACCGTTGACCAGATTGTCAAAGAGCAAGGGCTCCCGACTCCAGACCTCGTGAGCATCACGACCAACTGGGCAGAGCGTGAGATCCTGGCCGGCATGTCCGAACTAATCGCCGGTGGTTTGCGTTACATTTCGTTGGCACTTGGAGAGAACGACGAGGATTATCGCAGCGAGATGGCAGCTTTGGGGTATCACCCTGTCGGGTTCGATGACCGAGGCGTCACCTACGAGCGTAGCTGATAGTCATCCAGCCAAACGTTGGACAATGCGGTCTGACCCCTTGCAGGGAGCTACCGTGCCCTATTGGAGAGCCGGTCGACTATGCGTTGGCCTGGTACTTCAAGTAGGCGGTATCCGATCAGTCCCGAGGCGATCGCAACCACTCCCCAGAGCGGCCATGTCCACGCTGGTGTCGAAGTTTTGGCAACGTGGGCAATCTGCTGGAACAGATAAATTGAGTACGACCACTTCCCCAACAGCGTGAGCGCCTTGGTTCTAAACATACCCCGTGTGGGGTGTCTGTCTGAGAACATGGACACCAAGAAGATCCCGCATAGCAAAGTCCCTAGCGTGTACTTCGCCGGAGAAGGCACTGCTCGGATAAGTAGTAGCGGGCCGGCCAGCAGAGTTGTCCCAAGTAAGGCTCGAGGCCATCGGTTGAACAGGTCAACGATGATTTGTCGCCTTAGGTACAGAACAAAACCGAGCAGGATTGAGGCTCCGCGAACGTCACTCCGCCAATAAACAGCGTGGTAATCGCCACCTGCCTGATGTAAGTAGATACCCCACGCCCACATCAGTAAAAGTGTCGCTGTTGCGAGGTTTGCTGCTTTTCTTTCTCTCCGGGATACCAGTGCCGCCATCAGCCCTAAGAATACGTAGGAGTGTTCCTCAATCGAGAGTGACCACGTGTGCCCGAAGATTCGAGGATGAGAATCCAAGAAGCGATAATTTGACCAGAATGTAACTACAGAGAACTCATCGGTGAGGTTTCGTTGTCCAAAGGTCGACGGAAGTAGCACTTGCAGAGAGATGGCCACTAGTAGAAAGCCCAGTAGCGCCGGCAGCACCCTGCCAATTCGTCTCGGAAAGAAAACCTTTAGCGATACTTGTTTTTCGACGAGCAAGCGAGCCATCAACAGGCCGCTGAGAAGGAAGAAGAGTTCTACACCAGCTCGTCCGGCATCGGAGCCTGGAATTGGGATGAAGTGTCCTACCAAGACCAAGGTGATGGCGAGGCCGCGCCATCCATCGAGAAAAGGAATGCGAGTCTGGGTTTTAGGTTCCCGAATTTCTACATCCGACATCAGCCCATTCCCAACTCTTCAGCGGCTACAAGAGTTTTACGGAGACCCTTAAACACTCGTAACCACGCACCAAACGCAACAAACCCGCCTATCGCGTACGCCCAAGCGACACCGAAGGCACTATCGACTCCTAGTACCCAAACTGTCACCGAGGCGACACTAAGCAGCCAGCCATTTATGGCAAGCCGGGCTCGAAGAAGTAGGTGTGGTGTGTTCAGACGGCGCGAAGTCGACGAGAGAGCGGGGCCTGCTCCACTAGCGACAACAAAGATTGCCATTGGAAGCAGCAGGCCATCCATGGCGTCACCTTGTTTCCCAAGGACGTTTCCAAGAGGAAGAACGGCGTCAAAAACGATCGCTGCGGATGCATAAAGCCCGCCAACGAGTCCAAGCAAAGTAACGACGCCGGACAGGCGTTTGGCCGTGAGGACCTTGCCTGATACCACCATGTTGGCGGACGCACTGTAAACCGTGGTCAACGGAGCATAAGCAAGGCGAGCTGCCGAAATCGCGCCGAACACCGACAGCGTCGCCCCGGAAACCACAATTAGGCCCAAAATTTGACCAGTGCCACGCTGAACCAACACATCTAGCGCTGCAACGAGAGCCTTGCGCGGATCAAGAGCCAAATGGTTCGCAGATGAGAACGCTGCGCCAGCTGCGATAACCAGCAGCGAGCACCCAGCTACGAGCAATACAAGGCCCTCAACCGTGGACTGCAGTAGAAGTAGTCCACAAAGAATTGCCGCAATTCGGCAGCACTCAACGATGAACATCAGAGCGAATCGTTGCTGAGCGATGAGTCTCACACGCGCTACTTCGATGGCAGCCGCTGCGGTTGCTCCAAGCACGATCGCAACGGCCAAATCGCGATCAATCGAAATGAATAACGAGAGCACAAGAGTAGAAGCTGCACCAAGGGTGAGGCCGACTAGTGCTGCGGTCACGATCCGGAGGCGCGGGGGAGTATTGATGGATTTTCCCAACCCTGTCTCTGCCATCGACGAGCGAGAGATGCCCCCAATCAGAAACATAAAGGTGGTCAGCAGCGCGAACTTTCCGTAGTCTGCGAGCTCTAGGGCACCGATGGCTGCAAACGAGACAACAAAGCTGGAAACACTCGAGACAATTCCGGAACCCATAGCCAGATTTTCGCGCCTTAACAAGCGAGCGACCGATGTCGGTCGCGGCGAGGCAATCATTGTGGCGTCACCTTGGAAAAGCCCAAAAACAGATGCAGAACCCAGAGCAGCGACAATGAGACACTGTCGCGGAGCAAATCAAGGAACACCCCCGAGATGGATGAGGCGACGGCGTTGTATGCCAATGGCATCAGTAGGAAGACGAAAATCACCTGAGCAAATGGGTGGAGAAGCCGCGGATCTGCCGAGTCAATTTTTCCCGTCGCAAGCCCAAGTAGTAGCGCTGCGGCAACTGTTCCCGCTAACCCAAAGTTCCAGTAACCCTCAGCGAATAGACCAGGTGGGATCCCAGCAACCGGCGTTCGATAGATTTTCCTACCAATCTCAGGGCCTGGGCTCACCAAGGGTTTAGAAGCCCAGATACTACGTGGGATTGGCCCGGCAATAGCAGCAACAAGGGTTGCACCGCGCTTGGAATCCAACTCGTTGCCTACCGCCCGGACGACGTGAAGATTCTTGCTTAGATCAAACAAGGAGCGGTTGTAGATAAGTGAGTCTGCTGTTGCCGCTGGTCCAGAAACCTCGAATTCAGCGCCAGTTCGGCCCGTCGAGCGCAGCGTTGATAGAACTTGGAATGACAGCAGTGCGACGGCCAACCCAATCAGAATCGAACGGGTACCGACGTGTTCCGAGCGGTAAGTAGACAAAACTATCAACTGCAGAATCACAAGAATGACCGCAGTACGGTCTGAGGCGTATATAGGCAAGAGAAGATTGGCCCCAACCAAAATGGTCGCCACTCGAGTGCGGCGCTTGGCCATCTTGTTTACGTGGTAGAGGCAGATTGAAGCGATGAGACCTGCTCGACCAACGGCGAGGGTTGGGCCGAAGGTTTGAAATCCCTGCTCGATAGCGGTGCTGTTGACGATGACACGTTTGGTAGAGATTGCTGAAAGATTCAGGCCTCCAGTCTGCTGGACATAGACAATTGCTGCCCCGAAGCCAGCCAGAGCGACCAGCCCTGAAGCAAGACGCATCGAGCCAGAGTTTTCGACGATTGCGGCCAAACGCCTTGTTGGTTGGTTTGAGGTTGTCGCGCCGAAGTAAGAGATTGAAAAAACTAGACCACCCAGTGCGATAACCCAGGTCCCGAGCAGGAATTCTTGAAATGGGATGTAGCGCCAGAACATCTCTTCTTGGAGTATCCGCTCACCCGGCAATGCGAGCAGATAGATCGGCCGAACGGCCAAACCTAAGAACGCCGAGCACATCATCCATCCGTACGCGCTGTTCAGTCGTCTAGACCTCAGTAGCGGTAGTGAGAAACTGGCGAGAATTATCAGACCCATCGCGGCGATCAAGTAATATCTCACGGACCCTGGCCTGCCGCTCGGTCATAGATTGCCAGGTACTCAGAGCGCATCCGGTCTGGTTCAAGAAACGCGTTTGCCCTGGTAAAGCGTTCGACCGATTCTTTGGCGCGGACTTCTTGGGACTTTTGTGCGTGGGTTGTCACTACTCGTTCGATGTCGCTTGGATCTTGCTCTATGCGGGTTGCTCCCAGTTCTTGAAGTTCGGGCCAGGTATCGACCAGGTCGGTCACAAACACGGCCATCCCGAACGCCAGTCCCTCGAACAGAACTCTTCCGAAGTTCTCCTGCGATGTCGGAAGAATTAGGAGTTCATGCGACCGATAAGCCGCGGCGCAATCTGCTTGGTCTAGCTCACCAACGAAGTTGACGAAGTCTTCGACCCTTTCCGAGGTGACGATTGACCGTAGTTGAGCCATCATCTGCTCATCCGATGCGCCTGCAATCGTGAGCTTTGAGACAACGCGTTCACGCAGCAGCGGTGCGATACCTCTAATCGCCAGATCCGGTCGCTTCTTCACATGAAGACGGGAAATAAACAAGGCGCTCGGCACGGTTTCAATTTCAGTGCCCCGGCTCGTCCATGCAGCGGCGACCACATTAGGAGCCACCATTGAATGTGAACTTGGGAGGATGGCTTTAAGTTGGTCGGCTTCTCTCTGGGCAGTTACATGTAAGACAGCAGCCTTGCTCCAAACTGGTCTCGAGAATGCAAGCCTCGCCAACCGCTTTCGATTGGGATTTTGAGCAAGCGACCATTCGTCGAGGGCACCTCTCGGACTCAAGACAACAGGGATGCCTCGGCGAGTTGCCACTCGTGCCATAACGGCAGTGTGCCAATCAAAGACGTGCTGAAGATGAAGCACCGAGACTCCATCCCATTGTTCGCTAGACGACACGAAATTGCGAAACGAATCATATTTGGATACGTCAACTCCTAGCTCCTCAAGCCGTTCTCGGGCTCGAGGTAGGTCGCTATTAGAAATGAGACGTACTTCGGTGGATTCTTCAAGAAGCCTCATCAGATCAAGAGTTGAGTAGAGCGGGCCGCCCAAGTTGCCCGCCAGCGTCTTAACGTAGAGAAAAACGGTCATTCTGGAGAGCTCCATGCGAACTTGTCCGCTATCCAATCGCGCTCGCCCTCAAGATGGTTGGCCAGGAACTCGCGAGCCTCATCCTCATTCGTTGCGATTGGCGGCTGGCTACTTCCAGTCCTGCCGACAACCTTGACAGCCGAGCGACGCAAGCTCACTGGAATCAGCGGACGAATCAGCCCATATCCTGGCAGTCGACTCTTCATAGATCTCACCAGTTTGAGATTGGATCGAGAGTTTCGAGCATTTGCATGCGGCATTGGCTCTCTGCGGCTGAGATTGACTCCAAATGAATCAGCCAATAGTCGGAGTTCAGTCTCGTCGCCAGCGAACAGTCGTTCAGCCGAAAGAACGTGAAGATTATCTCCAAAGAGTGCTGTCCACGGAGCAATGTTCTTAGAATACTGGCTTGTCTCGAGGTAACGTCCGTCTGTTCGAACGGCCTTCAGCACGTCGAGTTCCTGTTCCTCGCCCCGTTCTAAGTTGTGGAAGTAGTGGCTGATCGCTCGATCGACCGGGTCACGCACAACAAATGCGATTGTGGCCGACGGAGCATGCGTAGAAACGAGTTCCGCGGTCCGGGCACTTCGGTGAGGCTTCGAGTACTCAGTTGTGCCGTCGATTCGTATTCCCGGTTTCGATCCGAAATTCAGCGCACACCTCGCCCGAATTCGGTTTAGCGTCGACCCTGGAACAAAGATGTCCGGTTCTTTGAGGCGCCCAGCGTTCATTTGTGCAGACGAGGACTCTAGGCGTTCGACTACAGAAGTTGTGCCCGCCTTCATTGCCCCAATAACTACAAGATCAGGCAGCCCAACCATTACTACTGGTCCGTTTCAGTAAGCAATCGACTTCTGCCTAAGATCAGGCGAAGAACACGATCTGAACAATTCGGGATCTGGTACTCGCTCGGTACACCCTCTGGTGCACCGAATTCAATCGCATAATCGACTGACCGAAGGATCACCTCAGGCTTCAGCCCTGTCATGATCGTTGTGCCAGCGTCAAGCGCTTCGGGCCGCTCGATCCACGAGCGCGGAGTAACCGATGGAAAGCCCAAGATTCCTGATTCTTCCGAGATTGTTCCCGAGTCGCTGATAGCACAGGCTGAATTCATCTGGAGCTTGTTGTAGTCGTGGAATCCGAACGGGGGAGCAAACGAGATCTGATCTGGGTAAGCGTCTAATAGATCGAATTCCTTCAACCGCTTTCGTGTTCGAGGGTGAGTTGAAACGATTACCTTGAGCGACCTCTTGATGGACAGCTGGCTAAGACCGTCCAGCAGCATCTTGAGCCGAACAGGACTGTCGACATTCTCTTCCCTATGTAGGCTCACGACGACGAACGAGCCGGGTTCCAAACCCAGTTGACCAAGGATCTCGGAGGCCTCGATGGACGATCGATAGTGATTCAGAACCTCGAACATCGGTGACCCAGACAGGTATACACGGCGCGCCGGCAATCCTTCACGCATAAGATTCTGTCGAGCATGTTCGGTATAGACAAGATTCATATCCGAGATGTGATCCACGATTCGTCGGTTGGTCTCCTCAGGCACTCGCCAGTCAAAACTGCGATTGCCGGCTTCCATATGGAAGACCGGAATGTGAAGTCGGCGCGCAATTACTGCGGCAATTGCGGAGTTCGTGTCTCCGAGAATGAGTACAGCGTCAGGCTTCTCTTCAAGCATGACTTGTTCTGACTTTATGAGGACGTCGCCATAGACATGACCTATGGAAGACGTATCGCATTCCAAGAAATGGTCGGGTTTACGAACGTCGAGGTCATCGAAGAAAACCTGGTTCAGCTCATAGTCGTAGTTTTGCCCAGTGTGGACAATGATGTGCTCCACTGAACTTGTTGCGTCAAGGCGGGCCATCACCCGGCTCAGCCGGATAATCTCTGGGCGGGTTCCCAAGATCGTCATCACCTTCATGCTGGTAAATCCTCTCCTACGACCTTAAGCGGGTAGGTATCGCCGTTGGCTGGATCGAAGTGATCATGGCTCCAGAACAGAGTCACTAGCTCGTCTGAGCCCGTGTTGGTGATGTCGTGGGTGCAAAGTGGGGGCATATCGATGAACACAGGCTCGCTGCCCGTCACGTCATAGCGGTAGGTGTCATTGGTAAAGAGTCGGCGGACTCGTATCTGTGCCTGACCGCTGATTACTGCGAATCGTTCAACCTTGTTGAGATGATAGTGCTCGCCGCGAACCACGCCCGGGACGGTGGTAGAGATGCTGGTCTGGCCTTGGCCCCAGGCTCTAACGACCTCGAAGAATGCTCCTCGATGATCGGCGTGCCGTGTCAGCTTCATCGGGTAAGCGTCAGGCCACATTTGTGATCTGATTGTGTTGAACAGTCGAAGCTCTAGGTGGTCTTCGGCGATGTGGGGGAGTGTTCCCGAATGAACATACGGAGCGGCCAGGCTGGTCATCAGTTCATGACACGCTGGAACTGTTATCTCCGTCCCGGTTGGCCTTATTCGGCCTGAGGAACCATTCGTGACTGACTCGATGATCAGCTCGCATGCATCCTGGATATGCAGAAGCTCAAGTTGGCCATCGTTAACTTGGGACTCTTCGCCCTTGGCTAGTTGGTGGGCGAACGTAGTAACGGCGCTGTTGTAGAAAGGAATGCCGAACTCGCCGTAGAGATGTGGGAAAACGACATCGACAAGGCGGACTCCTGCTTGTTTTGCGTCGGCGGCCAGGATTTGACTGGCGTGATCCTTAGCTTCGCCGTAGATGCCTGGAAGTTCGATCTTTGCCGAATTGGCAAAGATCACATCGAACTTAGCATCAGTGCGGGCGCGGGCATCCACGAGAGCGTCGGCCAGTTCTCGGTTGCCTGACACGATTTCGTCTTCGCTGTTCGCCCTGTTGACACCAGCCAGGTGGACCACAACGTCGCAAGCGCTTACAAACTCATCGAGCATGTCTGTGTTCGCAAAGGTTGAGCGATCAGCAACTTTGGTCTCCCACCCGAAGGTGAACAGACGGCAACGCAGGTGCCAGCCAAAGAACCCGTTTGAGCCGGTTACACCAACCACAGTCATTAGCGCTGCGCCCATCGTTCGAGGTCAGCTTGGATCTCGGGCAACGCCAGTAGGAGGCCTTTGACGCCTTCAACGTCGAGGTGCTCGGTGTTGTGGGAATGGTAGTCAACTTCGACCTGATCTCTTTCTTCACCAACCTCGAAATAGTCGGCGTAGTTCAAATCGCGCGAGTCCATTCGGAGTCGCCAGTAGTCGCCCATGTCTTGGGCCTGTCGCAGTTCTTCAACTGTTGCCAGGGTTTCGTACATTTTCTCGCCATGACGAACACCGATGTTCTTCATAGCCACGGGGCTGCCGAACAGTTCGTTTACTGCGGTGGCGAGATCTCCGATAGTGGCCGCGGCTGCCTTGCGGATAAATGTGTCGCCGGGCTCAGCATTAAAGAACGCGAACTCAACCAGGTCAACTGCTTGGCTCAGGGGCATTAGGAAACGCGTCATGTCGGGGTTGGTCAGGGTCAGCGGTTCGTTGCGGAAGATCTTGTCCACAAACAAGGGCACAACAGACCCTCGTGAGTACAGCACGTTTCCGTATCGGACGGTTGATACGACCGTCTTTGTGGTCTTCGAGCGGGCGGCAGCTTGGGCTACCTTCTCCATCACTGCTTTGGTCATGCCCATAGCGTTCACCGGCATAACTGCCTTATCTGTACTGAGGCAAACAACCGAAGCAACATCGTTGCGTTGCGCAGCGTGGATGACGTTCTGGCTTCCAACAATGTTTGTCAACACCGCTTCCATGGGGAAGAATTCACAGCTCGGAACCTGCTTGAGGGCGGCGGCGTGGAACACCAAGTCGATGCCCTCAGTCGCTCGGTCGACTGAGTCGAGGTTTCGCACGTCGCCGACATAGAAATTCAGACGAGGATCGTCGAAGAGTACTCGCATGTCATGCTGTTTGGCCTCGTCGCGGGACAGGATTCGCACCTCTTCTACCCCACGATCTAGCAAGTGGGTGGCTACGGTCTTTCCGAACGAGCCAGTTCCGCCGGTTACGAGAACGCGCTTGTTCGAATAGTCGGCATTGCTCATGTTGTGGGTGCCTCTTCAGGGGTAACTGGAATAGCAAATACTAACTCATCGGTGTTGGTTGTCCGCTCTTCTAGGTCTTCGCTGAGCCCGATCAGCCAGTTGTCTTCTTGGGGGTTGGTTCCGGCGGGTTGGCCTTGGGTGTGGGTTATGCGTGGGTGTTGTCGTGTTTGGGCTTGTTCGTCGGTTCCGATGAGTTCTTCGTGGAGTTTTTCGCCGGGGCGTAGCCCTGTGTAG
>CALAJQ010000041.1 GCA_937922785.1 uncultured Acidimicrobiales bacterium
GCCATACATATCGCCAACAGACATTGGGCCTGGATCAAGCTTGCGTTCCAGTCCGTCAGCTCCAGATGCCAGCAGACCCGCAATCAAAACGTAGGGGTTTGCGTCAGCTCCTGCCGAGCGGAACTCAACCCGGTTGCCGCCAGAACCACTCTCGACGATGCAACGACACATCACGCTGCGGTTATCGAGACCCCAAGTGACGTGGGTCGGGGCGAATGTGTAGGGCCGGATGCGCTTTGGACCGTTGCTGTTTGGGGCGCCCAGCAGGGTTAGCGCCGACGCGTGTTCAAGCTGACCGGCTAGCCAGGCCCGCATCAATTCATTGGGGTTGCCGTCCTCGCATTGGGCAAACGCATTCTTTCCATCTGAATTGAGGCTGGTGTGGACATGCATGCCTGACCCCGATTGATCAGCCCAAGGCTTGGGCATAAAGGTCGCTCTCATGCCGTGCTGAACTGCGACCTGCTTCACTATTGACTTGAACAGCACTGTGTTGTCTGCAGTAGTCATTGCGTCGGCCGGGCCAGCGTTGATCTCAATTTGGCCTGGGCCGTATTCAGAGTTGGACGACTCTACGTCGATGCCTGCTCCAAGCAAAGCGTCGCGCATTGCGTGCAATACGACTTCAACCTCCACAGCATCGGTCAAGGAGCTGTACTGAATATGGTTTTGGATCGGCGCCCATTCCGGTGTGCAGAGATAGAACTCCAACTCGGTAGCAACGAAGGGATCCAGCCCGGCACCCTGACAGCGTTCCACCTGCGCAGCCAAGACGTTTCGGGGTGCAAGCGGATGGCGGTCACCGTGCTCATCGAAAGCGTCGGCGAACACAAGGGCATAACCAGGCCTGTGAGTGAGAATGCGGCCTGTGGTGTTGTCAGGAACAATCTGGGTATCCAGATAGCCGGTTTCGGGGTTGACAAATTCGTTGTCGGGCAGATCGTTCTGGACGTCAAACACGAACATTGCATCGGCAATCGCGGCACCGCTGGCGTGAACACTGTCGAAGTAGCGTGCTACTGGAACTCGCTTGCCGCGTAGATGACCCTGGGTGTCAGGTACGGCGATCTCAATTGTGTGCACGCCGTGTTCGGTACACAACGACTGAAATTCTTCAACCGATTTGGATATTCCTGGCATAGGGTCGTCTCCTGTTTCCCTAGTAACTGTGGTCTTTTAGTAACTGTGGTCTATTAGTAACTGTGGTCTTCCTAGTAGCTCTTTGGAAGGTTTAGGCACTTCTGACCTACGAAGGCCAAAATCAGATTGTTGTTAATCGGGGCCACTTGGTACAGCCGGGTCTCACGAAACTTCCGCTCGATGTCGTACTCAGATGCGAACCCAAATCCGCCATGGGTGTCAATTGCCGCATTGCCCGCTTCCCACGAAGCTTCCGATGCCAGCAACTTGGCCATATTCGCCTCGACGCCACAAGACTGGCCGCTGTCAAACAAGTCTGCGGCCTTCCAACGCATCAGATCAGCAGCTTCCAAGTGGATGTGAGACTTTGCTAGAGGAAATTGCACGCCCTGGTTCTGGCCGATGGGCCGCCCGAACACAAC
The DNA here is from genome assembly GCA_937922785.1 of uncultured Acidimicrobiales bacterium. GTDB lineage: Bacteria > Actinomycetota > Acidimicrobiia > Acidimicrobiales > SZUA-35 > CALAJQ01. Next base: position 1,563 of record CALAJQ010000041.1, read on the forward strand.
TCGGTCACGGGCGTATTCAGAAGCTCGGTCAAGGAAGAATCGGCCATCGCCAATGCACTCAGACGCAATGAGAATTCGTTCGGCATTCATGCCGTCCAGGATGTGTCGAAAGCCCTGACCTTCGGTTCCTACCAAGGCACTGGCCGGGATCTCCATGTTGTCGAAGAACACCTCGGTGGTGCTGTGGTTCATCATGGTTTCGATCGGATTGATTGTGAGGCCCGGCACTAAGGCGCCGGTGTCGTCCCTCATCTCAACAAGGAACACCGATAGTCCGTCCAGGCGATTCTCAACCTCGTCGGATGGTGTGGTCCGGGCCAGCAGGACCATTAGGTCTGAGTATTCGGCTCGTGAAGTCCAGATCTTCTGACCGTTGATTTTGTAAACGTCTCCGTCGCGTTCGGCCTTGGTGCGGATCTCGGTGGTGTTTGAACCGGCCACCGGTTCTGTGACACCAAATGCTTGCAGTCGTTTCGAGCCGTCGGCCACCAAGGGCAGGTAGTGGTTCTTTTGCTCTTCGGTTCCATGCCGAAGCACAGTGCCCATTACATACATCTGCGCGTGACACGCACTTGGGTTGCCGCCGCTGGCTGAGATCTCTTCCAGAATCACCGAAGCGCCACCAAGGCTTAGCCCTCCCCCGCCATACTGCTCTGGAATTAGCGCGCCTAACCATCCCTGGGCCGAGAGTTCCTTCACGAACTCTTCGGGGTAGGTGCTGGGCTCTAGCCCTCGCCAGTACTCGTTTCCGTACTTGTCGCAGAGCCGCCTGACCTCTTGGCGGATCACGTCGTGCTGTTCGTCAGTGCGGTCAATCATTTGGACTCCTCCCAGAAGCCACGAGCCAGAAGGGAATCGGCTGCTGCCACGCCGCTGTCGTGAAGATGGCGTTCCATTGCTTCTCGAGCAGCTGTTCCATCACGAGCCACTATCGCCTCGAGGATTTCGTCGTGGCCGTGTACAGCCGTTTTGTCCCACTCTTGAACAAAGTCATAGAAATTTGCTGGGACCGATCGTTCCAACAATCCGAGCAGCCAGCGAGTTCGTCGAGGGGCAACGCTGTTGATCAGACGGTGAAACTCGTTGTTGAATTTTGAGTGTTCGCTGATCGGAGCGTTAGCAAAACGGTCGTGAATCGATTTGAGTTCAGAGATGTCATCATCGGAGAAAACCGAGGCAGCCATTTCGGCAACACGACCAGAGACCAGACCAAACAGCTCATAGTGATCAATGATGTCTTCTCTGGTGAGGTCGGCAACAAACGCTCCCCGACGAGGGGTCACGTCAAGCAGACCTTCTTGGCCGAGCACAACAAGTGCCTCACGAATTGGTGACCGGCTGACGTCTAGCGCAGAACCAATTGCCTCTTGATCGATCTTGTGCCCGGGCTTCAAAGCCCCAGTCAGAACTAACGACCGCACATAAGCGGCGATCTCATCAGCCAAACCGCCTCTCTGGCCGCCAGGGTTCATGACTTTCACGTAGGGATTCTCGACCGCGTCGCTCATGTGATTGCAGCCGATCCGAGATAGGCCGCTTGAACGCGGGGGTCAGCCTGGACTTCGTCGGGAGTTCCCGACATTACAACTGCGCCTTGGTCCAAAACTGTGATCGTGTCGGAGATGCCAGTGATGAACGCAAGGTCGTGATCGATCACGATCACCCCGGCACCGACCGTTGCCGCCATGTGCCGGACTTGTTCGATCATCGTCACCGACTCGGTGTCGCTCATTCCCGAAGTCGGCTCATCAAGGAGAAGGAATGACGGGGCGAGGGCGGCAGCGCGAGCCAGTTCGAGTCTTCGCGAGTTGCCATAGTCCAGCTCGCTGGCACGACGGTCACGATGCTCCCATAGCCCGGCTTCTGCAACCATGGCATCGACGTCAGGCAGCACACGTCCTTGGCGATGCTCGGCCGCAACAAGGGCAGATACCTCAACGTTTTCACGAACAGTCAAGCCACCGAAAAGCCTTAGATTCTGGAAGGTTCGAACCAGGCCGGCCCGAGCCAGCTTAAACGTCGGCACTGCAGTGACGTCTTTACCATCTATTGAGAATGTTCCTGATGTGGGGGGCACCATTCCGGTGATGACGTTCACAAACGTTGTCTTGCCTGCACCATTGGGCCCGATAACTCCCACTATCTGACCGCTCTCGGCTTCAATTCCTGCGCCGTCCAGTGCCTGGAAGCCACCGAACTTCACGTCAATATCAGAGGCGCGTAGCTTCACGGGTGTCATCTCGCCAACTTCAGGAAGCGCCTTGGGCAACGGATCGGATCCACGGCCGAACTTGTTGTAAAGCCACTCGTCCAGCTCCCAGTCGTTGATCAGCCCGATGGGTCGTTTGATCATGAAACCAACCATCGCCAGTCCGAGGAACACCCGGGGCAGGCCTTCACGGAACACCCAGTCCAACGGGGCCTCGTCAAGGCCAATGCCAAAGAACTCAAATCCCTGGGTTCCAAGCCGTCGTGACAATTCGCGACCCAGAGTGATTACAACAACACCTAATACCGCACCGCTCACGCTGTTACGCCCACCGACGATCAGCATGACAAGGGTCAGCATCGTGTAATCGAAGAAGAATAGGTTCGGCACAATCGTGCCCAATTCATAGACCCGCAGCGATGCCCCGATAGCAACTATCACCGCCGAAATAAGCAGTGCGGCCATCTGTTGAACGAGCGGGTTAATTCCCATTGCCCTGGCGGCAAGATTGTCTTCTCGCGCCGCAACTGCAAGACGACCGCTTCGACTTTGGGCGTACAGACGAGCAACAACTATTGCTAACAAGAGCGTGACGTAGATAGCCACTCGACCTTGCAGGGTGGTGCCGATGCTGAACGACAAGCCGGCTCTCTCACCACCGGTTAGCTTGTTCCAGTTGGTTGCCACCTCATGGGTAACAAAGAGTAAGGCCAAAGTAATAACGGTTGCCGATACCGCTCCGGATTCAGCCCCCGATCGGGCTAGACCAAGCCCGGCGATAACGGCCACGGCTAAGGCAAGCGCTATGGCAATAATGACTGCAACTGTTGGCGAAAACGAGATATCGGTTAGCCCAAATGGTGCATCTGGCAGCACTCTGGCTTTGCGTTCCGGCACGATCGCAAACACCGCGAATGCGTAGCCAGCGATAGCACCGATCCCGACGTGACCGAAAGAAAGGATGCCGGTATTGCCGATGTAGATCTGGATGCCAACAACAATGATTGCGTCTATCAACATGGCAGTAACGAGCCGTTCGGCCGAGCCGCCGATGATTGCTTGATAAGTCAGACCTGCGGCAACCAAGACGGCGAACAGAATTACCGCGCCGACTATTGGAAAGCTGACGTCTCTTCGAAAGTTGGGAAACATCAGACGCGCTCCGCACGGGCGACCGTAATCAGCCCTTGTGGTCTGAAGATAAACAGAAGCGCAATCATCAAGAAGACAACTCCGTCAGTTAACGGTGCAATGCCATCGGGAAGCCTCGACCGAAGCATGACCTCGGCCAGACCCAGCACGAAACCGCCGAGCACAGCGCCCCGCATGCTTCCCATGCCACCGATCAAAGCTGCGATCACACCACTTAGCATTGGGCTGATGCCAGCGCTCGGAGCCGTGTTTCCGGCTCGCATCAGCCAGAAAATTCCAGCGATGCCGGCCAGGAAGCCAGACAAGGCAAAGGCCCCCCGGATGACTGAATTGGACTTGACCCCCATGAGACGGGCAGTGTCAAAGTCCTCAGCGGCGCCTCTCAAAGCGAGGCCGAACATTGTGCGCTGCAGCAACGCAACAGTGGCAAGCAATGTCACCAAAGTCACGCCAATAACAACAGCGTCAAAGACCTCGATGCTGAGATCACCAACTGCGAACGTGTTTGTCACCCAGCCTGGACGAGGGAACTGCTTCTTCGAGGCCGAGACATACAGAATGAAGACTGACGAAACGAGGAAATGAATGCCAAATGACGTCAGCAGCAATGTGAAATCGGACGCGCCTCTCACACGACTGAAAGCAACCCACTCGATTACGAGTGAAGCAGCGATACTCACCAGCACGATGGCAGGGGCCACCACATACCAGGAGAAATCGGCTTGGAACATGGCATAAGCGGCATACCCGCTGATGGTGATCAGCTCACCGTGGGCGAAGTTGAGCAGATGCATCACGCCAAAAATCACTGCGATACCTAGCGCCAGCAATGCGTAGATGCTGCCACGCCCTAGTCCATCAATGAGATTCTGAAGAAGTTCGGTCATCGGTTTATCTCTTCACTTCTCTGTTCATATTTACCGGTCGCCTATCCCCCGACGAAGGTGTCGAACAGGTCTGAGCGTTCTAGCAATTCAGTTCCTGTGCCCTCAGCTACGAACTCTCCCGAGCGCAGCACGTAGGCGCGATCAGCGGCTTGCAACATCCGAGTTGCGTTCTGCTCGACCACAAGAATGGTGCGACCATCGGCTCGAAGCTGATCGATCAAGTCAAAGACCAAGTCAACCAATATGGGCGCAAGTCCCAGCGAAGGCTCATCCATCATCAGCAGTTTTGGCTTTGACATTAGGGCCCGAGCGATCGCGAGCTGTTGGGCCTCGCCGCCGGACAAAAATCCAGCAGCGGTGTCCCACTTATCCCTGAGAACAGGAAACAGCTCTGCCATCTCCTTCAGTGATTCGCTACGTTCGGCCCCCGAGCGGGTAATGCCGCCGATCTTGAGATTCTCTTCAACTGTCATGTCCACGAAGATTCGGCGATGCTCGGGCACTAGGGCCATGCCAGATCGAAGTAGAGCCTCCGGTGATGCCTTGGTTACATCCACACCTTCAAAGGTGACCTTGCCCGACGAAGGCTCAAGCAAGCCAGCAATCGACCCGAGCAACGTTGTCTTGCCTGCGCCGTTGGGGCCGATGAGGCCGACGACCTCACCTGCCCCGACGCTCAAGCTTGCATCTCGAAGCGCCGAGATCGCACCGTATTTGGTTGTCAATCCCGACACTTCAAGCATCAAGTATCTCCGCTGTCTGGTGTCTTACTTGGTGTCCACCAGGACGTCTTCGCCATCAACGATTCGGTTGATGGGAACAGACTTGGGCGGGATGCCACCGGTGCCGGCGTAAGTGATCTCACCAGATAGTCCCTGGAAGCCGCTGATGTTCTGCACGGCTTCGCCAATTTCAGCCGGATCCACGCAACCGCAGTCGACGATGGCCTGGATGCCCAGGAACATTGAGTCAACGTACAGAGCCATGAAGCCTCGGCTTTCGAGTGCTTCGCCCTTGGCTGCCTCGTAGTTGGCAAGCAGTGTGTCGTTGCGGTCGCCGGGGCTAATGCTCACGTGCGGTGTATGGGCAATGCCTTCGTTGTTTTCAACAAACGCAAGACCAGTGGCGTCAAGGGCATCGGTGCCGATGTAGGTCAGGTCGTTTAGACCTTGGCCTTCAAGCTGGCCGCGCAGCGCAGTTACCTGCTCGGCAAGAGCCGCTGAGAACACAACTTCGGTGCCGTCGGCAATGCCAGCAATTTCGTTCACCTGAGAGGAGAAGTCGGTGTCGACGCCCCAAACATAGGTCTGAGTGCTGACAACTTCGCCACCACCGTCGGTAAATGCCTGTGCAAACACGTCTGGGTTATAACCCGAGTAAGGGATGCCCTCACCTTCGGTGAAGACGATCGCTCGAGTGATGCCCTGATCAAGTGCCCAGTTGGCAGCGGCCGTGGACATCAGGGTGTCATCAAATGACACGAGGTAAGAGTTGGCAGCTGCGTCAGCCAAAGTCGGCTCAGTCGAAGCGGCTACGAACAGCGGAACCTGGCCGCCCGTGGTCTGCAAGATCGGCAGTGCGAAGTCTGCAAATGGAGGGCCAATCAGGAAGTGAGCGCCCCAGTCCAGAAGTTCCTGAGCGGCAATTGCGGCTTGGGCTGCGTCGCCGCCAACGTCTGCGACCTGCACTTCAACCGGTGCACCGTTAACTCCACCGGCACAGTTGATTAGCTCGGCGACATAAGGGACCAGCTTGGATCCTGGGATGTCAACAAAGCCGACCACCTCAGAGAAGTCCATTGCCATGCCAACCTTGATTGGGTCCCCAGATGGAGCCTCAGCGCAGTTGTCCAGGTCGGCGGCCAACACGGTGTCGATATCAAGTGACTCGGCGCTTGGTGGCGCATCAACCGCTGCTGCTGTGGTGTCCGATCCAGCATCGGCGGTTGTATCAGATCCCGCATCGGCGGTTGTGTCTGAACTTTCGCCATCGTCACCACACGCTGCAGCGAGCAGCATCATGGCAAAAATGAGCGACAACATCTTTCGCAACTTCATTTGTTCTCCCCTAATTGTTGGCCTGCGTTTCTCAACACTATGCCGATTTCATTTTGTATACAATATTTAAAACTAACTAAGGCCAAGAACCCGACACACAAACGGTGAACGGGGTCGTTGCTTCTTAGCTCGAACGCAAATCTAACTGTAAGATCGTTTGGTAGCAAACGAAATCTCGCCCGGAGGCCCAACATGAGCACCATCAGACCACTTATCGGGCTTACGGGCCGCCGCAAAACCGCAGGCCAGATAGCTGGTACGCCCGAATCGTTGAACGATCTTGAGGGTGATTGGTTCTACGCCGATTACGCCCGAGGAGTGCTTGAGGCCGGGGGCCTGCCTGTGAATCTGCCTCTCGATGTCGACCCTGAGATGTTTCTTGGCCGACTCGACGGAATTCTGCTTTCGGGCGGCGCCGACATTGGCCCAGACCGATACGGGCACAAAGCTGAGACTGAGGACTTCCCGCCTGAACCACAACGAGATGAGTTTGAGTTGTCTCTGTTGGCCGGTGCTGCTGAGGAGGGTTTGCCGGTGTTGGGAATCTGCCGTGGCCTACAGATGGTGAACGTTTTTGCTGGCGGCACCTTGCATCAGCACGTGCCCGAGCACGCCATGTTTGATCTAGACCCTGCCCACCTCAGCCACGATGTCTCGTTTGTGGCCGGGTCCGCGTTGGCCAGCATCTACGGCGAATCCTTAAAGGTTAACTCACTTCACCACCAGACCGTTGACAAGGTGGGAGCTGGGCTTGCGGTAACGGCCGAAGCCAACGGCACGGTTGAAGGACTTGAGCACGAGTCATTGCCGATAGTTGCTGTGCAGTGGCACCCGGAGATGCTGAAGACTCGGAAGAAGGACCCAATCTTCAAATGGTTGGTTGCACAGGCCGCCGCCGTCTGAGGCCCAATACAGCCGCCGCCGTCTGAGGCCAAACACAGGCCGTCGCCCTAAAGCGGACCTAGATTGCGAACTTCGCCGATCGCCTTTGCCGAGTCATAGCCCTCAAGCAACAGACCCGGATCAAGATCAAGCAGGGGTTGCATCACAAAGTTTCGTTCGTGGGCGCGGGGATGAGGCACCGTTAGCGACGGGTCATCCATAAAGACCCCGTCTATGTAGACAACGTCGACATCAAGTGTCCTCGGACCCCAGCGGACTTCCCGAACCCGATCGGCGGCCGTCTCAAGCTCGTGGCACAACTCCAGAAGCTCATAGGGGGATCGGTGTGTGTGCAACTGAACCACAATGTTCAAGTACACGCCCTGCTCTGGCCCGCCAACAGGTTCGGTTTCATACACAGGGCTAACTGCCACGGCCTCTGGAATGGCGGCAACCGCTGTACGAAGAAGCTCTCTCGAATCACCCAGATTCGAACCGAGGCCTAGAAAAGCCCTGACGGCTTTACTCAACGGCCTCGGTGCAATCGGACGCCAGTGGTGTTAACAGCGTGAGGCACCGGAGGTCGAAGTTTCTTAATCTCAACCGTCACCGCCAAGACGAGCGGATTTTCGAGGATCAACTCGGCCGTCCGACCCGCCATGCGTTCGAGAAGGGCAAACCGCTCGCTTCCGAGAGCATCCGCCAAGTTGTCCATAACGTCGGCATAGCTAACCGTGTCATCAAGCTCATCGGTCTGACTGGCTCGAGTCATGTCAACTTCGATATCAATGTCGAACCGAAAGGGCTGAATACGTTCCTGCTCTTCTGGCAGCACGCCACAGAACAGCACTAACTCGAAGCCTCTTATCTGAATGATGTCGCCCATGGGTAAGTGCGAGAGACTTTTGCTAGCCGTTGGCCGGGGCGGGGGCTGGCTGGTTGGTGAGGTCGATGTATGCGTCTGCCATACGAGCCGCGGTGGTCACGATTGATCGGCCCTCGGGACCCATCTGACGGCCAAGGATTGCTTCCATCACTGTGATGGCTTCGAATGTTACGTCGACCATCCCACTCCATCGGATGTAGCCCGCAAGGAAGCCGGCCATACGGTCGCCTACTTCTTCACCGTGCATCATAAGTTTGATGTTGTCTTGAGCCAGCAGCTTGCGCAGTTCCGGGTAGATCTTGCCAAGCACTAGTTCCTGATCGGCATTGGCGATGAAGGGCCAGTGCTTCCAACGCAAACCCAATTCGTCGTAGCATTCAAGGTTGTCGTCACCGGGAATCAGGCTGATGATGTAGCTCCAGCCATTCTCTCGAAGCCAAATGACTTCCTCTTGGCGGCGCACCTTGCGGTGGTTCTCACCGTAGCCACCGGGGCGTTCGCAAATGGCGAGCTTGCCCTCGATTATCCATGTGAAATGACGAGGTGTAATTCCCTGCGCCCACTTACCTTTTGCCATCAGGCTGCTTCCTGTTCCGCAACTACTTCTTCTGCTGCAACTACTGCGGCCGCTTGGCGACCGGCTTTAACATCATGGACCCTGATCAGCTGAGCACCAAGCATCATCGCATAGGTCGCTGTGCCTACCGAGCCCTCGAGCCGATCATCCGCTGGAACCGCCTCGGCAGTTCCGTCTGAGAGTGCCAACATAGCACCCAACATTGATTTGCGTGAAGTCCCCACTGCCACCGGAATGCCGGTAGCTACGAATTCGTCGAGACATACAAGGAGCTGCAAATTCTGCTCCAGGGTCTTCCCAAATCCAAAACCTGGATCGATCCAAACATCATTCACCCCTGCTGCTTTTGCGCTGGCAGCACGGTCCAACAAAAACTCTTTTACTTCGCCAACTACGTCGGAATATGCCGGGGAGTCCTGCATTGTCTTTGGCAGGCCCTGCATATGCGTGGCGATCCAGCCAACTCCGGTGTCGGCCGCAACCTGCCAAAGGCTGGCCGAAATGTCATTGATAATTGAAGCTCCGGCCATCACGGCGACCTTGGCGACCTCAGCATTGCGAGTATCAATCGACACAGGGCACAGGGCTGAGATTGCTTCGATCACGGGAATGACTCGGGCGAGTTCTTGATCGACAGTGACCGAATCGGCACCCGGTCGAGTCGACTCACCACCGACGTCAATCATGTCTGCGCCGTCTTGGAGCATCTGTTGTGCTTGGGTCACGGCGTCGGCGGCATCCATGAATTTTCCGCCGTCAGAGAACGAATCCGGGGTGACATTCAAGATTCCCATGACCAACGGACGCATCTTGGCCACCCTAGCGAATCACTATCGGGGCCATGTCTCGGGCGCGGTCAATTTGTGCTGGCTAAGCAAGAAAGCCCAGGTCTCTAGTTGGGAAGTTGACCAACTCAGGAAACGCTGCGTCAATTTGGGTTTCGTCTAAACCCATCCATCTAGCCATCGTGGCGCCGTACTGTGCGACCGCGGTTGTCGGCACTAACCGGCCAGCGAAGTTGCCCCGTTCATCGGTGGTGTCATCGGGATTGTTGTCGACGGCCAAACTTGGGAAGGTTCCGTACCGGCCCGATCTCACAGCGCCACCCCAGACAAAGGCGTTGCCACCCCATGCGTGGTCGGTACCGTCGCCGTTGCTGGTGAGGGTGCGCCCAAAGTCGCTAGCGGTGAAGGTTGTGACCGAGTCGGTAACGCCTAGGCCATCAAGCGCCGCTTGGTACCTAGTGATTCCGTCGTTCAGTTCTTGACACAGCACCTGGAAACGCTCGGCCTGATCTCCGTGGGTATCCCACCCGCCCATGCCCACAAAGAAGACCTGTCTTCCCATTCCGAGCTGCTCTCGGTTTGCGATCAATCGGGCCACCATGCTGAGCCTCCCGCCAAGTGAACCTGGAGCTACATCGCCCATCCCAACGTCGGTGTTCGCCGTGGCGTCCTGCAATTGCTCGGTAGTGACCACTGATTGAGTGAGTGCCTGGGCTGCCGCCCTGTGAAAGGGGTTGATGGATGCTGCCGCGCCGGTCAGGCCGGCTTCCATTGTTGACTGCAGTCTCTGCGATGTTGGAACCCAACTTCGCAGACTTGCGTCGAACCCGACCAGCCGTTCAATGGCAACTGTTGCCGACAGGCGCGAGTAGCCCACGTCAAGAGATGAAAGCCACGGCACCGAGCCGCTTATGGAGAACGCAGGTGCCACTGACGTTCCATCGGTTGCCGCCGCCGCTGCTATTGAACCGCCCCAACCTGAATCGCTACTAACTAATGGGCGCGAGGTCTGCCAGAGCTTTTGTTGAGCGTTGTGAGCGAACAGGAATTGGGGCAGACCAGAAGTGTTCAGAAAGTCGTCACGAGTTGTTGGCGCAACTAGTGGACCCATGTTTTGCACAACCGCCAGCTGATCGTTCGCCGCAATATCGGCGAGAGAAGATAGGCCTGGGTGCAGGCCGAACGCACCGTCATGTATCCCTAGCAGGTCCCGGGCACCAATGGCGAACGAACCCCGCGTTGCTGAATAGGTGGCATGGGTTTGGTTACGTTCGTCGTGGTCACGCGGAACGTACATGTTGAATGAGTCGGCCCCTCCGTACAAGAAGATGCAAACCAACGATCGCGGCTCAGCTTGGGCGCCCGCAGGTGACCCGAACGCTAGTGGAACACTGGAAAGTGAAAGACCCGCTCCGGCTGCACCGAGTCCCTTCAGGAACAATCGTCGGTTGGTCATAGCTGCACCAAGTGGAACGGGGAGCCGACCACAGCGTAGATTGCGTCGGTCGCCCGGGTCAGTGGACCCCATCCCTCATCCTGCCCGTCAGAGTCGGGATCGCCATCGTTGCCATCTACCGCTAGTGGGATTGCCGAGATGTGTTCGATAATTGCCTGGCGAACATCTGAAGGCAAAGCAGCCGTCAGCAACAACGCTTCGAGATGAGTAACGAGAGCAGCGGGATCGCCCGCTAGTGCTATCTCGTTCTCGATGTCGATCTTGGAAATGTTCAGGCGCTCATCCGAGCGAGTGTGATGCTCCTGGATTTGGGCAAACAACATGTTGTTGGTCGACGCCACGTCGATCTCGGCCAGGATTGCCAGCTCGGGGGCAACTAATTCTGACCCTGGAGCAAGAGGGTGGTCCGGGAGGAAGAAATTGAAGACAGACTCAGACCGCATCGGCGCCTGCCCAACAACGTCTTCGATTTGGTCAACCGGGCGGGCGTATGGTTGGTACCGGTCCTCAGTAGCTTCCGGACCCGGTTTGGCATCAAAGGCTCGCCACAGCTGAGTCAGACGCATGATCGGTTCCTTAATCTTCCCGAATTGCTCGGGCAAGGCTTGGTGACCTTGCCGAGCTTCAGGGTCGGTAAGAATCGCCCTTGTAACAGCGGCTAGATTTCCCCTGGTTCCCGTGCCGTCATTGTTGAACACAGCGCCTACACGACCGACATACCCCGGAGTCGGGTTACTGGTGACAAGCCGTTGAATCAGGAGTCTGGCCAGGAATGGACCAACATTGGGATGGCTGAATATGTTGTCTAGCGCAAGTGCCAAATCTTGTTCAGCTGTTCCCCCGGCAGCCAGATCTTCGCCGAGCAGAAGCGACTTTGCAGCAGTCTCGTGGTATTCCTCCCACGCCGTCATCGGCATTCGCTTGTCGTTGAAGTTAGTGTCGTCCCAGAACCGGACGTCCGCGTAATTCCAGCCAGTAAAGACCTTGGCAAACTCCTCGACTGTTCGCTGGTCATAAGCAGGCACAGCCTCGCCATCTTGAGTTACAACAAGTCCGTCGGGTGTCAGTTCGTGCAGCCCAATTGTAAAAAGTTGGAGGACCTCGCGCGCAAAGTTCTCGTCAGGTCTTATGTTGCGGCTCGGGTCTGCCCGCTGGTTCCGCACCATGCTGAGGTAAACGCCCATCACTGGGTGAAGTGTGACTCGCTCCAACATCGTGCGAAAGTTGCCAGTGGACTCGGTGGCCAACATGTCATAGAAGTTGCACATTGCATACTGAGCGTTGGACAGGGTGTAGTCCCGATCAGAAACCACGAATATCTGACTCCAAGCAAAGGCCAGCCGCTGCCGAAGTTGATCCTCGCCCCGGATTGCGTTCTCCCACCAGATGTAGTGGCGAGTTGTGCTTAGGCTGCTGTTGTCGCTGTCAACCACGTAGGGCTCAGTCAGAGATGGCGCCAGGTCAAACTGTTGGGAGATCCACTGGTCATAGGAACCAGCCTCCTCAAGTTGTGCGATTGCGTTGAGGCTGGGTCCGAAGGTTGCTTGGGTCAAGAACCTGACCGAGTCGTTTTGTGTTTCGGGTCCGGCCTGGGCGGTCCTTGGCAAGTTGCTGTCTGGCAAGTCAGAGCCTGACGCAGTCGCTGGGTTGGATCCGGGCTGTGCGGTGTCAGATTGACCGGCAGCGCCATCATCGCTTCCGTTTGTGGCGACAGCTATACCCGCAGCGGCGGCCGCCAACCCAGCGGGCACCATAAGCAACTTGCGCCGACCCTTTGATGGCGCGTCGCCACTGTCTTCGCCCATGTCGGGTTGTTGTCTCTCGCCGCCCATAACCTGCTCGCCTACTCGTTCTTCTCGAGCCGCAGAATGCCGCCGGTTCTCTTCACTCGACGACCACCGGCCAACTCGGTACCGGTAGCTCGATTGTGTACGACATCAAGAACCCGAGCCAACTCAGCCACTGACGGTCGATAACCGTGTGCGTCGGTCAACCACTGCCTAAGCGCCGTTCGCTGCACAATGTTGGGCAGTGCGGCCAAAGTGCGAGCATCTGTTGGATCAACCTCTGCGGCCAGATCGGCGAGGCCCTCTGTGAGGTCTCTGGCATTGTCAGTTGCCCGGGCCAGAAGCGGCACAGGATCACGTTGGGAGATCTCTGCCATTAAGGGCAACAGCTCGTTGCGTACCCGATTGCGAACGAATCGGGGATCGCGATTCGTCGGATCTGCTACAGGTTTGAGCCCGAGGTCAGAACACAAAGCGTGAGTCTCAGATCGGCGGAGGTTCAGAATCGGATGAGGACCGCCGGGTTTCATCGCTCCGAGACCTTCGGGGCCTGCACCCCGCATGAGGTTGATAAGAAGTGTTTCGGCCTGGTCATCCATGGTGTGGCCGGTCAGGGCCTCTACGCCTAACACCGCTCGCCGAGCCTGGCGGCAGCGATTCTCCAAGTCCGGCCCGGCGTCAACTGTGACTGTTTCTGCACGGAACGAAGCACCAAAGCGGTCCGCCGCCTCTTTGACCACTGCAGCTTCTGCGCCGGAACCATCGCGTAGTTGGTGGTCAACATGCACAGCCTCTACTACCAGACCGGCCGCACATGCCAACACCAAAAGAGCTAGCGAGTCGGGCCCGCCTGATACGGCGCAAACCACCGATGATCCTGGCGATGGAAATTGGCACCGCTCAAGCAGACCAGCGACGAAACCCAAGCCTTGGTCAGACACTTGGCGTTAGATCGCCAACCCGTTCGATCCACAGCTTGGGTTCACGAACTTCAGCAATGTTTGGAAGCATCTCGGGACCTTCCCAGACCATGGCAAACAGCTCCGGTCCACCGGCGGCCTCGACACCCTTTACAAACCCTTCGCCTTCTTCGTACTGGGCCAGTTTGGCTTCCATGCCGATCATCTTCTGGAAGAACTTGGTAGGGCCGCTGGCATTACGACGCCGAGCCGAGAGAACGCGAGAAAATCGTGGCTGGCTTGGGATGAGGTCTTTGCCAGCACGGTCCATCGTGATATCGCCATGGCCTTCCAACAAGCTCATCAGGCCGGTCATCTTGGCGAGGGTCTCTTTTTGCTCGGGGCTGGCAAACAAGTTCGACAGACCACCGGCGGCGTTGTCGTTTACGACACCGTTTTTCTTGTCCATCACGGTTTGACGGATGGTCTCGATTAGCTGCTTCGGGTCTGGGTCGACGGCGTCCATCAGCTCGTTAACGAGCGAAAGGAAGTATGGCCGTAGCCACGGCACGGCAGTGAACTGGGCACGGTGTGTGCATTCGTGAATTGCAATCCACAAACGAAACTCCCTGGATGGGAATCCGTACCGACGCTCAAGGTTCAAGATGTTTTGACCCACGTAATAGACCCAGTCTTGGTCTTCGGGCTTCTCTTCCTCGATCACGAGAAGGTCATATTGTCCGAGCACCCGGCCACTCATCCAACCGAGCAACGCACCCATTTCGGTGGCGGCAACTTTTGGTCCGACGGCAGCGGAAATCGGTTCGAGTATTGGCGCAATCGCCTGCGAGATGCGGCCCTTCTCGGCCTCTTCGTCTTCGAACTTGGACAGCAGCGGGCGAAGCAATCGATCAAATGCGGCAAGGTTGGCATCAACCCAGCCTTCTCGACTCGTCACTTTGGCTTTAGCCGGACCAGCCAGCGAAATGAGGCCGGTCTCTTCAGCTACGAGTTCTTCGGCCTGAACCGTCAGTTCAGAAAAGTCAGCCTCGAGAGAAGCCAGTTGTTCAATGCGACTGAACTGTTCGCGACCGGACACGCGGGCCGCTACACGGCGCGCCAAATCCCAGTCGACCTCTGAAGCCACTATTTCTTATCTCGGGGATATCGAGGCCTCGAAACCTTCGTTATGTAACCAATCACAAGCTGCGCTACCAGGCCAATAGACCCGATAGCCAACACGAGACCAATCCACCAATGCCAAACCACTGCAACGATCATTCTTTTGAGTGTAGAGCTACGCTGGTCGACTGGTTGATACCCAGCCCGGATAGCTCAGTTGGTAGAGCAACTCATTCGTAATGAGTAGGTCGCGAGTTCGATTCTCGCTTCGGGCCCAAACTGCCCCAAAACCTCCCGATTCTGGCGGTGCCCGGGCCCGGATTCGGGCCCTAGTGCGGTCGGTTCGTATCTTTAGTTTGCGGCTGCTAGGACTTGCCGGGCCTGGGCGTGCTCATCAGCGTTGAATCCTTGGACGACGGCGGTGAAATCGGTTGCGCCGGCGGCTGCGATCTCGGCCAGGCCTTCGGCGACTTGTTCCTCGCTACCAATTAGGGAGATGTCGGCGGGGCCATCAACACCTTCGATGTCGAGCATTGCGCGATAGGACGGCAGCTGCCCATAAATAGTCAGCGTCTTGGCAACGATTTCTCGGGCCTTGTCGGGCTGATCGGTCACCCAAACCGGAAGACTGCAAACCACCGACGGTGTCGGCCGACCTGCGTCGGCGGCAGCGGAATTGATTCCGGGAACGATTTGGCGTTCAAGAGTCTTAGGACCCACACACCACAAAATTGTTCCATCGGTTCGCTTGCCAGCGATGCGCAACATCTGATCGCCGAGAGCGGCAAGCATGACTTTGGGCGGGTTTTCAGTTGGTCGAGCCGCCTCACCCACATATGACCAGACTTCTCCCACATAGGAAGATTTGCCAGTAGCCAACATCTCTTCCAAGACACCCAAATAGTCGAGCATGTGTCGAATCGGCTTCTCCCACTTCATCTTCCAGCGATCTTCCACCGAAGGCTTGTGAGCTAGGCCGATGCCCAGAATTGTGCGGCCCCCAGTTGCTGCTTGTGTGGTCAGGGCTTGAGCCGCAAGTGCTTGGGGATGACGGGGCCAAGTAGGGATTACCGCAGTTCCGAGTTCGATAGTCGAAGTTGAGGCGGCCGCTACCGAGAACACAGTTAGCGCGTCAACTAGACCGGTCTGGGCCAACCAATAACTTGACATCCCTGATTCCTCAGACTTGACGATGTCAGCCACCATCGCGTCGAGATTTGGTTTGGCGAGCAGGCCTGAGCCGTTGATTCCGATCTTCATAATCCGAACCCTAGTCACATCAAACCACCTGCACGAATGTGGTGACTGGATCGGTGTTGATCCACGGCCCAGACTGGTGCGGTGCAACACACAGTGCGAGTGGCAGCAGTGGTCGGTCTTGGATTGATCACACTGGCCTGCACACCAAGCCAAGAGTCCGAAGTTCAGTCGCTTACGCCCACTTCTGTCGAAGTGTCCTCGACCTCGATTTCGCTTGCTACAACAACTCAGGCGCCTACGACATCGGCGCCAACAACCGAAGCATCAGATGCTCCGACAACAGCTACATCTGAACAGCCCCTGGAGCCAGGACGGCTTGAACCGGCAGCTCCTGCACCCATATCGGTTCGCTATTTTGACGACACCGGCTCTTACCTTTCTGGCCACGGCTTGGAATACATCCAGGAGCTAGAAGGACCACTATTTGAGGTTGTCGATCTGCTCGACTACGGCCTTGTTTTCCAGAGAGACCGGGAGGACAACACAATTTGGGTTGCTGGTCCCGAAGACCCAGAACCCAGAGAGTTGCTGGTTGCGAATGACGCCCAATGGCTACAACTCGAAGGCGCAGAGCAACTCGGATTGGATGCCGACCGAGCCCCGCTGCTCTACTACCAGCGCCACAGGTTCGGTTCACCCGCCGAGAACGAGAGCACGCTCCGAAGCTACAACCCGGCATCGGGCGAAATTAGGGTGATTGCTCGCACCGGAGGTGCAGAGTGGGGCACTACTTTCTCGTACCTGACGGGTTCCAAAGCTCTCGCTATCACCGGAGTGGAAGCTCCTGCCATGTTCATTGTTGATCTGGACAAAGATCGAGATACCTCGGTTTTCGATCTTCCCGAGGTCTGCCCCGGCGAAGTTATTGCCTATGAGCATGGCACCTTCGTCGGCGACCAGATTCTTGGCTCACGGCCGATCTTCAATACTCACGACGGAGTCGTCGATCAGTGGGGCTTTTACCTGCTAGACCCAGAAACTTGTGAAGAGGTTCTCATTGAGTCATATCCCTGGAACAGCGGCGACTTTTATGTCGAGAGTTTTGTGGGGTCGGTTGTAAATCTCAAGACTGAGGAATTCTTCGACGGCTCACCACTTCCTGCCATCAAGCTGGATCTCACAGGCGAGGGCGAATCTTTGTCGGCTCCGTTCCCCGGCTTCCAGCGGCCTGGCTTTCTTTCCTAACCAAACCTGGCCCGGGCTGTGAGATGAGTCTGCTAGCGAGCACCCAAACGCAGTAGGAGAGACTGAAGCAGCAGTGCCTCGTTGGGGTTTCTGACAACCGCCTCAGTGGTTGCCCGGATGTAATCCAAACACTGCTGCGGGTGATGACGGGACTCACGCGAGCCGTCACCGGCGACTAGTTCGTTTCGATAGTGGCGAGCCAAGGTTGCCAGTCCGAATTGAAGCTCGTCAGTTCGAAGCTTACGCACTTCGCGTTTTTGGCGAGCCACAAGGTCCGATCTCCCCGAGCCTCGCTCCCCTAGCGCTTCAACTCTTGCCGCAAGCTCTTCCAGTTCTCCAGCATGTCGCACTTCAAGTGGTTCTGCCGCAGCGTCCATGCCTTCTCGCAGCTGGCTCACCAACTCGGCAACAACCGCACCCCTGCCGTTCAATCGACCAGGAACACTTCGCCACAGCTCTGCTCGTTCTACCAACGCATCGTCGCCCGACAAAAGGCGGGCGCGGTCTAGATCACCCGAAGCAGCCGTGGCTGCCAGCTTCGCTCGCTTTGGCGATACGCCTTCACCAACCAGTTGGGCCTCCACCACAAATTGAGAAAGCGGACCAAACTGCACGGTCAAGCAGCGGCTGGCAATTGTGACAATCTCGGGCGGAACCTCGGTGGCAAGCAGAATGAAGATGGTCGAGCTTGGTGGCTCCTCGATGATCTTCAACAATTTGCCGATGGCCGCCTCTTCGATGATTTCGAGACCGTGCACCACGATGACCTTGCGCCGACCCTCAACCGGGGAAATCTGGGCGGACCGAATAATTGTCTGCGCCTCGCCGACCCGAATTCCCGCACCTTCAGGCTCAACAACCAGAACATCGGGGTGTGCGCCTTTAACCGTCAACCGCTTGACCCGCTCCGGGTCCCGAGCGCCAACCGCTAACAGCTCGGCAGCGAAAGCTAATGCCGCCTGGGCAGTTCCGACCCCAGGCGGCCCCACCAACATGTATGCATGAGTAGGAGATTCAGCTGCTGAACGAAGCCGTGAAACCGGCTCGTCTTGGCCAACGATCGGGGCCCAGACGTCAATGGCCTGATCCGTCGATCCAGCCAGCGGGCCCTCAGCCAATGGCTCAGAAAGTGACACTACGCCTCCAGCCGAGGCTCAATCTCAGCCCAGATTCGAGCCTCGATTTCATCGATGGTGCCGAGGCCGTCAATGACGATCCATCGATCTGGCTCGGCCGCAGCTAAGGCCCTATAAGTGGCAGAAACGGCGGCGTGGAACTCATCGCCTTCAGATTCCAGTCGGTCCAACGGCGTGACAATGCGCTCGGTTGCGGCCCTAATGTCGACGTCCAAAAAAACAACTAGGTCCGGCCAGAGTCCTTCAAGAGCCCACTCGTTGATCCGTCGTACCTCGTCAACGCCAAGACCTCGAGCGCCACCTTGATAAGCCAAGGAAGAGTACGCCGAGCGATCTGAAATGACGTGTTGTCCTGCGGACAGAGTTGGACTGACTACTTCGCCCACATGTTGCGCCCGATCGGCTGCCATCAGAAGTGTCTCGGCCCGATCTCCGATTGGGGCCTCACCAACTCCCAACAGACTTTGCCTCAACCGCACTCCCAGCGGTGTGCCGCCAGGCTCTCGAGTTACCAGCGCACCGAGTCGGTTAGCCAAGAGGCGAACTTGGGTGCTCTTGCCAGAGCCTTCGCCGCCTTCGAATGCGATGTAACTGGCCACGACTAGCCGTCAGAGGCAGCGGCGTCATCGGCGCCCGAAGAATCAGCGGCTGTTTCGCCAGTGTCGCCAGGGTCAGCTGTGTCGGCGGCAGAACGCTTCTTAGCTGCGGTCTTGGCCTTCGCCGGCGACTTCTTTTTGGTTGCTGCTTTCTTGGTTGCTGCCTTTTTCTTGGAGCTTGCCTTCTTTTTGGCCTTCTTCTTGGCCTTCTTCTTTTTCTTTGAAGGACCGGCGGCTCGCCGTTCGGCAAGAAGCTCCGAGGCACGCTCGATGGTCATTTCTTCCATGTCGTCGCCCTTGCGAAGGCTGGCGTTGTCGACGCCGTCGGTCACATAGATTCCGAAACGGCCCTCTTTCATCACAACGTTTAGTTCTGTTGCAGGGTCAACGCCCATGTCTCGAAGCGGAGGCTTGGCCGTGCCCCGACGCTTCGGTTCGGCAAAGATCTTGACCGCTTGGTCCAATGTCATCGAGAAGATGAGGTCTTCGCTTTCGATTGTTCGAGAGTCAGTGCCCTTCTTGATATAGGGGCCGTACCGACCGTTTTGAGCAGTGATCTCGGCACCGTCTTCTGGGTGGTTGCCAATAACTCTGGGCAAGCTCATCAGCTTGAGAGCGTCTTCCAAGGTGATTTCTTGGGGATCCATGTCGGAGAACAATGATGCGGTCTTTGGCTTGGTCTCGGTCTCATCGTCGTGCTCGCCCATTTGGACGTATGGCCCGAATCGGCCAGCCTTCAACTCAACATCGAGACCCGTCTCGGGGTGAACACCGAGGACCCGGTCACTCTTGGGCGCCTCGATAATCTCGATTGCTTTTTCGATTGTTAGCTCATCAGGCGCCAGATCTTCAGGAACAGAAGCTCGATCTTCGCCGCGTTCGAGGTAAGGACCGTATTGACCAACTCTTGCCACGATCAGTACACCGTCAGAGTCGGCTCCAAGCGGAATCGAGTTGACGGCGCGAGCGTCTATTTCGCCCAGGCGAGTTTCTACCTTGTTCTTCAGGCCGTGTTCGTTCGCCAGTTCAGCCGACGATGCCCCGAAGTAGAACTTCGACAGGTATGGAATGGCTTCAGCGCTACCCCCGGCAATGTCATCGAGGTCACGCTCCATCTGAGCAGTAAACGCGTAATCGACTAGGTCGGGGAAATGCTGTTCCAACAACGTCACCACTGCAAAGGCCAAGAAGGTCGGCACCATCGCCGAGCCCTTTTTACGGGCATACCCTCGGTCCTGGATGGTTCCCATGATCGATGCGTAAGTTGAAGGTCGGCCTACACCTAGTTCTTCCAGCTTCTTGATTAGCGAAGCTTCGGTGAAGCGGGCTGGAGGCTGGGTGTCATGGCCGGCAGGTTCTGAAGTTGTAAGCGTTGCACTGTCGCCCTGTTCGAGGGGTGGCAACAGCTGCTCGGTTACTTCCTCTTCGACGGCGTCTTCGTCCTTGGCCACCTCGTAGGCGCTGAGAAAACCCTTGTGAGAAATAACGGTGCCCGAAGTGGAGAATGTTGCGGTGCGATTGTCGGTAGATGCTACGTCGAGACGGAGGGTTACTGTTTCGCCTGTTGCATCGGTCATCTGGCTTGCAACGGTTCGTTGCCAGATCAGTTCATAAACCTGGAGCTGCTGACGTGACAATTCACTCTGAACTTGTTCAGGCGTGCGGAACTGGTCACCGGCGGGACGAATCGCCTCGTGCGCCTCTTGCGCGTTCTTAACTTTGCTCTTGTAAGTTCGCGGCTCGTCAGGCACAAAGTTCTTGCCGTATCGAGCTTCAATCTGTGAGCGGGCAGCGGCTACAGCGGTCTCTGAAAGCGTGACTGAGTCCGTTCGCATGTAGGTGATGAAGCCACCTTCATAAAGACCTTGGGCCACTCGCATCGCTTGAGCCGAAGACATGCGCAGTTTCCGGCCAGCCTCTTGCTGGTAGGTAGAGGTGATAAACGGGGCAGCAGGGCGGCGTCGATAAGGCTTGGCCTCACGGCTCTTCACGGTTGCGGGCCGGCCATCAAGGGTTGTTGCTAGATCTGCCGAGCTCCCAGCATCGAGATGGACCATTCCTTCCTTTTCAAGGTGGCCCTCTGAGTTGAAGTCTTTTCCGGAGGCAATTCTCTTGCCGTCGAGTTCAAGCAACATCGCTTGAAAGGGCTTGTCGCCTTTGACCGAATCAAAGGTGCCCTTGAGATCCCAGTAGTTGGCTGACACAAATGCCATCCGTAAACGCTCGCGCTCTACGATCACTCGGGTCGCAACGCTCTGAACGCGTCCAGCCGAGATTCTTGGCTTGACTTTCTTCCAAAGAACCGGCGACACCTCATATCCGTAAAGCCGATCGAGAAGCCGTCGAGCTTCTTGGGCATCAACCAAGTGGCGGTCAAGTTCACGGGGGCTGTCAATGGCCCGGCCGATCGCCTCGGGGGTGATCTCGTGAAAGACCATTCGCTTAACTGGAACCTTTGGGTTCAAGACCTCAAGTAGGTGCCACGCAATGGCTTCCCCCTCGCGATCCTCATCAGTTGCAAGCAGGAGTTCGTCTGACTCTTTAAGCAGAGCTTTCAGCTTCTTGACTTGATCTTTCTTCTCGGGAGAGACGATGTAGAGGGGTTTGAAGTCGTTTGCGGTGTCAATTCCAAGCCGGGCCCACTTCTCTTTCTTGTACGCCTCTGGCACATCTTTGGCGTTGCGCGGCAGGTCCCGAACGTGCCCAATGGACGATTCGACGACATAGTCATCACCCAAATAACCCGCAATAGTGCGAGCTTTTGATGGGGATTCGACGATTACAAGAGATTTACTCACCGGGGCGACCCTACCGTTTACTTAGAGGTTGCCGGGCCAGCCTTCCGCAGAATGGCCCAACCCAGTATGGCTGCGAGGAGTGAAGCAACCAAGATTCCGAGCACTGCCTCTTCTCTGATTCCTACATCCTCGAACGCCAAGCGATCAATGAAGAGAGCCACTGTAAAGCCAATTCCGGCGACTGCACCGGCACCAAGGACGTGCCGCATCGTTACCCCAACCGGAAGTTCAGCAAACGAAGTTCGGTTGGCCAGGGCTGCGAAAAGGAATATTCCAAGCGGCTTTCCGACCACCAGGCCAATGACGATTCCAAGTGCCACACGAGACGTGAGGGCGGCTGAGACCGAATCGCCGGTGATCTTGATGCCGGCGTTGGCCAGGGCAAACACCGGAATCACGAAGAAACTGGTCCATGGACTAATCAGAGCAATAAGCCGGGCGCAAACACTTACCCGCTCACGAACCTCCCACTCGGCATTGCGGGCCCGAATTGGGTTGGCTGTGTCACCACTGACGATGTCCTCAACGTTTTCAAACGCCCGGTCACCCAATAGAGGTTTAGCTGGCGCCAATAGGCCAAGTGCCACACCGGCGATAGTGGCGTGAACGCCGGACTCGAACGTCGCAAACCAGATTCCGAAACCAAGCAGAACATAAACGGGCGTATACCAAACCCGCCACCGGCGAAGCAGATAGACCAGCACAAGGCCACCAACCGCAAGGGCTAGCCAACCCATGTTTCGATCCTTGGTGTAAAAAATCGCGATAACCATGATGGCGCCGATGTCATCAACGATTGCCAAAGTAAGCAGGAACAGCTTGAGGCGCTGAGGAATTGAGGGGCCCAGCAGGGCTAGGACTCCAACCGCGAAGGCGATGTCGGTAGCCATCGGAATGCCCCACCCATCGGCTCCAGGCCCTCCGACGTTGATGGCGTAGTACAGCGCAGCCGGAACCACCATTCCTCCGAGCGCCGCCAACGCCGGCATTGCGGCAACTCGAGGGTCCGAGAGTTCGCCGACCACCATCTCGCTTTTGATCTCAAGACCGACAACAAAGAAAAAGAGCACCATTAAGGCGTCGTTCACCCAGGCTTCAAGCGGCTCTTCCAGATGGAAGCTGCCAATGTTTATGGAAACTTCGGTGTGCCAGAAATCTCCGTAGCTGTCGCCGAAGAAGTTGGCCCATATGAGTGCCGCCGCGGTAGCGACAAGAAGAAGCACACCAGAAGCTGTTTCCTGGGCCAAGAAACGCACCATGGGCCTTGCAACCCTTTTGGCCACTGCTGAATCAGAGCCACTAAATGCTTCTTTTCTTACCTTAAGTGGGGACTCGCTCAACGACTTGACTCCTGCGTCATACAGCCCTGGATACTACTGCGATAGTTCCACTTCTACGGTCGTGCCCTTTTTTGTTGATGTGAACTTCGCCGCTCCATCGCTGAGTTTCTCGATGAGTGGAACCCCAAACCCACCCTCAATCGCGAGCCGATCCGGATGGGTGATGTCGGGCAATGGCATCGCTGCACCCATCCCCGGGCCCTGATCGGTGATCTTAAGTTTCACCCTCTTTGCGCCAAGCTCACAGACAATCTTCACCCGGCCCGAGCCACCAACAGCCAAGTTCGCCTGAATGGCATTGGTGACCGCTTCAGATGTGACCAAGCGCAGATCCTCTAGTCGGTCACCCTTTAGTACTCCAGCCGCCGCAGCGGCTTCGCTTATGACCATTCGCACGACAGTTACCAGGTCAAGACGCGACGGAAGATCAATGGTTACCACTTCGCTTGATTTCGTCTGTCTTGGCCGAGAAACCATCTGCGCTTTTGAATCTAGCTGACAGTGCGGCGCCAACTGCTAAATGAGGCAACGCTTCCATCACTGGGTCTCAGCAGCCACGGGAATGGATAAACACCAGCAGGCTTGATGCGGGCCGATTTCCTGGCAAAGCCTGGTGTGGGGGCAAAGGTAACAGCGGGCTCACGGTCGGCTAGAACCTCTTCAGGCCGCCCGAGCCAAAGCTCAAGATCGCGATGTTCAGCAATTTCAGCCAATGTCTCGGTGAGAAAGACAAGTCGCTTGGCTGATAGTTGAAGCTTGCTTAGCAGCGGCTCATCGAACACAAAGATGACCGGCAGATCGGGTTTAGCCACCAGCGCAGGATCGCTCAGTCCCAACGACTCAGCCGTTAGCCAAACCGATCTTGGGGCCCCAAACATGTGGCTTCGTTCTGGCCCGGCGATGGTTTCCACATCCACAACGGTCTCGACACTTAGTGGAATCGAAGCCGGCTTGAGCTCTGGATTCTCTGGCCATTGCTCGATAGGGCACTCTTGGCAAAGGTCACAGCTTGCGCACAATCCAGGTGCCCGCTTTTCCACCTGCCATCTGCTGAAACCGTAACTCTTTGAACTTCCTTGGCCCGAAGTCCACTGCCAACCGAGACGGTTCGCAGCACGGGAACCATCAAGAAGATGCTTGAAGAAATAGTCTTCGCCGTCGGCCACAGCCTGACCTGATCGGACCGACCATTGACTAGCAAGCCACATGCGAGCCTGGTTGACCACCCAACCCTCTTCCTCAAGCTCTTCCAGGCTCGTTTCGACACAGGCCATCTTTCGATCCCAACCAGGCTCTACTGCGGACCCCAACAAGTGATGACGAACCGGCTTTGCCGTGCGGTCCCCCAGCCGGGCATACCAATGGCGGGCATACTCCTGCCACAACAACTCACTTCGGAACTTGCGAACATCTTCCTGAGGCCCGCCCTCTACGTGGTTCCAAACGTCACGAAGCGAGATGAGTCCGTGGCGGATGTATGGGGAAAGACCCGATGCGCCGCGCCGTTTAGTCGGCAGAACTTCGTTTCGTTTGCAGGCGTAGTGCTCAACATCAAAGGCCGCCAGTGCGTCGTCGGCAGCACTTTGACCTCCTCGGATCGACGGGGCAGCCTCAATTTCAGCGCCCGAAGAGCCTTCGAGCGTCAGCGCGCCAAGGTGGCTCCTGACGAATTCAATGGCCGATTCAGGCCCCAGGGCTGGGGTCTTTAGGCGGCTGCTCGACGGCTCCATAGTTATATAAGAGTCGTCTACTAGCAGCCTCAATTGAGTCCGACGGGTGATTCTGCTCCCCCACTGGGCCTCCGGGATCAGGCACCAGTTTCGTATCCGGAACTGGTGGCTTCAACGTCTTGGGTGCTGAATGAGTCGGCCGTAGTGTCGACTCTTTGATTCCGGCATAAAGCCTGGTCAAACCATTTCTAGCTGCCTTGAAACCCAGAACCGGGTGGCGCCACAGATGCAGATAGTGGCGAGACCCTCGACAAGGATAAGAAAGCTGTCCGAGCATGTGGTCGGGCATATATTCATTTACCCCGTAGAAGCGTGGTCGGCGACCCCCGCTAGGCATAAAGAAGGTTCCAAAAAGTAGATCCCAAAGAGGAATTGCGGGCGCATAGTTGTGGCCAATGGCGTCGGCTTCGTTGGCATGATGCCAATGGTGGAACTCAGGATTGGCAAAAATCTTGTCCAACCAACGCAAGCGGAGGCGAACATTGGCGTGGAAAAACAAGCCCAAAAAGATCTGAACCAGGGCCAGCACTCCAGTAACTTCAGCGCCGAATCCGGCCGCCAATAGGAACATGACTGGTGGCGCTATGAGAATGCCGTCGAACGGGTGAATCCGGAACCCGCTGATCCAATCCATATGTTCGGGAGAATGGTGGACGGCGTGAAAGCGCCACAGGAAGGGGACTTCGTGAGCCCACCGGTGAGTCCAATACCCCAGAAAATCGAACAAGAACAACCCGATAAACGGCAGAGCTGAAGCCGGCAGCATGGCAACCAAGGGCCGCAATGCCAGTCCTGGCAACCAGAACAAACTGAACCCACCGATAATGACAACAGCGATAATTGAAGCCACCTGAAGAACGGGGCTCATCAGTGCAAACGCAATGTCGCTGGTCACCCCGGGCCTGCGAATCTTTTGCCCTTTCTGTCTCGGGTACAGCTTTTCCAACGGAGAGAGGATCAGAAACAGCACAGCGATGGCACCAAAGATGCTGCGGTCCATCAAGAAAGCAATACCAATTCCTACTGCGATGACGGCCATTCGCTTCAGTGGCCACGGCGACCGTTCGGGGGTCGTGTGGAGTTGTGGGGTTTGAGTTGTTGCGGTCATGCCCCTTTGTCGAGCGAGGGGTTCAGTCCGGTTCTCAGTCTGTGGAATTTGAGCGAGACTGCCTATCAGTTAGTTCCTTCGAATCACTGCCGATTGGCAGATGAACCGATTTGCAGTCTCAACACGACAACTGAGAAATGAACCAGCCAAACCACGATCGTCGAGGGGAAGATGAAGCGCTACTGGCGCGCATCCAACGCGGCGACCGCAGCGCGCTGGAACAGCTGTACCGACGCAACGCGGAGTGGATGACAGCCAGGCTGCAAACCCGTTGCGCCGATATCGATACCGTCGACATCGCAGTGCAAGACACGTTCCTTGCCGTGTGGAAGAAACCATCGGCTTATCGAGGTGATGGTGCAGTAGCCGCCTGGCTTTGGGGCATCGCTGTGCGCAGACTCATTGACCAACTACGCAAGTCACCGCCGATACCAGTCGCCCCTGACTCGATCACCGCTGGAGCCGTCACTTTTGAAGACACCGTGATGAATAGCGGCGCTCACGGCGAGCTGCCAAGCGCCCTCGCCAAACTGACACCCGATCTACAGGCGGTGATGCTCGCTACTGCCATTGACGGGTTGACCACCAAGGAAACTGCCCGGCTTCTCAATATCCCGCAAGGCACGGTGAAGACTCGACTGATGAGAGCACGTGCCCAACTACAGGAGATTCTCACATGACTTCCTACCAGGTTGATCCCCAGCGAATTGAGCGCAACTGGAACGCCATCACAGCCGAGCTCGACGTGCCCCCGGCCAGCTGGGTAGAGCGGTTTCTGGGCGCTATCGGTTTGCCTGCGCACATCACTCGGGTTGCGTTGGCCACGCCGAGCCTGCGTCGACTTTGGCTCCTCGCAACAGCATTGGTTGTGGTCATTGGTTTGGCTAGCGCAGATTCGGCTGCAGCGAGAGACTCAATCTTCACGTTCCTAATGATTGCCCCACTACTGCCAGTCCTGGGAGTTGCGTTGGCCTACGGCACCGAGGCCGACCCGGCACACGAGATTGGTTTGGCTACCCCCATGCGAGGGCTTCGTTTGGTCCTCACACGAACTGTTGTGGTGCTTGTATGTTCGGTATTGGCGCTGGCGATTGTTGCATTGCTAAGCGGGAATGCCATGGCGTTGGCCTGGGTACTTCCTGGGCTTGCGCTCACGTTGATGACCTTGGCCGGCTCAACTGCCTTAAGCCCAAAACGCTCGGCCAGCATGGTTAGTGGCCTCTGGGTTGTTGGCCTTTTGGCACTAAACGCAGCAGCAGCCGATCCTGTTTCTAAGTTCGTTAGGCCCGGACAAGCTCTTTCAATGGTGGCAGCGATTGTCGCCGGAGTAGCCCTTTATCAAAGACGGCAGCGGTTCGATATTGTGAGCGACATCTCGTGACGGCGTCGCAGATCTTGTGCCAAGGACTCACCAAGTCCTTCGGCGACAGCGAGGTGCTCAGTCAAGTTGATCTCCTGGTCGAGGGTGGGCTGGTTTCGGTGTTGGGGCCCAACGGCGCCGGCAAGACCACCTTTCTGCGATGCTTAGCAACTGTCTTAACGCCCGATGCGGGGTCTGTCTTGGTGGACGGGCTCAGTCCACTTCATGAGTCTGACCGCATCGAGATTCGACGCCGGCTCGGCTACCAACCGCAGAACACCCGCTTCGCCGCCGGAGCGAAGGTGTTTGATGTCCTGGATTATGTCGCAGTGCTGAAGGGTTTCGAGAACGACCGCAAGCGGCGGCATTGGGTGTTCTACGTTCTTGACCTCGTCGGCCTAAGGGACCGGGCTGGTGACAATGTTGGAGACCTGTCGGGAGGAATGATCCAGCGGCTTGGCCTAGCCCAGGCTCTACTCGGACAACCGTCGCTGCTGATCCTCGATGAGCCGGCCGCCGGCGTAGACCCCGACGAGCGATTCCGGATTAGAGATCTCGTAGCCGATCGACGCGCCGACGCCACGGTGTTTGTGTCGACCCACCTAACGGATGAAGCTGCAGTTAGTGACCAGATCATGGTTATGAACAAAGGCAAGGTCTGCTTTATCGGCACGCCTGGCGCTTTGGCTCAAGTTGCGGCCGGCCACACTTGGACACAGCCAGACCGGCCTAGTGCCCCAGTACGGGCGTCATGGCGCCAAGCCGACGGCAGCTATCGGTGCCTGGGCACGCCGCCCATCGGCTCAACACCAGTCACTCCAACCCTGGAAGACGGCTATCTAACCCTAGTTAGCTAGCACCTCTGCTGGCGCTTGGTTATGAAAGCTTGCGGAGCTCGGCGTTTCTTATATAGGTCGTGACCACAACAGCTAAAGCAATGGCTGCTGCTCCCGAAATAGCCAGCCCGGTGCCGATGCTCTCAGCGATCAGGCCTAGGGCCAGCGCTCCGAACGGCATCAGCCCGAGCGAGGTAAGCGTGTACAAGCCCATGACCCGACCCATCAGTTCCGGCGGAGTGTTGGCCTGAATGAGCCCTTGATTCATATTGATGTAGAAACCACCGGCCAACCCCATCACTAGCGATAGCGCAAGCAACTGAGCAAACGCTGTGGTCTGTCCCATCAGAAAAGTCATCGTGGAGCCCACCATCATCGCCCGCTGAAAGGCCGCTCCTTTGTTCTTCATGTCGCCTTTGCGCATAACAACAAAGGATGAAATTGCGATGCCCAACCCCATCAACGCAAACGGGATCGCCGCCTCCCCCGCCGTGCGCCCAAGTTCTTGTTTGATGTGAGCCTGAACCGTGACCATTACGGCCGGGTTCACGGTGAAGCTGGCCATCGTTAGCAACCCGAACAGTGTCTTGAGGCTTCTGTCGTCCATAACGTGCTTGAGTGCGTCGGTAGTTTCGGCGACGATCGGGCGCCGTGCGCGAACAGTTTCATGCGGAGGAACCTCTAGCTGAATTAGAAACAGAAGACCGACTGCCATCAAGATTGCCTGAAACCAGAACGTTCCTTCGAAACCAAACTGGTCGCCCACAAGTTTGGCGAGGACGGGTCCCAGGATTAGCGAGAGAGTCATGGCGATGGCGTTTATGGCTATCGCGCTGAAGAGCTGCTCCTTCCTGACTAAAGCCGGAATCAGAGAGGCTCTTACCGGTGACCCTATGGCGGTCGCTGATCCCGCGAGTATTGACGAGGCGATCACCCATCCGAACCCGACGTCACCCGCTGCGATTGCTAGCGCCGTTCCGGCCATAACCACTGCGCCGCCAATTTGGGTGACGATCAGCATGCGTCGTCGATCCCAGCGGTCAGCCCAAGCGCCCGCTTGAAGAACCAAAAAGGCCGACGGCAGCCCAAGTGTGAACACAACGATTCCTTGGGAGCCTTCGCTGCGACCTAAGCCATCTAACACCAGCCAGCCGAAGACAAACCGTTGGGCATTGGCCACAATGAAGTAAGCAATGTTGTTAAACCAAAGCAACCGAAACGGGCGCTGGGTGAGGGCGTTTTCAGGTTTGTGGACTGGCGCCTCGGTGCTCGTCATTAGGCAAGTGTCGCGCCCCACGGCGGGCGGTGGCTATTTCTACCCGACCCCTCGAACGGGTGTTCGTATTTGGGATCTATGATGCTGTAGGTGACCTTGGCCGCTGAACCTACGCCGGATCGGTTCCTGGCCGATCTGATGGCTCAGGGCCGTCTGGTGCATGTGGAGAAGTTGCCAGCCCGTTCGGCTCGATTTGGCGAACTCGAGCGGCCCCTCCGGTCCGAGGTGGCTCACAACCTCCCAAACGAAGGTTTGTGGAGTCATCAAGCCGAAGCGCTCAACCTCATCCGGACTCGTCAATCAACGGTAATCGCCACGGGCACTGCGTCAGGAAAGTCGCTGTGCTTTCAGCTGCCGATAGCCGAAGCGGTCGTATCGGGAGTCCGGAGCGGTACTTCTCTGCTGCTCTACCCAACCAAGGCACTGGCCCAAGATCAGTTGCGGGCCTTCGGCGAACTAGACGTCAAAGGTCTTCACGCAGTCACCTACGACGGCGATACACCAAGAGAACAACGAACCTGGGCCCGGTCGAACGCAAATGTGGTGCTGACCAATCCCGAGATGTTGCACCATGGCCTGCTCCCCCACCACACCAAATGGTCGAAGTTCTTTAAGCGGCTTGAGTACGTGGTCATTGATGAGCTTCATGTCTTGCGCGGCGTGTTTGGTACTCACGTTTCTCACTTACTTCGCCGTGTCCGTCGAACCGCTGCGCTTTATGGTGCCGACCCGACGTTCGTATTCTGCTCGGCAACCATCGGCGAGCCGGAAGCACTAGCTAGCGAGCTATGCGGAAAGCCTGTCACCGCAGTCACCCGGGACGGTTCGCCCGCTGCTGCCAGAGAAATCGCCATAGTCCAGCCAGCGTTGATTGACGTCGAGAAAGGTATCCGGCAATCACCGGCTACTGAAACGATCCAAGTTGTCAGCGACTTGGTAACACAGGGCCGCCGCGTGATCGCGTTCTGCGGAAGTCGGGCGCTCACAGAACGAGTTGCGGCTGGGATTGCCCGTTCAGTAGGGCCAGAACTGGCCGACTCCATTCGCTCCTACCGTTCGGGATACTTAAGTGAAGAGCGACGCGAGATAGAAGCCGAGCTGTCGGTCGGCAAGCTCCGAGCGGTTGTGGCTACCAGTGCTTTGGAACTAGGCGTAGACATCGCAGCG
Source organism: uncultured Acidimicrobiales bacterium (assembly GCA_937922785.1). Taxonomy (GTDB): domain Bacteria; phylum Actinomycetota; class Acidimicrobiia; order Acidimicrobiales; family SZUA-35; genus CALAJQ01. The sequence goes on from CALAJQ010000041.1 coordinate 32,054, forward strand.
TTGGATGCCGTGGTGCTGTGCGGTTTCCCCGGCACCATTGCGTCGCTGTGGCAACAGATTGGTAGAGCGGGTCGGTCCCGCCAGGACTCGGTGGCAGTCCTGGTTGCGGGCAGTGACCAATTAGATCAGTGGTTCGTGAAGCATCCGGAAGACCTTTTCACTCGCCCGCCTGAACCAGCGGTTGTGAACGTTTCGAACCCGTACATCGTTGACCCGCACCTTGGGTGCGCTGCCTATGAGTTCCCCTTGATGTACAACGATCAGAACATGTGGCCCGATCTTGAAGATGGCGTTCATCGCTTGGTTATGGCCGATGAGCTTCGAATCCGGCCCGATCGCCATCAGCTACCTCGGGCGGTCTGGGGTGGCAAGGGGATGCCTTTTCACCGGATTGGATTGCGTAGCGCCTCCAGTGGCGAGGTTGCTATCACCACCGAAGATGGGATCAAGATAGGAACAGTCGAGGACTCCCGTGCCCCAAACCTCGTCCATCCCGGCGCGGTCTATTTGCATAGGGGTCAACCATGGAAAGTCAACACGCTCGACATTCGGGGCCGGCAAGCAATTGTGGAACGACACCTTGATGACACCTGGACCACAGCCAAGACCAGCATTGATATAGAGGTCCTCAAGTCTGCAACGCACAAGCAGGTCGGGCGGTCCACGTTGCACCTCGGCTCGGTGTGTGTCACCACCCAAGTGACCGGTTACTCAGTGAAGAAGCCCGGCTCCCAAAAGTCCCAAGAAACGGTTGCGCTAGAACTTCCGCCATCTGAACTGCGCACCACAGCCATTTGGTATGAATGGGAGCCAGAGACAATTCGACTTGCCGGAGTGCCCGCTTTCGCTGTGCCCGGGGCTCTTCATGCAGCCGAACATGCGGCAATCGGCATTCTGCCGCTGTTCACAATCTGTGATCGATGGGATGTTGGTGGCGTCTCGATTGAGGCCGCACCTCAATCGGGGCTTCCAACATTCTTCATCTATGACGGCTATCCGGGAGGCGCCGGAATTGCCGAACTTGCCTACAGCGCTGCGGATCGACACTTGCCAGCGACCATCGCCGTGATGGACGGTTGCGAGTGCACCACTGGTTGCCCGTCATGTGTTCAGTCACCAAAGTGTGGCAACGGGAACGAGCCTCTCGACAAGTTCGCGGCCCTCGCTCTTCTGCAAACCACGTTGGGTCAGGCCGAAGCGTTCTAAATCTGACTGGCTAAATCTGAGTGGCTCGCTCCTAGTTGGGGGCGGGGTCACATGATGTGGCCAACCTGCGATATTTTGCGCCACAAATGGTCCTAAATGCCTAGAAATGGCTCTATCAGCTACTTCTGGTCGGTGTTAAAGTTGACCTATAGGGGAATATTCTAACGAGGGAATCTCTTGTCAGTCACGACCCCCACCAACCGAGTAGCGCCAGAACCATCAGCGAAACCGAGTGGCACCACTTCGGCATCGCAAGACCTCTCATCGATAAGTATCGATCCGATAACCACCTCGAAGGTACTAATGGGGATCACTACGCTGGTCGTCGCGCTTAGCGTGACCATGAACCTCGCAGGACTTGATATCAACCGTCTTGACGTAGACGAGGAAGCCTCCGTCGGAACTTTGTGGACCGGGCTCCAATTCGGTTTCCTGATTCTGATGTTGCTATCCAGGACCGTCACTGCTCACCGGGCAGGCGAGAAGTGGAAGCCGTGGCTGATCGTTGCGATGTGTGCTGGCTATGTAATGGCCGATGACGTCATCACCATTCACGAGGCCACAACTGAGCCACTACGCGCCGCCCTCGGAACTAGCGGTTTCCTTACCTTCGCATGGATAATCCCATACTCAATTGTGGCTTTGGCAGTTGCGGTGTCGCTGTTCCCGTGGATGCGCACTCTCAACCCGACTACCCGCGCCGGAATGTTCATTGCTGCCGGCTTGTTCTTGGCTGGCGCCGTCGTTATGGAAGGTGTCGGTGGAATCTTGATCGATGCTGGCGGGGAGGCTTCGGTCACTGACGGAGCAGGTTTCACTTCCACTAGCTACATGCTCTCCACAAGTTTCGAAGAGTTTCTTGAGATGATCAGCGTCGGAGTTGCCACGGGTGCCGTGATGTTCGACCTGTCACGCAAGGGGCCATTTTCGATTCGCATTGCACCAGTCGGCATGTCAGAGGTCGACCACGAGCGCATCGACGCCTAGCTGCAAAGATCAATTTGTGCCTGGTCACACTTCTGGCCTGGCCGCATTATTCGACTCTCATGGTGACCTCAGCTTGAAGGTTCACGTCAGGCAACATCCACCCCACCATTGGTAGCTCCGTAGTTGACACATACCTCACTCGGGCGGTGATGTGGTCACCCTTGGATCGACCACCAAACAGCGAGACAGACATTCTCGATCCATCAAGCCGACTTGATTTGACCGCTGCCCCGGCGGCAGCTGCGTCCGTCGGGTCCACAGCGGCCTCGCGGGCCGCGGCACGGGCAGCATGATGAACCAACATGCTGTCGCGCACCACGACTCCGACTTGGCCGATCAATAGCGCAAACGCCACGATCACCGGGAGCACCAGCATCAACTCGACGGTTGCCTGCCCGGCTTGGCGAGCTGGCCGGTCACTCCCGGAGGACATCAGAACATTCCCAGCACGGCGTCGATCACCTTATTGAAAATGGTGGCGACCTTGTCGGCGATATTCATCACCTTGATGAGCGCGTACGCGAGCGTCCCGGCGGCGAACGTCACCATGACGTACTCGACCGTGGATTGTCCACGTTGGCTCTGGATGGAATTCTGGGCGTAGGTGCGTCCGAGGACTGCTAATAGAAGTTGCATTTCTGTTCCTTTGATTTGAGAGCGCAGTCAAGCTGCGAAGAAGCGTGAGCGAAGCTCAGATCGATGCGGACCTGAATCCAACAATCGCGACAGGAACTATTGTTCCGATGAGAACAGCAGGCATTGAGCAAACCGATAGCGGGAACATCATGACGACCGGGAGGCGCCTGCCTCGCTCCTCAGCGCGCCTACGGCGCGACATCCGGGCATTGTCACCGAGCCTGGCTAGCAGGTCCGCCAATGGAGCGCCGTCCCGAACCGAGGAAACCAAGGCTGTGACGAGCTGATCATAAGACTCTCC
>CALAJQ010000042.1 GCA_937922785.1 uncultured Acidimicrobiales bacterium
GGCCGACGTGACCGTCGGAGGCGAATAAGTGTTGGGGTGGTTCCGCTTCATTGCCGACCCGCCCTCGACGCCGCGCGGGGTGGTTAAGAAGGTCAAGGCACCTAAGCACGGCGTCTACTACGACGCTGACTGGGCTCGCTCCGGTCCGGCCAAGGCCGTTCGCCGTTTCGGCGTCTACACCTTCTTCAAGCCTGCTATCAAGATCTACGGCTCACCTCGGATTGTTGGAGCTGACCGATTGGCCGAAGTCGAAGCTCCCGTAATCTTTGCCGCCAATCATCACTCCCACGCCGACACGACGCTGTTGTTGGCCACCATTCCCGGTCACCTCCGTGGCGATCTGCTGGTGTTGGCTGGCGCCGACTACTTCTTCGGGAACCGATTCACCTCTGCGTTGTCTGCGTTGTTTATTGGGGCGATACCTATTGAGCGCAAGAAGCTATCTCGACTGAGCATCGACAACGCCGTTGAGGCGGTGGAAGGCGGCAACAACCTTCTGATCTACCCCGAAGGCGGGCGCAGCCCAGATGGCTGGAGCCAAGAACACCGTCCTGGCGCGGCCTTTGTGGCTAAGCGAACTGGTACGCCGGTTGTCCCGATCTATCTGGACGGCACCGGCAGCATTCTGCCCAAAGGGAAGAACTGGCCGACCCGAGCCCGTTGCGCAGTGGTATTTGGCGCCCCGATGACCATGGCCGAAGATGAAGACACTAAAGAATTTGCGTCCCGCATAGAGTCGCGAGTCCACGAACTGGCTGAAGAATTTGCGAGCGGCTGGTGGGTATCACGCAAGAAGGCCGGAGCTGGAACAACGCCAGACATCAACGGCCCGGCAAGCGGAGCATGGCGACGACGTTGGGCGCTGGGTCAAAAGCCTGGAGCCCATAAGCGCAAGTCTCCCAACGATGTTCGTTGGCCAAAGGTTTAAAGGCCAGACGCTTCTCGCTTCGACTTTATGGTTTCCAAGCTCTCGATCTCCCAAGCCCGGCGATTGGCCCTCGGTGCCCAGGGGTTCGCCAAAGCTCGTCCAGCCAAGGTTGATCGCCGCCACCTGAGAGCGGTGATGGAACGCTTGCGGATTCTCCAGATGGACACCATTCCCGTGATCTGCCGCCCTCAACAGTTGGTGCCGTTCTCACGACTGGGCCCCTACGACGAGGCTCTGTTCGAAAAGATCGCCTACAAAGACGACGAATGGTTCGAGTCTTGGGCTCACGAGGCCGCACTTATTCCTGTCGCTGACGAACCGCTACTGCGCTGGCGCCAAGAAGAGATGTCGGGCAAAGGACACTGGTCAGCCGCAGGCAGCGACGAGTATGTCAACTCCGTACTGGCCGAGCTGGATGAACGAGGCCCTCTTCTGGCTAAGCAACTTGAAGATCCTGGAACCAAGGTTGGAGTCGACCACGCTTGGGGCGGACGCTCCCAAGGCCGGCTTGCACTAGGCCGACTGTTTGCGGTTGGGAAAGCCGGGTCACGCCGGGTTGGCAACTTCGAACGGCAATACGACACGATTGAACGAATTGTTCCGGCCGAGATTCTGAATCAGCCGACGCCCGATGTTGCTGACGCCCACCGTGATCTGCTTAGAAGATCGGCCGCGGCTCTTGGCGTGGGGACCATTGATGACATCGCCGACTACTACCGCATCCGGGTCCCTGCAGCCAGGCCCAGAATTGCCGAGCTGGTAGAGGACGGGTCGCTTGTGCCGGTAGAGGTCGAAGGGTGGGACAAGCCAGCGTTCCGCAGCGCCGGATCGAAGCTGCCACGTGCAGTTAGTGCGTCGGCTTTGCTCTCGCCTTTCGATCCCTTGATCTGGCATCGGGCAAGATGTGAGCGCCTGTTCGACTTCTTTTACCGCATCGAGATTTACGTGCCCGAGGCCAAGCGCCAGTTCGGCTACTACGTACTCCCCTACCTCCATGGTGATCGCCTAGTTGGGCGGGTTGATGTGAAAGCTGATCGCAAGAAGGGCGTGTTGTTAGTTAAGGGCGCCTGGCATGAGGATCATGCTGACCCGGATGAGATCGCAAATGGGCTAGCCCAGGAGTTATCCGAGCTAGCCCATTTCCAAAAGCTTGATTCAGTTGAAGTAGCCAGCAAGGGCAACCTTGCCAGCTCGCTATCATCCAACCTCTAGCTAGCTCCCCCGACCACAGAACCGCCACTCGGGCGGCCTCCGTGGCCGGGGAACGGCTAGTCAGGTAGGGGTATGAAGTTTTGGGTTGAGTAGTCCGATACGTCCAACTTGGTGAGGACGCCGTTTGCGTCCTTCTCGACGTAGTCGATGAAGGACTTGGCGTAATCCAAGAAGGTGTCAGTTGTCCGACCTGAATCGGTAACTACTCCAAGTGTGGTGTACCCGTCACGACCACCAGACAAGAAGTCGTTGGTTACAACGGTGTAGGTACCGGACTCGTCGAAGGCCACCCAAGTGTCGGTGCCCTTGGCCTTGTATTCAAGGTTCGAGACCCTGGATCCAAATGCCTGGGTTAGGTCAACGTCAAAGCGGAGGCCAGCGGTGTAGGGATATGCACCGGTTGAGCCGTCGGGCTGAACTGCGTTATCAAGCCCCTCTTCCAGCGACTGCCGAATCTCAGTTCCAGTCATTTCCATGTTGACCAACGTGTTGGCGAATGGAAGGACGGTGTAAGCGTCAGCGATTGTGAAGTCGCCAGCTGGAACGTCAACCCGGACTCCGCCAGCGTTCTGAAGCGAGATATCGGCTTCAAAACTCTGGTTCAGGAACGCTTGGGCAACAAGTTGCTGAATGTCGCCACCGTTTTGGGCTGTCTTTTCAGTACAGCCGGCAATGTTGGATCGACCCTGACCCGGGATGCGCTCTAGGCAAAGGTCTTCGGTGACAGTGCCGATGACCTCCTGGGCCAGTTCGTCGACCTGCTCAGCGAAGCCGGCAAGTGCAGCTTCTGAAGCTGGGTCTGGTTCAACAATCGAAAGCTCTGGAGCGGCTTCGATCTCGGCCATGATTGCTGCCAAGTCTTCTCCCTCAACAGCTTGTGATTCGCCTTCTGCGTCGTCACGTTCGAAACTGTCGCCTAGCAACAGGTGGGGCACGCCTTCACAGCTGGTTACCTGGCCGAGTTCATCGAACCCGACCCGGAGCTCGCCCACAACAAGGCTGTACTCCCAAGCTTGAACTACACAGACGGGCAGTCCAAGACCATCGTTTGTGATGGTCGGGTACGTTCCACCTGGGCTCAACCCGTACTTGTCAAAGTCGCCAAGCAAAGTGTGCGAGTCGCCACCGACGATGGCATCCAGCCCTCGAACCTGAGAGGCAAGAGCCACATCGTTGCCGTACTGGTAGTGACTGACAAGCACGATCTTGTCGATTCCTTGGGCGGTCAACTCATCTATGTAGAGCTGAGTTGTAGCAACCTCGTCAAGGAACTCAGTGGTTGGAAGCGGTGACGAAGAGTTCTTTGTCTTGGCGGCAATATCGATTCCGATGTAGCCAACTTCGCTGCCGTCATACTGCTTCACTACGAACGGCTTGATGTAATCGACACCGTTGTTAAGCGGAGTTCCTTCAGCTGGAACAACGTTTGCTGCGATTGTGTCGGTCTCACATTCTGAGCTTGCGTTTAGGAAGTCCAAGAAGGTGACCAGGCCTTCATCGCCTTCGTCGAATTCATGGTTTCCTAAGGCGAAGACGTCAAAGCATGCTTCGTTCATTAGCGCCGCGTCAGCCTCGCCCTTGAACAGGCTGAAGAACAACGTTCCAGTGATTGCGTCGCCAGCGTGAATCTTGGCGAAAGCTTCGCCTTCACCAACCCGTGACTCGATCTCGTTGATCTTGGTGACCACTCGAGGGAACCCACCGACGTCCACGTCTGTGTCGGCACCGGCAAGAGTGAGGGTTGCACCGTCAGCCTCAAGGTGAGAGTGGTGGTCGTTGATGTGGGCGATGGTCAGCCCAAAGTCTTCTTTGGTTTCAGTGTTGTTGCGTTGTTCTTGGCTTTCAGCAAAGAACGGTATGAGGTCAGTTCGGCTGAAGCCTTGATCTAACACGTCTAACCAGTAGGCAAGTCCTTCAGCGTCAGCGTCACGGCCGAGCGCCTGGACATATAGCAATTCGACAAACTCTTGATCTGTTTGCACGTCGGCAAAGCGGGCCTGCCACTCGTCGGAGTTGATGAACGCCCATGCGACGTCGTCATATTCTGCGCCGTCAGCGAGCACACCTAGCCAATAGTTCTGCCCGGCCGAATCAGCAGGGCGAGCAAAGATGGTTGCATACAAGCGTTTCAGCTGGCCCGCTGTGGAGTTATCGAGGTCAATACCCTCGGTTGTCACCGCATTAGTAAGCGGTGGTGCAGCGGACTCTGTGCTGCTGGCTGGCAAGGCTGCCACTGTTGTGAGCATGGTGATGGCTGCTATCGCAGCAATCACACTCCGACGTAATCGAATCATTCTCCGCACTTTCTCTGTTTGTCTAGTAATCGGGTTTGTCTAGGAATCGGGTCTGTCTAGGAATCGGGTCTGTCTAGTACTTGCGTTCGGTTCGTTTGCATTCAGGTTCGGACCCGACGCTAGTTCGCTCACCTGGATTAGAAAAATGGATCGCAACTAAACTGAGGCAATGACCTCCGAAGACGCCAAGGACCACTCCGAAGTGAAGGATTTAGTCCGTCAACAGTTCGGGGCAAACGCAAACAAATACGCAACAAGCCCCGTCCACGCCAAAGGCGCAAGCTTGGGGCGGCTGGTGGAAATGCTTCCGCTGGAACCACATTGGAAAGCCCTAGATATAGCTAGCGCAGCCAGCCATGTTGCCTTTGCGCTTGCCCCTCATGTGGCTTCAGTTGTCTCTAGCGACCTCACCCCCGAGATGTTGGAAGTGGCCAAAACCCAAGCCGCCGAGCGCGGCCTAAGCAACGTGAGCACAGCTTTGGCTGACGCTGAGGACCTGTTTTTTGACGACAACAGTTTCGACTTAGTTACGTGTCGAATTGCTCCGCATCACTTCAAGTCTCCCGAAAAGTTTGTGAAAGAGATGGCCAGAGTTGTTAAGCCGGGTGGGTTTGTGGGCATGGTTGACAACGTTGTTCCCACCGAGGCCGAAGTTGCCGACTTTGCCAACGCTTGGGAGGCCAAGCGCGATCCCAGTCATGTGCGGTGTTTGTCAGTTGATGAATGGTTGGACCTCTTCACCGAGGCCGGGCTTGTGGTTACCAAGACCGAACTGATGGCAAAAGAGATGGGATTCAGTTGGTGGGCAGACAACATGGCCGTGCCTGCGGACACTCAGTCCGAGCTGCTATTGGAACTGCAAGACGCGTCAGCCAGCGTTAAGGCTTTTCTGCGACCAGGGCCAGAACCTGAGTTAGACCCTCTAACAGCGGTTTTTTACCTGACTGAGGCCATTCTGATTGCGCAAAAACCTCAAGTTTGAGGCGACCGAACCTAAATGCGGCTATCTTCAACCCCAATTAGATAGGCCCTGTTTGGGGCGCCATCAAGACCTTTAGGGGAAGAGACCCAATATGAATAAGAAGCGATTGTTCATCGCGCTAGCAGCAGTGTTCTCACTAGTCGCCGCATCATGCGGTGGTGGTGATTCCGACCTTGCTGACGGCGATGCACCAGACCTACTACGAGTTGCCTACTTCCGTGAGTGGCCAACACCGAACCAGTTCGGCCAAGAAGACGGATCATTCGCCGAAGCCGTTGGCACCGAGATCGAATGGATTCCGTTCGGTTCCGGTAACGAAATGGCTGAAGCCATGGAAGCTGGAGAAATCGATATCTCCTATTCACAGGGCCTCACTCCCTTCGCAAACTTCGTAAACAACGGTGCTGACCTGAAGATGGTTGGAATCGCAGTTTCCTACGCCGAAGCCGACAACTGCATCGTCCAGGGCGCTCTCGGAGTGACCAAGGAGAACGCAGCTGAGACACTTAAGGGCGCAGTGGTTATGACGCCTTTCGGTAACGTGACCCACTTCAAGATGCTTTCAATGATGGAAGAAATCGGTGTGAACCTTGACGATCTAGAGATCGTTCAGGCAACCGACGGTGGCACAACTGCAGCCGCATTTGAGACCGGCGACATCGACGTAGGTTGCGCCTTCGGCGGATCAGTTGTGCGAATGGGCGACGCAGGTGGAGTACCAATCTTTACCGGTGCTGAGCACGAGGCCATTGGCATCCAGACCTATGACATCGTGTCCATCCCAACATCATTCGGTGAGCAGTACCCGAAGGTTGTTACTTCTTTCCTACGGGCAACTGAGGACTTCAACCAGGCTTGGAAAGACGATCCTGAAACTCAGAACCCAGTCATTGCTCAGGCCGCTGGTATGGAAGACGTTGGAAACTTCCTAGCCGGACCACTTTGGTTCGTCTTCCCAACCATCGATGATCAGCTCGGCGCCGACTGGATGGGTGGCAACGTTGCCGCAACTATGCAGTCACAGCTTGAAACTTTCGAGCGCCTTGGCCAGATCGACAGCGTTAACGCTGACTTTGCTGGCGCAATCGACACTAGCTACCTCGAAGCCGCTAAGGGCTAAAGGCAGTAGCAAGAAAGACTTGTAATGAATTCATGCAGAAGTTGTTAGATCAGCTTCTAGAGTCGGCGCTGGGGCTCGTGCCCCGGCGCCGACTGCTCTTTTAGGGCAATGACTTTTTTAGGGCAATGATTTTTTAAGGGCGATGACCAGCACGCCAGCAACCACCACCAGGGGGAACAGTGAAAGATCTTTCGGTTAAGAATCTCGAAATGGTTTACAAGGTGCCAAAAAGCACCGACGTCCATGCATTGTCAGATGTTTCCTTTGATGTGCCGGCCGGGAGACTCCTTACGTTGCTCGGGCCCTCAGGTTGTGGCAAAACGACGCTGCTAAACATCCTCGCTGGCTTTCTGGCGCCAACTGGCGGCTCAGTCACTCTTGGTGGAGAGCCGATAACTGGGCCATCGGAAGACCGCGGCATGGTGTTCCAGCAAGGTGCACTGTTTGAGTGGCTCAGTGTGGAGAAGAACATCTCGTTCGGACCCAGAATGAAGAAAGCGGACAAGGCAGCTACCGAAGCCAACGTCGAAGAATTGTTGTACACGGTTGGTCTGGGCGGGTTTGGAGACAAGCAGGTCTATGAACTTTCCGGCGGCATGCAACAGCGGGTCGCACTGGCCCGATGTCTTGCTAACGACCCCGACGTCATTCTTATGGACGAGCCTCTGGGCGCACTTGACGCATTGACTAGAGAGAAGATGCAGGGCCTCATCCTCAAGCTGTGGAAGGAGACCGGTAAGACGGTGATCCTGGTTACTCACAGCGTTGAAGAGGCCTTGTACTTGGGCGACATGCTCTTTGTTATGGCACCCCGACCGGGCAGGATCGAAAAAGTTTATGAACTGCCGTTCGCGGCTCAAGGTCTTGAATCGGACGCTCGAGAACTAAAGGCCAGTGCCGAGTTCATCGAGAAGCGAGAAGAAGTCCTTTCCCTAATCTGGGAGATGGAAGAAGAAATTATGGGGAGGAACTAGAAGTGGCCACCAGTGGACCAAACCTAGGTTTAGGATCAGCTGTCGCAACAGCACTCGAGACTGCCGATAACGACCGAGGCTTCAGCCTGGGCGGCGGCCTCTTTAACAGAGGCGATGACCGCAAGACCGTGACATTTGGTGATTCCGCGGCCGTAAAGAGCCTCCCCGGATGGAGCGTCGTCTCGCTGATCGGCATGATCGCGTTGTGGTTCGTGTCGACCCGCGCCTGGGGTCTGGACGACGTATGGCGCACTACCGGAGATAGCCAACAAACATTCCTTGCCAATTGCGACAAGGACCCTGCGTGCGCCGGCAGCTACAGCCAATGGCTCGGCTACCGCAAGTTCCCCTCACCCGGAGACACTTGGCGAGGCTTTAGAGAGCTGTCCAGCGAGGGTTTCCAGAACATCACACTTTGGCAACACACCTGGTCTTCACTTTCAAGAGTTCTCAGAGGCATGTTCTTCGGGGTTCTATTCGGAGTCCCGGTTGGACTGGCGATGGGCTTGTCCAGCGCAGCCCGTGGCTTCTTTGACACAATCGTCGAACTACTCCGCCCAATTCCCCCGTTTGCGTTGATCCCGCTGTTCATCTTGATGTTTGGCATCGGCGACCCACCTGCTGTTCGCCTACTGATCTTCGCTTCGATCTGGATCATGATCATCGCAGCCCGATCTGGCGTGCGAGCAGCCAACCTTTCCAAGGTCCGCGCCGCCTATTCTCTGGGTGCTACGAAGTGGCAGGTTCTCACCAGGGTGTTGATTCCAAACGCCCTGCCCGAACTCTTCACCGGCCTTCGTGTGGCCTTGGGTGTCTCATGGGGCACTCTGGTTGCCGCTGAGCTTGTTGGCGCTCGCGACGGTCTCGGTCAGATGATCTTTGCTGCTCGCCCATTCTTCCGCCTCGACGTGGTGGTCGTAGGAATCATCGTCATTTCGGTGCTGGGTGTGCTTATGGATGTGTTCTTGAGGTTCCTTGAAAGCATCCTCATCCCATGGCGAGGCAAGGGCTGATAAGCCAACAAAGATCGAGCCTGGCCGGTCTCCTCGCCAGATTCACTAGCTTGCTTCGGGGACCAGGTCTTCAGAACAGTTGAATATGCCCGGGCGGTTTCCACACGTCACGCCAAAGGTCTCGTACTCGCTGTCCACCGGCGCGCTTTCGAAAAGCAGGTCACATTTGGCACCATCACCAGCTTCACACTCGTCCCAGAGCTGATCTAACGCAGCGTCATCACCGTAGGTTTGCGGGCCGGCAAACGGAATCTCCTCGGGGGTTTCAGGAGCTGGCTTTGAGAGGTTGTCAGCACGTTCGCACGATTGCTGAAGGTCTTCGATATAGACACGGTCTGCGGAGTTGTCTAGATCTAGCTCAGTCAGACGCTCATCCTGAATTGCCATACCTTGGACACAATCGGCAATTTCAGGCGCGGCACCGTTATCGATGATGTCCTGGGTCAGTTCTTCGGCGGTCGAGATATAGCCGAACTCGGCTCTCCCGCAACTGGAACTAAGTATTACCAGCGTAAATAGACCAACAAGACATCTCTTCATATGGTGTCCAATCGGCAGTTTCAGCTGGGCTTTAAGGCCTATGAGGCGACAGATGACCATAAAGTTGGCGGCCGAAAAGCCGATTTCTAGACCTAAGATCGAAGCAAGAGCTTCACGAGTACAGCACTGAACAGAGGAATTTGAATATGGCAGTTGGACCAGAGACCCCGATCGAACTCATCAATGGCGTTTATGCAACGCTAGACGAGCGACTCGGAGCTCTGAGAGAACGCCTCGGGCCTCTAACTCTGGCCGAAAAGATCCTCGGCAACCACCTGGATGACCCCAATTCCGAGCTTGAGCGGGGCGAAAGCTATGTAGATTTCCGGCCTGACCGCGTCGCTATGCAGGACGCAACGGCTCAGATGGCCTGGCTTCAATTCCAGACCGCCGGGCTAACCGAGGTTCAGGTACCAAGCACGACCCACTGTGACCATCTGATTCAGGCCAAGGTTGAAGGCAAGAAAGACCTTCTGACCGCGTTGGACGTAAATGACGAGGTTTATGACTTCCTAGAGTCGGTTTCGGCCAAGTACGGCGGCGGATTCTGGAAGCCCGGCTCGGGCATTATCCACCAGGTTGTGCTTGAGAACTACGCCTTCCCCGGCGGAATGATGATCGGCACTGACAGCCACACCCCTAACGCTGGCGGTCTCGGAATGGTCGCTATTGGTGTCGGCGGCGCTGACGCCGTTGATGTCATGACCGGCTTCCCTTGGAACGTTAAGTGGCCAAAGGCCATCGCCGTTCACCTGACTGGCGAACTGTCAGGGTGGGCGTCACCTAAGGACGTCATCCTCAAGGTCGCTGAGATCCTCACTGTTAAGGGCGGAACCGGCGCAATCGTCGAGTACATCGGCCCGGGCGCTGCCAACATCAGCGCAACCGGCAAGGCCACCATCTGCAACATGGGTGCAGAAATCGGAGCCACTACCTCACTGTTTGGTTACGACGACGCAATGGCTCGTTACCTGAAGAGCACCGGCCGTGAAGCAACCGCCGACGCCGCGAACGCTGTAGCCCATCACCTGCGCCCAGACGACGAGGTCTTGGCCGATCCGTCAAAGTTCTATGACCAGGTAATCGAGATCAACCTGTCAGAGCTGACCCCTCACATCAACGGCCCACACACTCCTGACCTCGCACGTGAGGTTAAGGACTTGGGTGCTGAGGCAGTCGAAAAGGGATGGCCGTTGGAGATCAGCTCGGCACTAATCGGTAGCTGCACTAACTCCTCTTATGAAGACATCACCCGGGCGGCATCTATCGCTCGTGAAGCAGCAGCTAAGGGCCTGACGGTTAAGACCCAGCTGATGATCACACCAGGTTCAGAACAGGTTCGAGCGACCATCGAACGTGACGGCCTGCTTGCCGACTTCGAAGCACTGGGTGCTGTTGTTCTGGCGAATGCCTGTGGCCCTTGCATTGGTCAGTGGGACCGGTCTGACGATCGAGACCCTGGTGTTCCGAACGTGATTGTCACCAGCTACAACCGCAACTTCCCGAAGCGCAACGACGGTGACGCCGCCACCTTGGCCTTCGTGACCTCTCCCGAAACAGTGATGGCTCTAGCCCTTGCTGGCCGGGTCGATTTCGACTTCTTGAACGACACGCTCACTAACGACGCTGGCGAAGAAGTGAAGCTGTCTGTTCCCGTAGGTATTGAGCTTCCTCCGAAGGGCTTCGACCCAGGCGAAGACGGCTTCATCGCTCCCCCAGCTGACGGATCTGGCATCGAAGTCAAGGTGAGCCCAACTTCGAACCGACTCCAACTGCTCGAGCCATTCCCAGCGTGGGACGGCAACGACTACGAAGACCTGCCAATCCTTGTGAAGGCTCACGGCAAGTTCACCACCGACCACATCTCGATGGCTGGCCCGTGGCTGAAGTACCGAGGCCACCTAGAGAACATCTCTGGCAACCTTTACCTGGGTGCCGTAAGTGCCTACAACGAGAACATCGTTGGCATGGGCAAGAACGTGCTTACTGGTGAGCGTCAGTCGTTCCCTGACTTGGCCAAGACATACCACGAGGCCGGACAGCCTTGGGTAGTCATTGGTGATGAGAACATGGGCGAAGGTTCATCCCGTGAACACGCAGCAATGGAACCGCGTTTCCGACTTGGCCTTGTTGCGATTGCTCGCAGCTTTGCCCGTATCCACGAGACCAACCTCAAGAAGCAGGGCATGATCCCGCTGACCTTTGACGACCCAGCCGACTATGACCGCATCGGTGAAGATGACCGCATTGCGGTCCGTGGGCTTGCCGATCTGTCGCCCGGTGTTCCACTGGTTGTCGAGGTAACAAACCCAGCAGGCGAGACCTGGGCCTTTACCGGAAACCACACCTTCTCTGAAGACCAGATCGAATGGTTCAAGGCAGGTTCGGCGCTGAACGTAATCCGCCGCAACCTCGCCTAACTGCTCCCGTTCTGACCTGGGAAACCGTCACACCCTTCGTTCTGGCGGTGTAGCCAGTCAAAAAATCCGAACTGGCGGTGTAGCCAGTCAAACCCGGCTGGTAGCCAGGTCGGTTCAGGATCTGTGGCTGGTAGCCAGGTCAGTTCGGACTAGCTGGATGCGATGATTTCGTGGGCCAGTTTCACGAGGTTGTCTGCGGTGTCATGCAGCTGCTGGCCGGTCTCAATTGGGGCCAGGCCGGCAGCGGCGCGGGCTTGAGTGCCTTCAAGTATCAGGCCAAGCCGATAGGCGGCGAGCACCCGGAAAAAGACCAGTTCTTCGGGGGTGTTGCCCGATTGGGCGCAGTACGCGTCCAGCAAAGCCTCGGGCCCAGGTAAGTGATCGAGCGGTTCGAATCCAACCGGTGATTCCTTGGGCATGACGCCGGGCCACGTGGCCATCAGATGGCCGATATCAAGCCGCCGATCGCCAAGTGAACCCAGCTCCCAATCGACCACAGCCGAAAGTTCAGCCCGGTCATCACAGATCAGAACATTGGCGAAATGGAAGTCTCCATGCACGAGCCCAAGCTTGAAATCCTCAGGCAGGTTGGTTGAAAGCCAAGCACTTAGATCATCAACGCCTTCTAGACCCTCGCGCACATAGCCTTCGTGAACGTCATAGCTGGCCAGTAAGTCTCGCCACTTGCCTACTTGGCGTTCGGCCCAATTCTCGGTTCGGCTGAGACCCTCCAATCCGTTTGCTATTGGGTCGAAGTTGTCGAAGGCGCACAGTGTTTTCACCATCGCCCCCACCAATCCGGCCTGCATCTCGGGTTGTTCGTGGAAAATCGGCGGCGCCCCCAATGTCAGGTTGAAGCCGTCCTTGCGCTCCATCACATAGAACGACGCGCCTATCAGATCGGTCGATTCTTCAGCCGCAACAAAGCCCGGGTGCGGGACCTCGCTGCCAGCCAACGCTTTAAGGATTCTGGCTTCTCGGACCATGGTCCAGTCTGAGTTGGCGCGCTTGTGCGGCGGTGGCCTGCGCAACACCAGGCTGCGGCCCCCGTGCTCAAAAGCCATGAGGACGTTCTGCGTGCCGCCTGCTAAGAGCCGTGCCTCTTTTACTTCGTGGTCGCCAACTAGCTTTTCGGCCAACCAGCCTTGAAGCACACCGACATCGATCGGTAGCTCCGCCTCGGCACTGCTTAGATCGCTCAAGTCGCTGCTCTCATATCGATTTACCTTCAGCTTCCCAATACTTGGCCCGTAGCGGCTTCTTGTAAAGCTTGCCCGTGGGCAGTCTTGGCATCTCGGCGATGAAGTCGATGCTGCGTGGCACCTTCTGTCGAGATAGCTTCTCCCGGCAGAAATCAAGTAACTCTTCGGTTGTTGAGCCGCCTTCGTCCACTCCTGGCATTAGCTGGACTACCGCTTTGACCTCTTCGCCAAGATCGACGTTGGGCACTCCAAACACGGCGGCGTCGGCCACCTTCGGATGAGTGATCAGAACGTCTTCAGTTTCTTGCGGGTAGATGTTTACCCCGCCCGAGATGATCATGAACGTCTTGCGATCGGTCAGGTAGACGAAGCCGTCTTCGTCGATGTAGCCGACGTCGTTCACGGTGGTCATGGTGCCGTCTTCTGAGGTCGCTTCTGTAGTCCGGTCCGGGTCGTTGTGGTAAGAGAACTCGGTTCCTGAAGCAAACCAAAGCGTCCCGGTCTCACCGGTCGGAACTTCGTTCATGTCATCGTCGAGGATGCTTAGGTTTCCGAGCAGGACCTTTCCTACGGTTCCCTTGTGGGCCATCCATTCTTCGGAGTTACACGCAGTGAAGCCGAGCCCTTCGGTTGCGCCGTAGTACTCGAAGATTATTGGACCCCACCAATCAATCATCTCCTGTTTGATCTTGGCCGGGCACGGAGCTGCGGCATGAATGGCAACTTCTAGAGACGACAGATCGTGCCCGTCACGCTCGGACTGGTCCATTTTCAACATTCGGGCAAACATCGTGGGCACAAGCTGACTATGAGTGACCTTGTACTGGTCGATCAACTTTAAGTACTCAGAGGGATCGAACCGCTCCATGATGATCACCGTTGCCCCCTTGCGAATCGCCAGGTTGACAGCGGCTTGGGGCGCTGAGTGATAGAGCGGCGCTGGCGACAGGTAGACCATGTCTTCGCGGTACTGCCAGAGGTTGTCCAAAAACTGAAAGAGCGGCGCCGCCGGTATTGGGGGAACCTCCGCCAGCGGACGGAGGATGCCTTTGGGCCGCCCGGTAGTTCCCGAGGAGTAAAGCATTGCGGTGCCGAGCAGCTCGTTCTCGATTGGCGTGGTGGGCAGGTCAGCGGTCACATCGTCCAAGGCCACGCCGCGAGTCTCTCCCTCAGCGGGATCAACAATCACCGCCGCTTCGATGTCGGGGCATTGCTCTAGCGCAGCAAACAGCACGTCGGCTTTGGCCGCAGAGGTGAACACAACCTTTGAGTTGCTGTTGTTCAAGATGTAGGCGGTCTCATCAGCTGTCAGGAACGAATTGATGCACGTGTAATACAGGCCAGTTCGCTCGCCGGCGGCGCACAGCTCCACGTAGCGGTCGTTGTTCTCCATAAAGACCGAGTAGTGATCACCCGGCCTAAGGCCATAAGAATCGGTAAGAAGATGGGCTGCCTTGTTTGCACGCTGCTCTAGCTCTGCGTACGTAACAACCACCCCGCTGCGAGCCATGATGAAGGCCGGACGGTCTGGGTTGTCTAATGCGTACTGACCTGGATACATGGGTTCCACTCCTCGACGGGTCGTGTTCTAATTTCTGCAACCTAATTCCCATGGCATAGTCTGCGCCAATGTGGGACTTTGAAACCGAACCCGAATTTCAAGCCAAGCTCGACTGGGCCGACGCCTTCCTTACCAACGAAGTTGAGCCGCTCGACCTGTTGCTGAAGGACCCGTACGACAAGACGGACCAGATCGCGATGTCCATCGTGAAACCGCTGCAAGAACAAGTAAGAGCCCAAGGGCTTTGGGCTTGCCACCTAAGTCCTGAACTTGGAGGCGAAGGCTATGGCCAGGTAAAACTGGCTTTGCTTAACGAGATCCTGGGTCGATCGTCGTGGGCACCCTCGGTGTTTGGCTGCCAGGCTCCAGACTCGGGCAACGCCGAGATCATCGCCCACTATGGAACCCAAGAGCAGAAGGATCGCTACCTCCAACCACTGTTGGATGGCGACATCTCCTCTTGCTACTCGATGACTGAACCGCACGCTGGCGCTGACCCAACTCTGTTTGTGTGTCGGGCCGAGCGTGACGGTGACGAGTGGGTTATCAATGGCGAGAAGTGGTTCAACTCCAACGCCCGGTTCGCCAGTTTCTACATCGTCATGGTGGTTACCAACCCCGACGTCTCTGCCTATGAGGGCATGTCGATGTTTATTGTCCCGGCCGAAACGCCCGGCCTTGAAATCGTCCGGAACGTGGGCATGGGCACCGAAGCGCTAGAGCACGGCAGCCACGGCTACGTCCGTTACACCGACGTCCGAGTTCCCGCCGATCACTTGCTGGGTGAAGAGGGTGCTGCATTTGCGATCGCCCAGACTCGTCTTGGCGGCGGGCGCATCCATCACGCGATGCGAACCATCGCCATGGTGCGGATGGCGTTTGACATGATGTGCGAACGAGCGATCTCACGACCAACCCGCAACGGTCCCCTGGCATCGCTGCAATTGACCCAGGCCAAGGTGGCCGACGCCTGGATCCAGATCGAGCAGTTCCGGCTGCTTGTGTTGCGCACCGCCTGGCTAATCGACAAACACCAGGACTATCGGGTCGTGCGTAAAGACATATCGGCGGTGAAGGTAGCAATGGCTCGTGTTGCGGCCGATGTTGTTGGAGCCGCAATGCACTTGCACGGTTCAATCGGAGTCTCGAACGAGATGCCGTTTGCCCGAATGCGGATGACTTCGGACATGGTTGGGCTGGCCGATGGCCCAACCGAGGTTCACCAGGTGACGCTGGCCAGGCAGTTGTTGAAGGCCTATACGCCAAGCAGAGAACTCTTTCCCAGCTATCACTTGCCGACTCGGAGGGCGGCCGTCGCCGAACGGTTTGCCCACGTCATCGAGGCGCAGAACGCTCTGCGGGCCGATCACGCGATTGCCGAGCTCTGATGTTCGATCTCACACGCAAGGTCGCTGTAATTACAGGTAGTAGCCGAGGGCTTGGGCGCGAGATGGCACTTGAGTTCGCCCGTCGCGGCGCCACCGTTGTGGTTGCAAGCCGCAAGGTCGAAGCGTGCGACTCCGGCGGCCAAGGCCGGGCTGAATGCTTTGACTGTTGGGCTTGCCCACATGTGTGGTCCGGAGGTGCGAGTGAACGGAATCATGCCTGGCCCGTTCCTGACCGACATCTCCAAGGCGTGGGACATGGAAGCGTTCAATGCAAACGCCAAGACACGCATTCCGCTTCAAAGGGGCGGCGAACCAAGAGAGATCGTCGGAGCTGCGTTGTATCTGGCCAGCGACGCATCAAGCTACACGACCGGGTCGATCCTCAAGGTCGACGGCGGAATGAGCTGGTCAACCTCCTAACCCTCCTTTCGTTCTGGCTGTGCCCAGGATCGGATCCGGGCTTGGGCACCGCCAGTTCCACAGGTCATGGGCCTGAGCACCGCCAGTTCGGAAGATTTCGATGTGTGAGCTAGCTTTTGGGTTATGGCTGAAGCACTGATCATTGACGCATGTCGGACACCGCGGGGAATTGGGAAGCAGGGCAAAGGCGCTCTTTCTCACCTCCACCCGCAACACCTCGGCTCAACCGTTCTTAAAGCGCTTCAGGAACGCAACGGCTTCGACACGGCCGAAGTCGATGACGTGATCTGGGGAACTTCAGCCCAGGTACAAGGCCAGTCCGGAGACCTCGGCCGGATGTCAGCACTTGACGCTGGCTATGACGTTAAAGCCAGCGGCGTCACACTTGACCGGTTCTGCGGTTCCGGAATCACCGCAACAAACTTTGCTGCCAACGCTGTGATGGCGGGCATGGAGGATCTTGTAATAGCTGGCGGTACCGAGATGATGTCGATGCCCAAGAAGGGCCTGTATCCGATAGGCGGAAACAATCCGCATTTGGAAGAGCTTCATCCACAACCCCATCAGGGGGTCTGCGCCGATGCGATTGCCACGCTCGAAGGCATACCTCGCGAGGCGCTGGATGCCCACGCCGCCGAATCTCAAGCCCGAGCTGACCGTGCAATCAAAGAAGGCCGGTTCGACCGAAGCCTGATTCCCGTTTACAACCTGGACGGATCGCTAGCGCTGGACCACGAAGAGTTCCCTCGGCCTGGAACTACAGCGGAGAAGTTGGCGAGCCTGTCCCCCAGCTTTGAACAAGTAGCCGACTACCGCCATGACGATGACAGTTCAACTTTCCGTGAACGAGTTGCCGCCAAGTTCCCTGATCTGCAGATCGAGCATGTCCATCACGCGGGCAACAGCTCGGGCGTTGTTGATGGCTCGGCCGCAATCTTGTTGGCCAGTGAGTCCTACGCTTCAGCCAACGGCCTAAAGCCACGAGGCCGCATCGTCGCCACTGCAAACATGGGCGACAACCCAACATTGATGTTGAACGCTCCTGTACCGGCGGCCAAGAAGGTTCTGGCTCGGGCTGGCTTGACTATCGACGACATAGACATCTTTGAGATCAACGAGGCGTTTGCGGTGGTGTCTGAGAAGTTCCAGCGTGACCTCGAGCTAGACCGCACCAAAGTAAACGTAAACGGCGGCGCGATGGCCCTAGGCCATCCGATTGGAGCCACAGGAGCCATCTTGATCGGCACCGTTCTGGATGAGCTAGAGCGAAGCGGCGGCCGATATGGCCTAATCACAATGTGTGCCGGCGGAGGAATGGCCCCAGCCATAGTCATCGAAAAGCTCTAACACGCCGTTCCCCGGCCACGGAGGCCGCCCGACCAAAGCGATCCCGGTCGAAAAGCTCTAACACGCCGTTCCCTGGCAACCCGTATTCTGACCTGGCAGGCAGCCAAAAATCTGATTCTGACCGCTCAAACAGCCGCTTTTGGCTGGCTACACCGCCAGAACGAATAAAGTCAGCAAAAAGATAGAAACCGACCTCGATGAGGTCGGTTTCCGTTGCGAGCACCGGTCTGAAGGGGGGACTTCGCCAGTGCTTCTGATTAGTAACCACCCGAGTTACAAAGGGGGGGACCGAATCCGGGTGGCTACCTCTTGGTAACATTATAGACAGGCCGCCGCCATCTGTCCACCAGTTCGGACAGATGTCACACATCTGCTTGACAGATGGGCCAATCTAGTGTGACTATCGAACATGGACCTGCGTCAACTCCAGGCTTTTGTGGCCGTGATCGACTTCGGAAGCTTCACTTCGGCGGCTCGGGCCCTACATACGGTTCAGTCCAACATTTCCACCCACGTAGCCCGCCTGGAAACCGAGCTGGGTGCAGTTCTAATTGACCGAGCAACCGGTAAGCCAACACAAGAAGGCGAAGCTGTCCTGGCTCGAGCGCGCAGGATCGAGAGAGAGTTGGAGGCACTAGAGGCCGACGTCGGATCTCTTTATGGCACCCCGCGAGGCACCGTCAAGATCGGAATTATCGGTACCACCGCTCGTTGGTGCACGCCGGCTCTGGTCGATCTGATCGCGCAAAGAACACCCGATATTTCTCTAATAATTTCTGACGGAACTACAACTTCGATAATCGGCCGCCTACTGAGCGACGCGATCGACATTGGAGTGTCGGCGCTACCAGTCAACGACCCTGAGATTCGTACCACGCCATTGTTTGACGAAGAAGACATCGTCATCGCCCCCGCTTCACATCCACTGGCCATGATGGATGTTGTCACCATGGCCGACTTAGCTGACCACCAGTTGCTTATGGCCGCCCCTGGAACCCCGTTTCGTCAAGAAACTGATGCTGCGTTTGGTGCCGTGGGGCTTCGACCAAGGCCCCAAGTTGAGATTGACGGCATCCGATTGCTTGCATCGTTGGCGTTCCAGGGCTTTGGAGTAGCAATCGTTCCTGCCACTGCTGCTCCCGGTTGGGTTGGCGGGGATTGGAAACGAATTCGCGTGGACGGGCTGGCTCGCCGCTCGGTGGGAATTGCTTTGAAGCGCCGCGGACAACCCTCCGCAGCAGTTCAGGCCGCCCTCGAAGTCGTCCGGGACGCCATAAACGCACGAGGAGCCGGTGAGCCCGGTGTTTCTCTGGTCGGTATCGACGAGATTTCGGGCTAGAAAGAACCCCAATGACAGCCCGAGTTGAGGTAATCGATGACCGCCGGGTAATGCGGGTGGAAATAGCAGGGTCGGGTCCGAACGACTCGCTCACTATTGCCGACGGCAACATGCTGGCCGAAGGTGTCCGTCACGGCTTAGAACAACGCCTCCCGATGTTCATCACCCTCACTTGCTTAGGGCCAACTGTCTCTGAGGGCCTAGGCACCTCCGACGCTTGGGCCAAGGCCGCTGCAGTTCTGGCCTCGGCCTCTGGCGTCGTTCCGATCTTTTTCGGCGCTACCGGCCCGGTCACATCTGGGCCATCTCTGCTGATAGGCCTGGCCGACATCGTGATCTTCACCGAGGACGCTTTCGCGTTTGTGTCGGGCCCGATGATGGTCGAGGAGTTCACCGGCGTCCCCGTGTCTTCGGAAGATCTCGGCGGCGCAGGTTCAAGTGCGCGCACCAGTGGCGTCGCCCACCTCGTCGTACCAGACATCGACAGCGCCGTCGACGCCATGCGGATGCTGTTGGACTACCTTCCTGACAACGTAGACCAGGTCACTCCCCCGATCCCCACGACCGATCCGATAGAGCGGTTGACTCCGGAAGCTGGCGCCCTTATTCCAGACCATCCGACCGGTTCATATGACGTGCGCGACGTCATTCGAGAAATCGCCGACGACGGAGAGTTCTTTGAACTGAGAGCGGGGTTTGCCCCAAACATCGTGGTCGGATTTGCCTCTTTCGGTGGAATCGCGTGCGGTGTGGTCGCCAATCAATCCCAAGCACTTGCCGGCGCTATCGATATTCCAGCCAGCCACAAGGGCGCACAGTTTGTTGGCATGTGTGACTCGTTCAACGTTCCGCTCCTCACACTTGTTGACACCTCGGGTTTCCTTCCCGGTAAGGACCTCGAATGGCGAGGCATGATCCGTCATGGCGCACAACTTGCTTTCTCCTACGCACGCGCAACAGTGCCCCGAGTCGGGCTCATCTTGAGGAAGAGTTATGGCGGTGCCTACATCGTTATGGACTCGCGATACATCGGCAATGACGTCATGATGGCGTGGCCGTCAGCTGAGGTTGCGGTGATGGGGGCAAAGGGCGCAGTTGAGATCTTGCATCGTTCTGCCAGCCCGCAAGAGCGAGAGACATTAGTGGCCGATTATGAGTCCAAATACCTTTCTCCGTACCCCGCAGCCGAGCGTGGAGCGATTTCTGCAGTAATTGATCCCGCCGATACTCGTCGAATCGTGTCGCAGAACCTCGATTTATTGGCTTCCAAGCGGGAAAAGCACCGCTTTAGGCGCCACGACAATATGCCTCTGTAGCAATTATTCGATCCGGCTCGCGAGCAGGTAGATTTAACAGGTGTCTGAATCTGTAACTATCACCGACAACCGCACCGGCGAAACCATCGAAATCCCAATCGAAAACGGTGGTATCAGTGCGAAGGCCTTCTCCAAGCACATGCCGGGGCTGTGGTTTTATGACCCAGGTTTCACCGCTACAGCGTCTACCTCCAGCGCAATCACATACCTGGACGGTGGCAACGGAGTGCTGCGTTACCGCGGTTACCCCATTGAACAGCTCGCCGAGAAGTCGACGTTCCTTGAGGTTTGCTATCTGTTGATCAATGGCGAGCTGCCTAGCGCAACCGAGATGGAGACTTGGCGACACGACATCACCCATCACACGTTCATCCACGAGAATATGCGCAAGCGTTTCACCGAGGGCTTCCACCATGACGCTCACCCGATGGGCATGCTCACTTCAGCAATTGCGGCTCTTTCCACGTTCTACCCAGAAGCCAAGGACATCTCGGACCCCGAGAACCGAAAGAAGCAGATCAACCGTTTGATCTCCAAGGTTCCGACACTTGCAGCGATGGCTTATCGCGCCAGTATCGGCATGCCTTTTGTCTACCCAGACAACACACTCAACTACGCCGAAAACTTCCTTTCGATGATGTGGCGGGTTGCTGAACCTGTTTACGAAGCAGATCCAGTTCTTTCCAAGGCACTGGACACTTTGCTGATTCTCCACGCCGATCACGAGCAGAACTGTTCAACCACAACGATGCGTGTTGTCGGTTCGTCTCATTCAGACCCTTACGTGTCTGCGGCGGCCGCAACTTCGGCCCTTTATGGCCCTCGCCACGGCGGAGCAAACGAGCAGGTAATCCACATGCTCAACGAGATTGGCTCCTATGAGAACATCCCGGCTTTCATCGAAAAGGTGAAGCAGGGTGATGTACGTCTTATGGGCTTCGGGCACCGTGTCTACAAGGCCTATGACCCCCGAGCCACCATCGTTAAAGAGCAGGCAGACAAGGTCTTCGCCGTAACCGGGCGCAGTCCGCTGCTCGACATTGCTTTGAAGCTTGAAGAGATTGCTCTGGAAGACGATTACTTCAAGAGCCGCAACCTCTACCCGAACGTGGACTTCTACACCGGCCTGATCTACCAGTCGATGGGTATCCCGATGGACATGTTCACCGTGATGTTCACCATCGGCCGCATGCCGGGCTGGCTGTCACATTGGGAAGAGCTCATGGTTGAAGAACAGCGCATCGCTCGACCTCGCCAGCTCTACACCGGCCCCGATGAGCGAGACTACGTAGACATCGCTTCGCGCTAACGCCATTACGCGTTAAGCAGCAGCCACAGTCCCAGGATGCTGTAAAGCACCATTACAAAGAGCATCACAAACTGGCTGCGAAGCGCGTCCAAGCGGTCAAACAGACCAACTGCTCGGTCATGCGCAACGAGGATGCCTGCGATGTGGCCGATGACAACGGCTAACGCCTGACACCACGCGACCGCGTCGACACTGACGAGGTTGAAGTTGACCACCCCGTCAGCGCCACCAAACAGATCCCAACCTTGACCAAAGGGATCCGATAGCCGGAACACAAAGTTCTGCATTTCGTCAAAGGCCAGCTGCAGGTAGTGAGCGATTGTGTAGCCGAACAGGATCGGCACCAAGGACGGAGCGAATAGGTTGGCCAAGATAGGGCGGGATTGGCCTGTGATCCGCGCCATTGACCTGATCGAGACCAAATACAACCCAGAAACCGCTGCTGTGACAACAACAATCCCAGCCAACCGGTACCAGGCCTCTGTCCAACCTGACTGCCGACCGATTAGATCCCGAAACAGTTCGCTTTCGCCAAGCCCGTCGAAAGTGACTCCACCGAGCACAACAAGCAATGTCGCGGTGCCGACTCGCCCAATGTCCAACTTAGCTAGTCCGCTTAGTGGCATTCGTAGCCGGATTGCGCCATGTGAATCCCGCGCCAACGGGGCCATAGCCGACATCAAACCAAAGTGAACAGCGAACAACTCGGCGTCGCCAAGCCACTCCCTCCCCCACTTCCAGACGCCGGCCATCGTAATCACGACGTAGATAGCCATAGCGATACCTATGTTCCGCGGTTCGGCACCGTCGGGGTGGATTAGCTCCATGAATAGAAACGCGGCGGCGGCCACTGGCGCCATCCAGTGAGTCCAGCTTGGCGCTTTGGCGCCGTTGGTTGATCGGATCCGGTCAAAGGCCAACCCGATTGTTTCGAACGGGCTAATCGCGGTCCAGAAATTGCCAAAGAAACACACCAGGCCTTGCACCACAACCCACAGAGCCACAAATACAGCTACCGGAGCGATATTTTCAGACTTGTCAGTTGAGCCAAACAGTGCAGCCAACAGGGTGACTGCAAAAAGTGTCAGCGATCCAGCCCGAATTAGTAACTCACCGATCCTGGTCGGAGTTTGGGTCCATGCGAGTGATTTGCCTGATTCTGCTTCAGCGAGTTTTGGCTTAGACCACCACTCGCCAACGGCAAAAAACGACACCGCGATGGCAACACTTGAGGCCCACGCGAACTGCCAGAAGGGCAACGGCAAGTCACCCCTCGAACCAATCCCGTGGGCCAGCAGCGAAGCCTGAGCGAGCAGCATCAGATCAACGGACTTCTAATTCGGTAATCAGTACTCCGGAATCCTCGAACTCGATTTCGAAGACGCCGGGAACATCGGCAACAAACATCAAAGTTCCGTCTTTGTCTGGACCTACGTCGGCAAACAGATCGTAGCCATGGACGTGCACGTGCTCTGCAATGTCTGATGCGACACTAAGCATGATTGTTTGGCCCAGCTTTACCTCAACCCGTCCGTCAACTCCTGTGATGTCGCCGTTGGCATAGCCAACATCCAGCGCCAGCGCGTCGCTGGGGTCCTCTGAATCATCGCCATGCTCATCGCCACCGTGCTCATCGCCATGCTCACCGTTGTGCTCGCCATCTTCCATTTCCATGGCGTCGCCCGACCCCACAACTGTTGCGCTGGCCGAAACTAGTTCGCCGTCAACGGCATAGGCGGTGTGATCGTTGGCGTTGGCCTCCACGGTGATCGTGTTCTCGCCACCTGCCAATTCCGGAATGTGCCACCAATTGCCATACAACCGCTGAACCTTGACGCCGTTTATGTAGAGATGAAGGTGACCCTCACCGTCAACATTGTCTCCGCTGACATGCTCGGGAGCGAACTTGAAGTTCGTGATTTCTGCGAACACGTTCCAGCCCTGCGCGGAATCGGGAGTGACGGTGACTGCCATCTCGGGAGTATCGCCGACGAACTCGATCGGATCGGCTGAATGCCCATGGCTGTGGCCTTCGCCGCTTGGCTCAGGCACAGTGATTGACGCTGTGGCCTCACCCCCGTCGTACAGGTCGCCGTTGTTAGTTACTAAGGCGGCTCGAACCTCGTGGTCACCCGGAGCCAAGCTCAGGTGCACCCAGTCTGAGTAGACCCGAACCGGGTCGTTGTCATCAACAAACAAGTGGACGTAGCCCTCGTTTGCGACATCTTCGCCACCAACGTTTTCTGGCGTAAACGCGAAGTTGGTAGTGGTGAGCTGAACGTTTTGTCCGCCCTTGGCGTCGATACTGACGTCGACTGCGATAGTTGGTTGCGGACCATCGACCGCTGGCCCGGTGGCATCTGAGGTTTCCGAACCGCAGGCGCCAGCGCCAAGTACAAATACAACTGCAATACAAAGCAGTCGCCATGGTTTTCTAAACATGGGTTTCTCCAAATCTGTTGTGAATCGTTTACAAAATCTCAGTACACGATTCGGACTGGAGGTCCCCTTCGACTTTGGGAGTGGCCAAGCAACTCTTCAAACGCGATATCGCAAACTCGGTCAAAGATCGGCTCGGTTGGAACAAAAGCAAAATCGGGTCTCTGTGGCGTGCCAATCCAGGCGACCACAGCTTCGACTGCGCTTGAGATCAGGCGGCTTAAGGCAGCTGCCACAAACGGTATGACTGCTAGACCCGCCCACATGACCCCTTCGAATACAAAGGACACCACTGACAAACCATTGACTAACCGCTCTAGGACTTCCATTAACAGAAAGAATGCAGCCATCACCGAGCCCAGTTGGGTGGCGCTGACAGTTTTGGCACCAGGCCTAGAGCGCAACGAGCGCACGATGTAAGACCCCACCACAAGCAAAGCGAGCGGAGAAACGACAGCCCACAAAAATGGGAGATGGCCGTGAGCTACTGGCGCTCGAGAAAAAGCACTCGGCACGTAGGCGATCTCGTGGGCTACCAAAGTCCCGAACCCGCCTAGTAAGGCGAAATCAAGAAATGACAGTCGAGTGTCCAAGCTCTTGGTGCGGGGCCTTCCCATAGCTCCAAGGGTAACCCACTGGGCTCTATGACAAGAGGCCGCGCAAGCCAGATGTTCGTGTGATTGGTGTCTCAATGGCCGCCCGAATAGCTTCAGCAGTGCTAAACAGCGTGAGCCTGGTCTTGGCCCTTGTGGCTGCGGTGTAGAGCAACTCCCTGGTCAGGATCGGTGCCGGCACGTCGGGCAGGCTGACTACTACGTGGGAAAACTCAGAACCCTGGCTTTTGTGAACCGTCATGGCCCACCAAGTCTCAGGAGCCTCTAACTGCGATGGTGCGAGCAGTCTTTGTTCAACCCCCTCGATCTGAACTCGCAGACCATCGTCGGTCAACACCACAACACCGACGTCGCCGTTGCTTAGCCGATTCAGATAGTCGTTCCGGGTGACAATCACGGGCCTGCCCACATACCACTGACCAGTCAGCGGACGCTCAACCAACTCTGCTGTGCGCTGCTCGATGGTCTGCTGCCAGTTGCGGAGACCCATCGGACCGTGGCGAGTACCACACAAAATCTTGAAGTTGGCGCCAGCGGTAAGAGCTGCGCTGCCTCGACCTTCCAGCGCTGCGGTAACCACGTCACCAGCGTGCCGGGCGGCAAGTCGTTCCAAAGCGGCGCGCCCCTTGGCATCAGTTGGCGAGATCAGTTCGAGATCATCTTCAGAGCCCAGCAGGCTAAGCGCGGCGTTCGAATCGCCTTCGGCAATTGCGTCAGCAAGCTTGGCTATGCCCGAGGTCTCTGCGAAACGATGAACCTTGGTCAGCCTTACAACGCTTTCTCTAAGTCGCTTGCCTTCAACAATGTCTCCCAAAACGGTGCCGGCTTCCACGCTGGCAAGCTGAAAGGGGTCACCGACCAAGACCAAACGACACTGTCGAGCCGTTGCGGCCAACAGGCGAGCCATCAATGGCATCGAGACCATGGACACCTCGTCGACGATGATTAGGTCATAACGCAACAAGTTCCGTTTGTCGTGGCGGAACTGAATGCCGTTTTGATAGCCAAGCAAGCGGTGGATCGTTGAAGGCTCAATCTCTCTAATTGCAGCGACAGCGTCGTCGTTGAGCTCCAGATGATCCATTTCTCTACTTATGGCTTCGGCCATCCGCGATGCGGCCTTCCCGGTGGGGGCTGCCAAGGCAACACGGAGCTGGGAGCCACCATCGACGCTGACCTGGACTTCTGCAGCTAGTGCCCGGGCAATGGTTCGGGTCTTACCTGTTCCAGGTCCGCCGACTAGCACTGTCAAAGCCTGGGTTGCCATCGCCATTGCAGCCCGCCGTTGCATGTCATCAGTTGCGGTCCCGAACAACCGGTCGACCGCTTCAGGGTGACCTATCGGGGCGCTGGCGATCCCCGCCTGGACTCGGGTGCGCAGCACATCTGCAACATTACGTTCGTATGTGAAGTAACGGTCCAGGTAGAGCTTGGTCGAGTCAAGCACCAGGGCCGAGCGAGCCATCTCTGCATCGCCCAAATCAAACGTGGATACGTCGCGAATCAATGTCGGCGCCTTGGCTAGCTGCTTTGCCCATTTCTTGGGGTCGGGCCAGGTGAGGTCGGCTAGCGGATCTGCGGTTCCGCCAAAGTGATCGAGAACCCTGGTGTCAGCCACGACAGTTTCTTCGACTGTGGCTAGATCCACACAAACGTGGCCGTGGCGAGGGGCCCTTACCGCCAGCGCAGTTGCCAGCTGAATTTGGCGAGCAGCTGCACTGTTGCCGGTGTTAGCTGAGGTGCGCATCAACGTGGCGGTGACGTGCACGTCGGCTTCGGTGAGTACTCCTGCATCAAAGAACGGCTGGAGCGATTTAACCTCCTCGGGCACAATCATGGTGAAACATCGCCCACAAATGCGCCGTCGAGTAGATCAGAGAGCTCAACAATCAATGCCGGCGAAATCGGCCAGGCAAATACACCATGAGGGTGTCCATCGGGCGCTGGGGTCTCGGGGCCCTGCATACCTCGCACAAAGAGGTAACCCGCTCCTCCAAGATGCCGAGCCGGGTCATAGTCAGCTAGCCGGGAACGTAAGTATCGGTGCAGCGCAACGCTATAAAGCAGTGCTTGCAACGGATAGTGATGATGGGCCATTGCGTCGGCGAGCCGGTCGGGATGGTAGTCGCTACTCATCAGTGGCATTCCGGGTTCGGAAAGCGAGTTGGTCTTGTAGTCCACCACGAAATAGCGCTCTGAGCCGGGCTCGCCGAGTCGGACAATCAAGTCGATCGCGCCTGTCAGATGGCCTTGGAGTCCGACGTCGAATGCTCCACCAGCAATTTCGCGAGCCCAGGACTCCAATTGGTCACCTGGGTTCAGATGGCGAAGAATTAGCTCGCCTAGGTGACGACCGCTGGCCAGTCCGGAGTTACTCAATGAGAAGTCAAAGATCATCTCGTCTAGGCGGTCGGCGTGAGAGATGTCGGCCAGCGAAATGCCGTCAAACAGGGGGCCAAGAGGAGTTGTGACGGCTTGGGTAATGCCATCGACGATGGTTTGGTCATCCGCCGGCCAGTCATTCCAGACCCCCAGTTCTGCGACAACACGAGCGACTTCGACCTCAAGGGGCACAGCTTGAAAGTCGATCTCCTCGAACGCTGAGTGCACCATCGTGCCAAAAGCTGCTGAGCCGGGTACCTCACCCCATATGAGATCGGTGACCGGCGGGACAAAGACCTCGACTGGCGCGTCATCGCCGGAGTACTCATCATTACCGCCGCCGTCGCCACCGGTTACATCTTCGGGGTCAATTGTGGTGTGACCGGTCGAGTGCTCGGCCGCAAGGGAGCTAATCGAGGTAAAGGACCAGCGGCGAGACGACCGAGGTAGTTCTCTGCCTAGGGATGCAACCGCCAGGTCACCAACCTCAGTTTGAATTGGCGGGTTCCAGCGATCGGTATGGGCAGAATCGCTGGCGGGAACGCGGGTTAACTCAACCAGGTCAATGACCGGAGCAAGTCGAACGGCCATTTGAGCTTCAAACTCATCGTTCTTGGGAGGTTTGGCGCCGGGTCCAAAAAACGCTTGGGCAAGCGGCGTCACGTACGACAGTTGATGGCGCCAGATGAGCACTTGGTTTTTGGCCCGGGTTAGAGCTACGTACGCAAGACGGGTGGCCTCGGCGTGCTGTTCTGTCTTGGCGCGACCTTGACGCTCTTTCTCGTCGCCCCATTTAGCCGCGTAGGCCACGTCAATGACGCGACGGCCACGTTCTTCGTCGAAATAGACAATCTTGGGAGCACCGGTACCGGGAACCGCCTTGCCTAGCGAGGGACAGCAAACAATTGGCCACTCCAGGCCTTTGGAGCCGTGAACAGTCATGATCTGAACAGCGGTTGCATCAGTTTCGATGCGTCGTTCGAGACTCTCGCCTGGCTGCTCTTTCTCACCTTCGGCCAATACATCGAAGCGGTCGAGTAGTCCGTTAATGCTGATCGAGGCACCAGAGTCATCGGTAGTGCTAATGACCTCGATCAAGTGCTCCAAGTCAGTTAAGTGTCTGTCTCCGTCGGGCATTTGCAGGACCCTGGCGGCAACACCCGATTGTGCCCACACAAGAGCAGCGAACTCATCCACGCCCCGATTGGCCAGAACTTCGCCCCACCCATGCAACTGCTCGGCAAGACGCAGCTCGTTGATGGGATCTAACGACTCAAGGCTCTTTGCGTCTTCAGCGCCGAACCAACCCAAAGCCACAGCACGAACACGACGATCTGATGAAGGCCGCGCCACTCCGGCCAACAAACGTCTTAGCTGACCTGCTGCTGGCGAGAGGAAGACAGAACCTACCTTGGACATCACTGCTGGAATCCCGTGATTGGCCAACGCCTGCTGTATGCCGGGGGTCTCGCTGTGGCTTCGAACAAGCACGGCAATGTCGCCAGGAGTGACGGCTCGGTGCTCCTGACCGTCGGGGATTTTGGCATCTTCCAAGAGGTCTCTAACTCGGCTGGCCAAGTCCGTAGCGATTGAGGAGCGGGCCTCACCGGCCAAGGGCGGCTTGGACGGATTTCTGCCATCAACGCTGCGAATCACGACCGCTGGTCGAGGCTGGCCGGACCCGTCAGTGATTCGAGTTTCAAGGTGGGGTTCTGCGGCACGGACAGGAACATAGCGAATGTCACCCTCACCGAAGGACGAATCTCGAAGTAGAACATTCATGACCTGAAGCAACACCTCGTCGCTTCGCCAGTTCTGGTTGAGACTAGAGCTGGCTACGCCGTCTCCTGATGTAGCCTCAACATAAGTGTGCACGTCTGCGCCGCGAAACGCATAGATGGCTTGCTTAGGATCGCCGACTAACACAAGAGTGCTGTCGGCAAAGAGAGTGTCAAAGATCTGCCACTGCACAGGGTCGGTGTCCTGAAACTCATCGATGAGAGCAACTGGAAAACGGTCAGACATAGATGCTGATACTCGGGCAGAAACTTGATCTGGTGACCCAGAGGACGCAGCCGAGTTAGGCGAAATTGCATCACGCAGCTGGGTCAAGATGTCGTCATAGGCCATAACACTGGCCGAACGCCGAGCCTGCTTCACGTGGGCAACAATCTCGGTTACAACCTCGACCCACTCATCCGCCAGGGGCACGCCGGTTTCGCCGTCAGGGATAATGGCGATGTCAGGAAGGCCGAGGACGGCTGCGACCATCGGAACCAAGCCATTGAGCTTGATTTCCACCGAACCACCCAGCGCTCGGCGGGCCAAGACATCAGAACACGCCGCCTGAATCAGTTCGTCGGAGCTTTCAACTAAGGAGGCATCCGGGTCGGCGGGGGCGGCCAGACCTAGGGACCCCAGCGCCTGTTGAGCGAACCCATGAATAGTCGTGATGGTTGCCGCATCAAAGTCGGTCAGTGCAGCTTCGATACGCCGGTGTCGTTGGACCCTGTCTTCAGATTGGAGCCATCGAAGTAGCTCATCGCTTGAATCTGCAGCTTCTGGCTTGAGCGCGGCCTCGGCCTCAACAAGACGCTGACGAATTCGATCCTTCAGTTCGGCGGCGGCAGAACGGGTGAATGTAACTATGAGAATCTCACCAATCGAAATGTCAGCCTCGGCAACGTAACGAGTTGCCAGCGCCGCAAGCGTAAAGGTCTTGCCGGTGCCTGCGCTTGCCTCAATGTTGGTCACACCGCTTGGTAGCGGGCCAAGGATCTCGAACGCTTCAGCCATTAGTCGCCAATTCCGGAGTTGTTCAGAACCGCGACTGGAACCGTCGTGATTCTCTGTGCATCCCACAAGACGTTTGCGAAACGGCGGGCTCGATCTTCGCCAACACCGAATGGTTCATCGCCCCGCAATGGCATTGACAACAAAGACACAGCATCGACGTGGCCATAGACCTCGAAGTCATAGGCCCCCGAACGTTCGGAAAAGTTGCTTGTTTCCCAGATGCCCGTGATGGATTTTCTCTCTGAGATTAGGTACGAGGTCTTTGCGAAGAGCGGTAGCGGTTCACATAGCCCTCTCTTGTATAGATCGATCGCAACAGCCAGACCAGCCTTCGCATGAGTCTGACGTTCGGACGGGTCTGAGCCCTTGACGGCGAAGGTCGTTTCCTCCACCTTGCCTTTGTCCCGAGCCACCCCTAGGGCTTTCCAGTCGCGCACGGGATCTGTGGCCGCCATGGCCATAAGACTGAGCCAAAGATCCATCTTGTGTCTGCCGTCGGGAGCGGAGTATGTGACGCTTAGCGGCCCCGGGTACGGTCCGTCTGACCAACTCTTTACCTGGCCGCCCAGCCGCACGCCATCAACGAAAGCGTTGATCTCGAACGGCTCGGCCTGCAGCTGAACACCTCTGCTCTTCATCGAGGCGAACATCGATGCCACCAACTGCTCGAGGTCCTCAACCGCAGCGTCGCCAAGAGTGCCTGGGGGCAGCGCTCCTCTGGCCATCTGTATTCTGATGTATCGCTTGGCGTTGGCCTTGGAAAGACCGGCTTGGATTAGGTCAGTGCCCAACTGCCATCGTTCGAGATTGTCCAGTTCAACGGGAAGGTGGTCCGGCTTAGAATCGTTTGCTCCAGACAACACAACGTTCAAGCGGTGGTTGAAGAAGTAGCGCACCGGGCCGCGCATAAAGGCCTGCAACTCTTCCAAGTTGAGTGAGTCAACAGTAAGAGGCGGGAGTGGCTCGGCTAGGAAATCCTGTCGTTCAGAAAAACGGGATCGTCTAGCCTGAGACGCTTCTAGACCACGCGGATCAAAGCTGAAGGGGCGGCCCGAGTTTGGAAGTGAAATGCCCGAGTCGGCCTCGAAGTTCTTGGAGTCATTGGCCTGGCGGGGGTGAACCGTTTCAAGTCTCATTGCTTGATGGTCCGGGCTTAGCGTTGCCCGTGCTGTTTCCAGCAACTCGATCACCGGCACCGCAGGAGGCACTGGCGCGTTCAGCTTGAGGTCTCGTCCGGTTCTGGTAACCACGAAGTGTTGGCTTGCCGACATCAGTGTTTCCAACATTGCTTGACGGCTCTCACCTCTGGGGTCAGGGTCACCGACTCGGGCCGCCGATGCGACCAAATCATCACCAAAGACCGCTGTTGAACCGAACACGCTTTGGTCTGCCCCCAACAGACACACAACTTTGTGGGGCAACCACCGCATGGGTTGTAGCGACGTGACGGTTATGCCGCCTTCAAAGAAGCCAGTCCGGGCCGCAGGTGGGGTGAGATACTCGGCCAGGACCCGTCGGAAGTCTCCCAGGGTCAACAGAGAAGAGGCCGCCCTGGTGGCCTCGGCAGCCACGGCCTCGTCACGCCCGATGTTGTCCAACACCTTTGAAAGGCGTTGTTGTTGCCATTGCTCGCTCCAGGGAACCTCGCTGATCTGGCCCATCACCTCTGCGGTCAATGTGCACCATTGTGAGACCGTTCGGCTTTTTGATGCCGCCCCACTTAGCCGGCCAAGCACGCTAAGAAGCTCCGCAAGCCGACCGAGAACAGCAACCGAAGATCCTTCGACGCCAAGTGGCGGAACATCGTCTGGGCCCAGAGCGGGCTCATCGTCATGCACCGCAACTCCCATCAGCAGTTGGTCAAGACCGGCCCGCCAGGAGTTGGCTGCAAAGTCTGCAGGCATACCCCATCGCTCTCGATGCTTGCCGTCCAGACCCCAACGGATGTTGGCGCCGTCCACCCAGCGAGCAATTTCTGCAAGCTCCTCGTCGGAGAATCCGAACTTCTCACGGACCGGCGACAAGGCACAAAAGTCGAGTACTTCGCTAGCACCGAATCGGCCCGAGATGAGTTCGAACACAAGTGCTGTTGTATTCAACAGTGGGTAGCTCGAGCGCAAGGATCGATCGGTTATTCGGTACCTAAGGCTCGGCGGCTTGACGGGGTCCGGTTGTGTCAGCGAGTCCATGGAGGCCGGCGTACCAAACACCGCCGAGATCAACGGAGCAAAGCTGACGAGGTCAGGCACTACCACAACAACATCGTCTTCAGAAATGGAAGAATCGTCTTTCATAAGCCCGAGAATCACTTCACGAAGGACTTCAACCTGGCGGCTTGCCCCATGGCAGGAATGAACCTGCACAGAGTTATCTTTCTGTGACGGGACAAAGGTGCCCGATGGGGCTGAGTTGATGACAATGTCAGCCTGCATTCTGGCCAACAGCGACGCTGGCGCAGCCGATTCGAAATGGAGTCGTTCAACCGGGGCGATGCCTTCGTGCTGCACCGCATGAGCTATCTGAACTTGCGCCTCCCGAGTGGGTCTGCCCCATGAACGCAATAGAGGGTTGACGATCGCATCGCTGGATTGGTCATCGGCTCGGGTTCCGCCCACCAGAGGATTCGACGCCACCCGGGCAGCAATCGAGTCGGCGGCGGCCACTGACGGGTCGCATAGATATAGCCCAACTTCACGATGGACTCCCACAGCATTCAACAGTTCCAAGAATTGTGGCCCGCCCGGCAACGTAGACACGCCGAAGATGGCAATTCGAGACGGCAAAGTGATCACGCTCGGATCCTCCCGCAGCTCAGCGAGCCGCCCGCCAAGCTTCTCGGGAGGACTCGGCTGGCCGATACGGTCTCGAACAAGACGCCAAAGCACTGGCTGCCAACGGAGGTGGGCTGGGACCTCTCCCCCGCTTCCATCGCTCCATTTACCGTTGACCCAGTCGGTCAACATTCGGGGCCGATGGTATGAATAGCGATCGAACAGGTCTGCAATCCGTCGCGCCCTGGAAAACCAGCTGGCTCCCGGCGGCAACTGTTGCACGGCTGTCAGCTCCGGGTCGTCTGAGGAGGTAAGAACGCTGAGGACGCTCCAGACCAGGTGTTCTAGATTCCATGGATCGGGGTCGGCAGAACTTCGCAACACCTGACTTCTGAGCGAACCTGGAAAAGCGAAGTCGATATTGGCTGCTATTCCGTCGGTTCCAAGCGGACCGGTGCCAAGTTTCTTGCTTAATTCAAGCTTAAGCCAGCGTTCCATGCCAGAGCTAGGGACCGCAATCCACTCTGGAGTCATGGCGTCGTTTGTAGGCTGTTTCAGCACGTCAGCCAGCTGATCAGCGAGGGGCTGGATGTGTGTGGAAGAGAATACCCGCAGCATTGCTACCAACTTATCGACCGGCTATGACGGCATGACCCGATAGTGGCCCGAAAGCACGCTTCCGCTGGGAGACAGCGCTAATCATGAGTTAGGTTTTGGTTGTGGGGATCTTGGTTGACGTCGTAGAACCTGACCGGCCCGATTCGCCTAGCGATTCAGAACCAGAGGGTCTCAAGCACACTTTGAGCTCTGCCCTAGTTGGAGTTGTGGCCATTGCCGTTCTTGGAGTCTTTGCCCAACTTGTGATTATCGGACCCTCTCAACGTGATCAAGAATTCACCGAGGACTCGCCGTCGACAGCAGTGGATCCAAACAGTGATGCGTTCGCGCGAGGCGACGAAGCCCCACCGCGACCAGATTCACTTCTGACCACAGAAGCCGGTGAAGAACTCCTAATTGTCCATAGTGACGCCGCCGAACCCAACTCGACCG
Organism: uncultured Acidimicrobiales bacterium; assembly: GCA_937922785.1. Taxonomy (GTDB): domain Bacteria; phylum Actinomycetota; class Acidimicrobiia; order Acidimicrobiales; family SZUA-35; genus CALAJQ01. Next base: position 33,418 of record CALAJQ010000042.1, read on the forward strand.
CGACCTCGCTGTTTGTGATCAAGCTCCGGACTGGTCACAGGTCTAGGTTGCCGATGCCAGAGCCACTGCTAGACCGTGAGCCGGTGCCGATCTCTAACGGTGTTGTTGTCATTGGCAGCAGTGGCGCTTGGTTTGGAGACCGGACCGAATCCGGTTTCGCTTGGACTCTGCTTGGCCCGGCAGATCATCTGAGGCCCTCCACCCACCATGATCGAGTGTGGCTCAGAACAGACCCGGCCCAGCCTGACTCAACCCAGCGCTTCATCTGGACCGAGGTTGACTTGGGTGGTCAGGTGACAAGGTCGGTGGTCCGCAATTCAGAACTCGCTCTTCCTAGCCCGGAGCTAACAATCGGAAAGGGAACAGGAATCTTCCGACTGGCCAACAAGGCTGAATTGATTGACCTGGGCCTCCCTGAAACCGAAACCCATTGGCGGCCAATATCAACAAGAGGAACAGTTGTTGCGGTTGGGCCCAATGACCTCGTCGCATCAGAGTGTGCAACATTCCTCGAATGCGATCGTGTTTGGTATGACCCAGTTACAGGAAACATCCGTGGCGGCTTGTTTGACGATTTGGCTGACGGTATTAGCCCGAGATTTATGGCGCTCCTTTCCCCATTTGGCCGGTTTGCTGCCAGTGAAGTGGACGATTCGCAGGTTGAGCTCTCTTCAGTGGCCACAGGTGCAGTGATTCAGAACTCGTGCATCTGGGGCCAAGCTATGGCGTGGTCCCAAAGCGAAAAGTTGCTGGCTTGTTCCACAGGCGACGGAATAGAGCTGTACGACATGACCACCGGACGATCTCTAGGACTTGCCTCGCCCCAGACCGATCCCTGGGTGTGGGCGGTCTTCGTGGGCCCTAATGGCGATAACTAACCCGACTGCGTTACGGTCCAAACATGGCTGCTGAGGTTGAGATCATCCAGCCTGAGGGCTATGAGATTGGTTCAACGAATGCTGAATCGATTGATTCTGTTCAGACCGGAAACCCTCTGTTGGGTTACGGCGTGGGCCTGTTGGCGGTGTTGGCCGTGGCAACCTTCCTGTTCACATTGGGCGGCAGCGAAACCGAAACTGTTTATCCCGAACAGGTCACGACGACCCTTGCCCCCAGAGGTGAAGCGTCGCCGGTTACCGAAACCGACGACCCGACAAACCAGATTGATGGGGCGCACAATGCAGAGATTCAGGCCCGTCGGTCATCGATAACCCAATGGCCTGGTGGACAAAGCCTGATCGTCATCGAAAACGCTCAGTTTCTCTACGAAATGGATTTGTCGACCGGCCGTCGAAGCTCCTGGTCTCCGCCTGAGCGCTTACTGAATACCGATCCGCTGATCATCGGCGACGAGCTTGTGGTGATAGGTGAATCTGGAGCTTGGATCGGTAAGCCGCTAAATCTGCAGTGGCGCTTTCTTGCCGAAGCAGATCGGGTGCTGCCATCCACCGAACCGGGACTCATGTGGTTGCAAACTCCGATTGCAGTTTCTGATGCCGGGGCGAGCGACTTCTGGTGGACCGAAATCGATGCCGCAGGCCAGGTGTATCGGACGATGCGTCGCGACGGACCAGTGGGCCTACCAACCCCAGAGATAGCGGTTGGGTCAGAAGGTGGCGTTGTGCGTTTCACCGGCAGCGAGGTGAACCCGTGGCAACCGCTTTCGGCCACTGGAGTGATGGTGGCCATCGGGCTCAACGACATGGTCGTGGCCGAGTGCGACGCTAGCCAAAGGTGTGAGCGCCTTTGGTATGACCCGTCGAACTCCAGGCCGAAGACAGGCTTTTTCCCCGACTTGGCCAAGAACTTGGATGTTGACCTCACCACTGTGGCGCAACTATCACCTGACGGCCGCTTCGTGGTTTCTTCCTCCGCTTTAGACCCGGTGACAGTCACCTCAGTGGCAAATGGTCAGACAATCAACAACAGCTGCGTGTTTGGTAGTCAGGTTGTGTGGGCTGCGGGTTCAGAACTATTCACCTGCACCACACCAGCAGGATCGGAGCTCTTCGAGACTGAAACCGGCACGTCATTAGGGATGGTGGTGACGTCCGCGGACAAATGGACGAGAATGGCTTTCATCTCAACCGACAAGATCGTACGACTGTCTCGCTAAGACGAACTTCCGCTACCTGTGGTCTCGAACCCAACGTCTCAAATAGAGCTTGCGAGCACCAGCCGCTAGAGCCAACCCGGTTGCAGCTGCGGGTCCGGCAATCGCGGCCCCGACCGCCCCGGCACCGGCCGTTGCCAGCGCAACCGAGGTGACGTGGCCAGCAGCCTGGAGCTTGTTGATGTTCCACTCAGACTTGCGGGTTTTCATGAGTGCGGCCGCCATGACAGCGCTTGACGCAACCGGTGTGATCACTCCACTCACCGCTGCCAAGCCAGCGGCCGCAGCCGTCGCCAGCCCGATGTATGCCACAACCGCGCGAACATTGAAGTCGGGCGCACAATCCACCGCTCCTAAAGGAGGCGGTGGCGCACTTACGATATGGCGGCGGTTGTAAGTGACCATCCAGTAGAAACCGTCCAGCGCAGCCCTTACAGACCTGGCAGTTGTTATTGGTTCAAGCAGTGGTGCATTGGTATTGACTACGTCAAGAATGCCGTCCAACCCGTACTTAACAGTTCCGGTCCTGGCGTCATATAGCGGTATCTTGTGCCTTGCTAAATCGAAGTCGAGAGCAGCAACAACTTCATCGTCGACTGTCGAAAAGCCCGTTCTGCCAGTCCACCCCAGCCCGCTGAATGTGGCTGTATAGCCGCGACATAAAGGGCAGCAGTCGTCATATAGAAATACGGCTTGTTCTGGAACTTCGGTCTTGGTTGTCATGGCCTTCTCGCTCTATCTTTCGCTGTGTTTCAGCTCGGTCTGTTTCGGCTCGCTTGATTTCAGTTTTGAGCACTTGCTCAATACATTTGAGCGTACGCTCAAATGTTCAACCCGTCAAGAGCCGAATAGGCAAGCCGAATAGAAATACGGCCTTGGGGTCAAGTGGTCAACGCAACACCATCCCTGATGTTGACTTGATGACAACGGTGCGCAGTTTCGTGCTTCGTCACTGTGGAAGGCGACCAGCTGAACTGGACCACGCCCGCCCCGCTTCGCCGGTTCTGTGGCGCGGACCGGAGCTTTCCAGCCTGGGATTATCGCTCGGTGTTCGAGGAACGCTGACCGATCGGAAGTGCTGGTATGCGCGTGAGCGGTTTCCGGTCTCCGACCGGCCGGAGCTCGTCAAGACAGCTGTTGTCCCGAGCGCGATCTGGCACTAAGTGTCAGCGCAGTGGCCCTCCGGTTGCTGGTCGGCGTTTGGGGTCTGCCTGGAGCGCCGACATGAACTCGCCAAGGATTGGATCGATCGCAGAGAGTTCTTCATCGAGTAGGGCCGTCGATTCCGTCAGCCCTATCCCAACGAGTTCGATCTCGCTGTGTTCTCGGAGACGACATAGGAGGTGAAAGACGTCGCTGACGGTGAGGCCATTGGGTTCGGGGAACGGCACGTGCCCGAACTGCTGCGGGTCGAGCGAGTCCAGGTCGAGGTGCACGTAGACCCGGCCCGTCACGTTCAGATCGCTAGGCCGGCGGATCTGGAGGCTGTGGAGCTTGATGTAGTCGGACTCCTCCGGGTCGAGCGCCCGAACTCCTACGAGGTGAACCTGCTCCGGTCGAAGCGGTCGTTCGACCAATCTAACGAGCTCTTCCGGGCCGTCGCCGAGAAGGGTCCGCAACACCATTCCGTGAAAGGTTCTGCTTGGCGACGTCTGGGGGGTGTTCAGGTCACCGTGAGCGTCGATCCACACCACGTTGAGATCGGATCCACGCTGGGAGTTGAGCCAGCTGATCGGAGCGGCCTGCGCACCGCAATCTCCGGCGAGTTGAAACACCCTGGCTGGCTGGTCACGCCTCAATCGGTCTTGGAGCCAGCGAATCTGGTACAACTGCTCGTCGAGACCTATCACGCCCTGACGTGCAGCAAGACGATGGTACGGAGGTACGGGAACGACAACGTCGGCGGCCGCGCCGAGCCTGCGCAGCATCGCCTCGCATCCGGCCGCCACCGAATCTGAAGCTCCGAACCCCTGCCATTGGCGGTTCAAGACCAGCACTGAATCAACCAACCAGCGAGCACGTACAGAGTCGGAAACACCCGGTCGAGCCTAGCAAGACCCTCTATGGTCCTGACGATGGAACGCCAGCGCCCCTAGACTGACCTGGCCACTACCGGCAGGAGCAGCTACCAGTGACAGATCAGTGCTCAAAATGGCCCGCGCAGATTCTCGGACGCCGGCGAAGCCGGTGCACCACACTTCGGCCCGATTGCGCTGCAACGGAATCCCGACAATGACTCGCCGGCCGTGGTCGGTCTGAACTAGGCCTACTGGCTCTGGGCAATCACCCGGGAGTCCTGGCCATCGCAAGGATCCAGTCCCGATGACTCCTACGAACGGACGACTCCATAAGCACCCAGCCGCGTTGCAGCATTGCCTTCTGTAGCTCCGCGCTCTCGTGATGCACGAACCATCGTCGAGCCCCGCTGACCATCTCGGGCACTCGTCGCTGTGATGCCGGCGCAAGTTCCCAACCGCTATCCCCTCCAAGCGACGTCACGAACGCGACAAGCCCACCTGGCCTAACCACCCGTTGCCACTCATCGAACGTTGCTCCAAGCGCGTCCGATTCCACATGGAGAAGAGAGGCATGAGACCACAGCGCATCTGCACAACTGTCGACCAGCGGTAAAGCGCAGAAATCTGCCCGGAGGCGCAAATCTCCAGCGGACAAGGCAAGAAGCTTCGTAGACCGGTCAAGAGCGAATCCATGATGACCAGCTTCGCTGAAACGGCGCGCATCAGTACCTGACCCGCTGCCCACGTCGAGTACAAGGCTGTTCGGCGACAAGAGGTCAACGAAGCGAGATAAGAACGCCTTGGCCTCGCGAGACCGGGTGGAAGTCCGGTCGACGTAGTCCGCAGCAGCTGCGTCGTATCCGGCTTCCGTCTCTGTCGCCCTCGTCGAATTCACGACGACATGGTCGCACGTTCGAGGCCTTGGCGGCGAGCGCTTCCTGGGGATTCCGCTCGCCGCTACCCGCAAGGACCTGGTGTCCACGCACTCGGTATCACCGCCACGAAATCTCGTTGGCGGCCAGGACCGCACCACAATAGTCCGGCCCCAGTAGTGCGCCTCGAAATATCCGCCTTGACCACGTCGGTATCCGGGATCCAGGAGGCGAGATCAACCCAGCCACCCGCGTACAGAACGACCTCGACTTCGGCCCCATCGAATCGTTCGAGCAGAAACCAAACGACATCAGCGACATCACATCGAACCGTTCATTGAGGAGTGGACGTGGCCACGGGGATTCGTTGTCCACCCAGGTCCGAGACGACAGCTTCAATCCTGCTTCGGTCCACCCAGCGATACGGGCATCGACCCTGCCCTGCACGCGTCGAGATCAATGCTCGATAGATCGACCCGACGCTCCATCTACCCATTGTGCCCTGACAAATCATCCAGACACCGAGCTGACCTGCGCAATCCATCGGCCAGTTGTGCGACAGTTCGGCCCTGGCGCAGCGTCGCGTACTCCCCGGTCTCATGGTCTACGCGCTACTGGTGCAACGAAGCCGCCCACCGGCTTACCTCGTCGAGATTCGACTCGATTGGTGATGCGGCATCGAGAGTGAGCTTTGGTTCGTCGAGTGGGATGTACTTCTCTCGACCGAGCGCAACCCACTTCCACTCAAGCTCGTACCAGCCGGGAATATCTCGCTGTCGCCCCGCGACTCGCGAGCGATGAAGCTCTGCGTCTGGACATATGCACTCGATTACGCCGAACCTGGCGCCGTACCGCTCGGCGAGCTGTTGCCACTCACGACGGGATTCCTCGCGAGCAACGAGGTCGAGAACGCAGGAGGAACCGCGCCGAAGCTGCTGTTCTGCAACTCTCGAAAGTAGATTCCACCCAACTCGCCGCTGTTTCTCGACTGGCAGTTCGACGGCCTCCCAAACGTCCGGCATTGACCGGAGTCCGGACATGAGCCAATCAAAGCTAGCGACGGTGGCGTTCAGGTCTTTCCCCAAGTGGTCTGAGATCGTGGACTTGCCAGCGCCAGTCCACCCGGTGACAACAATGAGTGAGTGTTCCACGACCCGAGACTAGATGACCCAGGCGGAGCCTGTTGAAGAGTCTGCTGGGGTTCGCGCACGATAACGCCAAGCAGAATCACCGACCCGAGCCTGACGTGACCACTCGGGAACGACCCAAGCAGCGTGCCCGAAAATCACCTGTTCATCCCGTCGATGAGTCGGATCCCCAGCGGCGCAGATCGGCAGCTATGGGCGCTGACGCACGCTAATCTGCAATGCCCGGAGGCGTTCGATGCACCGCTGGCGTTCCACAGAGTCATGCCACTCTGGCCAGGAGCCGAACAGTGCACCGGCATCCTCGTCATGCAGTAGTCGACGTGCAACATCCGCCGCCAAAGCGCTGTACTCGTCAGCGGGTGCCAAGGGCAAGCAGACCCTCGGGGTCGGCTTCGTCGACGATTGCCTTGGTTTCGACGATCGCTAGATCGTACGCGTCAGACGGATCCACTAGCACAGATTGCCAGGGCTTGGGTTCACGCCGCAAGCCCCGCTAGGTCGTCATCGAGCCTTCGGAGGCACCGGGTATTCCGCTCAGTAATCCGGTGTCGATCGCAGGATGACTCGCACACTTCGGCCCATCTGCGATGCCCGGGAATTGCGGATGCGTTTCGTTACGCCGGCCAGGCGCTCAGGTCGATATCGATACCGAACAAGACGATGGATCCGTCAGCGACGAGTTGCGCCGTGATCGTGACTGCCGGCACGAGTATGCCGATAGCGACGAGATAGCGGTAGTCATCGCGATCGGGATAGAGGGCTGGCAAGTCTTCGAACCGTTCGGCAATGACTGCTGACAACGATGGCAGATCAATGAGGAGGAAGTCACTCGCGGACGGTTCACCGCTGGGTCCACGTGATTGGCCGAGCTGTGCGTCGAGTTCGGTGAAGAAGTGCGGGTCGACGCGAACGTTCGGGGTCACCGTGCCCGGTGGTCGCTCTCGGTCGCTGCGATGCGAGCGTCAGCTTTGAGCCTGGCACGTTCGGTCACTACTGTCGGGATCTTGTCCGGATCGGTGATGACGCTGTCTCGGATGACCTGATCGCGCTCATCTGGACTCAACGCCAGCAGTTCCTCAGCAGTCCAGACGTTGTTCTCGGCCATAGGACAATACTAGCCGGGCGGTATGACAGCTCGACTCCGTCGTCTCGATGCCCGATCGATAACACCGCCCAGAATAAGTGCGCCGACCCGTAGTTGAGCGCAACACTTCGGCCCAA
>CALAJQ010000043.1 GCA_937922785.1 uncultured Acidimicrobiales bacterium
GGAGGGTGGCCGTCATAAGCCGTTCTTTGGTAACTATCGTCCGCAGTTTTATTTCCGTACTACTGATATTACGGGGACTGTGACTTTGCCTGAGGGTACTGAGATGTGTATGCCGGGTGATAACACTGAGATGTCTGTTGAACTAATCAACCCGATTGCTATGGATGAGGGTTTGCGGTTTGCTATTCGTGAGGGTGGCCGGACTGTTGGCGCTGGCCGCGTAACAAAGATCAACAAATAGCACTTCTCTAGCTAACTAAAGACTTAAGCGAAGGCCGGCCAGGGAAACCTGAGCCGGCCGTTGCGTTTTAGCTAGGTCTTGGTTCGTCTGCGGGCAAACCTCTTCTCGCGGCAAATTTCAGCTGTAGGTGACATTTTCTCCTTCTGTCAGCTGTGGGTGACAATAGATGTCACCTGGAGCAGAAATTTGGGTGAAGTGTCACCTGGGGCAGAAATTTCGATGGGTTAAGAACTGGCACGCATTGTGGCCTTAAACCACTATCGGTTGTCATGCGTCTGTAACAATTGGCGATATCGTCATTGTGAACGGGGCTGGGGGTCTCCCTAGTCATTATTAGGGGGTGACCATCACTCCCCGAGAGTGGCTAGTTCATTAGTCTGACCAGGTGAAAGAGTGTCGGTTGCGCCACGGCGGTGTAACGAAGTTACGAGGGTAGGAGTCTGATCGTTATGGTGTCTTCCACCATTTCTGAGTTAGTAGCTGACGCAAAGGACGGAGATCACCGCGCCTTTGAGGAGCTAGTTCGTCAGACATATGCTGACACCTACACCTTGGCTTTTCGGCTTACTGGCGACGAAGAAGATGCTCGTGACGTCGTTCAAGAAGCGTATTTGAGAGTCCACAAGGGCCTTCAACGCTTCCGGGGCGATGCTCAGTTCAGCACCTGGCTTCATCGCATAACTGCCAACTGCGCTAACACCTTCCTCGGCCGCCGGGTTCGTCATCGTCATGACGAACTGCCAGCCGAGCCCAACATTGCCGACGTTCATCCGCTACGGGACCCAGTACAACGGGGCGAAATCGGCGATCTGAGAGCCCAGCTAACTGAAGCACTGAGATCGCTGCCTCCTAAGTTGTCAGCGGTAGTAGTGCTCAGAGACATCTATGACCTCCCGCACGAGGACATTGCAGATGAGTTGGGAATCTCCGTGTCAGCCGCCAAGGTTCGCCTTCATAGAGCCCGAAAGCGGCTCCGTGAACGCCTTTACCCATTTGGCGACGAATCCGGAGACCAAGAATCTCATGCAATGTGAGGAAGTAACACTCGTACTAGCCGAAGTGGCACCCGTAGAAGACGCTGCGCTTCCCCTGGCGGCAGCTCGCCATCTCGATGGCTGCCTGCGTTGTCAGGCCGAGTTGTCGCAGTATCGCAAGCTCTTGAGGGGCCTCTCATCGCTTCGGGAGGTGCAAATCGCGCCCGATTCCACACTTTTGGATGAGATTTTGGAGAACCTTCGCCCACCAGCTCCAGTGCTTAAATTGCGGCGCCGGGACCGAAGAAAGGCTATCCTAAAGGGGGTTGGTGCGGCAGCTGCCACCGGAGCCGCAGGGGCTTTTGTTGCCGTATCCAAGCTAAACCGGTCAACTGTGGCCCAGTAACTAAAGGTTGCTGGTAGCCTTTAGGCCGCTTAGGGCAGTAGCTCAATTGGTAGAGCACCGGTCTCCAAAACCGAAGGTTGCGGGTTCAAGTCCCTCCTGCCCTGCCACTTAATTTTGGCGTACCAAACGCAATTACACACTTAACGAAGGCAAGCAGTTGTCATGGCAATGAATCGGGAGCAAAGGCGTTACCTGCAGAAGCAGGGCCAAATAGACGCCGAGGGCAACCCAACGAGCCTCCCTCGCGAGAATCGGATGCCCGTTAAGGGGGAGAGGGCGACCCCCCTTCAGTACATTCGCGAGACCAATACCGAACTTAAGAGAGTTAACTGGCCGACTCGTCCCGAGGTGGTCAAGTACACCCTCGTGGTTCTGGCTGCGCTGCTGTTCTTCACCGGATTCATCGCTCTCATGGACTTCTTGTTCGGCGAGGGCGTTATCAAGCTTCTAAGGCTGGCCGAATAATGACCTACGTACTCAAAACAACGCCGGGCGGCGATTACAGCTTCTGCCTAAAGGCGGCCAACGGCCAAGTGATCCTTAACAGCGAGGTCTACACAACAAAGGCTGCTGCTGAGAACGGGATTGAGTCGGTCAAGACCAACTCACCCGACGACGCTCGGTACGAGCGTTTGACCTCAAGTGCCGATCAGCCCTATTTCAATTTGAAAGCCGGCAACGGTCAGGTCATTGGAACAAGCCAGATGTACTCATCGGTAGACGCAATGGAAAACGGCGTCGAATCTGTGAAAACCAACGGTCCTGATTCACCAACCGAAGACGAGACCGACGCGACCGGCGTCGAGGTTGACGATGCGCCGCAGACCGCTGCTGAACCTGAGCCCGAAGTAGAGGTTCAAACAATTGCTGCCGAAGCTCCTGCCGAATCGCCCGAGCCAGAGCCAGAGCCAGAGCCGGCTGAAGATGCCGCTGCCGCAGAGGCAGTAGTTGCCGAAGCTGAGCAAATTGTGGCCGATGCCGAAGCTGATGTGGTCGTTACTGACGAAGCCGGTGAAACCGTTGACGAGGCTCCGGTAAAGCAGAAGTCTCCTTATGACCGCCCGGGCCGTTGGTTCGTACTTCACACCCAAAGTGGTTACGAGAACAAGGTTCGCAAGAACCTCGAAGCTCGAACCTCGTCAATGAACATGGAAGATCGCATCTACGAAGTTGCGATCCCTATGGAAGATGTTGTCGAGTTCAAGAACGGCAAGAAGGTCGTAGTCCAAAAGAAGGTATTCCCCGGCTACCTCTTGTGTCGCATGCGTCTCGACGATGACTCGTGGTTCGTTGTTCGTAACACTCCCGGAGTCACTGGGTTTGTTGGTGCTGGAAACAAGCCGTCGCCGTTGCCTCGTCGCGAGGTAGAGAGCTTCCTCACCGAGAAGACAGATGGCGAAGAGCCAGCACGCAAGGGACGTCCTCGCCTGGAGTACGAACAAGGTGAAACTGTTCGAGTCAAGGAAGGCCCGTTTGCGGACTTCCAGGGCGAAATCGTTGAGATCAACGAAGACCAACTCAAGCTCAAAGTGCTGGTCAACATCTTCGGCCGAGAAACTCCGGTTGAACTCGAATTCGCTCAGGTGGGCAAGATCTAACAAAGCGGTACGCTTTACCGCTGTTCTTTCCCGACGTTCAACCTCGGGCTCAAATTCATCGCTCTAGCACGAGCAAACCTCTAAACACCTCTTCAATAAGAAACGCAATTTCTCATGGCTAAGAAACAAGTACTCGCAGTAGTAAAGATCCAGATTCCGGCTGGCGCTGCATCTCCAGCACCACCGGTTGGTACCGCTTTAGGTCCATACGGTCTGTCGATCATGGACTTCTGCAAGGAGTACAACGCACGAACCGAGGCACAGCGGGGAAGCATCATTCCCGTTGAAATCACCGTTTTTGAAGATCGAACCTTCAGCTTCATCACTAAGACTCCTCCTACATCTGAGCTGATCAAGAAGGCAGCCGGTGTCCAAAAAGGTGCTTCTGATCCGCTTCGTGACGACGCTGGGTCCATCACCGATGCTCAACTAACTGAGATCGCTGAGATCAAGATGCCTGACCTCAATGCATACGACATTGACGCAGCCAAGCGCCAGATTGCTGGCACTGCTCGTCAGATGGGTATCAGCGTCAGCTGACTCCGGCTAATAGCAAAGTTCTAGCAAACCACAGGCTCGTCGAGATCACCTCGTCCGGCGGCCTTACTAACGAGGGAGCCAATCATGGCAAAAGGTAAGAAGTACATCGACGCACACAAGCGCTATGACCGGGATCACCTCCATGAGCCCCAAGAAGGCCTTGAGCTGGTTAAGTCCTTGGCAACAGCCAAGTTCGATGAGTCAGTTGAACTTGTGGTCAGCCTTGGTGTTGATCCGCGTAAGGCCGACCAGATCGTGCGTGGCACAGTTGCCCTTCCTTCGGGAACTGGCAAGGACGTGCGCGTTGCAGTTTTTGCAAGTGGAGCGGCTGCAGAAGCAGCGTTGGAAGCAGGCGCTGACCATGTTGGCGCAGAGGACCTTGTAGAACTGGTCGAAGGTGGTATGACTGACTTCGACATCGCAATTGCATCACCGGAGCTAATGCCCCAGGTTGGCAAGCTCGGCCGAGTGCTAGGTCCGCGTGGCCTTATGCCTAACCCAAAGACCGGAACTGTCACTCCCAATGTGGCTAAGGCAGTAGGCGACTTCAAGGGTGGAACTGTTGAGTATCGCACTGACCGTTACGGAAACGTAGCTGTCGCCATTGGCAAGGTTGGCTTTGAGCCAGCGGCGCTACGTGCCAACTTCGATGCTCTGATCGGTGAAATCGTTCGAGCTAAGCCAGCGTCGGCTAAAGGTCGCTACATCAAGAAGGCAACCCTCTCTTCAACCATGGGACCTGGGATCAAGCTGGATCCAACCAAGGTTGACGAAGGCGTCACTAAATAATTTCTCTAGATCGAGAGGGCTCAGTTAGCCTCACGAAACAATCGAATTTTCTCTGCCCGAGACATCAGGTGCCGGCTAGCCGGATAAATACTCCTGACGAGGCGGTCGCTTAGCTTCTAGGAAGCACCTCCGGTGTGACCTGTGGTGGTGTGGTCGTCGCAATTCGATGACACAAGTAACACCAAGACAAACACAGGAAAAACAACCAAAACGGAAGGAGGTGCAATGAGCGAACCAAGACCAGAAAAAGTAGCGATCGTGGACGAAATCCGTGATCGTGTTGGCGCTGCCGAGGCAGTTGTAGTCACCGAGTACCGCGGTCTGACAGTTTCAGAACTAGCCGAGCTTCGGCTGGCTATGCGTCCATCAGGCGGCAAGTACAAGGTCTACAAGAACACTCTCGCAAAGAGAGCTATCTCCCAAGACCAGCCCGAACTGGCTGAGCTGCTAGTTGGACCAACTGCGATTGCGTTTATCGAAAACACCCCAGAGGGTGAGACCGGTGACGTTGTCGGAGTAGCCAAGGCACTCAAAGACTTCGCCAAAGCATCACCAGAGCTAGTCGTTAAGGGTGGTCTGTTTGAAGGCAACTTCATTGACGCAGACGGCCTGAAAGCACTAGCCGATATTGAACCTCGCGAAGTATTGCTCGCCAAGTTCGCTGGCCTACTGGCTGCACCAATGCAGCGCATGGCTGGCCTCTTGCAGGCAGTTCCGCGAGACTTTGCTTACGGCCTGAAGGCACTTATCGACATCGGAGGAGCGCCAGGCGCACCGGCCGATGCACCAGCAACTGCTGAAGAAGCCGAAGAGGCAACTCCAGCAGCCGAGGACGCTGTGGAGGCCGAAGAGGCCGAAGAGGCCGCTCCAGCAGCAGAAGAAGCAGTCGAAGAGACTGAACAAGCAGATGCTGCACCCGCAGCTGAGGCACCAGAAACAACCAATGAAGAGACCGCCTCAGCTGACGCTGAGCAAAAAGAAGAGAGCTAAGAATGAGCAAAGAAGAAGTACTAGAAGCAATCGCAAGCATGTCAGTTCTGGAGCTCTCTGAGCTTCTGTCTGAATTCGAAGAGAAGTTCGGCGTAACAGCCGCAGCTCCAGTTGCAGTCGCAGCTGCTGGCGGCGGCGCTGCTGAAGAAGTTGAAGAGAAGACTGACTTCGACGTAGTGCTAACCGGTCCTGGTGACAAAAAGATCCAGGTAATCAAGGCTGTTCGTGAGCTAACAGGGCTGGGTCTGAAGGAAGCTAAGGACCTAGTTGAGTCTGCTCCTAAGGCTGTTGTCGAAGGCGCAAACAAGGACGACGCTGAAGCAGCGAAGGCCAAGATTGAAGCCGCTGGTGGTTCAGTAGAACTTAAGTGAGCTAGTTCCAGTTATGAACGAGCGGGCCTTCGGGCCCGCTTTTTCACCTTTTGGCGGCCGTTTGTGAATACCCTCTTCTAGGTCCATCGCTTCTGGGTCCATCGAACATCTAGGTCCATCGAGCGGTCACAGAAAAGCGGAAGTAGAGAGCGGACGTGGGTCAGATCCGGGGAGAGCGGTAGTGGAGGAGAGCGACATTGACTTGCCGATGCGGCGTGTCTCGGCCCAGAAGGTCCGCGACGACTCTCGCATCGCTCGATCAAATTCGACCACAACCGACTACTGGATTCGTGGAACCGAGAGTGGCAAGTTTCCGCTCTCGATGCGCGGTTGTTTTTGGCTCGGAAGCTTCGTCGCTGTGCTTCTAATCGCCTTCAGCCTGTTTCAGGTGGTTCCCAGCGTCGAAAGAAATCTCGAGCAGCGCGCTGTCTCGGAACTAAATGCCGCGGGTATTGAGACAGGAGGTCTCGAGGTGGACTTCTCGTGGCGTGACGGCGATATCAGCGGGCTTGTGGCTACCGAGGACTCCGCGGATGTGATTCTCGACACCGTGTCTGGCCTGGACGGGGTCAGGTCGGTTGAGCTGAATCTCGATGTCGCCGAGACCCCAACAAGCACAACGACTCCAGGCTCGCCTCGGGCGATCGGGCCAGTCAGCGTGATCGTCCAGTTCACCGGCGGAGGCTCCAGCTTGAGCGGAACGGTTCTGACCGAGCAGCAGCGTTCCGAACTCGTTTCAGCGGCAGAGGCTGCGATGGGTGCAGAAAATGTTTCAGATCGTCTGCAGGTGTCAGGCTTGTTGCCTGAGCTCGAGGGTGCAGATGAGCGGGTTAAAAGTATGGCTTCAGTGATCGCCAAGATCCAAGCACCCACTTCAGGCCGGATCGTGTTAGTCGATGGGAGTCTCAGTTCCAGCCTTAGTGTTCCAACTGAAGAGAATGTTGTTCTGTTAGAAGAAGCATTCGCCGAGTCGGGCCTTGTTGGCGAACGCCAAATTGAGGTCGAAACGGTCAGGGATCTAGACCCCGACCCCGACCCCGACCCCGAACCTGAACCCGACCCAGCCTCGGCTGTGCTCCTACCAGCCGAACAAGCTGCGGCGCTACAGGCTGAACTAGATCTACTACAGGCTGAGGTGGCCGCAAATGTCGTGTTTGGAGCTAACCAATCTTCTCTGAGTGCAGAGGCCCAACTGACCCTTGATAAAGTTGCCGCCGCGATGAACCAATACTTGCAAACGTCCATCGAGGTCGAAGGCCATACTGATTCAGCTGGCGTTGAGAGTGAGAATCGGCAGCTAAGTCAAGAGCGTGCTGATGCTGTTGCGGCCTATCTGATCAGTGCGGGAGTTGAAGCGAGGAGACTGTCAGCGATTGGATATGGCCAAGATAGGCCAGTTGGTGACAATTCGACCAACGCCGGTCGTCAGGCCAATCGCAGGGTCCAGTTCACTGCGTCGGAGTTAGCTCCATGATTTTTGTGATTACTGACCTTCTTTTCCCGCTAATTGCAGCGCTTTTGCTTGGTCTTGGCCTTGGTTGGTTGATGTGGCGCTGGAGGCATAGACATGTGACGAGTCTGGAGTGGGACACAGTCTTGGCCGAATCGAGCGCCCGGCACGCCAGGATCATGGAGCTCGAAGATCTGATCGAGAGCCAAGAGCGAGAAGTTGTGGCCTTGCCCGCTGAACCTCCGGAGCCTGTCGGTCAACCGAGCCCGGTAGCCCGGGATCTGCCGGTAGCCAGTGATCTTCCGGTAACGAGTGATCTTCCGGTAACCAGTGATCTTCCGGCAACCAGTGATCTTCCGGTAACAGAGAATCTGACTGAATCGGCCCAATCCGATCCGGATTCTCCTTCGGCAGATCTTGAACAAGCTCTTGCGGCAGCCCACCTGCGAATCGCTCAGCTCGAAGCCCAGCCTCGAGAGCCAGATGACTTGAAGAAGATCAAAGGCGTCGGACCTAAGCTGGAAAAAATCCTTCATGGAGCTGGAATTCTGGCCTTCTCAGATCTGGCTGACCTCGACCAGGCAGGCGTTGAGGCCTTGCAGGAGCAGCTAGTTCAGTTCCCTGGCCGGGTCGAGCGCGAAGATTGGGTTGGTCAAGCACGAGCGCTGATGGGCTGATGGATCTCAAAACAACGTCGTTTAGTGTTGCCTCTTCCGGAGTTGGGACCATCACGCTGTCCAGGCCAGAACGGCACAACGCTTGGACCGGTCGGATGCACACCGAATATCGATGGCTTCTAGATCAGGCCGAGTCTTCTGAGAAGGTGCGAGCCATCGTGGTGGCTGGCGATCCCGAAGGGCGAGCGTTTTGTGTCGGGGGAGATTCGGAAGCACTTTCTGGCCATGCCGCAAAAGGGGGCTATGACCCGGGCACTCCCGATCCGCTGGCGACACCGGGTTTTGGAGTGAGGCCTGAGTTCGATGCAAAGTTCGCACACCAGTTTGGAATGACCAAGCCGATTATTGCTGCGGCAAACGGGGCGGCTGCTGGTGTTGGATTAGCAGTGGTTTGTTTCGCTGACATTCGCTTTATGGCTACAGACGCCAGCTACACCACAGCCCATGGCCGTATTGGTTTGGCCGCTGAGTACGGCTTGGCGTGGCTTTTGCCTCGCCTTGTTGGTCTGACCACCGCAACTGAGATTTTGCTCAGCAGTCGCAAGTTCAGGGGCTCTGAAGCCAAAGCTATTGGGCTTGCCAACGATGCACTGCCAAGAGATGAGGTGGTCGCCCATGCTCAGGAATATGCGGCCAATCTCATAGCTCATAACAGTCGAGCGTCCCTGCGCGAAACAAAGCGGCTCATCTACACAGACCTCCATAGACCTGTCAACGAGGCGGTCGAAGACTCAGAAAAGCTTCTAAACAAGCTGATGGCCGATCCCGACTACGCAGAAGGCATAAAAGCCCTCCACCAAAAACGCCCCCCAAACTTTGCGTAGTTAGGGCACGTGCCTAGCGTCGTTTCCCGACCGCAAGTCCTGAGTCGGGCAGGCCACTTGCTTAGCGTCGTTTCCCGACCGCAAGTCCGGAGCCGGGCGGCCTCCGTGGCCGGGAAACGGCCGGAACAGTGGGATGGTCCTTGACCTTGGGGGTCAGTTTCTTTATGGTGTCGGCCAAAGTGCGTTGGAGCCGCCCCGTGGCGCGCCTATGCTGGTTCGAAGCCGTGCCTGCTCGCTATCTTCGCGCTCCCCTAAAAGGAACACCCAGTCTGCAGCGCGCACGGAATGCCCGGCCCCTTCAAATCTCTGTTTCAGGTGGTGACCCTTGCCTGCACGTACCCTTGCACGCGACCGTTTTTCTTTCGGAAAGCTCGATCAAGCACTCGAGCTGCCCGACCTAATTGCAATCCAGAAAGACTCGTTTGAGTGGTTTCTTGATGAAGGGCTTGCGAATGCGTTTCGTGACATTAGCCCAATCAAGGATTTCACCGAGACTCTTCAGCTAGAGCTCGAATTTGATCCTCACGACGAGGATCTAAAGCCTTACCCGAAGTACACGGTTGAGGAATGTAAAGAAAAGGACATGACCTACGCGGCGCCAATCTTTGTGCGGGCCCGCTTCATGAACTCAACAACCGGAGAAATCAAAGAGCAGACAGTCTTCATGGGCGACTTCCCAATGATGACTGACAAAGGCACTTTTGTTATCAACGGCACTGAGCGAGTTGTTGTATCTCAGCTCGTCCGATCACCTGGAGTTATCTTCCAGCCGGGTGAGCGTTTCCGTCTTCGTAACCTGGCCAAGCACCAGATGGTTACTGGCACCATTCACCCTTACCGTGGCGAATGGATTGAGTTCGATGTAGAGCAGAAGCCAGGCAAGCACCCAACCGCTGGTGTTCGTGTTGCTCGTAAGCGTCGTATCTCGGTCTTCACCATGTTGCGAGCACTCGGTTTCGACGAGGAGAACGCTCCAGGATTCCTCGACGCCTTTGCCGCACACTTTGACTTCCTAGAAGGTCAGTGGGAAAAGGACAAGGAAATCTCGCCGACTCAGGACGAGAGCCTCATCGAGATTTACAAGCGTGCTCGCCCAGGTGAGCCACCAACCCTTGAAGCTGCCCGCAGCTACCTGCGCAACGCGTTCTTCGAGAGCCGCCGCTATGACCTTTCACGTGTTGGTCGCTACAAGCTGAACCGCAAGCTAGGTCCAGAAATTGACCGCATCGAAGAACTCTTTCCACAACTGGCAGATCTCATAGACAAGCCAGACATTGATCAGCCAGTTCTGTCAAAGGTTGAGGTTCTTGCCTCAGCTACCTATCTCCTCCACTTGATGCTGGCCGAGCCGGGCTACCGCTTGGATGACCAGGATCACTTCGCGAACCGTCGGGTCCGCTCAGTTGGCGAGCTAATTCAGAACCAGGTTCGAATCGGCCTTAGCCGGATGGAACGAGTGGTTCGAGAGCGCATGACCACCCAAGACGTCGAGGCGATTACTCCTCAGACTCTTATCAACATCCGTCCAGTCGTGGCTGCAATCAAGGAGTTCTTTGGAACTTCTCAGCTGTCTCAGTTCATGGACCAGGTGAACCCGCTTTCGGGTCTGACTCACCGCCGTCGACTTTCCGCACTTGGCCCTGGTGGCCTAAGCCGAGAGCGTGCAGGTTTTGAGGTTCGAGACGTTCACTTCTCCCACTACGGGCGAATGTGTCCTATCGAGACTCCCGAGGGCCCGAACATCGGACTTATTGGATACCTGTCTTCTTATGCCCGGGTTAACGCTTTTGGCTTCTTGGAGACTCCGTATCGCAAGGTGAACAACGGCGTTGTCTCTGATGAGATCGTCTTCCTGACAGCAGATGAGGAAGAGGAGTACATCGTTGCTCAGGCCAACTCACAGCTGAATGCAGATGGCAGCTTTACGAACGAGCGAGTTCTTTCCCGCCGTTCACCACAAGCTGCGTCACTGCGTGACCTTAAGCTCCAGCTGGAGCGAGACATCTTCTTCGGTGCTACCACCGAAATCGCCAACGTTCCCGGCGTCGAGGTCCAGATGATGGACGTTTCACCTCGCCAGATTGTTTCCATCGGAACAGGTCTTATCCCATTCCTTGAACACGACGACGCAAACCGCGCCCTCATGGGTGCAAACATGCAGCGTCAGGCTGTGCCGCTTCTAACTCCAGAGGCTCCATACATCGGTACAGGTATTGAGGGTCGTGCGGCCCTAGATGCCGCCGACACTGTTGTTGCAATTGACGACGGTGTTGTGGTCGATGTCGACGGCCGTCAGATCGTAATGGACTACAAGAATGAGGGCCGCAAAGTCTTCCGTCTGTTGAAGTTCGATCGTTCCAACCAGGACACCTCAATCAACCAGAAGCCACGAGTTTCTGTTGGTCAGGAAGTCAAGAAGGGCGAGCTTCTTGCTGATGGCCCTTCTACTGACAACGGTGAGCTAGCTCTTGGTAAAAACCTCGTCGTGGCTTTCATGCCATGGCAGGGCTACAACTTCGAAGATGCGATCATCTTGAGCGAGCGTCTCGTGCGAGACGATGTGCTTACTTCTATCCACGTTAAGGAGCACGAGATTGATGCTCGTGACACCAAGCTTGGGCCAGAAGAGATTACTCGAGACATCCCGAACCTCTCTGAAGAGATCCTTGCTGATCTCGACGAGCGGGGCATCATCCGAGTCGGTGCCGATGTGGGTCCGGGCGACGTCCTGGTTGGCAAGGTCACACCTAAGGGCGAGACTGAGCTAACTCCAGAAGAGCGCCTCCTTCGTGCCATCTTCGGTGAAAAGGCTCGCGAAGTTCGAGACACCTCTTTGAAGGTTCCTCACGGCGAAGTCGGCAAGGTTATTGACGTAAAGGTCTTCAACCGAGACGACAGCCACGAACTTCCTCCTGGTGTGAACCAGCTAGTGCGGGTTTATGTTGCCCAGAAGCGAAAGATATCAGTTGGCGACAAGCTGGCTGGACGTCACGGAAACAAGGGTGTTATCTCCCGCATTCTTCCAGTCGAGGACATGCCTCACATGGAAGACGGAACTCCAGTTGACATCATCTTGAACCCACTCGGTGTTCCTTCTCGAATGAACATCGGTCAGGTTCTTGAATCTCACTTGGGCTATGCAGCTCGATGGGGTTGGCAGGTTGATGGCCAAACAGTTGGTGAACCGCCGCTGCGTAACACCGTCAACAAGACTCGTCCATTCACCACTCCTTCAACCCTGGTTTCAACCCCAGTGTTTGATGGTGCGAAGTGGGACGAAAAGCACCTTTCCGGCGACAAGCCAACCATTCAGGAAATCTTCACCAACCTCAACCCTGAGGCCGAAGACGGAACTCGAATGATCGGACCTGACGGTAAGGCCACCTTGTACAACGGCCAAACCGGCGAGGCATATGACAACCCGATCATGGTTGGCATCATGTACGTCTTGAAGCTCAGCCACATGGTTGATGACAAGATCCACGCCCGTTCAACAGGTCCATACTCCATGATTACCCAGCAGCCACTTGGTGGTAAGGCCCAATTTGGTGGCCAGCGCTTTGGTGAGATGGAAGTTTGGGCGCTTGAGGCTTATGGCGCCGCTTACTGCTTGCAGGAGCTGCTCACCATCAAGTCCGATGACGTGCTCGGTCGTGTGAAGGTCTATGAAGCCATTGTTAAGGGCGAGAACATCCCCGAACCAGGCATCCCTGAGAGCTTCAAGGTTCTCATCAAGGAGATGCAGGCCTTGTGCCTCAACGTTGAAGTCCTCGCTGAGGACGGCCATGAAATTGAGATGCGCGAGCTCGATGACGAGCTATTCCGCACCGCTGAAGAATTAGGAATCGATTTGTCCCGTCCAGAACGTGGAACTGACGAAGACGACGCCGCCCGAGCCGCAAGTCGCGGCCGCTGATCAAGAGGAGCTCTAAATGCTTGATGTAAACGATTTTGATCAGCTGAAGATCGGACTAGCAACTGCGGATTCAATCCGTAGCTGGTCCAACGGCGAAGTCAAGAAGCCAGAAACTATTAACTACCGAACCCTCAAGCCTGAGAAGGACGGACTCTTCTGCGAGAAGATTTTCGGCCCAACCAAGGACTGGGAGTGCGCCTGTGGCAAGTACAAGCGCGTTCGTTTCAAGGGAATCATCTGTGAGCGTTGTGGCGTAGAAGTCACTCGTTCCAAGGTTCGCCGCGAGCGTATGGGTCACATCGAGCTCGCTGCTCCTTGTGTGCACATTTGGTACCTCCGAGGCACCCGGTCATGGCTGGCCTATCTGCTCATGGGAACCACTCCCAAGACAGAACTCAAGGCAAAGCAGCTTGAGAAGGTCATTTACTTCGCGGCCAACCTGGTTTGCTGGGTCGACGAAGAGCGACGTGACGAGGACCTTCCAAACTTGGAAGCAGATGTCATCGGCGAGCGTGAAGCCATCGTTAAAGAGATGGAACTGCGCCTTGCAGAAGAGCACGAAGAGATCGAGGCAGAGATTGCCAAGATGGAAGCCGGCAAGTCCAAGGACACCGAGATCCGGGCTCGTCGCCGTGCAGCTGACAAGGAACTAGCCCAGACCCGTGAGCAGTACGAGCTAGAGCTCGACACTCTTGAGCGTGCTTGGGATGAGTTCAAGTCAATGTTTGCTCGTCAGATCATTGACGATGAGCAGCTGTGGCGTGAAATGTATGACCGCTGGAGTGAGTACTTCGAAGGCGGCATGGGTGCAGACGCAATCGCACAGCTAATCGACAGAATCGATTTCGACGAAGAAGAGGTTCTCCTCCGAGCCGCCATCGATCCTGAAGAGGGCGTCAAGCCCCTTAGCGCTCAGCGCAAGCAGAAAGCCATTAAGCGTCTGAAGATCGTTGCTGCGTTCAACCGCCGCGACGACAATGGCAACCGCCAGAACGACCCACGAGCGATGATCCTCGACGTAGTTCCCGTGATCCCACCGGAGCTTCGGCCAATGGTTCAGCTTGATGGTGGCCGCTTTGCGACCTCTGACTTGAACGACCTTTATCGTCGTGTGATCAACCGGAACAACCGTCTCAAGCGTCTGCTTGATTTGGGCGCTCCCGAGATCATCGTGAACAACGAAAAGCGAATGCTCCAAGAAGCAGTCGATGCGTTGTTCGACAACGGTCGTCGTGGCCGGCCAGTAACTGGCCCAGGTAACCGTCCGCTTAAGTCGCTTTCAGACATGCTGAAGGGCAAGCAGGGCCGTTTCCGTCAGAACCTTCTGGGTAAGCGTGTTGACTACTCTGGCCGTTCGGTCATCGTGGTTGGACCGACCCTTAAGTTCCATCAGTGTGGTCTTCCAAAGATCATGGCTCTCGAGCTATTCAAGCCTTTTGTAATGAAGAGCTTGGTTGATAAGGAACTGGCACAGAACATCAAGAGCGCTAAGCGCATGGTTGAACGTCGTCGGCCCCAGGTTTGGGAAGTACTCGAAGACGTAATTCAAGAGCATCCAGTGATGCTTAACCGTGCACCTACGCTTCACCGTCTTGGTATCCAGGCATTTGAGCCTGTACTGGTAGAAGGCAAGGCCATCCAGATTCACCCTCTGGTTTGCACCGCTTTTAACGCCGACTTCGACGGCGACCAGATGGCCGTCCACTTGCCACTGTCATCAGAAGCTCAGGCTGAAGCCCGGGTACTGATGCTTAGTGCCAACAACGTGTTGAGCCCAGCCAACGGTCGCCCGTTGGTTACCCCAACGCAGGACATGGTTATTGGTTGTTTCTATCTGACTGAAATCGTCGATACGGGTGCGGAGGTAACTCGCACCTACCGCACGGTTGAGCAGGTCGAGCGAGCCTATGAAGCGAAAGAAATCGCTCTTCATGAGCCAATCTTCTACCGCCGCGATGACTTGATCCTCACTCCAAAGAATGGCTCGGCTGCAACTTATGCCAAGACCACTGCCGGACGAGTGTTCTTCAATAACGCACTGCCCGAGGACTACACCTACGTCAACGAGCTGATAAAGAAGCGTGACATTGGCTTGATCGTTGATCAGCTAGCGGTGACCTACTCAAAGGCCGAAGTTGGCGCAACGCTAGACCGCATCAAGGACTTGGCATTCAAGTTCGCCATGGTGTCGGGTCTTACCGTTTCGGTTGACGACGTTCAAACTCCTGTATCAAAGCAGGGCATCTTGGACAGCCACGAGCAAGAGGCCGAAAAGGTTGAGGGTCAGTTCCGTAAGGGCATCATCACCGATGGTGAGCGACGCCAGAAGGAAGTTGAGATCTGGACCGAAGCGACTGAGCAGATCAAGAACGAGATGATCGATGTTCTTCAGTCAAAGCAGTTCAACCCAATTGACATGATGGTCGGCTCGGGTGCTCGAGGAAACATGATGCAGGTTCGTCAGATCGCAGGTATGCGCGGTTTGGTAGCTAACCCTCGTGGTGACATGATTCCCCGTCCGATTAAGAGCAACTTCCGTGAAGGTCTCTCCATGTTGGAGTACTTCATTGCTACTCCGGGTGCCCGTAAGGGCCTTGTTGATACTGCGCTCCGTACTGCAGACTCGGGCTACCTGACTCGTCGTTTGGTTGACGTGGCCCAGGAAGTAATCATCAACGATCGCGATGTCTTTGCTGAAGGCAAGCCAGTTCGTGGATTGGTTCTTGAAGACGTCAAGCCTGATGGTTACTACAACAAGGAAACAGGCAAGGCTTCGGACGCTTCAGATCCTGACGCTCGAATGGTTGCTACTTACCTAGAGACTCGTTTGCTGTCTCGGGTAACCGCAGATGACATTGAGCTGTCAGACGGAACCACCATTCCCAAGGGAACAATGGTTACCGAAGAGCACATGGAGACTCTCCGTGACGATCCTAAGGTCGAGAGCGTCCGCGTTCTTTCTCCTCTCACTGATGATTCAGCCGTTGGTATCAGTGGCGCTGCCTATGGCATGTCACTTGCTACCGGCAAGGAAATCGAAGTTGGCGAAGCAGTTGGCGTTATCGCTGCCCAGTCAATTGGTGAGCCTGGAACTCAGCTGACTATGCGTACTTTCCACACCGGTGGTGTGGCTGGCGGCGCCGACATCGCTGGCGGTCTGCCTCGTGTTGTTGAGCTCTTCGAAGCTCGCAGCCCTAAGGGCAAGGCCACGATGGCCCGTATCTCTGGTGTTGTACGCATCGAAGAGGATGAAGGCACCGGCCGAATCATCACTGTTGTTGGAGACGACGGCACTGAAGATAGTCACACTGTGCCACTGGCTTCACGGCTTGAGGTGTCTGACGGCGACGAAATCGCTGCTGGTGATCCAATCGTTGACGGTCCTCGTGATCCGAAGGAACTGCTTGAAATTCGCGGCATTCGTGAAACCCAGCAGTACCTGGTTCAAGAGGTTCAGAAGGTCTACCGCGATCAGGGTGTATCAATCCACGACAAGCACATTGAGCTGATCGTGCGACAGATGACCCGTCGTGTTGGCATCAACGAGCCTGGCGGCTCTGACTTCCTTCCTGGTGAGCGTGTTGATCAGTGGCGATTTGCCGAGATCAACAAGCGTCTCGTAACCGAAGGCGAGCGCCCAGCCGAAGGTCGCCCAGAAATCATGGGTATCACCAAGGCTTCTCTGGCAACCGATTCGTGGCTATCGGCTGCATCGTTCCAGGAGACCACCCGGGTACTCACCGAAGCCGCTATCGAGGGCAAGTCCGACTCGATGGTTGGCCTCAAGGAGAACATCATCATTGGTAAGCTCATCCCAGCCGGTACCGGCCTGATGCGCCACCGTGAGCTGGAGACAAGTGCTCCAGATTATGCACCGATGACGTTCTACTCCTCTGAAGGTGAAGACGTAGATCCGGCAGCTTGGCTTGCAAACAAGGGAACCGAAGAGCCACCTGTTGTCATCGACAACGTGTCTGCCCTTCCGGTAATCGGCGAGGAGCTTCCTCCAATGGAAGACGCTCCAGCTGACCCCGATGTAATCGGCTAGCAGCCCAAGACCCAAAAACTGCTTCTGTCAGAGGTTTATCGGGCTATAGACCGATAAACCTCTGACAGAACGTTAAAAGGTGGTGTTGTTTAGGGGTGGGTCTTCTTTGTGGCCCACATTGAGAACATCAGCGGCATCATCTGGCGAAGGTCGGTCGGCAGGTACCACTGGTTGCCTTCCATGACTGCCGACGGCACAAACTGCCACTCGATGCTTTGGTGCTCTTCGATCCTTGTTACTTCCATACCGTGAGTTGTGAGCGCGTTAAAGACCTCAGCTATGGAGTGGTTCCACTCGTGCTGTTTGGTGTGTGTAATCGTCGACGCATCGCCGTCGGTGTAGGTCCAAGCTTCGTCCCAGGTGAGTGGATTGTTGGGGCCGGTGAAGTAGTTGTAAGTCGGCAAGATCTTGCCGTCGACTTCTTCGAACACAAAGGCCATTGGGTGCATCTCGCGGATGTAGAACTGGCCGCCTGGCTTTAGGCAGCCGGCGACAGCTGCCGCCCAGCGGTCTAAATCAGCGATCCAGTTGATCGCACCAACGCCGGTGTAGACCAGGTCAAACTGTCGTCCCAATAGTTCGGGTGCGTCATAAACATTGCCGGCTACGTACTCAACTTGCGCGCCACAGGCTTCTGAAAACTTGCGGGCCTCGGCTACTGCGGTTTCGGAAAAATCCAGGCCGGCCACATCAACCGCGCCTAGCCGGGCAAGCGAGATTGTGTCGGTGCCGATGTGGCATTGCAGATGGACCGCCGACTTGCCCTTGATGTCTCCGATCAACGGCGCGTCAAAGCTGACTACGTCACTTATGCGCTCGGGTTCCTCGATGTAGTTGGCGAGCCCATACATCTCAGATGTCACATGAACCCGGGCTCGGTCGTTCCAGTTCGCTTGGTTGTTCTTCTGATACTCGTCGAGTTCCACACAACCACGCTAGGACAGAAGGGGAGGTGGGTGCCGGGGTTAGCATGGGGCAAGTGCGCAATCTTGCTTTGTTTGACCTCGACGGAACTCTGACCGACCCGGCGGAGGGAATTGTCGGGTCGCTTCTACACGGCATGGCAGCCGTTGGTGTTGACCCCAACGACCACGAGCCGCTCGAGCAGTTCATTGGGCCGCCGTTGCAAGAGTCCTTCGCCGAGATGGGCCTAGACAATGCTGGAGTGGCTGCCGCTATCGAGGGGTATCGCGAGCGCTTTGCCACCGTCGGGATATTCGAGAACAAGGTCTATGACGGCATACCCGAGCTTCTCCAGCAGATGCAGAACGATGGCTGGACGTTGGCCGTGGCCACCTCAAAACCAGAACCCTTCGCCGTGCGAATCGTTGACCACTTCGATCTGACCCAGTACTTCGAGGTAATCGCCGGCGCAACGATGGACGGTTCTCGACGCCATAAGAAAGACGTGATTCAGCACGCCCTTGACCAGCTGCACCACCAGTCCGGCGCCGGAGGGCCTAAGCCGGTGATGATTGGCGACCGTGACGTCGACATTAAGGGTGGGCAAGCACATGGGCTGTCGACAATCGGGGTTGTCTGGGGTTATGGGTCGGTGGAGGAACTTATCGACGCCGGACCCTCAGCACTAGCTGCCCAACCCTCAGAGATTCCTGAGGCACTGGAACTATGCGTCTGAAAGGCTGAGCCCATGCCCCGAACTGTTCCTCCAATGATCGCCGCGGGCACTATGGCCACCACACCCCAGCCCACACTCAAGATCGACGGCGCTCTGACGCTTCGCCCTTGGGTCCCGGGAGATGCAGCGGTCGCTAAGCAGGCCTTCGAGACCCCCGATATTCAGCACTTCCACACCAGGCACTTAGTCGACGACGCCGAAGCGCTGGCATGGATCGAATACTGCGCTAACAGTTGGCTAGAAGAGAAGTCCGCAACCTGGGCAATTGTTGATGACACCAACGGTGAGATTGTCGGACGGGTCACAATCAATACAAATCTGGAGTTCGGTATCGGCGAGGTGGCCTATTGGATGCTGCCGGCCGGCCGTGGGCGGGGGATAGCCCGGCGGGCTTGTGTGGCAGCAACCAAGTGGGCCCACGAGCTAGGCATACATCGAGTCGAGCTTGAACATTCGGTTTCCAATGAAGGCTCACGCCGAGTTGCCGTGGGTGCCGGCTACATCCAGGAAGGGATCAAGCGGGCAAGTGGGCGTCATGCCGACGGCTGGCATGACATGGTCTTGTATTCAAAACTGGCGTCAGACCCTTAATACAAACACTTGATATTGCCAGCCGCCGGGGCCCACGGGCCAAGTTGTGGCCTCTTCTAACGAACCGGCTCCGCTGACGAGTTCGCCGTTGCGTTCAAAGGTGCGCAAACTGAATAGCCGCTCGCAGCCCTCGATTCCATCGCTTTGGGTCAGGTCAGCGGCGGCTGAGGCAGAGTCGGCGCCCCACACGGCAATTAGCAAGGGAGCGCCGGGACGCAACGTTTTGGTCATCGCTCCCAGCGCATCCGGGACCTCAATCTCAGGAAGGTGCATGAGGGTGCTCATCGACCAGCCAGCGTCAAAGGAATGGGTTTGGAATGGCGGATGAGTAAGTGATCCTTGGATCACTACATTGCCAGCGGCCGCCGCCCGGCGACAGTTCCCCAGCGCCAGATCCAGACCAACATAGGTATAGCCAGCCTCGGTGAACCCCGGGGCGTCCCCGCCTGGTCCAGCACCAAAATCGATGACCGAGCTCCGCCCTTCGCCCGTAATGCGCTGAATAAATTCATCGCGAAGCTTGACCCGGCGACCTACAACTGCACTGCGGGTACCTAGCCGGGCTTCCTCTTCGTAGTAAGCACGAAGGTCGGCTTCCACAGAACTCATTACCAGAAGTTACGCCGGGGACAGTCCCGGCTCAACTCAACTGCTTGTAGCCCGCCAAGAACTTCTCCAACTTGCCAATAGCGGTTTCAAGCTCACGAACGCGAGGCAAGAAAACAAGCCGGAAATGATCGGGCTCGGGCCAGTTGAAACCGCCGCCTTGGACCATCAGAATTCGTTCCTCCAACAGGAAGTCCAAGATGAACTTCTCGTCGTCGACGATGTTGAACTTCTTTGTGTCGATCTTGGGAAACAGGTAAAGAGCACCCATCGGCTTGGTACAGCTCAGCCCGTCTATCGCGTTGATCATCTCCCACGCGACCTGGCGCTGGTCATAGAGTCGTCCGCCGGGAACAATGAACTCGTTGATGCTTTGATAACCGCCCAGCGATGCCTGAATTGCGTGTTGGGCGGGCACGTTTGCGCACAGGCGCATCGAGGCCAGCATTTCGAGCGCCCCGATGTAGCTCTTAGCTCTGCTCTTTGCGCCACTCACAGTCATCCAACCCGAACGGAAACCGGCAACTCGGTATGACTTAGACAGTCCGCTCATCGTTATGAAGAACACGTCATCAGCTAGGGCGGCAATCGGTTGGTGAACGGCTTCGTCGTAGATGATTTTGTCGTAGATCTCATCGCTGAGAACGACGAGGTCATGTTCGCGGGCGACTTCCACGATTTCTTGCAGTAGCGCCTTGCTATAAACAGCACCGGTCGGGTTGTTCGGGTTGATGACGACGATCGCCTTGGTCTTGTCGGTGATCTTGGCCTTGATGTCGGCAATGTCTGGGAACCAGTCAGCCGCTTCGTCGCATCGGTAGTGCACCGGCGTGCCACCACTAAGGTTCGCTGCCGCCGTCCACAATGGATAGTCAGGTGACGGTACGAGCACTTCGTCGCCATTGTTCATCAGGCCTTGAAGTGACATCACAATTAGCTCCGAGACGCCATTGCCTATGTAGATATCGTTGATGTCGACCCCAGAGATGCCTTGCTTCTGGGTGTACTGCATGATTGCCTTACGAGCGGAGTAAAGGCCTTTGGAGTCTGAGTAGCCCTGAGAGTCAGGCAGATTCTTGATCATGTCTACAAGCAGCTCTTCGGGAGCTTCGAAGCCAAACGGGGCTGGGTTGCCGATATTCAGCTTGAAGACCTTGTGGCCTTCTTCTTCTAGTCGGTTGGCTTCGTCAAGAATTGGGCCACGGATGTCATATAGGACATCATCCAGCTTGTTTGAACTGACGATCTGGTTTGGTGTGTTGTCCACCAATCAAACCTAGTCAGCCAGGGCGATGGTCGCTTTGATAAACGCCACGAATTGCTCCGGGTGTGTTCGGTGGCATGGGTGGGCAGCATCAGGTGCGGCCATAAGTGAGCCTTGGGGCAAGTTCTTGGCTAGCCATTCCGCCCGGGCGATATGGCGGGGGATTGATTGGCCGCCATAGCCAACAAGCGTGGGCACTGGAACAGTCGACGGATCGAAGGGCGGATCCATCTCCCGCACGTTGGTTAGGTCGCTTTTAAGCGCTGGGGCCTCGGCGACGAGAGCCTTACGCGCTTGTTCACCCATTCGATCGAATGCTGATTCACCTACAACTCGTCGATACATCCACCGAACCAGGTGTTCGGGATCTTCAGGTGGGTCGGGGTGAGGACCCGGCTCGTCAGTTGGTAGCACGATGCCAGGAATTGGAGGCTCGAAAACCCCGAGGACAGGAATCAGTTCGGGTTGTTGAGCGGCGGCCAACATTGATACGACGCCGCCATAGGAATGGCCGATGACAATACTGGGCTGATCCTCAATCAGTCCGAGGAGATCCTCAACATGGTCATTAAGCGAGGTAGCCAGGGGTAGGTCGAGGCTTGCCCCGTAGCCGCGGCGGTCATAGACAGTGGTGTTGTAATCACCAAGGCGTTGGACCACACCTCTAAATGCCATGCCCCGATCAAGAGCGCCGTGGACCAAGATGATGTTGCCCGCGGGCTCGTCATAGGCCTCGTGCAGAATTGAAGTTACTGGGTCTGTCACGTCGCCGAACCTACATCAGTCTCGGCTCTGGTCCATATTCGACTGGTACCTACTACTGGAGAACTGGCATCAACAGCGAGGTGTAAGTGCCCGAGTCAGCCGACCGAAACAGCAACGGCTGGTCTGGCGAGGTTGCCTCGATGACGATTTCAGCACCCACTGCGTGTTTTGCTGCCGAAGCTGCGAATTCGGGGTTGACCCAAGTCTCCAGAAATTTGCCGATAGTGCGGGCCGTGACTTCATCAGACGAAGGGCCTCTGGAAAGTCGGATTTGTTGGTTTCCAACGCAGAGCCGTAGCGGTTCAGGTCCCCGGAATTTGCTTAGCGCCTCTAGTAATTCTGCACGGTCACAAGTCAGCTGGGTGGTAGGCACGCTTTGACGGTTGAGAACTTGTTCATAAGGAGGAAATTCGATTGGCAGTCGGGGTGCGGAGATCGATATTCCTCTGCCTGTGGCGGTTAGACCGCCGTGCTCGTTCGCGATGAGCTTGACTTCTTGGCTAGTTGAGCCTTCTAGAACACAAGCCCACTCGGTCAATCTCGCGGCCGCCAACACAATTGCGAAATCAGAGCCTGCATTCGTAGGAACACAATCGCGAATCGAAAGCCTGTAGCTATCTGTGGCGACAAACCGAAGCGAATGGTCCTTGATCTCAACGAGTACACACATCAGATGTGGAGCAGTCATGTCGGTGCCAGCTGTTGGCACTATCTGGCCGATCGCTTCAAGCAGAGTCTCGGCCAAAACGACGGTTGGTTCGACTGGCTTCGCTGGTCTGGAAGATTGGCCGTAACCGATCCCCGCCGCTACCTCTGCGGCGTTGACCGCAGCCTCCTCAAGCTGTTCGACGTGGGCGCGAATGAAATCAGCACGTTCAGATGGATCCATCCCTGCCGCCTCTGACACCTGGTCGAGCGACAATCCCATGGTGCGCAGATCTCTAATTAGCTCGGCATCGGCGATCTGACTTGGGAAGAAACGTCGGTATCGGTTCGATTGGTCAACAAACCCGGGCGACAACAGCCCTCTGTCGCAATAAAAGCGCACTGCGCTCACAGACAATCGAGCCTGTAACGCAAATTGCCCGATACCAATCGATTGCTCAGCCATTGGCCTCATTTAAGTGTTGGTCAACCCTTAGGCGAAAGTCGTCCCATCGTTTCAACAACGAAGGCTTGATAGGGCCTGCAGTCGCAAAGAACTCGGCATCAAGTGTCACGGTGTCTACAAACTCTTCGGTTCCATCGAACTGCTCCTTTGTCACATCAACCTCGGTTCCGTCGCTGAGAACGTTCCAATAATGGTGCTCGCTCATTTCGCCGTTTCGGAACACTTTGGCCATCTTAAGATCTCCGCCACAGCGATCTCGAACGATCAGCGAAGACACGTCGCAATGGCCGGCGGCTGGATTCGAGGCATCCCATCCACGGTCGGTGTCTGAGGTCTCAAAAGACCAACTAGAACGGATGGCTGCTTCAAGGTTTGGATCAATCATGTGGGCATTGTGAACTCTCAACAAGGTTGAGAGTCAATAGCCAAAACCCAATAGCCAAACCCACTAGCTGTGCTCGGTTCGACGATCCGGAGGACGTAACGACTGGGCAATCGGTCGTTTGATTGGCGCGGATTGGCTGAAAGTGGAATAGTCGACTTCTATCCAAAACACGACACACAGGGGGATCTTGTGAAAGTCGACTTAACAGTCAACGGCAGCGCTATGTCAGCCGATGTAGAGCCTCGCACACTTCTAGTGCACCTAATTCGCGACGATCTGGACTTGACCGGAACCAATGTGGGATGCGATACATCCTCTTGCGGCGCCTGCACAGTTCACGTAAACGGCGAGTCCGTAAAGAGCTGCACGATGTTTGCAGTTCAGGCCCAAGGCCTGGAAATAACCACCATTGAAGGCATGGCCGCCGATGACGGCACGCTGCATCCAATGCAGGAAGCTTTCCGCCAATGTCACGGATTGCAGTGCGGTTACTGCACGCCGGGAATGGTAATGGCAGCGACATCACTGCTGAAACAGAACCCGAGCCCATCAGAAGCCGAAGTGCGCGAGGGCCTTGAAGGCAACCTCTGTCGCTGTACCGGCTACCACAACATTGTTAAGTCTGTAATGAGTGCAGCAGGAGGCGCATAAATGACTATCGGAACTCCAATGCTTCGCAAAGAGGACCCAAAGCTCCTCACCGGCGAGGGCAAGTTTGTAGATGACATCCACGTTTCGGGGGAACTGTGGATGGGCATGGTTCGAAGCCCAATGGCTCACGCGAAGATACTCTCGGTTGACGTATCTGAGGCGCTGAAAATGCCGGGTGTCCATTCCGCTTATAGCGGCGCCGACCTCAACGGCATGGGTCTCTGGGCAGCACCGCTGCCTTGTGCATGGCCTGTTACCGAAGACATGGTCAACCCTCCGCATTTCCCAGTGGCCGCAGAATACGCCCGACACGTCGGCGAGATTGTCGCCGTTGTTCTGGCCGACAGCCGTTACGGGGCAGCTGATGCAGCAGAAGCCGTGATTGTCGACTTCGAGCAGCTTCCAGCTGTTGCGTCACTTGATGAGGCTGTTGCCGACTCGAAGATGGCCCACTCTGACCTTTCAACAAACAAGGCTTACCACTGGGCCCTGGAGCCCGACAATGCCGCTGTCGAAGCGGCGTTCGCTAACGCTGCTCACACTGTCACAGGCAACTTCGTACAGCAGCGAATGATCCCCGCTGCGATGGAACCCCGTGGAGTGCTGGCTGTCCCATCACCTCACGGCGGTGAGCTCACGCTCTACTCAGCAAGCCAGGTGCCGCACCTCCTTAAGGTGTTGATTGCAGCTACAACTGGCCTGCCAGAAAACAAGCTTCGAGTGATCGCTCCGGCAGTTGGTGGCGGTTTCGGTGCAAAACTTAACGTCAACCCCGACGAGCTATTGGCAGCGACACTGTCGAACAAGCTGGCCAAGCCGGTCCGCTGGACCGAAACCCGGTCTGAGGCTGCATTCTCAACCCATCAGGGTCGAGGTCAGAACCAACGAATCGAGTTGGCCGCCGACGCTGATGGCAAAGTGACTGGCTGTCGAGTTCACCTCGACGCCGATATGGGCGCCTACATGATGCTGATCACCCCAGGTGTGCCGCTTCTTGGCAGCTTCCTCTACACCGGCGTCTATGACATCCCGGCGTTCGGGTTTACCTGCGACGGTCACTTCACAAACCTCACGCCAACCGACGCTTATCGAGGCGCAGGCAGGCCCGAGGCCTCATACGCCATCGAGCGAGCCATGGACATGTTGGCCGCCGAAATGGGAATGGACCCGGCAGAACTGCGTCGCCGCAACTACATAGCTGGCGGCGACCACTTCGAGAACTTTACGGTCTCTTCGACGCTTGCCTTTGACTCTGGCCACTACGGCCCGAACTTAGACAAGGCGCTGGAGATGGCCGACTATGACGGTCTCCGGGCTGAACAGAAGAAGCGTCGTGACGCTGGCGATGCCAAGCAACTTGGAATCGGCATGGTCACTTACGTTGAGATCTGCGGTCTGGCTCCCTCACGGGCCCTAGGCGGCTTGAACTTCAATTCTGGTGGCTGGGAGCATGCAACAGTACGCATGTTGCCAACCGGCAAGGTTGAAGTTGTGTCCGGCTCTACGCCTCACGGTCAGGGACATGAGACATCATGGTCACAGATCATCGCCACCAAGTTCGGCATGGACCCCAACGACGTTGAGGTACTCCATTCTGACACCGCCCTAAGCCCGCTCGGCTTGGACACCTACGGTTCCCGATCACTTTCTGTTGGTGGTGTGGCAATTGCCATGGCAGCTGACAAGGTCATCGAGAAGGCTCGCCTGATGGCTGCTCACATGTTTGAAGCAGCTCCAGGCGACGTCGAATATGAGAACGGCAGCTTCTCCGTTAAGGGCACACCAGCCAAGTCGGTGCACATTGCCGAACTCGGCTTCGGAGCCTTCCTTGCTCACGACCTTCCTGACGGCATGGAGCCAAACCTGCAAGAGCAGGTCAGCTTCGACCCACCGAACTTCGCATTCCCATTCGGCACCCATGTTGCTGTGGTGGAGATTGATGAAGGCACCGGCAACGTCGAACTGCTTGACTACATCGCAGTTGATGACTGTGGCAATCAGGTCAACCCACTGATTGTTGAAGGTCAGGTTCACGGCGGAATTGTGCAGGGCGTCGGCCAGGCACTGTTCGAAGCCGCCGCATATGACGAAGACGGCAACTGCCAGAACCCATCATTCCTGGACTACTTGGTGCCCTCTCCAATGGAGATGCCAAACATCAAGACCGACTACACCTACACCCCAAGCACTTCAAACATTCTTGGTGTGAAGGGCGTAGGCGAGGCTGGAACAATTGGTTCAGCGGCTGCGGTGATGAACGCTGTAGTTGACGGACTGAGTCCGCACGGAGTGAAAGATATGAAGATGCCGGCCACTCCCCAGAGGGTTTGGAACGCAATCCAGGGAGTAACAGTATGATCCCCGCAGCCTTTGACTACGTGACTGCCGATTCTGCTGATGCAGCAATCGCAGCGCTCACCGAACACGGTGACGAAGCCAAGCTATTGGCCGGAGGCCACAGCCTCATTCCTTTGATGAAGTTCCGATTGGCGACACCGTCGGTACTTATCGACATTGGTCGACTCAGCGATCTGAGTTACATCAAAGAAGATGGTGACCAAGTTGCTGTCGGTGCCATGACCACCCACCGAGCAATTGAGAACAGCGATGTTCTGAAGGCTCAACTGCCGATGCTGGCCCATGTGGCTGGCCAGGTTGGAGACCCGTCAGTGCGTCACCGCGGAACACTCGGAGGCTCAATCGCTCACGGCGATCCAGCTTCGGACTTGCCCGCAGCGTTATTG
Source organism: uncultured Acidimicrobiales bacterium (assembly GCA_937922785.1). Classification (GTDB taxonomy): domain Bacteria; phylum Actinomycetota; class Acidimicrobiia; order Acidimicrobiales; family SZUA-35; genus CALAJQ01. The sequence goes on from CALAJQ010000043.1 coordinate 26,581, forward strand.
GCGCTTGGTGGTTCGGTTGTTGTGAAGGGGCCAAACGGTGAGCGGACGATTGCTGCCGACGACTTCTTCACTGGCTTCTTGGAAACGGCGTTAGCTCCAGATGAGTTGATGACCGAGCTTCGGTTCCCGAAGATGCCTGACGCCAAGTGGAGCTATCAGAAGTTCAACCGCCGAGCCCAGGACTGGGCCATCGTCGGTGTAGCGGCGGTGACAAACCCGATGAACACCAGCGTTGCGTTGGTGAACATGGGAGCTATGCCGCTGCGAGCCGAAGCAGTTGAAGCAGCCCTTCAGGGTGGTGCCTCAGCAGCAGATGCCGCAGCCAAGGCTGGTGACGGAATGAGTCCTCCCACGGACCTCAACGCTGATGCCAACTACCGAAATGCACTAGCTCAAACACTTGTGGCCCGGGCGCTAGCCGAAACCGGCGCCTAGATTGTCCACAGGTCGTGGGACCTAGCTACTTTTGAGACTTGACCCCCTGTGTTCCGCAGGGGGTCAGTTGCGTTTTACTGCCACGATCACGTCGCGGTCGATTGTGGAGTCGACTTTGTGTCTCATGGTGTGCCCGCCGGTGACGGTGACTGGTTCAAAGCCAGCGACAGCTAGAACCCGGCTGACGTCGCGACGCCCGGCGCGCTTTAAGTTCCAGGCCAAGCAGATCGAGCCGCCGGGGCGAGCCCATTGGTGCCACGCGGGCAGCACTCGCTCGAGCAGCTCGGAGGTGTCTGATTCTCTAGCTGAGCCCTGATGCTGAATGCCATAAGGCAAGTCCGACACGATCACGTCGACCGATCCGTTCTTGATGTGAAGCGACTCGTCTGCTCCGTCGGCGTTGAAAGTGTCGACGGTCTGGGCCTCGTCGGCTTTTTGGGCGGCCCGGTTCGGTGAAACCTCGAACGTCCGGTGGCGCTTCAGGCTGTCTTTGTTGGCGAACTTGTGCATCTTGTGTGGCAGGCGTTGGCGCTTGGCCCAGGTCTCGAGGAAGGACCCGTAGTGATCTAGCGAGGACCGGTCGGGCTCAATCCCTATTGCGCTCATGCCATAGGCAACAGCCCAGTTCAAGGACGTGCCGCGCCCACACATTGGGTCCAGCAAGGTTCCCGTTGGCTCAGCAGGGTTGATCCCAGCCGATGCCAACGCCATGTTTAACATCGCACGGGTGAGGCGCTCGTTGGTTTTGCCCCGATAGCGCTGAGTGGTCACCAGTTCGCTGCTGTACGCCAGAGTCTCCGAAATTGAAAGCGGTTGGACCGGGCCGTCGTCTGCATGGTCTTCTTGCGCGCCAATTCTGAACAGCGCAGCCGACGCCGAGAGCTGGCCGACTATCGCAGCGACGGTTGTGTCATCCGCATCTACCGACTCATCTACTGAGAATCGCAAGAACTGGGAGCGGCCATCGCTGACCTGATCGATGTCTCCCACAGGTTCCATCTCGAGGGCAGTCAACACAAGGCGCAGCTCTGTGCTAGCGATCTCAAGTAGCGAGCCGGTAAAGACGCGATTTAGATCAGACTCCAGATAAAGGGTGTAGCGGTTCATAGAGGTCCGGTAACTGTAGGACGAACTGACTGCCTTGCTTCCACTTCAGAACCTCAGGCAAATGTCAGCTGGAGGTGACAATTCCCCGTTCTGTCAGCTGGAGGTGACACTAATTGTCACCTGGGGCAGAAATTTGGGAGGAATGTCACCTGGGGCAGAAATTTGGGCGAACCACTACCGAGGTAGCTGAAGCACTGGCGAGATAGCTGAAGCACTGGCGAGATAGTGAGACGAGCCCGATGTGCTTGTAATGTGGCGTCTGTGGAAGTTACTGATGTTGCCCAGGTGAACGAAGCTCTTGCTGAGCACGACTATTTGTCCGACGAAGGCCTAGCAACATCGATCTTTCTAGCAATGACCCTCGAGCGCCCGCTGTTCCTTGAAGGCGATGCCGGGGTCGGCAAAACTGAGGTCGCCAAGGCGTTGAGCCGCTGGACTGGTGGCCCCTTGATCCGTCTTCAGTGTTATGAGGGAATCGACTCGGCGCAGGCGGTTTATGAGTGGGACTACGCGCGCCAGCTTCTGCACCTTCGTACCGCCGAAGCAACCGGTCGGGCAAATGACGCTGGTGCCAATGAGCTGGAGGCCGAGCTATACAACGAGAGGTTCCTAATTCGAAGGCCCCTCCTTGAGGCCCTGAGCCCAACTGATGGTCCAAGGCCGGTGCTCCTGATCGACGAGATCGACCGCGCCGACGATGAGTTTGAAGCGTTTTTGCTGGAGGCTTTGAGCGACTACAGCGTGACCATTCCCGAACTGGGAACCGTTAAGGCTGAGAACCCGCCGCTGGTTGTGTTGACCTCTAACCGCACTCGTGACGTGCATGATGCACTAAAGCGACGCTGTCTGTATCACTGGGTTGAACACCCTGACTTTGATCGTGAGGTCGCAATCGTGTCTATGCGGGCTCCCGGTGTTAGCGAACCGTTGGCCCGACAGGTAGCAGCTCTAACTCAGATCATGCGTGAAGCCGGCCTTTACAAGCCGCCCGGCGTGTCAGAGTCGATCGATTGGGCAATGAGCCTTGCTGCATTGGGGCGTCAGGATCTAGACGAATCGATCGTCGAGGCCACCTTGGGAACCGTTCTAAAATACCGCGAGGATCAGCGCAGGGTTAAGGACAATGGTCTTGAGGGCCTTTTGGCCGCGGCGCGAACCGTTGGTGGCATCTAAAGCGTGAACAGAGATGCTAACGGTGCCGTTGAGCTAGCTCCGCCAATTGAGCGCCTCGCAGTTGGGTTTACTCGAGTCTTGCGTCAAGCGGGCCTCAAGGTGCCAGCCAGCGCAACAATCAACTTCACCCAAGCGCTTGGCGCTGTCGGCATGGCCGAGCGGTCCGGCCCTTATTGGGCAGGCCGGGCGACCTTAGTCAACAAGCCCGAAGACATCGACGTTTACGACCAGGCCTTCCTGGCTTACTGGGACCAAAGGGCCGGAGTCGGGTTTGTAATTGAGACGCCCCCCGATGACCAGGCCACCCTTGCGCTCGACACCGACGACGAAGATGACGCGCCAGATGGTGATGATGACGATGAGCCAGAACAGCCCGAGGACCTTATTTCGCTGCGCTTTAGTCGGCTCGAAGTATTGGGCGAAAAGGACTTCGCCGAGTGCACCCAGGATGAGATCGCAGAGCTTTCGGTCCTTCTTGGAGCCTTGAGATTTACCACACACCAGCGCCAGAGTTTGCGTCACAAGCGGGTCAAGGGGTCCGGCGACAGAGCCGACCTGCGGCGAACCGTGCAGCTTGCGCTGAAGCACCAGGGCGAACCTATTCGCCGGTCCTTCACAAACCCAGCATCAAAGCCGCGTGCTCTGACGCTAATTCTGGACGTTTCCGGATCGATGGAGACTTACGCTCGCGCCTTGATCCGGTTTTGCCACGCAGCTGTTGTTGCGCGGAATCGAGTTGAGGTGTTTGCCCTTGGTACTCGCCTAACTCGCATCACTCGCCAGCTGTCGAACCATGACCCTGACGCTGCCATTGCTGCAGCAACCCCCGAAGTTGCTGACTGGTCAGGTGGCACCCGCCTGGGTGATGCCATCGGCGAGTTCAACAACGAATGGGGCGTGAAAGGGATGGCCCGCGGGGGAGTTGTGGTCATACTTAGTGACGGATGGGACCGAGGCGAACCCGAAATTCTGGGTGAACAAATGGAGCGACTCCATCGGGTAACTCATGAGCTCATCTGGGTTAACCCGCTTAAGGCTTCCCCTGGCTACGCACCGCTGGCAGCTGGTATGGCTGCGGCGTATCCACATCTAGACAAGTTTGTCTCAGGGCACAGCTACAACTCCTTGGCTGATTTGGCCATGCTGCTCGCTGGCTCAACACTTCGGAACTAACGCACCCGCTCGTAAGAAGTCACTAGCACCACTCGAGTGTGTTCGAAGAAGACAAGTTCTTCACTTGTCCTGGCAGCAAAGCCTTCAAACTCTATTGGCCCGTCGAACACGTTGCCTATGTAGGCAAACGAGTCGAACTCGGCCAGTTCGATTATGGCCAGCGCTTTCGCTCGCTGTTCAACACCTTCGGCTGCCAGCCAATTCTCCGAAACTCCAACCGGTCCGGCTTCTCGCGCCAAGAAAGGGTCATCAAAGATCAGGGCCGACTCAGGCCGATTGGCAAGAGCTTGGGATGCTTCGGCGAACCCATGAGTTCGTTGATGCAAGAACGTGACACCAATCAAAGTCATTGCCGCCCCGGCGACTACCAGGGATTTGACCCATCGATGCAACTTGGGACCAAGGATTGACCTTTGGCTCATGGCATATGCCACGAGCAGCAATCCAGTTGGCAGGATGTATCGGCCGCCCCACTGCGGCGCTGCGGCCCGTGTGTATTGGAATGACCAAACCAGAGGAAGGGGGGCGAGGGCAAGAACAGCAATAAGACGTTCGTTGTTCAGCCAAAGAAGCGCTAAGCCAGCACCTGCAAGTGGAGCGGCAGCCAGCATGCCTGACACAAAGCCCGGGCCAAAGGCAATCAGCCGCAACAACAGCGCAAGTGAAGCCACGCCCAGCAAAGCGACCGGGCGCGTCAACTCGGTCGATCTGACGTGGCTTACCGTTGCCCAGACCAAGCCGACCGCCACCATGGCTGCAAGCAGCAGGGCGCTCCAGTGCACGTGATCGACCGGCGAAGCGAAGGTGATCAGCGCCTCAGACAGCCGAAGTGAGATTCCTGAATCGGCGGTGCCGGAAAGAGTTCCGACGGATCGAGAGGTTCGAGCTGTTTCATCGAGGACAGCTTTCTCAAGGGCCACATTTGCGCCCAACATCAGCAGCGTTCCCACTGCCATGGCCACGCACGGCCCTAACCATGACACCAGCGATCGATCTCGCTTTCGTAGCGTCGCAAACAAAACGACACCGGCAATGAAGCCATATATCAGCGCTTCTTGCCTCATGTTTGCGGCGAATCCGAATCCGATTCCCGATCCAAACGCGCTTGCGAGTTCGGCTCGGCCGGTCTGCACTTGCGCGCTCAGGACCTTCAGCACCAGCACGAAGGACCAGCCCATGGCGGCCAGGCCAAGGCTGTGTTCCCAAAAGTCGAGCGCATAAATTGCCACGGGAGTACTTAGGCCGACAACCCATACAGCGGGCCAACTATCTGCGGCACCCATTTGTACGCTCAGGCGCCCGGCAGCCAGAGCGGCCAGAACCGAGCCAAGCATCGGCAAGATCAGAACCGCTTTCTCACCTCCGAGGTCCCAAAGTGGTCTTGCCGCAATGATCATGGGCAATGAGGTCACCTGAATCCAACTGTCACCTCGCCGAGTCGTGCCAAAGTACGGATGAAGGTCGCCTTCGGGATCCCATGACTCTGCCCAATACCCAATATCAGGTGACCAGTCTTGGTTGTGAGACATCACTGCAACCGTGGCTGCTTTGCCTCCGGTGTCAGAACCCATGTAGCCGCCAGGGTCAAGCAACAAAGCGGCGCACATGTAAACCCCAAGCAAGACAATGGCCGACAGCCAGCTTGGAACCACCCGCCCGGCCGCTGCCGTTGGCTGCGTGTGAGCGCGTTGTTCCAGGAGCGCGTCGGCGTTGGCCATAACCATGGGTACCAATCGGCCTCGAGTCCGATTGGTTGAGTGGGGGCTGGGGTTCTGGGAGGCTGGGGTTCTGGGAGGCTCAGTACTGGGGGCCTTTGGCCGATAGAGCGCCATGGCCCTGGCGCGCTTTTCGGACGACGAGCTGCGCGTAATTACGTGGCTGATGGTGGTCGTTTTCAGCTTGTTGACCTTCGCCGTGCCCCTGACTTCGGGCAACGAGGTAGACGTAGACGAGCTTGTCTATGTGCAAACTCTTGAATCAATGCAGGAGGGGCAGGGCTACTACCCAGCGATGCGTGATGCCCTGATCGCTAAAGAAGGAGCGCCACCCACCCAGATCAGGTCCTTCCGCACGCCGGTTGTTTTTTGGCTCCTGGCCATGGTTCCTAGTGGCCTTTGGCATCTGGCAGCACTGGTTCCTTTCGCCGCAAGCATCGGTTTAAGTGTTCCTACTGCCAAACCATTTGGTTCGCGAGCGGCGTTGATTGCAGTCGCAGGGGTCGGAACTATGGCTGTTGCTTACAGCAATCATCTTTATCTCCACGCCGAGGTGTGGGCCCTGCCATCAATCCTGGGCGGTCTGTTGGCTTTGAGGAATAACAAGGCCTACTCCCCTTGGCTCCTCGCCTTTGGCCTGGCAACACGAGAGCTGTACGCAGTGCTGTTTGGAGTCTGCATGGTTTATGACTGGCTTAGAAACTCTTCATACCGACGTCACTGGTTGGGTGCCGGGGCATCGGTTTCGATGTTTGGGTTGATTCACGCAAACCGAGCGGCCGACTTCGTGGCTGAAACGGGTTATGAGGCGCCCTTTGGCAACGAAAAGCTGAACCCGACGTTTGTGTTCTCTGCGATTAGTCCCGGTGTTGGGTGGTTGAGCTGGACACTGGGTGTTGCGATTGTTGTGTTCGGCGCCTTTGGGCTCGCTCGAGTCATCAAATCAGACCCGATCGCTCCGTTAGTGGCGGCACACGTAATGTTGATGTTGCCGGTCACACTGGTTTTGGGTCGGGTCTATTGGGGCTACACGTTTGTTCCACTCCTGGCCCTTTACGTGGCTGCGGTGCCACCCACCCGACAGCTATCGGACCTACAGTCATCTAAGGCCAAGCAGCTAGCTGGGCTCTAAACCGAGATACCTCATGACTCCTGGCTTCCCCACTAACGGTCCTCCTGGCAACGACTTGCCCAGAACTGGTCCCGCGTCCGCACCGCCGACGTCCCCGCCAACCTTTAGCCCTGGCGTAGCTCCTGGATATGTGCCCGGTCCGCCTACGGCCCCGCCCTCAGGCTCTTTGCCGCCACCAACCACTGGGCCCTTTGACCCGACGGTCGCTCAGTTTCAGCCGTCATCAGCAGATTCGCGCAACAAGGTCCGACCATGGTGGGGTCTGGGTGATGTGTTCCTTGGCGTCGGCTTCATTTTGCTGTTGGCCATAATTGGCATGGTGGCTGCGCTGTTTATTGGCGCTGCAACCGGTGAGTTTGAGCTGGATTTGGAAACCTTTGGCGGAGATGAACTTGCTACAAGCGGCCTGGTAATCGTCATCGGTGGAGGCGCCCAGCAGCTTGGTCAGTTCTTGTGGCCATTGATCGTTGGACGGTGGAAGGGCTTTGGAGCGGCGAAAGACTTCGGATTTCGGTTCAAGCTGGTCGATTTGCCTCTCGGCATCGCCACTGGCGTGGTTGCCCTCATTAGTGCCGGCCTCATCAATTTTGGTTTGTCGTGGCTACTTGGAATCGATCCAGAAGCTGCTGACAACACCGGCTTTCTAACCGACAACACTGATAGTCCCTGGATCTGGGGTTTGGTGTTTATTACCGTAATCGGCGCGCCTTTCTCTGAAGAACTCCTCTTCCGAGGACTGCTGCTTCGGGCATTGGAGAAACGCGCCACCTGGGTCTCTGGTCTGGTTGGCTCGTCAATCATCTTTGCGCTGGTGCATTACCAACCTGGGATGGGCCGCAGCGAACTTGCCGTATTGCTCATCGCGATCGGCGCAGCCGGAACACTCTTTGGGGCAATTGCAATCAAGACAGGCCGACTTGGAGCTCCGATAATCGGTCACATGTTATTCAACGGAGCTGCGGTACTGTCGATCCTGGCCACCCAGTAGAGCCGACACTCGAACAATCCGATAGTCGTTGTGATCGCCATCGACCCCCCGTAGGCTTGTGGGTCGGTCTTAGGCCGAGGTGCCCGCGTGCGTCTCCACATCGCCCAAGGCTGAAATATCCGTCTCCAGTCTTCTTAGAGGACAGGACACCTAAAGGTTTTGTATGCCCACAATTCAGCAGTTGGTCCGCAAGGGTCGTCAAACAAAAACCAAGAAGGCTAAGACACCAGCCCTCAATGGTTCACCTCAACGGCGTGGGGTATGCACTCGCGTGTACACCGCTACACCAAAGAAGCCAAACTCCGCTCTGCGTAAGGTCGCCCGTGTGCGTCTAACCAGCGGTATTGAGGTGACTGCTTACATTCCTGGTGAAGGCCACAACCTTCAGGAGCACTCAATTGTTCTTGTTCGCGGTGGCCGTGTGAAGGACCTTCCAGGTGTCCGTTACAAGATCGTTCGAGGAACTCTCGATACCGCCGGTGTCCGAGACCGCAAGCAGGCCCGTAGCCGCTACGGCGTAAAGAAGGACTAGTAGTTATGCCACGTAAAGGCCCCGCTCCCCGTAACGAGCTTCTGCCCGACCCAGTGCACCGCAGTGTCCTGGTTACCCAGTTCATCAACAAGGTTCTTCTTGATGGCAAGAAGACAACGGCAGAGCGCATTGTTTACACCGCTCTAGACATCGTTGCTGAAAAGACTGGTGGCGATGCTGTCGCAACACTTAAGCGAGCCGTCGAAAACGTTCGTCCACAGCTCGAGGTCCGCAGCCGCCGTGTTGGTGGCGCCACCTACCAGGTGCCAGTAGAGGTTCGTCCTCGTCGGGCAACAACTTTGGCCGTCCGCTGGATGGTTACTTTCTCCCGTGCTCGTCGTGAGCGCACTATGGCGGAACGTCTAGCGAATGAAATTCTGGACGCATCTAACGGTATTGGCGCATCGGCCAAGCGTCGTGAAGATCTGCACAAAATGGCCGAGTCCAACAAGGCGTTCGCCCACTACCGCTGGTAGTGCGCGAAACTAACCTGGTTCGCGTAAAGCACCGTTTAGAGGAACTAAGAAATGTCTAGACCAACTCCACTTGAGCGCTACCGCAATATCGGCATCATGGCCCATATTGACGCTGGCAAGACCACCACAACCGAGCGCATCCTTTTCTACACCGGTAAGAACTACAAAATCGGTGAAGTTCACGACGGCGGCGCCACCATGGACTGGATGGAACAAGAGCAGGAGCGTGGCATCACGATTACCTCTGCGGCCACCACTTGCTTCTGGAAAGACCACCGAATCAACATCATTGACACCCCTGGCCACGTTGACTTCACCGTTGAAGTAGAGCGTTCATTGCGCGTACTCGATGGCGCAGTTGCTGTGTTCGACGGGGTGGCCGGTGTTGAACCTCAGACCGAGACTGTCTGGCGCCAGGCCGACAAGTACGGCGTTCCTCGCATGTGCTTTGTTAACAAGCTTGACCGAACTGGTGCTGACTTCTACTTCTGTTTAGACACCATAAAGGAACGTCTTACCAACGACGTTGCAGTAATCCAGCTTCCCATTGGCATCGAAATGGACTTCCTGGGCGTCGTTGACCTCATCCAGATGAAGGCACTTGTATGGCCTCCAACCACAGATGAGAAGGATCTCGGCGCAACCTATGAGGTTGTCGATATTCCTGCCGAATACGAAGATAAGGCAAACGAATATCGTGAGCTTCTTGTTGAGGCTATTGCCGGCACCGATGATGACCTAATGGAGAAGTACCTCGGTGACGAGGCAATCTCCAACGACGAACTTCAGGCTGCTCTTCGTCGGGCAACCATTGACAACAAACTTGTTCCGATTCTTTGCGGTACTGCGTTCAAGAACAAGGGCGTTCAGCCGTTGCTTGACAACGTCATCAACTATCTCCCCTCGCCACTTGACCTGCCCGACATTGAAGGCACCGCTCTAAAGGGCGGCGATCCAATGACCCGCAAGGCCGACGACGATGCGCCGTTCTCAGCGCTTGCTTTCAAGATCATGTCTGCCCCCAACGTGGGCAAGCTTGCATACTTCCGGGTCTACTCAGGCTCATTGGGCAAGGGCGATCAGGTTTTGAACACCCGGACTGGCTCCAAGGAGCGCATGGGTCGTTTGCTTGAGATGCACGCCAACAAACAGGAAGATCGTGATCTCGCTATGACCGGCGACATCATGGCTGCCATCGGCATGAAGAACGTCCGCACCGGTGACACCCTCACTGACGCCTCCAACGCCATTGTGTTGGAGAACCTCACTTTCCCTGACCCCGTTATTCACGTGGCGGTAGAGCCCAAGACTAAGGCCGACCAAGACAAGATGGCCAAGGCTCTCATGTCATTGTCAGAAGAAGACCCGACCTTCACGGTTCACACCGACGAAGACACCGGACAAACAATCATTGCCGGAATGGGCGAGCTTCACCTTGAGGTTCTTGTAGATCGCATGCTTCGCGAGTTCCGAGTAGACGCAACTGTGGGTAAGCCACAGGTCGCCTACCGCGAGACCATCATGAACACGGTGGAGAAAGACTCCTACACCCACAAGAAGCAAACTGGTGGTTCGGGTCAGTACGCGGAAATCACCATCATGATGGAGCCATCGGGCCCCGGTGGCGGTTATGAGTTCGTAGACAAGATCACTGGTGGACGTATTCCTAAGGAATACATCCCTTCAGTAAGTCACGGCATCGAAGACGCCATGACAACCGGTGTTCTTGCCGGTTTCCCCACAGTTGATGTTCGAGTGACCTTGCTTGATGGCAAGTACCACGACGTTGACTCGTCTGAAATGGCATTCAAGATTGCTGGAACCATGGCGTTCAAGCAGGTTGCCAAGAAGGCAAAACCAATTCTCCTAGAGCCAGTTATGGCTGTAGAAGTAGTAACCCCTGAAGACTACATGGGCGATGTGATCGGCGACCTTAACTCTCGCCGTGGTCGCGTCGGCCAGATGGAAGCCCGGGGTAACAACCAGGTAGTAAGTGCAAATGTCCCTCTTTCAGAGATGTTCGGTTACTCAACCGACCTTCGCTCAAAGACTCAGGGTCGAGCAACTTACACCATGCAATTTGATAGCTACCAACAAACTCCCGGCAACGTTCAAGAAGACATTGTCAAGCGCATCCGGGGCGAGTGAACCACTAGATAACCCGAGAACAGCTCGTTCCGGAAACTGAAAGGACTTGACCGCTATGGCCAAGGCAAAATTTGAGCGTACGAAGCCTCACGTGAATGTGGGGACTATGGGTCATATTGATCATGGTAAGACGACGTTGACTGCGGCGATTACTAAGGTTTTGTCTGATCGTGTTGCTGGTAATGATGCGACTGCG
>CALAJQ010000044.1 GCA_937922785.1 uncultured Acidimicrobiales bacterium
GCATGGACTCCGGGTGCTGGCAACACGGCAACCTTCACCGGTGGCCCACTAGCTGCGGGAGCGTCGACCACAGTCGACATCACCTTGACAGCCGACTCGGTTGCTCCAGGCGAATTTGTTAACTGGGCTGAGATCTCAAACGATGACGGCGATGATGCCGACTCGACCGCGGACTTTGATCAGGCCAACGATGTTCAGCCGACTGGGCCTGGTGCTGCTGGTGACGACGTTACCGACAACACCGATGGCGACGAAGACGACCACGACCCGGCCGGTGTTTCAGTGGCCAACTACGACTTGGCGTTAACGAAGGTCTATACCTCTGACACTTCGGGTGATGCCACCGATGGTGAGATCGTTCCTGGCGCTGATGTGACCTTCACCATCACTGTTGAGAACCAGGGCACGATTGACGCCACCACATTCGAGGTGACCGACTACTTACCTGCCGGGTTCACTTTGAACGATGGGGCTTGGACTCCGGGTGCCGGTAACACCGCAACCATTACGGGCGGCCCTCTAGCTGCTGGCGCTTCAACTACTCTGACCATCACGACGACCGCTGGTGCCACCACTGGCGACTTTGTGAACTGGGCCGAAATCTCTAGCGACGACGGCAACGATGTGGACTCAACTCCAGACGCCGACCCAGCCAACGACTCACAGCCGACTGCTCCTGGCCAGCCGACTGACAACGTTACCGACAACACCGATGGTGACGAAGACGACCATGACCCAGCCGGTGTCAGTGTTCAGTTCTACGACCTTGCGTTGACAAAGGTGTACACATCTGACACCCACGATGGGCCTGCCGACGGCGTAGTTGCTCCGGGTGCTGACGTGACGTTCACAATCACTGTGTTCAACCAGGGCACCGTAGACGCTGCCACCTTCGAGATCACCGACTATCTCCCTGCTGGCTTCACCTTGAACGATGCTGCTTGGACCCCAGGTGCCGGTAACACGGCCACCTTTACCGGTGGGCCACTGGCAGCTGGAGCGTCAACGACGATCGAAATAGCCATGACCGCTGGCGCGGCTACGGGCGACTTTGTGAACTGGGCTGAAATCAGCTCTGACTCGGGCGATGACATCGACTCGACGCCTGATGCGAGCCAAGGTAATGACTCTCAGCCTGCCAGACCGGGCGAACCGACCGACAACGTCGTTGACAACACCGCTGGCGACGAAGACGATCACGACCCTGCTGGCGTGTCAGTAGAGTTCTACGACCTTGCGCTAACCAAGGTCTACACCTCAGACACCTTTGGTGATCCAGCTGATGCGATCATCGAACAAGGCAACGATGTGACCTTCACCATCACTGTGTTCAACCAGGGCAGCGTTGATGCAACGACCTTTGAAGTAACTGACTACATCCCTGCCGGGTTCTTGCTGAACGACGCAGCATGGACTCCCGGTGCCGGAAACACTGCGACCATTGCGGGTGGGCCTTTGGTAGCTGGTGCATCGACGACATTCGATATCACTTTGACTGCCGACTCGGTTGCTCCAGGCCAGTTTGTGAACTGGGCTGAAATCTCGGCCGATGACGGCTTCGACGTCGACTCGGCTCCCGATATCGATCAGGCCAACGACTCACAGCCCGCCGCTCCCGGCGAGCCGACTGACAACGTCACTGACAACACCGACGGCGACGAAGACGACCACGACCCAGCGGGTGTTTCGGTGGCGAACTATGACCTTGCGCTAACCAAGGTCTACACCTCTGACACTCACGGCGCACCAACAGATGGTGTTGTCGAGAATGGGGCTGACGTCACGTTCACCATCACTGTGTTCAACCAGGGCACGATCGACGCCACAACCTTTGAAATCACCGACTATCTGCCTGCCGGATTCGTGCTGAACGATGGGGCGTGGACTCCGGGTGCCGGCAACACGGCAACCTTTACTGGTGGACCACTGGCAGCTGGGGCGTCGACGACGCTAACCATTACCCTGACCGCTGATTCGGCGACCACTGGCGACTTCGTTAACTGGGCCGAAATCTCAAGCGATGACGGCAACGATGTGGACTCAACTCCCGATGCTGACCAAACCAACGACACTCAGCCAACTGGCCCGGGTGCAACCGGCGACGACGTCACGAACAACGCCGATGGCGATGAAGACGATCATGACCCAGCGGGCGTGACCGTTGAAACCTACGATCTTGCGTTGACCAAGATCTACACGTCCGACAGCTTTGGTGACCCGACCGACGCAGTGATCGACACAGCCGCCGACGTCACCTTCACCATCACTGTCTTCAACCAGGGCAGTGTGGACGCAACGACATTCGAAGTGACCGACTATCTGCCTGCCGGTTTCACACTGAACGACCCAGCGTGGACCGACAACGCAAACGGCACCGCAACTATCACTGGTGGCCCATTGGCTGCTGGCGACAGTGTTGACCTTGAGGTCACAATGACTGCAGGCGTGGTCGCTCCTGGCGGCTATGTCAACGGTGCGGAGATCTCCAGTGACGACGGAAACGACGCAGACTCAAGCCCGAACTCGAACCCGGCTGACGACAATCAGCCTTCGAGTCCAGGCGACCCAACCGACAACGTCACCGACAACACTTCGGGTGACGAAGACGACCACGACATAGCTGGTGTCGGGGTTCAGAACTTCGACCTGGCACTCATCAAGGTTCTTTCCGATGACGGATTCGGTGACCCGGCCGACGGTCTGACCGAAGCCGGTTCCGATGTGACCTTCACGATCACTGCGATCAACCAGGGCACCATTGATGCAGGAACCTTTGAGGTAACCGATTATCTGCCTGCCGGTTTCGTACTGAACGACGCAGCCTGGACTGACAACGGCGACAACACAGCGACAATCGCCGGTGGCCCACTGGCTGCGGGGGAATCGGTTGACATCGAAATCACGTTGGCATCCGACGGTGTTGCTCCGGGTGGAGCAATCAACATCGCGGAGATCAGCTCCGACGATGGCAGCGATATCGACTCGACTCCCGACACCGATCCTGCTGACGACGCTCAGCCCGGATCTCCCGGTGACCCAACTGACGACGTCACCAACAACTCCGATGGTGACTCTGACGACCACGACATCTCCGGAGTAACAATTGGCGAGTTCGACCTCGCACTAACCAAGGTTTACACCTCTGATACCAGTGCCGACGGCAACGCTGCCGATGGTCGGGTGCAGGTGGGCGACGACGTGACCTTTACGATCACTGTTATCAACCAGGGCACGCTCGATGCGGACAACTTTAGTGTTGTTGACTACATCCCAGCCGGTCTTGGATTGAACGACGCCGCTTGGACCGACAACGGCGATAACACCGCCACGATTACTGGCGGCCCGCTGGCTGCTGGCGCAAGTGTTGATCTAACCGTCACCATGACCGTGACCGCAGCCATCCCAGGGCAGCTTGTGAACGGTGCGGAGATTTCCTCCGACACCGCCACCGATATCGACTCGACTCCTGACGCTGACCCCGCTGATGACAATCAGCCCGCAGCGCCAGGTGACGCAACCGACAACGTCACCGACAACACCGACGGTGACGAAGACGACCACGACATTGCTGGTCTCACCGTTGATGTGTACGACTTGGCTTTGGTCAAGGACTTCACGTCTGACACCAGTGCTGACGGCAGCTCAACCGACGGTGTGATCCAGGCCGGCGACAACGCCACGTTCACGATCACAGTTACCAACGAAGGAACCGTTGACGCCAACAATGTTGAAGTCACCGACTATTTGCCGGCTGGGTTCACACTGAACGATGCAGCCTGGACTGACAACGGCGATGGCACTGCCACGCGAAACGTAGGAGCGATTCCAGTTGGTGGTTCGGTCAGTGTCGACATCACGTTGAACGCTACGTCCACTGGTGCGGGGCCACTTGTTAACTGGGCCGAGATCAGCACCGACGATGGGGAAGACGTCGATTCGACTCCGAACACAAACCCAGATGACGACGGCACCCCGCCAAGTGAAGACGACATCGACGATGCGCCGCTCACTGTGGATGCCTATGACCTGGCGTTGCGCAAGGTGTACACATCTGACAGCTACGGCGCTGGCACCGACGGTGTGATCACCCCCGGATCGGACATTACGTTCACGATCACTGTGTTCAACCAGGGAACTGTCGACGCCACAAACGTAGAGGTCACCGATTTCTATCCGCTCGGCTTTGTGCTGAGTGCCATATCTGCGGACTCTGCGGCTTGGACCGACAACGGATCCGGTGGCGCAGTCACCACTATTGGGTCGATCCCAGCAGGGGGGTCGGCGAGCGTCAACATCACCCTCACCGCAATCGCACCGACCTTCGGTGACAACCTGAACATGGCCGAGATCAGCTCAGACGATGGTGTCGACGTCGACTCCACGCCTAACGCCGATCCTGGCGATGACGGATCAGTCACCGACGACGAAGTAGATAACGCAGCTGGCGATGAAGACGATCACGATCCGGCGCCGTTCACCGTCGTCGAGGAACTGCCAATCTTTGACCTTGCACTACGCAAGACACTCCAGAACGGCGCGAACTCGGGAACCGTCACAGCGGGACAAACCGTTACGTGGACCGTCACAGTGTTCAACCAAGGTGAGACCCACGCCAGCAACATCGACATCATCGACTACATCCCGTCTGGGCTAAGGCTGGCTGACAGTGATTGGACCGAAACCGCCGACGGAGACGCCACAATCAACATCGCTGGCCCGATCGCACCTGGGGGGTCAGTAAGCGTAGACGTCACCACCACCGTGGTTGATGGAAGCGACCTGACGAACCTGGCTGAAATCGAATCAGCGGACGCGGTTGACGGAGCGGGCGCAGTAATCCTTGGCGCCAACGGTGAACCACTAGCCGACATCGATTCGATTCCAGACGGAACCAACTCTGAAGTCCCGGTTGATGACGAGGTCAACAACACCGGCGGAGACGAGGACGATCACGACGGCGCCGTAGTCACGCTGACCACGCCAACACCAGCGCCAACATTGCCGGCAACAGGTACAAGTTTGACGCTGATACTTCTGGCTGTCGCTGCGGCTCTGATGACTGCGGGCGTAACCCTTCTGCGATTCGAACGACGCAAAGAGATCGGGTAGCGCTCGAGTTAGCGAAAGTTCATTGGGTATTAACTCCTAACCGAGTCATTCTGCTCTGATCGTCTCTAGCCTCGTGTTCGCGCTTAAAGTAGCGATTCGAACTCAGACGGCGGTATGTAATGCGGAAACTCAAGACGACCTTTTTTGCAATGCTTCTTTTGGTTGGCACCACGGCAGTCACGCCTGGGGCGTCAGCTGAAATTGTTGAAGGTGTTACCAGCTATTGGGGTGTGAGCGGTCTGATGACTGGCACTCTCAACGACGATCTGAGCTCGGAGGTTTGGGCGATTGAAGAAATGGGTGACCGGGTCTTCGTCGGTGGTCGCTTCACCGATGTAACCAACGAGGGCGTCTCCTATCCCCGTCCTGCAATTGCCGCATTCGACGCAGTTACCGGTGTCTGGATCGACACTTTCACGCCCGACCTGAATGGCGCTGTCTACGCATTGCAAGCGTCCTCGGATGGAACGCGGCTGTTTGTTGGCGGCGACTTCTCTCAGTATGGGGCCAACAACGTGAAGGGTCTGGTGGCTTTGGATCCAATCTCTGGCGCGGTCGATTGGGGTTTCGCTGCCCGTATTTCGGGTGGCATGTTGCCTGCAGTTAGAGCATTAGACATCGAGGATGACTGGTTGTATGTGGCTGGTGAGTTCGATGCGCTGAAGGCAAACGGAGTTGGGATCGACAACGACAATGTTGGTCGTGTCTCTCAAACCACTGGTGTTGTCGACCCGGCGTTTACCCCCACCGTCGTAGGGGGATCGGTATGGGGAATCGACGCCAGCCCGACCAGCACCAACGTTTATCTGGCTGGAACCTTCGACTCGGTTAACGGCGCTGCAAACACCCAGGGTTTCGCTGCAGTTGATGACGCTGGCGTAACCGTTGTTACCGGCTTCCAACCCAACAACGTCAACCGTAACTACATGCAAGATGTTGAGTCAGTTAACGGTCTTGTGTTTGTAGGCGGCTCCGAACACGTCCTTTCGGTGTACAACGAGTCTGATTGGTCGCTGGTGCAATCGCACTTCACTAACTCCAACGGCCGAAACTTCTCGGCATATCCAGACCCCGACTACGGCGGATCGCGTTCGTTCAGTGGGGAAGGCCTACGCAACAACATCTCTAGCCAGACTTCTTCGATCAAAGTCTCCGACGGTTACACCGCAACGTTATGCACTGGTGATGACCAGACCGGTATTTGCACCGACTTCAGGGGTTTCCACCCAACTCTGCCTGCGGATCTTGACAATAACGTCGGTTCTGTCTTGATGGTTCGTGACGAGCCAGGAGTTAACGGACGTGGCGGAGACTTCCAAGACATCGAGGTGGTTGGTGACCGGGTCTACGCTTCATGTCACTGTTGGGGCGATCTTTGGAGTGACACCGAGATCTATGACTGGGTAGTTCGGGACACTCCTGAAGGAACCTGGCACGACGCTCAGTGGATTCACGCCTTTTCGGCAACAACTGGCGAGTTCGTAGAGACGTTCGAGTCTGGGGCCACTAACAGCGGGACCGGCCCGTGGGCTATCCACGGAGCGGACAACGGTTGCCTTTGGTTCGGCGGAGGCGTGACCGGTTCGGGCGGACAACCAGCCGACGGGTTCGCTCGGCTTTGTGACGAAACCTATGATTCCGAAGCACCACAAGCTCCAACCGGCCTCGTCGTAACGGGCCAAGGAGCCGACTCAGTTGATGTCGAGTGGACTGCGGCAACAGACAACGTTGGAACTGTCAGCTACCGGATCTACAACGCCGACACCGACGAATTGGTAGCAACCAGCACCACTACAACGGCAACCATCTCTAATTTAGAACCAGCGGCCGAATACTCGTTCTATGTAAAGGGCGTCGACGCGGCAGGCAACGAAGGCGCACGCTCCAACATCATCGTGGCCACCGCCGGAACTCTGAGTCCTCCGGCCACTTGTGTTGCAGCCAACGTTGGTACGGCTGCAACTATTACCTGGGACGCAGTCGACGGTGCCGCGGATTATCGCGTGACCCGCTCAATCGACGACAGCCCATACTTCTGGCGCACAGCAACTGCATTGACGACCTTTGATGACACACTTCGCTCGACGGGAATTCACAGCTACCAAGTTCAGGCCCGACAAAGCGGCCAACCCTGGACCGAACCCACAACCTGCCTCCCTGCCCTCAATCCAGCAGACGGAATTGTTGGGGCATCGCCAGTGCCTGCGTGCGCTGCCTCTAACGACGGCATTTCTGCCACCCTCACATGGGACGCAGCCGACAACGCCAACGACTACCGCATCTTACGATCGGTCGACGGCAGCGCTTTCTTCTGGCGGGGCGCAACCGCCAACCTAACTTTCCAAGACACCCTCCGTTCGAGCGGAGTGCACTCGTACTCAATCCAGGCCCGAGGCGCAGACGGTGTCTGGTCTACCTCAACTCTGTGTGACCCTCCGTTAGATACCACGGCGCCTCCAGTGCAAGCACCTGCAACGTGCGCTGCAACTAACGTTGGTCTTGACGCCACGATCACCTGGGACGCTGCCCCCGGAGCCGACAACTACCGGCTCCGTCGTTCAATCGACGGAGGCACGATCTTCTGGCGAGCAATCACAACCGAAACAACCGCAGATCAGACACTGCGATCCAGCGGCTTGCACACCTACTACGTATCAGCCCGAGCAGCCGGTGGTGATTGGAGCGAAGAAACAACCTGCGCCCCAGTCCTAGACCCAGCCGCCGGCCTATTGGGCGCAAGCGCACCGGCTACTTGTTCGGTGACTACGGTGAACCCAGAAGCCACGATCACTTGGGACGCCGCCGACAATGGGATCGACTATCGGGTGTTCCGCTCAGTAAACGGCGGGCCATTCTGGTGGCGAGGAGTCACCACCGACCTCACCTTCAGCGACACCGTTGGCGCCAATGCCACCTACGTCTATCAGGTCCAAGCCCGCGGCCAAGATGGTGTCTGGAGCGAATCAACAACCTGCACAACTGTCTAAGTGCAGTTATCTAGGCACAGCTATCTAAGTATGGGTATCTAGGTATGGCGGAGAGGCTGTGACCTGGCCAACGTGTAGGTATCCGTGGTGGCCATCGTCTCCAACAGTGGAGGCCCATTGAGCACCGGGGTCGAGTTCGACGCCATCTACCTCGACGATGCCAGGTCCCTCGGGGCGACGACCGAGCACCCAGGCCGTTCCGCCTGAGCTCAAGCCACCTAAGGAGACCATGTTGCGGTGCCAGGCGCGGATGTAAGACGCCATCGAACGCCCGGGGTTCACTTCGCCTTGTAACACGCTGGTGTGTTCGCTTCCGGCGAGTACCAGCGTGAAGGCTCGTGGTCGACGGTCGATGGCATCGAGAAGACGGGTGGCCATGCCTTGGTCACGGTCTTGTTCAAGTAGGTGGATGAGTTCCAGCGGGATGGGGGAGCCAGGCGCCACCCAGGGGCCATCCATCGCCACGATCTCGATATCGGCACCGTCGCGTCGTTGCTGCCCAGCGTTGGTGATGAGTTCGGCCATTGCAACGCTGGAACGACCATCGAGAAACTCATCGGACCGATTCCACCAGGGGCCCGCTACTGGAGTGTCTGGGTCGGCAAGAACCGATGCGATGTTGTCTTGTTCCGACATCGGAATCTCCAGACCCAACGTCACCGCCAACCCTGCTGCAACCGCAGTGGTGACGAGACCGGCAATGACACGAGGAAATTCCTCAGTGCCATGAAACTCACCAACACAAAGAACGCTTCGTGGTTGAACCAGCGGGCGGAGGTCGTCGAGAAGCGACATGACGACAACCGTAGAGGAACTAGATCCAGTCCTTTGCGGCAGCCGGGCGACTGTCCCCGGAGTTCGCTACTTCTCGTATTCAACTGAACTTGCGTCGGATGTAGAGATCTTCGATGAGGGATCTCCGAACACCGTGATGTTCGATGCGTCCCGAGCTGACCCGGTGACTTCGTTCGTGGCGTACACGTCGAGGCTGGAAGCGTCGCTGACCTCAACTTCTGCGGTATTCACGACGAGGTTTCTGAGGTCGGCAGTTGAGGCGTCGCTTACGCGAGCAGCCAAGGTGTCGGCACTTCCGCTGACCTCAATGTCGGAAGCATCACTGGCCGAGATCTGAAGTACTGCTGCCTTGCTGTCGGTAACTAGCAGGGAACTGGCGTCTTCGACCTCAAGCATTGCAACCGAAATGCCATCGGCCACAACATCAGACGCGTCTTTCGCCTTGATGCTGTCGATCTCGGGCAGGGTTATCACAACGTTGAAACCCACGTTGGGGCGGCTGCTGCCGTCTTGTTCGATCTTCAGGGTCGATTCATCAACTGAGATACGCACGTTGTCTCGAAGGTTGTCGTCAACCGTGATCACAACGCTGGCCTCGCCTTCGCGAATTTCGGCGTTCCAAGCGTCGGAGATTTCGACGTTGCGAACCGTCCCAAGTGAGAGCTCGAGAGTTTCGACGAGTGGCTCTCCTGACCCTCTAGTTCCAAGGTCGATACACGCAGACGCCAACAAGGCGACCCCGACCGACAGGGCTAGAAGAAGGAGGTTCCTTATGCTCCCCGTAGACGATGATGGGTGGATCTCAGAAGTTCTCATAACTCCATACTGATCGATGCTAAGCATCATGAACACCGCCCTAGGACGGATTTGTTGGTCCACCCGAGGTATGAGGTCGCCTTTTGTCGGGGGCTGGCCTCTTCGGATTTGTCCTGAATGGATTTACGGGCGTTGACAGGGTCTAATCAGCATCGACGCCCAGAGCTTGGATAGGCTCATGCGGGTGAGGCAACCGATTGTCTAAGGAACGCTCGCTCGACCCTATGGGTATCGAAGCGCCCGAAGGTTACGAATCGTGGACCGCCGAGCAAAAGTCGCATTGGCTTTGGACATCTCTGATTCAGAGCACGGCTCATCGCCCTACCTCGTTACCCGGACTCGTGCTTCCTTTCCGGACGGCTCCACTGACCGAGCTTGGCATCGTTCTGAGACCTCACCAGCTGGACAAAGCCTTAACTCGCCAGTCGGATTTGATGGAGCCTGGGCGGCCCAAGGTCATTCACGCCAAAGGTTCAGTTGCCCTCGTTAACTTCGAACCGGACAGTGCCTCGAAGTTCACTGGGCTTCTGGCGCCATCGCCCGAGGGTGGAGCTATAGGGCTGATACGAATGTCGCTGGTAGCAAAAGTCTTCCGAGATGCCGCCTATACGCCGGCCCTCAGTCTAAAGCTCCTCATTGATGCGAAGCCTTCGGCGGATGTTCTGGCAATGAATCACACCGTCGGACAGGGCAGAGACTTCAACCTGTTCTCCAACACAATGACCAACGACCTCACCCACACTCACGAAGAGCTGCGCACCGCCCAGCGACTCATGTCAGTGTTGTTCCGCCGGGTGTCTCGTTCGCCTCGGCGTATGGTCACCACGCACCTGGCTGCTCAGACTCAGGACGGATCGGCGGTGGTGACGCCGGTTGCGCCCGATCGTTTGGTGTTCACCCCAACTCCGGAAGCAAAGGCAGTCTTCGACGGGAAAGCCGGAGTCGACTTTCGCCTTGTTCTGGCTGACCTTGACCCAGGCACCGTGCTCTACACAGTCTCTGGAGTTACCGGTTCTGAAGTTGAACCGGTCGGTACAGTTTCGACGTCTACGAGATTTGTTGCCAGTGAAGGCGGCGACCGGTTGTTTTTTCAACACGTGCACGATCCGGCTGACCGAAAACTCAGAAGCTGATCGACGCTTCCCAATAACTAGGGAGCATCCGGCTGAAGCTTACGTCCCGGCTGTGATTGCGTTCGACTAGCTGCGCTTCCAGCTTGCGGAGCGCTACCTGGAGATCGGCAACAGCTCTGTCGAGCTTCGGGTCATCGATGTACCGCGACGCCGTGATGTTCAACAGGTTGTTGCCTCCAACGTTAAATTGGCTGGCGTGTGTGGCCTGGTCCATAAGGAAGACGTCAGCCATGGTCGGAGCCGGTAACGGCCTGTCCAAGCGTCCAGAGCCAATGGTCTCGATGAGCTTCTGAAGATTGATGATGGCCTTGTCATCTGGGTCTAGAGATCCGAGGATTGGAGACATGTCGCCGCAGATTTCATGCACGACGTTGTTGTAGAGGAAGGCGCAGCACAATTCGATGAGGCGGTCACGGGTTAGAGGTGATGCCTGGGGATCAGTGTTGGGGATGAGTCCTGAAAGCGTGAGGTACCAGGCCTGCAGGTGGTTATCAGCAGCGATGGAGTTGTCGTCGTAGCCAAGCTCGTCGAGGTAGCGGCTAACGATCGATTGGAACTCGGTCCAGATAGAAAGCGAGTCCCGAACATAGGGGTTCTCCGGAATCTGATCGATTCCTCGAGACACGATGTCTCGGGGAGGGATCCATTCTTCAAGCGTGAAGTTGGCAACTCGGTTCTTGAAGAGGTTGTGAGCTGCTTCACCCGTGATAAATCCCGATGCGATGAAGTAGCTGGAGGGCACAAAAAACGCCTGATAGGCAAAGTCATTGACCTGCAAGGTGCCGTAGCTGAAGAAGTGCATAAACGGCCGCAGGCGATGCCATGTCGGCAGGCTGTAGGCGGACAACGCAAAGGCCGAGCCCACAATAAAGTGCACATCAAGCAGATGCCGAGCGAACGGAATACACCTGATGTCGGCCGCGTTCACCACTCGTTTTGCATTGTCCCAAGTCGGGTCGCCAGGTCGGTGTGTGAACGCTCCGATCGTGATGTCTCGGGGCACCAGGCCATGCGGCTCGAGATCAAAGCGGGCGCAGATTGGTGGCAGGACACCATCAAGAATCTGTGAGAAATCCAGTTCAAATCCGGTGCTGGTGCGTTTCAGCATGAACGGGTTTGGGCCCTGCAGTCGTAGTCGCACAAAGGTTTCGTCTGACGTCGGATCGGCCCAGCCATCGCGGGTGGCAGGGAAGGCCTTGTTCCACTCATAACTGGAACGCCAAGGCACCGTGGGATTTATGGGTGAGTGAGTTAACGCCGAAAAGCCAAGCTTCCCGATTCCGTAGTAGAGGGCTTTGTATTTGGGCAGTAGTTGAGCTTCGGCGGGCAGCTCGGTCGGAACCATAAGCTCCTGCGGCAACCACTCGAGCCCTTCGTAGTGGCTGCACGCTGGTACCAAGTGCGGCATTCCGCTTACGGGTGGAACTCGCTGCCGGAAGCTCGACTCATCGCCGTCGTTGACCGTAGCCAGGTGGAGCTTCCTCATTCGGAGAATCCACTTCACGCGATTGACGTCGCGTTTTGAGGGCTGGGGTCCGACTGCTTCGGCAACGGCGGACTGCTCGGCACCTTCGATGGCGAGCGGATGTCGGTATGTGCCTAGTGCGGCTGCGACGGCCTCGTTGTCAAGCAACTCGGCAGCCGACCAGCCGTTACGAACCGCTTCGCTGACCACGAACACTTTTCGCAGATGACCTTCCAATGCCGAACCGGGCTGAATTCCGCTGAATCGATGCAGGTGCCTTGCTAACTCATCTACTGAGTCGACCGTCTTCGTGAAAGCTGTGCGAAGTTGGCGTGCTCGCCGCCTTAGCTCTGGTTGAAACTTCGTGAAGGGGATGCGGTAGGAACTTGGCATCTGCACCACTGATGCGGCCAGCTCGATATAGGCAGCATGGGAATCGTCAATGAGCGTCGGGAACAGATCTTGAAGCCGGTTTCCTTGGGATTGCGCCGCTCCAATTAGGAGGCCCAATTCATCGAAGTAGCGCCAGGGATTGTGGCCAACCCGAGGTTCATGCACATCGGGCAACTCCCATTGGATCTTGTTAACTAACGCGTCACGCAATACTTCTGGCTCGTGATTTACAGTGCCGGTGCGGCCCGTGGTCAGTTCAACCGGGGTGCCGACGTGCTGATTAAACGGGAACTCAGTTATTGGATCGCCCTTGGCCCAGACTCGTCGAGCCGAGACGTGAGTGTTGAAATGGTTGGCAAAGTCGGCGTCGCCCGATTTTTGGGCTGAAAAGCTTGTGAGCCGTAGCGCTGGCCACGGCCAATTAGTAACCGAGTTGGGAAGCTGATCTCTGAAGCTGCCGACGGTTAGAGCTGCACTTAGCTGTGTAGCCAATGCTCCACCCAGACTATGTCCGGTGATATGGATCTGCTTGGGCGGTCGGCCGTTGCGGCTAGCAATGTGATCTAGGCAATGACCCAAGGACCCGAAACTGGAAGCGACTGCATCGCGGAGGCCTACTACGACCGAACCGGCCGGGCTGAAGCGTGGGTCAGAAACGTTCTTTAAGAACTCCATGTCGGTTACCCAGTCCGGGTTCCCAACCTCGATAGCAAATCCCTGGTAGGCCGCCCGATATGCGTCACCGCTTTGGCTCCCTCGATAACTGATGTGAACGTCGTAAGAGTTGTCGCCGGTGTGTCTCTCGAGGACAAGCCCCATCAGGCTCCACGCCGGCGGTTTGAGATCGATGGACCCGGTTGCCCCCTCGAACGCATAGAGATGATCTTGGGCGTTGGCAGCTGCTGTGGGGTTCACATAGGTGCCGGTGACAGACGGGCTAATCGGTCCATTGGAATAGTCGAGATACTCACAGACCGATATGTCTCTAATCAGCGCCATGGTCGGATTGTGCGCAGACAGGAGCCTGTATTTGGACCCGTCGCCAATCGCGGCCGCAGCCCACGGTCGCACCAGCGAGTAGTCACTGATGATTGGATCAAGCTTGTAGTTCGTAGGCCAGTTTCGGGTTGATCCAGGTCCCCTGAGAGTCCTTTTGCCGTCTGCGAATTGATGGGTCAGCTTTAGTAGGTTGTCCCGTCGGCTCGCTCCGGGCCGTGCCCATTCTTCATAGAAGGGGTCAAGTGGCCAGACCAGCGTCTGGGCGTAGACGTGGTAGGCAAGAATCGCCATGTCCATCTCAAACAGATCGGTCAACATCTGATGTGGTGCGTTACTAAATTGCGACTCGTGCGCAGTCATCTCAACGCCGTTCTAGATAGCGACGCCACGTCCTGATCTCCTCCAAAAGCAGTACCGATTGGAGTTCGAGAATCTTGGTAGTCGACTGGAAGGAGTAGTGGTGTTGGAGCCAGGCCAGAGATTGGGCAGCTCCAAGTTCGCTGGGCCATCCGTTCAGCGTCTGCTTTAGATTCAACGCCACCCAACTGATTAGGCCATGGCGGCTGCGGCTGTTGTCAATTAGATACTCGGCTCGTTTGTTATCGCCGACCGCATGGTGAAGCTTTGCAAAATGCACGAGGAAGTCACCGTCTTGCCATCGGCGCAATCCGCTATGACGCTCGGCCGAGTCGGCAAGCCCCATCGCAGCTTCGTCGATCTTGCCAATAGCAATGAGGTAGAGAGCCTCTGCCAGCTCATTAAAGTGAACCCATGCATCAGATGGCGCATCGGCTGCCTTCTTAACAACTTCGTTTGCCGCACTGGGGGCATCGAGGCTTAGATGCGCACACACTCTTGCGTACGGAACCATGCCGCCGTCGTGGTGAGTAAGGCGTTCCAAAAGATTAGATGGGTCTTCGTTAAGGAGGTCCCACGTGGCCATATGCACGTCGATAAATGCCCAGTTCAAAATCGGCTGATCGCTTCGCTTTGCAGCCTCATAGGCAACTGCCATTTGCGCCCTCGACGCAGTCGGATCAAGGGTTATTGCTTCCAATGAGGCCAACGTGATAGCTACCGGAAGTAGCCGGAAGGATTCATCGCCAGCCAGATCAACCGCTTTCTGGGCGATCGCGCTTTCTGTCTGCAGGTTGCCTTCCTGACCCCGCAGGAATGCTTCGGTCACCAGTGCGTTGAAGGCAATCTCATTGTCTCCGCCCAAAACACTTTGGGCCCATCGAATGCCGTTTTCGAACTCGCCCCGGCGGTCGATCTCAATGACACAACCTGTTGCAATTCTGGCTGCGGTTTCGAACTGGCCCGATGCCATCGCCCAGTCAGCTGCAGCCCGTAGGTTCAGGTACTCCGCCTCATGACGCATCGCAACCTTCGGGGTGGGCATGTAGCAGTGCCGCGACCGTTCAGCGAGCTGAACGAATTGCTGTAGGTGCCTTGCTGAAGTTGATTCCAACTCCTCGGCCTGTTCAAGCTCTTTTAGGGCGTAGGCCCGAATGGTGTTCAACATGCGAAACCGCACCGTGCCGCTAGAGGTTGAATGGGTTTCTAGTAGCGAGCGGGCCGTCAGCGAATCGACCAATTCATAAGCGTGATCGATGTCGACGTCGATCACACTTGCCACATCCTCCAGCGCGAATCCGCCGGTGAACACACCGAGACGGCGGAACGCAGCCTTCTCAGCGTCATCCAGCAGGTCGTGGCTCCACTCGACCATGTGATCAAGGGTGACCGCCCGGCGTTGATTTCGACCCGATCGAAGTCGCAATGTCCGCAAGTGGTCCTCTAAGAGTTCTGCGATTTCTGGCACCGATAGGGTTCTGGTGCGAGCTGCGGCAAGTTCAATGGCCAGCGGTAGGCCGTCCAGCAGCGAGCAGACTTGGTCAATCTGCTCGCGATTCTCGCGAGTGTCGAGCATTGGTCCGGAACCTTGCTGAGCGCTCCGCAAGAACAGATCGACCGAGGGGGAGTCGACTCCCTCAGCTAGCGGCGGGACTCGCCACAACAGTTCGCCGTCGATCTCCAGTGGCTCCCGGCTCGTAGCTATCACCGCGAGCTCCGGACTGTTTTGTAACAGCTGATCGACTATTCGAGAGGTTGGTTCTGTGAGGTGTTCACAGTTGTCGACCACCAACAGAGTTCGCCGACTTCTGAGGACCACCTCGATTTGTTCAACTTGATCGCCCTCGGGGACCAGAGTTAATTCGAGGCCATGAGCAAAGGCACCAAGTAGATCTCGTTCACTTGTGAGAGTGCCCAGCTCCACGAGGTGAACGCCATCGAAGCTGTGTTCAAAGAGGCGAAGGGCGATGTCGCACGCAAGCCTGGTCTTGCCAACACCACCGGGACCGGAGAGAGTGATCAGCCGGTTGTGCTCGAGCTGGCGAAGGAGCTCGGTGATTTGGTCTTCGCGACCTACCAAGGTGTTGCGTGCCGCTGGCACGGTGCAACTCTTTGTTACGACGTTTCGTAGCTGGGCAAACTCGTTGTGGCCGTACTGATAGACCGTTTGCGGCTCGGTTATCTTGCGAAGCCGGAAGGTGCCAAGACGGCGACTTTCAGCTGGGTCCAGCTTGTTCGCAAGGTCTTCAGTCAGCAGGATTTGGCCGGCGTGGCCTATTTCGCAAAGTATGGCGGCCCGAATGATCTCTGGGCCGTACGCGTAACCATCTCGCTGGATTACCGGGCCGCAATGAAGTGACATCCGGACCCGGATCTTGTAGTCGTCGGGCCACTGGGTCGCGGACAACTCGGTCTGAATCTGGTTGGCAACCGCTAGCGCTGTCTCGGTTGTGCCAAAGACCGCGCCGAAGCTGTCGCCTGCAAGAGAGAATACGTATCCGCCCGCTGACTCGATCGATTCGCGCATGATTCTGTCGTGCACAGCCACACTGGCTGACATCTTTTCGAGGAACGACTCCCACCCCTGCGTTGATCCTTCAACATCGGTAAAGAGGATCGAGACGTTTCCGTCCCGATCAGGTTCTACTGCTGAAATTGCCCCCCGCTCGCTCAAGTCACCGATACTAACCGGGCATTGATCAGGTACCGGCCTAAACCTGTCGCCCTGCTAAAGCCATGTAGCGATCAACTATGTTTGCGCCGGCCGGTGCCTCTATTGCTGGGCCCAGGATGCCCGGCCCACGGACCGCATCGCCGGCGGCGGCAATCATCTCGTACGCACTTTCAGCCAGCTCCGACGGGATTACCGGCGTTTGACCTGTCGCTTTGGCGATGTCCCAGGCATGGGTCATGGCATCAAAAGTCGAAAGCACAAGGGAGGCATCGACGGTGGAAGGACCGAAAGGACCCTCCACTGGAACCTGAAGAGCGCCCTGGGAATCGAGTGCTGTGAGCAGCGAATCGCGAGCCGCACTCCAGGTTGCCCGTGGGTCGTCGCCGGCGACCTCAGCCTCGGCTTGTTCAGCCGGCTGATCGGCGCCATTGCACGCCGCAGCCAGTCGGTTTGTATGCCAGATGACATGCCCAAGAACCTCTCTGGCCGACCACTCTTCACATGGGCTTGGGTTATCCCACTGCGAGGCGTCCACCCGTTGGACAACAGCGTCCAAGGCGTAGGCGGCTTTTGTGTAGTTGCGAAGGTTGGTGCTCATGGCTGAAATTCTGGTTCAACATCGCCACCGGGACAAATGCCGTGCCCAATCGCGGTGCTCGCCCCAGGTAAAGTCACCTCACCTCACCTCACCTCAGCTCGGCGGCGTCGCTCATTAAGTTAGGAATAGGTCCATACGGTGCAGGAGCTGCAGCACTGAAACCCAGGCGACCGTTTCGACCA
The DNA here is from genome assembly GCA_937922785.1 of uncultured Acidimicrobiales bacterium. Taxonomy (GTDB): domain Bacteria; phylum Actinomycetota; class Acidimicrobiia; order Acidimicrobiales; family SZUA-35; genus CALAJQ01. The sequence continues at coordinate 17,509 of CALAJQ010000044.1, forward strand.
CTTGCTCTGAGCTGAGCTCTACCCGCAGATCAATTACGTCGGTTGGTGCGACCTCGGCCGGGCTTGGTGAGATCGACCTAACTAGACGCATAACCGCAGCGCTGGTTGCATCGTCGGTGGCGGGCTGACCAAATCGGTCAGTCAACGCGGCGGCGTGAGCTCGCAGATGAGCACTGTCAGCTACCTCGGCGAACGACTGGGCGATAAGAGCCTTGTTTGACATGCCGATTGTCGACTGGCCGGGTCGGAGATTCTCAGCCAACATCCCGGCAAGCGCCATCGCCGGTTTCTTCAGCCTCGTTCGAGTAATGAGCGACTCGTCGATCCCGAACTCTTCGGCCAAATGCTCACGAGCCCCGACGGGCGTGCTCGGAATGCCTTTCATCCACTGGCGTTCCAGTCGGATTGCTCCAGGTGCCAGTCGTGCAACCCGAGCGAACATGGCGATCGAATCAAGAGGAGGTAGATCGTTCTCATTTCCGCCGTCAACCTCTTTGGCATCATCGTTCAGACCCCAACCATGCTGGCCGATTTCCCAACCAGTCGAGCTGATGAGATCAGACACATCTGCCACCGAACTGGCCTCGAGTTCGACCCCGATGGCGTCCATGAACTTGTTTAGGAAGCCCATCATGATGACGCCCATTCCGATCCATTCGGTGTCGGTAGAGCCGAAATAGCGTTCGACCTCGTAGCGGTGTCGAGGTTCAAAGGTGTGGGGAATTGTCGAGAGGGCGTTTGCCATATCGACTACGGCTTGTTCGGCGGGAGATCGTTTCTCACCCGTGACCGCCTCCGGCTCAGCACCGCGCCGCAACGCAAATGAGCAGGTGTGGGCGGAGCAGTACATACAGTCTGCAGCCCGGGAAGACGTGTACATCCCAAGACCGACCATGTCCTTAGGAGCGCCCTTGCCAAAGAGCAAAACGGGCAGGTTCAAAAAGGCGGGCACCATCAAGTTGTACGTGCGGAAGGCAGGTGGCCAGATCTCCAAGTACATGTCGCAGTTGGGCACCACGCCCAGTAGCTCACGCACGAGGCCAAGAACAGGACCGTAGGTTTTCCCGAGTTCATCAAATGCAACCGTGTCATCCACCATGGTCTCTGCGAGAGTCATCGCCGGCTGCGGAGAGGTATTCGTTCCGGATAGTGAAGTCATGGTTTCGGTCTAGTCGCGCAAGCGAAACTCCACAACTGACTCCTTACATCTAGGTGTCTGTACCTAGGGCTTCCAGGGTTGCGGTTCCGCCGATGTCTAGTTCGACTTGATCGGCTCAATTGGGGCGGGCAAAGATGGCTATGCGTCACCAGGGCGGCAACCAGGTGACGGTTAATCGAATAGGAGACCTCATGACTGCAACGGAAATTTCTTCACCGACCGCAACGTTTACCGGGTGGCTTGATGCCTTCGGATCTGCCCTCGAAGCGGGTGATATTGATGGGGCGGTTGGCCTCTTCGGCGACGAGAGTTATTGGCGCGATTTGGTCAGCTTCACTTGGAACATCAAAACGGTTGAGGGTCCTTCTGGCGTGCGGGACCTGTTGGAACACACACTAGAGAACGTAAAGCCTTCGAGCTTTGAAATCGTTGGTGAAGCTAGCGAGGCAGACGGGGTGACCGATGGCTGGTTTAACTTCGAGACTGCCGTCGGCCGCGGTCATGGCCACCTGCGCATCCTGGATGGAAAGGCGTTTACGTTCTTAACCACTCTGGTGGAGTTAAAGGGTCACGAAGAGGCCAAGGGCGTTACCCGCGAAAAGGGTGTCGAGCATGGTGTGTCGCCAGGTCGCAAGACGTGGCTCGAGTTGCGTCAGGATGAAGAGGCTGAGCTTGGCTACGCAACCCAGCCCTACATAGTCATCGTTGGCGGAGGGCAAGGGGCAATCGGTTTGGGTGCCCGCCTTCGTCGACTTGGCGTCCCAACGATCATCGTCGAGAAGAATCCACGGCCCGGCGACTCGTGGCGAAATCGCTACAAGAGCCTGTGCCTTCATGACCCAGTTTGGTATGACCACTTGCCCTACATGAAGTTTCCCGAACACTGGCCAGTGTTTGCGCCCAAGGACAAGCTGGGCGATTGGCTGGAGATGTACACAAAGGTCATGGAGCTCAACTACTGGGGATCAACCACTGCTACTGACGCCGCCTACGACGAGGCGGCCCAAGAGTGGACAGTCAACGTCGAGCGGGTGAAAGAAGACGGTTCAACCGAGAAGGTGACTCTGAAGCCCAAACATCTGGTGATGGCCACCGGCATGAGCGCCAAGCCAAACATCCCTGAGATAAAGGGATCTGAATCGTTCCAAGGCGAACTAAGCCACTCATCGGCTTTCAAGGGAACCGACAACTATGAAGGCAAGAAGGCCGTGGTGCTTGGTTCAAACAACTCTGCCCACGATATCTGCGCTGCATTATGGGAGAACGGTGCTGATGTCACGATGATTCAAAGGTCATCCACCCACATCGCCAGAAGCGACACGCTGATGGAACTCGCCCTCGGTGACCTCTACTCCGAACGAGCGCTGGCTAGCGGGGTAACCACCGAGATGGCGGATCTCATATTTGCGTCCCTTCCGTATCGGATTCTGCACACGTTCCAGATCCCGGTTTATGACGCAATGAAAGAGCAAGACGCCGAGTTCTACGAACGCCTCGAAGATGCAGGTTTTATGCTGGACTTTGGCGAGGACGGCAGCGGGTTGTTCATGAAGTATCTGCGCCGAGGGTCTGGGTACTACATCGACGTGGGTGCGTCGGAGCTGATTGCCAACGGTTCGGTGAAGCTCAAGAGCGGAGTAAGCATTGATGAGATCAAAGCGAACTCAGTTGTACTCACAGACGGAACCGAACTGGAGGCTGAGCTGATCATCCTGGCCACCGGCTACGGCTCGATGAACGGGTTTGTCGAACGCCTAGTCGACAAGGAAATGGCCGACAAGGTGGGCAAAGTTTGGGGACTTGGATCGGACACAAAAAAGGATCCCGGACCTTGGGAAGGCGAACAACGCAACATGTGGAAGCCAACCCAACAAGAGAACCTGTGGTTTCACGGCGGCAACTTGCATCAGAGTCGCCACTACAGCCAGTTCCTCTCGCTGCAGCTAAAGGCGCGATATGAGGGAATCGACACGCCGGTCTACGCACTGCAAGAGGTGCACCACACCTCCTAGGTCCATCGTTCCAAGAGCCCGGAACAACTGGCATCGACTCGCTGATCAAGTAGACCAAGCGATGGCAATGCGGGCTGAATGTGGTCCATACTTGTTGTAAGCGATCAAAGGAGCTCAGGTGAAGAATCTAGTTGGTTTCCTTAAGCGGTTATTCTTTAGCGACACCGGTTCGTCAAAAGTGAGGGTCGAGAAAACTCCGCAGGAGCAGATTGCGGACGAACTCAACCGTCCAGTCAACCGGGGCGGTTAGCGCCCATGTCAATCAAATCGTTTCTCTCGAAACTGCTGTCAGGCAATAGCGAATCGAAGGTGCCACCGCGCTCACAGTTTGGGCCTGGGGCAAATCGCTCGAAGGCCGAGCTAGAAAAGCAACAAGAGTGGGATCGAGCCGTAGCCCACGAACAGGGCAACCGGACCGGATAACACAGAAGTTGACCCGACAGAATCGGACGTTAATGTCCGTTTTCGTCGGGTGAAGTCTCACAGGTGGGGTGCAACCGGCCCCGAAACACCCTCAACCTAGTAGGCACTCGCGTTTGTCACGTGGTTGGGAGATTCTGCAGCGAGTTCAGGACCAAGATGGATCCCGCGATCAGTAAGAGTGCCGTCCAGCCAGCCTTGTTTCCTTTGCGTTGTCGGAAGAAGGCAAAACCGATCACAGGGAATAATAGCGAGCCAGAGGCGCGGCCAATAGCGAAGGCCAAGTCGTGATCACCGCTGATCCCACGTAACAGAGCGGACGTCGCTACAAGGGCGCAAACAACAACCGCCCCGATGATTAGCGCGGCGGTAGGTTCTGAACTCTTGGGCGCAGCCTTGAATGTGGCTTTCGGAGGCGGCGGTACAGAGACCCCGGTGGGGGGAGGCGAGGCCGAATTCGTCAGCGTCGAGTCCATTGCGTCCATGGGCTGGGGTCCCGAAGGCGAAGTTGCTTCGTCAAAGTCAGACATGTATCTAGACTCGGAACTATCGCATGCTGACTTAAGTGATTGAGCTCGTTCGCGGGGTAGCGATGGGCCTTTAGGCGATCCGACATTGTGGCGGGCACGACTGTAGTTCCGAACTTTCTCAGTCAGTTTGTGATGAGTCGTTCGGTACTTCACGAAGATCCATTGGCTGAGTATGGGGCGAGTCTCATGTACTTGAAGCTGAACTTCTCGCCACTTGAGCCGAAGGAAGCCGCCGCGATTCTGAGCAGAGTTCACAAGGGCCTGCGGCACGGACTTGAACGAAGGAAGTCGCCTGCCTATGTCATCGGAGCAAGCACAGGATTAGATTTCAGCTACATCGATTTTGTTCTGTTTGACCGTGACACCGCCCTAGCAGCAATCCAGGAGATTCTGCCTGTGCTCGGAGTTGACGGCGGGTGCACGATCGAGTGGTTTGCCGGCTGATCGTTACTTCCTCTGGAAGACTTGATCTATGAGGTCTGCCCGTTAGCTGAGGGCGATTCGGTCCGCGAGAAATATTCTCAGATTTCTTTTTGGTTTGGGGTGTTTTGGGCCTGTTTTGGGCTGATGTTGTCATAGGCCGCCGCGATAATGGTGGTGTGAAGAGTTCGGCGGAACAATCACAGAGGACGGAGGCGCTGGCAACCATCGCGGCTGGTTTCAATCAGTTGTATTCGGTTGGGTTGCGGCCTGTTGATGATGCCGATGCTGTTGGGTTGATTAAAGAGTTAGAACAGATTCGACGCCGGACCGAGCATGCGGCTGCTGGGTTGTTGAACCAGATTGAGATCTATGACTTTCACACTGGTGATGGTTACGCGTCACCTAAGGCAATGGTCCGCCATCACGCCCAGCTTTCCAACGCTGAGATTATGGATCGGCACCGCCGGGCCAAACTGTGTGTCGACCTGCCCGAAATCGACGCTGCCGCCAAATCCGGTGAGGTTCCGGTCGACAACATCAACCAACTTGGTCGGGCTTACGCCAACCCTCGTATCAAGCACGAGGTTATGGACCAAGAGACCTGGCTTGTTGGTGAAGCCTGCGAACTGCGGCCGCCAGCGTTTAGAGACAAGCTTCGGGACTGGGTTGAGTTGCATGATCAGGACGGCCCCGAACCCGAGGCTGATCGTCAGCACAAGAATCGCAGCTACCGGTTAACCCAAAACTTCAACAATTCGTTTACTGGTGACCACAATCACGGCTCGATGCAGGGCGCAGCGATGCAAGAAATCCTCTCTCATTATGAGGATGCCGAGTTCCGGGTCGATTGGGAACAAGCCAAGCTGATCCATGGTGATGACACTGCTCTATGTCACCTAGAGCGCACGCCCCAGCAACGTCGAGCTGATGCGTTGTTCCAGATCTACCAGGACGCAGCTGCCAACCCCGACGGTGCGGTCCCGGTCAACTTTGTTCACAATCTTGTTTGGACCCAGGAAACGTTTGAGTATTTCCAAGCGCTTTATTACGGGGCCGAACCAGACCCGATGCACCCGGATGACTATCGGTGCGAAACCATCAACGGAGTTCGGGTCAACCCGATCGAGGCAGTCGCATCGGCCATCATCTCCAAGGTCCGTCGGGCTGTTGTTGACGCCAAGGGCACCATCATCGACCTCGGGGAAGCCCGCAATTACAGGGGCTCAGCCCGACTGGCGGTGCAGCTTTCGTCAACTGAGTGTGTTTGGCCGTCTTGTCACACGCCGACTACGAGGTGTGAGACAGACCACATGCAAGAACACTCTAAACGGGGCAGAACCAACCCCGGAAACGGGGCGCCACTCTGTGGGAAACATAACCGGTGGAAACAAAAAGGCTTCACCGTCCACAAAGACCCCCAAGGTCAATGGCACACGCATCGGCCCGACGGAACCGAAATCGACCCCTAGTCAGCCGCGGCCCAAAGCCGGTTACAACCCGACGAATACCTTGAATTGGGCAAGTGAAGCTCGGCTTCGAGCGTTTCACCGTCGACTGTTGTGATCAAAAACATTATCGCTCGAGACTTTGTGGAGCTCGACCGTCGATCAATTCAAGAGGATTCTCTGACACAAGACCCGAGTTCATGTAATTCAGAAACAACGGAACGAGATCGACAATGACAGGTCGAGTAAAGGCTCCGGTCTCGGCAGCTCGCAGCAGCGCCTTTGCGTCAGCGCGGTGCATGGTGGCTGTGAATCCGTCGATTGTGAACTGAAAAAACAGACTCTCGGCGAGTAGGTTCTTCTCGACCTTAAGGGGCGCTCCCATCGGAAAGCGGCGATCTAGTTCTACTGGCAACAACGTTGACCGTCTACTGGTTGACAGCACGGCGTAAGACCCATCGCCCATAAAGGCGAAGGCTCCCTCGCTGTCGGATAGGTATTTATCTTTAGATCGACCAGTCACGATCGATAGCAATCGACCAGGAAGAGTGAAGACGTTCCAGATCCACCTAAGAATCGGATGACCCTGGCTACCAACTGGACCGTAACTAACCCGAACAGCGAACTCGACCGGCTGCCCCAGCAGTTCCTCGGCTCGCTTCGCTAGCTTCTGAGTAGGTTTTGCCATCTTGCGAGACTACTTTAGCCCAGCAGGTATATTCAACACCAATTAGGTCGCTGCGGGGCCCACCGGTCCCCGCATGCCAGGGTTATCGAGCGAACTCGATGTCGACCTGAACGGCAGGAAGCCCATCGATTTCGACCTCGACGAGTTTGACATCAAGGTTGGGTGGTGGATCCGCAGCGAAGGCCCGTAGATCACTCATGTCGACCCCCGCACCTGCCGCGCCGTACAGGTTGTCCACCGGCATCATTTCGGTTGCTACTGCGTCCGATAGATCAACCAAGGTGTTAATCACTGGGCAGACGATACCGGTGTCGTAACCCAGTACAAGCATGGAGTATCTTCACCCACGTGCCAAAATTGTTGTCTGTAGTTATCACCTTGGTTCTTGGGACCTTTGCATCATCAGCCGCTCCCATCGCTTCGGCGGGTGCTTCCGCCCCGGAACCGATTTATGCCCATCTAGGCCTCGGCTCGGTTCGCGGGTTGGTGTACCACGAAGCGGCCGATCGCATCGTGGTTGCTGGCGACAATGAGGTTCAAATATTTAGACGCGACGGTATTCGGACGCATCGGATGACTGGTATTTCGGAGGCTCGTGGAGCCGAAGCAGTGGGGGACTCCGTTGTTGTTGCCGCTGCGGGGTCTCTTGAGATGGTCATCATTGATCCAGCTAGGGGAGTGGAGTTAGAGCGGCACGACTTGACCGGAAACAGAGGTCAACTCGTTCAGGCCGTTGGTTCCATAGCCGCCGACGGAGACACGATTTGGTACGCCCATCAGGGCAGTCCTTTCAACAGCGGCGATCGAGGAATCGGAAAGCTAAGCATCAGCGATGGCACCGTCACACCGATGGTGCACGAATTTGCGGCCAACGCCTTAACAACATCACCAGCCCATCCCGGGGATGTCTTCGCCTTGAGCTATCGGATTCCGAAGACAATTAGCGCGTTTGCTGAACCAAACAACCGGACACGAAGCGCCCACCAAGACCATTTCCGGATAGAGGCGGCAGAGGAAGGCGAAGTAATCTGGACTGATACGTCGGGCGCTATTTCAACTCTGGACGCTGACACCCTCGAACTTGAAGAACCCGTGTTTGAGTTTCCAACGACAGCTTCGGACTTCCAGAGCACCGAATTGATCGACCAGTTAATGGCAACTCATGGTTCAGAGTTTCTAGCGGCGATCAAGGGTGTTCATCTTGCAATTCACAATACCGACGCCCCGGAGTCAACGAAGTTCATCGAGTTTCGAAGCTACCTGTCAGCAGTTGACGTCACCAAAGATCAGGTTTTTGTTGTGGAGTCCGGTGGCCGAAGCGGTGTCAAATATTTCCCTAGTCGACTTGCGATCCTTGACCACAACTTTGTTCGGCCGCCGCTTGCAATAGACGTCTACGTCGATTCGCTTGGCGTTCCCCCTGATTCTCGCCCCGTGCTCAAGTACGCATGCGGCGACACTGTTGGAGGAGTGCACACGGTTGCCTACGGACAGCGCTTCACCATCGAGATGCCTTGGAGCACACTTGTTTGCGACTTGGTTTTGGAGAACGTGCCCAACGATCAGCTGTATGGACTTTGGCTGTATAACCGTCAGGAATGGCGGCCCAGCTCAGGGTCCTTTCGGATTTATCCGTCCGGAGATCAGGTGAGCGATGAGGTTGCGTTCTTATTGGAATTCGCCAACGTGTTCAACGATGCAGACACCTTTGTTCGGCAACAGTTCGAAGACTTGTTGCGCCGAGCACCCACGAAATCAGAGCTGACAACAAGGTCGGACAGGTTAAGGAACGGGACAGCGCCAGAGTCGATCGTTACTGAGATGGTGGAGTCGCCCGAGTTCATTGGTTCGGTCGCCCCGTTAACCCGTTTGTATCTGGCCTATTTCGAACGGCAACCGGATGACGGAGGGCTGGACTACTGGCTGCAAACCTTCCGCTCTGGCACCGACATTCCAGCAATATCTGACTACTTCGCAGTGTCGGAAGAGTTTGGGAACACCTATGGAGATCTAAGCGACGAGGACTTCATCAAGCTCGTCTATCAGAACGTGTTGGACAGAGACGCCGACGCGGAAGGTCTTGGATACTGGCTCGAGTTAATGAACTCGGGAATGAGCCGAGGCGAGTTGATGACCAATTTCTCAGAGTCGGTTGAGAACATTCGCAACGTTCAGCCTCAGATCATTGTTCGATCGCTTTACTACGGCTTGCTAAGGAGAGAGCCCGATCAGGCCGGCTTTGAGTACTGGACTGAGGTTTATGCGGCTGGTGGCTCGCTAAACACAATGGTCAGGGCCTTCCTCGATAGCGATGAGTATTTTAGAAGGGCCTTCTATGTAGACCCGCAACTCGAATCAGAGCCACGGCCTGAAACTCGCCTTGAAGCCCAGCGCACTGGCTTCTCAGCCACCTTTGATCAGATCGAAGTGTCGGAGCTTGGACAATAACGGCCGATTAGGTCGGTAAATCAACCACTGGTACAGTCCGCTGGTCATATGACCTGTACAACCGGAATGCGTCGAACCGCTTCGTTCTCACGAGCGCTCATCGCCGCAGTCGTTCTCGCACTGATCGCAGCAGCATGTTCTGACTCAAACGTCGACTACTCGTTGAGTCCCGATGAGTTGGTAACCACATATGACATCGTCGACGGCCTCATTATGATCGATGACGCCTACACCCGAGCGCAGTCGGTATGG
>CALAJQ010000045.1 GCA_937922785.1 uncultured Acidimicrobiales bacterium
GAGGCGCCTGCCTCGCTCCTCAGCGCGCCTACGGCGCGACATCCGGGCATTGTCACCGAGCCTGGCTAGCAGGTCCGCCAATGGAGCGCCGTCCCGAACCGAGGAAACCAAGGCTGTGACGAGCTGATCATAAGACTCTCCGAGGTCATCGAATAGATTTGGGAGTGCACGCGCTAATGGCAGACCCGCATCCGAGCGAGCCAAGACTGCCCCAAACCCGGCCCGCACAGCCACCGGCCCTTCCGCATGGGCAAGGCGGATCGCAGTTGACACGGTAAGCCCGGCGCCAAGGGCCATGGCAACCAGGTCCAGGACCTCGGGCAAGGCGTCACGTTTGGCTCGTTGATCCCTGGCGACTCTTTGTTTGCCTCGAAACCACCAAAGCACGGGTCCAGCTATCGCAACAAGAATTCCTGAAGCCGGGGCCGAGAAAGCAAGCGCAAGGCCGATCGGCGTCAGAGTAAGCCACAGTTCATCGGGCAGAGGTTTACGCTCATTCCGTTCGTGCGCCTGTTTGCGGGTTCTTTGCAGCGGAGCTGACCGCTGAGCTCCTTGAGGCCACAAGGCCACGACGATCGATCCGAACACGACAATCGCCTCCATTAGCTGCGACCCCACATGAGTGAGTCGATCCAAAACCAACCAGCGCCCGTAAGCAATAGCGAGGTGACTACACACGCGGCCCCCACCCACTCAAACGCGTAGAGACGCGCTACGTCAGAGTTGCTGAATGCGGTGAGCGCACCAAATCCAACTGGCAACGCCGCCAAGACTGCGGCTGACGCCGTGCCCTGACCGGCGAGAGCCTTGGCTTCCTCCTCGCTGGCGATTACTGCTCTAACGTTTTCGCCGACTCGATCAATGGTCGATGAGGCCGGCCCGCCGGTTGTTACCAGTAGCCGAACGGTCAGGAGCACCAATCTCAGTGCTTCGTCTGGGGTCTCGAAAATGGCAAGCGCAACCTCGATGCGTTCACCTGCATCAATCGAACGCACGACCGGTTCGAGAACAGTCAAGACTTCTGGAGATTCTCTTGCTACGCGGGCAAAGCCGGATGAAAGGGAGCCCCCGGAACGCAGGTGTTGGGCCAGCTCATCCGTGAAGCCGGGCAGTGCTCGCCGAAACCGCTGTCGGGCTTTTCGTTTGTTGACTCGCGCTAGTCCGAGATGTGCCATCAAGGCCAGGAGCGGAGCGGCGGTAGCCAGAGCTGGACTCCGCCAGATCACAGCCATGACCTCACAACCCACGACGGCGAGCAACAATGGAGGCCACGTCCGCAAGTTCAGTTGCGATGGGCGCTTGAGCCTCGGCGGCGGCGAACCCACCGCAAACGCCCCGCCTACCATCGCCAGACAGACACCAAACCAAAGCCCGGTCATAGCAGTGCCAGCGCTTGCTTGATGGCGGGTCTCTTACCGATGGTCTTGCACACTGGCCACATCTCAGTCGTCCCCAGATGTTCACCCGGTTGAACTTCCACTACGGTCTTAACTCTGCGACTTGCGCCCGCCTTAGCTACCTGAACCACTGCATCGAAACCTCCTATAACTTGTGGCGTGATGGCGCTAACCGGAAGCTCAACTCCACCCATTAAGGCAAGCGTCCGGATCCGGTGCAGTGCCGCCTCCGGCCCGTTGGCGTGACAAGTTGCAAGGGAACCCGAGTGACCAGTGTTCAGAGCCAGCAGCAGATCCAAAGCCTCGCCACCGCGCACCTCGCCAACCACAAGTCGATCGGGCCGCATCCTCAAGGCATTGCGAACAAGGTCGCGAATGGACACCTCACCAACACCCTCGGAGTTGGCCGGGCGGGATTCCAACCTGACTATGTGCCTGCCGCTGAATCGAAGTTCTGCGGTGTCTTCGACGGTCACGACACGCTCCTCGGGTTCAAGGTGTTGCCCCATTGCGTTCAGCAGTGTGGTTTTCCCAGCCCCTGTTCCGCCTACGACCAACACAGTTGCGTGGGCCCTGACCAAGGCTGCAAGCAGCTTGACCAGCGGCGGCGGGCCGAATTCCGAAAGGGGCAAAGTTCCCACCGAGAAACGACGGATAGTTAGGATCGGCCCGTCAACGGCGAGAGGCGGAATCACTACGTTCACCCGACTGCCATCAGCTAGGCGGGCGTCAACCATTGGCGAAGTCCGGTCCACCCTTAGGCCGAGTGGGTCCAAGATTCGCTCGATGATTACCTGGATCTCATCGACGTCTAGCCACACGGCGGTTTCGACCAACGATCCTTGACAATCCAGCCAGACTCGACCGGGACCATTCACCATGATCTCGGTGACCTCGGGACTGTCCATGAATTGCGCCAGAGGACCGAGGCCGTTGGCTCTGTCCAGCGCACGGCTGACCACGGAGTGAACCCGGTTTGTGTTGAGCAGTGGATGCTGCGACCGGACCATCTCACCGAGCTCACCCTCGCTCGCATTGGGCCTATCGACCAGCCAAGTGCGAACCATGTCTTCAGCGGGCTGAGGGCTGCTAGCCCAGTGACCGTCAGCCGGCTGGTCGACTGCCAGGCTCTCCTCGAATGCTGGCCTCATAGGAACGCCTCTACTTTGCGCAGTGAGCGCGGGATGCGCTGGGTGGCCATCAGGCCGGCATCGACCGCTCTTGCAATGGCCGGATCCCAGGGCACGGTCACCGATACGGGCAGCCCCAGAGCTGCAGATACGTCGCTCTTGCCGAGAGCTCGTCCCGGTTCTGCAACCAGCAACACCTCGTCAGCATTAGGCCCATAACCGGCGGCCCTGAGCGCCAGGTAGCAAGCCCTGGTTACAAGTACCGAACGGCTGGCAGCACCAAGAACGGCGACGGCGGGGATCGAATCACAACCAACGTCCACCACAACAGTCCGCGTATCGTCGGCAAGCAGACCGGCCAACACTCGATACTGCGACGGGCTAGCAACCGCCCGACGGACGCCAAGCGGCAGCAACCTCAAGTTGTCCGAAACTGGAATCTCGAGACGGGCCAGTGCATCTGGCGGAGGAGACTCAGCTCCGTACCAGGCACTGAGGCCGTCGCCCTCAGCGGCCACGCCTAGTATTCCGGGCTGATCACCCGCAAGATCAACTAAGAGGGTGGGGCCAGATCGAGCAGCCTCAAGCGCAGCGGCGGCGGCCGAAACTGAACAGCCGGAACCACCTTTGGCGGAAAAGAAACACAACACGATTTTCTACTCCTGAGAGGAAGTGTGTTGAGGCTTGAAGCCTGAGGGGCCGAGTGCTGGCCAGGCGCTGCGCTGGAGTTGAAATCGAATTCAAGTTCCGCAGGAGAACCTGGACGGTACACCAATTGCGCGCCAGCTCCAACCATCAAAGCAGTTGCGACTAGAGCGGTACCTCGAACTAGCAGCTTGTGGCATTACGCTCCCGCAATGGCTACAACCGAAGTTCTATACGCCGATGGCCTTGCAGCTTTGAAGACCCAAGCCGGCTCGATCAGCTCCCACCAATGGGACATCATCACGGTCTGTGGCGACTGGTCTGCGGCCGAGCTAGCTCGGCACTTGCTAGGGGTAGCCCGCTGGTACCACGAGTGGTTAGATCGAGCTATCGCCGGTGACGTTTCTCTGCCGTTCGCGGCTGAAGAGCTGGACGAGCGCAATGCAGCAGTGATCGATTCGCTAGGCCATTTGACGGGGCCTCAAGCCTTGGCCGAGATGCTTCCGCTGGCTGAGAACTACCTGAATAGAGCGGCCGAGCATATGGAATTGCCCTACGGCTTTCCGTTCGGGATCTCAACTGTGGGAACCCACCTGGCCGGAGTTGCCGGGGAGTGGCACCTTCATGCTTGGGACTTCTCGACGGCGGGTAACAACCTTCACGTGCCGGAGAATCAAGGTGAGATCTTTCGAGCAGTCGCAAAGTTAATCGGTGGCACTCAAGGCGGCGCGCAAGGATTTGTGACGAAGTTGATGACACCGCTGGTTTCGCGCCACAACGCTTGGAACCGGCTCCTCACCGCTTCAGGACGCAAGGCCGACTGACAAGCCCGCTAGTTGCGATTGACGATCGGCTCCACGAAGCTAGACCCATGAGTTCGAATTTCGTCCCTGTCGCCGCACTTCCCGATGACCCTGAAGGCGACGATTCTTGGATCTTTGCGCGTGGCGGGCAAGTACTTCTCGTCGACGACTTCGAGTCCGGACCGCGTCCTCTCACTACCGAAGAAGCCCAACAAATCACTGACCATGTCGCTCAACCACTTGTACTCGGGCGCTTCAACGACAAGACCGAACATTGGTGGACTGGGCAGTTGTCCGAAGGTTTCGATCCGTTCGACGCGCCTTTCCCAGGGTTGATGTTTTATGACCTCCGAGCACTGATGGGCAGTCTGGATCCAGCGGTTTGGAACGTGGCTGGGCGGGCAACGCAGATCACCGATTGGTACAGAGACAATCAACACTGTGGACGCTGCGGAACGGCGATGGAGATGGACTCCGGTGAGCGCTCTATGAAGTGCCCCAACGACGGCTTGGTTGTTTACCCCCGCCTTTCACCAGCAGTAATTGTGCTGGTGGAACATCCCGACGGGCGGGCTCTACTGGCCTCCAATGTTGCTTGGCGAGGTCCACGTCCGATGTACTCAACCCTTGCTGGGTTCGTCGAGCCGGGAGAGTCTCTCGAAGACTGCATCCATCGTGAGATTTCGGAGGAGGTTGGGGTGACTGTTTCCGATGTCCGCTATTTCGACAGCCAGCCCTGGCCGTTCCCCAACTCGCTCATGCTCGGATTCTTTGCCACCTACGCCGATGGCGAAATCAGTCCCGCACCCGATGAAATTGCGGACGCCCAATGGTTCGCAAAAGACGACCTGCCAAACATTCCACCGCGGGCCAGCATTGCCCGCGCCCTAATCGATGACTGGCTGTCTCGCTAGATCTTTGACTGTGGTTTTTTCGTAGCAGGCAACACGTCGGAAAGTGTTGCCACAAAGGTTGGACACTGATGAGGTGAGGACGAATCACACGCCAGTGCATGCTCAAGCCCCTCAATGGCAGCTTCGAGTTCGTCGCGACGCATCAGTAGTTCTGCGAGCTTCACTTCGAGAAGTCCCTTGCCTGATTTGAACGCGTCAGGGGCAAGGAGTTCTGCGATCTCCGCCAATGAGAATCCGACGCTCTGGCTCAGCACGATCACTGCGATTCTGTTCAGGACCTCAGCCGGGTATTGACGGCGCAGACCTTGGCGCCCGCAGGTTTCGACCAGGCCAGCCTTCTCCCAAACGTGGAGCGTGGAGGCCGGAACCCCCGAGGCAGCAATGACTTCGCCGATGTCCAGCGCTCGCGGTTCTTCATTCATCTGCTAACTCCGATCCAACGCCGCACTTCTGACTGATACCTAACGTACTGGTCGCCGAAAGCAGACAAGAGGCGTCGTTCTTCGAACGGTATGTACCAACGGTCCGCGGCCATGAAGAAGATCGCTGGCCCAACTAAGGCGACTGCGGATCCGAGCGTCATCGCAATGCCGGTCAGGATCAGTGTGAACCCTAAGTACATGGGGTTTCGGGTCCACGCAAATGCCGCCGTTCGAACCAGCTTTTCAGGATCGTTGAAGGTCACGATGTTGGTACCGACAGCGTCGAACAACCGGGCGTGGCGAACAGTCAAGATTGTGCCCGCCAACAGGACTGGCAGACCAAGAACGCGGACCACTGTTGGCAGCGCCGGGCTGGAAACTGCAAAGGACAGGGCAACCATCAGAACAATCAGGAGGGTGACCAGCGAAGGCGGAAGAAGTCGTTGCATAACTTCATGTAACAACCTCAACCATGGTTCAGGTCAAGCAAACGGAACCAAATTGGGATTCAAGTCTCAAAAGTGTTTAGGTTCTGGTGGCTAGGTTGCCAAAACCGCAGGTGGGGGTGCTGGCTGCAGTAGCTTCTGTAGCGCTTTAGCGTGGCGGTCGAGTGCTCGTCTTCCGTCTGCGGTAGCAGTAAACCAAGACGTTCTGGTAGGGCCTTTCCCAGTGCGTTTTGACGTCACGTAACCGGCGTCCAATAGCACCTTGAGCTGCTTAGACAGATCCGAGTCAGTCAGCTCAAGCTGCTCGCGCAGGTAGCCAAATTCGACCCGCTTCGCCGCCGCAAGAATGCCCATCGCTGCCAGCCGCTTTGGCGCGGTGAGGTTCTGGTCCAGATCTTCGAGACCCATTTAGATCTTCGCCATGGTTTGCCGCTTTACTCCAAGGACCGCTCGCAATCCGAGCAACAGGCCGGTCGTCAGCGCCCATCCCGCCATTGCGTACCAAGGAACAAATCGGTCATAGCCAATCGACGAGACCGCTGTGCCCCACGCTGCCAGCAGCACGAACGCACCCAACACCATTGGGAACAGAACCTTGAAACTTGCGACACCAGGACGAAGCCGCACCTTCCTGCGGCGATAATCATGAACCGAAACAGCTGTGCCTGTAGCGATCGCAACGATTGCGAACACAAAGCTCCAATCGCCAGCACCTGGTTGAGAGAACAGCGTGACTGACGCAACCATCGTGGAAATCATTGGCGCGTACCACCAAGGTCCAAAGTCCAAAGCTTGATCGAGATCAACCGAAGACATCGCTCGGTCAAGCATTGCAAGGTCGGCGGCAGGATCGACTGCATTCGATGTATTTTCCATATTGGAAACTTACCGATAACTTTCCAAAGTGTCAAGTACTAGTGTTTGCCATCACGAGCGGAGCTGACTGAGCACCCGGTCCGATGGGAGCGTTGAGGGGTCAGGTTAGGAGCCATCGAATCCGAGCGTGAGCGATGGCGTAGTGGAGGACGGTTAGGGCGGTAAAGCCGAGAGCGATCGATGGGTAGCCGGCAATGCGGTAGGCGGCCCAGCCGGCGCCGAGTACAAGCAATTCGATGACGAGGCGAGACCAGCCGGGGACTTCCACCGGCGCTTCGCCTAACCGGCTCGGGTCGTCGAGGACGTTGAATGTGCCCCAGAGGGCAGCTCCGATCAGAGGCACTATCACCACTGCAATCCAGCGGGCGGTTCCGTCGGTCTGACTCCAGACTCCGAGGCCTAGTCCGGCAAGGGCGCCGATCTCAAGGCCGAGGCGTAGTGCAAGATTCCAGGGTCGCATGGTTGGTGGATTCATTGGTTTGCTCCGATCGGCGAGTTCGTCTGGGGTGGTGCCGAACCCAGATGCTCAAGTGCGGTCTGGCATCACAACGGTGCTGAGTAGACGACGTTTTCTTCCCGGTGCCGGCCGGTTGTCGACATGTTCATTAACCGCAGCCGCCATGGTTTTGGCCAGTGCATCGAGCTCTTCGTCGGTTAGCCAAAGCGGTTGCTGCCGGTATCCGACGCGATCCTCGGCCAGGGTTGGCTTGCCCGATTCGAGGTACGAAGCGAAATCGGCGAGGAGCGTACCGACGAATGTTGCGAAGTAGCGGAAGTGCTCATCAGTAGTCGCCGACTCCAGATCGCCTTCCCCTAGCGACACTGCGGCAGTGACCACGCGATAGGTACGCTCGATGCCTCCCCGAATCGGTCGCTCGCTGACAACCTCCAGCAGCCCGCCGTCGGCCAGTTGGTTGATGTGTCGGTAGAGCGTCGCCTGAGGCACGTCTCCCAGCCGGTCCTTCAGCTGTAGGGGGGTCATCGCATCGCCCACGAGGGCCTGAACGATTCGCAGCCGGATCGGATGAAGCAGCAGGTCTCGCGTCTCGATCATCGTTTCTCATCTCTCACGGTTCTAATTCTACTTGCCATTACTCCCAATTATGGTAACATTCTCAATAATGAGAACCAAGGCCCCCTGAGAACCAAGGTCTGAGAACCAAGCCACCTAGCCCGTGAAGGACACCAGCCGTGATCGAATCAATCATTTCCATAAGCTCGGGTGATCTCACCCTTGAGGGAACACTGACTACCAGCGAGGCGCTCCCCGGGCCAGCGGCGCTCCTGATCAGCGGTTCTGGTCCCATCGACCGGAACTCAAACGCAAAGCGCCTACCCATCAACGTCATGGGTCAGATCGCAACCGACCTTGCCGCCAAGGGCATAGCTTCACTTCGTTACGACAAGCGAGGCGTGGGTCAAAGCCGCGGGGACTATCTCTCCGCCGGCTTCGGTGACAACATCGACGACGCTCGAGCTGCACTGACCGCACTTCGAGCCCGACCAGAGATCAACCCAGACCAGGTCGTCGTCATCGGCCACAGTGAGGGAGCGCTCATCGCGTCGGCGCTGGCCGCGGACGAGCAACTGGCCGGCGTTGGGCTACTCGCCGGCGCCGCCACCAATGGCAAAGCCGTACTTCAGTGGCAGGCCCAACAGGTCCTGCCGACACTACCGAAGCCAGTCAAGTTGCTGATGAAGCTGCTCCGACAGGACCTCGTTCGAACGCAAACGAAGCGGCTGGAGCGGATCGAGTCTTCCACCGACGACGTGATCCGCATCCAGTTCGTCAAGCTCAATGCCAAGTGGTTCCGCGAGTTCATGTCGTTCGAACCCTTAGCCGCTCTGGGCCAGGCCGCGGTACCGGTACTGGCGATCACCGGCATGAAAGACATCCAGGTCAACCCGGCCGACGTGGCGCTAATGGAGCAAGCCGTGCCAACGCCCTTCACCGGCCATCTGGTCGACGACGTGACCCATCTCTTGAGAGCCGAACCTGGAGCTGCGTCTGTCCGCACATACAAGAAACAGGCCCGCCGACCGATCGATGAGCGAGTCATCGAACTCCTCACCACCTGGGTCGTCGAGCACACCAACGAGCACACCAACACCAAGAACGGAGCCCACGATGGCCACCTATGACGACGACACGATCACACTCGATGAGACAGGGATCCAGGTCAAGAACTACTACCTCCCCGGTAAACCTCGGACGATCCGATACGAAGAGATCACTCATGCTGAAGTGATAGAGCTCGGCTTCGCTACCGGCCGACATCAGCTCGTCGGCATCGGCCCACTTCGGCCACGTCTCTTCTTCCACTGGGACCGCAAACGCGCTAGGAAATCTCACGGCCTTTTGCTCGACGTCGGTCGCAGACTCCGGCTGGCCATCACCCCTGATGAACCCGAGCGTGTGTTGGCTCACATTCACGGTCAGGGGCACCGCCCATGACTATCGCCACGCAGCCAATACTCAGCGGCCGAACGAGAAAACGAAGAGCACGCAGCCTGTGGGGGCTCATGACCCTGTTGGCAATACTCATGGCGCTACTGGCAGCCCGATACATCCCAGCCAACCCGGACGACTACTTTCCTGAACAACGCACGGTCTATGAAGACAACACCTTCGCCATTCTGGGACACATCTTCGGCGCCTCAGTCGCCATGATTCTCGGTCCGTTTCAGTTTCTGCCGGGCCAGCGCCCTCGGCTCATCGGCCTGCACCGCTGGATGGGCCGCCTGTACATCACCGGCGTCGCCGTCGGGTCAGCATTCGGTTTCTACATGGCATGGCTCGCCTACGGCGGGATCATCTCCAGCCTCGGATTCGCAACTCTTGCCGTGCTCTGGTTCTACACCGGTGCCATGGCCGTTCGCGAAGTTCGTCGTGGTCGAATTCGTGCTCATCGAGACTGGATGATCCGAAACTTTGCGCTCACCTTCGCCGCAGTCACCCTCCGAATCTGGCTAATCATGCTCAGCGAGGTCGCAGGCATCGACTTCATCAACGCCTATCGCACAGTCGCGTGGCTCTGTTGGGTGCCAAACCTCCTCATAGCCCAGGCCATGGTTCGACAACAATTGCCTGACCGGCGAACCCTTCCGCACGGTATATTCCCTGGTGGAGGTGTCTGAGTACCTGGTGGGCTCCCCCGCCTTCAAAGCGGGCGTGCGGTGTGAACCATCGCAGGCGGGTTCGATTCCCGTCCACCTCCGCCAAATAGGTCACACCAGCTCGAACGGAAGTTATCCACAGAGGATGGCACCTAGCTACTTTTGAGACTTGACCCTAGGGCGGTCTTGTTAGGTCGTATTGATCGGTGGAGCGGCTGTAGGTGTTGCCAGCGTGGCGGCCTAGGGCTTTTAGGTTGGGCTGGTCGATACGCATTGTGTCAAGGTCGATGATGTCTTCCCTTACGTGCATCATCACTGCTTCGCCGATGACCAGTGCGTTGCCTTGCTCGGCGTGGCCGATGTCGACGATCTGAGTTACGACGCACTCGAAGTTTGCCTTGCACTCAGCGACCATTGGAGCCCCAATCCTCTCAGATGCAACCTCGGTCAGTCCGGCGTGTTCAAACTCACTTTCGCCCGCTTCGATCGACGCTGCGGTCAAGTTCATTGCTTCGCCAACTTCTTCGGTGACGATGTTCAGCGTGAACTCACCGGTTTCACGAACATTGGCCAGGGTGTCCTTGCGACCACCGCGCCCTGGCGAGAACACAAACATCGGCGGACTGCCCGCCACCATATTGAAGAACGAGTACGGGGCCAGGTTGGCCGCTCCTTCGCGATCTCGAGTTCCAATCCAACCGATGGGGCGAGGCACGATTAGTGCGCTGCCAATTTTGTAGCCCTCGCCAGGCTTGAGGTCGGCAACGTTTAGCTGATGCTTTTTCACTGACCCAATATGCCCGCAGTGTCATCGCCTTTGCGAATCAGATCGTTACCTGGGTCATCAGTCATCCCGTAAGAATTGAAGGGCCTGAAACCAATCAGGGCAAGAAGCTCGTCTGACAACTCATCCCGAACAGCCGAGTGGGTGCCATAAACCAGGTTGCCGAGCTGGCGAATCATCGGGCCAGCAAAGTAGGTGGTAACCCCAACTCGCGCTCCATCAGATGTGTTTAGGCCAGAACCATGCCAGGTGCGCCCGTCCCATGCCAGGATCGAACCGGCAGAACCTTCGACCTGGAGCTCGTCATAGGTCTCGCCTGGGGTTGGGATGTTCCCGCTCAGATGACTTCGAGGAACAACTCTGGTGGCGCCATTATTGACCGTGAAGTCGGTCATCATCCACATGATGTTTAGGACCAAGGGGCCATTGATTGGTCGGTTCGCCGGTGCAGGAGACCCCTTTGGCCCGTTGGCTCTGTCTATATTGCCGGCCCTCATCAAGGGCTCTCCGGGCACAACCGGTTGAGGCATCCACCACTGGTCGGCGTGCAGCGGCATTGCCTTGTTGTTCGGGTAGGTGATGTGAGAGTCAAGCGTCGAGAGCAAGTGCTCTTTACCGAGGACATGGTTTGCTAACGCTTGCGCAACTGGGTGAAGGGGAAGCGCTCGGAAGATTTCGCCCTTGTTCAACAGCTGATAGACCCACTGGTTGACTTCGTCACCGTCGGCCTCTGACGGATACTCAAAGTCCAACGCAGCGGCTCGCTCGCCGGCGGCCTGGCTCAAAACTCGATCACCGATCTCCGATGCAATCGACTGGTCAAGAACGTTGGGCACCATGCAGAAACCCAACTCATCCAGATCCGCACATGCCCGTGTTAGGTCGATGTTTCCCGCGATCATTGCCGACCGACTGCCTCCCGGTAACGCCGGATCAGAGCATTGGTTGAAGAGTCATGCTCCTCAGCCGGGGCCTCTTCGGCCTTGAGCTCTGAACCGATGGCTGTGGCTAAAACCTTGCCAAGCTCAACGCCCCACTGATCAAAAGAGTTGACGCCCCAGACGGTGCCCTGGGTGAACACCTTGTGTTCATACATCGCAACCAACTGGCCTAGAACCGAAGGAGTCAGCCTGTCTGCCATGATGACCGTGCTTGGTCGGTTTCCCTGAAACGTCTTGTGGTAGACAAGCTCGGGGTCGACCCCGTCGGCGGCTACTTCCTCAGACGTCTTACCGAAGGCCAAAGCCTCAGCTTGGGCGAACATGTTGGCCATCAACAAGTCGTGTTGATTGCCCACGTGCTCAGCCGGATGGTTAAACCCGATGAAGTCCACCGGGATAGTTGAAGTGCCCTGATGAATCAGTTGATAGAACGCATGCTGTCCGTTTGTACCGGGCTCGCCCCAAATGATCGAGCCAGTCTCATAACCCACGGGCGCTCCGTCGAGCCGTACTGACTTTCCGTTGCTCTCCATGTCGAGCTGTTGCAGGTAGGCCGGGAACCGATCGAGAAACTGGCAATAGGGCAATACTGCGTGTGTGTCATAGATCCAAAAATTGCGATACCAGATTCCAATCAAGCCCAGCATCACAGGCACGTTTTCCCTGAGAGGAGCGTTCGCAAAGTGCTCGTCCATCATGCGGAACCCGGCGAGCATCTCGCCAAAGTTCTCCGGACCGATGGCAATCATCACACTCATGCCGATGGCTGAATCCATCGAGTAGCGGCCACCGACCCAATCCCAGAAGCCAAACATGTTGGCTGTGTCGATCCCAAAGTCGGCGACGCCTTCTTCATTTGTGCTTAGAGCTATGAAGTGCTTCGCGACAGCGTCATCGTCGCTTCCATCCAGATTTTCCAGCAACCAAGACCGGGCCGCTTTCGCGTTCGAAATCGTCTCGATCGTGGTGAATGTCTTGGACGCAACAATAAATAGCGTCTCTTCGGCATTAGCGCCTTCCAGCGCCATCAGCAGATGGGCCGGGTCTACGTTGGAAACGAAGCGGCATTCAATTTCGTCGTGACGATAGGCCGCCAACGCCCGATACGCCATGTACGGGCCGAGGTCCGAGCCGCCAATTCCAATGTTGATAACAGTCTTGATTCGCTTGCCGGTGGCCCCGACCCAGTCGCCATCGCGAACCCGATCAGCGAAGGCGCCCATCCGGGCGAGAACGTCATGAACATCGCCCGTCACGTCTTGTCCGTCCACGCGAAGCCCAGCACCAATCTCACTCCGAAGCGCAGTGTGAAGAACCGCCCGATCTTCAGTGGTGTTGATGTGCTCACCACTGAACATTGCCCGAATCCGACCTTCAAGCCCTGTAGCTTCGGCCAGCTCTAGCAGGGCCTCGATCACATCCTCGGTAATCAGATTCTTAGACGCATCAACTGTCAGGTCGACCGCAGTCATGGTGTAGCGATCCGCCCGGTCGGGATAGTCCGCAAACAACTCGCGCAAGCTTGTTCCGGTATCTGAGAGAGCGCCCTGAAGACTATTAAGTGTCTCCCAAGCCTCGGTTGTTGATGGGTCGACTGTTGTCACCCGGCCGATGTTAGACGGGACGAGGCAATCGGGCTGAATGACGCCCGGAACAACCTTGAATTGGAGACCACGGCGCCTCCGATCACCCATAATGTCCTCTTTTCACGAAGTTTCGCCTAGCTAGGACTACCTTCGTCTTCTTTACCACTGGTTGAAACTTTTGGGACCTACTAATACCGGTATGTACTTGAGCCGACAAGAAGCGCATGCTTCCCAAAGGACATCGGCCCCAACTCGATGGAATCAGAGCCATCGCAGTAATGATGGTGGCGTCATACCACTGGCACCACATGGTGGCATTCGGCGCCGTAATGCCGATGGGATCTCTTGGAGTGGGAGTCTTCTTTGTACTTAGCGGCTACCTCATTACAGGCATTCTGCTGAGTGTTGCTGACAGAGCGACTGCGACTGGAGCATCACGACTCCGCGCCACACGATCCTTCGCCGCCCGCCGAGTGCTCAGGCTCCTGCCAGCCTTTGTGCTGTACGTGGTTGTAATCACTGCATTTGGATTTCACGGAGACATCGACGGATGGTTCTATTACGTGTTTTACCTGTCGAACTTCCGACTCAACGCACTTGGCAGCTGGCCGGATGGGGTTTCACATTTGTGGTCGCTCAGCGTTGAGGAACAGTTCTACGTGATTGCGCCATTTGCCACGCTCTTTCTCCGGAGATCGGCGCTCAAGAAGGCGATTCTCGGAACGATCGCTCTTATTGTTATCGGGCGGTATTCAGTGAACGACGGATGGGCCGCCATCATGCCGCCTTGGGCCTTTCTTGGGTTACTTGTTGGTTGCTGGCTGGCACTGGAGGCTTATGAAGACCACGTTGATGGTTCGTGGCCCCGTATGGCATCCTTTGCCTCGAGCTGGCCGTTCCTGCTGCTTGGATATATCTCGATCGGCATCTTGGGCACCCAGATCGATTTGCCAAGTTTTATTGGTAAGACGAACTTCCTTTTGGCCCATGTGACGATGGCCGCGCTTGTGTGGCGAGGAGTGGTCGGATTCGGCGGATTTGGCGGCGCAGCTCTCAATAGTCGGCTAATGCAGAGCATCGGCAGGGTCTCATACGGAGCCTACCTGTGGCACTTCTTTGCCCGAGAACTGCGGGTGCGGCACCTCCAAGACATTCCTGAATTACCCATGGCCCTAGACTTTGTCCTCTTGTTCGCCATCACAGTGGCCCTTGCGCAGCTCAGTTATCACCTGTGCGAAAGGTGGTTCATGGTTCTGAAAGATCGCTATCCGTACCTTCCAGCAACCAGTCGGACAAATTGCCAAACCAACGATGACCACGCCACAGCGAACGACGAACTAGCGAAGGTTTAGACCGCTAGGAGGTCTCGAGCGCCGGTATCGGAACTTGGATGGCGCAACTTAGACATTGCACGAGCTTCGATTTGGCGGATTCGCTCACGAGTTAGGTTGAAATATTCGCCAACCTCTTCGAGAGTGCGAGGCTCGCCCCGGTCAAGGCCGAAGCGAAGCTTCAAGATCTCACGCTCACGCTCGTCTAGGGGAGCAAGCAACCTTGCGATCTCGTCAGGAAGAAGCGCA
The DNA here is from genome assembly GCA_937922785.1 of uncultured Acidimicrobiales bacterium. GTDB lineage: Bacteria > Actinomycetota > Acidimicrobiia > Acidimicrobiales > SZUA-35 > CALAJQ01. Next base: position 14,642 of record CALAJQ010000045.1, read on the forward strand.
GTTGCAGCAACTTCGAACGGAGAGTCGGCCTGGCGATCTTCTACAACGTCACCGAGTTCGGCATCGCCGTCTTCTCGCAGAGGCTCGGACAAAGACAGCGGTTCAGCAGCAAAGCGCAACGCTTCGGTGACCTTGTCTTCTGGCATCTCCACTTCTGTGGCTAGCTCGGTAAGAGTTGCAGGACGCCCATACTTCAGCTCCAAGCGAGCCCGAGCCTTCTGCAACCGAGCCAATGTGTCACCAGCGTGAACTGGTAGCCGGATGGTTCGGCCGGTGTTGGCAATACCGCGGGTGATCGCTTGACGGATCCACCAGGTGGCATAGGTAGAGAACTTGAAACCCTTGCGCCAGTCGAACTTCTCGACGGCGTGCATTAGGCCAAGGTTGCCTTCTTGAATTAGGTCAAGAAGAGGAAGACCAGAAGCCTGGTACTTCTTTGCGATTGAAACGACTAGGCGAAGGTTGGACTGAACAAAGGTACGTTCTGCCTCGCGACCCTTGCGGATGTGCCGACGAAGCTCTCGCTTGCGGGCCGGGCTTGGATTCTCTGTAGCTTCCAACTCTTCTTGGGCTGCTTTGCCGGCCTCAATGGCCTGGGCAAGACGAACTTCGCCCTCCTTGGTGAGCAATGGATACTGACCAATATCGGTCAGATACAGACGGATGAGATCTTCCTCATCCCGTTCTACACGCTCCTTAGCCAAAACATCAGCCTCTCTAGTACTTCTGAAAACACGGCCCCAACGCCCGCTTTCTCAGAAAGGTTCGGCACCGGCTCTACCTTGCGGCCTAACCAGTGATCCCTACTAAGTGTAGCGAGTTGAAGCAATGCTTCTGTTGGTGTAAGAGGTGTTTGTGCCTCTGATTTTTACTAACGGCGGGCCACGAGGGAAACTTAAGCGCCGCCCTACAGGCGTCTAGTCGCCCAATTTCCAACTATCTTCACCCCATCCGTCTCTCCATCGCGCTAGGAAAGATCACCTATGACTGATTCTGAAAACGGCCCGCCCAGTACCAGTGAGAACGGCAGCGAGGACGTCGAACCAGTAATGGTCATCATGTCCTTCAGAGCTACCGACCCCGGGCGATTGTTGGAAATCTTGGCCACCTATGTAGTGGCCAGTAGGGGTCAAGAGGGGTGTCGCAATATTGACTTGGTTGCATCCACCACCAACGATGACCGAATCGTGGTGGTCCAAAAGTGGGATTCAGCCGCCGCTCAACGCGCCCACTTCGACAGCCCGGAGATGGTGACCATGGCTCAAGCAGGCACTCCCCTACTAAGCGACACGCCTGACATCGATCTCTTCGACGGCGTAAGCATGCACGACCTAGCGTGACTTTTAGTGACTACGGGTGAGTATGCGGGTGGAGTAACTGATGGCGTGGATTAACAAGATTCCTGACGAAAAATGGTCCGAGACCCCCGGCTTGGCCGAACAATATGATTCGGTTGTCGATTCCGACTACGGCCGGATCGACGAGATCATGGCCATCCACTCGTTAAACCCGACAGGTTTGGCCGCCCATAATGCGCTGTACACATCGGCAATGACTGGCACTAAGACATTGCGCAAGAAAGAGCGAGAGCTAATTGCACTCGTGGTATCGCTTGAGAACCAGTGTCATTATTGAATTGTGCACCACCGACGCGGTCTGCGTCGCCTGCTTAAAGATGACGAACTGCTTCTGGCCATAGAAGCCGACTGGACAACTGCACCATTGTCAGATGCGCGAAAGGCAATGTTGTCTTACGCGCTCAAGCTGACTTTGTGCCCAGGCGAAATGGTGCAAGCCGATGTTTCGGCCCTCCAAGAAGCGGGCTTCACTGATCGAGACATCCTCGACATTGCCGAAGTTACCGCATACTACGCGTACGTAAACCGAATCGCTGACGGCCTTGGAGTTCCCACCGAGCAATGGATTCCCGACGACTAGGCGTGGCCACACCGGATGGGTTGACGCCTCGATCTTGGTGCGAGAGATTCTGATCTTGTGCGAATAATTCGGAATTAGAACAACCATTTTTCTGCTAGATCAGAGCTATTTCAAGAAGAATCACGATGCTTGCTTAAGCACAACTGCTTATTGCCGATGGTTATTGAGTCACTAGATCCAACCCCTGGGTGACCCTACAGATCGCCGCCGCAAATGAGCACAACCCAGTCGGAGTCAAGTCCGCTCGATAACCCGAGTACGGACGAAACCTCCGAGGAAATCAACTCCTTAGCTTCAATATCGCTAGCAAAAGGCGCCGGCCTTGGCGTGCTGACCGCTGCATTTGGTTTGGCAGTTTCAGAGCTGTTGGCGGGGTTCAGCCGAAGCTGGCGCTCACCTGTGCTCGACGTCGGCGACCGAGTTATCGACCGAGTGCCCTCCTGGCTCAAAGACATCGCTATCGACCTGTTCGGCACCTATGACAAGATCGCGCTGTTGGCCGGCATTGGCAGCATCGTCGCTGTCTATGCCGCCCTCGTTGGCATTGCCTCATTACGCAAGAGTCTCCAAGTAGGGCTTTATGGCATTGCCATCTTCGGACTGGCCGGCATTCTTTCTGCCGCTTTCCCACGAACCGGCTTTGACCCTGCTCAAGCAATACCCGCACTACTTGGTTCAGGCGCAGCCGCCTATGCACTCACTTGGCTGGTACGAAGCATCAAACACGAAACAAATGCTCTCGACCAAGCAACCCACGACCAAGCAACCCAGACAGGCGTTCCCGAAGCAAGTGTGTCTGAGACCGCTACGGCAAACATCGGCGCGTTGGTTGCAGGACGCCGTGGGTTCATGGCCTCAGCTGGTGCACTGGCAGTTGTTGGTACAACTGCTGCCGCAACTGGCCGATGGCTCAATGGCCGGCTCGCTCAAGCTCAAAGCCGGTTGGGACTGGCCCTACCGTTCGCCGCCGAGCCACTGGATGAAGTGAGCCCAGCTATCCAAGCTGTGAACGCCGCCCCTTTCTTCACTTCAAACGAAGACTTCTACCGCATCGACACAGCCTTAAGCGTCCCCCAAATTGCGTTAGACGACTGGTCAATAGCGATCACCGGCATGGTCGATTCCGAGATCACCTTCACCTATGACCAGCTGCTTAGTGAATTCGAAGTAGTCGAAGAAGACATCACCCTCACTTGTGTCTCGAACACAATTGGTGGCGAGCTTATGGGTACTGCCCGCTGGCTCGGAGTCCGACTCGACGAAGTCCTCGAGCGTGCGGGGATCTCCTCTGGGGCGAACCAAATCGTTGGCCGATCAGTGGACGGCTATACATGCGGTTTCCCCGTATCAACTCTTGACGGTCGTCCTGCACTGATTGCCGTCGGGATGAACGGAGTCCCTCTCCCCCCAGAGCACGGATTCCCCGCACGCTTGATTACGCCCGGACTGTACGGCTACGTCTCGGCCACGAAATGGCTTAGCGAAATCGAGCTAACCACCTTCGACGCCTTCGATCACTACTGGGTGCCTCGCGGCTACTCAGTTGAGGCGCCAATCAAACTTCAAAGCCGCATCGACACCCCTCGCGGTCTCGATCGAATCCCAGTTGGCCCGACCGTTATCGGTGGCGTTGCTTGGGCTCAGACAATCGGAATCGACAGCGTTCAGCTAAGCATCGATGAAGGCGACTGGGTCGACGTCGACATGGCAGAAGAGCTCAACGATCTCACCTGGCGGCAATGGTCCTTCCCTTGGGACGCAACCGAAGGCCGCCACTCAATCACGGTTCGAGCAAAAGACCGGAACGGGACAGTCCAAACGCCCGACCGCGCCGAACCACTACCAAATGGCGCCAGCGGACACCACACAGTTGTTGTCCTCGTTGGCTAACAGATCCACCCAAATAGAAAATACACGGAGAGAAGAAATACCTAATGAATAAGACAATTGAAATCACAGATCAAGAAGACGAAGCACTGATCAAGCAACGCTCGGGAACAGGTAAACGCCTTTTCGCAGCTTGCGTGGCGGGCTCAATGTTGTTGGCTGCGTGTGGATCAGACGATCCAGTAGCGGCTCCGACAACCGAGGCCATGGAAGAAGCAATGGAAGACGATCAAGACGGTGCGATGGCTGACATGCTCGGCGCATTCGGACCAGCTTGTGGCGCAGTTCCAGAAGACGGTGAAGGTTCCTTCGCTGGCATGGCTGACGACACCGCAGCAACCGCAGCATCAAACAACCCACTGCTTTCAACACTTGTAACAGCAGTAGTTGAAGCTGACCTTGTTGACACACTCAACTCAGACGGCCCATTCACC